>JAOARX010000030.1 GCA_025210345.1 Pelagimonas sp. | reverse complement strand
TTGGCCTAGGGCGTGGCGGTCTTCTGCCCAAACCTTCCCAATTTTTTTTGGCCTGCGAGGGGACAGGGGCCCCCCCCCCCGCAACTGTGTTTCTCAATCCGTTACGGAGACTTCGTTGCGTACAAGATACAGTTCATATCTGGATTGAACTTGCGACATTGCGCAAGCGCCCCGGCTTTCGCCTCTTCAAGAGAAGACTTTCCACCAATGCGACCCCCGCCCCCACCGGTCTGTGTGACATAAAGCGCCCCATAGGCATCAACATGTCTCACAAAATCACGATAGGCCTGCGGCATCGGGCCATTCAGTTCCAAATGGCTGTGCTGATGAATTTTTGGCTTTGTTGCCGTTGACGTTGGCGCGTCCTGACACCCGGCCAGAATTGACATGACGCCAATAGCAGACAGACAAACTGCGAATTTCACATGGGAAGAGCGGGTTTTCAAACTGATCTCCTTACGTATTGCGCAGGTGAATACCCGCCCCTCGCTTTCGAAAGGGTAAAAGAGATCCGGGCAAACCTCATTTTCGACCGGGTTTGCCGGAATGCTGGTTCAAGCGTGTCAGCGCGTTGCAAATCACACAAGAAATGGGCGCATCAGACATCTTGGGAAATACGGTCCTAGACCTTTTCCCATTCCCCCCCTAGCGTGCCGGGATGCACACCGATGCCCCCCACCAAGATCGCCCGCTATTGGGCATTTCCCTCATGCTGGCGTTTTGCATGCTGGCCCCCTTTGCCGATGCGCTGATCAAGCTATTGGGGCAGCGGTTCGAAGTCGGCCAGCTGGTCACGCTGCGCTTTATCTTTCAGGCGGCGATCCTTGTGCCATTATGTCTTTTCACCGGGCGCAGCATGCGTGTCCGGGGCCGCGACCTGACACTGCTGTTCCTGCGCACGCTGTTGCATATCGCGGGCATCGCGCTTGTGGCGCTGTCGCTGATGTACCTGCCCATCGCTGATGCCATTGCCATCTCCTATGTCATGCCGTTCATCATGTTGCTCCTGGGCAAATACGTGCTGCACGAAGAGGTCGGCCTGCGCCGCTTGGCGGCCTGCGTGGTGGGCTTTGGTGGCACCCTTTTGGTGGTGCAACCGGCCTTTGTCGACGTGGGCTGGCCCGCGCTTTTGCCGCTTGGGGTGGCCTTTGTCTTTGCCGGTTACATGATGCTGACCCGTCAGATCGCCACCACCACCGATCCCATCGGGGCGCAGGCCGTGGCGGGGGGGATTGCCATCGTGATCATGGCCCCTGTCATGGTGTTTCTCGACCTGCCGGGGCTGGAATGGCGCGCGGCCAATGGTTCAAGTCTTTGGTTGATCATTGCCATGGGCATCGCCGGCACGCTGGCGCATGTTTTGCTGACCTGGTCGCTGAAATATGCGCCAGCCTCGACGCTGGCCCCGATGCAATATCTGGAAATCCCCTTTGCCACGCTGATCGGCTGGCTGATCTTTTCCGACCTCCCGGGCGCCCTGGCAACGGTTGGCATTCTGATCACGCTGGGCGCGGGGCTTTATATTGTGTTCAGAGAGCGGGCCAGCCATCGCTCGCCATAAGCGCCTCAGATAGCGCCCCAAGACAGGCGCGCGGCAAAATCAGCAACATGCCCGGGGCGTCCATCTCGATGTGGATCGGTCCGGTGGCCTCGTTTGAGGTTCCGATCTGCCCGTCAGGAGAGAACCCAAGCCCCTCGATCGGCCAGCGCAGCCCCCGGGATCGCCCGCTGACCTTCGCCATGGGAAACAGCGACACCCGGCAGCCCGGCGCCAAATCCAAGGCGATACGCGGCGGGGCATGCACGATCACGTCCTCTTGTCCGACAAGGATCACCTTGTGGCCCGCGCGCGCCACCAGGGTGCTCAGCGCGGCCAGCTCATGGTCGACCCGCCCGCCCAGAAAGCCATACCCCACGATCAGAGGGGCGTTGATATTTCTCAAGCATTTGTCGAAATCCGTGCTATGTTGTTCTTCTATGGGGCGCAGAACCCCATCGGGCAGAGCCGCCTGTGCGCTTGTCGATAGGGAATCCAGGTCTCCGAAAACGGCATCGGGGATTCGGCCCAGGATCAGGGCCATATCCGCCCCACCATCGGCGGCCACAACTGTCCGGGCCTTGGCCAAAGCCGCCTCGAGCCCCATATTGGAACTGTCGCCCCCACCCAGCAAAACCACGGGTTCATTAGAATGTATGATTTGTTTGACCAATTTCCCTGCGCCCCACGCCCGTCGCATGTTGAAAAACCTGTATTCATTCATGGCGAATTAATGGCGATTTTGCACGTTGACCACAATGAGGTCACGAAATGATACGCGAAATAGCACAGTTTCGGTCAGCTTTCGTCCCGGTCAGCATAGTAAACACGCTGTTGCAGTACGAATGAAAGTGAGCAGCACATGGTGAGTTCGAGCAAGATTTTGACAGTGTCTTACGGCACGTTTTCCTGCACGGCGGAAGGTTTTGACGATCCGCTGCAGGCCGTCAAAGAGACAACGCAATTCTTCCGTGGTGTCGTGAACGAAGACCGATTTTTCGGCGCGGAACCTCCGCAGGTCGATTCCGATCTTGCGACCGAAATGATGCGTGAACGGCTATCGCCCGATCTGGGTGACGGGCGTGTGACGCTTGGCACGGGCCTTGCGACCGGTGCGCTGGGTGCGGGCGCTGCCGCGGTTTCGACGGGGGCGATTGCTGCGGCGCTCTCTGCGGAACAGGCCGCTGCCCTGGACGAAGACGAACCCGCCGATCTGCTGCCCGATGATGACACCATCGAAGCCACCGCCGTACTGTCTGAGCGTGTGAGCGACCCGGAATTCTCGGATGCCGCGCTGCTGGATGCCGATCTTGACACGGCGCCTGAGGTGGCGGCACCGCCTGTTGACACCTCGGCGCTGACCCCCTCGCCCGATATTGCGGCCAAGCTGGATCGCATTCGTGCCGTTGTGGCGGAAGAACCGGCAAAAACCCCTGATCCCGCGCCGCAGTCCGATAACGCGCACGCGCAAACTGCTGACGCGGATCTTGATGATCCCATCGACGCCCCCCAGGAGCCGCACACTCAATCCGCCTCAGAAGACGTCTCAGAAGACGTGACTGAGGCCACCCATGATGTGGACAGCAAAGATCTCATGGGGGAACAGGTTGAAAAGACCGCCGAAGAACTGAAAGACATCGACGAAGATTTCGACGCGCAAGCGCTGGAAAACGCTCTGTCCGAGGTCGAAACCGCGACAACCGCACAGGCGGACACGGCGGACACCAAGGCCGACCTGTGCGCGGATAAGGGCGCGGAGGATCAGGGGGGCGACAAGGACATCCTGACCAACCTAGCGGATGCCTTCACCGAACCGACCACCGAAAAGAACGTGCAGACACCAGATCCCGCTGCCCCCACATCTGTGGAAGACCTCGCGACGGATGATCTTGAACAGTTGGACGACGATGCGCTGGATGCGCTGCTCAATGAGCTGCAAGCCCCGGAAGCAGAGGCTGAGGCTGACACGCAACCAAAGGCCGAACCAGCCGAAGAATTGCCTGCGCAGAACAGCCTGCCGGACGCCGATCTCGCGGATACCATCGCCGGGTTGATGGCGGATGAGGCAAGCCCCACGGCGACCGAACCTGCGGCTGAACCCGCCCCGGAACAGGCCCCCGCCACCCCCATTCGCCCGGTGCGCGCCCCCACCCGCGCCCGTGTGGTCAAGGTCAAACGCGCGCAGTTCCAAAAGGCCATCGAAGCCGGGGAAGTGGAAGAAATCGAAGAGCTTCCCGAACCCGCCCCGGCGGTGTCTGGCTCGTCGCTTTCAGCCGAAGACGAAGCGGATCTGGCTGCCGAACTTGCTGCGGTCAAAGCCGAGCTGGATGGCACCGCGACCCAATCCACAGATGCGGCTGATGCCATCGCGGATGCCCCGGCCGCCGCGTCTGAACCTCTGCGCCTAGACAACCCGATCCCCCCGGCGGCCACGGCTTCGACGCTGGATCCGGACATGGACAGCGCCGTCGAAGATCTGGTGCGCGACAGCGCGCGAAAGGCGGTCAAAATGGCCAGCCCGGCCCGCGCGATGTTGACCGAGACCTCGGTCGAGGATGGCGACACCTCTCGCCTTCTGGATCAGACGAACTCTGAGATGGACGAACCCGAAGGCAACCGCCGCCGGACCGCCATCGCCCATTTGCGCGCCGCCGTTGCCGCCACCAAGGCCGAGCGCCTGCTGGGCAAAAAGGACAACGCCGACGACCAGATGGAGCCCTACCGCGAAGATCTGGCCACCGTTGTGCGCCCCCGTCGCCCGCAGGCCGGAACCGCGCGCACCGAGCGCCCCAAAGAGCCCGAGCGCCCCGCCCCGCTGAAACTCGTGGCGGAGCAAAGGGTTGAGGACATGCCCGCCGCCCCGGTGCGCCCGCGCCGTGTGCAAAGGCGCCCGGTTGAGGCCCCCGCACCTGCCGCGCAGGCGGTCATTGAAACACCGCCAGCCGCAGCTGCGTCCGCGCCCGAACCCATGGCAGAAGCGCCCGCGCCCCAGCCAAAGGCAGAGGCGCCCCAAGGGGGTTTTGCCGCCTATGCGCAAGACATGGGCGCGCGTGAATTGCCGGAATTGCTTGAGGCAGCGGCGGCCTATATGTCGTTTGTCGAGGGTCGGCCACAGTTCTCACGCCCGCAGTTGATGACGATCGTGCGCGAAGCCGAGCTTGAAGAATCGTCACGCGAGGACCGCCTGCGCAACTTTGGTCAGCTCCTGCGCGAAGGCAAAATCGAAAAGACCGCCGGCGGCCGGTTTACCGCCTCACAACGCATCAGCTTTCGCCCCTGACCTTTCCCCCCCTGACCTTTCCCCCTGACACGGGCGCGCCATGCGGATCAGCCCATTAGGCCCTCGTAGCGATCAGCTGCGGGGGCTTTTGCATCTCTCACGCACCAAATCACCTTTGGGCGCGGAGCTGCCCCCGTGTGACAGGCGGCGATGGGCCCCATGCGCTGGTGTCGCAAGCCTTTTGACAGCCTCCCCACATGTCTTCAAACTGGGGTCGATCCAAACGAAAGGAGCCGCCCGATGGGACTGCGTTTCATCTTTATGCTGACCCGCAACGACAAGACCGTCGAAGACGCGGCGCGGCATCTGAAAACCGCCCTGTCCGCCGGGGTGCACCACATCGGGTTCAAGGATGTGGGCCTGCCGTTTGATCAGCTCAAAGACCTGAACACGGCCATCAAGGCCGGGGGCGCAACCAGCTATCTTGAGGTGGTGTCCCTTGATCAAGCCAGTGAAGTCGCCTCGGCCAAGGCCGCGGTTGAGATCGGTGTCGACATTTTGTTGGGCGGCACGCATGTGGATGCGGTTCTGCCCATTCTGGCCGGGACAGACATCCGGTACTTTCCCTTTCCCGGACAGATCGAAGGCCATCCCAGCGTGTTGGCGGGCAGCATCGACCAGGTCGTCGACAGCGCCCTTGATCTGGCGTCGCGGGACGGGGTGGATGGGCTGGACCTGCTGGCCTATCGGTCGGACCAGAATGTCACCGGGTTGATGGCCGCGGTCTGCGCTGCCGTGGACAAACCTGTCATCATGGCGGGCTCGTTCGGGTCGCGTGACCAGATCGAGATCGCCCGCCGCTGCGGTGCTGCGGGCTTTACCATCGGCACGGCCGCTTTGAACGGAGATTATCCGGCGGACAGCCCCGAGTTGGAAACACAGCTACGTTCGATCCAGCGCGACGTCGCCGGGATCAACAATCACCTGTCACCACATGCCCCAAAGAACCTGACACGGGCCTTTGCCAGTTTCTCGGACACCTGGAGCCCGCGCATCGCCGGACAGATCAACAATATGCAACTCAAGCTGGTCAAGCTCGAAGGCGCGTTTGTCTGGCACCATCACGACACCGAGGATGAGCTGTTTCTGGTGCACAGGGGGCGGATGTTGATGAAGTTCCGCGACCGCGACGAAATCGTCGAAGAAGGCGAATTCATCATTGTCCCCCACGGGGTTGAACATTGCCCCGTGGCGCTTTGCGGCATCTGCGAGGTGCTGCTGTTGGAACCAGAGACAACCGTGAACACGGGCAATGCACAGGACCCGCGTCGGGTGACAGATCTCGCACGGGTGTAGGGCAATGGCGCCTGGCCGTGGGCCTTATTCCTTCATGTATTTCTTGCGCAATTGCTGTCGGACGACATCGCGAATGGCGGCTGGTTGCGACTGGACCTGACGTTCGATCAGTGCTTCGATCTCGGCTTTGGTTTTGACGGCGGGGGGGCTTGGCGGGGTTTGCGCGGGTGCTTTGGCGGCCCGTTTGAGCAGATCCTGAAAATCCAGCGCGGGGGCCTCGGGCTCGGGCTTGGCGCCACATCCGGCCCATTGCGGTGCGCAGATTTGCAGGCATTGCGCCGTGGGCAAAGATTCCTCACCCGGACAGGTGGAACATGCACAGCCCAGCGCCGCCCCCGCCCCGCTGCCGCCCCCGCCGGGACCACCCGGACCATCGGCGCTGTCCAGCTCGCCCTTCAGCGCGGCAAGCGCATAATACTCGGCCGTTGCCACGCCGCCGAAATTTGGCCCGTCCAGAAATTCCTGCGTGTCGTAAATCTCTTGCGCGGGGGACCGGTGCCGCAGGATGGTTCTGGCCATATACTGTTTGCGGTAAGGCAGATGGATCCGAAAGCTCACGCGCCGGTCAAAACCGGCTTCCAGGACCGCGCATATATCTGCCATGGCCGCCCCGATCTGAGTGAAATCGAACAGATCCATTGCGCCCGCCACCACCAATCCCGGACTTAGGTCGCCCGAGGTAATGGCCGCCGTATTGACCACGTCACAGCGCGATACGGTTTTTTGCACAAGCTCACCTTCGTCCGTGACAATGGGGGTGCGGACCGCGTTGAATTCAACCCCATTGGCGATGGGGGACCCAAGCGCCCCCATCGCGGCGAACGCATCAAGGCCGGGCATGCCCGGGCGGCTCATGGATTGCATGAGCGCGTTGCTTTGGGCCGTGTCCTTGGCGATGACAAAAACCCCACGAAACACTTCGTCGCTGTTGCCAGAGGTTCCCACCGCTGAGGCCTCTCCACCGTTGGGTGTCGCCCCCGGCAGGTCCACCAGGAACAGCGTATAGTCACCCAGCGGCACCATGACCGTAGGCTGATCCCCTTCGGCGTCGCTTAAGGCACGCATGCCCTCCATATAGCCAAAGGCCTCTCCGCCCTGATGGGTGGATTGGCCGTCGATCAGATGGCGATCCGGCGCCATATGATGCGCGGCGACCCTTTGTTTAACTTTGGCCCGCCCCTGTTGAATGGGCTGGCTTTCGGCGCTGGCGGGTTCCGGGGGCTGGGCCTGATTTTGCTCATTGTCCTCGGTGGTGAGCGTGACCAGATTGGCGCCCACAGTCAGTTTGAAGCTGCGCAGCGTGACCGGTGAATGAAACCCCTTGTCCACCACCGAAAACACATAGAGGCCACGGCCGCTGTGAAACGCCTTGGCAGCCCCGCCCGACAGCGGCTGATCCGAGGTCCAGGTTGCCACATCCGCGCCATCCAGCACCATTCGCCCGCGTTTGAGCATACATTTTTGCCGCATCGGGCGTTTGATCCGCTGGGGCAGTTTTTTGGTGGCGTCATAACACCCCTGCGGGCTGCCCGTTGCCGGGCGCGCACGCACGGCCTGCCCCAGATGCAGGCCATCCAGATCGCTGCCTTCGGCGTAGAACTGCAATCCCACGGGTTGGGAAAACCCGTTCCAACGCACGTCCAGACATTCCCCGGCGTTGACCATCACCTCCAGATCGACCTCTTGGATCGGGCGGGCCGCATCAAGGGTGATCTCGACACAGCCATCAAACGCACGGTTGATCCAGCGGGCGTGCGACCGCCAGCTGTTGGCACGATACCGTCCGCCATAGGATCCGTATTCGGTGAGAAATTCGGGAAGGATCAAGGACAGATCGCGACCATAGTGGGTCTTGAGCAGCTCACTTAGCCGGTCAATGGTCCAGCGATCCACGCTGGCATCGCGGGCAGAGATCTCGGTGGTGATCATCCTGGCCAGCTTCAACCCGTCCTGTGTGCTCCCCTCGGCCGCCTCCATCAAATAGCGAAAAAACGACCCGGTGGCATAGGACATGCGCGCTTTGCGCGCGTTTGGGTTGTCTTCGGGCCCGTCGGGCAAGGTGCTTAGGGCCAGATCGACGGAATAATCGCGCCGATCCCAGTACAGCGCATTGGCCCGGAACGCGCGGGGGCGGTGCTTGGACGCGATGTAATGCGAGACCGCGTTTGCCATGCCTTCGTTCAGCCAGCCCCGAGCATCGCAGTTGGCGGTATGGCCGCGCTGCTGCACCAGATGCATGATTTCATGCATGATGGTCACCGTCTGGAAATTGATCATGGCGTCGAACTTGCCCGCCATCGGGTTGGCCATCTTGTCCAGATTAAAGGCCTTGCCCGACTTTGCATTCAGTTCAATCCAGCCCCTGCCGGGATTGCACAATGCACGGGCGGGGGCGTTGAATTTGCCACCCCCCTTATAGTCTCGCGCCAGCAGGTACAGCGGCAAATAGGCCAGCCCTGTGAACGTATCGTAAAAGGTGGCATTGGTTGCCGGATCTGGAAATCCGGCTTTCACCAGGGCCGCAATGTCCTTGTTGGTCGCCTTTTGCAGGGTGTTCAACGCGATGGGCGCATTCGCATAGGCCGCGCGAAAATCAAAGCCTTGCACAATCCAGCCGCCCGCATCCCCCGTCACCGTGGCCCAATCGCGGATCTGACCGGTTGATCCATCATCGCGCGGGGGGATCAGGGCCACGTTGCGTGCCTCCCACGCGGCGGCCTGCGTGATCAAAGACCACAGGAATGCGATCGTCAGGATCAGTCGCAACATGTTTTGACCCCCTCGTACCAGCGCAACATCCGATCCGCCTGTGGTGCCAGCGCCTCGACGTCATGCGCCACTGGAAGATAGTCAGTGTCGTAAATCGCAAATGGGTCGCGCAACTGCCCGTCAACCACCGCCCCGCGCACATACAGCCCGAAGATGTCCAAAACCTGTGCCAGAAACTCGCGGTCAGTGCCCCTGGGCCAATCAAACGCGTCGATTACCCCCTCAAGATCCCAGCTGTCGGGGGTTTCAAGCGAACGCTTCTGCGGAGTCGACAGGATCTGGTCGACCATGGCGGCGATCTCCGCGTGATCGCCCATGGTGTCGCTGCGATCATGGGCCAGCCCCGCTCCGCCAACCATTGTCAGAATAGCCCCCATCAAGGCACCCGCCCAGCACATCCTGTGAAACCGGCGGAGCCCATCAGCCACCAAAAGCAAATCCGCAATCCGTCGCAACGCGGCCCTGGTCATGCTTAGTAACATGCGGATTGCGCTTGGGTATAGGCGGCGAACCGGGCAAAGGCGGCGTCGATCTGGTCGGAGGGAAAGTGCTGCATCAACCCGTCGCCCGCTGGCAGCGACAGGATATAGGCCAGCGCGGCGTTGTCCTGCCCCTGATCTGCGGTCAGGGCCGCCTGCCACCAACACCCGCATTGTTCGGCGGGGGTTTCATCCGCCAGACAACGCAGGGTGAACATCTGCTCATATTCCGCAAAGCGCAGACGGGCGGGCCCAAGGGCCTCAAGTCGCGCGGCTTCGGCCTCGGCCAGACTGGCATAATCAATGTCCAACCCGATGTCCGCTGGGGGGTCCTCTGGCTCAGGCGACACGGGCTGCATCGCCATCAACCCGGCAATATCACCAGCCTGCGCCGCCTGAGTGATGGCCACCATCTGCGCCCTTTGCGCCTCTGACATGCCGTCCAGATTAAGCCCGGAAATACCCTTGAGCGTGGCTTCGACATCGTGATCGGGCATGTTTGAACATTGGGCATCCGCCTGGTTGAACGCGGGGACAAAGGGCATGACAGCGTCGCGTTCCGCCTTGGTCGGTTTGGCCGAATGCGAAAACAGATGCGCGATGGCATAGGCATCTGGGCGCCGCTCAGTCGGAATGAACCCCTCCCAGGTGTCAAACAGGCAGCTACAGAATTTGGCGCTGTCCCCATCTTGCATGCAATGGCCAACCATTGTGTCGCGCGCCTTTTGCGCGGGATCGGCCAGGGCCGAGGTCGCGGACATGAGAAGAAAAGCGGTATAAAAAAAGCGTCGCACGAAGGTCCTTTCAAACGGGTTCGGGGTTGGCGCCAGCGGGCAAGGCCCCCGCCAGTGTCATTGCCCCGGCGATTTGCAGCGCCGTGGCACGCGCATAGCGATCCAGCGCACTGCGTAGATGGGCTGGCGCCCAGCTTGTGTTAAGTGCGGTCTTGAGCGCAAGCCCCTGATACATCAGCGAGGTTAAACCAAACCCGCTTTGCACCGGAAGCTGCAACAACGCGTCCCCAAAGGCGATCCACCCAAGGGAAGACGCACCCGCACCCGGCGCCAACTGAACCTGTCGCACCGGAGGGGAAACCAGGACCGAGCGCATGCGCGGCACGGTATCAGGGGGCAAAACGTCACAAAGCGGCGTCTCATGCCATGTGGCGCGCAGCTGATCCGGGGCAGTGGTCCCATGTGACGCCGTGCCGGAACAAGTCACCGTGACGCCATGCGGTTCGGCCTGCAAATAGGCGCTTTGGCAAGGATCTTCGACCGAACGGTAGATCCAGGTCTGGTTGCAGCCCATACCCATGGGGCGGTGGTAGAACAGGCTTGTAAACCGCTCGGCCCCACCCATTTCTGATTGAAGAAGATCGATCCCCGCGCCCGCCAGCATTGGCAGCGTGATCCGGCTGTTGCCGCTGGCATCAACACAAAGATCATAGCTCTGCCACTGATCGACAAACGCGGCCCGCCCAGCTTCAAACCGCAAGGTCCGGCCATCGGAATAGGCGACTGACAGCCCCCGCACCCTGTCCACAAGGGCCTGCATCAACGCCTTGCGCGATATGCGCGTGGCCTGTTGGCTGTCCCAATGCCCGCTGGCCCAACTGTGCCAGATCCAGTCTTGGATCTGCTGTTCAACAAGCCGCTGGCCCAACGGCTCATCAATTTCCCTTGCGATGGTTGGCAGGGTCGCGGGCAGCAAATGCACATGCCTGTCATGGGCGTTGGGAACGCTTGGGCGCATGGCCAAAGACACGCGCGCCCCTGCATTGCACAAGATCAATGCGGCCAGATGGCCCGCAGGTCCATCACCAACAACCAGAACCCGCTTGCTCACCCGCGCACCGTCCCGATCCCGAATCCGCCGCCAAGCACCTCTTTTTCTTCGGCAAAAACGACAAAGAACAAACCGTTCTCTGCGCCTGCTTCGGCCAAAAGTCTGGGCGCCAAACCGGCGGTGGTCTTACGCGGGCTGCGCCCGGGGTTCAGCATTTCGCCGGGGAACAGCATTTCGCCCGGAAACAGCATTTCGCCGGGAAACAGCATCTCACCGGGAAAGAACTTGGCCCCCGGAATGGGGGATGCCCCGTCGGGCAGCTCAAAGACCTCTGAGCTGAACATATCCGCAACCTTGCCGTTTTCGACGCGGCACACGAACAATCGGGCAGGCACCGCGCCCTTGGTGTCGGCGATCAGTTCAACCGACTTCATCAACGCCTTGCGCAGCTTGCCACCACGCAATTTGGCCAGATGGTCGGCATGCTTGAGGCGGATGGACACCTGCGCCCCGCCCGCAAAGCTGACAGTGCCGGCCGAAACGCCCGTTGCCAGCGCAGCGGTGCCCACCATAAATTTCCGTCTGTTGATCATCTCGAACTCTCCCTTTGCGGCGTCATTTGGAACAGCGCATCTGCCCAAGATCGTTCCAGAAACGATGGGTCGGGCAGGCATGTGCGTTGAATTGGTTGCGATAGCGGCGGTCTTTGCCCATGCGGTTGTATTCAATATGCGTCAGCCCGCCGTCCCGGCGCAGGATCTTGCGGCCATTCAGCAGATCGGTTTTTATCTTGGGCCCGGCGCAATAGCTGACATAGACCACACTGCCGGTCTTGGCATTCGGTCTGGGAAGATTGCGCGGATAAGACATGAGAAGAACGCGATCACAGCTGCGCACAAACGATCCCGAAGGCCGGGCCGCATCGCATATCATTGCCCGATCCTCAAACCCCTTGCGGATGGGCCCCGTGCGCAACGACCCGGGCACACATAGCGACATGTCGATGGCCTGACGCCGGTTTTGATAATCACACCACAGCAGATTGGGGTTGGAATTCCCCATGACGCAGTTGCGAAACGGCCGTGTGTCTTCGGTCTGGCGCACCTGGTTGAGGGTGATTTTCCCCGAGGTATAGGCCAAAGAGGCGCCCGGCAGACCCACCACCAGCCCAAGCGCAAGACCGATCAGCGCGCTGAACCTGCCCCGCTTGAGGCGTCGTTTCCCTGTCATCATAAAACCCATCCTTCTCAATGTGTTGAACTTAATTCGCCCCGTCTGCGGGCACGGTTATCGCAATGTGGTCGGCGAACAGGATTCCTTCGCCCCGTGCAACCGGGCGTTGGGCAATGGTGAAAAAGGCATGATCGGGCCGTCGCAGCGCGGTGATCGGCGCGGCTTCGACCAGATGTTCGGCCCCCGCGTCATCTTGAATGCGCAGCTTGGCGGTATAGCTGCGCCCGCGCTTGCTTAGGATCAGATCAGCGGGCTGCGCACCAAAGCGTTGAATGAAGTCTGCGGGTTTGGTGGCGCCGGGCTGGCAGAACTCGGTCATGCCGATGACGTCAAAGACCTTGGTGAAGAATTCGGTCAGCTCGGGGCCCTGCCCTTCGCGGGCGATCTGCGAGGTCCCGTATAGCAGGGGTTGAATGCCACATCCGGTCTGTTCGAAAAACAACGACGCCGAGATCAGCGTGTTGGGTTCGGAGATCAGCCCCAGAACCACCTCATCGCGGCCGGTTTGCGGCAGCATTCGAAAGGTCAGGGTCAGATCGAAATCGCCCTCTGGCAAGGGGTGCGTCAGCATGAGCCGGTTCAAGGCCTTGTCCGACCAGGGTTCAGCGCGCTCTCCGGTGGCGATCATGATCATCTCGCCCTCGGCCTGCTGCATCAAGCCGGGCGCGGCGTTCAGAACCTGCCACTCTTCCCCAAGCGCATCACCGTCAAACCCATCGACGTAATATGGTTCCACAGGGGCCGGGGGCAGGTCGGGGACATCGGCGGGCGGGGGGGGCGCCAGCACCACATCGGTCAAGGCGCCGGTCAGCTCATCGGCGTTGGCGGCCTGCACATAGCGCCCCCCGGTGTTTTCCGCCAGACACTGCAACTGTGCATCCGCCCTGGGATCGGTGATGTCAAACCCCACAACATGGGTGGTGAAATCAATGCCATCGGCCTCAAGCTGCGCCGCCACGGCGCAGGGATCGGCATCACAGGTTTCCTTGCCATCCGAAATCAAAATGACCGTCGCGGCGTTTTCGCTGGATCGCAGCGCCTGTGCCGCTTGTTGCACGGCGGCGGACAGCGGGGTTTTCCCCTTTGGGTTCAGCGCCTGAACCGCCGCGTTGATCTGAGGCCGGGCCTGCGCGGCCGGACTGGGTGCAACCAACGTTTCGATATCGCCGCAATCCCCCTTGCGGCGATGGCCATAGACAGTCAGCCCCAGCTTGGCCGTGTCGGGCACCTGCGGCAGCAACCCGGCAATGACCGAGCGCGCGGTTTCGATTTTGCTTTGGCCATCCGTCTGCCCCCACATCGACCCCGACGCATCCAGAACAATCATCTGGTCGACGGGCTGGAGTGCGGGCTGATCTTGCGCCCAAAGCGGCGCCGCAAAGGTCAGGGGCAACAAGATCCAAAAGGGTCGTTTTGACATCGCGGGGCTCCGACTATTTGAAAACAATGGAAAAATGGTCGAACAACACTGTCCCGGTTCCCGGAACGGCGGCGTCCTTGCCCGCCAAAAGCGTCAGCTGTGTCAGCGGATCAAAGCGGGTCAGCAGCCCCGTCGAAAACGCAACGGATTGGCCGTCAACGCGGGTTTCGAACTGAAAACTGTGCTGCCAGCCATCCCGGATCAGCCGAAGTTGCCCCCCGCCCTCGCGCAGCGCATTCAGGATCGCATCCGCCCTTGCGCGCCCTTCTGGGCGACAGAATTCCGTGTTCAGATGTTTGGACAGCAGCGGATATTCGACCAGACTGTGAAAGGCCCGGTCCTTAGTGTTCAGGACCCGTTTGTTGTGCGTGCGCAAAACCAGATCTGGCCCACAGCCCGAGCGCCGCATCACCAGATCCGCCCCCAGAAAATCCTCGGACCCGTTGCGCAGGGCAAGCCCAACGGTCTCATCCTGTGCATCTCCATGCAGATGAAAACGCAGTTCGGCGACGTAATCGGCCTGCGGTGGCAGCAGCGGTGTCAACTGCATCAGATTGACCGGATCCGCGCTATCCATGACACTACGATCACCGCTAAGCAGCAGTAAAACAGACCCGTTTTCAACCACATAACGTGATGGATCTTCGTTCATCAGCTGCCAGTTGGTGCCTATATCAGCCCCCTCAAAGGGATCTTCGAACCCCGGTGCCTCAAGCATGTTATGATCAGGTTGTGCGGGGGCGGCCCCTGTCTGGATCGGAACAATGGCCTGCGGCGGGGCCGCCGCGGATTGCACCAGTTGCCAAGGGCCCTGCGCATCCTCGCCGCTGATGTTGGCAATGCGAAACGCCCCTTCGTGCATGTCGAGGCGCACCATCAGGATTTGCGCGCCTTCGGCCCCCTCGACGGTGACCTGATAGACCCAGCCGTCGTCTTGCGGGTCGCGGTCCTCGCTGACCACGCTTTGTCGGAACTTTGGATCACGGACCCCGCTGAACGGATCCACCCGCCCCCGCACATCCAGCAGGGCGGCGGCGGCCTCGGGTGCAAAATAGATCGGCAGCATTTCCGGATGGTCCAGAATGCCCCCCTGCCCGGTCATGGTCAGCGCCTTTTGCATCCGCCAGGTCGCTTCGACAAAGATCTTGCCAAAGGCATCGGTCTGCGCCCAAGCGGGCGCGGCGAGGAAAGCAAAAACGCAAAGCGCAGCGCGAAACGTGAAAAACATAAAACAGCCTCTGGGGTCAAAGTGAAATGATGGGTGGGGTTTGCATGGCCTGCCGCTGGTGTTCGGGCAACGCCAGCATCGGCGCGACCGTCAGCCCCCGTCGGGGCGCCATCCAACGCCCCGGCAGACCCGAGATCAGCGAATTGAACCCCGCGACATTCGAATTGTGTAGCCGCTGCGCCGCCGCGATCTGATCTGCGGTCTCTTCCAGTTGGGATTGCAGCAGCATCAAGTTCTGCCCCGCGCCCCCCCGCTGCAACACCTGCCCCAGCAGCACGGCCAAACTGTGATCAAGGGCACCTTCGGCCTGCGCGATTGCGCTGGCATTGCCGGTTTCCAAGGCGTTTGAGGCATCGGAACGCGCGTTCAACACCCTGTCCAACAGGTCCAGATCATGGGCCTGAGCCCGGCGCGCAATCGCGACCAGCTGCGGCGTCAATTCGTGGCGCCGCCGCAGTTGCACCCCGATGCCAGACCAACTTTCTTCGACCCGCGCGACCGCCATGGACTGACGGTTTTCATAGCGGACCACCCAGATCCCACACAGGATCAAGCCAGCCAGAACCGGTATCAACGCAATCGTCATGCTCTACTCCACATAGCGTTTGAAACGGGTGGCCGCGGCCAGAAACGCGTCTACCGCCTTGGTCAACTCCGTTGCGATGTCGTGGTCATCGCGCGAAGGGATCAGGACATCCCCACGGACGAAACAAAGACGCCCATCGATGATGAATTGCGATTTGTACTGTGCCCAAAGATCCAAAAACGCGACCTGCGTCGCCGGGGTCAGCGCCTGCCTGACCTTCAGGTCCTGATCGGGCGCATCGGTGCTGGCGGTACTGATGGTGAAGGTGCGGTTGAACTGTATGGATTCAGTTTGCACCCCTCTGCGCCCCGCACCCAGGGGCGCTTTTGCCAGAATATGGGCCCGCATCCCCGTGTCACGGTCCAGCCGATAGCCCGCCAGCATGGTGATCAGTGTGCCCTCACGCCCCGCATCGCCCGCGATCGCGGCGCTGTCCATCTCGCCCATCAACAGCCACACGGGCACCCCGGATTTGCAACGCCCCCAGAACTGCGCCTGCAGTTCCATCGGGATCAGCTGACCCGGTCTCGGCAATAGCAATTGTGGAATGGCTTGAAAGACCTGCTCAAGCCGGGGATCAAAGCTCTCCCAGGCCAGATTGCCGCTTTTTTCGGTGCGCCGTACACGGTGCATGTCCAGCAGTTCATGCCGAAACCCCATGTGCCGAGCCAAGATCTGAAACCGCGACCGGCTCTGTGTCATCGTCCTGTGGTCAAGCCAGATCACAATGCCAAACGCCGAGGCGGTCCAAACGCCGCTTGGCAAGATCATCGGCGGCCAGACCAGCGCCGACACAGCCAACGCCACCAACCCGATCAGCGCCATAATCATGGCCACGCGCCCGATGTAACGACGCGTTGGCGCATTTGGTGCACCAGGTGGCACAGATTCGGGCGTGTCCGGAACGCACCGGCCAAACGGATCCCAATCCATCCCGGAAACTGCCCCTGACATCTGTCGTTCACCCTCATGAATTTGCGGGTTCCCATGCCCGAACATGCAACCCCTTCACATCAAAAGACAAAAATTAACCCTTTGCGGCAACCTATGGATTTGAATAGGGGGAACGCCGGGGCCTGAGCGCTTTGAGCCGGAAAAATCTTGTTTTTTGCACGCGTGTAGGCAACACTTGGAACCGTGCTTTGTTTGATTTTTCCACAATCTTTCCAGAGGTTTCGATGACTGAAGAGGGGCTGTTTCCCCATGCAAGCCTAGAGCTGTTAGATCTCCATCAAAACTTGGAAACAGCGCAAACTCTGGCAGAACGCTGGCGCGTCGCAGAGCGCTATTTAAACCAGTTGGGCATCGACATGCCGATCTACATGTTCCTCAATCCACGCGCGCCGCAGGAAACGCAGATGGTGTTTTCATCCATGCCCGAATGCTGGTCCGCCCATTACCTGTCCGAAGATCTGGCCATTCATGACCCGTTTCTCAAGACCTGCGCCACGCTCAGGCCAACGGCCACCGGGGCCGAGTATCTGGAACAGAACCTGCACATGCTGACCGAGGCAGAGCAGAATTTCATCAATCAGGCCGCGGAAGCAGGTTTGAGATCCGGCATTTCGTCGACCTTGAAACGCATCAACCCCGGCGCATTCGGAGGCTGGAACTTTGGCTCAAGCTTGCGCCGGGCTGAATTCGAAAAACTGATGCGCGAAGTTCAGCCAAATCTGCACCTCGCCGGAATGATCATGCATCAGTACTTTCTCGAAGCCCAATCCGCCGAGGCACAGACCCCTGCGCAGATCCCGATCCTGTCCCCGCGTGAACGCGAAGCCCTGCTGTTTCTCGGGCAGGGTCTTAGGATTGCCGAAATTGCGTTCCGGATGGGCATTCGAAAAGTCACGGTTGATCTGCATCTGAAAACCGCACGGCAGAAACTGGGGGCAGCAACCCGCGAAGAAGCCCTGGCCAAGGCCATCAGCACCGGGGAAATCACCTTCTGATCCACGCTTTGCGCACCCGGCTGTCACGGGGTACGGGCCGCATCTTGACCCCGCACTGCGCCAAACGCCAGAACAGATCCAACAATTGGGAACCCCGGCTGACCCGCACACCCGGCGGGTCGGTTCCATAAGGATTCTAAAGACCACATGATGCCCATCCTGTCATCCGATCAACTCGCCTCTTTGATCGCGCTGCTCCACGATCTTCACCGGGGGCCCGAAATCTCGGGCAAAGAGGCTCAGACCGCCCGTATCACTGTTGAACATCTCAAGGCGCTTGGGGCGGATCAGATGTGAACCGAGGTCAGATCGGCGACCCGGACTATGATTTTTCAGATGCCCTGTTGCCGGTCGTGAGCGATCTGTTTTGCCAGATCATTCACGACCTGCTTGATGACAGCTAGGCTTGGGAAAGTTCAGACAGATCCACCACGCGGCACTCGGCGATGGATCTCTGCGCCGCCATTCCAATCAAAACCGCTTGTTTGCCGTCGTCCAGGGTAACGTCAGGCTGGCTGCGCTGTCCGCGGACCACTTCCAGGAATCTTTGATGCTGGTAAAAGGTCGATCCATTGTGATCCCCCGCTGCCAATAGCGCGGGATCGACCGGAATATCCCGCACGATCGGCCCCTTGGGATCGCGTGGTGAAACCACCAGTTTCGGCACCGGAGCGGCACCCAGATGCGCGGGCCAGAACCGGCCCGGCCCGGGCACAAAGGCCTCGATCCGCCCCTTTGGCCCCACGGCGGTCACGACCTCTTGGTATTGTGCCCCTTCGCTGAACATGCACAGCTCAAGCATCGCCCGCGCGCCATTGTCGAAATCGACAATCACATAGCCATTGTCCAGAATATCCGGGGTGTGGCCGTCATAGTTTTCGTCCAGATGGTTCACATCCTGCCCACCCGAAGCCATCACCCGAACCGGTTCCGCCCCCAAAGCCAGGCGCATCAGATCAAAGAAGTGACAGCATTTCTCGACAAAGGTGCCGCCGGATTGCGCATTGAACCGGTTCCAATCCCCAACCTTTTCAAGGAACGGAAAGCGGTGTTCGCGCAGGGTCAGCATCTTGATCCCGCCCGTTGCCTGATGGACCTCGTGCAAAAAGGCGGCGATGGGTGGCATATAGCGGTACTCCATCGCCACCCAGACTGGCGCGGGATACGACGCGGCAAAGGCATTGATCCGCGCCAGATCAGCGGGATCGGTGAACAGCGGCTTTTCCACCAAAACCGGCAGGGCGCGCCCCTGAGACAGGGCCTCAAGCTGTTCCACATGGCGAAAATTCGGGCTGGCGATCAGCAGGCAGTCCAGATCATCGCGCCCGACAAGCGCCGCGACACTGTCTTCAAACTGTGCGCCCGGGGCGATTGCTGCGCTGGCCGCGCGCATGGCTGCATCGGGTTCATGGATGGCGCGCACCTCGGTGTCGGGCAACAGCGCAATGTTGTGCAGGTGTTCCTGGCCCATCATGCCGCAGCCGATGATGCCATAACGCGTGGGTGTAGACATGTTTTCTCCTAGGTCAGCCGCTGCACGTACAGGGCCTTGTCCGTATCAAACCAGGTGCGCGAATATTCGACGGCCTTGGGGTGCTGCGCCCAGCTGCGGCGCTCGATGAACCCGATCACCGTTCCGGGTGCTTTGGAAAACTGCGCGGGCGACCAGTCGGGCACCTGCCCGATCGACACGCGGTCTTCGGCGCGCGAAATCCAAAAGCCCAGCTGCTGACCGTAATAGCGATACAGCGAATCCGAGAGCTTTTCAGGCACCACGCGCCCCGCCGCGCCATCAAGCCAGATCTCTTCAACGGCGATTTGCACGTCGTCCAGATACCGCAGCCGTCGAATGCGCGACCCCTGCGCCGACGCGCCGAATGCTGGCAGATCCGCAGGCTTGTCCATATAGCTCACATCCAGAATATCCGCCCGTGGCAGCCCCCCACCCTGCGGCAATTCAAGACGAAACATGGAATAGATACTTTGCGCGCGCTCGGTGGTGCGGACATAGTTTCCCGATCCCTGAACACGCTCAAGCATCCCCTGTTTTTCCATTTCCGCCAGTGACTTGCGCAGGGTGCGCACGGTGGTGCCATAGGCCTGCGCCAACTGCCGCTCAGGCGGAAGGCGTTCGCCATCGACCAAACGGCCCGCGGCCACTTCGCGGATCAGGCTTTCGCTGATCTGAAGATACAGCGGCAGCGCGGTGCTGTTCAGATCCTGGCGTGTCAACTTGGTCGTCATTCTTGGCTTCCCGGCGATGTTCGCGGTAACAAAATAATTGATGCACCATTGATCTACATTAAAGCGCGGTCTAAGCAAGAGGAAATTGCAATCGAATTTTGGGAGGAATCGATGAGCGTGGTCCCCGTGACATCTGCCGATCTGGACGCAGCCGAGGTTTCCTGGTTTGCCGCCCTTTGCTCGGATGACTACCAGTTCCTTGGCGTTCCCGACGGCGCGCTGCGCTCAAGCTGGGCGCATTGTTCGTCGATTGTGCAAGAGGCCGAGGCACAGGGATTTCGCAACATTCTGTGCCCCTCGTCGTATCAGGTTGGTCAGGACACGCTGTCATTCGTGGCGGGCTGTGCGCCGATCACCAATAAGATCAACATGCTGGCGGCGGTGCGGTGTGGCGAGATGCAGCCCATCATGCTGGCGCGCACCCTGGCGACGCTGGATCACATGCTCGAGGGCCGCCTGACCGTCAACATCATCTCAAGCGATTTCCCCGGCGAAACTGCCGACAGTGGCTTTCGCTATCAGCGCTCTCGCGAGGTGGTTGAGATCCTCAAACAGGCCTGGACGCAGGATGAAATCAATCACAAGGGTCAGGTCTATGAGTTTCAGGGGCTGACCACTGACCCCGCGCGCCCGTATCAGAGCGGGGGTCCGTTGCTGTATTTTGGCGGCTATTCGCCCGCGGCCTTGGAACTATGTGGCCAGCATTGCGACGTCTACCTGATGTGGCCCGAACCCAAAGACCAACTGGCCGCCCGCATGAAAGCGGTGAACGCCGTCGCAGAGCGCCATGGACGGACGCTGGACTATGGTCTGCGCGTGCATGTGATCGTCCGCGACACAGAAACCGAGGCCCGCGAATATGCAGATTACATCGCCTCGAAACTGGACGATGAATACGGCCAGCTGATCCGCGAACGGGCGCTGGATTCCGGGTCGCTTGGTGTCTCGCATCAGGCCCGCGCACGTGAACTGGCCGACAAATACGGCTATGTTGAACCCAATCTCTGGACAGGTGTGGGCCGGGCACGATCTGGCTGTGGCGCGGCACTGGTGGGATCAACCGATCAGGTGCTGACCAAGCTGGAAGACTATAAGAAAATGGGGATGCGCGCCTTTGTGCTTTCGGGCTATCCTCATCTTGATGAAGCCCGGCATTTCGGACAACGCGTCCTGCCCCAGCTAAAAACCTGTTCCCTGCCAGAGGCTTATGGACGCGCACCCACATCAACACCTGCAACACCCCTCGGAATCGGAGAGCGCCGCTGATGAACCGCGTGAACATGAACAGTGATCTGACCTTTAGCCAGCTGGTCTATGGCATGTGGCGGATCGGAGACGATGAAAACACCGCGCCCGACCATGTGCGCGCCAAGATCCACGCCTGCCTGGATCAGGGCATCACCACGATGGATCAGGCCGATATCTATGGCGGCTATGAAGCCGAGGAAATCCTTGGCAATGCGCTGACACCTGAGCTGCGCAACCAGATCGAGATTGTCACCAAATGTGATATCGTCGCACCGGTGGGCCGCTATGCGGACGCCAGGGTCAAGCATTATGACACCTCGCGCGCGCATATCATGGCCTCGGTCGATCATTCCTTGCGGTTGATGAAGATCGACCACATCGATCTTCTCTTGATCCACCGCCCCGACCCCTTGATGGATCACCATGAAACCGGCGCCGCGCTGGATGATCTGGTGCAATCGGGCAAGGTGCGCGCGGTGGGCGTCTCTAACTTTCGTCCGTGGGATTGGTCTTTGCTGCAATCAGCCATGAAGACCCAACTGGCCACAAACCAGATCGAGATCTCTCTGGCCGAGGTTGCCCCCTTTACCAATGGCGATCTGGCATTTCACCAGCAAGGGGATCATCCCCTCATGGCATGGTCGCCACTGGGGGGCGGCAGCCTGATGACCGGCAACAGCGATCTGACCCGCCGGATGGACGAACTGGCGCGCGCGCAGCACGTCGATCGCGCCGCCGTGGCGGTGGCCTTTTTGCTGCGCCATCCCGCCCGCATCCTGCCCGTGCTGGGCACCAACACACTGGCCCGGATCAAGACCATTTCGGATGCGCTTAAGGTGGATCTGGATCGCGAAACCTGGTTCTGGCTCTACGAGGCCGCACTGGGCCGCGAGGTCGCGTAATGTCGGCACCGGTTCACGATCCAGCAACCCAGTTCACGCCGGACCCGGACAATCCGCGCCAATTGCGCGATGCCTTTGGGCGTTTCGCCACCGGTGTCACCGTGGTCACGGCCGCAACGCCCGAAGGTCCGGTGGCGATCACGGCGAACAGCTTTTCGTCGGTCTCGCTGGACCCGCCGCTTGTGCTTTGGGCGCCGGGCAAATCTTCGCGTCGGTTCCAGATTTTCGCCAAGGCGCCGCATTTCGCGATCCACATCCTGCATGCCGGTCAAAGCGACCTGTGCTGGGGCGTGTCCAAAGACGCCGCCGCCGTGCGCGATCACGTCAGCGGCACAAACTTACAGGGCGTGCCCTTGCTGGACGACTGCCTTGCCCGGTTCGAATGCGATCAGCATGCGGTGCACAACGCGGGTGATCACGCGCTGGTGGTCGGCCTTGTGACCCGCGCAATGATGCGTGACGGCGGCCAGGCCCTGGCCTTTTTCGACGGAAAAATGGGCCAGTTTACAACGCCCTAGGGGCGCGCATGTCCCGGAAGGAGGATCCGGGGCATACCAGACGGGAGGGAAACGCAATGCAGCCAATCCTGGTGCTATTGAACCTGTTGCGACCGCTGAACAGTGGTCTCTTGGCGCTTGGGCGCGGGGTGGGCGTGGTCGCGATCTGCATCATGGTTCTGGCGATCCTGATCCAGGTGTTTTTCCGCTATGTGCTGGGCAACGCCCTGCCCTGGCCCGACGAAGCCGCGCGGTTCTGCATGTTATGGATGGCGGGTCTGATGGCGCCCACCGCGCTGCGCCGGGGGGGCTTTGTCGCCATTGATCTGCTGGATCACCTGTTCAAGGGCGCGGCATTCCATCTGCTGCAACTGGCCTTGTTGATGATCAGCCTGACAGTGCTGATTGTGGGATTGCAGATCGGCTATGCCGAGGTCACGGGCCTTGGGGGGCGCTTTGCAACCGCGTCGCTTTACGTTCCCACTTCGATCCCCTTTGACAGCTGGTATCGCGTGCCGCGCAGCTGGATGATGCTGTCGCTGCTGATCGGCGTGGGGCTGTTGGTTCTTGTCAATATCGAGCTGATCCTGGAACGCATCGTGCGCCTGTTCGGTCGAGGAGATGACCTGCCGGAACGCGAAACCCTGCAAGGGGGGGCCGAGTGATGTTGATCTGGTTCTTACCTGTCTTTCTCGTACTGCTGTTGATCGGCCTGCCGGTGTTTTTCAGCCTGCTCGCGGCCCCGGGTGCCCTGTTGTGGCTCAATGGCCAGGAACGTGACATCACCCTGTTGTATCGCAATCTTTACAATGGGATGGACAGCTTTCCGCTGATGGCCATTCCCTTTTTCATGCTGGCCGGAGAGCTGATGAATCGCGGTGGCATCACCCTGCGGCTGGTTGAGTTTTCGCAGGCGCTGATGGGGCATCTGCGTGGGGGGCTGGCGCAGGTGAATATCCTGTCGTCGATCCTGTTTGCGGGCCTGTCCGGCTCGGCCGTGGCCGACACCTCGGCGCTGGGGTCCATGCTGATCCCCGCCATGGAGAAAGAGGGATATTCCCGCAAGTTCGCCGCCGCGATCACCGCCGCCAGCTCGGTCATCGGGCCGATCATTCCGCCATCGGGGATCATGATCATCTACGCCTATGTGATGGGCGAAAGCGTTGCGGCGCTGTTCCTTGCGGGCATCGTTCCCGGGGTGCTGGTTGGGGTCAGCCTGATGGTGATGGTGCGGGTGATGGCCGACCGCTATGACCTGCCTGCCGCCAAACGCGTGACCTTTGAAACCGTGGAAATCGGGCGCGCCGAGCGCATCGTGTCCTTTCTGTTGGTGCGGCTGAACATCGGCATCGTGATCTGGCAGGTCATCCCGTCGGGCGATGGCGCCCCGCTATCGTATTGGGGGGGGCTTTTGGCGGCTCTGGTGGTGGCGCATCTGCTGATGCTGGCCCTGCGCCGTGCGGTCAGCCCGGAGTTCCGCCTTATCTGCAAACGCGCGATGGTGCCGCTGCAAACCCCGGTGTTGATCCTGGGCGGCATCCTGGCCGGGGTCTTCACCCCCACCGAAGCCGCTGCCGTCGCCGTGGCCTATGCGCTGCTTGTGGCTTTTGGCATCCTGCGCACCATGACGCTGCGCGACCTGCCCGAGGTCCTGACCCGCGCGGGCATCACGTCGGCTGTGGTCTTGCTGTTGGTGGGCGCGGCGATGTCGTTCAAAACGGTCGTCAGCCTCAGCCACGCGCCCGAGCAACTGGCCGCCTTTATTCTGGCATTGTCGGAGAACCCGCTGATCTTGCTGTTCCTGATCAACCTGCTGCTGTTCATCGTTGGCATGTTTCTGGACGCGGGCCCCGCGATCATCATCCTTGGGCCGATCCTTGGGCCGGTCTTTACCGATCTGGGTGTGGATTCGGTGCATTTCGCCATCATCATGTGTGTGAACCTCACCGTGGGGTTGGCCACGCCGCCCATGGGGCTGGTGCTGTTCGTCGCCGCCTCGGTCAGCCAGGAACGGGTGATCACCATCGCCCGCGCAATCATCCCCTTTCTCGCGGTCGAGATCGCCGTGATTTTCCTGATCACCTTTGTGCCCGCCGTCTCGCTGACCGTGCCCAGACTGACGGGGTTTTTGAACTGACACACACGCACTACCAAACCTGAACAAGAGCAACCGGGAGGAAACGCAATGCTCAATAAACTGGTGAAAACCGTCGCTTTGTCGGCCATGCTGGCCACCACGGCATTGGCGGCACAGGCTGCGGATTTCAAGATCCGTGCAACCGCGAATTCAAACGAAAACGACGAAGACTATGACGGTCTGGTCGTGTTCAAAAACTACGTCGAGGCCGCCTCCAACGGCGCGATCGAGGTCGAGCTGTTCATCGGCACCCAGCTGTGTTCGAACGGTGCGGAATGCCTTCAGGGTGTCGCGGATGGGTCCATCGACGTCTATATTTCAACGTCGGGTGGCGCATCGGGGCTGTTCCCCTATGTGCAGGTGCTTGATCTGCCCTATCTGATGGCCGACGACCGCATCGCCGAACACGTTCTGTCTGGGGACTTCACCCGCAAGATGCGCGCCATGGCGCTGGAGGATTCCGGCGATGCCATCCGCCTGATGACCATTGGCAACACCGGCGGCTGGCGCAACTTTGCCAACACCAAGCGCCGCATCGCCGAACCCACCGATATGGAGGGCCTCAAGATCCGCACCGTGGTCGCCGATCTGCCGCAGGAACTGGTCAAAGCGCTGGGGGGCTCACCCACGCCAATCCCATGGCCCGAGCTGTTCACCAGCTTTCAGACCGGCGTTGTCGAAGGGTCGAAAAACGGCATCACCGACATCATGGGCATGAAGTTCCCGGATGCGGGCCTGCAATATGTCACGCTGGACGGTCACGCCTATATGGGGGCGCTGTGGTGGATGTCGAACCAGACCTTCATGGAGATGCCCGAAGACATGCGCCGCGTGGTGGTTGATGGCTTTTACGCGCTGCAACAGGCGACCTTTGCCTCGCCCAAGCGCAAATCTATCCAGGCCTACGAGGATTTTGTTGCCGGGGGGGGCGATCTTTATGTACCAACACCCGAGCAAAAAGCCGCCTTCAAGACCGCGGCCGCACCGGTCTATGATTGGTTCAAAGGCAATGTCACCCGGGGGGACGAAATCTTTACGGCTCTGACCGATGCGGTCGCCGCAGCCGAAGCCGATGTGAACGCCGCCCGCGATGCGGATCTGAACTAAGGCTTTTCTCGAAACGCCAAAGCACAACAAAAGGGCGGTTCGGGATTGTCCCGCGCCGCCCTTATTATATGCTAAAGATACGATTTGTGATCAGCCCACCCGCATCCGTCACCGAAACGGATACATCCAGACCTTATAGTCAGCGACTAGAACATGCGCCTTTTCAATCTCTTCCTGTGTCATTTTCTTGGCCACCTCTTCAAGGCTGATCGCCGCATCCGGGTCGCCTCCGATGGCGGAAAGCGTGTACCACATGTAGGCGCGCACCAAATCGGGGGCCGGCAGGCCGCGTCCGATTTCATAGTACCAGCCAATCCCCGATTGCGCCCCCGGATGCCCCTTGAGCGAACTGCGCAGATACCATTCAAACGCGCGCTGGTCGTCGCGTTCAACCCCAAGCCCCATGGCATACATAACGCCGATCAGCTCTTCGGCATCGGCGTTGCCGGATTTCGCCGCGGGCCAAAGCGCTTCGCGCGCCTCTTCGAAGTTGCCCGCTTCCATCAGGTCGCGTGCGACGCCGATCTCGGCCCCGGCCGAGCTGGCCATCATCATCCCCAGGACTGCACCCCAAATCGCCTTTCGCATCTTTGTTCCCCTGTTTGTTCCCCGGCTGCGGCCCTCGCCGTGGCCCTTTCGCTTGTCTCTGTCCCGGCGTTGGCCGAGCCCCCACTGCCCCGCCCTTTGACCGCCGGGGACTTTCTTAGAACCGACCCGGCCCAAGCCGAGCTGGGTCGTCTGCTATTCTATGATAAAATACTGTCGGGGAACAGAAATATAAGCTGTGGAACCTGCCATCATCCAAAGTTCGGCACGTCGGACGGGCTGTCATTGGGCCTTGGCGAAGGGGGCGTGGGTCTGGGCACCGCGCGGGTATCGTCGACCGGGGACAACGCGGTGGTCAAACGCGTCCCGCGCAACGCCCCGGCCCTATGGAACCTTGGCGCGCTGTCGCTGGAAAACCTCATGCATGACGGGCGCGTCAGCGTTGATCCGCTGTTTGGCAATGGGTTCAACACCCCCGCGGACGAATGGTTTCCCAAGGGCGTTGGCTCGTTGTTGGCGGCCCAATCGCTGTTTCCGATGACCTCCAGCGTTGAAATGGCCGGTGGTGTTGGCGAAAACGAGATCATCGGCGCCGTACGTGACCGGATCGACACAGCCTGGCCCATCATCGCCAAACGCGTGCGCGGCGTCCCCGAATACGGCCAGCGCTTTGTGGACAGTTTTGACGACGTCACAACCCCCGAAGAGGTGAACATCACCCATATCGCCGACGCGCTTGCGGCCTTTATGGTGCAGGATTTCACCTCATATGACAGCCGCTTTGACGCCTATCTTGCCGGGGATAAGACCGCGCTTAACAGCCTGGAAAAGCAAGGGCTTGACCTGTTCTTTGGTGACGCGGGGTGCAGCAATTGCCACGCTGGCCCGCTTTTGAGCGATCAGGGGTTTCACGCGCTTGGGCTGCCCGCTTTTGGCCCGGGCCGAACCCGCGGTTTTGACCCCTATGCGCGTGACGTGGGCCGGATGGGCGAAAGCAATGATCTGGACGACGCCTACCGGTTTCGCACACCGATGCTGCGCAATGTTTCCCTGACCGGACCCTATGGCCATAACGGAGCCTATCCCACGCTCGAATTGATGGTGCGTCACCATATTGCCCCCAAGGCGAGCCGCGCGAACTGGCGTCGGGATATGCCTGTCCTGCCCAAGGTCGCCACGCTCGACGCTGTCGATTTCATCATTCAGGACGACCGG
Source organism: Pelagimonas sp. (assembly GCA_025210345.1). Lineage (GTDB taxonomy): Bacteria > Pseudomonadota > Alphaproteobacteria > Rhodobacterales > Rhodobacteraceae > JAOARQ01. The sequence goes on along the minus strand of JAOARX010000030.1, from coordinate 115,722 downwards.
TTCGAAATGGCCCGCCAAACCGCCCGCCGCGATGTGTATCTGCCTGTGCGCAAGGATCAGGAAATCACGGCGCTGGTGGCCTTTTTGAACAGCCTGACCGGGGAAGAGGCCGCCAAACGCGCCTCTGTGGTGCCGAAAACCGTGCCCTCGGGCTTGCCGGTTGATCTGGACTAACGGGTTGCAAACCTATACTTGGTTGCGCTAACAAAACTACCCAAGCGTGAGCGCCCCCATGATCCTATGTTGCGGAGAATCCCTGATCGATATGATCCCCACGCCGACGCAGGATGGCGCGCAGGGCTTTGTCCCGCATCCCGGCGGCGCCGTGTTCAACACCGCCATCGGTCTGGGCCGTCTTGGGATTGAGGTTGGGCTGATCAGTGGCGTCTCAAACGATCTGTTCGGCGATCAGCTGCGCGCCGCATTGACGCAAAGCCATGTGAGCACGGACCACCTCATTCTTTCTGATCGCCCCACGACGCTGGCCTTTGTCCAACTGCTGGATGGTCATGCAAGCTATCGTTTTTATGATGAAAATTCCGCTGGTCGCATAATTTCCACCGATGATCTCAGCCCCCTGTCTGACGATGTGCGCGCGCTCTATTTTGGTGGGATCAGCTTGGCCTGTGAGCCCTGCGCCGACACCTATCTGGCGCTCATGCAATATGCTGGGGATGCGCCCTTGATCATGGTGGATCCCAACATCCGCCCCGGTTTCATCACCGACCAAGCCCGCTATCGCGCGCGGTTGGATCAGGTTTTTGAGCGTGCGGATATTATCAAGGTCTCGGACGAAGATCTCGATTGGATCCTACCCGGTGACGCCCCGCTTGAGGCCAAATCCCAATCCCTCCTGGCCCACGGCGCGGCGCTGGTGATCGTGACCCAAGGTGCCGATGGCGCGACGGGGTTTCTGCCAAACGGAGAAACACGCCACGCTGCTGTGCCCAAGGTGCAGGTGGCCGATACGGTCGGGGCGGGTGACACCTTCAACGCGGGGGTTCTGGCCCGCCTGTCCCAGCTTGACCTCTTGTCTCGTGACGCTCTGCGCAGCGCCACCCCCGAAACCATCCTCTCCGCCCTCACCCACGGCAGCAAAGTCGCGGCCGTCACAGTGTCCCGCCCAGGCGCCAACCCGCCTTGGGCCAACGAATTAGTTTAAGAACGGCAGCCAGTTTTCGACGGCTTTGACCAAGGCGCTCATCTTGTCCGGGTTCAAATCCGCATAGCCAGCAGCAGTCGCAGGCGCCCCCCACTTGATGACGCTGTCCACCGCAAGATCCGCTTTCCTGCCACACCATTTCAACAAAACCCCAAGCCCCGAACGAAGCGCCCCCAAGGCCCGTTCAATAACGGCCTTGTCCGGCGTTTCGGCCTGAACCTGTTCCTGAATATCATCCACCGCCGCCCAGATGATCGTGGTGGCACGCTGGATCTCTGGCTCCAACCGATACTCCGCCGGAGCCCCATTCCCCCCAATCCCAAGCCGATCCCGCACGGCCCGAACTTCGGCCCTCTCTTTCGCGAGCTCCGCAAGAGCAGTCTCAACCGCAAAAAGCGCCTCGATCCTGGCGATCGCCTCGGCCACAGCGTCAGGGCCGGATTGCCAAGTGCCATCGGGGATCAGGGCTACGCGGCGTTGGAGGTCCCAGTCAAGTGGTGCCCCCGCCAGATACGAGGCATGCCATCTTTTCCAGAATCCCTGTGACACCGGGGGATGTTTGGATTCGATGCGGCGCGACGTGACATCGTGGACATCTTGCCGTGTGCTATTTGGCCATAGTGCGGGACCCGGTGCAAAGCTCGGCTTTCGGTGAAGGTCTTGAAGAAACAACTCAAGTAAATCGTGCTCAAGTTGGAACGCCTTGCGGTGGTTCTCGTCACTCACGCTGGGAAACGGTGAGCTCAAAATCGGATCCGGTATAAAGGGGGTATAGTGAATGGCGCTCCAAAGACTTTCTTCGGATGCTGGCGCGGTACCTTGAGCAATAGAACCAATCGTGGTGTCTCGATACATCCGTGACCAATTTGCCCACTGATTAAAGGCCTCACAAGCCCGTTCGAATGAATTCTTGATCTCCAAGCTCGGCTCTTGAAAATATACGAGCCCTGCAATCAAAACCCTTGAGCTATAAAGCCCAACCTCGTGACCCGTTTTGCCCACCGTTTGCACTTCATGCATGGGAAACCCTCTTAGGGCCAACCGCAGAAGCGCGTATTGAGAAGATCGATTAGAAGATGCCTCCAGCGCATCAAGCACTTGTGGGATTTTCTCATCATTCCCATTGAACATGCCCATTGAAACCCGTTCTCTTGATTGAGGGCATGTCCAATGGCTGTCAGCACTTGACCAAACCCCAGATTCCCCGCATATCCCCGGACCATGACACCTCTTGATCGTATCCGCAATTTCTCCATCGTCGCCCATATCGACCACGGGAAATCCACCTTGGCTGACCGGCTCATTCAATCCACCAACACGGTGGCTGAACGGGACATGCAAGAACAGCTTTTGGACAGCATGGACATCGAACGTGAGCGCGGCATCACGATCAAGGCCAACACCGTGCGGATCGATTACACCGCCAAGGATGGGAACGACTATGTTCTCAACCTGATCGACACCCCCGGACACGTGGACTTTGCCTACGAAGTTTCGCGATCGATGAAGGCGGTGGAAGGGTCGCTTTTGGTGGTGGATGCCTCGCAGGGGGTTGAGGCCCAGACCCTGGCCAACGTCTATACCGCGATTGAGGCCGATCATGAAATCGTGCCTGTCCTCAACAAGGTCGACCTGCCCGCCGCCGAGCCCGAGCGCGTGGCGGAACAGATCGAAGACGTCATCGGCATCGACAGCACCGACGCCTGCCTGATCTCGGCCAAGACCGGCATCGGCATCCCCGACGTGCTCGAAGCCATCGTCACCCGTCTGCCCAGCCCGCATGGCGGCGACCCCGATGCGCCGCTCAAGGCGATGCTGGTGGACAGCTGGTACGACCCCTACCTAGGGGTTGTCGTTCTGGTGCGCGTCATGGATGGGCGCATGAAAAAGGGCGATCAGATCCGCATGATGCAAACCGGTGCGAAATATGGCATCGACCGCATCGGCGTATTCCGCCCAAAGATGGAAAACGTACCCGAGCTCGGCCCCGGCGAGATTGGCTTTATCACCGCCTCGATCAAACAGGTGCGCGACACCAAGGTGGGTGACACGATCACCCATGAAAAGCGCCAGACCCCCGAACCGCTGCCGGGCTTCCAGCCCTCCGTGCCGGTGGTGTTCTGTGGCCTCTTCCCGGTGGACAGCTCTGAATTCGAAGACCTGCGCGATGCGATCGAAAAACTGTCGCTCAATGACGCGTCCTTCAGCTCTGAAATGGAGACCTCGGCCGCGCTTGGCTTTGGCTTCCGCTGTGGCTTCCTTGGGCTGTTGCACCTTGAGGTCATTCGCGACCGCATCGAGCGGGAATACAACATCGAGCTGATCACCACCGCGCCCTCGGTTATCTACCACGTCTATATGAAAGACGGCACGATGCTCGAACTGCACAACCCCGCCGACATGCCCGACCCGTCCAAGGTGGACCACCTCGAAGAGCCGCGCATCAAGGCGACCATCATGGTGCCCGATGAATATCTGGGGGACGTGCTGAAACTGTGCCAGGATCGCCGCGGAATTCAGCTGGACCTGACCTATGCGGGCACCCGCGCGATGGTGGTCTATGACCTGCCGTTGAACGAAGTGGTGTTCGACTTTTACGACCGTCTGAAATCGGTGACCAAGGGCTATGCGTCCTTTGACTATTCGATGGAAGGTTACCGCGCCGACAACCTGGTGAAAATGTCGATCCTCGTGAACGACGAGCCGGTGGATGCGCTGTCCACCATGGTCCACCGCGACCGCGCCGAAATGCGGGGCCGCGCGATGTGTGAAAAGCTCAAGGATCTGATCCCGCGCCACATGTTCAAAATCCCGATCCAGGCGGCGATTGGCGGCAAGGTCATTGCCCGCGAAACCCTCTCGGCGATGCGCAAAGACGTGACCGCGAAATGCTATGGCGGCGACGCGACCCGGAAAAAGAAACTGCTGGAAAAGCAAAAAGCCGGTAAAAAGAAGATGCGCCAGTTCGGCAAGGTGGACATCCCGCAAGAGGCCTTTATTTCCGCCCTCAAGATGGACGATTGACCAAACAAACCCGGCCCCGCGCCGGGTTTTGTCTTTGGTCAGGAACACCAGTGCTTCCCGGTGTTAAAGCGCCCGATCTTTATGGCAATAAGCCAGAAGATCCCACACCACCAATGTTTGGGTGCCCCCAATAGACGCATGTGAAAGGAGCTCGGCTAACCGAAACCCGGGAAGGTCCCAATAGCCCATCTTTGGCTGACAACGCCGCACAACGCTTCGGACCAATGCGGCCGCAAACACGTGCCGGCCATTGTCGGGACCGGGGGGCTCCCTCCACTTCGCGAAGCGGCGCGGCGGGCACCTTTGGCATGTCCAGGCCTGCCCCCCTTGCAATCTGATCTCTCCCACCCCCACAGTGGGGTTGGACTGTTGAGAAAGGCCCGCCATGCCCTCTAAAGATCTCAGCCTCAAGGGGCTGGAACTGTTTCAGATCTGCGCCAACAAGGGATCGCTGCAAGCGGCGGCCCAGGAAACGGGCCTGTCGATCAGCACCGTCTCTCATCATCTGCGCGCGCTGGAAACGCATCTGGGGGTCCCGCTGTTTGACCATACCCGCCGCCCCATGGTTCTGACCCCGACAGGGCAGGTTTTCCTGCGCAATATCGATGCGGCCCTGCTGGCCATCCGCAAGGCCAAGGCCGAAGCCACCGCCAGCGACATCACCGAAGCCAGCCTGCTGCGCTTTGGGACGATTGAGGATTTTGACAGCGAAATCACCCCCGATCTGGCGGTCTATATGGCCGAGCGCATGCCGCGCTGCGATTTTCTGTTTCATACCGGCTCCAGCCACGAAATCTTTGAAATGCTTCACAATCGGCGGCTGGATCTGGCGGTCACCACCAGCCCGCCCGAGCGCCTGCGCAACCTGAATGACCGGCCGCTTTTGCGCGATCCTTACGTGATCGTCCTGCCCGTCGGCACCGAGCACAGCCTGCCCGAGATCGTCGAGGGGCAAAGCCCCCTGCCCTTGCTGCGCTATTCCGACAGCCAGATCATCGCGCGCCAGATTGAATCGCATCTGAGGCGATTGGGGATTTCCGCCCCACACCGGTTCGAGTTTGGCAGCAATCAGGCCCTGATGGCCATGGTTGCCGCGGGCTCTGGCTGGGCCATCACCACCCCGCTTTTGTTTTCGCGGGTCAAGCGGTTGCATCCAAGGCTGCGCATGCACCGTTTTCCCGGCAAAGGGTTTTCCCGCACGATCACCCTGGTTTCAACCCCGGATTGTTCTCAGGTGGTGACGGATGTGATGGCGCAACGCCTGCGCATGCTTTTGACCAAACACGCCCTCGCGCCGTTGCACGCCAGCGCCCCGTGGCTGGCCGATGGGTTTGTTCTGATCGACGACACCAAAATCTGATCCCTTCGTATCAACTGTTCGAATTTATCGAAACATGGGGGGCTTTGATTGCCCCGGGTCTCATCGCCTGAAACCCTTGCCAAGCCCATCGCCATTGGCAAAATCAGGAGCCCCCATGAAATCACGCACTCGCGTCGTCGTCATCGGCGGCGGCATCGCTGGCTGTTCCACACTTTACCATCTCACGCAGGAGGGGTGGACCGACGTGGTCCTTGTGGAACGCAATGAACTGACCAGCGGAACCACCTGGCATTCCGCCGCACAGGTTACAAATTTCGGCATGAACCAGACCATGGTTGGCCTGAAAACGCATTCCATCCAGCTTTACAAAGAGCTGGCCGAAGATCCCGACTATCCGATCAACTATCACCACGGCGACGGCGGCATCCGCATGGCCAACACCGAAGCCCAGATGCAGGGGTATCGGCATTTCGCCTCGATGGCACGGGGGATGGATGTCCATTTTGAGCTCATCGACGCCGAGGAATGCGCCCGCCGCCACCCGCTGATTTCAACCGACAATCTGATTGGTGGCCTCTGGGACCCGTTTGATGGCGATATCGATCCCGCGCAGCTGTGTCAGGCGCTGGCGCGGCGCGCGCGCAAAGCCGGGGCCGAAGTCTATCGCAACACCCCGGTCACGGCTCTGACCCAGCATCGGGATGACACCTGGACCGTCCACACCGAACACGGCGATATTGACTGTGACATCGTGGTGAACGCCTGCGGCTATCGCGTCAACGAAGTGGGCGCGATGATGGGGGTTCACCACCCGGTCGCCTCGATGGAGCATCAATACTTCCTGACCGAAGAAATCCCCGCCATCCGTGACGCGGGCCACCGCATGCCGCTGATCCGATGCCCGATCAGCGATTATTACTGCCGGCAGGAAAAGAATGGTCTGCTGCTGGGGTTTTATGAACAGGACTGCAAGACATGGGGCATGGACGGGATCGACCCGAACTTTGTCAACGCCCTGTGCCCCGATGATCTGGACCGCGTGACCGACGTGCTAGAGGGCGCCTTTGCCCGCATGCCCGCGCTGATCGAAGCGGGCATTCACACCGTGGTCAACGGCCCGATCACCTATACGATTGATGGCGCGCCCTTGGTTGGCCCCATCCCGGGCAAGCGCAACGCGTTTTGCATCATCGGACTGCGCGCGGGCCTGGGCGAAGGCGGTGGCCATGGCTGGCTTTTGGCGCAGCAGATCGTCCATGGTGAGGCGTGTTATGACACCTGGTGCCTGGATCCCCGGCGGTTCACCGGTCACGCGAATGTCGAGCTGACGGCTCTTAAGGCGATCGAGGATTACCAGAACGAATTCCGCTTTCACTTTCCCCATGAACACCGCCCGGCGGCCCGCCCGGCCAAGACGACACCCCTGACCCCGATCATGGAGGCACGGGGGGCCGAGTTCACGGTTGTGAATGGCTGGGAACGGGTGGATTACATCAAGCCCAGCGCCGATTTTCATCCCACGCTGGGGTTCACCTTTGACGAGACCTTTGACCTGATCGCACAAGAAGTCAACGCCGTGCAGACCGGTGTCGGCCTGTGCGAGGTCAACGGGTTCAACCGGATCGAGATCACCGGAGCAGATCGCCACAGCTTCCTGGATCGCATGATCTGCGGCCCGCTGAACCGGCGCGATGGCCGTGTTGGGCTGTCCTATCTTCTGAACCACCAAGGCATGGTCAAGGCCGAGGCCACGCTGGCCAATCTGCCTGCCTCGGATCGTGGGCCGGACCGGGTCTGGTACGGATCGGCGGCGGCCTCCGAGTTCCACGATATGGACTGGCTGACCCAGCACCTGCGCCAAGATGAAGACGTCCAACTGCGCAGCCTGACCAATGCCCAGACCATCCTGGTGCTGGCGGGCCCCAAGGCGCGCGACGTGCTAAGCGCCTGTGCGCGCGGGGATTGGTCGGCGGCGGCCTTTCCCTGGCTGTCGGTGCGCGAGTGCTTTATCGGCTTCGCCCCAGCCACCGTCATGGGCGTCAGCTTCTCAGGCGAGTTGGCGTATGAAATCCACGTCCCCAATGCCGCACTTTACGCAGCCTATCTGGCGCTAAATCAGGCGGGCGAGGCCCATGGCCTGCGCATATTCGGCGCACGCGCGGTGGACAGCATGCGGATGGAAAAGGGTTTCCTGCACTGGAAAGCCGATCTGATCACCGAATTCGATCCCTTTGAAACGGGGCTGTCGCGCTTTGTGAAGCTGGACAAGGGGGCGTTTGTCGGACGCGACGCGTTGCGGGCGCGACAGGACAATGGTCCTCAACGCCAACTGGTGCATCTTCAGGTTCACACCGATCACGCCCCCGCGCATTCCGGTGCGTCACTCCTGCTGGAGGATCAGGTGGTCGGCACTGTGACCTCGGGGGATTGGGGGCATCGTGTGGGGATGAACATCGCCTATGCCTTTGTGCGCCCCGATCTGGCGGCGCATGGCACGCAGCTGACACTGGATCTGTGCGGCACGCTGACCCAGGCGACCGTCATTCCGCCCTGCCCCTATGACCCCGAATACCTGCGCATCCGCAGCTAAGCCAAAGGATACCCATGCATCTCGCCCGTTTTCCCCGCCTGCATCTTGCACATTTGCCAACTCCGCTCGAACACATGCCCCGTCTTTCAAAGGAACTGGGGGCCGAGATCTGGATAAAACGCGATGATTGCACAGGAATGTCCACAGGCGGCAACAAAACCCGCAAACTGGAATTCCTCATGGCCGAAGCGATTGAGCAAGGCGCGGATATGGTCATGACCCAGGGCGCGACCCAGACCAACCACGGGCGGCAGACCGCTGCATTTGCTGCCAAGCTGGGGTTGAAATGCCATATCCTTCTGGAGGATCGGACCGGCTATCAGGACGGCAACTACAACCACAATGGCAATGTGTTGCTGGATCACCTGCACGGGGCGACAACCCAGAAATTCCCCGGTGGCCACGATATGGTCGCGGAAATGGAACGCGCGGCCCAGGCCAAGCGGGCCGAGGGGCACAAGGTCTATGTCATTCCCGGCGGCGGATCAAACCCGACGGGTGCCTTGGGGTATGTGAACTGCGCGTTTGAGCTGCTCTCGCAGGCCAACACCGCGGGTCTCAAGATAGATCGGGTTGTGCATGCGACGGGGTCATCCGGCACGCAAGCGGGGCTGGTGACCGGCATGTGTGCGATGAATGCGCCGATCCCGGTGCTGGGGATCGGCACGCGCGCGCCACAGCCAAAGCAGGAACAGATGGTCTATGATCTGGCGTGCAAGACCGCCGAAAAGCTGGGATGCCCCGGTGTTGTGACCCGCGCCGATGTCATGGCCAACACCGACTATGTGGGGGACGGCTATGGTCTGCCCACCGCCAGTGGTCTTGAGGCGATCCAGATGTTCGCCGAGCTCGAAGGCATCCTGCTGGACCCCTGTTATTCCGCCAAGGGCGCGGCTGGCCTGATTGATCTGGCGCGCAAGGGCGCGTTCAAGGATCAGCGCATTGTCTTTGTGCACACCGGCGGCGCAGCGGCTCTGGGGGGCTATGACTTTGCCTTTGATCATGGCGCGCGCTGGGTCGAGATCGGGGGATGACCTTTCAACCTGTGGGCATATTGGGCGGCATGGGCCCCGAGGCGACGATCCTTTTGCAACAGCGCCTCTTGGCGCGGATCGACGCGCGTGATGACGCGGATCACCTGCCCTTGTTCATTGATATGAACCCGCAGGTTCCCTCCAGAATTGCCCATCTGATCGAAGGCACCGGGGAGCCCCCCGGCCCGACACTTGCCCGGATGGCCCAGCGGTTGGAGCAAGCCGGGGCAACGGCGCTGGCCATGCCCTGCAACACCGCGCATGCCTATGCCGGGGACATCCAGACCGCGGTGCAAATTCCGCTTTTGCATATGGTGGATCTTGCGGTTGTCCAAGCCGCGCAACAGATTCGCAAGGCGGGCGCCATTGGCATTCTGGCCTCTCCGGCCACGCAAAGCGCCGGGGTCTTTGATCCCGCGCTCGCGCGTGCGGGTCTAAGCGCGGTCTGGCCGGAAAACCCGGATCGGATGCTGAGTGCCATTCGCGACATCAAAGCCAATGGACCAAACCCCAACAGCCTTGCCACCTTGGTTCAAACCGCCTCCGAGTTACAAGCCCGGGGCGCGGATCTGCTGTTGATCGGCTGTTCCGAATTCTCTTTGCTGACCCCCGATCTTGCCCAGGCTGACCGCGCCCGCGACCTGCCCCCGCTGCTCGATACGCTCGATGTGCTGGCGCAGGCCATCCATACGCATATTCTCTCTTATTGACGGACCTCCTCCCATGGCCATCACCTATCTCAAACAAGCCACACCCCGTCCCGCGTCGGAAAACGCCGACATTCGCGACATTGTGCAGGTCATGTTGCATACGATCACCCAGGGTGGCGAAGAAGCCGTCCAGCGGTACGCCAAGCAGCTGGATGGCTGGGAGGGAGAGATCGTGCTGAGTGACGAGGCGCGCGCCCAAGCCTGCGCGCGTGTGCCCGAAACCTTGAAAGAGGACATTCGCTTTGCCCACGACAACATCCGCCGTTTCGCCCAGGCGCAACAGGCGACCATTCAAGATACGGAAATCGAAGTCATCCCCGGCCTGATCGCGGGCCAAAAACAGATCCCCGTGGGCTGCGCGGGCTGCTATGTGCCCGGTGGGCGCTATTCACATATTGCCAGCGCATTGATGACCATCACGACCGCCAAGGTGGCGGGTGTGCCGCAGATCACCGCTGTGTCGCCAGCGCGTCCGGGTCAGGGCATTCCCGATGCGATTGTCTATGCGATGGATCTTTGCGGTGCCGATCTGATCTTGAACCTTGGCGGGGTTCAGGGCATCGCCGCGATGGAACAAGGGCTGTTCGGGGGGCAACCCGCCGATATTCTTGTGGGTCCGGGCAATGCCTATGTGGCCGAAGCCAAGCGGCAATTGTTTGGCAAGGTGGGCATCGACATGTTTGCCGGACCCACGGATTCGCTGGTGATCGCGGATGAAACCGCCAATCCCGAAACCGTGGCCTGGGACCTTGTCAGCCAGGCGGAACATGGCGTTGACAGCCCGGTCTGGCTGGTGACGACGCACCGTGCCTTGGCACAGGCGGTCATGGCCCGTGTCCCTACGCTGATCGAAAGCATGCCCGATCCCAACGCGGCCGCCGCGCGTATCGCCTGGCAGGACCGTGCCGAGGTAGTCTTGTGTGAAACCCGTGAAGAAGCGGCGCAGGTTTCAGACAGCTATGCGCCAGAACACCTGCATGTGCAGGCCGATAATCTCGATTGGTGGTTGGGCCGGCTGACGGCCTATGGATCTCTTTTTCTTGGGGAAGAAACCACCGTGGCCTTTGGCGACAAGACCTCTGGACCCAATCATGTGCTGCCGACCAGTGGCGCCGCGCGCTATACTGGGGGATTGTCGGTGCATAAATTCACAAAAACCATCACCTGGCAGCGCGCGACGCGCAGTGCAGCACATGAATTGGCGCAACGCACCGCCCGGATCAGCCGCATGGAAGGGATGGAAGGCCACGCCCGCGCCGCGCTCCGACGCCTATCCCCCGCATCGGGACCGGCAAGTGATCCCCTTGATCCCTTTGATCCCTTGGCGACATCCGCGCTAGGCGCAGAGCCAACTCGGGGGAGACCCAAAACACGGACCTAACACAATCGCATAGGTGGCACTTTCACCAAAGCTAAACTAAGATTGCGGTAACGGTATTGGTAACAAGGACGAACTTACCGTATGATGCGCATCTTTCAGCCGAAATTCCTGATCCCGATAGGGATTCTGGTTCTGGTTTTCTGCGTGTCGTTCGCCCTTAGCCTGTCCCATCGTAATATGCAGCGCAGTCAGCTGAACCAGGAAAGCCGGTTGTTCCGGGCCAATTTTGCCACAAGACTTGGGACACATCTGGACGCCTATTTGAATGCGGTTATGGTACTGGGGGCCGAATTCGAAAGCGTCGATCCACGTGATCCCGAGGCATTCCGTGCAGAAACACAATTCGTCCATGATCTGTTCGATAACATTCAGGCGCTGAACTGGGTGGACACGGATGGGATTATCCGCACCGTAACCCCCCTGATCGGCAACGAAGCCGCACTGGGGTTGGATTTGAACCGGCTGGATATCCCGCGCGAAGCGATGGCTAAGGCGCTTTTGACCAACCACATGCACGTCACCCGCCCTTTGACACTGGCGCAGGGCGGGACAGGGTTTGTGATCTATTTGCCGCTGACCTACAACGGCGAACCCGCTGGCATGTTAAATGCGGTGTTTCGCAGTGACACGCTGATCGCGTCGACGTTGAATGCCTTTGAAGCGGGGCGCTTCCATCTGACCATCGCGGATTCCAGCGATATATTCTTTGCGGACGTTGAGACAAACGACCCCGCAACCGTCACATCGGTTCCCGACAACATCGCGGTCGGCAACCGCACGTGGCAGATCTATGCGACACCAAATCCCGTCTGGCGACAGACCGCTGACCAGATGACAGACGAAGCCATCCTCTATGCTGGCGCGACGATTGCGGTTGTCCTTGCTACACTCAGTCACTTGTTGCTGGATCGCCAACAAAGCCTGCGTATAAGCCAAACCCGGCTACGGGATTTTGCGGTCTCCAGCTCGGATTGGTTTTGGGAAATGGACCAAAACCTGCGGTTCTGCTGGTTTTCCGAAGGGGTTCGCGACGCGCTTGGCGTTCCGGTGGACCATTTTCTTGGCAAAACCCGGTCAGATTTTCTTCACCCGAGTCATGATAATGACGCCGCATGGGACGCGCATCTCGCATCACTTGAGGCCCATCAACCCTTTAAAAATTTTGAATATTCCATAACTGTAAACGGCGAAGAAAAATGGTTGCGCGTATCCGGCGTGCCAGCTTTTGACAGCGTTGGAAAATTCACGGGATACCGTGGAATTGCCTCTCATATCACAGAAACGGTTCAGGCCAAACGTGCCGCAGAAGTCGCGAATCAGATGCTCGCCGACTCGGTCGAAGGCATGAGCGAATTGTTCAGCCTATGGGATCAAGAGGACCGCCTTGTCTTTGGCAACCGGCAGTTCCGCCTGATCAATCATGACGTCCCGCATGTTCTGGTTCCCGGCACCCGCTTTGAAGATTTCATCCGCGCGGGTGCCGAAGCGGGTCACATGCCTGACATGACGCTCGCGATTGACGACTTTATCGCCCAAAGCGTCAAACGGCGCTACGCGCCCAACCCGCAGCCGTTCGAAGTTCACCGCCGGGGCGGTCAGATCCTCAGGCTGCATGAACAGCAACTGTCAAATGGCTGTATCGCAACTGTGGGCAAGGATGTGACCGAACAGGTCAAAAGCGCCCAGGCCCTGCGCGCCAGCGAAGAACGCCTTGCTCTCGCGGTTGAGCAGGTATCAATCTGGGACTGGGATTTGACCCGGAAAGAACTGTACCTGTCCCCGGGATTTGCTGAAACCCTAGGATACACCGCCGAAGAATACTATGCGCTTGCCCGGGAATCCTATTTGTCACTTATCCATCCCGATGAACGTGAGAGGTTTCATCAATCGGTCATTGCGCATCTCAAGACCCCCTCTGTTGCCCTCAATACCGAACAACGGCTTCGCACCAAATCGGGCGAATACCGGTGGTTTCTGGCCCGCGGTCATGCGGTGCGTGGAAACGACAAGCGCGCGGTCCGTTCGGTCGGGGTGCTTTCGGACATCACCGACCGGATCACGCTGGAAGACAAGTTGCACCAAGCCCAGAAAATGGACGCTATTGGGCAGCTGACCGGCGGTGTCGCACATGACTTTAACAATTTGTTGGCGGTCATCCTTGGAAATATCGAACTGATCTCTGACCTGATCGAGGATGAAACCGTATCCCCGCTTATGAACGCGATCATGCGTTCGGCCCAACGGGGGGCTGATCTGACCCAGAGGCTGTTGGCGTTTTCGCGCCGCCAACCGCTGCGACCCTCGAACGTGGATATTGTCAGCCTGTTGGCCGGCCTGCCCGATCTGATCCATCCGGTGCTGGGCGAGACCATCAGTCTTGATCTGAACGCAGACTCCGAGACCTGGACCGCGCTTGCCGATGAGGGGCAAATTGAAAACGCTCTCTTGAACCTTGCTTTGAACGCCCGTGATGCCATGCCTGATGGCGGAGCGCTTTGTATCACAAGCTCCAATGAAACGATCGTTTCCGATCAGCAGAGCGGCGCACGGGCGCTGGCGCCCGGTGATTATGTTGTCCTTAAGATCATCGACAATGGCACCGGCATGTCCCAAGAAACCCTTGAGCACGCGTTTGAACCCTTCTTTACCACCAAGGGCGTCGGCCAGGGCAGCGGCCTTGGCCTGTCAATGGTATTGGGGTTTGCGCAGCAATCGGGGGGCGCCGCCCGTATCGAAAGTGACCTGGGATCAGGCACGACCATTACGCTGTATCTTCCGCGTGCGGGCGCAGAGCTTCCCAAACCCGCTGCCAGCACATCCCCCCCCGTTCCCAAGGGGCAAGGTGAGATCATTCTGGTGATCGAAGATGACCCAGCGCTGCGTGCGCTCACGAAAAAGATGCTTAAACGGCAAGGCTATGATGTGATTACGGCGCAAGATGCCCAGTCCGCGCGAACCACCCTCGCCAAGACGCCTGAGGTGTCATTAATTCTCAGCGACGTGGTTCTCCCAGGGGGCACGAGCGGCCCGGATTTCATCGATTCAATCCTCGACAGCCACCCGCGCATCAAAACTGTGTTCATGTCAGGATACCCCGCCGAGGCGATTTCTCGATTTGGCGCGGGTGGCTCGGATCAGATCCTCCTGACCAAGCCGTTCCAATCCAGCAAGCTCACAGAAACAATCTATTCGGTTTTGAACGGAACGCATCCTGATCGTTCAAAAGAGTGACCCTGATAACTGGATGACAGTCCCGACGCGCGAACACGATGGGCGGACGGGTTTCGCCCATCGTTTCCCAATGCACACGGCAAGGTTGGGGGGCTTTGGCTAGCCCCACGCCCACCGCCAGATCATGCTAAGCCCAAACAGCAGCGCCGCCGCGCTCACGATACTTGGCCCCGCGCGGCTGTCCCATTCCCATGCGCCCCACAGCCCCAGCGCAGCGGCGAGAATGCCCAATCCTGCAGCGATGAACACCATCTGCTCAGGGGTGCGCGACAGGCTGCGCGCGCTGGCAGCCGGGATGATCAGCATGGCGCCGATCAAGAGCGCGCCCACCGCCTTGAGCGCCACGGCAACCACGATGGCAAGCGCAAAGGTCAACACACGGGTTTCCCGCGCGGGATTGATCCCAGACGCCCAGGCCAGATCGGGGGAAAGTGTCGCGGTCAAAAGTGCCGTCCACCGCCAGGCGATCAATGCGCAAACCAGCACAGCCCCGCCCCAGATCACCGCCAAATCGCCACGCGTCACCGCCAGAATGTCACCAAACAAGTAAGATTCCAGATCCAACCGCGGGCCATCCACAAAACTGACGGCCATCAGCCCCAGCGCCAACGCCGCATGTGACGCAACCCCAAGAATCATGTCCGCGCCATAGCTGCGCGACCCCAATTCGGAAACAAGCGCGGCCACCGCCAATGCAACCAACAGCGTGCCCGCAAAAATCGGGATCTCGAAGGCCAGCGCCAGGGCAACCCCCAGAACCGCTGCGTGCGACGTGGCATCACCGAAATAGGCCATGCGTCGCCAGATTACGAACACCCCCAGCGGAGCCGCCGCAATCGCGACCCCGATCGCCCCCAGAACCGCGCGCCCCATAAAATCGTTCAGCAAGCTATCCAGCATTCCGGGTCTCCGTGTTTCCGGCGGTGCCCTCCGGGTCGTCACAATCACATCCCGGACCATGCACATGCGGCCTGGTCCCGGTTTCGGCATCGTGGCGATGTTGGTGCTCGTGGCGATACAGCGCCAGCGCCCCCCCTGTTCCGGTGCCAAACAACGCGCGATACTCTTCGGCCTGGGCGACCACCTCGGGATGGCCCTCACAGCAGATATGACCATTCATGCAGATCACCCGATCCGACGCGCTCATCACCACATGAAGTTCGTGGCTGACCATCATCACCGCGCAGCCCAGCACATTGCGAACATCTTCGATGCGCTTGTAAAACGCCGCTTGTCCCGGCTGATCCAACCCGGTGGTGGGCTCGTCCAGCATCAGAACATGTGGGCGTTGCAAAATCGCACGGGCAAGCAGGACACGCTGAAACTGCCCCCCCGACAGATCCACCATCTGACGATCCGCCAGATGTCCCGCCCCCGCATCGTTCAGCGATTGCTGTTGTTGACGCGCTGAGAAACGTCTTGGCAGGTTCAAAAAGCGCGACACGGACATCGGCATCGAAGCATCCAGCCTAAGCCCTTGGGGCACATAGCCAATTCGCAGCCCATCGCGCCGGGAAACCGTGCCTTCGCTGGGTTGCAGCGCCCCGATCAACGCGCGCAGCAAGGTAGATTTCCCGGATCCGTTTGGCCCGACAACGGTGACAATTTCACCTTCTTGCAGCGCAAAGTTCACCTTGCTCACAATGGTTCGCGCGCCCATGGTCACCGTCAGATCACGGGCCTCGAACAGGGCGCTCATGCGGCGTGGTCCAGGCAGCGCGGGCACAAACCCTCTGCCTCGATCGCCACCTTTTTGATCGCAAACCCCATGTCCTGTGCCGCTACCCCAAGCGCCTGGGCAATCGGTTGCCCTGGGGCCTCGACCACGGTTTCACACTTGGTGCAAATCAAAAAGCACGGCGCATGTCTGCGCCCGGGATGCGCACAGGCGATAAAGGCATTCAGCCGTTCGATCCGATGGACAAACCCGTTCTTCACCAGAAAGTCCAACGCCCGGTAAGCCACCGGGGGCTGTCCGCCCAACCCATCGTCGCGAAGTTGGTCCAAGACCTCATAAGCCCCCATGGCCTTATGCGCCTGCAACAGGATTTCCAGCGTTCTGCGACGCACGGCTGTGAACTGCAATCCCTTCTCTTTGCACTCGGCTTCGGCTGCGGCCAGCCCGGACGTTACGCATTTGGCATGATCATGTGTTTCAAAACCGATGGTCATAGACACCCTCATATGAATATCAGCGCAGCATGCGAGTTCCCCTGCCCCTCCCGGAAATCGCAAGAATAGCGTTTTCAGGGTTGATATGTAATGTAATAACAACATACAAGCCACAATGTTATATCATCACCCAATCAGGAGCCCTAAATGACCCGCTTCCTCAGATCGACCGCACTGGCCCTTGCGCCCATTATGACCCCGGCAATTTCCTTTGCCGATGTGCCCAATGTGGCGACGGACATCGCTCCGGTGCATGGGTTGGCTGCCATGGTCTTGGGCGACTTGGGTGAACCTGCCTTGATCATCGAACAAGGCGATTCTCCGCACCATTTCTCAATGCGCCCCTCCCAGGCGCGTGCCCTGTCGAACGCGGATTTGGTGCTTTGGGTCGGTGAGGGCCTCAGCCCGCAGCTTCACGATCCGATCGAAACCCTGGCGGAAACGGCGCATGTCATTGAGCTGTCAAACCTGCCCGGCATCGAAATCCTCGAATCCCGGACAAGCGCAATGTTCGACCAAGATGACGATCATGACGATCATGACGATCATGACGATCATGACGATCATGACGATCATGACGATCATGACGATCATGACGATCATGACGATCACGGTTCGGAAGACAAGCACGATGATCACGCCGGCGAAGAAGAGCACCACGACCATGACGACCATGCGGAAGGCGCCGATCATGACGATCACGATGCGCATGCCGACGCGGATGACCACCACCACCATCACCACGACGGCCCAGACTATCACATGTGGCTCTCCCCGGACATCGCTCAGATCTGGGTCAAAGCCATCGCAGCCGAGCTTTCAGAAATCGACCCGGCGAACGCCGAAGTGTACCGTCAGAACGCGACCAACGCAGTTGCACGTCTCGAAGAAGCCCGAGAACAGGCCCGCGTCACGCTTGCGCCGCTCCATGATGTCCGCCTGGCGGTCGCGCATGATGCCTACCAGTATTACGATCACAGCTTTGATCTGAACATTGTCGGGGCAATTTCTGACGTCGACGACGCCGCACCAGGGCCTGCCCGCCTGGCAGAACTCAAAGCCGAATTCACCAAGCTCGCCCCCGCCTGCTTCATCGCCGAGCCAGGGTTCGACATCCGCCTGCTCCAAGCCGCGACCGAAGGCACAACCACACCCAAGGTGGTCGAAGTCTCGCCCATCGGGGCAGGCATCCCGCTTGGCCAGGACTTCTATCCGACACTGATCACAGGCACCGCAACCACGTTGGCGGGCTGCGTCGACTGATCTGACAACAGGCGCGGCCAATAGGGGCCGCGCTTTCCACCACGGTTTCTTTGGGTCTCAAATATCCCGGGGGGACGCGGCAATTGCCGCGGCGGGGGCAGCACCCCCTGGCCATCTCAATATGTCCCCGGCGCCTACCTCGGGCGCAGCGCCAAAGAATTTTTCAAAATTCTTTTGGTCAGAACCGCCCCCGGCGACCATGGAAACACGCAATTTCAATGCCCGCCCGTTGCAGGGCTGCGCGCGTGGACTGCGCAATTGCCAAAGCCGTCGGCCCGTCTCCGTGCAAACAAATCGTATCGATCGCGGCCGGGATCGGGTCACCGGTCTCGGGCGTGATCGCCCCCGCTTGCACCATCTTGACGATTCGCGGCGCTGCCACACCCGGATCATGGATCACCGCGCCGGGCTGGCCGCGCGCCACCAATGTCGCATCCGCATGATAAGCCCGGTCGGCAAAGATCTCGCCCGCCCACAGGCAGCCCAGTTCTTCCACGGCCTTTTGCTGCGCCGTGGCGGCCAGGACCATGATGATCAAGTCCGGCGCGATCTCTTGCACGGCCCCGTAGCAGGCTTCGGACAACGCCTGATCCTCAGAGCACATGTTCGACAGAGCCCCATGCAATTTGACATGCCGCAGGTCCGCCTTGGCGGCCCGCGCCATCCCCTGTGCCGCGCCGATCTGATATTGGATCATGTGACGCAGCGTCTTGTCCGGCAGATGCATCCGCCGACGACCAAAGCCCTGAAGATCCGAAAACCCCGGATGCGCACCGATTCCGACGCGTTCGGATTTTGCCAAAGCCATGGTCTGCGCCATCACGTCCGGGTCGCCGGCGTGGAAACCACAGGCAACGTTGGCCGAACTGATGACCTTGAGGATCTCGGCATCCTGCCCCATGACCCAATCGCCAAAGCTCTCCCCCATGTCGGCATTCAGATCAACTGTCTTCATCGGGTCTCCCTTCCGGTGGTTACACCGTCAATCAGATTGTAACTCAGCAGATCCGCAATATCGTTTGGATCGCGCACAAGCGGCACGCAACGCCCGGGCAGCGCCGTGATCTTCGCGCGGACCTGCTCCTCGGCCGCAAGTGCGTCATCGCGTGTCACGAACCGAAACCGCATCTGTCCCCCCGGCGCGCATTGCGCCACGCGTGGCAGGTCTGCAGGAATGACGGTTCCAATCCGGGGATAGCCCCCGGTGGTCTGGCATTCAGACAACAAGACATAGGGCGCCCCATCCCCGGGGATCTGGATATCCCCTCGGGTGATCACCTCGGACAAAATGGCCTGGCCCGCGCGCAGGCCAAACCCCTCCCCGCCGGGCAGCAAACGCACCCCCATGCGGTTTCCCCGGGTGTCTCGGGTCAAGGTCTCATGGGTAAAGCGATCACGCAGTTCTTTGGGGAAAAGCTCTGTTTGCAAGCTGGGCAGGATGCGGACATCCCCGCCATCGAAACGGGCGTCATGGGGCAAAACCTGACCCACGTCCCCCCCAGCATCCGGCCTAAGCCCCAGCCGATCGCCTGCCTGAAGCGGCGCTCCGATGCCCGCCGCCAGATGCGCCGAGGCCTGTCCAAGCGACACGGGAACATCCAGACCGCCACCAATGGTCAGATAGCCATAGACACCCGCACGCGCGCCGCCGATTTCAAGCACACCACCGGCGGGAACCAAGTGCGACGCGTTCCAGACCAGCGCCACCCCGCCAAGCCGGGCTTGCATATGGGCGCCGGTCAGGGCGATCCGGGTCGCGCGCGTAAACGCGAACGTGCCACCGAACCCGGCCATTTCCAATGCCGTGCCAACAGGCTGCCGCAACAAAGCGGCACCTTCATGCAGGGCCAACACATCCATTGCGCCACCGCGCGACAGCCCCTGCGCCAGATACCCCGTGCGCCCCAGATCCTGTAGCGTCACGCTGGGACCGGCCGCCTTGACAAGGAGTGCGCTCATGTCAGGGCCTCGCTTTCGATCCCGCTTTCCCCAGCCGCTTCCAGGGCTGTGAACCGCTCGGCTGAGATTGCCGGGAAACACAGCTCGTCCCCTGGACGCAACAGGAACGGCTGCGCGCGCGTGGGCTGAAACAGTCGCGCTGCGGTTTGCCCCACATGCCGCCAGCCCGTTGGGGTCGACACCGAAAACAGGACAAACTGCCGGATTGCAACGACCAGCGCCCCAACCGGCACCTGTGGTGTCAGCGCCGTTTGACGGGGGATGTCCCAACACGCGGGCAGCGTGCCGCAATAGGGCTGACCCGGGGCGAACCCGATGGTCAGCACGCGGGTACGCGCCCCTGACAGGCTTTCGATGGCGGCCTGTGTGCTTAGCCCGGCCAGCGCAGCGGCCTCTTGCAGTTGCGGCGCGCGCTGCGTGCCATAGACCGTTGGAATGTGCAGCAACCGCCGCCCCCCGGGCAGGGCTGCGCTGTAATACTCTTTTTGCGCCAGCAGGCTGCGCAGCCGCGTGGTGAGATCGTGCAACGAAACATGCAACGGATCAAATCGCAGATAGGTCGATACCAATGAGGTCGAGGCCTCTTCGACCCCCTCCCATGTTGCGCGCTCAATGTCGGCGCGCAGGGCCAGCGCCGCGCGGTTGGCAGGTTCCGAGAGCTGGTCGGCAAAGCGCACCAGCACCCCGTCGAGACCAACAGGATCAATGCGCGGGAAAGAAGCGGTCGTTTGCGTCATGGGTTATCCAGAACATGTGCAACGGGTCTTGTCCAGCGGCGCGCATACGGGGCCGGGATCAGGCCACCCCCAGCATGTCTTTCATAGCGTTCAGGAAATCACGCACTTCGGCCAGGCTGTTGTAATGCGCCAGCGACACGCGAATACAATCCGCCTGCCCCAAGGGGGTCAGCACATTGCCGGAATAGTGGTCTGCCTTGCGGGTGTGGGTGCGAATTCCCGCCGCGTTCAGCGCATCGACGATCTGCGGGCTGGGCCGTCCGTCGACCCAGAAACTGACAAGCCCTTCGCGCGCCGGGTTGTCCGCGCCGCCCACGATCGTGACACCGGGCATGTCCTTGAGCCCCAAAAGATTGCCCGTCCCATGGACCATGGCATCTGTCAGGGTCGCTTCGTGGGCGTGGATCGCCTCTCCGGCCGCTTCGATCAGGGCGCGTGGCGTGGTTTCCTCGGACACCTGCCCGCCCAGCCATTCGAAATACTCAACCACATCGGACATTGTGGCATAGGCGCCGGTGTCACGCGTGCCCAGTTCCCATTGCCCTTTGGGCGCGCCAATCAGCGCATCATGCGCCAGCGCCGTCAGCCGGTCCGAGGCCCAGGCCACGCCGTATCCATGGCGCGAAAACACCTTGTACGGAGAGATCACATAGCCATCCACATCCGCCGTGGTCAGGTCGATCTGCCCGTGGCAGGCGTGCTGGATGCCGTCAACGATGATCAGCGCATGCGGCGCCGTGGCGCGCACGGCACGAGTGATGCCCGCGAGATCCATCCCCATGCCCGTCACCGGCGAGGTGTGCAGGATCGTCACCACAGCGGTATCGGGCGTGACGGTGGCGGCATAGGCTTCGGGTGAAACCGTGCCGGACACGTCGTCATGTGCAATCAACACATGGGCCCGCCCGGACACCCGCGCCCAGCGATCCGCGGCGCTGCGCGATGCGGGGTGTTCCAAGGTCGATCCGACAACCGCCCCGGGGTTCGCCCCCAGACAAGCGTCCTGTATCAGGCGAAACAGCAGTTCCGTCCCGCTTTCACCAAACAGAACCGACCCGCCGGGGGCCTTGAACAGCGTCTTCACGTCTTCGCGCGCCTTGGCGATGATTTCGACCAAAGCATGGCTGGCGGGGTTGTCGCGCCCCTGATTGTCAGGAATGGCCGAAAACCGCGCCGAGGTTTCCGCGACCGAGTTCAGCGTCAACGCCCCGCCCGCGTTTTCAAAGAAGATCCGTGGGCCGGTAAACGGGCAGCTTTCCACATGGGCAAAGCGGGATCGGATCTGGGAAAGCAACGCGTCGGAAAACATCAGTGTGGCCTTTGATTTTGGGTCTGCGTCAGGGTTTCAAGCGCCTCGGCGGCCTCTTGTGCATCTTCGGGATCCTCGGACGGGATGGCATAGCCCCCGCCCAGCCACTTGGCCAAATCGACATCCGCACAGCGTTTTGAGCAAAAGGGACGATAGGCCGCGACGGTGTCCTTGGCGCAGATCGGGCAGGTCATAGGCGCCCCTTGATCGGCATCCGGTCGCGTTTGCGTTGCAATTCCAACAGCCCCAGCGTGGTCCAGCCCGCGACGATGGTTTCCGTGGGTTCTTTCTTGAGCCCAGCTTTCAACAGCCCTTCAAGCTGGCGGCGCTCTTTCTTGGGACAGGGCGCGGGATCAACGATGATCTGCCCTCCAAGGCCGCGCAGCCGCAGCTGTCGGGGCAGATCGCGGAACGCCGCCATATTGGCCTTGAGCCCCGACGCAGGCGAGGTATCGCCCCCTGTGTTGACGTCAATCGCCACCAGCGCCGAGGTGGGTTCGATGATCATGGAATAGCCGCCGGGCAGGTGCACATGCGCGGATTTCAACGTGTCTAGGGCGTCGGCCACGCCCAGGTGTTCAAACGCGCCCTCTTCGGATTCGATGGCAGCGGGCTCAACCCATTCGCGCCAGGCCTGCGCGTGGGGGCCATCCCCCTCGACCAGCAGCTCGGCCGCGCCCTCGGCATCGGCAAGCACCTGCCCCGCCAGCGACGCCATGGCAATCACATCCTCCGCGATCTCATCCGCAAGGTCCGCCGTGCAGGACGACCGCAGGATCAGCCCCGCGCCCTGCGGCAGGGGGGCATCAGTAAGGCCCTGATGCGCGGCCTCAAGCACCGCATCACGGGCGTCATCATCTTTGATGCGGCGTGAAACATTGATGCCCGGCGCGCCGGGGGTCACGATCGCATAGCGCGATTTGAACAAGATGCGTTGGGTGACGGGGATGGCTTTGCCGGGTTCGGCATAGCCCGTGACCTGCACCAGCATCGCCTGCCCCGGGTGCAACCCCTTGACCTGACGCAAAAAAGCGGGGCCGTCGGGGGTGGTCATGAACATGCCCCCCTGCCCTTTCACCGGACGTTCCGCCACCGCGCGGTAAATCGTGCCCGGCCGCGGCAGATCCGTGTCGATCAAGAGATCTTCAAGCTGGCCATCGCGCATCAGGGCCGCCGCTTCGCGCCCCTGCCAGTGATCCAGTGCAATCACGCTGCCCTTCATGACAGATCCTCCTGATAAAGTGGATATCCGGCGGATATCAGCAAATTTGCGGTCTCGGCCACGGGCAGCCCCACAACCGCGGTGAACGAGCCGCTGATCCACGGGATGAAGGCCCCCGCCGGTCCCTGAATCCCATAGCCGCCCGCCTTGCCACGCCAGTCGCCGGACCCAAGGTAGGCGTTGACCTCTTGGTTTGACAGGCTTTTCATTTTCACCTGCGTGACCACGTCTTTTTCCCAGATCCGGTCGCCCCGCCGCACGGCCACCGCCGTGATCACCCGATGGCGCCGCCCGGACAGCATCATCAGGAATTCGGCCGCTTCTTTTTCATCTTGGGGTTTGCCAAGAATGCGACGCCCCAGCGCCACGGTTGTATCCGAGGACAGGGTGATTTCATCCGCATCCGATGGGATCGCCAGAACCTTTTCCCGCGCAAGCCGCACACAATACGGGCGCGGCAATTCCCCTTTGTGGGGTGTTTCGTCAATATCAGGCGCGCGGATATCATCGGCAACAACACCGATCTGTGCCAGCAACTCGCGCCGCCGGGGGCTGCCGGATCCAAGAATGAAACGTGGTTTTGTCATGAGGTCTCCGCGCTGGACTGACGCGGGTGTATCGGAACTTTGACAGCAGGAAAAGAGCGGCATGGCATTGCAGGATTATGGCACCACGATCTTACCACATTCCCGCCGCCCTCATTGCGCATTCGCCCCTGAGATTGACGTGAGATTTGCAAAACGCCGTTGAACATCCGAGGTTTGATTTGGTTTCCACTGGGACATTGGCACGTGTGGCCGTTGCGATCGCGGTCGTGGCCTATATTCAGTTCTGGTCACCCGAAGAGCGCGCAACCCCGCCCTCCTCCGCACCAGACACCGTCGCGCAGGCCTCCAAGCCTTCAGCGCCCAAACCCCCTGCGTCTGAGCCCCCCTCGCACAGCACGCGCGCCGCGCCAAACAGCGCGCCAGCCGCGCCGGTCCGCTGTGAAAAGCAGGGGCTTGTCGGGCTGGAATTCAAGGACGCTTGCTTTACCACCCAGACCACGGCTCTCACGGTGCACAGATCAGAATTCGCATGGCTGGATCAGGTCGCAGGCTCTGACGCGCTGAAAGGAATCGCGCTGGATGGTATCCACGCCGAAACGCTTGAGGTGCTGACGCGTTTCCCGAACTTGAAACATCTGGCGGTGGTTGAATCACAGGTTCAGGATTTTTCTTCGCTGACCCGATTGCCCCGCCTGACGTCCCTGTCCCTGAAAGGCACAAAACCCGGTGAGCTCACGTTTCTGCGCGACCTGCCGCAGCTAAAAAGCCTGTATCTGGTCAAGACCGAGATCACCGACCTGTCGCCATTGGCGGAGAATACCAATATCCAGCGGCTGGTGATCAACCACAATCCGATCCAGGATCTGAACCCGCTGCGCAATCTGCACGACCTGGATGTGTTTCATGCGACCCATACGGATATTCGCGACCTGACCCCGCTGCGCGACAAGCACAAGTTACGAGACCTCGACCTGTCCCATATGCCCGCCACGGATCTATCGGCGCTTTCGGATTTGTTCGAACTGACGCAGCTCAAGCTGCACAATTCACCAGCCACAGACTTTACCCCCCTGGCCGGGCTGCGCAAGTTGCAGATCCTGGAGTTGCAAGGCTCCGCCCTTGCAGAGTTTCCGGGCCAGACCACCCTGGACAGGCTGGTCAAACTGGATCTCAATGAGACCAACATACGCGACCTGAGCACAATTGCCACGCTGACCGCCCTTGAGGATCTGGCGATTGTGGGAACCCCGGTTCAGGATCTAAGCCCGCTGACCCAAGCCCCCGAGCTGCGTACACTTTTTCTGTACCGCCCGCTGCGGCGCGACCCGGAAGAAGAGCGCCGCCGCAAGGCCAGCATCCCCGATGCCTCGGTGCTGGCAGGTCTGCCCCGGCTCTATATCGTCGACTAACGCGGCCCCAAAACAAAAAGCGCCAGGGGCTCCCTGGCGCTTTTTTGCGTTAGGCATAGGCCTGACGGCTTACTTAAAGCGATAGTTGATGCGACCCTTCGTCAGATCGTAGGGGGTCATTTCAACTTGCACCTTGTCGCCAGCCAGAACACGGATGCGGTTCTTGCGCATCTTACCTGCCGTATGTGCGATGATTTCATGGCCGTTCTCAAGCTCGACCCGAAATGTCGCATTGGGCAGGAGTTCCTTGACGACACCGGGAAATTCGAGCGTATCTTCCTTGGCCATGGTCTCTCCTGAATTGGCACCCCGAATGTCGGGGCTGGCTTCATATGGGCCTTTAGAGCCAAGAATTCAAGGGCTAAGTCACGTCAAAACGCGGATCGGGGCGGTCTGATCGCGCCCGGTCTGATCGCTCCAGTGACGGCGGTTGAATTGTGTTCCATCGGTCCGCGCGGTGCGCACAGCCCCAAGATCGACATCCGCATAGGTCCAGCCGGGGGCATTCAACGCCCCAAGGGCGATCACCCCCGTATCGGGAAAGCCTTTGTCTGGCGGGCCGAACACGCCCCCGGCCCCGGTGTTTTCATCCACCGCCTCAGACCAGTCACAGCTGCCCACGGTCGAGGCCATGACCGCGATACATTGGTTTTCCAACGCGCGCGCCATGGTGCCGATGCGCACCCGCCAATACCCGGACAGGGCTTCGGTGCATGACGGCATCAGAAGGATGTCGGCGTCAGACAGGGCGCGTCCCAACAAGGGGAATTCACTGTCATAGCAGATCAGCACGCCGATTTTGCCCAACACAGTGTCGAACACGGTCAACGCCCCGCCAGCGGCGATCCCCCAATCTTCGCGCTCAAACCGGGTCATGATCTGCTTGTCCTGCACGACCATATCCCCGGAAGGCGCAAAAAGGCGCGCGCGATTGACCGGAAGATCCCCCAGCGCGCGATCATACACCGGTGCGGATGCCGCCAGAATATGGGCGCCGTATTGACGGGCCAACGCCGTATGCAAGGCATCCGCCCTTGGCATCAGGTCGGACACCGCGCGCAGGCTGGCCTGGAGATCCAGCGCGGTCTCGCGCCCGGCCAAAGTCGCCAGTTCCATCGCGCCATATTCCGGGAACACCATCAGTTCAGCCCCGTGAACCGCCGCCTCAGAAACCCATTTGGTGATTTTATCTTCGTAGGCTTGCCAATCCGGCAAGAAATCCATCGGGTAAGCCGCAGTTGCAATTTTCATAGGGTGTTCCAAACGATGCGTCCCAGGGAATATGTTGACACAAGACATGCCTTTAAGCCAGTGAACGCATCCAGAATTGCAAGGGTTTCGTCGTGGTGTGGGGGTGGTCGATGTCTTTCCATTCAAACTGGGCGCACGCACCGGGCAGCGGGCTGTACCCGCGCTTGCGCCAAAACGGATCAAGCGGCGCATAGTCAGCGGGGCGTTGCGGATGATCCGTGGGGCGGACAACAGAACAAAAGACACAATGGGTTCGGCCCAGCGCGCGGGCATGCGCCTCTCTTAGGTCAAAAAACCGATGGCCAATCCCACGCCCGCGATAGTCGGACAACAGCACCGATTCCGCGCAATAGAAAATATCGGACAGGGGTGTTTCAAAGCCGCTGAACGCACCTGCGAAATCTTCGGCGTGATCCTCAAGCGGCGTGCCGGTGGCGGCGCCAATCAACCGCGTCCCGTCAAACGCCCCCACCAACACCGCGCCCGCGCTGTCCCGATAGGTTTGCAGGTAATCGCGTTCATAGGTGAGATCACCATCATAAAGGTAGGGAAAGGCGCGAAACACCGTGATGCGCAGGCGGGCAACATCATCAAGCGCCGCATCGAGCGCCTGACCGGTCAACGCCTCAACCCGGATCATGAGACCTGACGAACCCAGTCGGAAAGATTGTAATAGGTCACAACCCGGGTGATCTTGTCATTTTCCAGCGTAAAGAACGATCCCGCCGGAAGCTTATAGGATTGCCCCCTGGCCGCGGGCAGCCCCTCGTCTGTTTCCAGATAGGTGCCGTTCACGGTGAATTCGGCCGCGCCGCGTGTGCCATCGGGCGTGGCGAACACAACCATATCGGTCAGATTTTCGCGGTAGCAGCGGTTCATATGTTCACAAAAGGCCCGAAACGCGTCTTTGCCGGTGCGAATCTGGCCTTCGTTCACGTGATGCTGAATGTCGTCTGACAGACACGCCAGCATGGCATCCACATCGCCCCGATTGAACGCGGCAAAATATGTTTCGATCACAGTGTTCATGCGACACCCCATTTCTTACTGATCTGCGCCACCAATTGGTCGCGGGTCTGACGATAGGCATTCAGGATCTGTTCACGGGTTTCGCCGATGCCATTGGGTTCAAGCACGGGCCAGTATTCCACACTCAGGTGATAATACCGTGTCAGATCGAGCGCGCGTTTTTGCGACGCGGGAGACAGCGTGACGATCAGGTCAAACCCCGAAAGCGCTTCGCCCATTTGTTCCATTTCTTCAAAGCTGCGCGCGCGGTGGCGCGACAGTTCGACATCAATTTCCGCACAGGCGGCAATGGCGAATCCATCGATTTCAAGATCGTTCACAACGCCCACGGATTGCACATAGGTCTGGGTCCCGATGAGCTTTTTGGTAATGCCCTCGGCCATGGGTGAACGCACCGCGTTGTGATCGCAGCAAAACAACACCGATTGGGGCAGATCGTTGCTCACCTCATCCCCCGAAGTGCAACACGCAGACCAGGGTGAACAAACGCCGCGCGGTGGCGTCGTCCACTTCGGCCTTGCCCTCAAGGCGCTCTTGCAGGATGCGCGCCCCTTCGTTGTGAATCCCGCGCCGCGCCATATCGATGGTTTCGATCTGGCTGGGAGGCAGGGTTTTCACCGCATCGAAATAGGATTTGCAGATCTGGAAATAATCTTTGACGACCTGTCGAAAGGGCGACAGCGACAGGTGAAACTCGGCCGCCTTTTCGGCGGTTTGCGAGCTAACATCGAACACAAGACGCTTGTCCCGGATCGACAGCCCCAGGTGATAGGGGCCGTCCGGGACGGTCCGGTCGTCGCGCGCGGGCAGGTCAAAGGTGTTTTCTTCGAGCAGGTCAAACATCGCCACCCGGCGTTCTTGTTCGATCTCTGGCGTGGGCGGCGGCAAATTGGCGTCGTCCAGCTCGATATGCGCGATACAGCTCATGCGCTTGGTCCCGGTTCTAACAATGTCTTAGCATTTGCGATCTTGGCGATTTACACATGCCTAGCAGGGGTCGCGATGCAGAGCAATCAGGCGCAGACCCGAAACGCGCGCACGGGCAAAAAATGGCACCGCACGCCGGTGCCCCACCTAGCGGTTCAGCTTTTGCAACCGTGCGGTGACGGACAGGCCATGGGCCTCAAGGCTTTCAGAGCGGGCAAGCACTTCGGCGGCCGGGCCAATCGCCTTGAGCGATTCCAGCGTCATCTTTGACAGAGTTGTGCGCTTGAGAAAATCCATCACCGACAGCCCCGAAGAGAAACGCGCAGACCGCGCCGTGGGCAACACGTGGTTGGGGCCACCGACATAGTCGCCGATCGCTTCGGGGGTCCATTGCCCCAGGAAAATCGCCCCGGCATGGGTGCATTTCTCGGCCAGCGCGTCCGGGTCTGCCACACAAAGTTCAAGGTGCTCGGGCGCGATACGATTGGACAGGGCGGCAGCCTCATCCAGATCGCGCACGGTGATCACCGCCCCATAATCGCGCCAGCTGGCACCGGCGATGGCGCGCCGTTCAAGGGTCTCTATGCGTTTATCGACCGCCTCAACGACCGCCTGACCAAAATCCGCATCAGTCGTGATCAACAATGACTGGGCGCTTTCGTCATGTTCCGCCTGCGACAGCAGATCCAGCGCAATCCAGTCCGGATCATTGTCGGCGTCTGCGATCACCAAGATCTCAGAGGGGCCAGCGATCATATCAATGCCAACCTTGCCAAAGACCCGGCGCTTGGCCGCTGCCACAAATGCGTTGCCCGGCCCGGTGATCTTGTCCACGGGCGCAATGGTCTGGGTGCCATAGGCCAGCGCGGCCACCGCCTGCGCTCCGCCGATGCGATAGATCTCATCCACACCCGCCAGTTTCGCCGCCAAGAGCACCAGCGGATTCACCACCCCATCCGGTGTGGGAACCGTGATGGCAAGGCGTTCAACCCCCGCCACCTTGGCAGGGATGGCGTTCATCAGCACCGAGGACGGATAAGAAGCGAGCCCCCCGGGCACATACAACCCGGCGGCGGAAACCGCGCTCCAACGCCAGCCCAGCGTCGCGCCGCTGTCGTCCGTCCAGCTTTCGTTCGCAGGCATCTGGCGCGCGTGATAGGCGCGAATGCGCTCTGCCGCCAGCTCCAGGGCGGCGCGTTCATCGTCAGACACCAGAGCACATTGGGCCGCAATCTCATCTTCGGAAAAGCGCATGGACTGTGCGGTCAGATCCAGTCGATCAAACTTGGATGTCAGCTCAAGCACCGCCGCATCGCCGCGCGCCTGAACATCTGCGATAATTCCGGCAACCACATGATCCACATCCGGGCTGTCTTCGCGTTTGGCCCCCAGCAGGGTCGCAAAGGCGGTTTCGAAATCAGCTTGAGCAGTGGAAAGAAGTTGCGGCATCGGAGGGCTCCGGCTTGATCTGACACGGTCTCGGTTGCATAGCCCGCAACGTCTTGGGGGGCAAGGCGATCAAAGACCGCCCGGTGGCCGCCCGGTGAACCCCCGGTGGCAGATGCGCTTGCACACCCCGGACAAAGGCGCTAGATCCCCGGGTATCCGCGGTTTATCCACAGGATCTTATCCACAGCCACCCTGTTTATGTGATACATGAATTGTGCGCCGCAGAGCATTGCCGCTACGCGTTAATCTGTGTGAACCTATGAAAAACATCCACAATTTCTGACCAACACAGCTCTGATCGCGCGTTGGTACTGGCCTGGTTTGGGGATAAATATGGGGATAGGTTGGGTTATTGAAATTTAGCCGTCCAAAGAGCCCAAATCAGGCCGATGGCGTATCAGAATTGAAAAGACACCTCGCCGGAAATCTGACCCGCCGCGGCGATCGGTATCTCTGGCAAATGCGGGCTCAAGTTCATTCAAAACCTGAAAAGCCCCTTTAAAATGGATCATATTCCTTGAATTTTGGTTAAAACCCGCCTGATCCCCCGACTGTGCGCTTGGTCGACAGGTTATCCACAACGTGATCGAACCCGCATTCGCAGCCCGCAGACCGGGTTTCCTGACACGCCCCACTTGCCAAAAGCGGGGCTCTGGGCCTATGGGCTGAAGAAACAATCGGACGTTAACGTGCTTTTATATCGCTTCGCCATTACCGTTTTTGCCCTGTCCATGCTGTTTCGTGGACAGATCGCGGCCCGTTTTGGCATCGCCCCCAGAAAAGCCCCGCCCCAAAAACCGGAAGCCCCCCCGCACATATGGCTGCACGGCGCATCGAACGGGGAACTTGCGTCGGTTGGGCCGGTGCTCACGCGGTTGATGGCCGCACGACCGGACCTGCACTGGCTGATCACCGCCAACACGCAAACCGGGGTGGATATGGTGCGCGGTTGGGGGCTGGAGCGCGTTTGTGTTCAGCTTGCACCGGTTGATCTGGCATGGGTCGGCAGGCGGATCATGCGACGCTGGAACGTGGTCGCGCACATCAGCCTGGAATCCGAACTTTGGCCCAATCGCGTCCTGTCCTGCCCGGGCCCCGTGATTTTGCTGGGCGCCCGCATGAGCGCCGGCACGGCACGCAGTTGGGCGCGATTGCCCCGACTGGCCAAACACGTCTTGTCACGTGTCAGCTATGTCTCGACCCAGGATGGCGCGTCATTGGGGCGCCTGTTCGATCTCGGCCTGCCGCGCACTGCGGGGGGCAGCATCGTGGATCTCAAAGCCTTTTACGCCCGCCCCGAAACCCAGATCCCCGATGATCTGTCCCAAGCGTTTGATCGCACACAGACCTGGCTGGCGGCATCGACCCACGAAGGTGAAGAAGAGATCGTGTTGGCCGCCCATCTTGAGGCGTTGAAATCCATGCCCGGGCTGCGTCTGATCCTTGCACCACGCCACCCGCGCCGCGCCGAAGACATCGCCCGACAGGTGCATGCCCGGGGACTGACCCTCGCGCAGCGCAGCCGATCCGACGCCCCCCAGGCCGAGGTCTATTTGGCCGATACCATGGGGGAAATGGCGCTTTGGTACGCGCTTGCGGGGCGGGTGTTCATCGGGGGAACGCTGACGGATCGCGGCGGGCACACGCCTTATGAACCCGCCGCATTCGGATGTGCGTTGATCCACGGCCCGGACACACGCAACTTTGCGGCGTCATTTGCACGGCTTGCGGAAACCCGCTCTGCGCTGGAAATCGGCACCGCATCTGATCTGAGCGCGGCACTTGCCGCCCTGGCCGATCCCAACGCTCAAACCGAATTGGCGCAATCGGCTACCCTTGCCCTTCAGCAAGACGCCAGCCTGGGCGATCTGGTGGCCGAAATCCACGAGGCGCTGGTTCGTATTAAGTCCGCTTGAACCCGCGATGTTTATGCTTATTCTTGCCAAACCAAACCCCGATCCAACGATGATCCAGACCCGATGATCCAATACACGCTGAAATGCACCCAGGGGCACCAGTTCGACAGCTGGTTCCAATCCTCAGCCGCCTTTGACAAGCTGGCCAAGGCTGGGCATGTGTCCTGTGCAATTTGTGGATCGACCCAGGTTGAAAAGGCGCTGATGGCCCCGCGCGTGGGCGTCAAGGAAAACACCAAAGAGGCCACTGCCGCGCCTGATCAGCAGGCCGCGCAGCCCTCTGACCCGCAATCCCCGCCACCTGCCCCGGCACGTCTGAACGCCCCGTCAACAGAGGCGGAAAAGGCGCTTGCGGCCATGAAGGAGCACGTGGAAAAGAATTCGGACTACGTGGGTGACAATTTCGCCGCCGAAGCGCGCGCCATCCATGACGGAGACGCGCCCGAGCGCCCAATCTGGGGCGAGGCCAAGCCCAAAGAGGCCAAGGAACTGATCGAAGACGGCATTCCCGTGGCGCCTTTGCCCTTTACTCCGACCCGCAAAACCAATTGAGTGTCGCCAACAGCGGCCATCAATCAGGGGTCACAGATGGACATTCTCATCACCGGCGCAAATCGCGGCATTGGCGCGGAACTGGACAACTTATTCTCGGCGCGGGGCGATCATGTCCTGGGCACCGCGCGCAACCATCCGGAATATCTTGCGCTTGAGGTAACCGATCCCGCGTCGCACCAGGCACTGGCGGCAAAACTGGAAGGACAGCCGCTGGATCTGCTGGTGTGCAACGCTGGTGTCTATCTGGACAAGGGCCATAACCTTGCCGACGGGTATCAGGCCGGGCTGTGGTCGCAGACGTTTGCCGCGAATGTGACGGGTGTTTTCCTGACGATCCAGAGCCTTCTGCCAAACCTGCAAATGGCACGGCACCCCAAGATTGCGATTATCTCGTCCAAGATGGCTTCACATGCGCGTGCGCCCGGCGGCAGCTATATTTATCGCGCCTCCAAAGCGGCGGTGCTGAACCTCGGGCGCAATCTGGCTTCGGACTTCAAGGCGCTCGATATTGCGGTGGGGATTTATCATCCCGGCTGGGTTCGAACCGATATGGGGGGAACCGAGGCGGATATCGACACCCCCACCGCCGCGCGAGGGCTGATACAGCGGTTTGACGCGCTCAGCCTTGCCACCACCGGGTGCTTTGAAAGCTATGACGGGACAGCGATTCCCTATTGATGTCGCCGTGCCCCGGGTCTGTCCGACGATTTCACCAACCAAAGACGGCAATTTGCCAAGATGTTAGCGCAACAGCGGACAGATTGCCGCCCGAGCCCTTGCGCAAAATGGGCATGCGGCGTAAACCCGCCCGCGATCTGACAGGAAAGACGCATCATGCCCGTTCTCGTGATGAAATTCGGCGGCACATCTGTCGCCACGCTGGACCGTATCCGCCGCGCCGCCAAACGTGTGGGCGTCGAGGTGGCCAAAGGCTATGACGTGATTGTCATTGTCTCGGCCATGTCCGGTGAAACCAACAAACTGGTGGGTTATGTCGATGAGACCTCGCCCCTGTATGACGCGCGCGAATATGACGCCGTGGTCTCGTCTGGTGAAAATGTCACCGCGGGCCTGATGGCGCTGACGCTGCAGGAAATGGATGTGCCCGCGCGCAGCTGGCAGGGGTGGCAGGTGCCGCTCATGACCAACAGCGCCCATGCCAGCGCCCGGATCGAAGAGATCCCGACCGACAATATCAACGCCAAGTTCGGCGAAGGCATGAAGGTGGCGGTGGTCGCCGGGTTCCAGGGCATTTCCCCCGAAGGCCGCATCACCACGCTGGGCCGGGGCGGATCAGACACGACGGCCGTGGCCTTTGCGGCCGCCTTTGGCGCCGAGCGCTGCGATATTTATACCGATGTGGACGGCGTCTATACCACTGACCCGCGCATCTGCGAAAAAGCGCGAAAACTGGATAAGATCGCGTTTGAAGAAATGCTGGAACTGGCGTCCCTGGGCGCCAAGGTGCTTCAGACGCGCTCGGTCGAGTTGGCCATGCGCTTTAAGGTGAAACTGCGTGTCCTCAGCAGCTTTGAGGAACAATCCGACGAGGCCGGCACGCTGGTCTGCGACGAGGAGGAAATCATGGAATCCAATGTTGTGGCCGGTGTGGCCTATTCGCGTGACGAAGCAAAAATGACCCTGTTGTCCGTGGCAGACCGCCCCGGCATCGCCGCCGCCATCTTTGGTCCGCTGGCCGAAGCAGGCGTCAATGTGGACATGATCGTGCAGAACATCTCGGAAGATGGGCGCACGGACATGACCTTTTCGTGCCCCACCAACGAAGTGGCGCGCGCGGAAAAGGCCATGAACGACCTGAAAACCAACGGCGAGTTGAACTTTGCCGAGATTGTCACCGACGCGGATGTCGCCAAGGTGTCCGTGGTGGGCATCGGCATGCGTTCGGCCGCGGGTGTTGCCGCCAAGATGTTCAAGGTTCTGTCCGACGAAGGCGTGAACATTCAGGTGATCACCACCTCGGAAATCAAGATCTCGGTTCTGGTGGCGCGCAAATACATGGAACTGGCGGTGCAGGCGCTTCACGACGCGTTTGAGCTGGAAAAAGCCTGATCGCATCCCCATTGCCCCAATAAAAGCCGCGCATCCCCTGCGCGGCTTTTTTCTGTCATCCGCGTAGAAAAATGGCCTCAATTCTACGCAACAGCCGGCAAAACGCGCATTGCCCTTTTGCCTTGGGCCCAACTCGCCTATAGCTGGTATTAAGAGAAAGCAGAGGCGTTCAGGCATGATCGACGGTCGAGAAAGCGAAAGCCGCAAGCTGCTGCGCAGGCTGCGGGACACGATGGCGGATGACGCTGCCGGTCAGGCGCGGTTGGATAAAATCACCCATCTGACAGCAGATTCGATGAAAACCGAGGTCTGCTCGATCTATCTGTTCCGCGACGAAGACACGCTTGAGCTTTGTGCCACTGAGGGTCTCAATCCCGAAGCGGTCCATGAGACCCGCATGAAGATGGGCGAAGGTCTGGTTGGCCGCGTCGCGCGCACCGGCAAGATCATCAACACCGCCGATGCCCCATCGGCCCGTGGTTTCCGCTATATGCCAGAAACGGGCGAAGAGATTTATTCCAGCTTCCTCGGGGTTCCCATCCAGCGGCTTGGCGAAAAGCTGGGCGTTCTGGTGGTGCAATCCAAAGAACAGCGCGAATTCACCGCCGATGAGCTTTATGCGCTCGAAGTGGTTGCCATGGTGTTGGCGGAGATGACCGAACTTGGCGCATTTGTCGGGGACAATGCCGCCATGAAAGCCCGGCATACCCAGGCCGTCATGTTCAAGGGGGGCGTGGGCCAGGAAGGCAGCGCCATGGGCCACGTCTGGCTGCATGAACCGCGCGTTGTGGTCACAAACCTGGTGTCCGATGATCCCGATGTCGAATCCCAACGGCTGGCCGATGCGATTGATACGCTGCGCGTCAGCGTGGATCAGATGCTGGCCGGGGCTTCTGGTGACAAGGATCAGGTCGAGGTTCTCGAAGCCTACCGCATGTTTGCCAATTCAAAGGGCTGGCGGCGGCGCATGGAAGAAGACATCGCGCGCGGCCTGTCGGCCGAAGCCGCGGTTGAGAAAGAGCAATCCCAGGCCCGCGCCCGCATGTCTCAGGTCACGGACGCCTATCTGCGCGAACGCCTGCATGATCTGGATGATCTGTCCAATCGCCTGCTGCGCATTCTAACCGGACAAGGGGGCCAGGCGGGTATCGAAATGCCCTCAGACCCGGTGTTGGTGGCCCGCAATATCGGCCCTGCGGAACTGTTGGAATATGGCCGCAGCCTGAAAGGCGTGATCCTCGAAGAGGGATCGGTCGGGTCACACGCGGCGATTGTCGCGCGGGCCCTGGCCATTCCTCTCGTCATCCATGCCGACCGCATCACCAACGAAGCCCTGAACGGGGATCAGGTTTTGATTGATGGGGATCGCGGCATTGTCCATCTGCGCCCCGATGAAAGCGTGGTCGCGGCCTTTCGTGACAAGATCGCCATGCAGGCCAAAGCCCAGGAACGCTATGCTTCGATCCGGGACAAGAACTGTGTCTCGCTGGATGGGCAGCGGGTGGAACTGCATATGAATGCGGGCCTGATGGCCGATCTACCGTCGCTTGAGGGATCTGGCGCCGAGGGCGTGGGCCTGTTTCGGACCGAATTGCAGTTTCTGTTGCGCAATCAAATGCCAAAGCGCACCGAACTGGCCAGCCTGTACCGCCGCGTTCTGGATGCATCGAGCGGGAAACGTGTTGTTTTCCGGACGCTTGACATCGGATCCGACAAGGTCCTGCCCTATATGAAACCGCATGATGAACCCAACCCCGCGCTGGGGTGGCGGGCCATTCGCGTGGCGCTGGATCGCCCCGGCGTGATGCGGATGCAGCTTCAGGCGCTGGTGCGCGCGGCGGCGGGGCGGCCGCTGACGGTCATGTTCCCCTTTATCGCCCAATACGAAGAATACGCGCATGCGCGCAATGAAATGGACAAGGTTCTGGCGCGTGAGGCGCGGCTGGGCCACACCCTGCCCGAAAGCATCGAGGTGGGCACCATGCTGGAAACCCCCAGCCTCGCCTTTGCGCCCGACCACTTCTTTACCGAGGTCGAGTTCCTGTCGATTGGCGGCAACGATCTGAAACAGTTCTTCTTTGCGGCCGATCGTGAAAACGAACGGGTGCGTCGGCGCTATGACACGCTCAACAATTCGTTCCTGACCTTCCTGGAAGGAATCGTGATCCGTTGCCGCGCCACGGGCACCAAGCTGAGCTTTTGCGGCGAAGACGCGGGCCGCCCGATCGAGGCGCTCTGCCTTGCGGCCATTGGCCTTGAAGCGCTGTCCATGCGGCCAGCCTCCATTGGTCCGGTCAAAAGCCTGATCATGCGCACCAACCTGGGTGAGGTAAAGCAGGTGATCGACCAGGCCCGCCTGCGCGGGGACCAATCCGTGCGCGCAGCGGTGATGGCCTATCTGCGCGAACAGGGCTGACGCCGGTTAAGCGCGCGGCCTGCCACGATTGCAAACAGCACAAATGCAAACCGGCTGCGGAATTTCACCCGCAGCCGGTTGTACAAGCACCGAGATATGCTGTGCCCCAAGCCGTTTTGGCACGAAGCTGTGTCAATACGTTCTATATCGACACTGACCCATTTCCCGAAACCATGCCGTATTGGCTTTTCACCAGACACAGACGCCGAAATCGCGGGCGGGCCGTTCGCTCACGGAGAGTTTTTCTCCGGATGTGTCTTGGTTAAAATATTAACCTTAGCAGTCGGTTAACACGATAAAGATTTTTTTCGGGAAATTGGTTGAGAGCCCGCAAGCGCCTCTTCGAAGGCCTCTAAAACCTGTGCGCGCGGCTGGCAGGACCGCTGCGACACCGCCAAAAGACCAAAATGCACATGAGCCATTTCCTGGTAATAGCTCGTGTAGGCATAGTTCGTCGCGACCCCGGCGGCTGCCCCCAGGATCGGAACTGTTTGCGCCGCCAGTTTCTGCCCCAGAACCGCCGACAATCGTGGGGCAATGCGGGCGATGATGCCATGAACCGTTGCCCCCGTCAGGGTGACGCGCGCCGATAGAAACGCCATGTCTGCCCCATCATCCGAGGCCAGAGGCCCGGCCGAGGCAAACACCGTCAGACATTCTTTGGCGATCTCGGGATCTGCCGGGTCGAACCCGTGTTCAGCGGCAATCCCCTGGATTGCGCGCAGCAAGACCGTCGTGGTGACAGGCAGTTCCGCCAGGGCCGAAGGCAGCCCCCCTGCCCCTCCGGCAGCGCCCATCGCCGAGGCCACCACCGTGTTTAACCAGGGTTTTTGATCCGGCATCACACGCCGCGATTGCCGCGCCGCCTGAAACGCTGTCTCTAAGGCGCGCACAGTCGCGCGTTCCAGCCCATCTTTGGCCGTGTCTGGCAGCCGTTCCAACAGGTTCTCGGCCTGCCCCCCCACAAGGTTGAGAACCTGCATGCCCAGGTTGCCTGCCCCACGGTGGCGCCGCGCCAATTGGGCGATCTGCGCATGATCCGCAGGGGTGAACGGGACAAGGGTCATCTGGTCAGAGGAATGCGGCATCTGGGGTCCTTTCCCTATGGAAGATGCGCGCTGAGGGGCCGCGGTTCAAGGGGTCCGCTGGACGCTGCCTGTGATCGCCTCCCAGGCGTTCGGGACAAGATCCAGCCCCAGCACGCGATCCGGGTTGGTCGGAGGTGGCATGGTCACACCGTGCAACCGCCGAAAGCCAAAGCGGCTGTAATAGGGTTCATCCCCAACCAACAAGATCCGGGCAAACCCGTTTTCCTGCGCCCGGGCAACCGTGTCGCGGATGAGCGCCGCGCCCAGGCCCTCGCCCTGGGCCGTCGGGTGGACGGCAACCGGCCCCAGCAACAGCACCTGCGCCCCACCCACCTGCACCGGCCAATAGCGGATGGCGCCGCCCAATATGCCCGATTCGTCGCGCGCCACGCGACACAGCTCGGCCACCGGTGGCACGTCTTCGCGCAACCGGTAAGACGACAGAGCCGTGCGCCCCGGGGCAAAGGACAGATCAAAGAGGGCTTCGACCTCCCACCAGTCCTCTGCGGTTTCTTGTGCCAGCGTAAACAGTTGCACCCCCGTGAATTTATGCAAAAAGGGCGTATCACGCGGCCCGACGCTGCGCAAACAGGAGACCCGGGATGTTTTATCGCCCAAGTGAAGGCCACGGCCTGCCTCATAATCCCTTTAACGCCATCGTCACCCCGCGCCCGATCGGCTGGATCTCGACCCGTGGGGCGGATGGTCACGACAACATCGCCCCCTATTCCTTTTTCAATGCGGTCGCCTATGTCCCGCCGCAGGTCATGTTTGCCTCAACCTCTGCCAAGGATGACCGCGACGGCACCAAGGACAGCGTGGCACAATTGCGCGAAACCGGTGTTTTCTGCGTCAACGTGGTGGAATACGCCATGCGCGATGCCATGAACCTGACCTCGGGCACCTATGACCGCGACATCGATGAATTCGACCACGCCGGTTTGGAAAAAGCCGAATGCGCAACCATCAGCTGCGCACGTCTGGCGCAGGCGCCTGCGTCTTTGGAATGCAAGGTCACCCAGATCCTCAAACTGGAAGGTGAGGCCAATTATGCGGTCTTTGGTGAGGTCACGGGGGTCCACATGCGCGAAGATTGCATGGTCGAGGGGATGTTCGATGTCACCAAATTCCAACCCCTGTCCCGGCTTGGCTATCGCGATTATACCGTCGTGCGCGAGGTGTTTTCGCTCCAGCGCCCCGGCGAGTGAGAGGCCCGGCAGGGCAGGAATACCTGCCTAGACGCAGACGGCGCCCCCTGCTACGCAAACCCAAGCTGATGGAGGGCGCCGTGAACCAGAACCTTTGAGAACCTGAAAAACCAACCTGTTTTCAAAGGAGGTCACATGACCCGCCTTCCCGATCCCACCTGCACCCATCCGATCGTGTTGCCCGATGGCACGCCGCATCTGGGCACCGTCTTTCTGGCCAATGTCGCGGCGCATCCCCGGATGGAGGTGGGGGCCTATACATATGCGTCCGACTTCGACCCTCCGGCTGACTGGGTCGGCAGGCTTGCGCCCTATTTGTTTCCCTTTTCACAAGAGCGGCTGACCATCGGCAAGTTCTGCCAGATCGCCCATGGGGTGCGTTTTCTCACCTCTTCCGCCAATCACGCGATGCAGGGGCTAAGCTGTTATCCCTTTGCCATCTTTGATGAAACAGCGCGCGCGGGGTTCCAGCCGGATCATCGCGATACGGTCATCGGCCACGATGTCTGGCTGGGCCATGGTGCGCAGGTCTTACCCGGCGCCCGCATCGGGCATGGGGCGATCATCGGCGCAGGCGCGGTGGTGCGTGGCACGATCCCCCCCTATGCCATTGTCACCGGGACCCCCGGCAAGGTCGATCGCTTTCGTTTTGATCCCGAAACCATCACCCGTTTGTTGGATCTGGCGTGGTGGGATTGGCCCGACGACAAAATCAACGCCAATCTGGACGCGATTCAAAGCGGGAAATTCGAGGATCTCGCCCGTTAGCCCACGAAAAAGCCCCGCCAATTGGCGGGGCTTTGGTGCGTTAGTGGCCGCCCAGAATACCGGTGCGGACATGATAGTCCACGGCGACCTCATATTCGGGGTCATCGTCGCTGTCGATCATCAGGTGACCGGCCTTTGTCAGCAGCTGGTGGCAATCGCGCGACAGGTGGCGCAGCTGGATCTTTTTGCCTGCGGCCTCGTATTTCCCGGCCACGGCTTCGATGGCTTGCAGGGCGGACTGATCCGCCACGCGGCTGTCGGCAAAGTCGATGATCACCGAATCCGGATCTTTGTCGATCTCGAACAGCTCGGTGAACCCGTCTGCTGACCCAAAGAACAACGGCCCGTGGATTTCATAGACCTGTGCGCCTTTTTCGGTGCGCGATTCATGCTTTGTCGCCGTGATGCGCGTCGCGTTTTGCCACGCATAGGCCAGCGCCGAAACAATCACCCCCACGACCACCGCCACCGCGAGGTCTTCGAGCACGGTCACCACCGTCACCAACAAGATCACAAAGGCGTCGGTCAGCGGCACCTTGGTCAGGATCTTGAGCGAGTTCCAGGCGAAGGTCCCGATCACCACCATGAACATGACCCCCACCAGCGCCGCCAGCGGGATGAGCTCGATCAAGGGAGAGGCAAACAGGATAAAGCACAGCAGGAACAGCGCGGCTGCAATCCCGGCAATCCGTGTCCGCGCCCCGGACTTTACGTTGATCATCGACTGGCCGATCATCGCACAACCGCCCATGCCGCCGAAAAAGCCGGTCAGGATGTTCGACGCGCCCTGGGCCACGCATTCCTGGCTTGCCCCGCCGCGCTTGCCGGTCATTTCCCCGACAAGGTTGAGCGTCAGCAAGGATTCAATCAAGCCAATGGCCGCAAGAATGACGGAATAAGGCAGGATGATCTCAAGCGTTTCCCACGTCAGCGGAACCGAGGGGATGTGGAACGCAGGCAGCCCGCCTTTGATCGACGCCATATCGCCGACACGCGGCACATCCAGGCCGAAACCGATCACAATCGCCGCGACAATGGCAATGCCAGCCAGCGGGGCGGGCACGATCTTGGACACTTTGGGCATGCCCCAGATGATCAGCATGGTCAGGCCCGTCAGCCCCAGCATCATCATCAGTGGCAGGCCGGACAGCCACTCGCCGCCGCCGGCACCATGGCCCGCCGCTTCGACCGTGCCGGGCACTTTGAACTGGGTCATTTGTGCAAGGAAAATCACGATGGCCAAGCCGTTCACAAATCCCAGCATCACCGGGTGCGGCACAAGGCGGATGAATTTACCCCAGCCCAGAACCCCGGCAGTGACCTGCAAAATCCCCATCAACACAACCGTTGCGAACAGGTACTCGACCCCGTGCTGGGCCACCAGGGCCACCATGACGACCGCAAGCGCCCCGGTCGCACCGGAAATCATCCCGGGGCGACCACCGATCAGCGCCGTCACCAGCCCGACAAGAAAGGCCGCGTATAGCCCAACCAGCGGATGCACCCCCGCCACAAAGGCAAAGGCGACCGCTTCGGGCACCAGTGCAAGCGCAACGGTCAGACCAGCCAGAATTTCGGTTTTCAGACGCGACGGCGTCAGTTTTTCGTCATTGGCCAGCGAGAGATCTGGCTTTTCCATACGGCTGGCGAAACTCGCCAAAAGCGCTTTGGGCATCAGATTGTCCTTATTGCATGCGGCACGACAGTCCTGTCGTCTTCTGCGCCGCAGAATCCGCGTTTGGCGCGCTTATAGCAGGCTTTGGTTAAGATGCACGGCATTCTTGCGTATATCCTTGCGAATCTCTATCTTGGTACCTAGGTGCGTCATATGAAAAAGATTGAACGCATCCAAACCGGCCTGCGGCTGGAAAAACGCCTGCTCAAGGTTCTCAAGGGGCTGGCCGAACATCTTGAGATTTCGACCGCCGAACTGGTCGAAGCGATTGCGCTGCACAGCTTTGAAGGCAAAGCGCCGTTTTCCAAGGAAACCCAGCTTAAAATCGCGCAGCTCAAACAGGTCTATGATCTTGATTTGACCGCATCAGACAGCCACGTCACGAAAGAGGACGACTGACTATGCCGCTGCTTGAGGATTTCCTGAATGACCGGCTTGATCCCGCCAGTTTCGATCACGCCGCCCATGTCAAAACCGCCTATCTGCTGCTTGCCACGCGCCCCTTCGAACACGCGTTTTTCACCTATTGCACCCATCTACGGGCGTTGACCGCGCGCGCCGGGGCCGAGGAAAAATACAATGCGACCATAACGTTTGCCGCCTTGTCGACCATTGCGGAACGCATGTCGTCGCCCGCGGAAGATGTTTCGCGGTTTTTGGCAAAGCACCCCGATTTGCTTGAGGCCAGCACCTTGACCCGTGGGTACTCTCACAGCCGACTGATGTCTGAGCGCGCGCGCCACGTTCCCCTGTTGCCCGATTGTTCGATCTAGGCTCTAAATCTGCACCATATCATGGCAGCAAAGACGATTTTGGGCGATAATGGCCTGTGACAAGCAATCAAAGCGAGGAGGACTTCATGAAACTCAAAGCCTTTGCAATTGGCACGGCCGTCGCCTTTTCCGGTATGCTTGGCGCGGCCTTGCCCGCCTCGGCGGCCGATATCATCGGAAGCTACGTCGCGTACATCGGACAGGACGATCTGTATAACTCAAAGGGCGCGCGTCTGACCCAGCCATGGCAGGTGCTGCGTCAGGATCGGGCGAATTTCCACAAGTTCGGCATTTCGCAGCGCGGTGACGAATGGGATCCCTTTTTCAGCGACTACAACAACCGCGCCGTGATGGAGCGGATGGTGATGAATGGCAGCATCGAACCACAAGCGCGCCAGGATCTGCTGCGTGGGGGGGCGACTGTCTTTGTTCGGATCTACGGCCGGGGCAACACCGGGGACTATGTGCGCGTCACCGTGGTTGGAAACTAACCTCAGATGTGGTCTGGCAGCCGCTGTTGCCGGATCACGCCTTTGACCGTGCGCTGCGCCGGTTGAACACGGCCCTTTCCCGTGCCTATCTAAAGGAAATCGCTTTGGAGACAGCACGCTATGACGCAAACCATGATCGGTGTGATCGGTGGTTCGGGGATCTACGAGATCGACGGACTGGAACAAGCCACTTGGACCACGGTCGAAAGCCCCTGGGGGACCCCATCGGACGAGATCCTGACCGGCACGCTGGGCGGTGTAAAGATGGCCTTTCTGCCCCGTCACGGACGCGGCCATGTGCACAGCCCGACCACGGTTCCCTATCGCGCCAATATTGACGCGCTGAAACGGTTGGGCGTGACGGATATCATCAGTGTCTCCGCCTGTGGATCGTTCCGCGAAGAATACGCGCCGGGGGATTTTGTCGTTGTCGATCAGTTCATTGATCGCACTTTCGCCCGCGAAAAAAGCTTTTTCGGGGCGGGTTGTGTGGCCCATGTCAGCGTCGCGCATCCCACCTGCCCGCGTCTGGGAGAGGCCTGTTTGACCGCGGCGCAGCAGGCCGGGGTCAAGATCCACACGGGGGGCACCTATCTGGCGATGGAAGGGCCGCAGTTTTCGACCCTGGCGGAATCGAAAATGTACCGTGAACACTGGGGCGCCGACGTGATTGGCATGACCAATATGCCCGAGGCCAAACTGGCCCGCGAGGCCGAGATCTGCTATGCCTCCATCGCCATGGTGACCGATTATGACAGCTGGCATCCGGACCACGGCGAAGTCGACGTCAACGAGATCATCCGCACCTTGATGGGCAACGCCGACAAAGGCCGCGAGATGGTGCGCCGCCTGCCCGCTCTGCTGGGTGCAGATCGCGCACCCTGCCCGCATGGCTGTGACCGGGCGCTTGAGTTCGCCATTATGACCGCCCCGGACAAACGCGATGCGGCTTTGCTGGCCAAGCTCGACGCCGTGGCGGGTCGTGTGCTCTGACCCATGCGGTTGATCGGTCTGGATATCGCGCGGTTCCTCGCGTTTTTTGGCATGGTGCTGGTGAACTTCCGCATCGCAGCCGAGGTCGCCCCCGGTTCGGGTGCGGTTTCGATCCTAACCAATGCAATGGAGGGGCGTGCCGCAGCGTTGTTTGTGGTTCTGGCGGGCATCGGCATGTCCCTTGCCCAGCCCGGGTCCCTTACGGTGTTAAAACGGGCCGCGTTTCTCTTTGTCGTGGGCCTGATCAATCTCATGATATTCGATGCCGATATCCTGCACTATTACGCGCTCTATTTCCTTTGCGCCCTGCCCGTGCTGACGCTTTCAGCGCGGGCCCTGTTCTGGCTGGGCGGTTGCCTGAGCGTTGGATCGCTGGCGCTGCACCTTGGGTTTTCCTATGATCAGGGCTGGGACTGGGACACGCTGACATATGCGGATTTCTGGACTTTGCCCGGCTTTGTGCGCCACAGTCTGTTCAATGGCTGGCACCCGGTGTTCCCGTGGATGGCGTTTATGCTGATAGGCATGGGGCTGGGCAAACTGGACCTGAGGGCCGACCATCGCCCCCGGCAGTTCATCACCATCGGGCTGGCCCTGACCCTGGGTGGGCTGATCCCGGGCTGGTTTGCCCCAGCGGGGGACCTGCAAGACCTTCTGAACACAGCCCCCATTCCGCCCGGGCCCTTCTATATTCTGTCAGCGACCGGCAGCGCCATGGTGGTTCTGGGCCTGATCTTGGCGCTGACACGCGGTGACACCGGCAGATGGGCACGGGTGTTGGCCACGGGCGGACGCCAAAGCCTGACCCTCTATCTGGCCCATATCCTGCTGGGTATGGGATTGCTTGAGGGGCTGGGCCTGTTGAACGGCGCACTGACGGCCACGCAGATATTCCTGTATAGTCTGGCCTTTTGCGGGCTTTGCCTGATCTACACCTGGGCATGGTCGCGCCGGTTTTCCCGTGGACCGCTCGAAGCCATGATGCGGAAACTGGCAGGTT
Organism: Pelagimonas sp.; assembly: GCA_025210345.1. Taxonomy (GTDB): domain Bacteria; phylum Pseudomonadota; class Alphaproteobacteria; order Rhodobacterales; family Rhodobacteraceae; genus JAOARQ01. Next base: position 71,041 of record JAOARX010000030.1, on the reverse strand, counting down.
GACATGATCCGCGCCTCTGCCCTTGCCGCCTGTCTGTTTGCCGCCCCCCTGGCTGCGCAAGAGTTCGTCGAAACCCAAGGCGTGCTGACGGACGAGGATTTTTACCGCGTGGTGGCCTGTGCCGCGCCGCCGGGACAGGCCTGTGCCAAGCCGCTACTGCATTGGCCCACCGGCGCCCCCGTCACCGTGGCTCTGGTGCGTCTGGATCGGGCCTTTCTGGGCAAACGGGCCAAACGTGCCGAAGCCGCGATCACCCGCGCGCTGCAATATATCAACGCCGCCGGCGCCGGGATCACGCTGTCACGCGCAAAACCGGGCCAAACCCCGGACATCACGATCTATATGATCGACACAGACGGGTCCAGGCCGATCACCGGAACCGGGATCAAAGGGGTTGACGGGTCGATCGTGGCGGGTGCGCGCGTCACCGTGTGGTCCAATCGACAAACCCGGCTGATCCAGCGGGCAACCGTGGTGTTTTCGACCCGCCTGCATATCAGCCACTATGAATCCGCCATGCTCGAAGAGCTGACCCAGGCGCTTGGTCTATTGACCGATATTCGCAACCCGGTCTACGAGGGGGTGTCTGTCTTTTCTCAGGACAGCAACGCATCCAAGACCTTAGGGCCGCAAGATATCTACGCCCTGCGCCGCCATTATCCACCCTCGGAGTAACGCCACATGACCTTTGAAATCTGGATTGCTTTTGTCGTCGCCTCGACCGTTTTGTTGATCATCCCCGGGCCGACAATCCTGCTGGTTCTGTCTTATGCGCTCAGCAAGGGGCGTGGCGTCGCGGTGGCCTCGGCTGCGGGGGTCGCGACCGGAGATTTCATCGCCATGTCCCTGTCGTTGGCGGGGCTTGGGGCGCTGGTCGCCACCTCTGCGACGCTGTTCACCATCCTGAAGTGGGTCGGCGCGGCCTATCTGGTCTGGCTGGGCATCAAATTGATCCGCTCTGCCTCGTCCGAGGGTCTGGACCTGCCTCAGACCCAGTTCTCGGCCAAAGGGATCTTTTGGCACAACGCCGCCGTCACCGCGCTGAACCCCAAAAGCATCGCCTTTTTCATTGCTTTCGTGCCCCAGTTCATCACCACCGACGCGGCGCTGCTGCCGCAGTTTGCCATCTTGATCGCGACCTTCGTGACATTGGCCACGCTGAACGCGCTGGCCTATGCCTTGGCCGCGGATCGGTTGCGGACCATGATCCGTCGCCCCGGTGTCATTGCCTGGATCACGCGCGCGGGTGGATCTGTGTTGATTGCCATGGGCATCGCAACCGCCAGCCTGCGCCGAGCCGCATAACCAGACAGGAGCCCCCATGTCACAGACCAAACACCCACAGGTTCAGGACTATATCCGCACCATCGTGGATTTCCCGCACGAAGGCATCCTGTTTCGCGATGTCACAACGCTCTTTGCGGACCCGCGCGGTTTTCGCATGGCGATCGACCAATTGCTGCACCCCTATGCCGGTGTGCGCTTTGACAAGGTCGTCGGGCTCGAAGCGCGCGGGTTTATCCTAGGCGGCGCCATCGCGCACCAGCTTTCGACCGGCTTTGTTCCGATCCGCAAAAAGGGGAAACTCCCCGGCGCGGTGATCTCGGAAGAATACCAGTTGGAGTATGGCGAAGCGGTGGTGGAAATCCACGATGATGCCATCCAACCGGGGGAAAAGATCCTTGTGGTCGACGATTTGCTTGCGACCGGTGGCACCGCCGAAGCGGGCATCAAGCTGATCGAACGGCTTGGTGGCGAAATCATCGGCTGCGCCTTTATCGTCGATCTGCCTGAGCTGGGGGGCCGCAAAAAGATCGAAGCCCTTGGCATGGATGTGCACGTGCTGTGCGAATTCGACGGCCTGTGAAATTCGTAAATCATCACGCCTTTTCCCCCTGGGTGGGGATTATCCGCAACGGATAGGCGATGCCCAAACAAAAGCCCGCCAAACGGCGGGCTTTCTTATGTCTGGCGGCCCCTGGGGGCCGACCATGAGATCAAACCCAAGTTACGCCGCGTTGACGTTGGCGGCTTTCTTTTTGACCGGTTTTTTCGCGGGTGCGGGCGCTGCATTCTGGTCAATGAACTCCAGAACCAGCGGGCGGATATTGTTGCGCCAGCTCTTACCCGCAAAGATGCCATAGTGGCCGGCTTCTGGTTCAAGGTGGCTCGCCTTTTTCTCATCCGGCAGGCCGGTGCAAAGATCCAACGCCGCGACACATTGGCCAGGCGCGGAAATATCGTCCTTGGCCCCCTCAACTGTCTTGACCGCAACATCTGTGATCTTGCCCAGATCCACCTTGTGACCATCGACTACAAAGCTGTTGCTGGCGATTTCACCGTTTTTAAAGATACGCTCAACGGTCGACAGATAGAACTCGGCCGGCATGTCCATGACCGCCAGATATTCGTCGTAAAAGCGATTGTGCGCATCGTGGTCAGATGCCTCACCTTTGCTGACGCGCATAATCTGATCGCGGAAGGCCTTGGAATGGCGATCTGCATTCATCGACATGAACGATGAAAGCTGCAACAGGCCGGGATAGACCTTGCGCCCCACCCCTTTGTATTTAAAGCCCACCTGCTGGATCATGGTTTCTTCCAACTGGCCCATGGTGACGCGGTGGCCGAAATCGGTTACATCCGTCGGGGTGGCGTTGGGGTCGATTGGTCCGCCGATCACGGTCAGGGTGCGCGGTTGCGCCTCTGGGTCCAGCTCGGCCAGATAGGCGGTTGCCGCTAGGGTCAGCGGCGCGGGCTGGCACACGGCGATCACATTGGTATCGGGCCCCATCTCACGCATGAAGTCCATCAGGTAGAGCGTGTAATCTTCGATATCGAACTTGCCCGCAGAAACCGGGATGTCGCGCGCATTGTGCCAATCTGTCACATACACTTCGGCGTCGGGGATCAGCGAACGGACGGTTGAGCGCAGCAAAGTCGCATAGTGACCGGACATCGGTGCAACCAGAAGGATCTTGCGCGGCTGCTCTTCGCGCCCCGAAACGTTAAAATGAATCAGGTCGCCAAAGGGGCGCTCGATGATGGTGTCAACGTTCACCAGGTGGTCCTTGCCATCTTCGCAGGTGAAGGTGTGAATGTTCCAGTCCGGCTTGGCAACCATACGCTCAAAACTGCGCTCGGTGACTTCACCCCAGGCCGCCATCCATTCCAGTGCCGGGTTGGGAACCATTGAAAACACTGGATAAGATGCCATCGTCTTGGCCGTTGCGCCCAACCACTGGTTGGTGTTGCGAACGGTTTCCATCAGGTCATAGGTCATCATATAACGCATGTCTGCCCTTCCTAAATTATGCGGGACACACGCATATTTCCGCGCAATACTACCCCGGTGCCAATTCGTCGCTTTGCTCAAAACACAATGCGTCGTTATTCTGCATAGCAGCGAAGATAGGGGGATTTCGTCAAAATGACAACAAACGAGGTTGCCGCAGGTTCGGTCCAGGAGGAGGATCGCACGCGGCTGGAGGAGAACCTTGAAAAGGTTGAAGCGCTGTCTCAGCGCCTGATAGCAGCATTGAACCGGCGTCACAGCACGCCCGTTTCCCTGAATGGTCCCGAGGTCGCGCTGTATTCCAAGGCGGCCCAGTCCTATATGCAGGAATGGATGACGAACCCTGGCAAGTTGCTGGAGCAACAGGTCCAGTTCTGGGGCCGATCGGTCAGCCAGTTTGTCGAGGCGCAAAAGGCGCTGGCCAGTGGCAAACTCAAGGCGCCCGATGATCCCGGACCCGATGATCGCCGCTTTAAAAACCCCCTTTGGAATAGCCATCCGTACTTCAACTACGTTAAGCAACAATACCTGATCAACGCCGATGCGATTCGCAGTGCCGTCGATAACATCGAAGGTATGGATGAGTTTGACAAACGCAGGCTGGGGTATTTTTCGCAGCAGATCGTGGACATGTTCGCGCCGACGAACTTTCTGGCGACCAATCCGGACGCATTGCAGCGTGCCGTCGAAACCGAGGGCGAAAGCCTCGTCGCCGGGCTGGAGAACCTTGTCAGCGATCTTGAGGCCAACAATGGCGAAGTTCTGGTGCGCCTGGCGGATGAAACCGCGTTTGAGGTTGGCAAAAACATCGCCACCGCCGAGGGCGAAGTTGTCTATCGCAATCGCATGATGGAGCTGATCCAATACAAGCCGACCACCGAGAAGGTCCAGGAAATCCCCGTGGTGCTGTTCCCGCCCTGGATCAACAAGTTCTACATTCTTGACCTGAAACCCGCCAACAGCCTGATCCGCTGGGTGGTCGATCAGGGGTATACCCTGTTCGTCGTCAGTTGGATCAACCCGGATTCAAGCTATGCCGACACCGGCATGGAAGACTATATCCAAGATGGCTTTATCCAGGCGATGGAGGTCGCCAAGGAGATCTGCGGCACAAAACAGGTCAACGCGGTCGGCTATTGCATCGCGGGTACAACCTTGTCGCTGACCCTGTCCTTGCTGAAAAAGCGCAAGGATAAGACCGTCAAATCCGCGACCTTCTTCACCACGCTGACCGACTTTAGCGACCAGGGCGAATTCACCCCCTTCCTGACCGAAGATTTCGCCGATGGCATCGAACAGGAAATCGCCCAAGAGGGGATTTTACCGTTCTTCATCATGTCGCGGACCTTCTCTTTCCTGCGCGCCAACGATCTGATCTATGGGCCGGCCATCAAATACTACATGATGGGGGAAACCCCGCCTGCGTTTGACCTGCTGTACTGGAACGGTGACGGGGCGAACCTGCCCGGCAAGATGTTCAGCGAATATTTGCGCGGGCTGTGTCAGCGCAATGAGTTCGCCAATGGCACCTATGAGATGTTTGGGGAAACGCTGGACATCCGTGATGTGGATGTGCCGCTGATGTCCATCGCAACCGAGACCGACCACATCGCCGCCGCGCGACAGGTCTATCACGGGTTCAAACAGATGGGATCGCGCAACAAAGAGTTTGTCCTGGGTCAGTCCGGCCATATCGCGGGCATTGTGAACCCACCGGGCAAGGACAAATATGGTCACTTCCTGAACGGCAATCTGGATCTCGATTTCGACGACTGGAAAGCCCAGGGAGAGCATCACACTGGATCCTGGTGGCCGCATTGGGAAGCCTGGCTGCGCAAGAAATCCGGCAAGAAAACCGACGCTCGCGTTCCGGGCGATTCGGCCTATAAGGCACTCGCCCCGGCACCCGGAACCTATGTCGCGGTGAAGGCCGCGCAACAGATGGACGAATAGATCCAAATCTTTTCAGCCCCTTACGCTTAATCGCGTCAAAATATGCTGCGTCGCAGAAATTTCACTTGAAATGCTGCGTCGCAGCAATCATATTGGTATCAACTTCAACACAGCGGGGTGACCCGCGATACTTAAGGACTTGATACAATGGCTCAGACCCCTGATATCTCCGCAATGATGAAAGACGTAATGGGCGCATTCCCGGTTGACACCAAAGCCATGGAAGACGCGTTCAAAACCACCGCAGACATGAACGAAAAGCTGGCTGCCGTTGCTCTGGACGCCGCTGAAAAATCGTCGGAACTGTCGGCCAAGTGGACCAAAGACACCCTGGCGAAAATGGCAGACATGTCCAAAGCCAAGGCAGAGCCCGCCGACTACGCAAAAGCCATGACCGATTTCGCTTCGGCTCAGGCAGAAGTTGCTGCTGAAAACATGGCGGCCTTCGCTGAGATTGCGAAAAAAGTTCAGATGGAAACCGTCGAGCTGATGATGGCGGCTGGCAAAGACCTGCAGGAAGAAACCACCGCAGCTGTCAAAAAAGCCACCGACGAGCTGACCGCGACTGCAAAAAAAGCAACCGCGAAGTAATATCGGCCCCAACGGGCTGACCCGGAATTTGCGCCTCCTCCTCCCATTTAGGCGCAATGACCTGAAGGCGAGATCCCCGGATCTCGCCTTTTTCGTATTGTTATCAAGGGTCGGAGTTTATAGAAGAACGCCGGATATGCGGACGTTGCGGACCTTCACTGTACCTACGCCAAGGCCCGTTTTGATGGGCAAGCGTGCTTATAGTACCCCCCCACACTGCCCATCAGAAATCGCGTAGGTTTCCAAGACATAGCGACCTACCGCACCTCCTGAAACGATGCGTACTGCAATGAAATTTGGTTCCTCGATGTCTGTTTGTTGCTGAACATATGGAATGACGGACGGGGCATAGTGATTGCAAAGCGCCAATAAGAGATCATCCAAGTCTTTGTTACCAAACACCCCATTGGGAATTGGGTCAGGTTGGATGCGCATTTCTATTCCCCTACCGTGAGACGAATGAGTCAACACCCCGGAATCGACCAATTGCCATTCTACGCCTTGTGCTGAAACGGGCAGCGCAACTGATAAAAGGGAGCTTGCGAATATCGCGCACCGTATCATGTGAGAACCCACCTGAAACTTCCTGCCACTATTGAAACGGACATTGGAGCAAGGTGCTGCGTCGGTCAACTTGGACTCAAACCGGTCCTTCAACCCTCCACCACATGTCCCAAAGGGCATGTTTCAACGCACAAAAAAGCCGCGCAGGACATCCGCGCGGCTTTATCATTTAGCTTACCAAAGGCTTAGACCAGCGTCGCCTGCGTCGCGGCGCGGAATTCTTCCTCGGTCACACCCTCCGCCAGTTCCACCAGCTTCAGGCCGCCTTCGACAACGTCCATCACGCCAAGGTTGGTGATGATGCGGTCCACGACCGATTTACCGGTCAGCGGCAGGGTGCATTCCTTGAGAACCTTGCTGTCGCCGTGTTTGTTGGTGTGATCCATCACAACCACCACGCGGCCCACGCCCGCGACCAGATCCATCGCGCCGCCCATGCCTTTGACCAGCTTGCCGGGGATCATCCAGTTCGCGAGGTCGCCGTTTTCGGCCACTTCCATCGCGCCCAGGATCGCCATGGCGATCTTGCCACCGCGGATCATCGCAAAGGAGGTCGCGCTGTCGAAATAGGCGGTCTGGGGCAGTTCGGTGATGGTCTGCTTGCCTGCGTTGATCAGGTCGGCGTCTTCTTCGCCCTCATAGGGGAACGGGCCCATGCCCAGCATGCCGTTTTCCGACTGAAGGGTCACGGTGACACCTTCGGGGATATAGTTGGACACCAGCGTCGGGATGCCGATCCCGAGGTTCACATACCAGCCATCCTGAAGTTCCTGCGCCGCCCGTGCGGCCATCTGATTACGATCCCAGGGCATATCAGGCCTCCTTTTTGCGGGTGGTGCGCTGTTCGATGCGCTTTTCATGCTCACCCTGTACAATGCGATGCACATAGATGCCCGGCAGGTGGATCATGTCGGGATCAAGCGAACCGGTCGGCACGATCTCTTCGACTTCGACCACACAGAGTTTGCCGCAGGTCGCGGCCGGGTGGTTAAAGTTGCGCGCAGTCTTGCGGAAAATCAGGTTGCCGGTTTCATCGGCTTTCCACGCTTTGACGATGGCCAGATCCGCAAAGATCCCCTCTTCGAGGATGTAATCCTGACCGTCCCAGTTCTTGACGTCTTTGCCTTCGGCAATCACGGTGCCGACGCCGGTCTTGGTATAAAACCCGGGGATGCCCGCACCGCCAGCGCGCATGCGCTCGGCCAGGGTGCCCTGCGGGTTGAATTCCAGCTCAAGCTCACCCGAAAGATACTGGCGCATGAACTCGGCGTTTTCCCCCACGTAAGAAGACATCATCTTTTTGATCTGCTTGGTCGCCAGCAATTTACCCAGCCCAAAGTCATCAACGCCCGCATTGTTCGACGCGACGGTCAGATCCTTCACACCGCTGTCAACAACCGCATCAATCAGCAGCTCTGGAATGCCGCACAGGCCAAAGCCCCCCGCAGCGATCAACATCCCGTCCGACAGCACCCCATCCAGGGCCTCTGCTGCGGAGCCATAGACTTTTTTCATGCCTTTCTCCCAATTTTTTTAACTTGGCATAGGTTGTGGCCTGCACCATGGACAGAGTCAATCGCTGCAGCGCAGAGGAAACAGTCGCAGTCCAGAAAACAAACTGTTAGTTATGTGCCAAGCAAACATAAAATTGGCTGTGCTTTTAATCGAAACCCGCAATCCTAATCGCGTCATGACAGATATTCGCTACCATCCCGCCTTTTCCCTGCGCGCACCGGGGCGTTCTTATGTGTTGAAGCGGTTTCATCCGGACCGCCTCACCTTCAGGGGCTATCTGATGGAGGCCCGCATCTGGGCCACGTCGTTCGGCCAGCCAGGGGCCACAAGCAAGTTCATCGTCATCGGTCGCCCACGCAGCGGGACAACGCTTTTGACTCGATTGCTCAATCAGGTGCCCAGTGTGCAATGTGATCCCGAGTTGCTGCACTATTCGGTGGCTTCTCCGCGTCACATGATCAATCGCCTCACTGCAAAGGCAAGCACCCAAGCCTATGGTGTAAAGTGGCTTTCCTATCAGATGACCGAGGTACAAAGGCAGCGCAATATTCGTGACACCCTCGAACGCATGGCGCAAAATGGATATCGCTACATTCACCTCACGCGCGAGACCTTTGACCATCTGCGATCCCTGATCGAGGCGACCCACATCAATCGGTACTCGTCACTTGATGGCGCTGCCCCGCGGGAAACAACCAATATCACGCTCGACTCGGCGGCGTTCAAAGATGCCTTGCATTGGTCGAACACGCTGTTGGATTTTGAGCACAAGCTGCTTGAGGGCCTTCCAGTTCTCAGCCTGACCTACGAAGCAGACCTCGAAGACCAGTCCGCGCATCAAGGCACGATCGACCGGATATGCTCCTATCTTGAGGTGCCAACTGGCCCAGTGAGCGCGGATGTGAAGCGCGAAAAACTTGTAAAGATCGAGAACCTCGACGACCTGCGCAACATCAGCTGACGCGCTCTGGCGGGACCAAAACGCGCCGTTGCAACGACCACCTTATTCGTCCGCGGAATCAGCCGCCTTTTTCGTGGTCTTTTTCGCCGCAGGTTTCTTGGCCGGAGTTTTCTTGGTGGTGGTCTTTTTGGCGGTGGTTTTCTTTGCCCCAGTCGTCTTAGGCGCGGCTTTCTTGCGTCCGCCCCCTTTTTTCGCGGCCTTTTCGTTCACCAGCTCCGTGGCCATTTCCACGGTGACATTTTCCACATCCGTGTCTTTGGGCAGGGTCGCATTGACCTTTTCCCACTTCACATAGGGGCCGTAACGCCCCTCCATGATGGACATTTTCCCACCATCGGGGTGGTCCCCCAGCTCGCGCAAGGCCTTGGCCGTCGCCCGCCCACGACCCGGATTGGCCCGCTTTTCCGCCAGCAGTTCAACCGCATGGTTCATGCCAATGTCGAACATTTCCAGATAGTGCTTAAAGCTGACATAGACCGGCTTTTCGTCGCCCGGCAGCTTGTGCATCAGGTAAGGCCCAAACCGCCCCAGGTTTGCACTGATCCGCCCCCCTTCCGGGTGGTCTCCCACATTGCGCGGCAATGACAACAGCTGCACCGCCTGCTCTAGCGTGGTTTCCGCCTTGGGCCAGCCGCCGTGACGCGGCATCGGCAGGGACGAGCGTTTGGGCTTTTTGACCTCTTCGGTGGGTTCACCGCGTTGGACATAGGCGCCGTACCGCCCGTCCTTGAGCCAGATTTCATCGCCCTCATCGGTGCCCAGCAGCTTGTCGTCGCTTTCCTGACCGGCGATCGTGCGCGTATAGGTGCATTCGGGATAATTCCCACAGCCCACGAACCCCCCGGTTTTCGACGTCTTCAAATGCAGCTGGCCCACCCCGCATTTGGGGCAGATCCGCGGATCACTGCCATCCTCGCGCGGCGGATACAGCTGGGGCGCAAGTGCGTCGTCCAGCACATCCAGAACCTCTGCGACCCGCAGTTCGGATGTCTCTTCGATCGCGGCGTTGAAATCGCGCCAGAACCGCGACAGCACGTCGACATATTCCACCTCGCCGGCGCTGACATGATCCAGCTCATCTTCCAGCGCGGCGGTGAAATCATATTCCACGTAGCGTTTGAAGAAGTTCAGCAAAAAGATCGTCACGATGCGCCCGCGCTCTTCCGGGAAAAGGCGGTTTTGTTCTTTGCGAACATAGGCATGGTCTTCGAGACGGGTCAGGATCGACGCATAGGTTGACGGGCGGCCAATGCCCAGCTCTTCCATGCGCTTGACCAGAGTTGCCTCGGTATAGCGCGGCGGGGGCTGGGTAAAGCTTTGCAGGGCAAGAACGGCGGCGTCCTCGGACAAGACCGCCGCGTCACAGCGCTGCATGCCCTCGATAACGGCGCCCGAGGTACCCGCAGCCTTGTCATACCCCGCCTGAAGCGCACCGGGCGCAAATCCGGCCGGTTCGCCCATCATGATTTGAGGCAGGCGGCGATCATCATCCGATTTGCTGTCGGTGTCATCATCCCGGCCTTCTTCGTAGACCTTGAGGAACCCGTCGAACAGCACCACCTGACCGCTGGCGCGCAGGCCAACCTGACCGTCCTCACTGCCGATTTCGACCGTGGTGCGCTCCAGCCGCGCGCTTTCCATCTGACAGGCCAGCGTGCGCTTCCAGATCAGGTCATACAGACGGCGCTGATCCTCTTCGCTGAGTTTCAGGCTGGCGGCGTCGCGGGTCATATCCGTGGGGCGGATACATTCGTGCGCTTCCTGCGCGTTCTTGGCCTTGTTCTTGTAGACGCGCGGGCTGGCCGGGACATATTCCGCGCCGAAACGATCCGAGATCGCATCGCGACACGCGCCCACGGCTTCGGGTGCCATATCGATGCCGTCGGTCCGCATATAGGTGATATAGCCCGCCTCATACAGCCGCTGAGCGGCGTTCATCGTCTGACGCGCGCCCATGCCGAATTTGCGGCTGGCCTCTTGTTGCAGGGTCGAGGTCATGAAGGGCGCCGACGGGTTGCGGCTGGCAGGCTTGGCCTCGACGCTGGTGACGCTGAGCGCACGCGAGGTGATAGCCTGCACCGCCATTTCGGCCTGTGTCGCATTCTCCAGGTCAAATTTATCAAGCTTTTTACCCGCATAGGTCGTCAGGCGCGCTTCGTAAGATTGACCACGCGGGGTAGTCAACTGGGCTTTGACGCTCCAATATTCGCGGGGATTAAACGCCTCGATCTCCATCTCGCGCTCAACGATCAAGCGGAGGCTGACCGATTGCACACGCCCCGCCGCCTTGGCGCCCGGCAGTTTGCGCCACAACACCGGCGACAAACCAAACCCCACAAGACGGTCAAGCGCGCGGCGCGCCAGATAAGCCTCAACCAGTGGCGTGTCGATGTCGCGCGGGTTGGCCATGGCCTCGGTCACAGCCGATTTGGTGATCGCGTTAAAGGTTACGCGGCTCACGTGGGTCGATTTCTTGATCGAGCGGCGTTTTGTCAGCGCCTCTTTCAGGTGCCAGCTGATCGCCTCTCCTTCGCGATCGGGGTCAGTTGCGAGGATCAGTTCGTCATCGTCTTTCAACGCTGCGGCGATTGCGGCCACATGTTTTCGCGAATCAGTCGGCACTTCCCACGTCATGGTGAAATCGTCGTCCGTATCGACGGCCATGCCCTTGCGCGGCAGATCACGCACGTGTCCGTATGAGGCCAAAACCGTGTAGTCGGACCCAAGATATTTGTTGATTGTCTTGGCCTTAGCCGGGGATTCAACGACGACGACGGGCATATTAAACTGCACCTCTGGTATGATTTGTTGGGCCGAATACAGCCTTGCGTATGGCTTTCAGAAATGGGGGCTTCAAGGGGGAATTGTCAATGAGCCCTGCGCCAAACTGACAATTCGCGCGAAATTTGCCATGCGGCATTCTTCCCGGCATGGCCCGTTTCAAGAGGGGATCCGCGACAAAAACCCCCCGGCGCTTCGCTGGACCTGCCCGTCCAGTTCCAATTCTGTAAGGGCCGGGGCAACCGTACCCGGAGAGCTGCCCAGATCCCGGATCAGGTCATCTTCGGCCACGGGTGAAGGGCCAAGACGGGACAGGATCTGTTGATGGAGCGCCGTCGTGTCTTGCAGGCTGCGTTGCGCCCGCGCGTGCGGCGCAGATTGCGGAACTGGCGTTTCCTCAAAACCGGGTAGATCCGGCTGTTCCTGTTCCGGTGGCAAGGCTTCGATCACATCTTCGGCGTTGCGCACCAGACGCGCGCCATCGCGGATCAGCAAATTGCATCCGCTTGCCCGCGCATCCAGCGGATGCCCTGGCACTGCCAAGACCTCGCGCCCCTGGTCCAGCGCGTTGCGCGCCGTGATCAGCGAGCCGGACTTTGCCGCCGCTTCCACCACAACCACAGCGCGCGACAGGCCGGATACGATCCGATTGCGCATTGGAAAATGTCGCGCGACGGGCTGCATGCCCATGGGTTGTTCGCTGATCAGGGCTCCGCCCTGTTCAACAATCTCGCCCGCCATGCGGGTGTTTTCTGACGGGTAGAGTACGTCGACGCCGCCGGCCATCACCGCCACCGTCCCGTGGTCCAGCGCGGCCATATGGGCCGCGGTGTCAATCCCACGGGCAAAACCGGACACCACAATCTGACCGGCTTCGCCCAGCCCCGAGGTAAGGCTGCGCGCCATGCGCAACCCAAGGGACGACGCATTGCGCGCGCCCACAAGGGCGACCATGGAGCGCGACAGACAGGTGGGATTTCCGATCACCCAAAGCATGGGCGGCGCATCAAAAAGCTGTGCCAATTCCGTTGGATAGAGATCATCACCCCGGCAAATAAGCCGCGCGCCCTTGATCCGGGCGGTCCGCATTTCGGCGTGAACCACCCCTTCGGGACAGGTTTCATATCCCCGAACACCCGATTTCAACGCAACATCCGGCAGGGCCTCAAGCGCGGCCTGCGCCGTTCCGTGTTCATCCATAAGCCGGTAAAAGGTCGCGATCCCCACACGACGCGAGCGCAAGAGACGGAGCCAAGCCACACGATCTTCTTCCGTGGTGGGTGGGAGTGGGGGGTGAGTGGAAGAGTAGCTGTCGTCGCGCATCCTGTCCCCGTCTACTTGCACGAACATCTTTAGCGTGAGAGTGGTTAATCGAAGGTAAACCGATCCGGGCAAAATCTCATTTTCTTTGCCGGTTTGTGAAACCACACGAGCCGCAAAGGAATTTGTGCTGTCTCGCCCCTGCTCTCGCCCGTTTCTACACGGGTCCTGCCGGTCTCACTGCACCCGATATCTTGAGATCTGACGCAGAACCCACGCCTGGAACACAGCCAGAACCGGGGCGTAAAGGATGGCAATGGGCAGGCTGATCAGCCCTCCAACGACCAATCCAACCCCCAGCCCCGCCAGCATGACACTTGCCCAACCCGCGATTTTCCTGGCGTGCAGCAGTTGCAAGACCACCGCGCCCAGAATGTGGCCAATCCATGAGAAGAGAACCGAAAATGCTGTCAGGGTGCCCAGAATGGTCAGGCTCTCAAATGGCCCGGCCGCGCCAAAAACGGTCTCGATCCCCCAAACCACCAAGAGACAGCACCAACCCAAAAGAAAGGTCGCGATCATCGTGATCAGGATGGCCGCCAAATGCTGTAGCACAGGTGGCGGCCCGCCGAACGTCCCGCGCCAGGCGCGCCAGCGGTCAGGTCGCGGCGCCGCCAACGGTCAGGCCCCCGATTCGAACGGTCGGCTGACCTACACCGACCGGCACCCATTGCCCCGCCTTGCCGCAATTGCCCATGCCCGGATCAAGTGCCATGTCATTGCCAAGCGCCTGAATGCGCTGCAGTGCCGACGCCCCGTCTCCGATCAGGGTTGCCCCTTTGACCGGCGCGCCCACTTTGCCGTTTTTCACCCGATAGGCCTCGGTGCAGGAAAACACGAACTTGCCATTCGTAATGTCCACCTGCCCGCCGCCAAAACCAACGGCCCAGATGCCATCTTTGAGGCCCGCGACAATATCGCCGGGATCGGTATCGCCACCCAGCATATAGGTGTTGGTCATGCGCGGCATGGGCACATGAGCATAGCTTTCACGACGCCCGTTTCCGGTGGGCGCCACCCCCATCAGCCGTGCGTTCTGCCGGTCCTGCATATAACCCACGAGAACACCGTCTTCGATCAACACGTTCTTGCCCGAAGGCGTGCCTTCGTCGTCAATGGTGATTGACCCGCGCCGGTCGGGAATCGTGCCATCATCCAGCACCGTCACGCCCTTGGCCGCCACCTGTTTGCCCATGAGACCGGCAAAGGCGCTGCTGCCTTTGCGATTGAAATCCCCTTCCAGCCCGTGACCGATGGCTTCGTGCAACAAGATCCCCGGCCAACCCGGCCCCAACACGATATCCATCACGCCCGCCGGCGCGGGTTCGGCTTCGAGATTGACCAAAGCCACCCGCAGCGCCTCGCGAGCTTTGCCCTGCCAATCCGCCGGATCCAGCAAGCCATCCAGCGCCACGCGCCCGCCACCGCCCGCCGACCCGCTTTCACGGCGGCCGTTTTCCTCAACGATGACCGAAACATTCACGCGGGTCATGGGGCGGATGTCACTGACCAGCCCGCCCTCGGGACGCAAAATGACCACTTCCTGGCACGAGGCGGCAATGGAGGCGCTGACCTGTACCACGCGCTTGTCCAGATCACGGGCAAAGGCATCAATTTCGCGCAGGGTTTCAATTTTGACCGGGAACTCGGCGCCCGCAATCGGATCGGCGTCGGTATACAGCACCTTGTTGGTGCCCGCCGGAGGGGGCGCCATGACCCCGCCGCCATCCCCAATGGCCAGGCGCGCGGTTTCCGACGCGCGGCGCATGGCGGATTCGCTGATTTCCGTGGCATGCGCATAGCCTGAAACCTCGCCTTTCACCGCCCGAAGCCCAAAGCCCTCGGCCGCATCATAGCTGGCGGTCTTGACGCGCCCGTCATCCAGCACCAGCGTTTCCGAACGCCTGCGTTCAAGAAACAGCTCTCCGTCTTCTGCACCGCTCAGGGCCTCTTTTAGAAATTTCCCTGTGTTTTCAAGGTCCAGATGTGTCTCAAAGGGGCGAAATTCGGACTGATTTTGGGCGTCGCTCATGGGGCTCACTTGATCTAGATCAAAAAAAGCGGCGCTTTGCCGCAAGGGTCGTTCTTTATGTGGTCCGAAGAATATGCTTTTTACTTGAGTCGAACGCAATGGGAGGAGTGCGCGCAGGCCAAAGGGATTCTGCGCCGCTGCTCTTTTACTTGAAGTACAAACAACGGATCAGGGAACGCTATGCAATTTAAGACGATGCTGACCGGCCTGACAGGCGCATTGCTCGCTGCACCCGCTTACGCGCAGGAGCTCGAAGTCATTGGCCGCCCAGAGCCCAAAGGCCTGGGTTTTCAGCCCGCAGCGACCAGTTTGGCCGAGCAAGTCCACAGCCTTAACAACATGCTGCTGGTGATCATCACCGCCATCACGCTGTTCGTGATCGCGCTGATGGTTTGGATTTTCGTGCGCTACAACCAAAAAGCAAACCCGACCCCGGCGCGCTTTACGCACAATTCGCCGCTTGAAATCGGTTGGACCCTGGGGCCGATCGTGATCTTGATCTTTATCGCGGCCTATTCGCTGCCGGTTCTGTTCGATCAGCAGGAAATCCCCGAAGGCGACGTCACCATCAAGGTGACCGGCTACCAGTGGTACTGGGGTTACGAATATGTGGGCTCGGATCTGGTTTATGACAGCTACATGATTGGTGCTGACAGCAACAACATGAAGACCCCCGAAACCGTCGCACAGCTTGAAGAAGCCGGTTTCTCCGAGCGGGACTTCCTGCTGGCCACTGACACCTCGATCATCGTGCCCACCGGCAAGACCGTTGTGATGCAGGTGACCGGTGCGGACGTGATCCACTCGTGGACCATCCCCGCCTTTGGCGTCAAACAGGACGCTGTTCCCGGTCGTCTGGCGGAGCTGTGGTTCAAGGTCGATGAGGGCAAAGAAGGCATCTATTTCGGCCAGTGTTCCGAACTGTGCGGCATCGCCCACGCCTATATGCCGATCACCGTCCAGGCCGTTCCGCAGGACGTGTATGACGCATGGCTGGCCGCTTCGGTTGAAGCGGACGAATACGTCGACATTCGCACGCTTCTGACCAACTAATCCCGGACGGGCGGGCCCGTTCGGACCTGCCCGATCCATCCTGATCCGATGCGCTCCGCCGGGGCGCGTCTCAGCCATAAGACCAGCAAGAGACCCCGATGAGCGACGCAAGTTTAAACACGACACGCGCCTATGAAGACGAAGCCCAGTTCGGCGATTATTTTGCCCTGCTGAAGCCGCGCGTGATGACTCTCGTGGTGTTTACCGCCTTTGTTGGCCTGTTGGCGGCCCCGGTTCCCGTGCACCCCTTTATCGGCTTTTGCGCCGTGCTGTTCATCGCCTTGGGGGGCGGCGCCTCTGGTGCGCTGAACATGTGGTACGATTCGGACATCGACGCCGTCATGCGCCGCACCGCCAAACGCCCGATCCCCTCTGGCCGCGTCACCCGCGAAGAGGCGTTTCAGATCGGCCTGGCGCTGTCTGTCTTTGCCTGCATCTTTCTTGGACTGGCCACCAACTGGCTGGCCGCGGGCCTGTTGGCCTTTACCATCTTCTTTTACGTGGTGATCTACACCATGTGGCTCAAACGCTCGACCCCGCAGAACATCGTGATCGGTGGCGCGGCGGGTGCGTTTCCTCCGATGATCGGCTGGGCCGCGGCAACCGGCGAAATCAGCACCGCAAGCGTGTTGATGTTCTGCCTGACCTTCCTGTGGACCCCGCCGCATTTCTGGGCCCTCGCTTTGTTCATGCGCTCGGATTATGACGACGCCAAGGTGCCGATGCTGACCGTGACCCACGGCCGCCCCGCGACCCGCGCGCATATTCTGGTCTACACCCTGATCCTGGCCGCATTTGCGATTGGTCTGGGCTTTACCCAGGTGGGTGGCCCCGTCTACCTGACTGTCGCCGTGGTCTTGAACGCCATGTTCGCTGTTGGGGCCTTCCGTATCTGGCGCCGCGACGAAACCGACAGCGAGGCGGATAATTTCCTGGTTGAACGCAAGTTCTTCAAGCTTTCGCTGCTCTATCTCTTTGCCCATTTTGGTGCCATCCTGATCGAAGCCGGAATCGACCGTATGGGGATTTTCGCATGAGCCTTGTGAAAGAACACGAATTGCACAAACGTCGCCGCAGCCGGAACATCGGGCTGGGGATCGTGCTGGCGGGTCTGATCGCCATCGT
The DNA here is from genome assembly GCA_025210345.1 of Pelagimonas sp. GTDB lineage: Bacteria > Pseudomonadota > Alphaproteobacteria > Rhodobacterales > Rhodobacteraceae > JAOARQ01. The sequence continues at coordinate 53,851 of JAOARX010000030.1, read as the reverse complement.
ATTCGGCCTGACCGTGGTCAAAGTGACCCGGGGCGGATTTGAAATGAATCCGGGGGCGTCCAGTGGCTATTGATCCCAAGCAAAAGACGGTGTTCCAACTGGTCGGTGTCGTTGCCCTGATGGGGGGGCTGGCATGGGCATCGGTGCCGTTTTATGACTGGTTCTGCCGGGTTACGGGCTTTGGCGGCACCACCAACGTTGCCGAAGTCGCGCCAGAGCAGATCCTTGAGCGCGAGATCAAGGTCAAGTTCGACGCCTCGAAAGCCCGCGACATGCCGTGGGAATTCAAGCCCCTTCAGCATGAGATGACCCTGCGCATCGGCGAAGAAGGCCTGGCCTTTTACGAAGCCTACAACCCCACCGACAAACCGGTTGCGGGTCAGGCCAGCTATAACGTCACCCCTTACGAGGCCGGTGGCTTTTTCTCCAAGATCGAATGCTTTTGCTTTACCGAACAGGTTTTGATGCCCGGCGAGCGCGTCACCATGCCGGTAAGCTTTTTCGTCGATCCCGAGATCGTCATGGATTCGGACGCGAAATATACCCGTTCGATCACCCTGTCTTATACCTTTTATGAGATCGACCTGCCAGAACAGGAACAGGCCGCTCTTTCCACCAACAATGGCGCGATAAACGCGCCAGTGAATTAACGCCGAACGAGGGAAACGCAATGGCGCATGCTAAGAACCACGATTATCATATTCTAAACCCCTCCATCTGGCCCCTGCTGGCCTCGGTCTTTGGCTTCGTAATGCTGTTCGGGGCCGTTGTCTGGATGGCGGGCGAAGTCACCATCCTCTTTGAGGCGATCACGCTGGGTGGCCCCTGGTTGTTCCTGATCGGCTTTGTTGGCGTGCTTTACGTCATGTTTGGCTGGTGGGCCGCAACGGTAGAAGAGAACAAGATCGGTGATCACACGCCGGTTGTTCTGATCGGCCTGCGCTATGGCTTTATCCTGTTCATCATGTCCGAAGTGATGTTCTTCTTTGCCTGGTTCTGGAGCTTCTTCAAGCACGCCATGTACCCGATGCACCCCGAAGGCCTGAGCCCCGGCATCGATGGTGTTTGGCCCCCCGCAGGTATCGAAACCTTTGATCCCTGGCACCTGCCGCTGATCAACACCCTGATCCTGCTGTGCTCGGGCGCGGCGGCCACTTGGGCCCACCACGCGCTGGTTCACGAAAACAACCGCAAGGATGTGAAACAGGGTCTGACCATCGCGATCCTGCTGGGTCTGATCTTCTCGGTCTTCCAGGCCTATGAATACGGTCACGCGGCCTTTGGGTTTGCGGGCAACATCTATGGCGCGAACTTCTTCATGGCGACCGGCTTCCACGGGTTCCACGTGATCGTTGGCACCATCTTCCTGTTCATCTGCCTGATGCGCGTCCTGCGCGGCCACTTTACCCCGGAAAGCCATCTGGGTTTCGAAGCGGCGGCCTGGTACTGGCACTTTGTTGATGTGGTCTGGCTGTTCCTGTTTGCCGCAGTTTACGTCTGGGGCGGCTAAGCCCGACTGTTTGAGGTTGAAACACCGCGATCAGAATGAAAAAAGCAGGGGCGTGCCAATGGCGCGCCCTTTCGTTACCGGAGCACTATGTGAAACGCATCCTCGCCCCCCTTGTCATCGGATTGGCTGGCGCTGCCATCCTGGTCTGGCTTGGCACATGGCAGGTGCAGCGGCTGGCGTGGAAACAGGCGATCCTGTCCGAGATCGACGCGACCATCGCAGGCAAAGCCATTCCCCTGCCCCGCGTGATCTCTCCGACGCAGCAACGCTATCAGCCCGTCACCCTTACCGGCGAGATCGAGGCCGACACCTTATATGTGCTGGTTTCGAAAAAACAGGTGGGGGCCGGCTGGCGATTGGTTTCAGCCTTTTCAACAGCGGATGGAAGACGCGTTTTGGTGGACCGGGGCTTTGTCCCCGTCGACCAGAAATCCAGCCCCCGCTACGCGGGCCCGGCGACGCTGAACGGCAACCTGCATTGGCCCGACGATCGCAACAGCTCGACCCCGGAAAACGATGTGGATGCAAACACCTGGTTCGCGCGCGACCTGGGGCAAATGGCCGAACAGCTGCAAACCGAACCTCTTTTGGTCGTCACCCGTGACATGTCGCCCAGCGACCCGGGTGTGACGCCCCTGCCCGTGGACAGCGCGGGCATACCAAACGATCATCTCAACTATGCCATCACCTGGTATTCCCTGGCTGTGGTGTGGCTCTTTATGACCGGCGTCTGGATCCGACGCCGCCTGACTGGCAAGGACGACTAACTCATGCGTTATATCTCTACCCGCGGACAGGCCCCTGCCCTGACCTTCGAAGAGGCGATGCTTTCGGGCCTTGCCCGTGATGGCGGTCTGTATGTCCCCGAAACCATCCCGCACATGAGCGCCGGTGACATTCGTGCGCTCAATGGGCTGTCCTATGAGGAAACCGCCTTTCGCGTGATGCGCCCCTTTGTCGGCGATGGGTTCACCGACGAGGTCTTTGCCGACCTGATCGCCAAGGCCTATGCCGGGTTTGGTCACAACGCCCGTGCCCCCATGGTGCAACTGGCCCCGAACCATTTCCTGTTGGAACTGTTCCACGGCCCGACCCTGGCGTTCAAAGACTTTGCCATGCAGTTGATTGGCCAGTTGTTCCAAGAGGCATTGGAACGTCGCGGTGAGCGCGTGACAATCGTCGGCGCGACCTCGGGTGATACGGGCTCTGCCGCGATTGAGGCCTTCAAGGGCCTGGACAATGTCGACGTCTTTATCCTCTATCCCCACGGCCGCGTGTCCGAAGTCCAACGCCGCCAAATGACAACGCCACTCGAAAGCAACGTGCACGCGCTGGCGCTGGATGGGCATTTCGACGATTGTCAGGCCCGGCTTAAAGACATGTTCAACCACTTTGAGTTCCGCGATTCCGTGCGGCTGGCGGGCGTGAACAGCATCAACTGGGCGCGCGTGCTGGCCCAGGTTGTCTATTACTTCTCGTCCGCCGTCAGCCTGGGCGCGCCGGACCGCAAAGTCAGCTTTACAGTGCCCACCGGCAACTTTGGCGACATTTTCGCAGGCTACATCGCCAAGCGCATGGGCCTGCCGATTGATCGTCTGGTGGTCGCCACCAACCAAAACGACATCCTGCACCGCTGCCTGTCAGACGGCGCCTATCAGACATCGCAGGTCCACCCCTCGATCTCGCCTTCGATGGATATTCAGGTGTCCTCCAACTTTGAACGCGCGCTGTTTGACGCTTATGATCGCGATGGCAAGGCCGTGGGCCAATTGATGGATGAGCTCAAGCAAGGTGGGTTCAAGGTCTCACAAGGCGCGCTTGAGGCCCTGCGTGAGCATTTCGATTCGGCCCGCGTGTCCGAAGACGAAACCCTCGCCATGATCACCCACGCCAACGCGACCATGGGCGAACTTCTTTGCCCCCACTCCGCCATCGGCGCGAAAGTGGGCGAAGATATGCGCGACCCGGCCACGCCCATGATCACGCTGGCAACGGCCCATCCCGCAAAATTCCCCGATGCGGTGGAAAAGGCGTCGGGCCTTCGTCCGCCTCTTCCCAACCGTATGGCAGATCTGTATGAGCGTTCCGAACGGGTGACACAGGTTCCCAACGACCTGACCGCCCTTGAAACCCTCATTCAGGAGCGTATCGCCAAGTGACCGTCCAACTGACCACGCTTTCCAATGGGTTGCGCATTGTCACCGAACATATGCCCGACCTGCAATCTGCTGCGCTAGGGATCTGGGTTTGCGCCGGTGGGCGTCACGAACGGGTTGAGCAAAACGGAATTGCGCATTTTCTTGAACATATGGCGTTCAAGGGCACGAAAACCCGGTCGGCCCTGCAAATCGCCGAAGCGATCGAAGATGTGGGCGGCTATATCAACGCCTATACCTCGCGCGAGGTGACCGCCTATTACGCGCGCGTGTTGCAGGCCGACACGGCGCTGGCGCTGGACGTCATCGCGGATATCCTGCGCAATCCCGTGTTCGACCCTTCCGAGATCGAGACAGAGCGCCATGTGATCTTGCAAGAGATCGGCCAGGCGCTCGACACGCCGGATGATGTGATTTTTGACTGGCTCCAGGAACAGGCCTATCCTGATCAGCCCATCGGCCGCACCATTCTGGGCGAGGTCGAAAACGTCCGCCGCTTTGGTCGCGAAGACCTGTCGCGCTTTGTGTCTGAACACTATGGTCCGGGCCAGATGATCCTGTCGGCCGCAGGCGCCGTCGATCACGACGCGCTGGTGGCACAGGCCGAAAGGCTTTTGGGGGATCTGGAGCCACGCCCCAGCAACACAGCCCAGATCGCAACCTACGCCGGTGGGGACATCCGACGCGAAAAGGATCTCGAACAGGCGCATTTCGCGCTTGGGTTTGAGGCCCCGGGGTATCGCGACCCGTCTTTCTATACGGCACAGGTCTATGCCATGGCGCTTGGCGGCGGCATGTCTTCGCGCCTGTTCCAGAAAATCCGCGAAGAACACGGGCTATGCTATACGATCTTCGCGCAAAACGGCGCCTATGCGGACACGGGGATGACCACGGTCTATGCGGGCACCGGGGGCGACGATCTGCGCGACCTCGCGCATCTGACCATCGACGAAATCAAACGCGCCGCCGACGACATGTCCCAGGCCGAAATTGATCGCGCCCGCGCACAAATGAAGGCCGGGCTGTTGATGGGCCTTGAAAGCCCCTCGTCACGCGCTGAACGCATGGCGCGTATGGTTCAGATCTGGGAAAAAGTGCCGGGGATCGAAGAAACCGTGGCCAAGATCGACAGCATCACGCTTGATCAGGTGCGCGGATTCGCAACCCAGCAGGCCACGATTGCCAGCCCAACGCTCGCGCTGTACGGCCCCATCGCCAAGGCCCCAACGCTGGACGACCTGCAGGCAAGGCGCGCCGCCTGATGTTGACCTTCCGCCGCAAGATCAAGCTCGAAACCGAGCGGCTGACCTTGCGGCCGCCCATGCACGGTGACTTTAACGCCTGGGCAGCCCTGCGGGACTACAGCCGCGACTTCCTCACCCCGTGGGAACCAAGCTGGGCGTCGGATCACCTCACCCGAAAGGGGTTTACCAACCGCGTCTATTGGGCCGCGCGCTCTATCAACGGCGGCACGGCTATCCCGCTCTTTTTGATCCGACGGGATGACGACGCGCTGCTGGGGGCGATTACGCTCGACAATATCCGTCGTGGTCCGGCACAGGCCGGCACCCTAGGATATTGGATTGGCGAACCCTTTGCGCGCCTCGGATATATGTCCGAAGCCATTGCCGCCGTCCAACACCACGCCTTCGAAAAGATAGGCCTCTCACGACTAGAAGCCGCCTGCCTGCCGGAAAACACTCCCTCGCGCGGCCTCCTCGAACGCTCCGGTTTCAAATACGAAGGCGTTGCGCAAAGCTACCTTCAGATCCATGGCCGATGGCGCACCCATGTCCTATATGCATCACTGCGCTCAGATCGACGGGGCCGCACGGACGCGGGCTGACCTGCTACTGTTTCTTTGGGTCGAAAATATCCCGGGCGGGGTTTGGGGAGGGCAGAGCCCTCCCCATGGCCTGCGTGGCCCGAACGCATTCAACACTGGGTTGCCGCGCAGCTCCGCCAGGTCAAGCCCCTTCCCCCAGCTGCGTAAATCTCCTAAATCCGGATCAGGAGACCCGCATGACACACCACCCCGCCAATGACGCGTTTGCCCAAACCCTGATCGACGCGCTGCCCCCCGACACCCTCCGCCAGGCCGAACCGCGCTATCTCGAAGAACCGCGTGGGCGATGGAAGGGGGCGTCTGAGTGGGTTGCCCTGCCGCGAAACACCGATGAGGTTGCGCAGATCGTCCGGGCCTGCGCCCGGGCCGAGGTGCCGATCACCCCCTACGGCGGTGGAACCGGACTGGTTGCCGGTCAGGTCTCGCCCCGGTTTCCAACGCTTGTGCTGTCCCTTGAACGCATGACCCGGATCCGCGCCGTCTATCCCGAAGAAAATGCCCTGATCGTCGACGCCGGTGCCATCCTTAAAGATGTCCAAAGCGCCGCCGAGGCCGTGGACCGGCTGTTCCCGCTCTCACTGGCGTCAGAGGGCTCTGCCCGGATCGGCGGGCTCTTGTCCACCAATGCCGGTGGCGTGAACACCCTGCGCTATGGCAACGCCCGCGATCTGGTTCTGGGCCTCGAAGCCGTCCTGCCCGATGGGCAGATCTGGAACGGGCTGAAACGCCTGCGCAAGGACAACACCGGCTATGATCTGCGGCATCTCCTGATCGGAGCCGAGGGCACCCTGGGCATCATCACCGCCGCCAGCCTCAAACTGTCGCCACGCCCGGCACAATCCGGCACCGCTTTGCTGACGGTCGCTTCGCCGGCAGCGGCCCTGACCCTGCTGTCACTTGCGCGCAATATCGTCGGCGATGGCATCAGCGCCTATGAGCTGATCCACCGCACCGGCCCCGATTTTCTGAGTGCAACCCTTCCGGATCTCCGACAGCCTTGGGACACCCCCCCAGACTGGTCCATCCTGATCGAGCTGGGGCTTGGTGCAGGCCAGGACCCAGGCGCCGCGCTGGAACACATCTTTTCAGCCGGGTTAGAACAGGGTCTGGTCACAGACGGGCTGATCGCCCAATCCCAGACGCAGGCCGATGACTTTTGGGCCCTGCGCGAGCACATCCCGATCGCAAACAAGCTGATCGGCTCTGTCTCAAGCCATGATATTTCCCTTCCCCTCAGTGTGATCCCCGACTTCCTGCCGCGCGCAAACGCGTCGATCGCCGCGCTTGGGCCTTTCCGAATCAACTGCTTTGGCCATCTGGGCGATGGCAACCTGCACTATAATGTATTCCCCCCCGATGGGGCCAATCGCGCGGATTGCATGGATCAAAGCCCGGCCATCCAGGCCTGTGTCCATGATCTCGTGGCGGAATATGGCGGATCGTTCAGCGCCGAACACGGGGTTGGTCGGCTCAAGACCGGGGATGTCACCCGCTACGCAGACCCGACGGGCATCGTCGCAATGCGGGCGATCAAACTGGCGCTGGACCCTTTGGGCATTATGAACCCCGGCGTCATGCTGGCCTAACGCCTATGGGGGCGCCTGTGCTGGCGTTACTCTTGGACCATAACCCGGAACACACATCCATCGCTGATCAGCTCAGGCGGTGTCAGGCACAATCCCCGGGCCACCTGAAAGGCGGCCAGAACCTTTGGCACATAGTCCCGCGTCTGGGCAAACGGCGGAACGCCACCGTGCTCTGCAATCGCGGTCTCACCGGCATTATAGGCCGCAAGCACAAGAACCGGGTCACGGTCGAACTTGCCCATCAGCGTGTTCAGGAAAGCAACGCCTCCGGTGATATTCTGCTCGGGGTTTGCAAGGTCACTGCCCCCATACTGTTTGGCGGTCTCGGGCATCAGTTGCATCAAACCCTTTGCGCCCGCGCTGCTGATCGCATCCGCATGCCCCGCTGATTCCACGGAAATCACCGCCAACGCCAAGGCAGGAGAGACCTGTGTCCCCACGGTAGTGCGCAACAAGGTGGAGCCATGCGCCGCAGCGATCTGTTGCAGCTCTTGCAATCTCGGAACGACCACTTCCTGCCCTGCGGGCGCTTTGGACAAAGCCAGCACCGCCTGTTCCAACCGCCCCGGCCCGGAATCTTCGGCCTTGGGGGAAATATGCTGCCAAAACCACGAAAACGCCCCCTGAGGGGCCGCATGTCCGCCGCTTGTCACGGGAATCGCCGCAGGACTGCCACCGGTAACCGCCTTTGCAGCGCTGGGTCGCGGGGGAATCGCTGGCTCGGCCCGCGGCGGAACCTGCACAGTGATGCGTTTTTGGGCCCCTTTCTTAGGGGGCTTTACGAATTTTGCGGAAAAATCGGGAAATGGTGCCGGTTTTTGTGCCGGAGCCGGGGCCTGTTCGGGCACCTGTACCGGATTCGGAGCCTCTTGGGCGCGCCCGGAAACCGCCGCAAGCGCAAAAATCATCGCCAAGGCGTAAATACCGCCTGAGAATCTAACTATCATTCTAACTGCTCGTGCCGAATTGTGGCTTTTTCTAAGCAAGAGTGTCGCACAATTTCCCGGTTTTGACCATGAGTGTCCTTGATCCGGAGACGATCGGACCTGTTTAACCTATCCTTAAGGTTAGTTAACGCAGGGGAAATCACCACTAAGATACTGATATATAACCGATTTCTCGCAAATATCGCGTTCTTAAATAAGCCCCGTAGATACTACAAAATCAAACCAATCCCGCCACAGTCTCGCCCCAAAGCGGGGGCTATATATCCTCATACCGACGACGGACAGGGCAAAGAGAGAGGCCCGCTACGATCCAAGACGGTACCGAAACAACGCTACTTATGGAGAGAGACCATGATGAACTTTATCAAGAACTTCCGCAAAGACGAAAACGGCGCCGTAACTGTTGACTGGGTTGTTCTGACCGCAGCTGTTGTTGGCCTGGCCATCGCCGCATACGGCACCATCGAAACCAACTCGCTGGCACTGATCAACGCCGCGGCTGGCGACAACGGTGTTGCAGGCGAAAACGACTTCGGCGGCTAAGTCCAGATGGCTGGCGGAGGTCCACCCTCCGCCGCCTCGGCAATCGCGCATCACGCGCAGACTATTTTTTTCAGATTTCATGACCAGAACGGTCATATGAGGACACGAACATGATGAACTTTATCAAAAACTTCCGCAAAGACGAAAACGGCGCCGTAACTGTTGACTGGGTTGTTCTGACCGCAGCTGTTGTTGGCCTGGCCATCGCCGCATACGGCACCATCGAAACCAACTCGCTGGCACTGATCAACGCCGCTGCTGGCGACAACGGTGTGGCTGGCGAAAACGACTTCGGCGGCTAAGGCACGTCAGCGGGCGGAGGTATTTCCGCCCGCTTTTACATGGCGCAGCAGGTATGCGTTTCATGTTTAACTAGGAGTGTTTGTCCAGGAGGCCAGTATGCGTAAGTTTCTAAACGCTTTTAACAAGCGTGAAGATGGGGCCGTAACAGTAGACTGGATCGTTTTGACCGCCGGTATGGTGGGTCTGTGCATCGCTGCCTACACAGCGATGGAGAATTCTTCGCTCGCGCTGTCGGGTGCGACCTCACAAGCGATCGAAGAGCGCAACACGTTCTGATCCAGATGGCGTAACGTGGCAGAACGCCATGGGCGCCGCTACTCTGGACAATACACCTTGTCTCCCCCTTGCGCTGGTCCCGGCGCAGCACGGGGGCTTTGGCAATGCGGTAACGACCCGCTCTGCCCGAAACGAAACAGCATATCCATGAGGTGAACAATGCGTATGGTATTCGGACTTGTTCTGATCGCGGGGCTGGGCCTTGCGGGGTTTGCCGTCTACATGGCCCAGAACTACATCGGCGCCTATGAAACCGCGCTGCAAAAAGAGCGCGCCAAAAGTGGTGGCGCAATCGCGATGCAAAAGCTGTATGTCGCCACCCGTGATATCGAATATGGTGAGCCGATCGCGAAAGAAGACTATGCATTGGTCTCCTATCCCAAGAAACTGGTCCCCGAAGGCCATTTCAACGAAGAAACACCGATCCACGTCGAAGGAGAAGCCCCTCGGGTTGCCCTGCGTGCGATTGAGAAGTTCGAAGTCTACCGCACCACCAAATTGTCCGATCCCGGCGGCAACGCGGGTGTTCTGACCCGTTTGAAAAAGGGCCAAAGCGCGGTGGCCATCAAAGTGGACGTGGCATCGGGCGTGTCGGGCTTTATCCGCCCAGAAAACCGTGTCGATGTCTATTGGACCGGCAAGGTCTCAGGTGCGGACGGCAAGAAACAAACCATCACCCGTCGTGTTCTTAACGGCATCCGCGTGATCGGCATTGATCAGTCATCCCGCCAAGAATACTCGGAAAACACTGTGGCCCGCACCGTGACAGTGGCCGGGAATGCCGAAGAAGTCGCCAAGCTTCAATATGCTCAGCAAACCGGAAGCTTGTCGCTGTCGCTGATGGCGCGTGATACCGAGATCGGCGACGAAGTGATCGCAGTTGACCGGAACGCGCTGCTGGGAATTGATCCCGAGATCACCCCGGTAACGCAGGCACCCACCGGCCCAAAGATGTGCGTCACCCGCGTCACACGCGGCACCGAACGTAGCGAGGTCCAGTATCCCTGCCCCGAAGGCTCGTGATCAGATCAACGCCCAATCCCCAAGAGCCCGCCATGCGGGCTCTTTTACCGTTTCCAGTTCCTTTTCCAGGGATCAAATGGCCAGGCCGGGATCGCATTTGAACAAATCTTACTGGCCATGGCATTGATTCTTGCAAAAATTTTCGAAATCGCGCAAAGTCAAACAAAATGCAGGCGGCAAGACCTGTTGGTGAGGCGTGATCGAAAGGCAGGTCACATGAATTTTGAAATGTTTCTAAAGGCTGGCCTTGTTGGCCTTGCCCTGAGCATTAACCCTGTCGCCACTCCGGCACAGGCCGAAGCCATTCGCGTTGTGCGAACGGGAACCGAGTCTGTTCTGAATGTGCCGATGAACCGTGCGGTCGTCGTCGAAAGCGCCGAAAGCTTTGCCGAGCTGTCGATCGCAAACGCCGCGATTGCGGATATCTCTTCGCTTTCAGATCGTTCGATCTATGTGCTGGGAAAAACCCCTGGCACCACGACGCTGACCATCCTGGACGCGCAGGGCAAGTTGATCACCAATGTCGAGGTCCGCGTCGCCGCAGATGTCACCGAATTCAAAGAACGCCTGCGCCAGATCCTGCCCAACGAAAAAATCGAGGTTCGGACCGCAAACGACGGGATCGTCCTGTCGGGCACCGTTTCCTCGACCGCGCGTATGGAACGCGCGCTTGAACTGGCAGCGCGTTATGCGCCTGAACGCGTCTCGAACCTGATGGTTGTCGGTGGCGTGCAGCAGGTCATGCTGAAGGTGCGGTTTGCCGAAATGCGCCGCAATGTTGCCAAGACGCTGCGCAGCTCACTGTCGCTGAACAACAATCGAAACCTAACCGCCGAAACGGGCACAATTCTTGCAGACGTCTCCACGACCCCGGGCATCAAAGTGGCCAATGACGTTCAGGGCGCATCGCTGTTTTCGTTTGGCATCGACGGCCTTCAGGTCAACGTCTTGCTTGAAGCCCTTGAAAACAAGGGCGTCGTGCGCACGCTGGCCGAACCCAACCTGACCGCGCTTTCGGGTCAGGAAGCCACCTTCCTGGCGGGCGGCGAATACCCCGTGCCCATCGCAAGTGACGATGGGGTTTCGGTTGAATTCAAGAATTTCGGGGTTGAACTGGCCTTTGTTCCGCGGGTCATCGACGGCGACCTGATCAACCTTGAACTTAAGACGGCGGTTTCGTCGATCGACACCTCAAACGGGATCACCGGCAGCGGCGGCTTTAACATCTCGGCCTTTGCGCGCCGCGAAGCCACCACAACCGTTGAACTGCGCGACGGTGAAAGCTTTGCCATTGCAGGCCTGTTGCAAGACGATTTCACCGACCTCTCGGGCCAGGTGCCGTGGCTGGGCGATATCCCGGTGCTTGGCGCCCTGTTCCGTTCAGCGGAATATGACCGCAGCCAGTCCGAACTGGTGATCATCGTGACACCGCATCTGGTGACGCCCACGCGGGGAGAGGCGCTTGCCCTGCCCACGGATAAACTCACCATCCCGTCGGAAAGCGACCTTTTCCTGTTCGGTCGCACGGCAGGCAAGTCGCGCGCGCCCAAAACCGGTGGCGCAGGCGAAGTGGCCAGACAGGACTTTTCGGGCTCTTACGGGTATGTGATGGACTGATGGGGACGCAAATGATCAAAGCGACAATTGCAAGTCTGACCCTTGGCCTTGTGTTGGCCGGTTGCAGCAGCGACACCGTCGGGAGCTACCGCGAGGCGGGCTCGCTGGTGGATACCGGGCATTTCGGTAATGCCACCATGAACAACCAGCAATATATGACCGGCGAAAAGCGCTATGCCTATGATCTGGCCCAGCGCTTTTCATCCGAGGTGCTGACCACGGTCAACTTTGCTTTCAACAGTGCGGATCTGGACGCCGGGGCGCGCGATACGCTGCGCGAACAAGCCCATTGGATCCGCCAGTTCCCCGAGGTCCGTTTCCGCGTGTACGGCCACACGGACAAAGTGGGATCGGGCAGCTTCAACAAACGGCTGGGGTTGCGTCGTGCGCGCGCCGTTGTGAACTTCCTTGCCTCAGAGGGGATTTCGAAATCGCGACTTGAGGCGGTGGTCTCCTTTGGCGAAACCCAGCCCTTGATCGTCACCGAAGGGCGGGAGCGGCGCAATCGCCGGACCGTGACCGAGGTCTCGGGCTTCTTTGAACGGCACCCGAGCGTGATGGATGGCAACTATGCCCATGTGGTTTACCGCGACTACCTCAATAGCGGGAAAACCGTATCGGGGCATGCAACGCGCCCAGCAAGCAGCGACGGGTGATCCCCCAGACACACAAAAGGGCCCAGACGGGCCCTTTTCTTTTTGGATCAAGGCATTAATGCGCCTGTCCATCCTCGGGCCATCCTCTACCGGCCCGTCAGGTTTCCCCCACGTCACCACCAAGTTGGGCCCTGTAATTCCGCACAATTTCGATCTTTTGGCCGCAATCTTGCCCCGATTGTAAAGGAGTTTGAATGCAGGGACCAATGTGCCGGGGCGACTCGGACGTTGGGGCTCCGGCGGAAAAGGTACTTGGTTACGCACGGATCCGTCGGCGTCGTCTAGAACAAAGGACGTAAGGCAATGACGAGTATGACATCTCAGCAAGCGGACCCCGCACCAATCGTGGCCTGCACGATCAGCAGGGATGTGCAAAATTTTGACCTGTTGATCGAAGATATGGAGCTGCTCTTGGGTGAGCGCTGGGGTGACCTGGGGTTTCAGGACGCGCTGCCGTTTCTCAATCAACCCGATGCCTCCCAGATCGAATTCGTGGCCGTGGCCGTCGATTCCCAGGACGAAGCCGACATCGCGCTTTTGGGTGGGATCATCGCCGGTGCGCAAGAACATGGCATCAAGGTTGTGTTGATCGCCGAAGACGTCAGCCCCGCCGCCTTGCACCAATTGCTGCGCCAGGGCGCGGATGAATTCATCCCCTACCCACTTCCCGAGGGCGAATTGGCGGCCGCGGTTGAACGCCTGCGCAAGCCCCCCGCCCCGGTCGCGACCTTCCCGACCGAAAGCGACGAGCCGGTCAAACTAAAAAAGGGCGGCGATGGGGTCTTGATCGCGGTGCAAAGCCTGTGCGGCGGCAGCGGGGCATCGACCCTTGCGGTGAATCTCGCCTATGAACTGGTCGCCAACGGCAAGGACAAAGACCACCGCGTCTGCCTGATCGACTTTGGATTGCAGTTTGGTTCGGTCGCAACCTATCTGGACCTGCCCCGCCGCGAAGCCGTGCTGGAACTGCTCAGCGACACGGAATCCATGGATGGGGACAGCTTTGCCCAGGCTCTGGTCAGCTATGAAGACAAGATGCAGGTCTTTACCTCGCCGCCCGATGTTCTGCCGCTGGACATGATCACACCTGCGGATGTGCAACGCATTCTCGACGTGGCCCGCGATCACTTTGACTATGTGGTGGTCGATATGCCCTCGACGCTGGTGCAATGGACGGAAACCGTTCTGACCGAAGCGCAATTGTATTTCGCGATGATTGAACTGGACATGCGCTCAGCCCAGAACACCCTGCGCCTCAAGCGCACGCTGCAGGCCGAGGATCTGCCCTTTGACAAGATCCGTTTTGCACTGAACCGCGCGCCGCGTTTCACCGATCTTCAGGGCAAAAGCCGCGTTAAACGCATGGCCGACAGCCTTGGGATCGCGCTGGACCTGCAACTGCCCGACGGGGGCAAGCCCGTGCTTCAGGCCTGTGACCACGGTGTGCCGCTGGCGAACCACGCCCCGAAAAACCCGCTGCGCAAGGAAATCGTCAAGCTTGCTCAGCAGTTGAATGCCATCGGTGAAGACGGCGCCGAAGCCGCCTGATCCAAGGAAAGACCTGAATGTTTTCGCGTTACAAAAAGACCTCTGATCCGCAAGCCGCGCCCGCCGCAGCCGCTGTTGCGACCGCCCCAGCGGCCCAACCCGCAGAGGCCACGGCGACTGCGTCGCAACCCGTGGCGGCGGCCACACCTTCGGCGGTTCGTCGCAGGCCCGACCCACAGGTCGCGGCCCGCGCCGCCCCCGTGGACAAAGAGAAAAAGCGCAAGGAACGCCTATCCGAGGTCAAGCTTGAGCTGCACCGCGCGCTGTTGGACAACCTGAACCTGGCCGCGCTGGACCAGGCCACCGAAGGTGAACTACGCGAAGAAATCAGCGACATCGCCACAGAGGTGCTTCAGGAAAAGGGCATGGTGTTGAACCGCGACGAGCGGCGCACGATGATCAATGACCTCTATGACGAAGTCAAAGGCCTTGGCCCGCTTGAAACGCTTCTCAAGGATGAGACCGTCTCGGATATCCTGGTGAACGGGCCGCATCAGATCTTTATCGAACAAAACGGCAAGCTGTCTTTGTCGGACATCACCTTTAAGGATGAAAAGCACCTGATGCGGATCATCGACAAGATCGTGTCCGCCGTGGGCCGCCGTGTCGATGAATCCAACCCCTATGTTGACGCCCGTCTTGCGGATGGATCGCGTTTCAACGCCATGGTTCCACCCATTGCCATTGATGGTTCGCTGGTGTCGATCCGTAAGTTCAAAAAGGACAAGCTGGGCATTGACGACCTGGTCAAATTCGGCGCCTTCACCGAGGAAATGGCCGTATATCTTCAGGCCGCCGTGGCAACCCGCCTGAATGTGATCGTGTCCGGTGGTACGGGCTCGGGGAAAACCACGACGCTCAACGCGCTGTCGTCGTTCATCGACAATTCAGAACGTATCCTGACCATCGAAGACACCGCTGAACTTCAGCTGCAACAGACCCATGTGGGCCGGATGGAAAGCCGCCCGCCCAACGTCGAAGGCAAAGGCGCCGTGACCCCGCGGGACTGTCTGAAAAACGCCCTGCGGATGCGTCCTGATCGGATCATCGTGGGTGAGACCCGCGGCGAAGAGGTCATCGACATGTTGCAGGCGATGAACACCGGCCACGATGGCTCGATGACCACGATCCACGCCAACAGCGCCCGCGACGGTGTCGCGCGTTTGGAAAATATGATTGCGATGTCGGGCATCGAGATGCCGCTCAAGGCGATGCGCTCGCAGATTTCGTCGGCTGTGAACCTGATTGTCCAGGCCTCGCGCCTGCAGGATGGCTCGCGCCGGATGGTGTCGATCACCGAAGTGACCGGCATGGAAGGTGACGTGATTTCCATGCAGGAAATCTTTCGTTTTCAGCGCGTTGGCCTGACACCCGACAATAAGATCCTGGGCCATTTCACCGCCACCGGCGTGCGCAGCGCGTTTTCCGAACGCTTTCGCATGTGGGGCTATGATGTGCCCTCGTCGATCTATGAACCCTTCAGAGGAGCCTGATCCATGCTGAGTGCCGCACCGCTGATTTACGGGATGATTTTTCTGGGCGTGCTTGTTCTGGTGAACGGCGTCTACCTGGTGGCCTTTGGCAAGTCGATCAGCCTGTCCACCAAGGTCAACCGCCGGCTGGAAATGCTGGACAAGGGTGCACGCCGTGAAGACGTGTTGGCACAGCTTCGCAAAGAGATGGACCAACATGTGACGTCCCAGTCACTGCCTTTGTATTCATTGTTGTCGGACAAGGCGCAAAAGGCCGCGATCGCCTTTTCTCCGCAACAGCTGATCATGCTGATGGGCGGTGCTGCGGTCTTTGCCTTTGTCGGCCTGAGCGTGGCAACCGAAACCGGATTTGCCGTGCGCCTGTTGATGTCGGCGGCCATGGGCATCGGCGGCGTTTATATGTGGGTTGATTTCCTGGCCAAAAAGCGCATGGCCCTGATCGAAGAGCAGCTGCCCGATGCGGTCGAGCTGATCGTGCGATCGCTGCGTGTGGGCCACCCCTTTACCTCGGCGATCACCATCGTGTCGCGTGAAATCAAAGATCCTCTGGCCACCGAATTTGGCATCATCGCCGACGAAGCCGCCTATGGCCGCGACATCGGTGAGGCGCTCAAGCAGATGGCCGAACGGCTGGGTATGCAAGACATGCGTTTTTTGGCGGTGGCCGTGTCCATCCAACAGCAGGCTGGTGGTAACCTGGCCGAGATCCTCGAAGGTCTGGCCAAGGTGATCCGCGCCCGGTTCCGCCTGTTCCGCCGCGTCAAAGCCATCACCGCCGAGGCGCAGTGGTCAGGCAAATTCCTGTCCGGCTTCCCGCTGGCCGCGCTGATCTTCATTCAGGTGACCAAACCTGACTATTACGACGATGTGAAAGATCACGAAATGTTTGTCCCGGCCTGTATCGCGGTCGCCGTGATGCTGGTGCTGAACATGATCGTCATGCGTGCACTTGTGAATATCAAGGTCTGAGGTCCGTCATGTTTGAAACTCTCAACACCATGATCACCAACAGCCTCGGCCCCGCAGGGCCGCTTTTGGTGGTCGCCGGTCTGGCGGTTCTTTTGATCCTGGCCACCCTGCCCTTTATGCTGAATTCGAAACCCGATCCGCTGGATCGCCTGAAGGAACGCAATCGCGAAAAGCTGAATGATCAGACCCGCGCCGTTCTGCGTGACAAGCGGCGCAACGAAAAACTGAACAAATACGCGCAGTTCCTTGAGCCTCAGGATGAAAAGGAACTGGGTAACATCCGCGAAAAGCTGATGCAGGCGGGCTATCGCAGCAAAGAGGCGGTGCAGCTGTATTACTTTGCCCAGTTCGCGCTTGGGCTTGGGGGGTTGGCGGCCGGGTTGGGATATTATTTCCTTGCCCTCGATCCCGAAACCCTGAGCATGCAAAACAAGATGATGTACATCTTTGGCCCCGGTGTCGTGGGCTATTTGGCGCCGAAATACTGGGTGAACAAACGCAAGGACAAACGCCAAAGCGAGATCGAAGAAGCCTTTCCCGATGCGCTGGACATGATGTTGGTCTGCGTCGAAGCGGGTCAGTCGATGGAACAATCCATCGTGCGCGTGTCAAAGGAACTGCGCGGGTCATACCCGGCTTTGTCGGATGAATTTGAAATCGTCACCTACGAAATCAAGGCGGGCAAAGACCGTGGCAAGGTTTTGAACGACATGGCAGATCGCTGTGGCGTGCAGGATGTGGCCAGCTTTACCACCGTGCTGAACCAGGCCCAGACCTTTGGGACGTCGATTGGCGACGCGCTGCGGGTCTATGCCGGTGAAATGCGTGACAAAAGAGTCATGCGCGCCGAAGAAAAAGCCAACAAACTGCCGACAAAGATGACCTTGACCACTATGATGCTGACAGTGCCGCCCCTGCTGATCATCCTTGTGGGTCCTTCCGCAGTGGGCATCACGCAATTGGGCAATTAATCCGGGCAAATCTCAATGGTCACCAAGGCCGCGCCCGGAACATGGGGCGTGTGAACGAAATGAACAGGTTGGGTCTTTGCGCCGTTATCTTTGCGGGTGTATCGCTGCTTGGGGCCTGTGATCAGGCCTCGGTCCTGCGGACCGGGACAACGGGCGACACCCCGTTTGCGCCCGCGATCAACCCGCGTGGCCAAGCCGTGGATGGCATGGTCGTGGGACATCGTTTGATGGCGGCGGGCCAATACGAACTTGCGCTTGAGGCCTTTACCCGTGCCGCCGGTGAGCGGGGCTTTACCCCCGAAGTGCTGGTCGCACTTGGCACCGCCAATCTGGGCCTGGGCCGGTTGCAACAATCCGAAAAGCTGTTGCGCCGCGTGGTCAAAGAGAAACCCAATTGGCCCGAAGCCTGGAACAACCTGGGCGTCGTGCTGATGGAACTGGATCAGACCGCAGAGGCCTCAGAGGTGTTTCGCCGCGCCTATGCGCTGGACAATGGCGAAAGTGACTCAATTCGCGACAATCTGCGCTTGGCACTCGCAAAACTTGAAAATCCGGTCTATGATGAGAGTTACGAACAAGAATACAAGCTCGTTCGGCGGGGCAGCAGCGACTATCTGATCCGCCGCATGTAAGGGCTGACACGAGGCAGAGCAGTAAAAAGGACGCAGTCAAAATGCGCCACCCTATCCTTGTATCCATCTGCATGGCGGGTTCCGTCGTGCTGTCCGCCTGCGAACAGGGCGTTGGTACGGCCGAAATGGACCGTAAATTTCAGGGCGTGAACGTCATCGACGAATCCAACCTGAACGATGTGATGCTGAACACGGCCGATCCCAACGACGGGGTCGCCTATTTTCAGCGCACGCTTGCGGACAATCCCGAACGCATTGACGTGATGCGGGGGCTGGCGGCCTCTTTGATCCGGGCCAAACGCACGCAAGAGGGCGTTGTCGCCTGGGCGCGCGTGGTGGATCACGCGGATCACGGCCCCGAGGACAAGGTCAAACTGGCCGATGCGCTGATCCGCAACAACGATTGGGATCGCGCCGAAAAGATCCTCGACAGCGTCCCCCCCACCCACGAGACCTTTACCCGCTACAAGCTGGAAGCGATGATCGCCGACAGCAACAAAGAGTGGACCAAAAGCGACAGCTATTATGAAACCGCCGTGGGGCTGACAACGACCCCGGCAAGCGCGCTGAACAACTGGGGGTTTTCCAAGCTGACCCGCGGGGAATTCGCCGAAGCCGAGCGCCTGTTCACCGATGCCATTCGTCACGACAAATCCCTGTTCACCGCCAAGAACAATCTGGTTCTCGCCCGAGGGGCGCAGGGCAATTACAATCTGCCCGTCGTGCCAATGACCCAGGTTGAGCGCGCTGAACTGCTGCACTCGATGGGGCTGGCGGCGGTCAAACGTGGCGATGTCAATATCGCCCGTGGCCTGTTGCGCGAAGCGGTTGAAACCCATCCGCAGCATTTTGATGCGGCGGCGCGGTCTCTCAAGGCCCTGGAAAACGGCGTCTAAGGGGACGATGATGTTCATCACTGCCTCGGCCGCCCTGTGGTTTTTGCCCTTTGTCCTGCCGATCTGCGTGTATATTTGCTATACCGACATGAAAGGCATGCGCATCCCCAACCATGCGGTTGCGGCCATGTTCTTTGTCTTTGTGCTGGTGGGCATCCTTGCTCTGCCGCTGGACGCCTATCTTTGGCGCTATGTGCATCTGGTGGTCGTTCTGGTGGCTGGCATCGCATTGAATGCCGGCGGCGCAATGGGTGCGGGGGATGCGAAATTCGCGGCCGTTGCCGCTCCGTTCATCCATGTGGGTGATCTGAATTTCCTGATTTTGCTGTTCTCTGCCAATCTCTTGGCGGCCTTCACCACCCACCGGCTGGCCAAGCTGACGCCGTTGCGCCGCATGGCGCCCTCTTGGGAAAGCTGGTCGACCGGCAAAAAATTCCCCATGGGGCTGGCGCTGGGGGGGACCATGGCGATCTATTTGATCCTGGGGGCGATCTATGGGCAGCCTGCGCTGCCGTGACCCTCTGATCCAAGAGCCAGGCGGAACGCCCCTCAAACTCCTCTCAGGTGCCGCTTTGATGCCACAAAGCGCTGCGATCTTGTGCCAAACAGACCAGCGCAGGCAAGCCACATGAACATGCAAACCTCATCGGTGATGGCCCCTCCCGCCCCTAAGCGGCTGGAGGATATGCAGCTTTCCACCGTGATGATGCGTGACATCATCCTCAAGACCATGTTCCGCAAGAACACCAATCAGGTCACCGATCTGGCGCGTGCGGTTTGTCTGCCGGTGCCCGTCGCCCAAGAGCTGATCGACATGGCCCGCGGACAGGGCCTGATGGAAGCCATGGGCACCCTGGGCGCCGCGGGGCAGAGCAACTCGGAAATGCCGTATCAGCTGACCGACAGCGGCAAGGCCCGCGCATTGGATGCCCTGTCGCAGTCCGAATACTTTGGCCCTATGCCCATTCCGCTGGATGTCTACCGTGAACAGGTCAAACGCCAGTCCATCCGCAACATCCAGATCACCCGCGAACAATTGACCGGCGCGATGGGGCATCTGGTGCTGCCCGACGATCTGATCGCCAACCTTGGCCCTGCGGTCAGCTCGGGGCGTTCCATCCTTATGTATGGCCCGCCCGGGAACGGCAAATCCTCGATCTCGAACGGGATCCGCGATGCGATGGGGGACAAGATCTATGTCCCGCGCGCGATTGAATATTCCGGCCAGGTGATCACGGTCTACGACCCGATTGTGCATTCCAAGGCCGTCGAGGATGCCGAAAATCCCAACGCCCTGCGGCGGCGCGCGGGTTTTGACCGGCGCTATGTCCTGTGCAAACGTCCCACGGTGATCACAGGGGGTGAGCTGTCTTTGGACATGCTGGACCTGGTCTATAACCCGACGGCGCGCACCTATCAGGCCCCGCTCCAGCTCAAATCCACCGGTGGCATTTTCATCGTCGACGACCTTGGCCGTCAGGCCGAGCCGCCGCAGAAACTGGTCAACCGCTGGATTGTTCCATTGGAAGAAAGCAAGGACATCCTTGCCCTTCAGTCAGGTGAAAAATTCGAAGTCCCCTTCGACACGCTGGTGATTTTTTCCACCAACTTTCATCCCAATGAAATCTTTGACCAGGCTGCCCTGCGCCGGATCTTTTTCAAGATCAAGATCGACGGGCCGAACCAGCAGGATTTCCTGAAAATCTTTGCCCTGGTCGCCCGTAAAAAGGGAATGCAGCTGGACGAAGCCAGCCTCGTGCACCTGTTGAAAACCAAATATCCGACGATCAACAATGTCTACGCAAACTATCAGCCGGTTTTCCTGATCGACCAGATGATTTCAGTCTGTGATTTCGAGGGTATCCCCTACAAGATGACCCCGGATCTGGTTGATCGCGCCTGGGCGAATATGTTCGTCAAAGACGAAATGATCGTTAAGTAAGACAGGCCTTTGGTATGCGATCACGGCGCCAACGGCACCGGCATCACCGATAGGAACGGGTGGCGGTGGCCACCGGGCACCCCCTTGTGACTGGGATCGCCGGCGAGGGGCTTCCTGTGGCGCTTGGCGCGGCGGTTCCCGAAATCAAACCCGGTTTGCGGCTTTTGCGGCGCTCGGATTCTGGCGGTTTCACGGTCGAAATACCTGTTCACAGAAAACCGTGGCTCCCTGCATTTTTCCGCTTGACGCCCCACGGCGCGTGCCATACTTACCCCGCACGGAACGGCGCGGTAGCTCAGTTGGTTAGAGCGATCGACTCATAATCGATAGGTCGGGAGTTCAAGTCTCCCCCACGCCACCATCGTACCTTTTAGAACGCAATATTAGCGTGCCCGATTGAGTGGTCCGGTTTAATTGTTAGTGCATCATGGGCCTCTGGTCCATTGGCACGATGCTGCCGTGCGCAGGCGGACGATAGCCCAATTAACTATGCGGCCTAGCCGTGTTGTAGTGAATGCGCCATTGCTCGATTAGGATTTGAGCTTCCCGCAGGGTGTAGAACAACTCGCCATTAAGGAGCTCATCCCGGAACCGAGCGTTGAAGCTTTCACAGTATCCGTTCTCCCAGGGTGATCCGGGCTCGATATAGGCCGTTTTTGTCCCGATTGCTGCGATCCAGTCCCGCACCTTCTGAGCGATAAATTCAGGTCCGTTGTCTGACCTGATATACTCCGGTGGCCCGCGCAGGTCAGTCAATGCATCCAGCACGTCCGTGGAGTTGAGCTTGCGATCGACGCGGATCATGAGCGCCTCCCTTGTGTATTCATCAATGATGTTCAGCGTCCGATAGACACGCCCATCAGCGGTGCGATCCTGGACGAAGTCATAGGATCAGACATGGTTCGGTCGTTCTGGCCGCAGGCGGACGCAAGAGCCATCGTTCAGCCAGAGCCGCCCCTTTTTCTTCTGCTTTTGTGAGACCTTCAGCCCTTCACGCCGCCAGATGCGTTCCACACGCTTGTGGTTCACACACCAGCCCGCATTGTTCAGCAGACCCGTCACCATGCGATATCCATAGCGCCCGTATTGATCCGCCAGTTCGATGATGTCACCGGTCAGACGCTCTTCATCGGCACGGCCTTGCGGGACCTTTCGTTGCGTGGATCAATGCTGCCCAAGTGTGCGGCAGGCGCGGCGCTCAGACACGCCAAGCTCCTGCCGCACATGGTCGATGCACTTGCGACGACCCGAAGGGCTCAGAAGTTTCCCTTCGCTGCTTCGCTCAAAATGAGTTTGTCCAAGGTCAAATCAGACACCGCACGTCTGAGCCGCTGGTTCTCTTTCTCCAACTCCTTCAGACGCGTAAGCTGTGACCGCTGCATCCCACCATACAGCTTCCGCCACCGATAGAATGTCTGCTGCGTCACACCAATCTGGCGCACCGCCTCGGCAATCGTCGTTCCCTGTCCTTGCAAAACTTCAACCTGCCGAAGCTTCGATACAATCTCTTCGGGCTTCTCTCTTTTGCCAGCCATCGCTGATCCTCCAATTTGAGGGATAAACTATCCCAGTTGGTGGACCACTTTCAGGCGGCTATTCCGGGGGGGGGCAGACCCCATGTTCAACCCCGATCCGGTTCCGCTTGGGGCCCCGCCCGAATTGGCGCGACCGCTTGGGGCTTGGTTCAGCGTCACCTAAGGGCGCCGTGGGGCGATCAGACCAATCCCTGATCGCGCGCGATCATGGCCGCGTGGGTGCGGTTGCGGGCTTCAAGTTTGCGGCTCAGGGTCTTGACGTGAAGTTTGACGGTGACCTCTTGCAGATCAAGATCGCGCGCGATCTCTTTGTTGGATTTTCCCTCGCAAATTCCGTACAGCACATCATGTTCACGCCGGGTCAGCGTTGCACCACCGTCAGGGCGGGTCCCTTGCATGAATTCGATCGGCGCATAGACTTCGCCCGCGGCCATGAAACGCGCAGCCGTCAACAGCGAGCGCGCGCTGAGCGTCTTGGGTATGAACCCCTGTGCCCCCGCCCGCAAAGCGGCATCCGCGACTTCGCGCGTGGCGCTGCCCGAAAGGATCGCTACAGCGCCGCCGTGGTTCGCTTCTTTCATGCGTGCCAGTCCTTCGAGACCGTTCATCCCGGGCATATTGTAGTCCAGCAAAACCAGATCAAACCGCCCGGTCTGTTCGACCGTGGTGATCGCATCTTGCAGGTTTGCGACCGATTGAACATCATCAATATCGGTGGCATCCAGATATGCCGCTATGGTTTCGCGCACCAGATCATGATCATCGGCCACCAGTATTCGCATGTAATATCACCCTGTTACCGTATCGGCTTGGATACGTGTCTTCTACCAAACTACTCGCATATTCTGGCCAATTTCCGCAATGTTCTGCTATGTGTCAACTTGGGTGACGTCTGGGCAGCGCTTTACAACGCGACACCCGCGCCGACCCTGGCCTAGCCACGCATCAAAACGAGACCGCCATGACCTGCCTGCGCCCTTTGTCTTTTCTGTTTGCCACGCTGCTCTGTCCCCTTGTGGCCAGCGCCGAAAACACCTCTACGGATCCGGTGATCTTGACCCTTGCGATCCCGGACAACACACAAGCCACCGCGCGCGAAATCACCTTTACACGCGCTGAACTGATGGATCTGCCCGCAACCACCTATCAAACATCGACGATCTGGACCGAAGGGGTACAAGACTTCCAAGGCGTGCTGCTGCGAACCCTGCTTGAACATGCCGATCTGCCGGTCCGCACAATGACGGCCCATGCCATCAACGACTATTTCGCGACCATTCCCATTGGGGACATCACCGAAAACGGCGCACTGGTGGCCTATACCCTGAACGGAGACCCCATGTCAGTGCGCGACAAGGGGCCGCTTTGGCTGATCTATCCCTTCGATCAGGAAGATAGGTTTATAACCGAACAGCATTTCTCCAGAAGCGTCTGGCAACTTATCCGGCTTGAAATCGAAGAGTAATCCCATGAGCGCCCGCCCCCGCGGATCCAAAACCGGTTCAAGCCCCGTGCGGCGGGCGATGATCGCGCTGGCGATTTCGATGTGCGTTGGAATTGTTGCCGCGCTGATCCTGGATGCCCGCCACCAGATGTCGCGGCTGTTCACTGCCTCGCAAGACAATCTGCAATGGTCTTTGGTGCAACTGGAAACCGAAGTGCTTTTGCTGGAAAATGCGGCCCTGCGCGCTGCCATGGATCAGCCACCCGATCTGGACGAGCTTCGCAAGCGCTTCGACGTGTTCTTTAGCCGCCATGCGACCCTATCCAGAAGTTCGGTGATGGTTGGGCTGCGGATCAGGCCCGGTGCCGCAGAAGAAATGAAGGCCATCGAACGGTATCTGGACCGTTGGATCCCGGTCATGGATGGCGCGGATACGGGGCTTTTGGCCCAATTGGGACGCTTGGAACAGGACACCGCACTGATCAGAACCGATGTGCGCCGCCTAGTGGTGTTCGGCACCGAATATTTCACCCGCCTAAGCGATGGCAAACGTGAACGGACCGCTGGCACCTTGCGGCGAATCGCGGGTCTGACCATATCCTTGGTCGCAGTGCTTTTGGTTCTGGCTGGTGCCTTGTTTCAGCTCGCCCGGCACCGCGCCGCAGATGCGGAACATCACAGCGCCATTCGCCAGCGGATCGAGACCATTCTCGCTGCGTCCCAAGACGCCGTTCTAGTGACGGACCGCAGCGGGACCATCATCGAATACAACGGCACCGCCGAAAAAACCTTTGGGTATTCGGTGTCCGAAGCCCTGGGCGCACAGATGTCCGAACTGATCATCCCCCCCGATCTGCGCCCCGAGCACAACAAGGGAATGGCCCGCTATCTGCGCAAGGGCGAACCCCGTGTTCTGAACAAGGGAACGATCCAAATGCGCGCCCTGCGCAAAGATGGGCAAGAATTTCCCGCTGACATCACAATCGCCAAGGCCGAAAGCCCGGACGGCCAGATTTTCGTGGGCTTTGTCCGCGATATCACCGCACGCATCACATCCGAGAACGCGCTCAAACGCGCGCGCGACCGGGCCATCGCCGGAGAAAAGCACAAAGCCGAACTTCTTGCGGTCATGAGCCATGAAATGCGCACCCCGCTGAACGGGTTGCTGGGCACGCTTGATTTGTTCGACACCACAACGCTGGATGAGGAGCAACAACAGCAAATCAACGTGCTCAAAAGCTCTGGCCAGCAACTCTTGTCCCATGTGAACGATGTTCTGGATGTCACGCGGATGGATGCGGGCAAATTGTCGATGCACAAGGCGCTTTGCGATCTGCCCGCCTTGTTGAACGAGGTTATTGAAACGCAAAAGGGCGCGGCCAGCACAAACAACACCGAACTTCAGGCCCTGCCCCTCTCGCCGCTGTTGAAACACGCCTATACTGATCGCCAGAGGCTGCGCCAAATCCTGCTGAACCTGATTGGCAACGCGGTCAAATTCACCCACGACGGACATATCACAATCGAAGTCGATTGCCTCGATGGCCTGAACGAAGTCGAACTGCGGGTTTCGGATACAGGCCAAGGGATCAGCGAAGACGACCTGAAACGGATTTTCGATGATTTTGTCAGCATCGACACCAGCTATGGCCGCCGCAACTCGGGAACCGGGCTGGGGCTGGGGATCACCCGGCGTTTGACCCGGGCCCTTGGGGGCGACATGGGGGCTGAAAGCATTCTGGGCGAAGGCAGCGTGTTCTGGGTGCGCCTACCCATGCATCCTCCGGCCCATATCAAGGCCGGCCAGGGCCCGGACCAACCAGGGCGGCTGTCCGACAGCGCAGCCTTGCCCGAAGTTGCGCCGCAAAACATCCTTGTTGTCGAAGACAATGAAATCAACCGACAGGTTCTTAAGGCCATGCTGGTGCGCGACGGGCATTCTGTCACGCTGGCGTGCAATGGCGAAGACGGCGTCAAGCTGGCGCAGGACACGCGGTTTGACACGATCTTGATGGACATCTCGATGCCCGGAATGGATGGGATCGAAACCACATTGGCCATCCGGCGCATCGGTCCCAATCATGACACGCCTGTCATAGCCACCACCGCCCATGCGCTGCCCAACGAAGTTCAGGCGTTCCGCAATGCGGGCATGCAGGACATTCTTATCAAACCCATCAGCGCCGATGGGTTGCGACAGGTTCTGGCAAGCCGCTTTAACCCAGCCCCCGCCACCGATCAGCAATCCAGGGCGCGCCCGTCGTTGCCGCTGTTGGCGGCCCAGCATCTTGACGACCTCAAGGAAACCCTGCCAATCGGGACGCTGCGCGCCTCAATTGCGCAATTCGGGCAGGAAATGGAAAGCTTCCTAGCGAATATTCCCGGCACAAGCCAGAAGCGTCCCCAGCGCGATGCGATTGTCTCAGAGGCTCACAGGCTGGCGGGGTCGGCGGGTGTTCTGGGCGCCTTGCGATTGGCAGAGCAATTGCGCGCGCTCGAGGGGGTCGCCCAAGAGGACGCACCGGCCATCTTGTCAGAGCGCGCGTCGGCTTTGGCGGAATGCTGGGCCGAAACCGCAAGCCTGCTTGCGCGCCGCCAACCAGCGGCCCCACCAAAGTAGCCGCGCGACAGCAGGCCAACCGATCGCGGCTTGGCCCCGACTGCCCGGCGCGGTAGGACAGTGTCAGGTTTAGTTTTCGCAGCTCCGGAGCCCAAATGTCCAACCTGCTTTATGACACTCTTCTTGGCAGTCGCAGCACAAGCAGCGCCCCGTTTCTAAGACATCCGGATGGGGACCATACCAGCTATGCAGACTTTGTCGGGCGCGTGGCGCAATTTGCCGGTGCCGTCAGCACGCAGGGGATGCGCCCCGGTGACAGGATCGCCATCCAGCTGGAAAAATCCGCAGATACCCTGGCCCTGATCTTTGGCTGCATACAGGCAGGCGTGGTATTCTTGCCGTTGAACACCGGCTACACCGCAGATGAAATCGCCTATTTCGTCGACAACAGCGGCGCGCGGCTGTTGGTTTGCGATCCCGCACGCGCAAGCGCCCTTGCGCCGGTCGCCCAAAGCGCGGGCGCCGATCTGTTGACGATGGACACCACGGGCGCGGGTTCATTGGCCGATCTGGCCAACACCCAGCCCACCCGCTTTGCCACCGAACCCCGGGACAAGGATGAAGTGGCGGCGTTTCTCTATACATCGGGCACCACCGGGCGCTCAAAGGGGGCGATGCTGACGCAGGACAACCTGCTGTCCAACGCGCTGACCTTGGTTGATCACTGGCGGTTCACCTCGGATGACGTGCTGTTGCATGCGCTGCCGATCTTTCACACCCATGGGCTGTTCGTTGCGACCAACGTGATCCTGGCGGCCGGGGCGTCGATGGTGCTGTTTCCCAAGTTCGACCCCGATGCGCTGTTGGAATGGATGCCCCGCGCGACCAGCCTGATGGGTGTGCCAACCTTCTACACGCGCCTTCTGGACAGCGGGCGGCTGGATCGCGCGGTGACTGCGAATATGCGCCTGTTCATCTCTGGCTCGGCGCCGCTTTTGGCCGAAACCCACCGCGATTTCGTGGCCGCCACCGGTCACCGGATCCTGGAACGCTATGGCATGACCGAAACGAATATGAACACCTCGAACCCCTATGACGGGGATCGCCGCGCGGGCACCGTGGGTCTGCCTTTGCCGGGCGTCGAGGCCAAGGTCTGTGATGCGCAGGGCCATGAGCTGCCCCGCGGTGAAATCGGCACGCTTGAGGTGCGCGGCCCCAACGTGTTCAAAGGCTATTGGCAAATGCCCGAAAAGACCGCCGAAGAACTGCGCCCCGACGGTTTCTTTATCACCGGGGATCTGGCCGTGCAGGAAGAAGATGGCTATGTCACCATCGTCGGGCGCGGCAAGGATCTGATCATCTCGGGCGGGTTCAACATCTATCCCAAAGAGCTGGAAAGCCTGCTGGATGATCAACCCGGCGTGCTGGAAAGCGCTGTGATCGGCGTGCCGCATGCGGATTTTGGCGAAACCCCTGTGGCGGTTCTGGTCGCCAAACCGGGTGAAACACCGGATCTTGCCGCCATCCAGAACACCGTCGAAACCGCGCTGGCCCGTTTCAAACATCCCCGCAAGTTGATCGTGATCGACGCATTGCCGCGCAACACGATGGGCAAGGTGCAAAAGAACGCGCTGCGGCAGGAATACGCCGGGCTGTTTGGCTGATCATTTCCCCCTTGGCCTTGTGCCGGGGGGGATTTACAACGGCCCTCCACCCATCAGGAGGCCCCCGTGGATCAAACGACATCGCGCATTCACCAGACCATCGCTAATGACATCAAAGCGCAGCCAAGACAGGTCAGCGCCGCAGTCGAGCTTTTGGACTCAGGCGCCACCGTTCCCTTTGTCGCGCGCTATCGCAAAGAGGTCACAGGCGGGCTTGATGACACGCAATTGCGCCTGTTGTCCGACCGTCTGACCTATCTGCGTGAACTCGAAGCGCGCCGCGCCAGCATCCTGTCGTCGATCAAGGATCAGGGCAAACTGACCGATGCCTTGGCCAAATCCATCGCCCAGGCCGACACCAAATCCACCCTCGAAGACATTTATCTGCCCTACAAACCCAAGCGCCGCACCAAGGCGATGATCGCGCGGGAACGGGGGCTTGATCATCTGCTGACTGCCATCCGCGAAAACCGCATGGCCGATCCCAAGGTGCTGGCCGAACCCCATGTCAAAGACGAAATCGCCACCGTCAAAGACGCGTTGAACGGCGCGCGCGACATTCTTGCCGAAGAGCTGACGGAAAACGCCGAACTGCTGGGCAAGCTGCGTGATTTCATGTCACGCGACGCCGTGATCAGCGCCCGTGTCCAACCCGGCAAAGAGCAATCAGGCGCGAAATTCTCGGATTATTTCGACCACACCGAGGCCCTCTCCAAAATCCCGTCGCACCGCGCTCTGGCGCTGTTGCGGGCCTCGAAAGAAGAGGTGGTCACACTCGAAATTGCCCCGGACGAAGAGGGCGCGCTTCGCGCCACGGGGATGGTGGCGCAGGCCATTGGCATTCCTGGCGACGGGCCGGGTGATGCATGGTTGCGCGACGTCGCGGGCTGGACCTGGCGGATCAAGCTGTCGCTGTCGATGTATGTCGACATGCTGTCCGAGCTGCGCCGCCGCGCCCACGAAGAGGCGATCACCGTATTTGCCCGCAATCTCAAAGACCTGCTATTGGCGGCCCCTGCGGGCAACCGGGCGACGCTGGGGCTTGATCCCGGGATCCGCACCGGCGTCAAGGCCGCGGTTGTCGATCACACTGGCAAGCTGTTGGAGACCGCAACGCTCTATCCGTTTCAGCCAAAGATGGATGTCTGCGGGGCTGAGGCCAAGATCATCGAGATGGTCCGCCGCCACGGGGTGGAGCTGATCGCCATCGGCAACGGCACCGCCAGCCGCGAGACCGAGCGCCTTGTGGGCGACACGCTGAAACTCTTGCCCAGGGATGTGAAGGCCCCGACCAAAGTGGTCGTATCCGAGGCCGGTGCCTCGGTCTATTCCGCTTCGGAACTGGCGGCGCAAGAGTTCCCCGATCTCGATGTGTCGTTGCGCGGGGCCGTGTCCATCGCGCGTCGCCTGCAAGATCCGCTGGCGGAACTGGTCAAGATCGAACCGAAATCCATCGGCGTGGGGCAGTACCAGCACGATGTGGATCAGCGCCGTTTAAGCCAGACACTTGAGGCCGTGGTCGAAGACGCGGTGAACGCCGTTGGGGTGGATCTGAACACCGCCTCGGCCCCGCTTTTGTCCCATGTGGCCGGGCTTGGCCCGTCGTTGGCGCAGTCCATCGTCCGCCACCGCGACAGTCACGGGGCTTTTGACAGCCGCAAAACCCTGCTCAAGGTCGCTGGGCTGGGCCCCAAGGCCTTTGAACAATGCGCCGGGTTCCTGCGCATCCGCGACGGGCAAGAGCCGCTGGATGCTTCCTCTGTTCACCCCGAAGCCTACGGCGTTGCGCGCAAGATCGTTCAGGCCTGTGGCCGCGACATTCGCGCCATCATGGGGCACTCGGATGCGCTGAAGGGTCTGCGGGCGCAGGATTTTGTTGACGACAGCTTTGGCCTGCCCACTGTGCGGGACATTTTGACGGAGCTGGAAAAACCCGGCCGCGATCCGCGCCCGAGCTTCAAAACCGCGTCCTTTACCGAGGGTGTCGAAGACATCAAGGATCTCAAACCCGGTCTGGTGCTTGAGGGCACGGTCACCAATGTCGCCGCCTTTGGCGCCTTTGTGGATGTCGGCGTGCATCAGGATGGCCTGGTCCACGTCAGCCAACTGGCCGACCGCTTTGTCAAAGACCCGCATGAGGTCGTCAAAGCCGGGGACGTGGTCAAAGTCACCGTAACCGAAGTGGACGTGCCACGCAAACGTATCGGCCTTTCGATGCGCAAGGACGGCGGAGCCTCCGCCAAGGCCGCACGCGATGAGCGCGGGCCGCGCGGCACCCCCAAGGGCAAGCCCCAACGCGGTGGAAAGCAAAGCTATGGCCCGAAATCAACGGGAAAGGGCAGCGCTGGATCGCAAGGCGCGCTTGGCGCCGCTTTGCTGGATGCGATGAAGAAAAAGTGACAGCCCGCCCCGGTTCTGTCGTGAACCGGGGCACGGGGTTCAGCCCGCGTAGCTTGATCCTTCTTCGTCCAAAATTGCTTTGATTTCAGACATATGTGCCTCGGCTTGTTCGGGGTACGCGTCCAGTTCCTGCGCCGTTTTCTCTGCGATCTCATCGGACAGAACCCGCAGCGGCTGGCCGGTTTGCAGGGCGCGGATATAGGTCTCGGCGGCGCGTTCGAAATAATACAGCCGGTTAAAGGCGTCTGCGGCGCTGTCACCAATCACCAGAACCCCGTGATTGCCCATGATCATGACCTTGATCTTGGGATCGGACAGCATCGCGGCGCAGCGCGTGCCTTCTTCCTCGAACGCCAGCCCGCCATAGCCGTCATCAATCACGTAGCGGTTGAAAAACGTCGCGCAATTTTGATCAATGGGCGGCAGACGGCTGTCAGCCAGACTGGCAAGAACGGTCGCGTGGATCGAATGCACATGCATCACGCAACGCGCATGGGGGCACAGCCGGTGGATCGACCCATGCAATCCCCAGGCGGTCGGGTCCGGCGCGTTGGGTTGATCCATGGTCGTCGGGTCGTTGGCATCCAGAAGCAAGAGATCCGAGGCCTTGATCCGCCGAAAATGCATCTGGTTGGGGTTCATCAGGAACCGGGTGCCATCGTCGTTCACCGCAAGGCTGAAATGGTTCGCGACCCCTTCGTGCATGTCCAGCCGTTCGGTCCAGCGAAAGGCTGCAGCCATATCAACACGTTCGGCCCAATGGGTCAGATTGGCGGGGTTGGTGTGATCAAGCATGGGCAAACTCCTTTCAAAAGAGCCTGCCCAATGCCACGGCGTGGCGCAAGATTTTCCCGCATCCGATCACGACCCGAACGCAGGGTCCGCCCGACATTGAATGTGTGCGTTCCGCCCAACCCTTAATGTGTGCGTTCCGCCCAACCCGCAAAGATCTTTTCCAGCGCGACCACCACATAATACAGCACGATCCCCAGAACCGCCAAAGCGATCAGAACCGCAAACATCAGCGGATAATCCGAATTGGTCTTGCCACTGTCGAACAGCGCCCCCAGACCCCGTCCGTGGGGGCTGACGATCTCCATCAAGTTGGTGCCAATAAAGGCCAGCGTGACCGCAACCTTGAGCGCACCAAAGAACTCGGGCAGCGTCTTGGGCAGGGCGATTTTCCAAAAGATCTGCAACGGGCTGGCCCCAAGCGAGCGCAGGATATCACGGTATTCGGGTTCCAGCGTCGACAGGCCAATCGAGACCGACACGGCAATCGGAAAGAACGAGATCATAAAGGCGATCAGCACCGTGTTGAAATCATGCGCACCGATGAAAATCAGCGCGACGATGGGCACGACGGTCGCCTTGGGGATCGCGTTGAACCCCACAAGCAACGGATAAAGCGCGTCCCGCATGGTGCGCGACAGCCCCATCACAACCCCAAGACCCACGCCAAAGACAATCGCCAAAAGCAGCCCCAGGATTGTGCGCCACAGGGTCTGCCACCCCATCACCAGGAACAGGTTCCAGTATTTCGAATAGGCCGGGACAAGATCGCTGGGCGAGGCCATTTTGTAGTTCGGCCAGCCCATGGCCCAGACAAACGCCTCCCAAAAGACCAGAAACATCACGATGGCGATGCCCGGCACGAGGATCTTTTTCATCAAACCGTTGCTCATGCGGTTTCCTCCTCGGCGGGGGCGCGGTGCTGTGCGATCTCGATCTGGTGGCGCAGCACGGCCAGCATTTCAGACGCTTCGGGTGTGTACAGGTGTTCCAGATCCCGTGGTCCCGTGTTCGGGACATCCAGGGTAAACTGGGTTTTCGCCGGCCGACCCGACAGGACAACCACCTGATCTGCAAGGAAAATACTTTCCCGCAGATCATGGGTGATCAACACGCCGGTAAAAGGTTCCTGGTCCTTGACCTCATGCATGGTCTGCCACAGATCTTCGCGGGTAAACGCATCCAGCGCGCCAAAGGGCTCATCAAGGATCAGGATATCGGGGCTGTGAACCAGCGCCCGACACAGCGACGCCCGCTGGCGCATGCCCCCGGACAATTCAGAGGGGCGTTTGTCTTCAAAACCGCTCAGACCAACCAGCGACAAAAGATAGCGGGCACGTTCGATCCGTTCGGACTTGCCCAATTTGTTAGGCACGATCTCAAGCGGCAACAGGATGTTGTCCATGATCGTGCGCCATTCCAGCAGCACAGGGTTCTGAAACGCCATGCCGACGGTTGACCGCGGTCCCTTGACCCGCTGCCCGTCAATCGCAACCAGCCCCTGATCCGGCACCATCAGCCCCGAGATCAAGCGCGTCAGCGTGGATTTCCCACAGCCCGACGGCCCCACCACGGCCACAAAGCCGCCCTCTTGCACATCCAGCGTCAGCCCCGCCAGAACCGGCAGCGGCCCGTCCGGCGTTGTATAGCTGTGATGCACGTCTTCGATATGGATCTTGCTTTGCATCCCCACCCCCAAAACAAAAAAGCCGCGCCAGGGCCCCTGCCCCGGCGCGGCCATCATCTGATTACTTCAGCGCAAAGCCGCCTTCGGGCAGGTATTCCCCGGTGAAATACAGGCTCGCGTCCGGGGCGGCCTTGAATTCATAGGTCAGGCTGATCTGGTCCAGCGCGCTGGCAAAGCGGGCGTCGTCGATGGTGCCCATGCCGTTGGCCTTGGTATAATCGGTGACGACATTGGTATCGATGGCCAGCTGCAACCGGCGCTGTTCAAGCGCGGCATCCGCGGCGGGGTTGCGTTTGACAAGGCTGGCAATGGCCGCCTCGGGATCGGCAATCGCATCGGCCCAGCCCTTGGCCACGGCCCCAAGGAAACCCTTGATGACGTCGGGGTTTTCCTTGGCGAAATCGGTGTTCACGATAATCGCGTTGCCATACAGATCCACACCGTGATCGGCCATCAAGATGGTCGCGATGTCATCCTCGGGCACGCCCAGACGCACCAGATTCAGGTAGGACGAAAACGAAAACCCAAAGATAGACGAAACCTTGCCTTCGGCCAGCATGGGTTCGCGGGTCGGGAAACCGACCGGTTCGACGGTGATGCTGTCGACGTTCAGATCATTTGCCGCAGCAAAGATCGGGAACTGCGCCCATGCGCCATCGGGGGGCGGTGCGCCGGTGGTCTTACCTTCCATGTCCTTGGGGGCCTCAACCCCCATCGATTTGCGGCCGATGACCGCGAAGGGGGGCTTGTCGTAGACCATCATCACTGCGGTCACGGGGGCGCCCGGGTTCTGGTCAAGGAACTTGATCAGGCTGTTGATGTCGGCAAAGCCTACGGGGAAAGCGCCGGTCGCCACCTTGGGGATCGCATCCAGTGACCCTTTGCCCGCAGAGATTTCCACGGCCAGATCAGCCTCGCTGAAAAAGCCCTTGTCGATTGCAGTAAAATAGGGCGCGGCCGGGCCTTCGAATTTCCAATCCAGCGCGAAAGACAGGTTGGTTTCTGCGGCCACCCCGGTGGCCATCACCGCCGCGGCAAGGCCAAAAGCGAATTTCTGATACATGGATGTTCTCCTGTTGGTTAGACGGACACTTTCGAAAGAAGCGTCTCTCGTGGGATATCGGCACTGGCGCCGGCGTGAATGACCTCTCCGCGCCGCAGGACCGTCACCTGATCTGACAAACGGTAAGCGAAGTCGAAATACTGCTCAACCAAAACTATTGCCATATCACCCCGATTGCGCAGGGCGGTGATGACCTCTCCGATCTGCTGGATGATATTGGGCTGGATGCCTTCGGTCGGCTCGTCCAGTAGCAACAGTTTGGGACGGGTGATCAAAGCGCGGGCGATGGCAAGCTGTTGTTGCTGCCCCCCGGACAGATCCCCCCCGCGCCGATCCAGAAACTTGCGCAGGATCGGGAACATCTCGAACACCTCATCGGGGATCTGATGCGCGCTGCGGGGCAGACAGGAAAACCCGGTCATCAGGTTTTCACGCACCGTCAGCAGGGGAAAGATCTCGCGCCCTTGCGGGACAAGGCCGATCCCCTTTTGAGCCAGGGTATGGGCGGGCAGGACCGGCAGGTCTTCGCCATCCAGCACCATGCGCCCGCCGGTTCGTGGATGTGACCCCGCGATGGCCCGGATCAGGCTGGTTTTGCCCACCCCGTTGGTGCCCATCACACAGGTGATTTCCCCGGCGCGGGCGGTCAGATCCACACCGTGCAGGATTTGCGAATGCCCGTAATGCAGGGTCAGGTTTTCAACGCTCAGCATGGTTCAGCGTCCCAGATACACATCAATCACCTCTTGGTTCGCCGTCACGTGATCCAGGCTGCCCTCGGCCAGAACCGCCCCCTCGTGCAACACGGTGACACGGCAATCCAACCTGCGGATGAACTCCATGTCGTGTTCGATCACCACCACCGCGCGGGTCTTGGCCGCTTCGACCAGGATCGCCGTGGTGTGCTCGCGCTCGGCCGGGGTCATCCCCGCAGCCGGTTCATCCACCAGCAAGAGCAACGGTTCCTGTGCCAGCAGCATGCCGATCTCCAGCCATTGTTTTTGTCCATGGCTCAGCTCGCCCGCACTGCGATCAAGCTGATCCGACAGGCCGATTTCGCGCGCGAGATCATGAACCCGCTCCAGATCACGGGGTTTGGGCCGCCAAAACAAGACCGCCAGCGGACCGCGCTTGTTGCGCAAGGCCATCAAAAGGTTGTCATGCACCGTTTGATCTTCGAACACCGTTGGTTTCTGGAACTTCCGCCCGATGCCTTCGCGCGCGATGCGGGCCTCGGACAACCCCAAAAGCGAGATGTTGTCATTCCCCCAGACCACGCGCCCCTCATCGGGTTTGGTCTTGCCCGTGATGATATCCATAAAGGTGGTTTTCCCGGCGCCATTGGGGCCAATGATCGCGCGCATCTCGGCGCGGCCAATGGCAAAGGACAGGTTGTTGATCGCCTTGAACCCATCAAAGCTGACGGACACCCCCGACACTTCCAGCAAACGGCTCATTCGCTGGCCTCCTTTTCGCGCAGGCTGCCCATGCCCGGCCCCAGATCGGCACCATGGCGGTTGGGTGACACGCGCCCGCCGATCAGGTCGACCAGCCCGCCGATGCCTTTGGGCGCAAATAAGGTGACAGCCACGAAACTCAGCCCCAAGAGGATCAGCCACCAATCCACCCATTGGATGGTGTAAAACCCAAGATTGATATCCGGCGCCTGCCCGCCGGTGAACCAGCTGGAAATCAGGCTGACAAAGACCGCGCCGATCACCGCCCCATACAGGCGTCCGCGCCCGCCAATCGCCACCCAGACCGCCAGGTAGATGCTGGCAATCGGCGCGATCTCGGCCGGGTTGATGATCCCGGCCTGCGGATAGTACAGCGCCCCCGCGATCCCCGCGATCATCGCCGTGATCGTGAATACAAACAGCTTATAGCTTTCGACCGGATAGCCCAGAAAGCGCACGCGGGCTTCGTCATCGCGGATGCCCCGCAAAACAGATCCGAACCGCCCGGACACGATCCAGGCCGCCAGCACATAGCCACCGCCCAGCGCAAAGGCCGAGGCCCAAAAGAACCAAAGTGAGATCATGGATTGCGGGACATGATCCAGCCCCGGCAGGTTCTGCAAGCCAGACAGCCCGTTGTTCCCGCGCAACCCGCTGTCGTTTTGAAACAGGTAAAGCGCCAGGGCCAGGGTCATCGCCTGGGTCAGGATCGACAGGTACACACCGGTCACGCGCGACCGAAACGCCAACCAGCCAAAGACAAGCGCCAAGAGGCCCGGCACCAGAACCACCAGCATCAATTGCAGGGTCAGACTATCGGCAAAGGCCCAGATCAAGGGGAACTCGCTGCTGCCGACCACGCCAAAGATCTGGTTGCCGATGGCCGCTTCGATTTCCGAGGGCGTCGGGGGAAGGACCCCCTCGGCCAGTGAGCTCGCGACGATGCTTTCGGTGCGGGCAAACATCAGCCACATGCCGATCATATAGCCCCCCAGCCCGAAGAAGGCGAAATGCCCCAGCGACAGGATCCCGGTGTATCCCCAGACCAGATCCATCGCCACGGCAATCAGCGCAAGGCAAAGCGTCTTGCCCAGGGTCTTGATGAAACTGGTGGAGAGACCTCCGGTTCCCAAAGCCTCGGACATCACGGTCACGGCCAGGGTGAACAGCGCCAAACCCGCCAGAAAGATCAGAACAGATGGGTTTTGTACGATGAAAGACCGCTTCATGTGTCCCCCTTGGGTTCATCTAATCGCAATGTGTAAAAGGTGCTGTGCGGATCGAGGACATAGCTGCCAAACGGCCCCGTTTCGACAAAGCCGAAGGCTTCGTATAGCGCGCAGGCGGCTTTGAACTCTGGATGTGTTCCGGTTTCCAGCCAAAGCGCCGACAGCCCCATATCGCGGGCATGGGAAATGATCTGCTGCAACATGTGCCGGGCCACGCCCTGACCGCGCGCGGCGGCGCAGGTGTGCATGGACTTCACCTCGCCATCTTGATCGTTCAGACGCTTTACGGCCCCCATCCCGATCAACGCCCCGTCGATATGGGCGCTCCAGACCGTCACGTCAGGTGCGGCCAGCGCATCCACGGCCAGCCTGTGGCAGCTTTCAGGCGGGGCGGTTCGATCGCAAAACGCGGTATGCGCATCGACCAGGGCAACGAAATCGGGATCGTTCAGATCTGCGGGGGACAGGGTGACGGCCATGGCTCAATCTCCGGCGGCGCGACCCTTGAGGGCGATGATCCCCTTGGGCCGGAATTGGATGAATATGATGATAAAGATGATCATATATGTTTGCGCTGCCAGCGTATTCGAAGGATTGAACCACTCAATCCCCTTTTGCAAAAATCCAATCATCGTCGCCCCTGCGAGGGTGCCCCAGATATTGCCGACACCCCCGACAACAACGGTCATAAAGCTTTGAACGATATAGTCATTTCCAAGCTCAGAGGTGACCTTGGCAAACA
The DNA here is from genome assembly GCA_025210345.1 of Pelagimonas sp. GTDB lineage: Bacteria > Pseudomonadota > Alphaproteobacteria > Rhodobacterales > Rhodobacteraceae > JAOARQ01. The sequence continues at coordinate 16,364 of JAOARX010000030.1, read as the reverse complement.
GGCCGATCGCCACGCCGGCAATGCCCGCAATGCCCGAGCCCAGACCAAAGGTCAGCATGTTCACCCGATCCGGGTTGATCCCCATATTCGCGGCCATACGGCGGTTTTGCGTCACCGCGCGGGTTTCCAGACCCAGCCGCGTCCGGTTCATCAAAAACAGGAAGAACCCCAGGAAAATCAGCGCCAGCCCAAAGATCGCGATGCGGATATAGCTGATCGACACCACATCATTCAGAACCCAGGCTCCGTCCAGCCATCCCGGGGCGGTCAGCGGGCGGGCTTGGGTGCCAAAGATGTTCTTGGCCAGTTGCTGAAGCGCGATGGAAATCCCAAAGGTGGCCAACAGCGTCTCAAGCGGCCGGTTGTAGAGCCAGCGGATCACCAGCCGTTCCATCGCCACCCCCGCAGCAAAGGTCACCGCGAATGCCATGGGCACGGCGATCAGGATCGAGGCGGTGTGATTGGGCACCACTTGCTGCACAACATAGCCTGTATAGGCGCCCATCATGATGAATTCGCCATGGGCCATATTGATGACCCCCATCACCCCAAAGGTGATCGCCAGCCCGATGGCGGCAAGAAAATAGATCGAGGCCAGCGACAAGGCGTCCAATGTCAGATCAAAGGTCTGCGCCACACCCACGCGGGTCTGGATGTCCGCCAAAGCACGCTTGGCGGCACCGGTGACCTCGGGGGAGGGTTCAGCATAGATTTCGGCAAAGCGATAGCGCGACAGGGTTTTGGCCTGATCCGCCTCGGTCGGAAAGGCGGGAACCAATCCCGCATCGACCAATCCGGCATAGGCCCGCAGGCGCGCCGCATCCGTGTTCAACTGGGCCACGGGCACACCGCCAACCGTGGATCCGTCGATATGCAGCACCAAGGTTTCTCGCAGACGTTCCGCAGTAAGGGGCGCGGGCGCGTCATGTTGGGCTACCAACAGCGCATAGGCCTGATCGCGCGTCAAACCCTCCCCCCCGGGGGTCACCATCCGGGCCAGGTTCACCGCCTCGGGAAGGTCACCTTCGAAGGCCTGCAACTGCACCGCCACAAGCGGGTTCAGCGTTGCCCGCAGATCCAGGCCAAGATCCCCGGACATCTCAGCAATGGCATCGACGCGCACGGAGGGACTCGGATCATGCGCGATGGTCAACAGACGTTCCGTCCGGTATTTGCGCGCCTTGATGGCGCTGTCGGTTTCGCTGTCCAGCGACGCACGCAGGGGCGAAAGCAAGGTCGCATCAGGGGCACGCGCAATCGCCTCAAGCGCCGCAAGACGCCGGGCCGGATCAGGATCGCTGAGTTGGAAGCGCACAAGCGCCGTCCCCAACAGCGCACGGATCCCGCTGTTGGGTTTGATCTGTTTCAGGGCCTTCTTGGAAACATCCCCCACCACATCGCCACTGTCAAAGTCCCATAGGCGATAGGTCTTGGCATCGCGTTTTTCGCCCCGAAAGAACAGCCCGTCCTCTTTGCGCAGAAATATCTCCTTGGCCTGCCACGCCTGCAACACATCCGCCGCCTGCGCCAGACCGCTGCCCGCAACCGCATCAATCGCGGGCTGGATCGTCTTGCGTGAGCTTTTGACAATCAGCGCGCTGTGCTCTTGCAAAATCGCCTGCATGGGCGCGCCCGCAGGCCCGTCCTGCGCCAGGGCCAGATGCACCGAAGCCACCAGCATCAGCAAGAATAAAACCAAGGATTTCATAGAGGTCCACCCAAAAACAGGCCCAGATTTCAAGCCCATGATCGGGCCCGGGGTCGGGCCCGAAGGTCCGGTCGGGGGGCAAACCCCCGACCGGAAATATGGCGTCAGTAGTTCGATTTGATCTGAACGCAGGCGCTGGTTTCGGTGTTGTACATTCCGCAACCCAGATCTTTCCAATCAGACTTCAGAACCGCCGATTCTGGCAGAAAGTCGGTCCAGGCGTCGCCAGCGACCTCTTCGGTCTGGCTGATGATGTCGAACTGACCGTCTTCCTGGATCTCACCGATCAGAACCGGTTTCGCCAGATGGTGGTTGGGAAGCATGGTCGCGGTGCCACCGGTCAGGTTGGGGAATTCCTGCCCGTACATGGCGTCGCGCACCGCATCAACATCGGTGGTGCCAGCCGCGGTTGCCGCGTTCACCCACATGTTGAAGCCGATGTAATGCGCTTCCATCGGGTCATTGGTCACACGTTCGTCGCCCATGACCTCTTTCCATTTGGCCACGAAGGCTTCGTTGGCGTCCGCATCGGCCGATTGGAAATAGTTCCAGGCCGCCAGATGTCCAACAAGGTTGGATGTGTCCAGACCCGCCAGCTCTTCTTCCCCGACCGAGAAGGCAACCACCGGAATGTCATCCGCGCTGATCCCGGCTGCGGCCAATTCCTTGTAGAACCCGATGTTGGCATCCCCGTTGATGGTGCTGATCACCCCAACCTTTTTGCCATCCGCCGCCAGCGCAACCACATCGGCGACGATCTTGGACCAATCGGAATGGCCAAAGGGGGTATAGTTCACAAAGATGTCGTCCGCGGCGATGCCTTTTCCTTTGAGATAGCTCTCAAGGATGTTGTTCGTGGTGCGCGGATAGACATAGTCCGTTCCCAACAGCGCGAATTTCTCAACGCCCAACTCTTCCAGGAAATAATCCGTCGCGGGGATCGCCTGCTGGTTCGGCGCGGCACCGGTGTAGAACACGTTCTTCGAGCTCTCTTCACCTTCGTATTGCACCGGGTAGAACAGCAGGCCGTTCAGCTCTTCGATCACCGGCAGAACCGACTTGCGTGACACGGATGTCCAGTTGCCAAAGATCACGTCAACCTCATGCACGGTCAGCAATTCACGCGCTTTTTCCGCGAACAACGGCCAGTCAGACGCCGGATCGACCACCGCCGCCTCAAGCTCGCATCCCAAAAGACCACCCTTGGCGTTCTGATCGTCGATCAGCATCAGCATGGTGTCTTTCAGCGTGGTTTCGGAAATCGCCATCGTTCCGGACAGCGAATGCAGAACCCCCACCTTGATTGTACAATCGGCAGCAAAGGCAGGCGCGGCCAATGCACCGGCGGCGACGGTGGCGGCCAAAATAGATTTCACAAAGGTCATTTGTCTCTCCCCGCAGGGAAGGCGGACTTGCCACAAAGGCAAGAATTCCGTACCCGGTCCCTGCAACTGTTGTTGCAACCCGTGTGGCGGCCGCTCAGAGGCTCAATTCTTTCGGTCGTCACACACCTGCTCATCTGGTTTGAATGCACGTCATGGCGCTCGGCAGGCAGGGTGACGTTCGCTGCATCGCGGCAAGAATGGCAATTCAAGAGATGAATCTTCGGGCGGGTTTCCCCAGATGTCCGAGATTATGATTAATTTTTAAGCCGCAAACCGCAATGACGCCCATTTAGTCAGCAAAATGCCCGATCCATGTGCCCAGTTTGGGTGATTCCGATGGCTCATCCCAAAGGCAGACCCAAGAAAGAAGACGTCCTGCATCGCAAGAGGTCTGCCATCACGCATCTTCGCCGCATATCTTCCCCGTCGGTCCCCCAGCCTGCGATCCGCGCGCGCGGCGTGGCGAAACTTGCGGTGCGCGCAGATGGGTCACGGTCTCGCTTGTCCGGACTGCACCAATCCGGCGCGCTCAAATGCCTGTTTCCTCGGACACGCGGCGGCGCGGTCGAGGCGGTTTTGATCAACACCTCTGGTGGCGTCACCGGCGGAGACCACTTTACCACCGAGGCCCGTATTGAACCCAATGCCAACCTCACTCTGACCACCCAGACCTGCGAACGCGCCTACCGCGCTTTGCCCGGTGCCCCGGGGCGGGTCGAGACCAAGATCACCGTCGCGGATAAGGCCCGACTGAACTGGGTGCCTCAGGAAACGATCCTGTTTCAACAGTGCGATCTGGCGCGGGATCTGCACATCACACTGGCAAAGGGGGCCAGCGCCCTGGTGGTCGAACCCCTGATCTTTGGCCGCCGCGCCATGGGTGAAACCCTGACCCAGGCCGCGCTGCGCGACCGGATCACCGTGACGCGCGGGGGTGCGCCCGTGTACATGGACCGGATCACCATGCAGGGGGATCTGGAACGCCAGTTGGATCGCCCCGGTGTTGCGGCGGGCGCCCGCGCCCTGGCCAGCCTGATCTATATCGCCCCCGATGCCGAAGCGCGCCTTGCATCCATTCGGTCGCTGCTGCCCCCGACGGCCGGGGCTTCTTTGATCGGCGATGACCTGCTGGTGACCCGCGTGCTGGCAACCGATGGGTATGAGCTACGCCAGTCCCTGATTCCTCTTCTCACACTTTTGATGCCAGACGGGCTGCCCCGCTGCTGGACCCTATGACAGGACCCCACCATGAACCTGACCCCTCGTGAAAAAGACAAGCTGCTGGTTGCCATGGCCGCCGAAGTTGCGCGCAAGCGCCTGGTTCGCGGCGTCAAACTCAATCATCCCGAAGCCATCGCCCTGATCACCGATGCGGTGGTCGAAGGGGCCCGCGATGGGCGCTCGGTTGCCGAGATGATGGAGGCAGGGGCGCAGGTCATCACCCGCGATCAATGTATGGAAGGTGTGGCCGACATGATCCACGACGTCCAGGTCGAGGCCACCTTTCCCGACGGCACCAAGCTCGTCACTGTTCACAACCCGATCCGCTGAGGTGCGCACATGATACCCGGAGAGCTGTTCCCCGCCCAAGGTGACATCACCCTGAACCAAGACCGCGAAAGCGTGACGCTGATGGTGGCCAACACCGGCGATCGTCCGGTGCAGGTCGGCAGTCACTATCATTTTGCCGAAGCCAACCCGGGCCTGGATTTCGACCGCGACGCGGCGCATGGAATGCGTCTGGACATCGCCGCCGGCACCGCCGTGCGATTTGAACCCGGCCAAAGGCGCGAGGTCCAGTTGATCCCGATTGCGGGTGCGCGCCGCGTGTTTGGCTTCAACCAAAAGGTCATGGGGGCGCTCTAGCCCCCTGCCCCTCCCCCTGCCCGCCGCTGCTCAGACCCAACGCCGCAAGGATACCCGATGCCCGCTTTGATCAACCGCTCCGACTATGCCGCCATGTTTGGCCCCACCACCGGCGACCGCCTGCGCCTGGCCGACACCGATCTGATCATCGAGATCGAACGCGACCTGACCGCCGAACGCGCAGGCGCCGCGACAACCGGCGGCACAGGGACCAATGCGGCGCTCTATGGCGAAGAGGTTAAGTTCGGCGGCGGCAAGGTCATCCGCGACGGGATGGGCCAAGCCCAGACCACCCGTGCCGAGGGCGCCGTGGATACGGTCATCACCAATGCGCTGATCGTGGATCACACCGGCATCTACAAGGCGGATGTCGGCCTCAAAGACGGGCGCATCCACAAGATCGGCAAGGCGGGCAACCCCGACACGCAACCGGGTGTCGACATCATCGTCGGTCCGGGAACCGAGGCCATCGCCGGTGAAGGACGCATTCTGACCGCCGGGGGCTTTGACAGTCACATCCACTTCATCTGCCCGCAACAGATTGACGATGCGCTGCATTCGGGCCTGACCACCATGCTGGGCGGCGGCACCGGCCCGGCGCATGGTACGCTGGCCACCACCTGCACCCCCGGCCCCTGGCACATCGGGCGCATGTTGCAGGCTGCGGATGCCTTTGCGATGAACCTGGCCTTTGCGGGCAAGGGCAACGCCAGCCTGCCGCACGCGCTTGAGGAACAGATCAAAGGCGGGGCCTGCGCGCTCAAGCTGCACGAGGACTGGGGAACCACCCCGGCGTCGATTGACTGTTGCCTGTCCGTCGCTGATGCCATGGATGTGCAGGTCATGATCCATACCGACACGCTGAACGAAAGCGGCTTTGTCGAGCACACGGTCGCCGCCATGAAGGGGCGCACCATCCACGCCTTTCACACCGAGGGTGCCGGGGGGGGACACGCCCCCGACATTATCAAGATCTGCGGCGAAGAGCACGTGCTGCCTTCGTCAACCAACCCAACCCGCCCCTTCACGGTCAACACCATCGAAGAACATCTGGACATGTTGATGGTGTGTCATCACCTCGACAAATCCATCCCCGAAGACGTCGCCTTTGCCGAAAGCCGGATCCGGCGTGAAACCATCGCCGCCGAAGACATCCTGCACGATATGGGGGCGTTCAGCATTATCGCCTCTGACAGCCAGGCCATGGGCCGGGTGGGCGAAGTGCTGATCCGCACCTGGCAAACCGCCGACAAGATGAAAAAACAGCGCGGGCGCCTGCCCGAGGAAACCGGTGAAAACGACAATTTCCGGGTGCGGCGCTATATTGCGAAATACACCATCAACCCCGCGATTGCCCATGGGCTGTCCCAACACATCGGGTCGATCGAAGAGGGCAAGCGCGCTGACCTGGTGCTGTGGAACCCGGCCTTCTTTGGTGTCAAGCCGGAAATGGTCTTGCTGGGGGGCACCATCGCCATGGCGCAGATGGGCGATCCCAATGCCTCGATCCCGACGCCGCAACCGGTCTACAGCCGGCCGATGTTCGGGGCCTATGGGCGCAGCGTGGAAAACTCGGCCGTCACCTTTGTCTCCGAGGCGGCGCAGGCCGATGGGTTGGCGGCTTCGCTGGGGCTGGCGAAACAGACCGTCGCGGTCTCCAACACCCGCGCGATCGGCAAATCCGACCTCAAACTGAACGCCGCCACGCCGCAGATCGAGGTCAACCCCGAAACCTACGAAGTGCGCGCCAATGGGGAACTTTTGACCTGTCAACCCGCCGAAACCGTCCCCATGGCGCAACGCTATTTCATGTTCTGAGGCCCATTATGACCCACCCTGTTAGCCGCGAAATCACCCATGCTCATCACCCCGACGATCTGGTCGTGCTCAGCTATGATGCGCGGTTCTTGCGCCGCAAGACACTCACGACCCAAGGCGGGCTGAGTTTTCTGGTGGATCTGTCCAAAACCACGTCGCTTGAAGCGGGCGATGCCTTTGTGTTGCAAGATGGCCGCGTGATCGGGGTTCAGCCCGCCCGCGAGGACCTGCTGGAAATCCGCGGCGACCTGACCCGCCTGGCATGGCACATCGGCAACCGCCACACCCCCTGTCAGATCGAAGAGGATCGCCTGTTGATCCAGCGCGATCACGTGCTGCAGGACATGCTGGCCAAATTGGGGGCAGAGGTCACACCCGTGACGGCCCCCTTCACTCCCGAAGGCGGTGCCTATGGCCACGGACGGACCCATTCCCATGCCCACTGATATCCAAATCCTGACACTGACACAGTGGCTGTCGCCTGCGTTTCCCATCGGCAGTTTCGCCTATAGCCACGGGCTTGAGGGGGCTGTTGCCCAGCAGGACATAACCGAAGGCTCCGGGTTGGAAAGCTGGCTGACCGACATTCTGGTCTATGGTGCCGGGTACAATGACGCGCTGTTTCTGGCGGCCGCCTATCACGCGCCCGATACCACGGCCCTTTGTCAAATCGACCTGAGCGCCCGTGCCTTTGCCTCAAGCAAAGAGCGCCTGCTGGAAACCTGCGCCCAGGGCCGCGCCTTTGGTCTGGCGGTGTCAGATTGGCATGTCTTGCCGCAGGCGCTCACCTATCCGGTGGCGCTGGGGGCCGCCGCGCAGCATCAGGATATGCCCCTGATCCTGACCCAAAAGATGTACCTGCAGGCCTTCATGTCCAACCTGATCGCAGCCGGACAGCGCCTGTTGCCCGTGGGACAGCAAGAGGGATTGGCGATGTTGCACCGGCTGACGCCCCTGTGCGAAACCATCGCGACCCAGACCTCTCATGGGAGGTTGGACGACTTGGGGGCAGCCGCCTTTGGCGCAGATATTGCCGCCATGCAGCATGAAACGCAGTATTCAAGGATTTTCAGAACATGAGCAGCCCCAACGGCCCCTTGCGGGTGGGAATTGGCGGGCCGGTCGGCGCGGGTAAGACCACGCTGACCGCATCCCTTTGCGCCGCCTTTCGTGACAGCCATTCGATGGCTGCGATCACCAATGACATCTATACACGCGAAGACGCAGAGGCGCTGCTGCGCAAACAGGCCCTGCCATCGAACCGGATCAAGGGGGTGGAAACCGGGGGCTGTCCCCATACCGCGATCCGCGAAGATGCCTCGATCAACCTGGAGGCGGTGGCTGAATTGACCGACGCCCACCCGGATCTGGAACTGGTCCTGATCGAAAGCGGTGGAGACAACCTCTCGGCCACGTTCTCGCCCGAACTGGCGGATCTGACGGTCTATGTGATCGACGTGGCGGCGGGCGAAGAGATCCCGCGCAAGGGTGGCCCCGCAATCACGCGATCCGACATCCTGGTGATCAACAAGACCGATCTGGCCCCGCATGTCGGCGCCGATCTTTCGGTGATGGAACGCGACGCGGCGCACATGCGCCCCGGATTGCCGACCGTATTCGCAAGTCTGCGACAGGGGCAAGGCGTCGAAGATATCGCCCAACTGGTCCGCGCCATCGGCGGGATTTAGGGTCAGGAGGCGGTACAGGCGACCTGCACTTTCAGGGCCTGCACCAGATCGGCAACCCGCTGGGCATTGTCGCGCGCCACGCTGCCATCTGCGCGCAGCCGCGCGTTTTCAAACCCAATGCGACAGGCGCCCCCCAATTCGGCGGCATGGATCAGACAGGCGGTTTCGCCCAGGCCAAAGGCACATACCGCCCAGTCCGGCGTGATCCCGGCCTGCCCCTGCCAATCCAGCGCGGGCTGCAACATGTCAGGGCGCGACAGCGTGTTGGGCGTGTACCGCCCAAGCACATGGATCAGCTGAAGCTCCGGCGATTGAAACAGATCCGGGGGCAAGAGCGATTGCAACAACACCCCGTCGGCCTCGTCATATAGAATGTGCTGAACGGCAATCCCGGCCTCGGCGCAGGCTTGGTAAAAACCGGGCGCATGCTGTGGCTCGCGGCAGATTTCTCGGACGGAAACGGAGACATGCGTCGCCCCTGAATGTAGGGCCACATGGCGTTGATGCCCCGGGCCATATCGATCGGCGGCTTCTGTTGTGATCTGCACCAACAGATCGGGACAGCGTTCGGACAGTGCGGCCAACGCATCGCGATAGGCACCCGTATCCAACAGATGCCCCCCATGATCGTCGCGCAGATGCAGATGAAGCCCCCCTGCCCCGGCCTGGTGACAGGCCTCGGCGCAGGTCAGGATCTCGTCCAGCGTCACCGGGATTTCGGGATGATCGGCTTTGCCAAGCCGCGCGCCATTGGGCGCGACCATAATCCGGGGCAAACGCTGGGTCATGGCAACACCTCATCCAGGGTCAGCGACAGCTTGTCCACCAGCTCTCCGATCTGGTCATCGGTGATGATGAACGGCGGCGCCAGCAGAATATGCGCGCCCCGTTTGCCATCAATCGTCCCCCCGCCCGGATAGCAGATCAGCCCATTGTCCTGCGCGGCGGATTTGATCCGCCCCGGCAGGTTCAGCCCCGGATCAAACGGCGCCTTGCTGTCGCGATCTTGCACCAATTCCAGCCCGCGGAACATGCCGCGACCCCGGATATCGCCAATATGGGGATGCTGACCAAAGCGCGCGCGCAAGGCAGCGTCCAGCCGCTCCCCCATGACCGCCGCGCGCTCGGCGAGGCCACCGGCCAGCTTGCGCACCACCACATCAGCGGCCGCACAGGCCACCGGGTGACCGATATAGGTGTGGCCGTGCTGGAAAAAGCCGCTGCCCGTTTCGATCGCGTCATAAATCCGGCCCGAACAGATCATGGCGCCAATCGGTTGATAGCCAGCGCCCAACCCCTTGGCGATACAGACGATATCCGGGGTGACACCGTCCTGTTCACAGGCAAACAACGTGCCGGTCCGCCCCATGCCACACATGACTTCGTCCAGGATCATCAAGATCCCGTAGCGATCACAGATCTCGCGAATGCGCTTGAAATACCCCGGCACCGGGGCCAGCGCGCCTGCGGTCGCCCCCACCACGGGTTCCGCAATGAAGGCCACCACGGTTTCCGGACCCAGCTCTTGCAGTTTGGTTTCCAGCTCATTGGCGACGCGCAGCCCATAGGCCTCGGGCGTTTCACCCGAGCTGCGGTCGCGGTAGGCATAGCAGGGCGCAATGTGATGCCCTTCGACCATCACCGGGGAAAAGGGTTCGCGCCGCCACATATTGCCCCCGGTGGCCAGCGCCCCCAGGGTATTGCCGTGATAGCTCTGACGCCGGGCGATAAACCGATGCCGATCGGGCTGATCCGTTTCCAGCATATACTGGCGCGCCAGCTTCAGAGCCGATTCGACGGCCTCAGAGCCACCAGACACCAGATAGACCTTCTCAAGCCCCGATGGCGCATGGGAAATCAGTTGATCCGCAAGGGATTCGGCTGGCTCGGATGTAAAGAAACCCGTGTGCGCGAAGCTGATCTTTTCAGCCTGTTCGCGCATCGCCTGAATCACGTCAGGGTCCGAATGACCAAGGCAGGACACCGCCGCGCCACCCGATGCATCCAGATAATTTTTACCTGATTTATCAAATACATAAACGCCATTCCCGTGGCTCGCTACGGGAAGCTTGGCTTTGGTATGGCGCGGAAAAATATGTGACATGACCCCTCCGAGAGCAGGTCTTTAGATGAAACACATGAAAGCATTGTTGACAATACATGAAACAAATGAAACGCTCCAATCAACGAACAGGGAGGGGTTCGTCAATTTGACTGAAACCTATGAACAACGGCTGGCCGACCGCTATGATGCGCTAAGTGCGCGGTTGCAGGCGGCTGCGGACTATGTGGCGCAAAACCCGGTGGACATCGCCACCCGGTCGCTGCGGGCGGTGTCCGAAGACACAGGCTTTGCCCCGGTCACGTTCACACGTCTGTCCAAGGCCCTAGGCTATGGCAACTTTGAAGAGTTGCGTCAGGACCTCAGTCACAACATCTCGAAGCGGATCAACAACTTTGCCGATCGCGCCAGCCGCCTGCAGATGGAACACAGCAACGGCACATCCAGCTTTTTCACCGCGCATGTCACCGCCTGCCTGAACAATGTTGAGCAAATGGCTGCCCAGATCGACCAGGATCTTTTGGCAAATGTTGTGGACAAATTGTATTCAGCCAGAGACGTTATACTATACGGCAATCTCGGCTCGACAGGACTAGTTGAATACATATCGTATATGGCGGATTTCAGTGTCGGCAACTGGAAACTGGCCGGACGCATGGGATCGTCCCTGGGGGTAAGCCTGTCGCAGATGGACGACCAAGATGCGATGGTCGTCGTGACCAAGCCCCCCTTTTCCGCATCAGTTCTGCGCGCCGCGCGACTTGCCCATGAACGCGGCGTCTATGTCGTTGTTATCACTGACACACATAGCTGTCCCGCGTTACGCAACTGTGCGGCGCATTTTATCGTACCAACCGACAGCCCCCACTTTTATTCCTCATACGCAGCCAGTACCGTACTGGCAGAATCATTGATCGGGATGCTGGTCAGCCGCGCCGGACCAGAGGCGCAGGCCCGCATCGCCCGCATCGAAGAGAGCAACCGCCACCTGCAAATTGTGTCAGATGGCTGAGCAAAAAACCAAAGTTCGAGTTCAATCAGGGAGAGTCATAAAATGATGACCAAATTCAAATCTGTATTCGTCGGCGCAGCTGCGGCGGCGGTGATGGCACCGGCGGCTTATGCCGAAGAGTTCATCACCATCGGCACCGGTGGTGTCACCGGCGTTTACTATCCCACCGGTGGCGCGATCTGCCGTCTGGTGAACAAGGGCCGCAAAGAGCACGGCATCCGTTGCTCGGTCGAATCCACCGGCGGATCGGTCTACAACATCAACACCATCCGCGAAGGCGAGTTGGAGTTCGGTGTGGCCCAGTCCGACTGGCAGTACCACGCCTATAACGGCACCTCCAAATTCGAAGACAAAGGCGCCTTTGAAGGCCTGCGCGCGGTTTTCTCGGTTCACCCCGAGCCCTTCACCCTCGTCGCGCGCGCTGACGCGGGCATCTCGTCGTTTGCTGATCTCAAGGGCAAGCGCGTGAACATCGGCAACCCAGGGTCCGGTCAGCGCGGCACCATGGAAGTTCTGCTCGAAGAGATGGGCTGGACCACCGATGACTTCGCCCTCGCAACCGAGCTGAAAGCGGCGGAACAGTCGGCAGCGCTGTGCGACAACCAGATCGACGCCATGGTTTACACCGTTGGCCACCCCTCGGGGTCGATCCAGGAAGCAACCACGGCCTGTGACTCGGTTCTGGTGAATGTTTCGGGCGAAGCCGTTGACAAGCTGATCGCGGACAATTCGTTCTACCGGTCGGCTTCGATCCCCGGCGGCATGTACCGCGGTTCGGACGCAGACACCGCGACCTTTGGTGTTGGCGCAACATTCGTGACCTCGGACGCCGTGTCCGAAGAGGCCGTTTACGCGGTTGTGTCCTCGGTCTTTAACAACATCGACGACTTCAAAAAGCTGCACCCCGCCTTTGCACATCTGGACCCCAAGGCCATGGCAACCGCCGGTCTTTCGGCGCCGCTGCACCCCGGCGCGGCCAAGTATTACAAGGAACAGGGCTGGATCGAATAATCTGACCCAACCCAGGAACGGGGGCGCAGATCGCGCCCCTGTTTTCGTTAAATAGTTTAAAAAACAAGGGCATAAGCCCGTCGCCGCAAAGCCGGCATTTCAGGGAGACACACATATGGCCGAAGGACAAACCTCCGGGCGCCCCCTATCCGAAGAAGAGCTTCAGGATCTGGTGGCCTCGACAGACGCAGGGGCGCGCAATCCCGCAGGGCCGGTTGGGACGATGTTGGCCATTGTGGCCGTGGTCTGGTCACTGTTTCAGGTGATCCTGGCATCGCCGCTTGCGAATTACGTGCTGCCCGGTGATCTGATCAACAACTCGCGCCAGATCCATCTGGCCTTTGCCTTGTTTCTGGCCTTCATGGCCTATCCCGCAATGAAATCCAGCCCGCGCGGCTATATCCCGATCCAGGATTGGCTGTTCGGCCTGTTCGGCGCGTTTCTGGCGCTGTATGGCTATTTCTTTTACGAGAAAATCGTCAACGCAGGCGGTCTGGCCGATGATATGGACAAGTGGTTCGCCCTTGCCGGTCTGGTCCTGTTGTTCGAAGCGGCGCGCCGCGCGCTTGGCCCGGCGATGGCGATCATTGCCACGATCTTTTTGGCCTATGTCTTTTTTGGATCCTCCGAATGGGTACCCGAAGTCATCCGCTGGAAAGGCGCATCGCTGAAAAAAGCCATGAGCCACATGTGGATCACATCCGAGGGTGTGTTTGGCATCGCGCTGGGTGTTTCGACCAAATTCGTCTTTCTTTTTGTGTTGTTCGGTGCGCTTTTGGACAAAGCGGGCGCGGGCAACTATTTCATCAAGATGGCCTTTGGCGCCCTTGGCCACCTGCGCGGCGGCCCAGCCAAAGCGGCTGTGGTGGGCTCGGCGGCGACCGGCCTGATCTCGGGTTCGTCCATCGCCAACGTTGTGACCACCGGCACCTTTACCATCCCCCTGATGAAGCGCGTGGGCTTTTCGTCGGAAAAGGCGGGCGCGGTCGAAGTGGCCAGTTCGGTCAACGGCCAGATCATGCCCCCGGTCATGGGCGCGGCGGCCTTTTTGATGGTGGAATATGTGGGCATTTCCTACGTTGAGGTCATCACCCACGCCTTCCTGCCCGCAGCGATTTCCTATATCGCGCTGGTGTATATTGTTCACCTCGAAGCGGTGAAAAACAACATGCCGACACTGGGCAACCGGGTGGTCAGCATGGGCAAAACCATTGGCGGCATGGCGCTGTTCTTTGTCGGCTTTGCGGCGTTGTGTTACGGGGTTCAATACCCGGTGAAATGGATCACCTCGGCCCTGCCGGCCTCGGGTCTGGTGCTTTCGGCGCTGTTGGTTGTGGTCTATGCGGGATTGCTGTTCCTGGCCGCGCAGGTGCCGGATCTGGAACCCGATGACCCCAACGCCGAAAAGGTCGAACTGCCCGTCGTGGCCGAGATCTACAAAAGCGGCCTGTATTACCTGCTGCCGATCATCGTGCTGGTGTACTTCCTGATGATTGAACAGAAATCACCGGGTCTGTCCGCGTTCTGGGCAACCATGCTTTTGTTCGTGATCTTGCTGACCCAGCGCCCACTCAAGGCGATCTTCCGCGGTGAAAGCGATATGGCCAACGCCTTTGTGGCGGGCGTCACGGATCTGTGGAACGGGTTGATCGACGGCGCGCGCAATATGATCGGCATCGGTCTGGCAACCGCAACAGCGGGTGTGATCGTGGGCACCGTCACCCTGACCGGCGTGGGCCAGGTCATGGCGGATCTGGTTGAATTCCTGTCCGGCGGCAATCTGATCTTGATGCTGGTGATGGTGGGGCTTCTCAGCCTTGTGTTGGGGATGGGCCTGCCGACCACCGCGAACTATATCGTTGTGTCGTCCCTGATGGCAGGCGTTGTTGTGGAACTGGGGGCGCAATCCGGGCTGATCGTGCCGCTGATCGCGGTGCACCTGTTCGTGTTCTACTTTGGCATCATGGCCGATGTGACCCCGCCTGTGGGCCTCGCCAGCTTTGCGGCGGCGGCTGTGTCAGGCGGTGACGCGATCCGCACGGGCTTTACCGCCTTCTTCTACAGCCTGCGCACCGTAGCGCTGCCCTTTGTGTTCATCTTCAACACAGACCTTTTGTTGATTGATGTGACGCTGGTGCAGGGGATCATCGTCTTTGTCGCGTCGACCATCGCTATCCTGGTCTTTACTGCGGGCACGATGGGCTATTACCTGACCCGTTCGCGCATCTATGAAAGCGTCGCGCTGGTGCTGATCGCCTTTGCCATGTTCCGCCCGGACTTTTTCATGGACCGCATCCAGCCCCCCACCACCGCGATCGAACCGACCGCTGTTGTGGCCGCTCTGGATGGGGCCGAGGCGGGCCAAGAGCTGACCTTTGTTGTCTCGGGGCCTGACTTTGACACCGGCGAAATGAAAGACATGACGCTGGTCGTCCCTGTTCCCGAAAACGGGGATGGCGCGGCACGTCTTGAGGCCATGGGTTTTCTGACCATGCAAGAAGACGGGCTGGTCAAGATGGAAGAACCCATGTTCGGCACCCCCATCGCGGATAAGATGGGCAGCTTTGATTTCTATGCTGACGAGGCGGTGCGCATTTCCGATGTGCAGGCCCCGCAGGCACAGATGCCCAAAGAGCTGATCTTTATCCCCGCGCTGATCCTGTTGGGCCTGATCAGCATGTTGCAACTGGGCCGCGCCCGCAAAGAAGGAGAAATCGCATGAGCAAACCAACCGTTCTTTGTGCCGTCGACATCAGCAATGAACACCGCGATGTCCACGTTCTGAAACAGGCCGCGCGCATGGCCGAGATGGAGGGCGCGCAGTTGGATGTGATCACCATCGTGCCGGATTTCGGCATGAGCGTGGTGGGGAGCTATTTCAGCGCGGACCATCATGAAAAGGCGCTCAGTGAGGCCAAAAACCACCTCGAAGAGATCACGACCGAGGCCCTGGGCGCCGAGGCCAATGACCACGTGCGCCACATCGTCGGCACCGGCAACGCCTATGAGGAGATCCTCAAGGTGGCCGAGGCCGATGGCGCGTCTTTGATCGTGATCGGCGCGCATAAGCCGGATTTCAAGGATTATCTCCTTGGACCGAACGCCGCGCGCGTCGTGCGTCACTCAAGCTGTTCGGTCTATGTCGTGCGCTAGGGGTGATCTGGGTGGACAAGGATTTTCGAAAAATCCTTTGGGGCTCTGCCCCGCGCCCCGGGATATTTATCAAAGAGATGAAGCAGGCCCCGCCACTTGGTGGGGCTTGTGTTTTGGCAGGCCTGTCGTGTGTCTTGTAAGCGTTGCATCTGTCCCCCTAAGCACCCTCTAATTCCCCGATCCTCCCAATGCTACTCTGCGCTCAAACACAAGCTGGAGGGTCACATGGCAGAGCATGAAGTTTGGGGATATAAAATTGGCAGGTCAGCCACAGGCAAGAAAATTTAGCCTAACGAGGTCAAGTGGGAGGCCACGCGGCGTATTCGCGAAGAGGGTCAGTCCGCTGGTGAGGTTGCTGCTGAGCTGGGAGCTCATGAATGTCTCGTGCGCAAATGGTCGTCCGTCACTGACAGACGTAATCGTGGCGAGAAGGCAAAGACAGAAGGTCCTGCCTTTGCCCCTGTCAGCTTCGTAGATCACATCCCTGCTCCAGTACTTCCTACGCTCGTAGCTTCTGTTGTTGGACCTGTCGCGGTTTGGAGCGGCCCCTTTGATAGCATTTATTGCAGCAAAGGATATAAACTATGGGGCAGAAACGGACGAACGAATTCCGCCAAGATGCTGTGCGGATCGCATTAACGAGCGGGCTTACGCGTAAGCA
>JAOARX010000029.1 GCA_025210345.1 Pelagimonas sp. | reverse complement strand
CTGGGCGCGCAGGCCGAACTGAACCGCGGTGGGCAGCGAGTTCATCATGTTGCCGCCGTAGGGGTGCAGAACCAGAACGTCGGCACCCGACTGCAGCACCGGAGCGATATAGGAGCTGAAGTCAGTCTGGGTCAGCGGTGTTTTCACGGCTGCAACGGTTTCCCAACCCATGGCCTCGGTCGAGGTGCGCACCGCTTCTTCGGTGGTGTAACCCCAGTTGTAGTCGGCGGTCAGGTGATAAGCTTTACGGTCGGTGCCATAGTTCTTGGCCAGAATCGGCGCCAGTGCCGCACCGGACATGTACGAGTTAAAGAAGTGACGGAAGCCATTGGCCCGCTTGTCTTTACCGGTGGTGTCGTTCGAGTGGGTCAGACCCGCCATGAAGATGATGCCGGCCTCTTGGCACAGCGCCTGCACAGCCACGGCCACACCGGACGACGAACCGCCGGTGATCATAACAGCGCCGTCTTTTTCGATCATGGACTTTGCCGATGCGCGGGCTGCGTCAGACTTGGTCTGCGTATCACCTGTGACGTATTCGACTTTTTTGCCGTTGATGCCGTTGCCGTCCAGCGCCTTTGAGCTGAAGGTGTTCAGCATGCCGCCGTCGCCGCCACCATTGATGTGCTCAACCGCCAGCTCATAAGCGCGCAGTTCGTCCGCACCTTCGTCGGCATAGGGGCCGGTCTGGGGCACGTTGAAGCCCAGGGTCACCGAGCTGCCGGTCGGCTCATTGGTGTAAGCCGCGGCCGAAGACGCGGTGAAGATGGTCGGCAGAGCGACACCTGCGCCGGTCAATGCGCCGGACTTGAGCACGCCACGACGTGTCAGGTTGGTCTTGGACATGAAATTCCTCCCGTTTGGTGAATGGCGGACCCGAGCTCCTCAACAGCGGGGCCGCAGCACATAACTGTGCAAATCCAATATGGCAGGGGGAAAGAAAATTGCGCAACAAGCGCTTTTGTCGCAAGGCTTTTTTTGTCAACGTTTGAAAAGTAGACTATGGTGTTCTGTAAATCTGTTTATACTGCGTCGCAGAAAGCCCTTGATTGCGCAAAGGAAAGCCAATGCCCCGCGACACGTTGACCGGTAGCCGAATTCGCGAAAAACGTGTGGCCGCAGGCCTGAAACAAGCCGATCTCGCACGTCAGGCGGGAATATCCGCCTCGTACCTCAATTTGATAGAGCACAACCGGCGTAGAATCGGCGGTAAACTCTTGTTGGATATTGCCGAAATTTTAAAGGTCGAACCCGCGCTGCTGACCGAAGGGGCCGGGGCCGCATTGATCTCGACCCTGCGCGAAGCCGCGTCTGACATCTCACATGCCGGGGCCGAGGTGGATCGGGTCGATGAATTTGCCGGGCGATTTCCGGGGTGGGCCCAGCTTTTGGCCGAAGCACAGGGGCGCATTGGCGCGCTGGAGCGCACGGTTGAAACCCTGACCGACCGTATGGCGCATGATCCGCATCTGGCGGCCTCATTGCATGAAATGCTGTCGACCGTGACCTCCATTCATTCTTCTGCATCCATTTTGGCTGAACCCGGTGACATCGACCCGGATTGGCAGGCACGATTTCACCGCAATATCCATGAGGACAGCGGCCGACTGGCGGATACCAGCCGGGCTTTGGTGGCCTATCTCGAATCCGAAAATCCGCAGGCCGCGACATCCGGCAGTCCTCAAGAGGAACTGGATACGGTGCAAGAGGGGGTGTCTTATGCGGTCGAGGCCCTCGAAACGGGCCAGCCGGTGGCCCGGTTGCACAAACGTCTGAGCAAGGGCCTGTCCGCGACGGGGCAGGATTTGTTGGAGGGGTGGCTGAAGCAATATGAACGTGATGTTGCCAAGCTGACGCAATCGGCTCTGGCCGAGGCCATTGGCCGGCTGGGGGCGGACCCGGTGCAAATTGCCCAGGAACTGGAATTGGATCCGGCTTTGGTCATGCGCAGGCTGGCCGCGATGCCAGCAGAGGTATTGCCGGATCCTGTTGGGCTTGCGATTTGCGATGGGTCGGGTGTGCTGCGGTTTCGCAAGCCGCTTCCGGATTTTCCCATGCCCCGATTTGGCGCAGCCTGTCCGCTTTGGCCGCTCTATGCAGCGCTGACCCGACCGATGTCCGTGATTTCGCGCCCGGTCATTCATCCTGGCCGCACCGGGGTGGGGGTCTGGGTGGATGCCATCGCCGTCCCGGCGGGACGAATCGCTGTCAATGAAGACGCTCAGTTCCACGCACATATGCTGGTGCGCTCTATGCCTGCCGGGCTTCAGGGCGACAATCCCGCCAAGGAAGTCGGGGTCTCGTGCCGGATTTGCCCCCGTCAAGGCTGTGAAGCGCGCGCAGAGCGCTCAATTCTCCCAGGCGCGGCGTAACGCGTTTTGACATGGCGCAATGAATGGGCGTAAGGTCTGAAGGCTGGGGGGCAACCTGCGGAAAACGTGGGATCAGGCAGACGGGGGCGCACATGGCCGGTCAGGTTTTGCTGATTGAGGACGAGCCAAACATCATCGAAGCGATCAAGTTCATTCTTTCACGGGAAGGCTGGACTGTTACAACCCATTCCAATGGGACAGATGCAATCGAAATTGTCCGTAAGAAACAACCGGATGTATTGATACTTGATGTCATGTTACCGGGGAAATCCGGCTTCGACATCTTGCGCGAACTGCGTGATGATCCCGAACATGAGGCCCTGCCGGTGCTCATGCTGACCGCACGCGGACAAAACAAGGATCGCGAAATGGCGGAGCGGGCCGGGGTCAGTCAATTCATGACAAAACCGTTTTCCAATGCGGAAATGCTTGAGGCCGTTCGCGCCCTGACCGAAGGGTAATCGCAGCATGAGCCGCGACGACCCCAATCCCGGAACACCGCTGTTTGTTGAACGCCAAACCTATCGCAGGCGGCGCTTGGTTGACGGGGTGCGGGCCTTGCCGGTGCTGGGGGTGGCCCTGTGGACATTGCCCCTGCTTTGGGCCGTGCCCGATGAACCGATGAGGGCGTCGACCGCGCTTATCTATATCTTTGCCGTTTGGTTCTGGTTGGCGGTTGGCGCCGGTGTCTTGGTCTTTGCGCTGCGCCGCCCGCCGGTCACGGCCACCGCACAGGAGGACGACGGGTGACCGTGTTGAACGCCCTCGCGGCGATCTCGGTTCTGTATGTGCTGACGCTGTTTGCGGTTGCGTTTTTTGCCGAACGTTCGGCGCAAAGCGGGCGGGGGGAATGGCTGCGGTCTCCCATGATCTATACGCTTTCGCTGTCAATCTACTGCACCGCCTGGACATTTTACGGAGCCGTTGGCTCGGCGGCGCGCAATGGGTTTGAATATCTGACCATCTACCTTGGGCCGAGCTTGGTAATGATTGGCTGGTGGTGGGTCTTGCGCAAGCTGGTACGCATCGGGCGCAATCAGCGCATCACCTCTATCGCTGATTTGATTTCCAGCCGCTATGGTAAGTCGAACATGCTGGGCGTTGGCGTGACCATATTGGCCGTGATTGGGACAACACCCTATATTGCCTTGCAATTGCAGTCGGTTACCCTAAGCGTCGAAGTGTTTTCCGACCCCGAAGGCTTGGGGTCGCAGCAGCGGTTGACGGCGTTTTGGGTGGCGGTGGGACTTGCGGTGTTCACAGTCATTTTCGGCACCCGAAGTCTGGATTCCAATGAGCGCCATCATGGTGTGGTCATGGCGATCGCACTTGAAGCGGTGGTCAAGCTGGCGGCATTGCTGGCGGTGGGGGTCTTTGTGGTTTGGGGGTTGTCCGGTGGCGTCGCCGGAACGCTCGAACGGATTGATTCCTCGGATTTGTCGCATTGGGATGTCAACGGCGGGCGTTGGGCCGGGTTGATGATCCTTTCCGCAGCAGCATTTTTGTGTCTTCCCCGGATGTTTCAGGTTCTGGTTGTGGAAAACGACAACGATACGCAATTGCGTGTCGCCGCCTGGGCCTTTCCGCTATACCTGATGCTGATGAGCCTGTTCATCGTGCCCATCGCGGTGGTGGGGTTGGATGTTCTTCCCGCGGGCTCGAACCCTGACCTGTTTGTTCTGACGGTCCCATTGGCGCATGGGCGTGACGGGCTAGCGGTGTTTTCCTTTCTGGGCGGATTCAGTTCCGCCACATCCATGGTGATCGTGGCGGCGATTGCGCTGTCGACCATGGTGTCCAACCATATTGTCATGCCGATTTGGCTGTGGTTGCGCACCGAAACCGTCAGCGTATCGGGCGATGTCCGATATGTCGTTCTTCTGTCGCGCAGGCTGTCGATCGCGGGTGTGCTGTTCTTGGGCTACCTTTATTACGCGCTCTCTGGTGGGGGAGAAGCGCTGGCGACCATCGGCCTGGTTTCCTTTGCCGGTGTCGCCCAGGTGCTTCCCGTCATGCTGGGGGGGATTTTCTGGCGCGGCGCGACGCGAACAGGCGCGTTGACCGGGCTGACCGCCGGATTTGGGATCTGGCTTTACACGCTGTATCTGCCCAGCTTTGGCGAGGGGGTCGTACTTCCGCAGTCTTTCTTTGACGGCGGTCCCTTTGGGTTTGAATGGCTGCATCCCCGCGCGCTTTTCGGGATTGTTGGGCTTGATCCCGTGTTACATGCCATGATCTGGAGCCTGTTGCTGAACACCATCGCCTTTTTCGCGGCATCTCTGATGAGCTTCCCAAGCCCGCTGGAACGCCTTCAGGGGGTCCAGTTTGTCAATCCGCGTCAGGCGCCCGGCACAGCGCGCGGTTGGTCACAGGGTGCGGCACAAGTCGAAGACCTGATGGTGATGACCCAGCGTATTCTTGGCAGCACAGAAGCGAAGATCTTGTTCGAAAAAGAGGCCATCCGTCAGGGGTTGACCGGCCATATGCCCGAGGCGACCCCGGGTTTCATACAAGAGCTTGAGCGCGAATTGGCGGGATCCGTGGGGGCGGCAACCGCGCATGCCATGCTGGGCCAGATCGTTGGCGGGACGGCGGTTTCGGTCGAAGACCTCTTGGCGGTTGCGGATGAAACTGCGCAGATCATGGAGTATTCCTCACGGCTTGAGGCCCAGTCGCAAGAGCTCACACGAACAGCGGCGCAGCTGCGCAAAGCGAACGACAAACTGACCCGCCTGTCGGTTCAGAAAGACGCGTTTCTTTCCCAGATCAGCCACGAACTGCGGACGCCCATGACCTCGATCCGGGCTTTCTCAGAGATCTTGAGGGATGCGCCCGAATTGAGCGAGGAAGAGACCATTCGCTATGCGTCGATCATCCACGACGAAGCGCTGCGCCTCACCCGATTGCTGGATGATCTGCTTGACCTCAGTGTGTTGGAAAACGGGCAGGTCAGCCTGAACGTATCAAGGGGCACATTGTCCGAAGTTCTGGACCGCGCCGTGGCGGCGACGGCCGCCGGGGAGATCGGGCAAAGCGTTGAGATCATGCGTGAAATCGAACGCGAGGGCCTTTGGATCGAAACCGATCTTGAACGCCTGAGCCAAGTGTTCATCAACCTGATCACCAACGCACGCAAATATTGTGATGCGCAGGCACCTGTCCTGCAAATCATCCCGCGGCGTGATGATGAGGGGATCTTTATTGACTTCGTTGATAACGGATCCGGGATCGCCCCCGAGGCCCAAGACCTGATTTTCGAAAAGTTTTCCCGTATCAGCGACCAAAAAGCGGGTGGCGCCGGTTTGGGTCTGGCGATTTGCAGGCAGATTATGACGCGGCTTGGTGGTGATATCAGCTATCTTCCGGACCGTCAGGGCACGGGCTTTGCGGTGAAACTCCCCAATTCGGTCCTGAAGTCCGAATAAACCTATCCACGAACACCGAAAATTGCCTCGGAAAGTGGTGATCTTAAAGTGGTTGGTAACCAAATCTGGCCATAACGGGGAGGAACCAGTAGAAAACGGGCGATTTGTATATGGCAGACGGGGCACGAGATGACGTTTTGGGCCGCAAGGCACAAGCGGCCCAACGTGCGTTTGAAGCGCGTGGGATGTCTCCTACCAAGGCTGTCCGCCGCGCATTGTCGCGCACGGCGGATGTGCTGTGGGATCTTGCCTTGGTCACTCAGGAATGTACGCTTGATGTCGTAGACCAGGATGGTCTGGTCGACGCGCTGGGTGAAAAAGACCTGATCATACTGCTGGATGGTCCGGATGGTGCGATGGGGATCGCCTGTATCGGTCGCGAAGTTCTGACCGGCGTGGTCGAAGTCCAGACAATCCAGCAGGTGACGCAGCTGCCGGTTGACGAAGACCGCGTGTTGACCCCCACGGATGCGGCGATGATGGCCCCTCTTCTTGATGGGGCGATTGAACAACTTACGGCCAATTTGCACGATCACCCCCTAGAATATCAGGTTTCCGGGTATCGATTCGGTGCGATGCTTGAAGATGCGCGCACGACAAGCTTGTTGTTGGATGCCGCATCCTATCGCGCCTTCCGCGCTCAGGCAGATCTGGCCCTGGGGCGCCGCAAGGGGTGGATCACCCTGTTTTTTCCGGATCGTAAACCTGCGCGAGGTGGTGAAACCGATCAGTCAGGATCGGGTCCCGGACCGCATGAAGATCTGCTTGGTCGCGTCCCCGCCCGTCTGGATGCGGTGTTGACGCGTGTGGTGATGCCATTGAATGAGGCTGAGGGGCTTCGGGTCGGGGATGTTCTTCCGCTGTCGCCGGACGCACTTGATAACGTCGAAGTCTTTGCAGGTAAAACGCAACTGGTCGCGCGGGGGCGCCTGGGACAATCCAGCGGGATGCGTGCCGTGCGGCTAAGCTGGCCTGCGCGATCTGACGCCGATTCCCTTGTCTCAGCGACACAAGATGCCGAGGCGTTTGGTGAATCCGAAGCGGATCAGAGCCTGCCCGATCTGTCGCAAAACGTTGATATCGAGCCTATGGTGGATCTCCCTGAACCCAATATTGAGTTGGATTCAGGACCGGAATTTACCGTTGATGATTTTGCAAATGATGACGCTATGGGGGACCCGCTGCCAGAAACGGAAGAGGCATTGCCTGATCTCCCCAGTCTGGATTTCGAAAGCGAAGCTGCAGCATTTGATCTGGGTGAGTTTGACGAACCCTTTGACACGGGCGGTGACCTTCCCGACATCGGGCTCGACGCGGCGTTCGAACAACCCGCTACCGCGGATTTTGACAAATAAGTATCGGGCCGTTTACGGCCCGATGAAATTCAGGCCATGGATGCCAAAAGCGGGCGCATTCCCGCCAAATCATAGCCCGCCTGGGCGGCTTGATCCAAAACGGCGTCAACGCCATTGTCCGCCACATGGCCCAATGCCCAGAGGACTGTGCAGCGCGTGCCCGATGCACAATAGGCCAAAACCGGGCCTCCGGCCTGGGCAAGAAGCGCCATCTGCGCCTGTACGTTTTCCGCGGTCATGGATTGGTGTGTGATCGGAAGCACCTCGAAGGTCAGCCCAGCTTCTTGGGCTGCCTGTGCAATGACATCGGCGCGATGCGAGGGAGGCACCTCTGCATCTGGTCGGTTGCAGATGATGGTCTTGATCCCGGCTTCGGCGATGCTGGGCACATCCGAAGCCGAAATTTGACCCGCGACATAATAGGTATCGGTCAGCTTTTTCATGACAAAACCCTTACGCGGTTGCGGCTGCGCGGTCCAGCCTTGCGCGGATCGCCGGGGTCAGGACCATGCCGGCCACCATCGCGCCAACAAATATCTGCGTTCCCGTGCCCCCATAACTCAGAGAGGCGATCGAGGGACCCGGACACAATCCGGCCAACCCCCAGCCCATCCCGAACATGACCGAGCCGATCACCAGGTTGGCATCAATGCGTGTCGACGGTTTCGGAGGCAAGGGGGCACCGGTCAAAGCGGTCTGGCGCCGCTCGCGGATCAACCATGCGATGGCCATCGGCAGCATCGCGCCCCCCATGACAAAGGCCAAGGTCGGATCCCAAGCCCCGAAAACGTCCAGCCATCCCTGGACTTTGGTGGTGTCTGTCATTCCAGAGATGAACAAACCGGCGCCAAACAGGCCGCCCGCGAAAAGAGCAATGACGTGGCGCAGCATCAGATAACCCCCAGACCATGACGAAAGATCACAACCCCTACGCCGCCGGCAAGGATGTAGAATACGGTGGCGGCCATGCCGCGAACAGACAGGCGCGAGATGCCGCAAACCCCGTGGCCCGAGGTGCACCCATTGGCGATACGTGTACCGATCCCAACCAACAGACCCGCCGCAACCAGGACCCAGACGTTGTCGGTAACATGCGTGTCAACCTTACGGTAGAGCGGCATCAAAAGCACGGGCATGATCGCAACCCCCAGCAAGAACACGATCCGTTCCCACTTGGTGTCTTTTCCCGACCCATCCACAAGACCGCCGATGATCCCGGAGGCCCCCATGATTTTCCCGTTCCCGAGCAAATAAACGGCACCACCCGTGCCAATCAAGAGGCCACCAATCAGCCCCCACACCCAATCCATAGGCATTTTGCGTTTCCTTATGTCCAAAGAATCCCGGTTCGCATCGGGCTGTTCGCGCCTGCCGCGACCCCTCTCGTCGCGGCAGACCAGTGATTAGATCTTGTTGACGGGTACCTTGAGGAACACATCACCTTGTGCGTCCGGCTCTGGCATCTGGCCCGCGCGCATGTTGACCTGCAGTGATGGGATGATCAGCTTTGGCATCGCCAAAGACGCATCGCGCGTGTCCCGCATTTCGATGAAGTCTTCCTTGGTCTTGTCGCCGCCCACATGCACATTCTTCGTTTTCTGCTCGCCTACTGTGGTTTCCCAGGCAAATTCATCCCGCCCGGGGGCTTTATAGTCGTGCCCCACAAAAATGCGGGTTTCATCGGGCAGGGCCAGGATTTTCTGAACCGATTCGAACAGGGTTTCAGACGAACCACCGGGAAAATCGCATCGCGCGGTGCCAAAGTCGGGCATAAACAGCGTATCGCCTACAAATGCAGCATCCCCCGTGACATATGTCAGACAGGCAGGCGTATGGCCGGGGGTGTGCATCACGTCAACGCGCATTTGCCCAATCATAAGCGTGTCACCTTCAACGAAAAGCTGGTCGAACTGAGAACCGTCGCGCTGGAATTCGGTGCCTTCGTTGAACACCTTTCCAAAGGTATCCTGAACTACCTTGATGCGATCCCCAATCCCGATTTTACCCCCCAGTTCTTGCTGAATATAGGGGGCGGCAGACAGGTGATCCGCGTGTACGTGGGTTTCCAGAAGCCATTGAACATCATACCCTTTGTCTTTGACAAAGGCGATGATTTCATCTGCAGATTTGGTGTCTGTCCGACCTGACGAATAGTCAAAGTCCAAGACGCTGTCGATGATCGCACAGGCGGTTCCATTGGGGTCACGGACCACGAAGGAAATGGTGTTGGTGGCATCATCGAAAAAGGAGGTGACTTCGGGTGTCATGTTGCGCTTCCTATCGTTGCTTCCGAATACATATACGCAAAAACGAATGTGTTTCAAGGCCCGCATTTCGATGGCTTGACCTGTGTCAACGTCATGCGGACCCCGACTTGACATAATCCTTGCCGATTCAAGAGGCGTTAAATCATGTCACATCACAAATACAAACTGAAACTGCTGGCCAGATTGCGTGAGTTGGGGCTACGTTTGGATGGCATTGAAGACGCGCTAGAGGCGCCGCATTCCAAAGACTGGGAGGAAATGGCGGTTGAGCGCGAGGGCGAAGAGGTGCTTGAGCGGCTGGGGGAAAGTGGCCAGGCTGAGATCAGCCGCATTGGTGCCGCGTTGCAGCGGCTGAACGATGGAGACTATGGCTATTGCGTGAAATGCGGTAGCGAGATCGCTGATACGCGATTGGAATTATTGCCAGACACGCCGTTTTGCGTGACCTGCGCAGGTTAGAGACAGGTTTAGGGAGGAAGACGATGAACGAAGCACTCAGGAACAGGATCGACGCGCTAAAAGCCGAGATCGCCGAGGCGAGCGGTGATGCCCGTGATGAGCTGTTGGATCGCTTGGAGGAGGCGGTGCTGACGCTTGAATCACATGGCGGGCGCGCGCCCGGTTGGGCCAAGTCGATGGTCGACGAGCATGTCGAAGACCAATTCGACAATATGCCCATCTAAACAGCGTATATAGCTGGGTTGATCCACGCCGCCATCCGAGTCCTCTGTGACACGGTTGGCGGCTCTTTTTTGTTCAGGTGCGGTTTTATGTTGATTTGCCATCATGGATGAAACCCAATGAAAACCATGTCCGTGTATTTCGGGAAGGCTGGCGCAGATCAGCTGGGAAGAGCAAGTCATGGTAAGCAGTTCAGAGCCGGAAATCCGAGAGGGCGTTGCTTTTTTCGGGTTTGAGACCGGGACCCAATTCGATCTTGATGATACGCTGCGCATTCGGTTGCCGCAGGCGTTGCAACGTTTCGAAGACGATCCTGACCTGAGCGTATTCGTCATCAGGCTTGATGCCGTTTGGCGCCTGCCCCCCTTTGACGATGTGCGCGCGCTTGGTCATTTGCTCGCGGGTGTCACCGAACTTATGGATGGGGTGTCCAAGCCGATTGTCGCGCTGGCTGTCGACGAATTGTCCGGGCCAGGCATGAGCGTGTTTCTCGCGGCGCATTATCGAATGGCGCGGGTCGAAGCAAAAGGCGGCTTTCCCGAATTGTTTCACGGCTGGCTGCCCATGGGCGGCGCCACCCAGAGATTGCCACGGATCATGGGGGCCGATCCCGCCCTGCGTGTGCTGGTCAGCGGGGCCATGTTTCCTTTGGCAGACGGGGCAAAACTGGGGTTGACGGATGTGGTCTTTGAAGGAGATCCACGTGATGCGGCAGAAAACTATTGCGCGTTCTTGCAAGATGTTGATGCGCAGCCACGCCCGGTTTGTGACCGCCGAGAGGGCTTTGCCGATCCCGCAGACTATCAAGCCCGATTTGCACAGCATGATTTCGGCTCTAGCACCGTGCCAGAGAGCGCACAGACCCAGGCCCTGCGCCTTGTTGAGGCGGCCGCTCTGCTGCCGTTCGAAAGCGGCTGCGCAATGGAAGAGGACGCGCTGGATCATCTGGCAAAATCGGAACAGGTTCAGGGCCTGACCCACGCGCATTGGGTCGAAGAGCTTGCCGCCAATGCTCCGCCCTTCGGTATTTCCCGCATGGGTGCCCCGGATCATGTTTCCGTTCTGGGAACCGGGGCTTTTGCCCTGCAGGTGGTGATCCTGGCCTTGTCGAACGGGATCCGCGTATATTGGGGCGCGGACGACCATGAGCGGTTGCAACAGAACCTAAAGCAATTGTCATCTATCTTGTCGCAATACCACGCTGCGGGGGGGCGGGCGTCGGTGATCCTCCGGCGGCTTCGATACGGCTCGGTTCAGGGGGCGATCCACGAAAGCGAGCTGATCCTGGATGCGTCGCCCGGTGGGATCACACCCAAGACCCCGACTGCATCGTTGGTTCGCCTCCTGCACGGAAGCGTACATACCCCGCTTGAAACCCTGGGTCTGTGTTTTCACGGTACGGTGAACGCGCCCGGCCTGGTTGAAATTCTTGTGCCCCACTCGGGGGAAGGGCCGCGGGCCTCGGAACTCTTTGCGCTTGTGCGCGCCATGCGAAAAACGCCCGTGGTTCTGAACTCTGGTCATGGAACTGCGGTGGTCAGGCTGATGCGCGCCTGGGCGCGTGCGGCGGATGCGCTGGTGGATCTGGGCGCT
Organism: Pelagimonas sp.; assembly: GCA_025210345.1. Classification (GTDB taxonomy): domain Bacteria; phylum Pseudomonadota; class Alphaproteobacteria; order Rhodobacterales; family Rhodobacteraceae; genus JAOARQ01. Next base: position 20,264 of record JAOARX010000029.1, on the reverse strand, counting down.
GACCCCTATGAGATCGACCGCGCGTTGCGGGACTGGGGTTGGCTGCAACTGCCCTTTGTGCACCGGGATCGCGTGGGGCTGAGGCGGCGCGCCTATCCAGAGGGCGCGGGCACGGATTGGTCGGGGCTTGTGCTTGAGACGGGGCGCCAGGGTTGTTCGGCTGGCAAAGGGTTTTACGACTGGGAGAATGGGCGACCGCGGGCCTCGGCGCAGGTGCGTCAACTTTTGGTCGCGCACCGCCCGGGGGCCGTCTGGCCACCAGAAGAGATCTGCCGCCACATCGCTGGCGCCATCGCCAACGAAGGTATGAAACTGATTGAAGAGGACATCATTGCGCGATGCGAAGACATTGACGTCATAGCCCTGAACATGATGGGCTTTCCGCGCCATAAAGGCGGCCCCATGGCCATGGTCAATAAGTTGGGGCAGTTTCAGGTCACGCAATTGTTGCGCCGGGTTGACCATCCCGACGCGCATTTCTGGCAACCCTGCGCGACTTGGCTGGCGGCGGAATAATCCCCTGATTCGGACCTAGCCCAAGAAAATCCCCAAGATCACCATCATCAACCCCAAAACCGAGCACATCAGCGCGCCCATGTTCAGCGGGACCACCCGGCGCACCACATCGCGCAACTCCTCGTCGCTCAGCCCCTTGCGCTTGGAGCTCCAGACGTGAACGATGCACCAGATCAAACCGGCAAGCCCGGCAAACGAGATGATCGCCCCGATCCAGATCAGCCAATCCATGTGATGTCCTTTCCAATGCTCGTCGCCCACAGATCGGGCGCCTGTCCGGCATCGGCGGTAAAGGACCGACGGCCTCAGCGCAACCCCTTGATGGGATCCGCGCAGACAGGTAGGGAAGGGGACCAGCTTACAGGAGGCAGAAATGGAAGAAGAAACATCTTCGGGCAGCTATGGTGTCGCAGCCGGTGAGCTGCGTCAGTTCATTGAGCGTTTTGAACGGCTTGAAGCCGAGAAAAAAGACATTGCAGATGCGCAAAAAGAGGTGATGGCCGAAGCCAAGGGGCGCGGTTATGATACCAAGGTTCTGCGCAAGGTCATCGCCCTGCGCAAGCGCGACGCCAATGACATCGCCGAAGAAGAAGCGGTTTTGGATATGTACAAGGCCGCGCTGGGCATGTCCTGATACCGCGTGACACACAGGCACGACAGGTCCGGCACGCCCGGACCTTTTCTTTTGCGCGGCCTTAGGGGGAAATCAGCGTGACACCGGGAATGTCGGCGATCACGTCAATATCCGCGTCATAGGCCGCAGTGAGTTGGTCGACCATCTCTTCGGTCCAGCCGGGCAGGTCCAGCTCTTCTTCGATGGCTTCATCATCCGCATATTTGTCCAAAATCGCCATCATCACGCGGCGTTTTTGCATTTCGTTGATGGTTGGGTTCTCTTTCAGGAAACCGCGAAACCGTTTCATCCCCTCTTTTGACACGATCAGCGAGAACATGTCGAAGGCGCCGGTGATCTTCCGGTTCAGCTCGATCCCGGCAAGGCTGCGCAGGACCTCTCCCCAGATGATTGGCGTGTCTTCGTTGCACCAGACGGTGACCGGCATTTCGGGCACATCGGCACGAATGCGGCGGATCAGGTCCGACCAGCGAAACTGTTGGGGATCGACGCCCGCCATGAAATCCAGAAAATTCGTGTGCGGCGTGCCCTGGTAGGCGGCAGGCAGAAAGCTGGCCGGGTCTCTTAGGCCCATGAACAGCTCGATCTCGTCGCCTTTGAAAATCTTGGCAAAGGTCTGTAGCCGTGTCTCGGCCTTGCGATAGGCACGCCCGCCTGCAAACATCAGCTTGGGCACGGAAAAGAAGTTTTCGTTCGAAAGGATCAATCGATCAACATTTTCAAGATCTTCTTCCAAGATCGCGTCCAGCATGATCTCGCGGACGTCGTCCGCGGGGGTCTCATTTGCCAACCGATTGATGGCATCTGACAACAGGTTGCGATAGCGGCTGGGACCGGGGATCGAGATTCCCTCAGAGCGCCAGTCATCGGCGTTGCGCAGCAGGCATTTCAAAATACGGTCTTCATCAGTGAAATGAGCGCCTGTGTGAAGAATAACCTGCATAATCGCTGAACCTGACTTTGATTTCCGGGCGGTTGATTGCACCCGGTTCGCACTATAAGCCTGCAGCGAGCCGGGAAACAACCGATAGAGGGGGAAGATGGCGCTATCAGAAAAGAACCACGCGCAAATCCTGCCCGGTCTGCGGCAATATTTGCCAAATTACTGGTCCTTTGGCGCCGCGCTGATTGCCGCGATCGTATTGGCGCCCATTCTTTCGGTGCTTGCGATTGCCCTGTTCCCATCTGAGAACATCTGGCCGCATCTGATGGCGACAACATTGCCGCGCTACGTGACGAACACGTTGGTGTTGATGTGTGGGGTAGGGGCATTGGCGGCCTGTGTTGGAACCGGGGCGGCCTGGCTCGTGGCGCGGTACGAGTTTCCGGGGCGGCGTATTCTGGAATGGGCGCTTTTGCTGCCGCTGGGTATTCCTGCCTATGTCGGGGCGTATGCGCTGGTTGATTTTCTTGAATATGCGGGGCCTGTGCAATCCGCGTTGCGCAATCTGTTTGGCTGGCAGTCCGCGCGCGACTATTGGTTCCCCGAGATCCGTTCGATGGGCGCGGCCATTCTCGTGCTTGGGTTGGCGTTGTTTCCTTACGTCTATCTTCTGGCGCGCAACGCGTTTCGCGAACAATCCGCCACCTCGGAAGAGGTCGCGCAGTCGCTGGGGGCCCGTCCTTGGGCGCGGTTTTGGCGGGTTGGTCTGCCGCTCGCGCGGCCAGCGATTGCGGCAGGAACTGCGATTGTCATGATGGAAGCGGTCAATGATTTTGGCACCGTCGACTATTTCGCGGTGCAAACGCTGACCACCGGTATCTTTACCGTTTGGCTTGAAAGCAACAATGCAGGGGGTGCCGCACAGATTTCCAGCGTTGTTTTGACCTTGGTGATTTTGCTTGTAACGCTTGAAAAATTCTCGCGTCGCAAGATGCGATTCTTCAACCTTTCCAGCCGATTGCGCCCGATACCCCGGCGTGTGCTGCCCGGTGCGCGGGGCTGGCTTGCAATGTTTGCCTGCCTGGTGCCGTTTGCCTTGGGGTTTGTGCTGCCCACCGGGGTCATTCTGAGCCACGCTTTGGACAACGCCGGCAGTTGGAGCGAGCCCGCGCTTTGGCGTGCGGGGGTGAACACGCTTACAGTCGGAGGAATCGCAGCGGTCGTCACCGTTCTGGGCGGCATTTTTCTGGTTTATGGTGTGCGTCTTTCCGGGGCGGCCTTGCCGCGGCTTTTGCTGCCGGTGACGACCATTGGCTATGCCGCGCCCGGTGCGGTCTTGGGGGTCGGTATTCTGATACCCCTTGCGACACTCGACAATATGATTGCCGACGCGATCTGGGCTTCGACGGGATGGGACCCGGGGCTGTTTCTGACGGGCACGGGATTTGCACTGGTGCTGGCCTATTTCGTGCGCTTCTTCGCGATTGCACAGGGGGCTGCCGATGCTGCGATGGGGCGCATTTCACCGAATCTGCCCTTGGCCGCCCGTTCGCTTGGAAGAAGCAAAGGGCAGGTCTTGACGTCGATCTATTACCCCTTGGCGCGGGCATCGGTCGCCTCGGCGCTTTTGCTGGTGTTCGTGGATTGCGTAAAAGAACTCCCCGCTACGCTTTTGCTGCGCCCGTTCAACTATGAAACACTGGCCACCCGGGTGCATGAACAAGCCTCGCTGGAAGCGCTGGGCCAGGCGTCACCACCCGCAATCCTGGTCATTCTCGTAGGATTGATCGCAGTCGGATTATTGGCGCGTGCAAACCGTTGATTTCCACTTGCGCTCAGCGCTGATGTTGCATATCTGTCCGGCAGTGCCCCTATAGCTCAGCTGGTAGAGCAACTGATTTGTAATCAGTAGGTCCGCGGTTCGAGTCCGTGTGGGGGCACCACTTAAACACTTAGAGATCAAGTGGTTAACCCGAGTTTTATTTTGACGCGGGTATGCTGTGAACGAACTTTGCAATTTATTTTGCAATTTCGCATTACAGGTTATCAATATTCGACCATGAGCAGCTTCGTGTCGGTTTACTACTAGGTTTTGCTGGTCAAGGTTTCGCGGTCTCGATATGTTGTAGAGAATGATAAAGGGAGCAGTTTATGGCGAGGCCTATCGGGATTGATCTGTTTTCAGGCGCAGGGGGAATGAGTCTCGGCTTTGAACAAGCTGGGTTCGATGTCGTCGCTGCCGTTGAACTCGATCCAGTTCATGCCGCCGTCCACAAATTCAATTTCCCGGAATGCGCTATCATCCCGAAGTCGGTCACAGATGTATCCGGTAAATTTATTCGAAAGGCCGCAGGCATTCGAAGCCGAAAGGTCGATGTCGTTTTTGGTGGTGCGCCGTGCCAAGGCTTTTCGCTGATTGGGCAACGTGCTCTCGATGATCCGCGCAACTCACTGGTGAAGGACTTCGTGCGGATCGTGAAGGAACTGGACGCCACTTACTTCGTGTTCGAGAATGTGAAGGGTTTGACCGTCGGCAAACATCGCAAATTCCTGTTCGAATTGATCGAGGAATTCGAGGCGCTGGGGTACGACGTTCAAAAGGACTGGCGCGTTTTGAATGCAGCCGACTATGGCGTTCCGCAAGATCGACAGCGGTTGATCCTTATGGGCGCCAAGCGCGGCAGTGACTTACCTGTCTATCCGAAAGTAATCTCGAAGAGGCCAACCTGCGAAGACGCACTCGGTGATCTGCCCGACGCGGAAACATTTGAGCAACTTCGGTTGTCGGATGCCGTTGCAGGCGTGGCATACGGTAAGCCAAGCAAATACGCGGAAGCCCTCCGGGGGCAAGGGAATGACGCTTGGGGCTATGGCCATCCGCGCAACTGGGATCAGGGAGCACTGACTTCTAGCGCTCGAACAGAACACACCGAGATTTCACGGCGGCGGTTCAGTGATACCGAGCAGGGCCGCGTCGAGCCGATTTCACGCTTCTTCAAGCTGCCTGCTGATGGCGTATCCAATACCCTGCGAGCCGGAACAGATTCCGCTAGGGGGGCTTTCACAAGCCCCCGCCCGATCCATTATGCTTATGGCCGATGCGTGACAGTGCGCGAAATGGCGAGACTCCACGGCTTCCCCGATTGGTTCCGCTTCAACGTAACGAAATGGCATGGGGCGAGGCAGATCGGCAATGCCGTTCCACCGCCACTCGCCCGTGCCGTTGCGAACTCGATTATCAAGGCTTTGGGCAAACGCCGCACCCGCCCGGCGGAGGCACTCGACCTTGGCGATGTTGCGCTACTGACGATGGGCAACACAGAGGCAGCAGCGCACTTTGGGATCGAAAACCCAATTGGGCGGCGCGACAAAAAGAGCGGGGCGAGGAAGCGGACGCAGGCTGAGATCGAGTTAGCGGAAGCGAAAGCGGCGAACGTTGACGATTTGAATGTCGTCAATGTCGGTCTCGGCGCTGAACTCGACAATCCAAACAGTGTTCAAGTGGTCACGCCAGAGTCCGAGGCTGCGCACAGCTAGGCCAGGGATTGGCGCTTTCTGGGCTCCGTAGGTATTAAGGTTCAACGCCTGGGACCAAGACAGGTTATCCTGTCCGCCTTTGCCAGAGATAGGCACGATGGTCTCTTTGCCCTTGTCGATGCCCGCCTGAACTTCGTCGATTTCGATCTGTCCGTAGGATACCGACGTGCGGTGATGGCCCTGAATGGGCCAGACGTTGAAGCCAAGAAACTCGGTAATCAGGTTGGCGTTTCTGACCCGTGTGAATGTCGCTTGCTCATCTTGACCGAGTAGCGCGGAAATGAACGGTGGAGTCTGATCTGCCTGTTCTTCAATCTCAGGGTCGAATCCGAGGCTTTCAAAGTCGATAATGTTCTTTCGCCGAGTGCGCCTTAGCGTGTATTTTCCTTTACCCGCCTGCAACCACGTCATCGGTCCGGCCTGCTCGAATTCCTTCGGTAGCTTTCGGCGCGCGTCGTATGTGTACTTGATGTCGGGAACGTTCGCCACTTCCTTGTTGATCACGCCATCGGCCACAGCCCTTCTCATGGCCTGTCGAACGGTCTCCTGATCGAAGGGGATCGCTCTCGGGAGCGTGTCAGCGGTGTAGTCTTTAGTCAGATCGCGAAAAAGGTAAATCGCAATCCGGTCGTACTTCGGCAATGTCATCAACTCATCATGGGGTGTGTAATCGAGCATCTGTTCTCCTTTCTGGGGACAGGTGTGCCACCAGTCGACTTGCGAGTCAAGCCACGATAGAGCTTACGATGTAACTTTTGCTCACTGCCCTCGTGCTGAAGGATGATTGTTCTGGTCAAGCGCCAGCGCGGAAGTGCACACTCTGTAGTTGATTGTACTCGGATGATTCTTAGTGAGGCCATTAAATGCACCGCATTTCAAAAGTAAAAATTGAGAACTACAAATCCATCCAAGACGCCGAATTTGCGCTTTCTGCCTACACCCCGCTGGTTGGCTACAACAACGCTGGCAAGACGAACATCTTGCAGGCGTTGTCGTGGGTAATCAAAAAATCATCCTTACAAGCTGCCGATTTCTTCGACACGGGATCACCCGTGACTGTGACCGCAGAAATGTCTGGCATAGACGCAAACGTTCTTGATGCCCTCGAAGACAATCACCGCAACCGCATAGAGCCGCATGTAATAGACGGGCAGATATCGCTGCGCCGCACCCAGCTACAACCCGGCGTGCCGGTCGGTCAGATAAGACTCGAAATTAAGACCATAGAGGATGGGGAAGAAAACTGGATCTTGAATCCGACTGGAATTGATCAAGCAATTGCGAGAATGTTCCCGGAACCCATTTTCATTGGTGCGATGGAAAACGCGACGGAAGACGTCGGTAAGTTTGCGTCTGGAACAACCATCGGGAAATTGATCAAAGAAATAATCGGCCCTGTAGCCGAACGAAACGCCGGTCCTGTCTCAGACGCGTTGTCCCAAGTTGCGAGCCGACTTTCAGCCGACGGAGAAGAAAAAGACGAAACACTGGTTGATTTGGATACGCAAATTCAAACAGAGCTGTCCCGATTCTTTCCGGGCGTTGTCGCCAAAACTCATATCCAAACCCCTGAGTTTTCGGACTTTCTGAAAAACGCCACGATCAAAATCTATGATCAACAGTTCGATGGCGATACAGCCCGCGACGCCTCGTCGTTTGGACACGGTGCGCAAAGATCGGTCCAGATTGCGTTGATCAAGTGCTTGTCGGAAATACGACGGCAGGCGGGCAACGAGGGACGGACAACGCTCCTGTTGATTGACGAACCTGAACTATACCTACACCCCCAAGCAATCGAAGTGGTTAGGGCTTCACTAAGCCGACTTTCCTCAGAGGGGTATCAGATTGCGTTTTCAACACATTCTGCCAACATGATTGCCCGATCTGACGCACCAAATACTCTATTGATCCGACGAACACCGGAAAACGGAACCACATGTTTTCCAAGGCTCTCTGACGCTGTGCGGGAAGCAATAGACGACGCCGACCACCAGTCGGCAACACTGTTTGCGCTGTCCAACTCAACACGCGTTTTGTTTTCAGAGAAGGTAGTGCTAGCCGAGGGAAAAACCGAACAAACCCTTCTTCCCGATCTTTTTCAGCACAACGCGTCGTGTTCGCTAGAAGAAGAAAAACTTGGGCTGGTTTCGCTGGGAGGCTCTAGCGATGTTCCAAAGGCAATTTCCGTCCTCTCTGCGATGGGCATTCCGACGAAAGCCATTGTGGACTTGGACTTTGCATTCCGCCCAGCGGTCCAACATGCTTTGATTGATGGCGACCACGAAGCGATTTCGGCGTGCAAGGTTGTGTGCGAAAAACTCAGAGATGAAGGCAGAATTGAACTCTCCGGAGATGGGCTACCTCAAAAAGGCGCGGGGATTTCAGCAGCCAAGGCGTTCGAACTGGTGGCGTCCGATGCCGATGCGAAAGAACCCATAAAGACCTTGCACGATCACTTCCGACAACAGGGGATTTGGCTCTGGGTAGACGGAACCATTGAAACGCATCTCGGACTAGAGGCCAAAACATCGTCTGCTCACAGTGAATTCTTGGCGTCGTTCCAAGAAGAGGAGTTTCGAAACGGACTTCCGAACTATGGCAACGTAGAGCAGATGATGGAGTGGCTGCGCGAGTGAGTCCAAAAGTTTCTTCGATCAAAACCAGCCCTTTAGCCGCCCTTCGACCAAGCCCTGTGGTTTGAGGTATTGGGCGGCGAATGCACCTACAACAAGAGCGATGCCTAAGTCGCCATGACCGCCAGCGGACCTGTTCTGGCTTATCACCTGATTGCCCGCCGAGGTTTCGGTCAGGGTGAATGAGCCAAGATCGGCTTCTATGTCGGCTTTCAACTCCAGTTCCGGGGCAAAGTTCAGTTCCCCTGTTGCAAACAGGACCGCCGTGTTTTCGATCATCAGAGATTTCGACGCGTTCACATACTTGCCCGACCTGCGCCACTCGGACCCAGCGGTCATCTGAATTGCGATATGAGGCACGCCTTGATCAGACATCATATCGCTGACAACGCGACCGAGTGACGTGCCGTCGATTACGAGTTGTGATTTACCGCCGAATGGCACAGCGTTCTTCATGCGCACCAAGAAATCGACCACTGAAACATAGGACACACCTCTGAACCTATCCGCGTGAACCACAGTCAGTGAACGCGGCCCCAAGATGCACTTGCCATCGTCGAGGACCGGCAGTTGTTCATCCTCAATGACACAGACGGCGGTGTAGTCATTTGCCTGACCCAAATCCGCTGCCACCCAAAATCGTCTGTGGCCGATAACCCGGGAAGCTGCGGGATCGCCGTTGGTCTGATTGGTGATGGTCCCGTCCGGGCGTTCGATCAATTCTAAAGCTGGGGGCATATCGCTTTCTTCTCGTGATTGATAGCTCGCTCGATCACGGACAGATCGAAATAGCTGGTCCCGTCTGAAAGAAATTCACACATGACCTCTTGCCGGAACCTTGTTGCCGACAGCTGGTTCCGCAGACGTTCGACGCGGGCGTTTAAACGTGGGATGGATGTTCCCGGCACCTTGATGCGATGCACGTCCGGCGACGGTTCCAGAAACAGTGAAGCGAACATGTTTTTCTTGCCCGCTGGCGTGGACGCATAGAATGTTTGCCCATCGTCTTTCAGCATCGGCAGCAGCGCCACCACCACATCCTCACCGCCATTGTGGCCGGGAAGGTAGGCCATTTCATCGACCAACAAGAGATCAGCGGTATAGCCCCGGATCGTTGCGCCGGATGCCGGAACAGCGATGAACCTGCCGCCGTTGTTGGTTTCAATCTCCGTCTGAGTCGCACGCTCAATGACAAGATCGGTGCAGCGCAGGTATTGGGTCACTTTCCGCGTGATCTCGCGTGTCTGTCGTTCTGCCGGGGCGAGGCAGATGGTTGTGCCGCCCGTTTCGAGTTCACGGACACCGCGCGTCGCCAGTACGCATGATTTTCCCGCCTGCCGACAGACCAACAACGCGACTGTCTGCGCGTCCGATGAAATCGCCGCAACTTGCCACGGATCAGGCCACGCGTTCGGGAATTCCTGAGACAGGAAATGCGCCATCTTGGCCGCTGGGTCCAAGTCACGTTCGACGCCTTTGCACCAGTCAAGAAATCCCTGATCAAGCGGCATCGGGAACAACCAACTGGTAGATAAGGCCACGGTCATAATCTTGCACCGAGCGCACGCCGTAACCCTTGTTGCGCAGGTCGTGGTACAGCAGAGATTGAATGGCTTTGTTCGACCACGGCTTGCCTTTCCGGGTGATGCAAAGGGCACGCAGTTCTTCAAATGTTACGCCGACCATAAGGGCATCGCGGACGACGGCCTGCGTTGTGCCTTCTCGGATCGGTACTGGCGCGAAGCCAAAAGGCTCGACGTTTATACGGGGTCGTTCAGAGTCCAACATCGCGGTCCTCCTTGGTGATGGATAGTGCCTCGTGACGCATGTGCCGTAGGAGTGGCTCTCGGGCCGCTGGCACTTCGGCAATGACTTTGGACAGGATGTTGCGGAGCGTGACCCATTCCTTGGACTCAGCTAAGGTGACTTGGATGGTTAGGTCGTTCGCCATTTGGCCGGACATTGTGGCGATGTCTTTCAGGACGCGGCGCAGCCCTTCCATTGCCGATAAGGCGAACGCATCATCTTCACTGGTCTCAGCTTTCGAAATGAGCGCTTCGACCCGCCTGGCTAGGCTGTTGTATGAATCCGCGATCTCAATTCGTTCCGAGTTCAATACACCCGTCGCACGCTCCATTCGGGTCATGCGGTCTTCGGCGATGATCTCCCGACGCATTTCCTCGGTAACATGTTTTTTGAAGTACCGCGTCACGTTGCTTTCATGGATGCCGCAGAGAGCCGCTATTTCCTTCTTCGTCCGTTTGCCAAGGATCACGTCTTTGATGATCTCATCGCAGTCGGAACGAAGGGCAATAGTGTGAGTTGCGCCGCTGGATTTTGTGCCCATTTCAGGAGTCTCCTGCGATTGCGGTGGGCGTGCCATCGGGCTGGGCCGTATACATCCGTCGAACAACGTCCCAAACTTCGGAGAACAGATGCCTACGCCCAACAACCCGGTTTACGACATTCTTGGCAAAGCGATGCCGCACGCCGAGATCAACAAGATGGTCAACCGCATCAACCGGATCGACCCCGCCAAGTTTGATCAGATTAGCCGCTATGTAGATCAGCGAGACGAGCGCAATATCGTCGTCGTCACTTGATCCGTCGATCTTAAATGGCTTGATGCGCGGGCCTGTGATTGCGCCATCATCATTAACCCGAAAGCGATCAATGTTGCCGCCGTGAACGATCACGGTTGCCACATGCAGCAGAGTGCGTTCATCATTCGTCAGCATCGCCACCACCAGCAGCCGACGCCATAAGTCCGATTTTGGTCTTCATCGCATCCGGCAAATCATCGTCGGTCTTAAAAGTTGCCATACGAAAGCCATCGCGCTCCGCAGCCAAGCTGTTTTGGATCAAGCCAGCACCGCCCGTCGCAACGTCATGGCGCACCCAACGCACCTTCTGTGCTGTGTCGTCCACGGTGTCGATCATGGACGTATCGGTCTCCCGCGATTGATATGTGGCGGGGCGCTCTGCTTGGGCAGATGGGCGGTCGTCGGTCATTTCGACCTTAACACCCAATTCACGGGCTTGCTTCTGCGCGGCCTCGTATTTCCGAGGATCCAATGCGGCGGATCGGCTGATCGTTACAGGATCACCTTCGCGACGGACGTTCTCTAGGCCCGTCGGGCGCATCCCATCTTCGAGCTTTTTCAGCAGGTTCGCGTAGTCGGCGGCTGTGGGCGTGGCTGCTGGTTTGTCCGCGGGCTTTGGGCCTTTAAGCTGTTCGAGCAGCTTTCCGTTCACGCGATAAACATCGTCGTAGCGTTTGTCTTGCTCGGCGACCTTTTCGGTCAAGGCCGTGACTTGTTGGATAAGCGCCTGCAATGCGGCTTGTGTTTGGTCGGACATGGCGGTCCTCCTTGGTAGAAATGCAAAATGGGGACCGTTGCCAATCCCCATTTCGTTTGCATTCGTGAAAGGAGGAACATGGTCCGTATAGGTGTTATCAGTGGCAAATCAGGGCCTGCTCAAGCGCAGTTTAGGCATTGGAATAACTGAGTTATTTGCAAAATCAGGTGGCGCTCAAATTCACCGTCCATTCATCCAAAATCGAGGCGTCATTGGGGGTTGCTGGTGGCCCCGTCCACCCGGTTCGGCTTTTCACCTTGGACGCGGGCTTAGCAACTTTAGGCTTAGGTGCTTGCCGCTCATGCATTTGTGCATAGACGGCACGGGCGGCGTCAACGTGAACCTGTTTGAATGTGATGGTCGATTGCCGCCCTGTCATTTGAGCTTGCCGCACGTGCGGATCGGCCTTGCCCACCAACATATCACGAATGCATTGCGCAAGGGTGTCCCCGTCGATTCCAATGGCGGTGCAGAGGAAATTCCGATGCGCACGCCATTCGCCGGTCGTTGCCGTCAAAAATAGGATGGCATCATGTTGCAGGAGTTCTTTCTCAATGCGGCTCGATCCTTGTGGGTTGAAGGCGTCTGAGAACGCCATCGTGATGATCCCGGCAAAGAGTTCGCCGCAACCTCGGGCGCTGTAACGGGCGTCGTACATTCGTTCGCGATTACGCCTTCGCGAAGGGATCACCTTCGACGCCACGCGCCATCGCGATGATCGTCGTGGCCCAGTGCATGGGAAACTCCGAAATCACTTGGCTGTTTTTGGCGATGCGGACGGCAACGTTGTTGAACCGAATGTCATAGGTTTGGTCATCGACTTTGATCGACCGCGATGCATTCGCACGACGGTCCATCGCCGCTGGCAGTGTTTCGGTCAGTAGCGCGAGACCATCGGTGAAGTCGCGGCCCTAGAGCCCATCAATGGGAACAAAGCCAAATCATTCCTGAATGCGCTTACCGGCGCAAATTCAGCCGACCTTGTGTCCTTCGGAACCGAGGCTGGCATTTTTCAGCAGCTTGGTATGGACGTGGTTGTCTGTGGTCCCGGCAATATTGAACAAGCCCACAAGGCGGACGAATTCCTTGAGATCAATCAATTTGAGCGCTGCCTGGATTTGTTGCACAAGATTGATCAGGCTTTTCACTAAAACATTCTAGGTTGATTGACTGCTGACGAGCCTTTCGTATCCAAGACTATCATTTTTAGGACACCTGCTCTGATCTGGTGTGCAGCTTTACAAGTGTGTTGAGGATAAGTGCCGAGAGAGCAAGTTTCAACTAAAGCCCTCGCCGGTTAGATGGTGTTCCTGACGGAGCCCGAAGCAAAGACTGAGTATTCCATTGGGACTTGAGCAACAAGCTGACTGTCTGCTCGGCGACAGTTCTCTGCGATCGCCGGTCATTCAGACGAATTGCGGAATTTGGAGCTCTCTACCGACCTTCTCTGCAGGTTGCGCCAATGGCCCTTCCGGGCTGACACTGGTTACTCTACCATGCTGTCGTCATGCATATCGAGGGTGCCAGTTACAAACGACGCGGCTACGCCGATCTCATTCCCGAGCATGTTAGGTCTAACGCATCAATCGCCCCTCCGCCGCCAAAGCGTTGCGGGCAGCCACCACAAAAATAGAGTTGCCGATCTGTGATTTCCGCCGACCACTAGGGCCCATTCCGAGGCTTTTTTAGGGGGCGTTGACAAGATGGTTGGTCATAAACTTCGGGGCAAGCGAATAAGAGGTCGACCAAAAGCGTCACAGGCACAGGTAACCAGCCACGGCCCTGACCGCTTTTCACTCATCCAAATGTTGTTGATGAAATCTGAGTGGTACCACCTCCCCGGCTCGAACGGGGGACCTCCTGATCCACAATCAGGCGCTCTAACCAACTGAGCTAAGGCGGCACTGGCGCGTGTCTATAAACAGCATGACACGAATGCAAGAGCGAAATCCATGATTTTTTCCAAAACTCATACCAGCCAAATGTGTCGGCCCACGGCCATAAACTTGCAAATCCCCCCTCTCGACGCTATTTCGCAAAGATGCCCGGTCGCGGGCCAAAATCGGATGGGATCGACCTATGGGAATCAACGACGAACGTGACATCGAAGCCAATCTGCAAATCGGCCCGACCGATCAGGGTATGGTGCGGCTTTTTGTTTTCGCGGGCGATCTGGAGATCCCGATGGATTTCCTTCCCGATGAAGCAGAAGAGATCGCCGAAGAACTGCGTGCCGCCGCAGCGACCGCTGCGCAGATGGCCGGGAAAAAGCGCTAATCCGCCAACATACCAGCAAGCCGGGGATCGCGCATGCCCTGCAAACGCCGGGCCGCATCCATGGCGAATTTCCGGGTCAATTTGCTGCGTCGTGCGCTGGCCAATTTGTGTTCGGGCGCCATACGGATGATTTCAGCGTCATAACCATCAGCAATGATCAGGCCGCTTTCCTCAGGCAAGAGTTCGGTCGGAAAGTCCTGATCCACCGCCCAGAAATAGCGATCACAAAACGGCAGATACCCCTGCCATTTGCCATCGCTTTGAAAATCGGCGCGGCTGGATTTGCATTCGACCACCCAAAGCTGCCCCCTGGCCCCCAACGCCATCACATCCACGCGCAATCCACGTTCGGGCACGAACTCTTCAAGTGTGGTCATGCCATGACCAAGGAGATGACGGCACACACCACGCGCAAGGATTTGACCCGGCTGAAGGTCTTTGGGATTGGACATGCCGCATCATAGGAACATTGATAGAACATGCGCAAGCCCCTTGCACAGGTCGCGCGCAACACATAAGTGGGCCTTGGCGGGCTTCTGCCCTTTCCGTGTCACGGGTACATTCCGGTGGCCTTAAGCAAATCCGAGGGAGCTGGCTCTGTCGTTGCCGTGGCTTCGTTACCTGGCGCCCACCTGTATATACAGGTCCTCGGGAATGCGTTACCCACACGTCTGCGCGCGGTTCCCGCCACTTCCCCCACCCAACAACAAAAAACCGCGCGAGGGCCCGCGCGGTTCTGAACTGTTGGTGGCTGTCGCGTTATTCGATGCGTCGCTTCAGCAGGTTCTTCGGCCCCTCTGCCGGCACCGAGATGGGCGACATTTCGGGAACAAGGTTCTGCTCGCGCTTGCCACCCGCCGGGGTGTCATCCTCGGCCATGCGCATGATGGTCATGGCAAATTGCACGCCCGCAAAGACGATCCCATTCGCAAACCACAGCATCGCCACAGCGATCCATCCCATGTCACTGGTGGAAATCAAATGCCAAAGATTCGCAACGTTGAACCATAGCAGCGCAACAACAAACGCCCCGGACACGGCGAAACCGATCAAAGTCTGCTGGATGTAAAGACGAACGAGCCTGGGCATGAGAGACCTCCTTGCATTCCAAGCTTAGAATACGGAGATCCGACAGGAAGGGAAGACGTCACGGAATTGACCTAACGTCACCTTTTGGGTAGCATAGCCTATATTGAGGCTGAGCATTTTTTCGCAACCCACCCATTTTGGAGACATGCCATGCATTATTTTCCAGGCAGATAACAGCCGCCGTCTTTTCCTGGCGACAGTCGCATTCGTTGGACCGGCTCATGCGGACATTTACAAACGGATCGACACTGCGGCGGATTTCAACACGCATATCGTGGACAAGAAACTGGTGTTTGAACATGGAACCGCCCGTATCAGGGCAGATGGTTCCACCGGCGGACGCCTGAAGAAACAAGGGAAATTCTACGGCAATTGGATCTGGCAATCCGGCTATTATTGCCGGAACCTTGTCATTGCCGGCGAGCAAACCGGGACAGATTGCCAATTGGTCGAAGTGTCCGGAAACACAGCGCGCTTTACCCGCAATCGCGGAGGGGGTTACACCACCCATATCGACATCAAATAGGCCTGCGCCCGGCAAAGGCCATTGGGACGGGACGGGGCGGTTCAACCGCCCCTTTCCTTAGGCTTAGAACGCCTCTGGCTTGGCTTCGCGCGCCATGTGATCCAGAACGGCGTTGACGAATTGCCCCTCTTTCCCTTCGGGGAAAAAGGCAACAGCCACGTCGACGAACTCCTTGATCACCACTTTGGGCGGGGTGTCCAGACCAACCAGTTCGGCCCCGGCTGCACGGAACAAGGCACGTAGGGTCGGGTCGATGCGGCTGATGGGCCATTTGGCCACCAGGGCGCGATCCGTCATCTGGTCAATCTTGGCCTGATAGCTGACCGCCGTTTCCAAAAGCGACGAAAACAGGCCGATGTCGCCATCCATCATTTCATCACCATCCGGTGTTTCGGCGCCAAACCGGAAATCCAGAAACTCTTGCCGGACCTTATCAACTCCGACCTCGGATTGCTCCATCTGGAACAGCGCCTGAACGGCATACAGCCGCGAGGCGCTTTTCATCTTGCGTTTCTGGTTGCCGGAAAGAGCGGTCATGCGGTGGTCGGTCCTTTTACGTCGCCTGCGATCTTGAGCTCATCGCGGTTGGGTTGGAAGCCCACCCCGTCGCGCGAAGCGCCCCACTTACGCCCAAGCGCCACAAGATGCAAGGCCGCCGCGGCCGCGCCGCCCCCCTTGTTCATTTGCTGGGTATCCGCACGGACCCAGGCCTGATCATAGTTCTCGACGGTCAGGATTCCGTTGCCGATGCACAGCCCCTGCAGGCCCAGCAATGTGATCCCGCGCGAGCTGTCATTGCAGACGGTATCATAGTGGGTGGTTTCACCCCGGATGACACAGCCCAGCGCCACATAGCCATCATAATTGGACAGGCGTTCCGCCATGCCGATGGCGGTGGGGATTTCCAGCGCACCGGGCACTTCGATGACCTCATGGGTGCCGCCGGCGGCTTCGATCTCGGCCTTGGCACCGGCCACGGCGGCTTCGGCGATGTCCTTGTAATACGGCGCGACCACGATCAGGATCTTGACCGGCTTGTCAAAGCTGGGACGCGCCAGCACGTGATGTTCGATGGATGCAGCCATTAGCCCAACTCCGAGATTTTGCGGGTACCAGAGATCTCAAGACCGTAGGCCTCAAGCCCGACCACCTTGGGGGTGGGCGAGTTGGTCAACAAAGTCAGCTTCGACAGCCCGAGCGACGACAGGATCTGCGCCCCCAGCCCGTATTGGCGCAGGGTCTTGGGCGACACACCGTCGCCCGCGTCCAGCTTCATCGAGGTGTCCCGCAACAAAACAACCACACCACGCCCTTCATCGGAAACCGCCTGCATGGCAGCGCGGAATTCATCTGCGCGGCCTTTGGGGCCGGTGCCAACAACATCCAACATCGGATCAAGCGCATGCATGCGCACCAGGACCGGGTCGTCACCGGACAAATCGCCCTTGGACAGCACGATGTGCTCATCCCCATGGGTTTCGTCGGTGTAGATGCGCTGCTGCCACTCTCCGCCGAATTCGCTGGTGATGGTGCTCTCGTCGCACAGTTTGACCAGGTTGTCATGGCGGCGACGATAGGCGATCAGATCTGAGATCGTCCCGATCTTAAGCCCATGTTTCTGGGCAAAGGCCACCAGTTCCGGCAGGCGCGCCATGGTGCCGTCGTCATTCATAATCTCACAGATCACGCCCGATGGGTTCAACCCTGCAAGGCGTGACACATCCACGGCGGCTTCGGTGTGACCCGCACGGACAAGCACCCCACCCGCCTTGGCGCGCAGCGGAAAGACGTGACCGGGGGTGGCGATATCCTGCGCGCCTTTTGATGCGTCGATCGCCGTTTGCACGGTGCGCGCACGGTCAGCGGCAGA
Organism: Pelagimonas sp.; assembly: GCA_025210345.1. Classification (GTDB taxonomy): domain Bacteria; phylum Pseudomonadota; class Alphaproteobacteria; order Rhodobacterales; family Rhodobacteraceae; genus JAOARQ01. The sequence goes on along the minus strand of JAOARX010000029.1, from coordinate 2,939 downwards.
GATCCCGGTGGTCACACCTTCACGCGCTTCGATGGAAATCGTAAAGGCCGTTTCGTGGCGCGACGAGTTGTTCGTCGACATAAGTGGCAGGCCCAGCTCTTCGATCCGCTCGCCGGTCATCGACAGGCAGATCAATCCGCGCCCGTAAAGCGCCATAAAGTTGATCGCATCCGGTGTGGCCCATTGCGCAGGGATCACCAGATCCCCTTCGTTTTCACGATCTTCATGGTCGACCAGCACGAACATCCGACCGTTGCGCGCGTCATCAATGATCTCCTCGACCGAAGAAATCGCATCGCTCCAGTTCTCTTCGACGGGTCCCGGGGTCTCATAGTCGGTCATCGCGCACTCCTGATGTGTTGCTTGCCAAATAGGCCAGCCGCGCGACAAAAGCCAGAGGCAAGCCGCGTTCCATGTGTCAATTATGTATAGCCCATGACCCCATGGGGTGTGCAATCATGCTTGGGTTGCACAGCCGGCATAAAACGGACCAGCGGGTGTTGGTTTGCGACACCACCTGCGGCACCCGGTGCCCGCATCCTCCGGACAGGATATCGCAGGACCCGGTCGAATTGCCCGTCGCTGCCGTCGTGAATATGGTGATTCTGATCGTGCTTGCGCGGTTTGTAGCCCTGGCCCTCGCGCATATCCGTCGCGCGCAAAGGCATGTGCATTAGGGCACCGATGGTCTTTCCCGGCGACCGCATGCAAGACATCGCATGCAAGGCCGAGCCGTTGCGGGATCAATCAAAAATATCTTCGATCACATCAAAGGCTTCGTCAAAGAACCGTGCTGCAAACCCTTTTTTGCGCTTTTTCTTATAGCTCTTCTTTTTGCCCTTCGTCGCGGCATATAGCGCAGCCAGATCCGAGGGCTGGCCCCTGTCTCTTTCAGACTTATGCGGCTTGGCCGGTTTGTGTTTTGCCGCTTTGGGTTTTGCCGCATCCGCACGCATCATTTTCAGGTCGTGCAAGGGCGCGCCGCAGGACGAACACACCAGTTCGTGGCGCTCTTTATTCAGCACCAACGCCGCGCGGGTGCCACAATAACAACAGGTTACGATCTTTGTATGAGCCATCCCTCAACAATGGGGGTGCTTGGCGCAAAGCTCAAGGTCTGGGACAAGGAAATCGCACCGCGTGCCCTCGAGCTTGAAGGGCACGTGTTCGATTGGCCCCCGCTCAGGCCTTGGCGGCATAAAGTGCGACGGCTGCGGCGTTTGACACGTTCAGAGACCCGAACCCGCCAGCAAAATCGATGCGCACCAGTTGATCGACCGTTTCCTTGGTCTTGGGGCGCAGCCCCGGCCCTTCGGCCCCCAACACCAGCGCAACCGGCAAATGACGCTTGCTGTCGAGGGCCTGTTCAATGGTTTGCTCGGCCTCTCCATCAAGACCCAGCACGAGATACCCCATACCTTGCAGCGCAACGATCGTATCCGCCAGATTGCGCTCGCGCAGATAGGGCTGACGTTCAAGCGCACCCGATGCGGTCTTGGCCAGGGCCCCGGTTTCCGGCGCCGAGTGATGGCGCGTGCCAATCACGGCCTGCGCCCCAAAGACTTCGGCAGATCGCAAAATCGCGCCAACGTTATGCGGATCGGTCACGCGATCCAGCAGCACCAGCCGCAACGCCCCCTCAGAGGCAATGGCCACCTCGTCCAGACGCCCCCAGTTCAACGGCTTGACCTCAAGCGCGGCGCCCTGATGCACGGATTGCGGATCAATCGGCGGCTTGAATTTGCGCGGGTCGTGGATTTCGGGATCAAGCCCACCTGCGCCAATGGCATCCGCCAGTTTTTCCGCAGCATTGGGCGTCACCAGCAAGCGCAGTTTTTCCCGCGCGGGATTCATCAACGCATCGCGAACCGCGTGCAGGCCAAACAGCCAGACCGTCTCTGAGGCCGCTGCCCGTCGCGCCTGTTCTTTTTCGATGACCCACTTTGGTTTCTTCGCCATTCTACCCGGCCCTTTTTGATCAGGCGTTTTCCATGCCTGCAAAAACCTCTCTTGCCAAGAGATTTTCCGGTTGACGCCGCTTTTGCTCGACTGTAATCACCCGCTCACGCCATCCACGATGGCATACGGTGGGCGACAGGCCGCAAGGTGTGGCAGGGGACTGTAACTCCCTCGAGGCGACTCACGCCTGGTTCGATTCCAGGGTCGCCCACCATTTTTTAAAAACCTCTGGAAAATACCCCTAACAATTTGATCGGGAAAGATAATTTGGGGTTCTAGCACCCTCAAATCGGTCGTATGCAAAGTGGTCAGCAGAGGCGAGTTTGAGGATGGCTCGACGCGTATTGATCGACCCTGTTCCCATACTTTTCAAGGGCTTGCGAGAAATCGAAAGAGGGGTTCTATCTTGTTTTCTTAGTGGGCGATGACCTTTGGATTGTTTGCGGAAACGATCCGGTCAAGAATTGACTCGATATCCTTCTCCAAGACCTTGATTTTCGCCTTGGCTGCCAACCGCATCTCCACAGCTTGCGCACTGTGCGCCTCCCAAGACGAAGCCAAGTTCGATATTCGAACGCGCGGGGGAGTATCTGGTGGATGCCTATGGGTGGGATCTTCTTACGCCGCAAAATGCGCCCCAGGGCAGAGATGATCAATGATTTCGGGCGCGATGTGAGCAATCTGTTTCGCATCCTGCAGCGGCATTACCCGCAGTTTCTCGAAGTGCTTCAAGTATAATGAGGGCAAGCCGGACCCGCCTAGTGGGAGGCTAAGGGATGTAAGAGCATCCCTCAGCTCGGGGCCTAATTCTCACACCAAACCCCGCCAACCAGCAGAATACTTATGGTTGCTCCCTCCCTGATCAGGGCAGCACCTTGAGACACGAAAATGACGATGATGGAAAGAGACAATCTGACACCTGTTGCCCCTGTTTTGCCGGTTGCCCCATGGCTGGGTGGCAAACGCAATCTGGCAAAGCG
>JAOARX010000028.1 GCA_025210345.1 Pelagimonas sp. | reverse complement strand
GCCGAGGCGGCCATTTTCGCAAACAGTTTGGTGTTCGAACCCGGGCCAAACAGCTGGCAGCGGTTCGGGCGGGCAATCGGCGTAGGCTGAAGGCGGAAGCTCATGTGCAGACCTTTCGGGTAAGGAAATTACGAAATTCTGGTGATGAGGGTTATTAAATTGCGCACTCCGCTGCAAGCATATTTTGCACCTGCGGCATTTCTTGCGGGCTGATCACGGGTGCAAGGTCGGATTTCTTGACTCACTGCCATGGGTTAGTGTTGGCTACATGCATTGCAATTAAGGGAGGAAAGGATGCTTCACAGTATTAGGTTGATCAGTGCGACGGTATTTGGCGTAGCGTTCACCGCAGGAATGGCCTTGGCCGAATGCCCGAAAAGGCCTCCGTCCCACAAATGGAATATCCAATCCGGCGATCAGAGAGTGGATGCGGCTTTCTTGTCCGCCAATTTGTCCGGAAAACGTGTAAGATACCGGGGTGATGGAACCGAGCGCTATCATAAGGACGGCAGCTATTCCTATCAGTCTGAGGGGCTGGTGTGGCCCGCGCCAAGCTATAAGTTTTATTCCAACGGCGTACGCTGCATCGACTATCCAACCCCAAGATTTGATCTGTACGTGGTGAACAACAAAAAGCTGGTGCTTGTGAACATGCAGGATTGGCGCGGGATAGGTCGGGTCTTGCGGTGACATCCGTGGAAGAAACCACTCAATAACCCTGGAAATCTCGAAGAATCTTGCATGTGCGGCGGATTTCATGCTGCATTTGCAAACACTTTCTGGTCTGAACGCTGAAGACTCTTGGCAAATAGATAATTGCCGAGAGCCAAGACATGATCCAGACACCGTATCTTCTTTTCCTGGGCGACGCGCCCGATCAATTGGCCGCAAAGGTTGCCCAAGGCATCAAGGATTGGAGGCCGGAATTCGCCGTAGGGCAGTTCCGCATGGAGGGCTGCAAGGCCGACATGGGCCTGACCGACATGACGTTGGAACAGGCCAAGGCCGCTGGCGCGAAGACGCTGGTGATCGGTGTGGCCAACCGGGGCGGCGTGATCAGCCCCGCGTGGAAAAAGGTACTTGTGGCCGCGCTGGAAGAGGGTTTCGATCTGGCCAGCGGCCTGCACAACCTGTTGAAGGACGAAGCCGACCTGGTTGCCGTGGCCCAGGCGTGCGGGCGCGAACTGCATGACGTGCGTGTGCCCGAGGTGGATTACCCAATCGCCAATGGTGTGAAACGCACCGGCAAACGCGTGCTGGCTGTGGGTACCGATTGCTCGGTCGGCAAGATGTACACTGCGCTGTGCCTGGAAAAGGAAATGCGTGCGCGTGGCATGAACGCCGATTTCCGCGCCACCGGCCAGACCGGGATTCTGATCACCGGGGACGGGGTGCCTCTGGATGCGGTGATCGCGGATTTCATGGCGGGCTCGATTGAGTACATCACCCCCGACAATGACGCCGATCACTGGGACATCATCGAAGGGCAGGGCAGTCTGTTTCACGTGTCCTATTCGGGTGTGACCATGGCGTTGATCCATGGCGGACAACCGGATGCCTTGATCGTGTGTCACGAACCGACCCGCGCCCATATGCGCGGCCTGCCCGGATACAGCCTGCCCAGCCTGGAGGCGGTGCGGGATATGGCGCTGAGCCTGGCCAAGGTGGCCAACCCCGGGGCGCAGGTGGTGGGCTATGCGATCAACACCCAGCACATGAGCGAAGATGACGCGTTGGCCTATGTTGCCAAGGTCGAGGCCGACCTGGGCCTGCCCGCGACCGATCCGTTCCGTTTTGGTGCGGGCAAGTTGGTGGACGCGCTGGCCGCGATTTGATTTTCTTGGCGTCGGCCGGGTTTGGCGCGGCAGATGTTGGGCAGTTTGAGTATTTGCAGAGCAAAGAAGGAGAGCGGGCGCGTGAGCATCACGGTTGAGAAAGATGTGTTCCCCCTGGCGCAGGTTTTTACCATCAGCCGTGGCAGTCGGACGGAAGCGCGGGTGTTGACGGTTCGGGTGACGCGCGATGGTGTGACGGGTTGGGGCGAATGCGTGCCCTATGCGCGCTATGGCGAGACCTTGGAATCGGTGACACAGGGCATTCTGGGGCTGCCGAGCGACGTGTCGCGCGCGGGTTTACAGGACTTGCTGCCCGCTGGAGCTGCGCGCAATGCGGTGGATTGTGCGCTGTGGGATCTGGAGGCGAAGAAAGCCGGAAAACGGGTGTGGGAGCTGGCGGGGCTGGTTGCTCCGGGGCCGGAGATTACCGCCTATACGCTGTCATTGGCCGCGCCCGCGGAGATGCGGGCGCAGGCAGAGAAGAATGCGTTCCGACCGTTGTTGAAGATCAAGCTGGGCACGCCTGACGATATGCCTCGGCTTGAGGCCGTGCGCGCCGGGGCGCCCGAGGCCAGGATTATCGTCGACGCCAATGAAGGCTGGAGCGCTGAGGTTTATGCCGATCTGGCGCCGCATTTGGTGCGTTTGGGGGTGGCCTTGGTCGAACAGCCCTTGCCTGCGTCCGAAGATGAGGCGTTGATCGGGATGGATCGTCCGGTGCCGGTTTGTGCCGATGAGAGCTGTCATGACCGCGCCAGCCTGCCCGACCTGAAGGGCAAATACGACGTGGTCAACATCAAGCTGGACAAAACCGGCGGTCTGACCGAGGCGCTGGCCCTGCGTGATCAGGCTCTGCGCGAGGGGTATCAGGTGATGGTGGGGTGCATGGTCGGATCGTCTTTGGCGATGGCTCCGGCGACCTTGGTGGCGCAGGGTGCGATGGTAACAGACCTTGACGGGCCGCTCTTGTTGGCCGAAGACCGGGACAACGCATTGCAATTCGATGCGGCTGGGGTGCATCCGCCCACCGCCGCGCTTTGGGGATAAGGAGACGCCCATGACCCGCACTGTTTACGTGAACGGAGAATACCTGCCGGAAACCGAGGCCAAGATCTCGATCTTTGACCGGGCGTTCCTGATGGCGGATGGCGTTTACGAGGTGACCAG
>JAOARX010000027.1 GCA_025210345.1 Pelagimonas sp. | reverse complement strand
GTTCTACCGGCTGATCGGAAAATACTGCCAGTAATCGGCAAATCGCGGGCGCAACACGTCCGCACCTTCAAGCAAAATATGATCTGCAACAGCTCGGCAGAAGCCGGGGGAAAGGGCGCGCTGTGACCGATAGCCAGGTGCACAACATCATTTCATCAACAACTTGGAGTGGCGCGGTCATGGCGACGGCTGGCGCGCTCACCTTGTCCCAATGGCTGGCAATCATCGGCGCGATTTGTGCGGTGGTTGGGCTGGTCGTGAACATCATCCACAAGCGCAAAATGTACCTTCTTGCGCAAGATGAGCTGCGCCTGAAAGAGCGCGAACTGTCCCTTAAATATAACGGAGAAGCAACATGAAACTCATTCAGAACTGGCGCAACGTTGCGCTGAAATCGTGGTCGATGTGGTTCATCTACGCCGGGCTATTGCTGCTGATACTGCCTGAGGTGCGATTTGCGGTTTGGGGTGTTGAAGCCAATCCATATCTGTCGGGCTACGGTGGTTTGGCCCTGCTGGTTCTAGGCGGCCTGGGGCGCCTGCTTGATCAGGGCGGGCTAGATCGGTCCCGGTTGCGGTCCTCTGCGGCTGTCACTGTTGCGGCGTTCCTGGCGATTGCGGTTCCCTTCGTCGGCGGATGGGAGGGGCGCAGCAATCACGCCTATCAGGACATTGTGGGCGTTTGGACGATTTGCGATGGTCACACCAAGGGCGTGAATCCCGGCGATTACATGACAGATGCGCAGTGCGATGCGCTGTTTGAAGCCGAGTTGATCGAATACCGTGACGGCCTGCATGCATACTTTTCGGAGCGCACCTTGCGGCACCGCCTGACGCCTGAACGTGACGTCGCCTATGTCTCGCTCGCCTATAACGCGGGCATCCGTGGGGCAGGGCGCAGCACCGCCACTCGGCGCTTGAACGCTGGCGATATTGCGGGGGGATGCAAGGCGCTGACCTGGTGGAATAAGGCGGGGGGGCGCGTTGTGCGCGGCCTCGTGCGCCGCCGGGCTGCTGAATACGGCCTTTGCATGCAGGGGCTGGCCTGATGGCCCGCCTCTGGTTTGTTGTTGCGCTGTGTGTGGGGGCGGGCGCCTTTGGCTTTCACGAAGGCGGGCAGCGCTGCGAGGCCCGCCACGCCATCGCGGCTATCGAAAAAGCCGAACGCGCCGCGCAGCTCGACGCTGAGCGCATCGAGGTCGCGCGGCAGCGGGACAATCTCGTTCGGGAATTGGAGGAATTGAGCAATGCGGATCCTGTTGTTGTTGAGCGCTGCATTGGTCCTAACCGGGTGCGCAGGCTTAATGCGCTACGATGAGCCGGTGAAGGCCGCAGATCCCTGCGCCAAGCCGGTACAAATCCCGGATCGCTGGCTGACGGATCGGGACATTGAACAGCTCTGGTCGCGGGATCGCCGCGAACTGCTGGACTGCGGTGACAAGGTCGAAACCCTAAGCGGTCGCGGGGTTGTGCACCCATGACCTGCTGGCAGATCCGCCGCCATGGCCTCGAAATCTGGAAAGATGGCGAAAAGGTTGCGCCTGATTTCCAGACAGCGAACATTCAGATTGGTCCCGCCACATCCCGCGAAGCTGAGTCCCGATTTAGAGGCAGAAATGCGCAGGAAGCGAGCTTTGCAAAGTTGCGAGGACGGCCCAAATTCGCCATTCGATCTGGTGCTGATTTTCTGCAACCGCAACCCGCATAGCAGCCATTCGCAACTTGGTTGGCCACCCACGTTGCAACGGGTGTAGATTGGACGGAGCGGCCGATTTGTCGACTGAGGCTTCGGCGCTGAATCGTGTTGCGTGATCACGCCCAGTTCCGCCGTTTTCTGCCTTGAGAAGTGAATCCAGAGCGCAACGGCTTAAAGCGCGGCAAGAACGGTTCACTTTAGAAGTTTGCAAGTTGCGCATGGCAGTTCGGTCCTTCACGCGATGCACTACAGATGCGCGAAGGATACCGGACCGATTGTGGACGTTTCCAATGGCTGGCCAAACTTGGCGAACTCTGCTCTAACCATGAATGTATGTGCCCACTGCGACTGATTGAGAAGAGTGAATATGAGCAAAGAGATTTTGAAGGCAATTGCAGCATGGAAAGTGGAAGCCAAGTTCGAAGACATACCAAAGTATTTTTTTAAAGGATATGAATTTGAACGCATTTTGGAAGGTGACTACTCGCTTGTACTAGGCAGAAAAGGTTCAGGAAAAACAGCTATCGCAGAATACATATGTAGATCGGATAGTAAGGGCCAGTATCAGGCTCAAAATTTGTCGTTTAAGAACTTCCCATTCAATGAACTTTATAGTCTCAACGATGATAGGTTCACTCACCCCAACCAATACATAACTATCTGGAAATATGTCATCTTGTCCTTTATTTGCAGGATGATCGGTGAAAATCCAAGAGTTGACCCGTTGGTTTCCCGCCAGCTAAACAAGGCATTCGGCAACAACGCCGACAACAATCTAGCTTCAATAATTCGAAAATGGACAGTTGGTAAGATTAATCTATCAGCCTTTGGCGTTGGTGGAGGAGTTGAAAAAGAAGGTAAATCAGAAACCGACTGGATTCGATCAGTCGAGCAACTTGAGAGTATTGTTGCAAGATATGGAAAAGGTCAGCGATATTTCATAGTTCTTGACGAATTGGACGAAGATTTCAAAGATGTGATCGGCAGGTACAAAAACGATCAATATCTGCAACTGCTCACGAGCCTAATAAAAGCTGTCAGCGAGATTAGATCAATTAGCGTTACCAATGACTTGAGAGTCTATCCAGTAATTTTTCTTCGAGACGACATCTTCGACTTACTCCGCGACAACGACAAGAACAAACTTGTAGATGTGACACTAAATCTGCAATGGGATAAGCAGAAGATATGCGATATGCTTGCTTATCGCATCGCCCGCTCATCTCCTGATACTGCGGATGACCTCAGCTTTAAAAGTGCGTCCGAGCTAGTCTTTAAGCATAAATGGACCAAGTATGGGCACAGGCAGCAGAAACGCATGTCAACATTTGAATTTATTGCGCGCAGCACACATATGCGACCAAGAGATTTCATCAGGTATTTTCAACTTTCAGCTGAACATGAGCTGAAGTCGGGAAATGACAAAATTGAGGGCGGTACGTTACGGCACGTCGATGCGTCATTCTCCCCATACCTAAAGAACGAGTTAGTTGACGAAATTGAGAGCATTATCCCGGAAATCGAAGAAGTATTTGACGTTTTATCTCACATAAATAAGCAAAGCATCACACCAGAAGAGTTTCGCGCAGCTTTTGAAGAGCTGTCGCCAACAAAACAATCCGAGATCGACGCCGATACATGCTTAAAGTTGCTTTTCCACTTCAGTGTTATCGGAAATGCTGGGAAGGGAAATTCACCGCTTATCTTCTTCAAGTATGAATACCCAAGAAGGAAGCTGAATTATGGATTACCGATGGTTGTGCACCGTGGGCTATACAAAGCGCTTGAGATAGTATGATCATTATCCTCACGGCCCTCTCCCCCTTCAATTTCTAGTAAAATGGCCGGACAACCGTAGTGAGAGCCAATCTGGTTTTCTCTACCGTGGCTAGTCCAAACCAAACGTATCGTACCGCTTCTGTGGCGAAGGTCCCGTCGCAGAAGCGGGTTGGCTAAATTGCGCGCACTCGCCCAAGTTCGTGAATTACAGCCCCGCTTGTCTGTCCCTGCGTCGCGGAGCATAGACCGCATCAACTCCTAACTATCGCGCCGGAACCCTTTGCTACCTTGTTGAAAATCACCCCGCAATTGCGGAGTTCATCAGTGATTGGTGGAGCATTTCGCCTACCGATCTTGGCAAAAATGCCATCATCGCAGATACCCTTAGGCCACCCCAGCAAACCTTAACGAGCTGCGTTTGCCTTGAAGTGAAACAATGTCCAAGTTCAAGTGAGGGCATCGTTGGTTTTCTCCCGCAGCGAACCTCCGCTTTCCGCCCCTGGTGTTGGAAAGTCATGTCCGCTTTGGGCTGCCTGCGGTCATCGGCCAGCGGCGATCACACGTGATTTCGCTGCAGTGAGCCCATTTGTACAGATGCTGCACTGCGCACGAACGTATACCCTGGGGAAGCTGGAAGAAACGTGACAAAACCAAAGGTGGTATTGCCATGGTGTAATGTCACACAATTTTTCAGTGACTACGCGCGCGGGGCGGCGGTGGAATTGGAGGATTGCGTCACGTCTGATTCCGTGGGGCACCACTCCTTTAAGTCATTGATCTTTATGGCGTGCAAAAGTAACCCACGTATGGGATAAGTGATTGATATATATTAATATTGGTAGGCCCGGCAGGACTTGAACCCGCAACCAAAGCGTTATGAGCGCTCTGCTCTAACCAATTGAGCTACAGGCCCACCGTGTCTTTTCCCTACCACGCTCGCCGTCAGGTTCAATAGGGGTGTTGGATTTTTCTGTGCTGCATAGAGATGTTAGCCTGGGGATCAACGTGGTGACCAGATCCGGTGGTCGGGGGCCGGACGATCTGCACAAAGGGTGGAAAAAGGCGGTGGCGCGCATCCCGAAGGGGGTGGCTGCGTCAAGCAAGCACAACCCGAAACGTTGCAGCGCGGCGCGCTTTGCGCTATGGGCGGCGCAACAGATCAGGAGACCCCAGATGACCCAAGGCAAAAACGGGCTGACCTATGCTCAGGCAGGTGTGGATATTGACGCGGGCAACGCGCTGGTGGATCGGATCAAACCCGCCGCCAAACGCACCAATCGTGCGGGCGTGATGGCCGGGCTGGGTGGCTTTGGCGGGCTGTTCGATATCAAGGCTGCGGGCTATGACGATCCGGTGCTGGTTGCCGCGACCGACGGTGTTGGCACCAAGCTGCGCATCGCCATCGACACCGGTGAGGTCGACGGTGTTGGCATCGATCTGGTGGCCATGTGTGTCAACGATCTGGTGTGCCAAGGTGCCGAACCGCTGTTTTTCCTGGATTATTTCGCGACAGGCAAGCTTGATACCGACAAGGCCGCGCGCATTGTCGAGGGGATCGCCGAAGGCTGTGTTCAGTCTGGTTGCGCGCTGATTGGTGGGGAAACCGCAGAAATGCCGGGCATGTATCCCGATGGGGATTTCGATCTTGCGGGCTTTAGCGTTGGGGCGATGGAACGCGGCAAGATGCTGCCGGAAGGCGTGTCCGAGGGCGATGTTCTGCTTGGGCTGTCGTCCAATGGCGTGCATTCCAATGGCTATAGCCTTGTGCGCAAGATCGTCGAGGTCTCGGGCCTGACCTGGGATGCAGAGTGTCCCTGGGACGACGGTACGCTGGGGCAGGCGCTGTTGGCGCCCACGGCGCTTTACGTCAAGGGGGCGGTTGCGGCGCTCAAGGCGGGCGGGCTGCATGGTCTGGCACATATCACCGGGGGTGGGCTGACGGAAAACCTGCCGCGTGCGCTGAACGATGGGCAGGGCGCGGAAATTGACTTGAACGCATGGGATCTGCCGCCGGTCTTCAAATGGCTGGCCGAGCAGGGCGGCATTGCGCCCGAAGAGATGCTCAAGACCTTCAACTGCGGCATTGGCATGGTGGCGATTGTCGCCGCTGATCAGTCCGACGCCCTCGCAGCCCTCTTTGCCGAGGCCGGCCATGGGGTTGTCACGCTGGGGCAGGTCGTTGCAGGCGAAGGCGTGAGCTATTCCGGCAATCTCGCATGAGCGCGCACAAACGGGTCGCCATCCTGATATCCGGGGGCGGCTCGAATATGGTGACCTTGGTCAACAGCATGGTGGGCGACCACCCGGCGCGTCCCGTTGTTGTGTTGTCCAACGTGCCCGGAGCCGGAGGTCTGGCCAAGGCGAGAGACATGAAGATCGCCACGCAAGTGGTTGATCATAAAACGTTTGGACCAGATCGTGCTGCGTTTGAAACCGCGCTGCAATCGGCGCTGGCCCCACACAAGCCCGACCTGATCTGCCTGGCTGGCTTCATGCGTGTCCTAACCCAAGGGTTCGTCAGCCAATGGGAGGGGCGCATGCTGAACATTCACCCCTCGCTGTTGCCCAAGTACAAGGGGCTGCACACCCATGCCCGGGCCATCGAGGCCGGGGATAAGGTGGCAGGGTGTACCGTCCACGAAGTCACCGCGAAATTGGATGATGGTCCCATTCTTGGACAGGCGCAGGTGCCGATTTTGGCGGGGGACACCCCGGAGGATCTGGCAGCGCGTGTTTTGGTTCAGGAACACCGGATTTATCCTGCGGTTCTCAGGCGCTATGCCGCTGGTGATCGCAGGCCAATCCAGTACGCGCCAAAAGAATCCTGACTTAGCGCCTTTTCCTTTGGGAAATCTTTACTGTAAGGTGAGTAGACCGGGTCCTTTGCAGGCCCGTCGCCGTAGGCCAAGATCAACAACAAAAGGCTGCTAATGCAGACCATCACAACCACCGAAGAGTTGACCGCATTCTGCGCCCGCGCCAAGGGCGTGCCCTATGTCACGGTCGATACCGAATTTCTGCGCGAGCGGACGTATTATTCCAAGCTTTGCCTGATCCAACTGGCGCTGCCGGGGGATGACCCGGCGGATGCGGTGCTGATTGACCCGATTTCGGGGGATCTGTCGCTTGATCCCTTGCTTGAGCTCTTTCGCGCTGAAGACACGATAAAAGTGTTCCATGCCGCGCGTCAGGATCTTGAGATTTTCTATATTGATCATGGGGTTATACCCTCACCTTTGTTTGATACCCAGGTCGCGGCCATGGTGTGCGGTTTTGGGGAACAGGTGGGGTATGAAACCCTGGTCAAGCGGATCGCGAAACAGGGATTGGACAAATCCTCGCGGTTTACGGATTGGTCACGCCGTCCGCTGACCGATGCGCAAAAAACCTATGCGCTGGCCGATGTCACGCATCTGCGCCAGATCTATGAGTTTCTCAACCGCAAACTTGAAGAAAGCGGTCGGGGTCGCTGGGTCAAGGAAGAGCTGGCGACGCTGACCACGCCCGACACCTATATCACCCGACCCGAGGACGCGTGGAAGCGGGTCAAAACCCGCTCAAACAGCCCCAAGTTCCTCGCCGTGGTGCGCGAGCTGGCGCAGTTTCGCGAATCCTATGCGCAGGAACGCAATATCCCGCGCAACCGCGTTTTCAAGGATGATGCGCTGGTCGAACTGGCCTCAACCAAACCCGCGAATATGCAGGATTTGGGGCGCTCGCGGCTGTTGTTGCGCGAGGCCCGCAAAGGGCCGATTGCCGAAGGGATTTTGACTGCGGTCAAGGCGGGGCTTGAGTGCCCGCGCGATCAATTGCCCGTGGTGCCCAAGGATAAGGACCGGGGGCAGGGGAACCCTGCATTGGCGGATCTTTTGCGCGTGCTTCTAAAGGCCAAGAGCGAGAATTCAGGCGTTGCCTCGAAACTGATTGCACCGGTCGCGGATCTTGATGCCATTGCCTCGGGGGACCGCTCGGTTGCCGCACTCAGGGGGTGGCGCCGCGAGGTGTTTGGCGAAGATGCCTTGCGCCTATGTGAGGGGCAAGTTGCCCTTGCCGTCAAAGGAGCGACGGTGGATGTGATCGAAATCCCGGACTGAACCGGGGCATTTGATGCACAAAAAAGGGCGCTTATAGCGCCCTTTGCTTTTTCGCGGTCTCTGGTCGCCACGTCAGCGGCGCGCGACCCGCATATTGTTCTTGGCCTTCACGCGAATGGTGCGAATGCCCAACAGTTCTTGGTCTGTCAGCGCAACCGCCGCGGTCAATGTGCGCGACTGATCGCTGCCCCGGGGCCCTGGAACTTGAATGGCCTGAAACGCGTAAGTCAACGTTTTCGCATCGCTTTCTGCGTCAATCTTGACCAGTTTCAGCTCAAACGCGCCTTGGCGTTCGGTGCGGCCGGTTGCATTGATGATGGCACCGCCGGGGCGTTTATCCACCGAAAGCGCCACGACCTCTGACACGTCCCAGCCCTGATAGTCCGGGTTGGTTTCCGAGCGGAAAATGGACTGCCGGCTGGCGGGGATCAGCGGGTTGACATCCGTTTCGGTGGTGACAGGCTCGGATCTGCTGCCCCCAAACCAGTTGAACGGGTTCATGCGGGAATCGCGCACCGCGCCGCAGCTGGTCAGAACCACCGCTGACACAACAAGAACTGAGATCGGTTTGAACATGAAAGGCGCCCCTTTGCTTGCTTACATTCGGGTTAACCCATTCTGCGCAGCTTGAAAAGCGCGAAGGGCTGGACCTTTGCCACATGGCGAATTACCTCCCATATCAAAGGAGATCAGATATGGCACAGGCAGCATTTGAAGAGGTGGTTGAGGACTTTGAGTTTCTCGAGGATTGGGAAGAGCGCTATCGCATGGTGATCGAGATGGGCAAGGACATGCCCGCGATGGACGATGCGCTCAAGGTGCCCGCCACCAAGGTCGAAGGCTGTGCCAGCCAGGTTTGGTTGCATATGACACCCGAGGGCGGCGTGTTTCACTTTCAAGGCGACAGCGACGCGCTGATTGTGAAAGGGTTGATCGCGCTCTTGCATCGCCTGTACGACGGCCTGCCCATGGCCGAGCTGAGCACGGTCGACGCCAAACATGAACTGGGTCGGCTTGGCCTCAATGAGCACCTGTCCTCGCAGCGCTCAAACGGGCTTAAGGCGATGATCCAAAGGATCGCTGAGCAGGCCGCATAACGGCACAAGAAATCCAAGATCCTGGTGACGGGTCCTGGTCACGCGTATTGTCTTTATGTGGATCGCAAACGCGGACAATCGCTTGGTGGGCGGGGCTGGCCCCGCCGCGACCTTGGATCAAGAGTTGCCGTTGCCGGTAAACCGCGCCGCATCCGCAGCCGCGCGGCGGATCGCGTTGGATTTATGCACGGTTTCCATATATTCCGCTTGCGGATCGCTGTCATAGACAACACCCCCGCCCGCCTGAATATACAGCTTTTGGTCTTTCACGATGGCGGTGCGCAGGGCGATGCAGATGTCCATATCCCCGCCCGAGCTGAAATAGCCCACGCCGCCGCCATAGACGCCGCGCTTTTCCGGTTCCAACTCGTCGATGATTTCCATCGCGCGGACCTTGGGCGCGCCTGACACGGTGCCGGCGGGCATGCCCGCAAAAAAGGCATCCAGCGCGTCTTTGTCCTCGGCCAGTTCGCCCACCACGTTGGACACGATGTGCATCACGTGGCTGTAGCGCTCGATGATGAATTTTTCGGTTGGGCGCACGGTGCCGATTTTCGAAACCTTGCCGGTGTCATTGCGCCCGAGATCCAACAGCATCAGGTGCTCGGCCAGCTCTTTTTGATCCGCCAGAAGATCGGCCTCAAGCGCGTTGTCCTCTTCCGGGGTTGCGCCGCGGGGGCGGGTGCCGGCAATGGGGCGAATGGTGACTTCGTCGCCAAAAACCCGCACGAGGATTTCGGGGCTGGCGCCAATCACCTGAAAGCCGCCAAAGTTGAAATAGAACATGAAGGGCGACGGATTGGTGCGTCGCAGCGAGCGATAAAGCGCAAAGGGTGGCAGCGGGAAATCCTGTGTCCAGCGCTGAGCCGGAACCACCTGAAAGATATCGCCCGCGCGGATATATTCCTTGGCCTTCTCCACCGCGTCCAGATACCCCTGATGGGTGAAGTTCGAAACCGGTTCACCCAGGTCGGTGGCTTCGCCCAGGTCACGGGCCTGGGGCAGGGCGCGTTCCAGATCCCGCACCGCATCCATCACCCGTTCCGCCGCCTGCGCATAGGCCGCGCGGGCCGATTGCCCCTCTTGCTGCCAAGCTGGGGACACTACGGTCACCTCACCTTTGACCCCATCCAGCACGGCAATCACTGATGGCCGCATCATCATGGCATCGGGCAGCCCAAGCGGATCGGGGTTCACATTGGGCAGATGTTCCACCAGACGGATCATGTCGTAGCCCAGATAACCAAACAACCCGGCGGCGGCCTGGGGCAGATCATCGGGCAGGTCAATTTTGCTTTCGGCCAAAAGCGCCCGCAAAGCGCTGAGCGGATCTGTCTCTTGCGGCTCGAACCCATCAGGGTCAAAGCGCGCATGGCGGTTCAGCCTGCTTTTGCCCTCGTGGCATTGCCAGATCAGATCCGGCTTCATCCCGATGATCGAATAGCGCCCGCGCACTTCGCCCCCGGTCACGGATTCAAGCATAAAGGCATCTTTGGCCGCGCCGGTCAGCTTGAGCATCAGCGACACGGGCGTGTCCAGATCCGCGGCAAGGCGGGTATAGACCACTTGGTTCTTGCCCGCCTCAAACCCTTTGGCGAACGCGTCATAACTGGGGGTCAGGATAGCCACAGGGGTCCCCTTTACTGGAAATTGGCGTGAACAGCGTTGATCACGGCACGGTCGATTTCGACCCCTGCGCGGGTCTGAATGTCAGCGGACAGGGCGCTGAACAGGTCGTTTGCCACGTCGGCTTCGGCCTGATCGGCAAACAGCCGCGTCAGTTGCTTGGTGCCGTCGTCTTGCAGGTCGACCGGCTGGATTTCGTCAAGAACCACGACATAGGCAACCCCGTTGCCCGCCAGCGCCGCGGCTTTGCCGGGCTCAAGGGTGAACAGGGTGTCCAGCATACCCGCCGGCAGATTGGCACCAAAGGAGGTGCGGGTCAGGGCGGCTTCGGTGTGAAAGGTCAGGCCAGCGGTCTCAAGGTCTCCGGCGATCAGCGTTTCCGCTTCTTTCACCAGCGCCTGCGTGGTGGCGGCGTGATCCATCGAGGCCACAATATCGCTTTGAACATCCTCAAAGGGAATCGGAGCCGGGGCCGAGATTTCGTCCAGACGGATCGCAAAGACCCCGCCATCCCCCAGATCGGCAATGGCCGGATAGTCGTCGGTCGTCACCTGCGCGGCCAGGTCCCGGAAATTTTCGAAACCGGCGATCCCGGAATCCTCGGCACCGGTCCAGCCGATCTGGCCCAGTTGCAGATCGGTGGTTTGCGCCAATTCCTCAAGGGTAGCGCCACCGGCCATATCATCATCAAAGCCCTGCGCCTGCGCTTCGATCACGCGGCGCGCGCGGTCTAGGGCAAGCTCTGCGCGCAGGGCGGGCACCGCCTCTTCATAGCTGGTTTCCTGCGCGGCCAGAACCGCGTTCACCCGAAACAGCGCCGGGCCAAGATCCGACGGGGCAGGGCCCGCCACATCGCCCAGCGCGGCGGCAAAGACCATCTCAGCCGCATCCCCCAGATCCCCACGGGTCACATCGCCCAGATCGGTGTCGGCCAGATCCAGATCACGCTCGGCCACCAGATCTTCGAAGGTGGCGGTCCCGGCGCTGACGCGCGCCATGGCGGCCTCGGCTGTTGCGACATCAGCGAAGACCAGGCGCTCAACCAGGCGGCGCTCGGGCATGTTGAACTCGGCGTTACGCTCTTCGTATGAGGCGCGCAGCAGGTCTTCTTCAACCTCGACCGTGTCGACGATCATATCCGGTGTCAGCCAGGCATAGGTGATCTGTTTGGTCTCGGGACGGGTGTAATTGGCGATATTCTCTTCGTACCATGCCTTTTGGTCATCCTCCGAGGGGACCGGCAAGCCAATCGACAAACGGTCCGAACCCAATTCGGCCCAACGCAGGCTGCGGCGTTCGCCGGTATAGGTCAGCAGCGTGTTGACATAGCTATCGGGCAGGGTGGTGCCCGCCAGAACAGCGCCTTGCAGCAAGGTGGCCGCCCCTTCCGCGCGCAGGTCTTCTTCGAATTCGCGCTCGGACAGATTGGCGTTTTCCAGCACCATGCGATAGGTCTCGCGGTTGAATTCTCCGTCCACGCCCTGAAACGCCGCGACATTGCGCAGCTCTTCGGCCAGACGGGTATCGCCCATGGAAATGCCCAGGCTGTTGGCTTCGTCTTCAAGCGCAGCGGTCACGACCAAACGCGCCAGCACGCGGTCGGGCAGCCCCATGGCCTGCGCCTGCTGAAATCCCAGCGGCTGGCCGGTTTGGGCTTCGATGGCGCGTATTTCGTTTTGCAACGCGCGGGCATAATCATTGATGCCGATTTCCGCCTGACCAACCGAGCCAATGCTGCTTTGCGCCCCCGAAAAGTTGGTTGCCCCAAAGCCGCCCAGTCCCAGGATCAAAAGGCCCAACAAACCCCAGACAAACATTTTGCTGGTTGTGCCGCGTTTCTGTGCCATGCGTTTTATCCCCATCGCCTGTTTCAGCCCTGTCTACGCAGGGTTTCGCGGCGCTGCAAGGGGATAGGGGGGCTTAGCCAAACTTGGCCAGCCGACGACAGAATTCCGCGATCCCATTGGTGTCCGCATTGGCAAAAGCGACGCGGAATTGCCGATGACCTGAGGGATCGTTTTCGGGAACAAACATGGTGGCGGGCAGGATCAGAACCCCGGCTTCTTTCACCAGGCGTGGGGCAAGCGTGGCTGCGCTATCATTGAAAGGATGTTCGATATAGGCGAAATAGGCCCCCGCGCCCAAAAGTTTCCAGCCCTTGGCTTCCAGCGGTTTGAAATGGGTTTCGATCGCTGCGCGCCGCGCAAGGATTTCATCGCGCTGCTGCGCAACCCATTGCGACAGGTTTTCAAGGCCCCAGCGGGCGGCTTTTTGACCAAAGGACGGGGCGCAGATGGCAACGGTATCCAGGAATTTTTCGATCTCGAACAACAGATCGGCCCCGGTCACAATCGCGCCCACCCGGTGCCCGGTCAGGCGATAGCTTTTGGAAAAGCTGAACAGCTGAACCAGCGTCTCTTCGCGCCCGGGTTGGGTCAGCAGGTCATGCGGCGCGCCCGCGCGGCTGTCGAAGTCGCGATAGGTTTCGTCGATGATCAGGCGGATGCCGTGTGATTGCGCAAGGTCGTAAAAGGCGCGCAGCAGATCGGCGGGGTATTCGACACCGGTCGGATTGTTGGGGCTGACCAGGGTGATGGCGCGCGTGCGTGGCGTGATCAAGGCGCGGGCCGCTTCGGGATCTGGCATCAGATCGGGGCCGCAGGGCAGCGGCACCGTCGTGACACCGGCCATGTCGAGCCACATTTTGTGGTTGAAATACCATGGGGTTGGAAGGATTACCTCATCCCCTTCGCCACAGATCCCCGCAATTGTCGCGGCAAAGGCCTGATTGCAGCCCGCGGTGATGCCGATCTGTTCAGGTGCGACTGTGGCGCCGTAATGCGCAGACCAGTTGCGCGACAGCGCCGCGCGCAATTCAGGCAGGCCCAGCACCGGCCCATAGAGATGGCTGTCAGGGTCTTCAACGGCCTGCGCCATCGCCGCGCGCATGGGGGCCGGGGGCGGATCAATCGGCGCGGCCTGCGACAGGTTGATCAGCGGGCGATCCGCCGGAAAGGTCACGCCTTCGATCCAGCGCTTGGCCTCGGGGATGGGGGGCACAAAGGTACTTTGGGTCCGTGAGGTCATATCCGCGTCTTTCATCTGGATCTAACGGGGGAACCCCCCGGCCGGAACAGCCCCGACGCCAAGGCCGGGGCGAGGGCATCAGTCATCGGTACCGTGATAGGGTTTGACGTATTGCAAGGCCATGTCCCACGGGAAAAAGATCCAGGTGTCCTGGCTGACTTCGGTGATAAAGCTGTCCACCTGCGGGCGGCCCATGGGCTTGGCATAGACGGTGGCGATATGCGCTTTGGGCATATGTTTGCGCACCACTTCCAGGGTGCGGCCCGTGTCGACCAGATCATCAATGACCAATACGCCTTTGCCATCGCCGATCAGTTCGGCATTGGGGGCCTTGATGACCTTGGGTTCCGATTGGGTCTGGTGGTTATAGCTTTTGACGCTGATGGTATCGACGTGACGAATGTCCAGCTCGCGCGCGATGATCATCGCCGGGGCCATGCCACCACGCGTGATCGCCACGACGGCCTTCCAGCCCCCTTCGGGTTCGGGGCCCTGTCCCTGCAGGCGCCAGGCCAGCGCGCGCGCGTCGCGGTGCAGCTGGTCCCAGCTGACGTGAAAGCCTTTTTCGTGGGGCAGACGTTCGGTCATGGTCGTATCCTTCGTTTCATCTGTCGGGCCTGAAACCCGCGTGTTTCGTTCAGGTCAGGGCAATTTTCAACCCGAACCCGGCAATCAAAGTCCCAAAACTGCGATCAACCCAGGCTTTGGCGCGGGCATAGGCTGCGCGCGCACGCGGCAAGGAAAACACGCGTGAGACAAAGATGTACCAGAGGGTTTCATTGGCAAAGATCACCGCCAGCAACGCAAGCCGCGCCGGCAGGCTGGCATCTGTTGGCACCAGTCCGACAAAGACCGCACCAAAAAAGATGGCAGGTTTCGGGTTGGTGGCAAAGGTCAAAAAGCCAAACTGCAAGGCCGCCCAATGGCTTCGCCCGGCGCTGACCCCGGTTTGGGGCATCGGGTCTGGTGCGTGTCTCCACATCATGACGGCGATATAGATCAGGAACAGCCCGCCAATGACCTTGAGCGCCAAAAAGGCGCTTGGCATCCATTCGAACACCAGCGCCAGCCCGGCCATCGCCCCCCCGGCCCAAAGCACCGCCCCCAGGCCAAAGCCCACGCTCAGCGCAACCGCGGTGCCAAACCCTTCGGAGGCGGCGGTGCGCAGGCAGACCACAAAGCTGGGGCCGGGGCTGATGGCGGCCAGCAGATGAATGGCCGCGACGGACAAAAAGACTGAGAGTTCCATTATCGCTCCGTCAACAGCTTGAGCCCAAGCCCCCCAAGGATCAGCGCCGATATGCGATCAACGATGGGTTTCATGCGCAAATACCCGTCGCGTGCCCGCGGGGTCGACAACAGGGCGGCAAAACACCCGTAGAACATCAGTTCGACACACAGATGATTCAGCACAATCACCGCCCGGTCGAGATAGGTGATGTCTGGCGGGAAGATCAGCACAAGCACCGAGGCCGCGAACAGGACCGCCTTGGGATTGGCCAGATTGACCAAAAGCCCGCCGTAAAACGCCTTGGCGCCTGGATCTGCGGCGGTGCCCACCGGTTTGCGCGCATCGCGCCACATG
Organism: Pelagimonas sp.; assembly: GCA_025210345.1. Lineage (GTDB taxonomy): Bacteria > Pseudomonadota > Alphaproteobacteria > Rhodobacterales > Rhodobacteraceae > JAOARQ01. Next base: position 174,431 of record JAOARX010000027.1, on the reverse strand, counting down.
CCGTAGGCGATCCACATCAGATACAGCGCACCCACGGTTTTCAGGATGACGAAAGCCCATGGAAACAGGCGAAACACAACATCCAGACCAAACAGCGCCGCCGCAGTCCACAACGCGGCCATAACCCCAAGGCCCATCCCGGTTGCAAGCCCGGTGGGCAGGCCCCCGACGATGGATTGGCGCAGCGCGAACAACAGCGCAGGCCCCGGCGCGGCAATGGCCGCGGCAAGCGTCAGGTTAAAGGCAATGAGATGTGTCCAGTCCATAAAGGCCCCTTCGGTTTCAGAACCTTTTATGCAGATCCCGGGCTTGCGGCAAACTGAAACTGCACCAGATCAACGGCACCGGATCACAGGGCCTGATCCGGCGCCAGACCATAACCCTGATCCAAGACGACGACATTGGGCACCTGCTGCGTGGTTTCAAAGGCTTGATAAACCGGCCAAAGCTGTTGCCAAAACCCGAACCATTCAGAGCCCCGGGCCTGCTGCATGCGCTGATCCGTCATGCGAAAGGGAAAGGCGTGGACCGGCACGGTCCTTTGCCCGGCGTTCAGCGCCGCTTCGACCAGCACATAGATTTCTTCGATCACCGGATCTGTCATCGCATAGCAGCCCACCGACACACAGTTCCCGTGCACCACCAAAAAACTGCCCGTGCGCCCCAGCGACCGGTCATAAGCATTGGGAAAGCCAAGATTGAAAGACAGGTGAAATCGCGAGTTTGGATTCAGGGCGCCAGGATCGACGCCGCCCAAAGCAGACACCCGCCCAGGCAGGCAATGACCAATAGGGAACGGATCAGGCCGAAGCGATCAGGCATCAGGAAACAGACACAGTTTTTATACCCATGACAGGGGTTACGGTTGGCCAGATCCCAGCGCAAGCGACGAAAAAAGGGGTATTGGATTCGAATCTATTTGATCAAATGGTGAAAAAAGGGTGAATTTCACCTGCGACTTATTGGTCAAGTGCTACTTTTTTGTGCAGCGCCAGAGATGGGCACAGGGGGAATTGAGACTTTCGTCGCGGTAAAACGCCCAGCACGGATGACCCGATGCGGCTCTGATCCCCCCGAACGCGCAACCACAGTCATAAGCCCCTTGTGCCTTTGGGCTTGCGGAGGGCGGTCGCACTGGACAATTGCGAAATTTAGGCGCCATCTGTGCGTGTAGTCCACCGGTCAAGAACCGGGCAAGAACAAGGAAACTGGTCATGAGCGAAACCCGTGAGATCTTTGAGGGCGCGGATCCGTTTGAGATCACGCGTCGCTGGCTGGCCGAGTCCGAAGCGGTCGAACCCAATGACGCCAACGCCATTGCGCTGTCGACGGTTGATGCGGATGGGTTGCCAAATGTGCGCATGGTTTTGCTGAAAGATATCGAGGATGACGGGTTTGTCTTTTACACGAACTACGGCAGCGCCAAGGCGCAAGAGATTGAAAACGCGGGGAAAGCCGCATTTGTTATGCACTGGAAATCTCTACGACGCCAAATCCGGGTGCGTGGCACCGTAACCCGCGTAGAGGGCGATCAGGCGGACGCCTATTTTCACTCTCGATCACTCAAAAGCCGCCTAGGGGCCTGGGCCTCGCGTCAGTCGCAACCCTTGTCGTCGCGCGCGGCGCTGGTGGGCGAAGTGGCGAAGGTGACGGCCAAACTGGGGCCAAATCCCAAACGCCCGCCGTTTTGGGGCGGCTACAAGATCACCCCCAGTGAAATGGAGTTCTGGGCCGACGGGGCGTTCCGGCTGCATGACCGGTTCCGCTGGACCAAGCGTCCGAATGCGGAAGAAACCAAAGAAATATGGGAAATTCATCGGCTGAATCCGTAAAAAACAGATGAAAATCAAGGCAGACTTGCGTGGCATTTTGTATTCATTTCACGTAACGTGAACGGGTGTGACACAAAATTCCTGTCGGGAAATGTCTTGAGTCACCGGGTGTGTTGTTTCAAGAGTGATGGTGGGGATACGTCGGTACAATTGGAAACAGAGTTGACACAGCTAGAGAATGAGACAGCGATTGTCGTTGGCAAGGTGAAGTGGTTCGACCCGGTGAAAGGGTTCGGATTCGTTGTTGCCGACGAAGGAGGGCCGGATATTCTGCTGCATGCGAACGTGCTGCGGAATTTCGGTCAAAGTTCGGTTGCCGATGGGGCCGGAGTCGAGATCGAAACCCAGCGCACCGACCGGGGTGTGCAGGCAACTCAGGTGCTGCGCATTGATCCCCCGCAAGGGGACGAAGCCACACCACTGGCAGATTTCGAACATCTTGATCCTGAACTTGTTGCGCAGGCCTCGCTCGAACCCGCACGCGTCAAATGGTTCGACAAGGCCAAGGGATTTGGATTTGCCAATGTTTTTGGCAAGTCTGATGATGTGTTCATCCACATTGAGGTGTTGCGCCGTTCTGGCCTGTCTGACCTGCAACCGGGCGAAGCGCTTGCTATTCGCGTCGTTGATGGGAAGCGTGGCCGTATGGCGATGGAAGTCAACGCATGGGAAGCGGCACTTTAATTAAACATATGATGGGCGCGGGGGCCGTGGCCCTTGCGTTCTTTGTTTGTGGGGTTGGGGGGCTGCCCCGGGCCTCGCATGCCGAAATTTGTCGCTCTGATCAGATTTCCCTGCGCGGTGCGTTTGGACAAGCCCGATTTCACGTTGAAATCGCGGATGATCCGGGCGAGCAGGCACAGGGCCTGATGCATGTGCCCAAGATGCCCACCAGTCACGGGATGCTGTTCGTTTATGACGCGCCGATGCAGCTGGCATTCTGGATGAAAAACACCCTGATTCCCCTGGACATCATCTTTGCCGACCAACGGGGCGTTGTGACCACCATCCACGAAAATGCGGTTCCCGGTGACCTGACCCCGCTGCCCAGCCAGGGCGCTGCGCAGTATGTGCTTGAAATCAATGGGGGAATGGCGCGTCGATTGGGGATTACGCAGGGGGCCCAGATGCGCCATCCCGCGATTTCTGCGGCGCAATGGCGATGTGAGTAAAATCGGGCTTTCCTTTGTCGCGCACAGCGGTTAAACCGCAATCCTGTTCGGGGCGTAGCGCAGCCTGGTAGCGCGTCTGTTTTGGGTACAGAAGGTCGTGAGTTCGAATCTCGCCGCCCCGACCACTTTCTTGGATCGCCGCGATCTAAGATACAGCTTGTCTAAGCACACTGAGATCTAAGATCACCCGACACAGATTCAGATCCCGCAGGGGCCACATTATGCCGGGTCCGTCGGGCCATTTTTTGATCGTCGCGCGGCGTGCTTACTCCAACATATTGCGATTCTGATCCCCCCTCTGATGGTCATGATTTGGGCTTTGGCCGATCTGATTCTCCTGGTTTTTGCCACGGATTTGGGCCTGGACCGTGACAAAACCGCAATATCTGGGGAGCCGTCACATTTTTTTCAGAGGGTTAATTTATGGTAAATGGCAAATCGAAAGCGTTAACGGTTGTGGATAAGTCTGCCGGATCCCTAAAGTTTTAAAGGCCCTCCCCATTTGGCAATTCTTAACGCCTTGGGGATGAATCGTTGACCGTCCACCGGCCATGGTGTTCCCCAACGCGGTCAACACCAAATATGGTCATGCACCGTTAAAAAATCCGTTGACCATCCCCCCCTCGATCCGCCAATTTGTGCGGGCCAAAGGGACGACACACTAAATCTGGTGGTTGTCTCTAGGAGAGGAACAATTCGGACGGTAAACAAGGGCTGGGGGGTCACTTGGGCACGAACACGCGTTTGCGTGACCGGTATTGCTTTGCTCAGAAGATGGCAGACCAGAATACCAGCGCAGGGGCAGCGGCATGAAAATCGAAAGAAAATATACCAAGGCAGGGCAGGACGCTTATCAGGGCATTGAATTCGTCACCACCTCTTCCGAGATTCGCAATCCGGACGGTAGCATTGTATTCAGCCTTGAGAATCTCGAAGTCCCGGCAAGCTGGAGCCAGGTTGCCAGCGACGTGATCGCGCAAAAATACTTCCGCAAAGCGGGCGTACCCACAGAGCTGACGCCGGTCCCCGAAGAAGATGTCCCCGAGTTCCTCTGGCGCTCTGAGCCCGCATCCAAACGAGCCGAACTGACCGGTGAGCACAGCGCAAAGCAGGTGTTTGATCGTTTGGCAGGCGCATGGGCCTATTGGGGCTGGAAGGGGGGATACTTCTCGTCCGAGGAAGACGCACAGGCCTATTTCGACGAAATGCGCCACATGTTGGCGAAACAGGTCGCCGCCCCCAATAGCCCGCAGTGGTTCAACACCGGTCTGCATTGGGCCTATGGGATCGACGGGCCGGGGCAGGGGCACCACTATGTCGATTACAAGACCGGCAAGCTGGTCAAATCCAAATCCGCCTATGAACATCCCCAGCCCCACGCCTGCTTTATCCAATCTGTCAGCGATGACCTGGTAAACGAAGGTGGGATTATGGATCTTTGGGTGCGCGAGGCGCGCCTGTTCAAATATGGATCCGGCACCGGCACCAACTTTTCCAGCCTCCGGGCCGAGGGCGAAAGCCTGTCGGGGGGCGGCAAATCAAGCGGCCTGATGGGTTTTTTGAAAATCGGAGATCGTGCGGCGGGTGCGATCAAGTCCGGCGGCACCACGCGCCGGGCCGCCAAGATGGTGATCTGTGATGCGGACCATCCGGACATCGAAGAATTCATCAACTGGAAAGTCAAAGAAGAACAAAAGGTTGCCAGCATCGTTGCCGGATCGAAGATGCATGAAAAGATGCTCAACGGCATCTTTGACGCGATCCGCGTCTGGGACGGTGCCGAGGCCGATGCCTATGACACGAAAAAGAACGACGCGCTAAAATCGGCGGTGCGTGCGGCGAAATCCGCGATGATCCCGGAAACCTATATCAAACGCGTGTTGGATTACGCGCGTCAGGGCTATGCCAGCATTGAATTCCCAACCTATGACACCGATTGGGATTCCGAAGCCTATGCGTCGGTGTCGGGACAGAATTCGAACAACTCGATCCGGGTGACGGATGCCTTTTTGCAGGCGGTCAGGGACGATGCCGATTGGGAGTTGATCCGGCGCACTGACGGTGGGGTCGCCAAGACCATCAAGGCCCGCGATCTGTGGGAACAGGTTGGCCACGCGGCCTGGGCCTGTGCCGATCCCGGCATCCAGTTCCATGACACGGTAAACGCCTGGCACACCTGCCCAGAGGATGGGCAGATCCGCGGTTCGAACCCCTGTTCCGAATACATGTTCCTGGATGACACGGCCTGCAACCTGGCGTCGATGAACCTGCTGACCTTCCTGCATGACGGCAAATTCGACGCCGAAGGCTATATGCACGCGACCCGCCTGTGGACGCTTACGCTTGAGATTTCGGTTCTCATGGCGCAGTTCCCGTCGCGTGAGATTGCCAAATTGTCCTATGATTTCCGCACCTTGGGTTTGGGCTATGCCAATATTGGCGGCCTGTTGATGAACATGGGGTACGGTTATGACAGCGTTGAGGGCCGCGCGCTGTGCGGCGCTTTGACCGCGATCATGACCGGTGTGGCCTATGCGACCTCGGCGGAAATCGCCGGTGAACTGGGGGCCTTTGCAGGGTATGAGCGCAACAAGGACCACATGCAGCGCGTCATCCGCAATCATCGCAACGCCGCCTATGGCGCGACCGAAGGCTATGCGGAGCTTGCAGTAAAGCCCGTTCCCCTGGATCTGACCAACTGCCCCGACCCGGTCTTGGTTGAACTGGCCATGTCCAGCTGGGATGAAGCGGTCCGTCTGGGTGAACGCAACGGGTTCCGCAACGCACAGACCACCGTGATTGCACCCACCGGCACCATCGGGCTGGTGATGGATTGCGACACCACCGGGATTGAGCCGGATTTCGCGCTGGTCAAATTCAAAAAGCTTGCGGGGGGCGGGTATTTCAAGATCATCAACCGGTCGGTGCCCTTGGCGCTGGCGACCCTGGGCTATAGCACCTCGGAAATCGAAGAGATCATTTCCTATGCCGTGGGCCATCAGTCCCTTGGCAATGCGCCGGGGATCAACCACACCGCGCTGATCGGCCACGGCTTTGGCCCGACCCAGATCGACAAGATCGAAACCGCTTTGGTCACCGCCTTTGACATTCGCTTTGTGTTCAACCAGTGGACGCTGGGGGAAGAGTTCTGCACCAAGACACTGGGTATTCCGGCCGAAAAGCTCAACGACCCGACGTTTGACCTGCTGAAACACCTGGGCTTTAGCAAATCCGATATCGACGCGGCCAATGACCATGTTTGTGGCACCATGACGCTTGAGGGCGCGCCCTTTCTCAAGGACGAACATCTGAGCGTGTTTGATTGTGCCAATCCCTGCGGCAAGAAAGGCAAACGCTATCTGTCGGTGAACAGTCACATCGACATGATGGCGGCGGCGCAATCGTTCATTTCCGGGGCGATTTCCAAAACCATCAACATGCCCAACGACGCAACCATCGAGGATTGTCAGGCCGCCTATGAACGCAGCTGGCAGATGGGGGTCAAGGCCAACGCGCTCTATCGGGATGGATCGAAGCTGTCTCAACCTCTGGCTGCAGCGCTGGTCGAAGACGATGACGACGCGGCAGATGTGTTTGAAAGCGGGACACCGCAGGAAAAAGCCGCCGTTCTGGCCGAGAAGATCGTCGAAAAAGTGGTGATCAAAGAGGTGATCAAATCGCAGCGCACCAAGATGCCCGAACGGCGTAAGGGTTATACGCAAAAGGCGGTCGTTGGTGGTCACAAGGTCTATCTGCGCACCGGCGAGTACGAAGATGGCGCGCTTGGCGAAATCTTTATCGACATGCACAAAGAGGGTGCGGGTTTCCGGGCGATGATGAACAACTTTGCCATCGCGGTCTCGGTTGGTCTGCAATACGGTGTGCCGCTCGAAGAGTTCGTCGACGCCTTTACCTTTACCAAATTTGAGCCCGCGGGCATGGTACAGGGCAACGATTCTATCAAAAATGCGACATCCATCCTGGATTATATCTTCCGGGAACTGGCGGTTTCTTATCTGGATCGAACAGATCTGGCGCATGTCAAACCTCAGGGGCCTGCGTTTGACGATTTGGGCCGAGGCGCCGAAGAAGGCGTGGCCAACGTCAAGGAATTGTCAGAGACAGCCGCGTCGAAATCCTTGGAAGTCCTGAAGCAGATCAGCTCAACCGGGTATCTGCGCAAACGCCTGCCGCAGGAGTTGGTGGTGCTTCATGGGGGACAGACGGTTGAAGCCGAAGGCGATCCCGTGGCGGTTCTGAATACGCTGGTGCCGGAAACGGCGGCGGCGGCTGTGGCCACGTCAACCTCGACTGTTGCGATGACTGCAATGGATGAACGGGTCAAGGCCAAGATGCAGGGCTATGAGGGCGAAGCCTGTGGAGATTGCGGCAATTACACGCTGGTGCGCAATGGCACCTGTATGAAATGCAACACATGTGGCGCAACCTCTGGTTGTAGCTGACGGGTAGCGAAATTCACCCCGGGGGGGTGTTTATGAGGGATCTTTTCACCGGATCCCTCAGTGATGGGTGGCGGTGAGAGGCCGGGGTATTTCCCGGCCACCCCCCACCTGGGATCGGTGCGCCGGTCCTGAGCGCGGACAAGGCCGCAGGCAAAATAAATCTCGGGCGGTGAACCAAAATGAGCCTTGTAAGCGAAACTCAAAGGGCCCCGGTCGGGGCCCTTTTTTCGCACGCATCACGTCTTAGGCAAAGACCGGAGCCGAGTCTGCGGCGGTGGCCAGTTCTTCGGGCGACATAAAGCCAATCCGCGCAATCCAGGCATCATAGACCATGGGCGGGGCATCATAGCTGGCAACCGCACTAGGCCCCCACTGGGCCCCCTGGCCGGGCAGAACCGCACGGCCTAGCACGGTCGTATCCGCGGCGCGCAAAGTCACCACAAGATCCCAACCCAACAGCGTCATGCGATAGTAGTTGGGGTGCGATTGGATCGAAATGTCGACCTCCGCCGGGGCCACACCTTCCAGCACGAAAACCAGCTGATCTTCGTCGCGGTCAAACCCGGTGATGCGGGTAAAATCATCGGCAACGATGGTATCCGCCCCCATGCCGCCATCCAGCGCATAGTTTCCATCGCCGTCGATCAGCAGGTCATCGCCTTCACCGCCCCAGATTTCAGAGGGGAGGCTGAAGAAGGGGGTGATTTGAATGGAGTCAGCAGTCCCGCCAATGATCGTATCATCGCCGTCGCCCCCATTCAGTTCCTGCGCGCCGCCATCGCCCCCGATGATCAGGTCGTCACCCGCGCCGCCCAGAAGCGCATGGTGACGCAGACCCCCAACGAGGGTGTCAACACCTTCGCCCCCGCGCAGCAGGTCTGCGCCAATGGCCAATCCGGTCTCGTCGCGCCCACCGCTTTCGGTATCATCCCCGGCAATCATCAGATCGTCGCCCGCATTCCCATCCAGCAATTCGGCCTGATCTGTGCCAATTAGCGTATCGTCCCCGTCGGTGCCATGGGGCAGTGGGCCGATGCCGCCGGCGTCAACAAAGGCTTGCAGCGCGCTTTGTGAAACAAACGCCACGCCCGATTGCACTTCGTGCAAGGTTGCGCCCGAGGTCACGGTCGCCAGCAGAACATCCCCTGAGTGGATCGTGATCCCCAAGGGCCCTTCGGCATAGGTCAGATCCGAGAAGGTCATGGGGGTATCATCGGGGTGAACCACCACGATGGTGTCCTGGGTGCGGTCGAAATCGGTGATCACATCGCTGCCCGGACGGGGCCCTCCATCGGCGTTTTCGAGGCTGAGGATGAAATTGTCCTGACCGTCACCACCGGTCATCAGGTCAGCGCCCACGGTGGCCTGCAACAGATCATTCCCCGCACCGCCGTGCAGGGTGTCCGAGGCCAGACCGCCGCGAAGTGTATCGTTGCCCTCATCCCCGCTCAGGTCCAGATCTGATCCCCCAAAGGTGGCGGTGATCAGGTCGTTTCCAGTGCCGCCGCTGGCAAGGCGCAGCCCGGACAGCGTGTCCGATCCACCGACAAACAGCACATCATCCCCGGCGTCCCCGGACATGTGGTTGTCGAAAAAGCTGCCGTGCAGCGTATCGTTGCCCTCACCGCCGTTCAGCGTGACACCAACCCCGAATTCAGCCCGAAGAATGTCATCCCCGGTTCCGCCGAACAGATCCGCATTCACTTGACCCACCAGCGTATCGTTCCCGGCTCCGCCGCGCAGCAGGCTGTTCGGCTGGCTTTGCGACAAGGGGGCAGAAAAGGCCACGCCTTCGATCAGATCATTGCCAGCGCCCCCAAGCAGGGTGTCGCCACCGTTGTCTTGCAATAGATCGTCACCCGCGCCGCCATCGAGCAGGTCAAGCCCGGCACCGCCGGACAGGGTGTCATTGCCGGTTGCGCCAAGCAATGTGTCATCCCCTTCATCGCCAAACAGCGCATCATTTCCGCTTTTGCCCTCAAGCGTATCCGCACCGGTGCCACCTTTCAGGAGATCGTCGCCCACGCCCCCATCCAACAGATCCTGGCCGCTGCCGCCGTCCAGCGTATCCGCATCGGCATTGCCGCGCAGCAGGTCATTGCCTTCTCCGCCCAGCAAAAGGTCGTTTCCAGCGCCCGCGTTCAGGGTGTCATCGTCTTCGTTGCCGTTCAGGGTATCACTGCCCTTTCCACCGACAAGCAGGTCATGCCCGGTTCCGCCTTTCAGCAGGTCCTCTCCCAGACCGCCCATGAGCTGATCGTGACCTCCGCCACCATCCAATGTGTCATTGTCCGCCATGCCGGTCAGAACATCGTCGCCTTCGCCCCCCAGCAACAGGTCATTCCCGTCGCCCCCCAGCAAAGTGTCGGCATCTTCGTTCCCTTCAAGCGTATCATCGCCCAGACCGCCGTTCAGCGCGTCAAGGCCAAGCCCGCCTTTCAGCAGGTCGTCCCCCGCGCTGCCGCGCAACTGATCGTCGCCTGCGCCCCCATCCAGCGTGTCATGGCCGGCCATGCCGTTCAGGGCATCGTCGCCTTCGCCTCCAAGCAGAACATCGTCCCCGCCACCACCGTATAGCGAATCGTCGTCCTCATTGCCGGCCAGCGTATCGTCATGCCCGCCACCGTGCAGCGTGTCTTGGCCAAGCCCGCCCTTGAGAAGGTCGTATCCGTTGTCACCGCTCAGGCTGTCGTTGCCGCCGCCACCGTCAAGCGTGTCATTGCCGATCATGCCGTTCAGCTGGTCGTCGCCTTCGCCGCCCAACAGCAGATCGTGACCCGCCTGACCCAACAGCGTATCGTGTCCTTCATCGCCCTCCAGCTGGTCGTGGCCCGCGCCACCATCAAGAAAATCCAGCCCGAGACCACCTTTAAGCCAATCGGACCCTGTTTCCCCGAACAGCTCATCGTTGCCCGATCCGCCATCAAGGGTGTCGTGGCCCGTGCCCCCGTTCAAAAGATCGTCGCCCTCGGCGCCAAGCAAAAGGTCACGGCCGCCTTGGCCCTGGATGTCATCATCCGCGTCCGAGCCAAAGACCGTGTCGTCGGCTGAATCTCCTACGAAACTGGCCCCGATCAGGCCCGCGCCGGTTAAAAGGCTTACTAGAATAACTGACATTTTGCCCCCAGAAACACGCAATAAATAATTTCTATTGTGCCAGTTTAGCGGATTGTGGGTAAAAAAAGAAAGAAAATTGGCAACAATTAGTCAGTGGAAACAGTTGCTGGAAAACGACGGGATTGTTTCAAATTCAACCATCAGACGCTTGGGGCAGGCTCCCAAGTTGATCCACTCCGCGGCGCGTGTCATAGCCACTGGGATCAGGTGGGTTTGTTTGGCCAGAGAGGCATGCCATGAAGATTTGCGCGTTGACGATGGTTCATCGTGATCATTGGGCCCTGTCACGTTGGTATGCGCATCATGGGCATCAGCTGGGGGCTGAGAACCTTTATATTGTTGCGCATGGGGCGGACCCCCTGATTGCCCAGATCTGTCCCCGGGCAACGGTGATCACCATCCCCCGTGACGGGTTTGACAACTTCGATCGCAAACGCGCCGCCATGCTGGATGGGTTTCACAGCGGTCTGTCGCAGATCTATGACTGGGTGATCCGCTGCGATGCGGATGAACTGATTTGCCACGACCCGCTTTATTACCCGTCCTTGGCCGCCGCGATTTATGCGAATGCCGAAAACCCGGTTCTGACGGCGCTAGGGTTTGATCTGGTTGAAATGCCCTTTGACCGCCCGATGACAGAGGGCCCGGTTCTGACACAACGGCGGCACATGGCTTTTTCCGGTCATTATTCCAAGGCGGTCGCGTCGCGACGGCCGATCGGATTTCAATTGCACGGTGTCCGCGTCGCCCCCAAACGCCTGAACAGCTTTCCCTTTGCGATGCCACGTGGATTGTTCCTGGCGCATCTCAAATACGCCAACAAACAGGCGTTAAAAGACGCAACCCAGGTGCGCATGCAGGTCGCGGCGCAGGATGCGCCGGGCGGGCCAGGGGCAGGGTGGCGAGCCGCAGATGAAGATGCCACCAAATTTTATGAGACCTTCATGGGAAAGCGAACCGAACCCTGGGAGGTCTCAGAAAAACACGCGTTCGATACGTTGTCGATCAAACCCACGCGCAACGAAAAGTTTAACATCGTCAAGACGCGGGCTCTGAAGCTGGACCACCGTACTGAACTGCCGGATCGGTTTGTCGGGATTGGTTAGGGGCGTCTGATTGCGCACACGCCGCCGCATGTCTTAGCCGGACAAGGCGCTGTTCAGGTTTTCATCGATCTTTTCAAGGAACCCCATCGTGGTTAGCCAGCTTTGATCCGGCCCGACCAACAGCGCCAGATCTTTGGTCATATGGCCGCTTTCAACCGTTTCAATGATCACCCGCTCAAGTGTCTCGGCGAATTCTTGCAGCTTGTCGTTGGCATCCAGCTTGGCCCGGTGTTTGAGCGCGCCTGTCCACGCATAGATCGACGCAATCGAATTGGTTGAGGTGGCTTCACCCGCCTGGTGTTGGCGATAGTGGCGGGTCACGGTGCCATGTGCCGCTTCGGATTCCACGATCTTGCCGTCCGGCGTCATCAATTGCGATGCCATCATGCCAAGGCTACCAAAACCCTGTGCGACCGTATCTGACTGTACGTCCCCATCATAGTTCTTGCAGGCCCAAACGAATTCCCCATTCCATTTCAAGGCACAAGCGACCATGTCGTCAATCAGCCGGTGTTCGTACCAGATCCCTGCCTCTTTGAATTTTTCCGCGAATTCGGTTTCAAAGATCTCTTGGAACAGGTCTTTAAAGCGCCCGTCATAGGCCTTTAGGATCGTGTTCTTGGTGGACAGATACACGGGCCATCCGATGTTCAGACCGTAGTTCAGCGAGGCACGGGCGAAATCACGTATGCTTTCATCCTGATTATACATGCCCATATAGACACCCGCGTCCGGGGCATCATAGACGTCGCGTTCGATGATCTCGCCGTTTGCGCCCTCCCATTTCATGGTCAGCTTGCCGGCAGAGGGAAAGTGAAAATCCGTTGCTTTGTACTGATCTCCAAAGGCATGGCGTCCGACCACAATCGGAGAGGTCCAGCCCGGCACAAGCCGTGGCACGTTTTTGCAGATGATCGGCTGTCGAAACACCACGCCCCCCAGAATGTTGCGGATCGTGCCATTGGGGCTGCGCCACATCTGTTTCAGGCCGAACTCTTCGACGCGTTGTTCGTCCGGGGTGATGGTGGCACATTTGACCGCAACACCCACTTCTTTGGTTTTTTCGGCAGCATCGATCGTGATCTGATCTTCGGTCCGGTCGCGTTCTTCGATGCCAAGATCGTAATACAGCAAATCGACATCCAGATAGGGCAGGATTAGCTTGTCCTTGATGAACTGCCACATGATGCGGGTCATTTCATCGCCGTCCATTTCGACAATCGGGTTTTCTACCTTGATCTTAGACATGACTACGCCTTTCAGACTGAATCAGATGTCTTGGTTTAACGCATAAAGTGTGAATGGGAAACATTGTATGCGATGGTATACTATATCTATCTTGATAAAATTATAAGCATCGCGCGGGGACGGGCGGATGATTTTAACGGGGTGTCAAGGCCGATGGGTCACTCATGGGCTATGTTGAAACGTGTTCATAGTGCGCTCGCGCTTGTGTTGGCTGTGGGGGTTGGCTGCATTGCGGTTGGCTTAAGTATCACACTTAGCCTTTTGTCAGCCCCTGCGCGCGCGGGTGAACCGGTGTTGGTTCTTGCGCCCCCTTGGGGGCTTGGGGTTGAGCGCATTGTGCAGAAAACCGGAGGACATCTGATCGGACCAGATGTCGCCCGCTTTGGCGCTTTGGCGGTATTTTCCGGACCCATCCCTGTGGATGATCTGACCAACTTGGGAAGCTGGCTTTTGGCCGATGGCAACCGTATTGCCCAAATTTGCGGAGTGACAAATCGTGTCTAAATTTCTGAATCGCATCCGGAGTATGCAAGGTGAAAAACTAGCACTGATCGTAAGCCTATTGATGATCCCGGTGTCTCCGGTTTCCGCATATCTGATAGGGTTTCCGTTTGTCCCGACATTGGTTGCAGCACTCTTTTTGGGGGTGGCGGCATATGTTTCCGGGCGATTGACCAGCAGAAATGCTGACTATCTGTTGGTCAGCGCATTGATTGGACAGGTTATTTTGCAAACGGCCGTTTTTACCGGGCATCCCTGGCAAATTGACATGCATATGCTGTTTTTCGCGGCGCTTGCCATCGCTTCAACGCTTGGCCGCGTTCCTGTGCTGATCTGGGCGTGTGGGCTGACAGCGGTGCATCATCTAGCCCTGACTCTGCTCATGCCCGCTCTTGTTTTTCCGTCTGTTGATCTTTGGGGTAATTTGGAACGCACGGCGTTGCATGGAACGATTGTCGTGATCGAAGGTGCGGTTTTGATCGTGGCGATGCTGCAACGTGCCGAGGTCATGGAGCAGGTGGTGCGCACCACTGAGAACCTAGAAACGGAAAAACAGATGGCCGCCCAGGCGCAAAATGAGGCGGAAACCGCCCATGAAAGCGCAAATGACGTGATCGTGGAACTGCGCAGCGCCCTGGCGCAGCTGGCGCAAAAAGACATGTCCTGCGAAATCGAAGCCCCGTTTCCAGAGCGATATGAAATCCTGCGCAACGACTTTAATACGACCATCCGAACGTTGCGCTCGGCATTCGCCAAGGCCAGCGGCCTCGCCGAGGAGTTTTCGTCTGGATCGCGCGAACTGGTTGGAACCGTTCAAACCATGAACACCAGTGCCTGCCACCAATCGGACAAACTGGCGGATGCTTCTGCGGTACGTGCCGAGCTTGTGGTGGCCTTGGGGCAGACCGCTGATCAGGCAAAAGATGCCGCCGAACGTTCGGGATTGGCGCATGACAGTGCGGTTCGGGGTGGCGAAGTCACGTCAAAGGCGATTCACGCCATGCAAACGATCGAAGCCAGTTCGGGTGAGATTTCGCAGATCGTGGATCTGATTGATGATATTTCTTTCCAAACCAACCTCTTGGCCCTGAATGCCGGGGTCGAGGCCGCGCGCGCAGGCGAATCGGGCAAGGGATTTGCGGTGGTTGCCGCAGAGGTCCGTGGACTGGCCCAAAGCACCTCTGAGGCCGCAAATGGGATTAAACAGCTTATTTCCGACAGCTCGGAACAAGTCAGCGCAGGCGCGGATCTGGTCAATACAGTGGGTAAAAGCCTTGAGCAAATTCAAACCGCAATCGCATCCGCCAGCGAACTGACCAGCTCGATTTCCGAAAAAAACGGTGAGCTCTCTGAGACGCTCAAAAACCTCGACAATATGATGACAGGTGTCGATAGCGGAATGCGTGAAGCCGTGACGCTGGGAGAGCAGTTGGCCGGGCGTTCGAATGAAATGCTAAGTATGTCTCATGAGTTGTCCGAAGACATGGCCTCTTATGCGCTTGTGACCACGGATCAGGATATTTCCGAAAGCGATCTAGGCCAAAGCGCATAGTGCGTGAGAGGTTTTGCGCTCAAAATCGCCCAGGGTTTCTATACGGATGTTTCCAAAGATGTTTGCCCCGCGTCTTCCAACCGCTTCAGCCGCCGCATCAGGAACAGGCTGAGCAAACCAAGCAAGAAACACCCCGCGACCAACGGCAAAGGCGTTCCGTTGAACATCTGCCCAATCGGAATTGAAATCGACACGCCGACAATCGTTGAAATGGCGTTGATCAAAGAGGCGGCCATTCCTGCGATGTGGCCCAGATGCTCCATTGCCATTGCATTCAGATTGCCCATGACGATCCCGGCCTGAAAGAACATGCAGGTTTGCCAGATGAAGAAAATTGCGAAATAGGCAGGCGGCGCAGGCTCAAGGACCAGGGCCACGAGCACTATCAACGACAGTCCCGAAGACACGGTTAACATAGTGGTGACCATCTTGCGCATCCCGTGGCGCATCACAAGGCTGGCGTTGACGTATCCGCTGCTCATGGCCAGCAATGCGGTTGCCGCGAACCACAGGTGAAAAGAATCCGCAAGATCAAAGCTGTGCTCGTAAATCGGGTGAATGCTGGAAATCAATGCGAACAGCATCCCATAGGCGAGCGCCTGAACCGTTGTGCTTAGCCGGACAAGCGGCGTTGAAAAGGTTTCGGTGGCGTCTTTCATCAAGGTGGCGATGCGAAAGGGACGCCGGTTTTCGACGCGAAGCGTTTCGGGCTGCCTGACCCAAAACCAAAGCGTCGAGACCGTTGAAAACAGCACAAACGCCCAGAAAATGGCGCGCCACCCCGCAAGGGACAAAAGACCAGCTCCGATACTGGGGGCGATGGCTGGAAAAATGGTGAAGATCATCATCACGAATGAAATGATCTGGGCCATCGCTCGACCGGAATAAATGTCGCGCACGATGGCCATGGCCACGACGCGAGCCGCGGCGGCACCCAGCCCTTGTCCAACGCGGGTCAGCGCCAATAGCTCAAGATTGGGCACCAGCGTTGCGGCCACCGAACACCCGATATACAACCCGGCCCCGACCATCACCACCGGCTTGCGACCAAAGGCATCCGACAGGGGGCCTGTGAACAGCGTGCCGATCCCCAGGCCGAACAGAAAGCTGCCTACGATCAATTGAACCCGGTTCGGATTTTCGGGCCGGAATTCATTTTGAATTTCGGGCAGGGCGGGCAGCATGGCGTCAATCGAAAAGGCGATTGTCGCAAACATCATCGCGATCAACGCGATGAATTCAGTGCGATTGGGATGTTTGGGCATAGTGGCCTCGGGTTGGGACCATTTGGCCGTATCTGTGCGCAGGGTTTTTCACAAGAGCAAATGCTGTGCATTTATGCAGTGGGCACGGTGCATGCCGATGGGCTATGACTTTGGTTCATGCGGTTTGCGCGGATGATGCGGGATATCGTCCCGATTGGCGGAATGCTCTTCGTGCTGTCCCAGCCTAGCAACCAGCCATTCGGTGTGTTCATTCCGCTTGCGTGTCGCAAACGAGCCGAACTGCTGGATCGCAACCGCAAACACACCAAGGCCAACAAAGATGAACACCGTGGTGCCGATTTTGCCCATGGCCGTGACAGGGACCAGATTGCCATAGCCCACGGTGGATAGGGTCACCACCGTGAAAAAATAGCTGTCCAGATAGCTCCAGCCCTCGGCCCAATGAAAAAACAACGTGCCGCCGATGATGATCAGGGCAAGGGACGCGATCAAAGAGAGGGCGCGCAGCAGTTCCATCAGGCGTTGGCTCCGGCTCCATTCAACTCGGCGATCACCTTGGCCCACAATTCGGGCGGCTGCGCGCCCGGCACCGCGTGCTGCCCCGCGACGATAAAGGTTGGCACTGAATTGACCCCCATGCCCCGCGCCGAGGCGTCGCGCTCGACGATTTCGCGCTGGTCCACATCCGAGTTCAGCAACCGGAGCACCATGGCCGCGTCCATCGAACAGCTGTCGGCGATGTCGGCCAGCGTTTCGTGATCACCGATGTCACGCCCGTCGACGAAATAGGCCTGGAACAGGGAAGAAACCACCGCCGTCTGCACGCCTTCGATCTCGGCCCAATGGATCAAGCGATGGGCGTTGACGGTGTTGGGCGTGGTTTTGATCTTGTCCAGCGCAATGTCGATGCCCGCCTGTTTGGCGTGCTCTTCAACCGGTAAATAGGCCTGAACCGCCCCGTCTTTGCCACCGAATTTCTCTTCCAGATAGGTTCGGCGGTCCATCCCTGCGGCAGGCATGGCCGGGTTCAGCATAAAGGGAAGCCAGCGAATGGTGAACGGGTGATCCGGTGCATTGGCCAGAGCGCGGTCAAGATAGGCTTTGCCGATATAGCACCAGGGGCAGATCGGGTCCGAGAAAATGTCCAGTTGGATCATGTGGATGTCCTTTGACGCGTCAGTTGCGCGCGGAATACGTGTCTTTCAGCGCCTTGCGTAGCACTTTCCCATTGGCATTGCGAGGCAGCGCCTCCATGCGCAGATAGGTGCGGGGGCATTTGTAGCGGGCCAGACGTGTCTCGGCCCGGGATTTCAGATCTTCTTCGTCCAGATCAGAGCCGCTGGTATAGAAGGCGGCGATGATGCGCACGTCTTCCTTGATGGCGATATCCGTCACAGCGATCTCGTTCACGCCGGGCAGATGGGCGAGGGCGGCCTCGACTTCGGCGGGCGAAACGCGATAGCCGCCGGCATTCATCATGTCGTCGCTGCGGCCCAGATAGGTGATCTGGTCCTGGCCATCCATCAGGCCCTGATCCCCGGTCAGGAACCAGTCCCCTTTGAATTTCTGTCGGGTGGCGTCATCGGCACCGATATAGCCCCGCATCAAACCCGGGTCGCTTTTGTCAATGGCGATCGTGCCTTCGGTGTTGCGCGCGACGGGCTGGCCCGTGGCATCTACGATTGCCAGCTTGCGCCCTTTTTGCGGCCTGCCCAGCGTGCCGGGGTCGGATTTTGATCCCGGCGCATTGGAGATAAAGGTCGAACATTCCGACATGCCGTAGGCCTCGTAGATTTCTGTCCCCGAGGCCTTTCGCCAGGTGTTTCGGATCGTTTCAGATAGCTTTTCCCCCGCTGCCAGCCCATGACGAAGATCCGGAACATCCGGCAGAGGGTACTTTAGAAGCTGGCGATAAACCCCCGGTGCGGCCGCAAAAACTGTTGCCTGCGTACGTGCCAAAAGCAACCCAAGTTGCGCGGGATCGCTGTCCTTGGCCGGGATCAAGGCCGTCGCGCCCAGGGTCCACGGGTCCATCAGACCCGTGCCCAGCGTAAAGGTCCAGTTAAAGGCGCCAGCGTGCAAGAGGCGGTCGTTGGATTGCAACCCATACCACCCGTCCATCATCATCTGACGCGCCCAAATCGCCCGATGCGCATGCCCCACGGCGCGGGGCGTGCCGGAGGTGCCCGAGGTATAGATTATATAGGCCAGCCGGTCGGGGTCTCCCATGTCGAAATCAGAAGGCGGCAGATCATGCCAGGCTTCGTAGGTTTCCGGCCCAAAGACAGGAAGGTTTGTTTGCGGACAGGGGACATTCGGCGCACATAATACGGCCTTGGGCGACAAATGCGCGATGATTTTGGTCACTTCCTGCGCGGTCAGCTGGGATGAGGTCGGGACCGGGATAACCCCGGTTGCGATCGCTCCCAGATAGGCAATCGGGAAATCCACCGTATTGTCCAGCCGCATCAAGAGGATGTCCCCGGCGCGCAGCCCGGCCTCTTGCAGGCCGGTGGCGGTGCCCCGGATCGCTGAAATCAACTGTCCATAGGTCCAATCCTGGCGCGTGTTGGGCTGAACGACGGACAGGGCGATTTTATCCGGCGTCTGTGCGCCCGCACAAAGGACATGCGCAGCCAGATTGAAAGGACGGGGGCAGGGGGCAAAGGGGCCCTGATCGAATACGGAAAGCATGGGATGGAATTACGCTCGCGCAGGGATGCTTGCAAGGGGCGCGGGTGCGACCTATAGAAGATCCCCATGACGCGTGACCCGAAATCCCTGATCAAAATTGCCCGTGAAAACGGAGAAGACAGCCCGGTTGAACCGCTTGATCTGGGCCAGCGCGTGCGCGATTTGCGCAAGGATCGCAACTGGACGCTGGAACAGGCGGCGAAACAGGCGGGGCTGGCGCGTTCGACCCTGTCCAAGATCGAAAACGGCCAGATGTCACCCACCTATGAGGCGCTCAAGAAGCTGGCCGTCGGGCTTGAGATTTCCGTGCCACAGCTGTTCACGCCGCCACAGCAGGAAAAGGTCAACGGGCGTATGGCCGTGACACGGATGGGCGAGGGGCAAAATCAGCTGACCACCACCTATGAGCACGAGCTGATGGCGGAAACGCTGACCCGCAAAAAGATGCTGCCCTACCGTGCCCGCGTTCGCGCGCGGTCGGTCGATGAGTTCGACGGCTGGGTGCGCCATGACGGCGAAGAGTTTCTCTATGTGTTGACCGGGGTGATCCGCCTGTACACAGAGTTTTATGAACCCATCGAAATGAAGCGCGGCGACAGCGCCTATTACGATTCAACCATGGGTCATAACGTGATTTCGGTGTCTCCTGAAGATGCGACAATCCTTTGGGTGACCTCCCTGACGTAGGCCTTGACTTAAGAGTTGCGGGGTGTGACCCGGCGGTCACGCGCTGTAACCCGATGGTTCTACGCGGCTCGACACGGCATTGTTTGCGCAGCACTCTCAAATCTGTTGCCACAGACGGATCTGTTGGGGGGCGCTCATACGACTTGGCCACGTATTGTTTTCAGCTTTTCTGATCTAGCCAATTTCATATGCGGCCGCAGAACAGCAATTCAGGCCGAATGTGTTTTTCGGTTTTGATTTCGTCCTGACCCCACTCGCACTGAAATGGAGCTGTGGCGGAGAGATGCAGGCAGACTTATTGAAAATATCAGAGCTGGTTGCGGCCTTTCCCGAACAGGCCGAAGACGCGCGTATTCAAGAGATTGTGTCGGATTTCGTGAAAGTCGCGCAATCCGATAGCCCCTTTGACAGGCTCTTGGCGAAAGAACCTTCGCCCCAGAAACAGGCCGAGCTCTGCGAGGTGGCACGGCCCTTGGAAGCCCCATGGTCATCGCCCGAGGCATTGCGTGATGACGAGGATGCGGGACTATCCGAGAGCCAAAAGGACGCTTGGCAGGCCTTTTGGCGATACATCGAAAAAGAGCAAGGCTAGGCTAGCTGGGCGCCATATCCGGAAACGAAAACAGCCCGCGAACGGGTCGCGGGCTGTTTTTAGTCACAAGGTCAGACCCTTATTTTTCCGGCAGCAAGCCACGCGGGCTGAACCGCAGCACCAGCAGCAAGATCACCCCCATGGTCAGCAGCCGCATATGGGCGACGCTTTCCAGCAGGTGCTCTTTCAACCCGGATCCATCCGGCAACCAGAAGGTCAGAACCGTCATAATCTGCGGGCCCAGGACTTCGACCTGAATCCACAGGAACCAGATCACGAACCCACCCAGAACCGCGCCCAGATTGTTGCCCGACCCGCCGACAATCACCATCACCCAAATCAGGAAGGTATAGCGCAGCGGTTGGTACGACGTTGGGACAAACAGCCCGTCCAGGGTGGTCATCATCGCACCGGCAAGGCCACAGATGGCCGAGCCAAGGATAAACACCTGCAAATGGCGAAAGGTCACGTCTTTGCCCATGGCCTGCGATGAGACCTCGTTGTCGCGGATCGCGCGCATCATCCGGCCCCAAGGCGATTTCAACGCCAGCTGCGCCAGAACCAACAGCGCGACCAAAGCCACCGTGAACAGGATCGAATAGCTCAGCTTGACATACAGCGTCGAGGCCAAGGTGGGTTCGAACCCCCAGGCCGCAGCGCTTTCGACAAAGCCGGGGTCGTTTTGCAGATCGGTCTCATAGGGGACGGGACGGGGCAGGCCGTTGACGTTTTTCACACCGCGGGTCAGCCAGTCTTCGTTTTTCATGATTGCGATCAGGATCTCGGAAATGCCCAGCGTGGCGATCGCCAGATAGTCCGAGCGCAGCCCCAAAGCGGTCTTGCCAATGACCCAGGCCGCACCTGCCGCCAATAGGCCACCCATGGGCCAGGCCAGCAACACCGGCAGGCCCAAACCACCCAGATAGCCTTCGAGCGCGGGATTGACCGCTTCGATGGCCTCCACCGCAGGGTCGCGCATCATGCGATAGGCCACAAAGCCCAACAGCACGACCAGCGCCACCAGCCAGCCTTTGCGCGTCTTCTTGTAGATAAACGCCGATCCGGCGACCGTCAGCACCCCAAGCGCAATGGCCCCCCAGGACCGAACGCCGCCCGCAGCCCAGGCCTCGGGCACCGGAGGCATCGAGGTCAGCACCACCGCCATGCCACCCATCGCGACAAAGCCCATGACACCCACGTTAAACAACCCGGCGATGCCCCATTGCAGGTTCACCCCCAACGCCATGATCGCGCTGACCAACCCCATATTGAGGATCGTCAAAGCCTGGTTCCATCCCTGAACCAACCCCGTGCCCACGATCAGCACAAAGACCAGCGCAAACAATGCGTATGTACGAACGGACTGGCTCATACCGATTTTCCTTTGAACAGACCTGTGGGTTTGACCAGCAGCACAACCACCAGGATCATAAAGCTGACAGCGAATTTGTAATCCGTAGCCATGAGTTGAACGATCCCTTCGGGTTCAAGGCTTTCAGGCAACAGATATTTCAGAACTTTTTTCCAAGCATAGGTGATGGCGACCTCGGAAAAGGCCACGACAAACCCCCCGGCGATGGCCCCCAGCGGACTTCCCAGCCCCCCGACAATCGCCGCCGCAAAGATGGGCAGCAGCAGCTGGAAGAAGGTGAAGGGCAGATAACTCTTGTCCAGACCATACAGGGTACCGGCAACAACGATCAGCGCCGCAACGATCAACCATGTCACCACCACAACGCGCTCGGGGTTGATCCCGGACAGCAGAGCCAGATCTTCGTTATCGGAAAACGCCCGCATAGATTTGCCCGTGCGTGTTTTGTTCAGGAACCAGAACAGCAGCGCCACAACGATCACGGCGGTGACAATGGTCAGGCCCTGGGTCGTCTTCAAGGTCAGGCCTTCACTCAGGCCGGTGGCCTTTTTGAAATCACGCGCCCGCATGATGAACCGCTCACCGTCGGCAAAGCGGATCTCATTGGTCCCCAGAATAAAACGTGTCAGACCGTTATAGACGAACATGACCCCAAGCGAGACCATGACCACAATCACCGGTTTGGCCTTTTGCTTGCGATAAAAGCGATAGATCATACGGTCCGTGCCCAGCACAAGAACCGCCGTGGCTGCGATGCCAAAGGGGATGGCCAAAAGCGCGGTGGGCAGTGGCCCAAGCGACAGGCCCATCGACTGGAAACCCCAGGTGAACAGGATCACCGACATGGTGCCAAAGGCCATGGTATCGCCATGGGCAAAGTTCGAGAACCGCAAGATCCCGTAGACCAGCGTCACCCCCAGCGCACCCAGCGCCAGCTGGCTGCCATAGGTCAGGCCGGGGATCAGAACAAAGTTGGTTAGCGCCACAATGGCGTTGAGGAAATCCATTACGCGGCGCCCCCCTTATCTGTGTCAAAAGATCCCCCGGCATCACGCGCCCCGGTCCCGGGGAAACCGCGACCTGCGGGCTTCATCTCTTTGAAAATATCCAAATTCCGCACCATCTGCTTATCCTCCCAAAAAGGATTTGCGCACTTCGGGATCCGCCAAAAGGCTTTGCCCAGTGCCGGTGTGTGCATTGGCGCCCTGGACCAGAACATAGCCTTTGTCTGCGATTTCAAGCGCTTGCTTGGCGTTTTGTTCGACCATCAGGATAGAGATCCCGGAGCGCGCCACCTCGATGATCCGGTCAAACAGCTCATCCATGACGATGGGGGACACACCCGCTGTGGGTTCATCAAGCAACAGCACCTTGGGCTGTGTCATCAGCGCACGGCCCACGGCCACCTGTTGACGCTGCCCACCCGAAAGCTCGCCGGCGGGCTGGTTGCGTTTGTCGCGCAGGATCGGGAACAGCTCATAGACCTGTTCCATCGTGTCCGTGTAATCATCGGTGCGGATAAAGGCCCCCATCTCGAGGTTCTCTTCCACCGTCATCGAGGTAAAGATATTGCTGGTCTGCGGCACAAAGCCCATGCCATTTTGCACACGCGCCTGCGGGGTCAGGGCGGTGATGTCGGTGCCATCCAGCGTGACATGACCCTTGCGCAGGTTCAGCATGCCAAAGGTCGCCTTCATCGCCGTGGATTTCCCGGCGCCGTTTGGGCCGACAATCACGGCAACTTCACCCTTTTCAACTGCAATGGTGCAATCATGCAGGATATCCGGGCCGTTCTTGCCATAGCCACCGGTCATATTGGCGCCAATCAAAAAGGGCTCATCCGGGGCAGGATGGGTTTCGCCGCTTTTGGCGGTGGCATCAATTGTGCCCATGCCCTTTGGGTTTCCCAGCGACGCATCGTGATTGCCGTGGTCGTCCTGATACGGGTTGTCCGTGCCGCTCATGCGCTGGCCTCCTTGTTCTTGAGGCCGGTCCCCAGATAGGCTTCGATCACCTGCTCATTGGCTTTGATTTCATCCAGCGTGCCTTCTGCCAGATGCTTGCCCTCGGCCATGACGATCACCGGATCACAGAGCTTGCCGATAAAGTCCATGTCGTGTTCGATGACGCAAAAAGTATAGCCCCGGCTGCGGTTCAACTCGAGAATCGCATCGGCAATGGTCATCAACAGCGTGCGGTTCACGCCTGCGCCGACCTCGTCCAGAAAGACGATCTTGGCATCGACCATCATGGTGCGGCCAAGTTCCAAAAGCTTTTTCTGACCGCCTGAGATGGCGCCAGCCGGGTGATCCGCCAGATGGGTGATGGTCAGGAATTCAAGAACTTCATCGGCCTTGGCCCGCAATGCGCGCTCTTCGTCGGCGATGCGCTTGCGACCAAACCAGGTGTTCCAAAGATGCTCGCCCGATTGGCCGCCGGGGACCATCATCAGGTTTTCACGACACGACATCGAACTGAATTCATGCGCGATCTGAAAGGTGCGCAAGAGCCCCTTGTGAAACAGCTCATGCGGCGGCAGACCGGTGATGTCTTCGCCGTCCATAAAGACCTGTCCACTGGTCGGTGGCAAAAGCCCGGCGATCACATTGAACAGCGTGGTTTTCCCCGCGCCATTCGGGCCAACAAGCCCAGTGATCGACCCTTTGGCAATTTCCAAACTCGCACCATCAACAGCACGAAAACCGCCAAAATGGCGGTGCAGATTTTCCACCCGGATCACGGATTATCCCCCTGGGGCGATACTTTAAATGCGCCCTCTAAGTCGTTGAAACAGCCCAAGATAAACACCCTGGGCTGATCAGATTCAAAAGTCGATTATTTGATTTCGACGGTTTCGTAGGCCATGTCCTTGACCTCGAAGTGGCGATAGGTGCCGCCCGCTTCGCCGGGGCCGATCAGCTCAACGCCGGTTGCGCCGACATAGTCAACTTCACCACCCGCCGCGAGGATTTCCAGCGCCTTGCCCAGCTCGCCCGGCATGATCTTTTCACCCGGCGCGTTGGCCACGTTCAGAACATTGGCGGTCACAGCTGCCGAAGTGGCTTCGCCACCTGCGGCCATCGCCAGCGCGATCAAAGCCGCCGCGTCATAGGATTCGCGCACATAGGCCCCGTTGGGATCAATATCAGCCGCGGCAGCGATGCCCTCGAACATCTTTGCGCCATCGCCCTGGGCCCACGGAACCGTGCCAAAGGTGCCATCAAGATCCGCGCCCAGATCTTTGACAATCTGGTCGCCATACATGCCGTCGCCAAAGATAAAGCTGCCAAATGCATCGGTGTCGATCGACGCCTGAATGATGCCCTTGCCGCCTTTGTCGGTATAGCCAAACACCGCCAGCGCGTCACCACCAGCGGATGCCAGCGCGCCAACTTCTGCCGAATAGTCGGCCTTTGCATCGTCATGCGGTGCGGTCAGGGTGATTTTGCCACCCGCAGCGGTGTATGCCGCCGAGAAGCTGTCCGCCAGACCCTTGCCATAGTCGTTGTTGGTGTAGGTCACAGCCAGTTCCATGATGCCACGCGCAACCACGATGTCGGCCAGAACGGCGCCTTGACGCGCGTCAGACGGTGCGGTGCGGAAGAACAGGCCATTGTCTTCGGTTTCCGACAGCGCGGGCGAGGTCGCCGAGGGCGAAATCATCGGAACACCGTTCGGCACCGCGACATTCGACAAGATCGCGCCGGTCACACCCGAGCAATCCGCGCCCATGATCGCGACGACACCTTCCGAGGTGATCAGACGTTCGGCAGCCGCACCCGCCGCTGCGGAATCAACACAGGTCGAATCGGCGCGCACCGGTGTCATGGTTTTGCCGCCCAACAGCTTGCCGCTGTCGGAGATTTCTTTCATGGCCAGCTCAGCCGAGGCCGCCATGCCGGGGGTCAGCGATTCAATCGGGCCGGTAAAGCCCAGGATGACGCCAACTTTGACGTCGTCTGCCAGTGCTGCGCCTGCGGTCAGAGCCGAGGCCGCGGTGGCCAAAAGCAGCTTTTTCATTATGTCATCTCCCTAGATGGATCCTTATCCAGCAAGAACCCTAGGGTGGGTTACAGCAAAAGAAAACCCTGTTTCCTATAGGGGAAATTGGGTAGGTGCCAAAAAAACCGGCATCGAAATAATCGTATGTGTAAGGCTTTCGCTCTATGCGAGTGGGTGTTTGTATATAAGTTCTTATAGTTGCACCTCGATCTGGCTGGGGGTGCCCCTGGCCTCTGTTTTCACAGGCCAGGGGTGTACCCGATGGACAGCTGCGTTTAGGATTCGCGCATTGTAGACACCCATTCGGAGAGAGATCTTGCAAAAACTCATGTCCCTTGCTGCTGGTTTGACACTTGTGTTCGGTCTGGCGACGACTACCCAGGCAGAAGATAGTCTTTATCAAGACTATAACGTGTTTTCAGATTTCGTTGGGGACAGCGTTCGAACACGAGATTGGCCGCGCCTCATTCAAGAGCTGGGTGGGCGGGATGAGTACACCCCAGAGCAGCTTTCGGGATTGAACAACCAGTTCAACGCCATCTATCCGCGTGGCCTGAACGACGGGATTGTCTTTAATCGCCGCGAAATCGGTCCGGGCCTTTGGGAAGAGGGGCGGATGTATTGGACCGGGCGGGACTATCTCTATTTCTATTTCTTGCTGCACCAAACCGATGACAAGCTCATCGTGTTGCGGTTCAATTTCAACTCGAACGCGCGCGCGATCTTGGATTTGTTTTGAGAGAGCAGGATTAAGGGGCATAACCGTGGGGTCATTTACGTGACCCTGCGGTTCCCCCTATACCGCCCACATTTTCCGCCCTCAGGCCGTTTGCGTGAGAGAAGTTTTTGTCTCTTGGCGGTTTTGTGTGACTCAGGGGGAGCTGGTGGTGACCTGTGATTCACGCGGATGACCGTTGATTCACGCGAGTGACCGTGCAGTTACCCCTAAACCGACCTCCTAAACCGAAAAATACTCTATACCGACAAACGGGAAGCATGCGTTCCGCGTTCGCGATACGGGGTGGTTTCATAGTGCGCTCGGTAACATTTCGAAAAATGAGAAGGGCTGGCAAACCCGCAGGCCAAAGCCACGTTGATCACGCTCATATCGGTCTGCATCAGCAGGTTGCGTGCCTTTTGCAGGCGCAATTCCATATAATATCGTTTCGGCGACCGGTTGAGATAGCGGCGAAACAACCGCTCAAGCTGACGTGTCGACATGCCCACATCCTTGGCCAAAAGCGAGGGGCTGATGGGCTCTTCGATATTGCTTTCCATCATCTGGATGACTTGGCTGAGCTTGGGGTGTCGGACGCCGATCCGCGTGGGAACCGACAGACGTTGTGTATCCTGATCGGTCCGGATCGACGAATAGATCTGTTGATCCGCGACCGCACT
The DNA here is from genome assembly GCA_025210345.1 of Pelagimonas sp. Lineage (GTDB taxonomy): Bacteria > Pseudomonadota > Alphaproteobacteria > Rhodobacterales > Rhodobacteraceae > JAOARQ01. Next base: position 147,469 of record JAOARX010000027.1, on the reverse strand, counting down.
GGCCAATTCTTCGCCATGATCGCTGGCGATCAACTGCAAGAACAGATCAATCGAAGACGTCCCGCCGGCTGTGGACATGCGGTTTCCATCAATGGTAAAGACAGATTTCGTCAGTTCGACTTCTTCGAATTCTTCCGAAAAGCTGTCCTGATTTTCCCAGTGGATGGTCGCCTTTTTGCCGTCCAACAACCCTGCCTTGGCCATGGAATAGGATGCGGTACACAACCCGGCAAGCCGAATACCCTTGCGGGCCTCACGCCTAAGCCAGGCCAAAAGCCGCTTTGAGGTGGCTTCATGGACCGCACGCCCGCCGCACAAGACGACCACGTCGTCACGATGGACATCCTCTAGATCGCCTTCCAACTGAAACACGGTTTGGGTGGATGATCTGACGGTATCTCCGCCTTCCCCAACCACTTTCCATGTATAAAGCGTCTTGTTGGCCATGCGATTGGCCAGTCTTAGACAGTCCATCGCCGCAGCAAAGGACAAAAGCGTGAAATCGTTCAGCAGAACGAACACGAACTGCTGGGGCCGGTCCGTTTCGTTTTCGACTTTAACAATTTGACGTTTTGCCGGTGGAAGCATCGCGCAACTCCCTTTGGGTACGGGTGGTGGTCTTTTGGCCTGATCGCATGTTTGCGGCGTAGGTACGCTACTTGGACAGAAGCGGGCCGCAGCGTCAAGACACGGATTTGAAAACGCTCTGGTCCTTGTTGGGGGCTTTGGCTATAGATCGCAGCCGTAAGGTGCTCTGCACCATGAGAAACCCGGATCGGAGGAGCGATCATGACCGAGTGGCAGAAATCGAACTGGCGCCAGAAACCGCGCGTTCAGATGCCGGAATACACCGATCCCACCGCATTGAACGCGGTCGAAGAGCAGTTGGCCAAATATCCGCCGCTGGTCTTTGCGGGTGAAGCGCGCAAGCTGAAAGCGGCGCTTGGGGCCGCGGGGCGTGGCGAGGCGTTTTTGCTTCAGGGGGGCGATTGTGCAGAAAGCTTTGAGCAATTCAGCGCCGATGCGATTCGCGATACCTTTAAGGTCATGCTGCAAATGGCGATGGTCCTGACCTATGGCGCAAAGGTGCCCGTGGTCAAAGTGGGCCGGATGGCGGGACAATTTGCCAAACCGCGCAGCGCACCAACCGAAGTGCTGGATGGCGTCGAACTGCCCAGCTATCGCGGTGACATCATCAATGAGCTGGCCTTTACCCCGCAGGCGCGTATTCCCGACCCGCGCAAAATGCTGCAGGCCTACACCCAGGCCGCTGCAACGCTGAACCTGTTGCGCGCCTTTTCGACCGGCGGCTATGCGGATGTTCATCAGGTGCACCAGTGGACCCTTGGGTTTACCCAGGGCGAAGAAACTTCGAAATACCGCGAAATGGCGGGGCGCATCACCGACACGCTTGACTTTATGAAAGCGGCGGGCGTCACCGGGCGTCAGGCGCACACGCTGCAAAGCGTTGATTTCTACGTCAGCCACGAATCCCTGCTGCTTGAGTACGAAGAGGCCCTGACGCGTTTGGATTCGACCAGCGACCAATGGCTTGCCGGGTCGGGGCACATGATCTGGATCGGGGATCGCACCCGCCAGCCAGATGGCGCACATGTTGAATTCGCCCGCGGTGTGATCAACCCCGTCGGTTTGAAATGTGGTCCCACCACCACCGCCGAAGATCTCAAAGTGCTGATGAACAAGCTCAATCCGACCAATGAAGAAGGCAAATTGACTTTGATTGCCCGATTTGGTGCCGGAAAAGTCGCCGACCACCTGCCGCGCCTGATCAAGGCCGTGCAGGAAGAGGGGGCAAATGTCACCTGGGTCTGTGATCCGATGCATGGCAACACCATCAAATCGGCGACGGGTTACAAGACCCGCCCGTTCAACTCGGTTTTGGGGGAAGTGCAGGATTTCTTTGCCGTTCACAACGCCGAGGGCACCATCCCCGGCGGCGTTCATTTCGAGATGACCGGACTGGATGTGACCGAATGTACCGGTGGCGTGCGTGCCGTGACCGAAGAGGATCTCTCGGATCGCTATCATACGGCATGTGACCCGCGTCTGAATGCCAACCAGTCGCTGGAACTGGCGTTCCTGGTCGCAGAAGAGCTGACCAAGCGCCGTGGTCAGGGGGCCATGACCGCCGTGTCATGAGCCTCTCGCACAGTCGGGAATTGAACATATGAAAAGGCCCGGAGAGCAGATGTTCTCCGGGTCTTTTCAATTGCCCTGTCAGGCTGGCATTTGGGGTGTTTTCACCCCTTGATCAATCGTTGGAGACCACCAGGCGCAAGTGGCCTCGCGCAGGGGTTTCTGTTGACATATCATTGGCTTTGAACGTGTTCTTAATGTTGCGCCCAAGCGCGTTTCGCAAAGGGGATGCCACATCGGACAGCGTGCTGCCCTGCTGCGGTTTGGCCGCATCGACCTCAGCCGGGATTTCGACGGGACGCCGCGAAACGATGCCTTTGTTTTTGAGCGCCGGAATGACCTCGATCGAGCGGATGTTGAACCGGCGCGGTGTGCGCCCGATCTTGCCGTGGCTGACAAGCGCCCCCAACCCGCGGCTCAGATCGCCAAAATCAGACCGCAAGGGCATCATGATCAGATTGGCCTGCAACTCGGGCTTGCCAAAACCGGATTCGGCAACCAGATCCATGCGCACCACCGCCGGGTCCGCAAACAGCGACTGAACCGCTTTGCCAAATTTCTCACGCTCTGCCGGGGCAATCAGGCTGGAGATCGGCATGCCCGCAATCTGCATGCCCATCAAGTCATTCAAATGTGTGCCGGCCACGCGGATCTTTGCCATTGAGGGGGCGATGCGCTCCATCAAAAAGGCGTTTTCCAGCGCGTTTTCCATGCCCCGGGGATCAATCTGGCTGCGCAGGGGCACCTGGTCCGCGTCGCAAAGCCCATGCCAATAGGCTTCGATATGGCGCAAAGGGGCCAGCCTGCGGGCTTTGTCCCGCTCAGTCATCGACACGATATCCTGACCATTCCCACCGTTCCCCAACATGGTTCCGCTCCTTGCTATGTGATCAATGCGCTCTTGAACACGTATCGATCAGCTTAATCTTTGTTCCTGAAATATTCATAGCAAATTGGCACTAACTTTTCGCCTTATTTCTAACCGAAAGGTTAACAGCCGCGGGACCGGCTTGCCTTGGCCTGTCGCGGGCGCTACCCCTTGGATCCAAAGGGAGGGGCAGGATGCGCCAGTCTATGACAGGATTTGCAAGCACACAGGGCCAGGGCCTTGGTTACACATGGATCTGGGATCTGCGCAGTGTCAACGGCAAGGGTCTGGATGTCCGTGTGCGCTTGCCGGACTGGATCGAGGGGTTGGAAAGCTATGTACGTGAAACCCTTGGGAAAAAGATACTCAGGGGCAATGTTCAGGTTGGTCTCAAGATCGCATCGACCGACGGAGAAAGCGCCCTGCGCCTGGACGAAAACCAACTGGCGGGGATTCTCTCGGGGCTGGCGCAGATCGAGGCCAAGGCGGACACCCTGGGCCTTGATCTGGGCACATCGACCGCAGCGCAGATCATGGGGCTGAAAGGGGTTCTGACCACCGAGGCACAGCGCCCGGATTCATCCGAGCTGGGGCAGCAGATTCGCACCGATTTTCTTGTCGCAATTGAGGCATTTTGTGACATGCGCGCGCGGGAAGGGGCCGAAATGGGGCAAATCCTTTACCGCCAGGTCAAGGAAATTGAAGATCTCGTTACCCTGAGTGAAGCCGCCGCCGCCGCGCGTCTGATCGGGCAACAAGAAAAGCTCAGGGCTCAGATGGCGCAAATCCTTGAGACCTCGGACCCCCTGGACGAAGCCCGGATTGCTCAGGAACTGGCGCTGTTGGTGGTGAAATCCGATGTGACCGAAGAAATTGACCGGCTGCGCGCGCATGTCAGCGCGGCCCGGGACTTGCTGGACAGCCCCGGCGCCATTGGCCGCAAGCTGGATTTCCTGATGCAGGAATTTAACCGCGAAGCGAACACCCTGTGTTCGAAATCTGGCGATCCCGCGTTGACACAGCATGGCTTGGCGCTGAAAACCGTCATCGACCAAATGCGCGAGCAGGTCCAGAACGTCGAATAACCAAACCGGAGCACCGCATGAGCCGTCGTGGCCTTTTGATCATCCTGTCATCGCCGTCAGGCGCGGGCAAATCCACCCTCTCGCGTCGTTTGCTGGATTGGGACCCATCGCTGAGCTTTTCCGTCTCTGCCACCACGCGCGCGCCGCGCCCGGGTGAAGAAAACGGGGTGCATTACCATTTCGTCAGCGAAGAAGAGTTCAAGCGCACCGTGGCCGAGCAGGGCATGCTGGAACATGCGCATGTGTTTGGCAATTTCTACGGCTCGCCCAAGGCACCGGTGGAAGATGCGATTTCACAGGGCCGCGACGTGATCTTTGACATTGACTGGCAGGGCGCGCAGCAGGTGGTGAACTCCTCGCTGGGGCAAAGCACCTTGTCGATCTTTATCCTGCCGCCCTCGATCACCGAATTGCGCCGTCGTCTTGTGTCGCGCGGGCAGGACAGTGACGATGTGATCGCCAAGCGGATGCAAAAAAGCTGGGATGAAATCAGCCACTGGGGCAGCTATGATCATGTGCTGGTGAATGACGATCTGGATGTCACCTTTGAGCGGCTCAAAACCATCGTCGAGGCCACGCGCCTGCGCCGGTTACAGCAGCCGGATCTGGTGGAACATGTCCGCAATCTACAAACCGAATTCGAGGAGCTGTCATGACAGTCTATGCCCTGGGCGACATTCGCCCCGACATCGCGGACACGGCGTGGGTCGCACCGGATGCCAATGTGATCGGCAATGTGGTGCTTGAGGACAAGGCGAATGTCTGGTTCGGCTGCACCCTGCGCGGTGACAACGAAGAGATCCGTGTGGGCGCGGGCTCGAACCTGCAAGAAAACGTGGTCTGCCACACCGATCCTGGGTTTGCGCTCGTGATCGGGGCTGGGTGCACCATTGGCCACAAGGTCATGCTGCACGGCTGTGTGATTGGCGAGAACTCTTTGATCGGGATGGGCGCGACCATCCTGAACGGCGCGAAGATCGGCAAGAACTGTCTGATCGGCGCCGGTGCCCTGATCACCGAGGGCAAAGAGATCCCGGATGGGTCGCTGGTGATGGGGGTGCCGGGCAAGGTTGTGCGCCAACTTGACGATGCCGCGATCGAGGGCCTGCGGAAATCCGCGCGTCATTATCAGGACAATGCAGCGCGCTTTGCGTCTGAGCTGACACCGATCCCGAGCTGACCGCCTGACGAAGCGCAGATCAGACCCGAATTCACGCGGCAGAGAGAGCATCATGAAACAGACATTGCAACGTCCCGTTGGCCTGGAAGAAGGGGTGTCAAAGCCCGTGGTTTCCCCGATCATGCCGTCTGTTGTCTACGGCTCTGACTGTCCTGACCAGTTGGACGCCCAATACGAAGGGCGTGCGCATGGGTATACCTATGCGCGTGAAGGGCACCCCAACGCCGACCTGCTGGCCAGGCGCATCGATGCGCTTGAGGGGATGCAAAACGGGATTGTTCTGGGGTCAGGCATGGCGGCGGTCAGCGCGGTGCTCCTGGGGCTGTGCAAGGCCGGGGATCACGTGGTGGGCGGGTCTGATCTCTATGGTCGTTCGCTGCGTCTGATGAAGGAAGATCTGCCGCGATTGGGGATCGAAACCAGCCTTGCGGATGCGACCAATGCCGACAGCATTGCCGCTGCCCTGCGCCCCGAAACGCGGCTGGTGTTGATCGAAGTGGTGTCAAACCCCACCTTGCGGATTTCCGATCTGGAAGGGATCGCAGAGATTTGCAAGGCGCGTGGCGTGCTGTTGGCTGTGGACAATACCTTTACCACTCCGCGCGCCCTGCGCCCGGTGGATCACGGGGCGGACATCGTGATTCAATCGCTGACCAAGCTGCTGGCCGGGCATTCCGACGCGACGCTGGGCTGGGTGGCGGCGAAAGACCCGGATCTGAACGACCGGATGCGTGTCTTTGCCGTGACCACCGGCATGACCCCCAGCCCGTTTGATTGCTGGCTGGCCGAGCGGGGGCTGGCCACTTTTGACTTGCGCTTTGAGCGGACCCAGCAAAGCGCGCAGCGCCTCGCGGATTTTCTGGCCGAGCAACCGGGCGTGGCCCGTGTTCTGTATCCCACGCGCCAGGATCATCCCGAAGCCGCCCGCGCGCAGTCTTTGTTGCAGGGGCGTGGATGCAATATGGTCAGCTTTGTCATCGACGGGGGGCGCGCGCAGGCCAATGCCTTTGTCAAAGGCGCGAACGGCTTGGCTTTTGCGCCGACTTTGGGGGATGTGGGCACGACGCTGTCGCATCCTGCGTCGTCGTCCCACCGGGCCCTCAGCGAGGGTGACCGCGAAGTCATGGGCGTAACCGAAGGATTTTTTCGCGTGTCCGTCGGGTTGGAAGAACCAGACGCGCTGCTGGATGCCTTTGCCAAGGGGCTTGAGGCGGCGCGCTCAGCGTGACCCGATATGCTGCACCCAATGAGCGAACAGGGGCTTGTCATGAAAACGGACGCATCGAAAATTGTGAACGCCTTGCCCTTGCCCGCGCTCCTGGTGCGCCAAGACGACCGTATCGAGGCGGCCAACCCGCCTGCCTGCGACCTTTTGGGCGGGGCGATCGAGGGGCGTCATTACATGACAGCCCTGCGCCAGCCGACCTTGCTGGACGCGATCGAGGGATGCCTGCGGGATGGGGCTGATCGCAGCACCCAATATGTGACCACCGACGGCACCAATGACGTCTCTTACCAGGTGAGCCTGCGGCGATTGACCGAGGAGCAGACGCACCAGGTGCTGGTGTGTTTCGAAGATATCACGCATTTGCAGCAGGTCGGTCAGATGCGCCGTGATTTTGTCGCCAATGTCAGTCATGAGCTGAAAACCCCACTGACCGCGCTGATCGGCTTTATCGAGACCATCCAGGGGCCCGCCCGCAATGATCCCGAAGGGCAGGCGCGGTTTTTGACCATCATGGCGCAAGAGGCGCATCGGATGAACCGATTGGTGGGGGATCTTCTGTCGCTCAGCCGGGTCGAAGCCGACGAACGCGTGCGCCCCACCGAGCGTCTGGACCTGTCCGAGCTGATCCGCTCAACCGTGCACGGGCTTCAGCCCCTGGCCGATGGGGCGGATGTGTCGTTGCAGGTGGATCTGCCCTCTGATCCCGTGATCATCGCCGCGGATGCGGACCAGATCCAGCAGGTGCTGACCAATCTGATCGAAAACGGAATCAAGTATTCCGGCGCAGGCGCCCAGGTGCGCATTCATCTTGGTCCCCCGCAAGAGCAACCGAAACTGCGGGCGCGGGGGGTTCGGCTGGAAGTGGCCGACACTGGACCGGGCATTGATCCCTTGCATCTGCCGCGCCTGACCGAGCGGTTTTACCGCGTCGACAGCCATCGATCCCGGGAAAAGGGCGGGACCGGATTGGGGCTGGCGATTGTCAAACACATCATCAACCGCCACCGCGGGCGGCTTCGGATCGCCAGTGATCTGGGCAAGGGCACGCGCTTTATCGTGATTTTGCCCTGCACATAGGGCATCGGCACGTTAAGCGCCTGTTACATTCGTCGAATCACGCCCTGTTCCACCTGGGAAGCCGAAGGCGCCATGAGATCCCCATCAGGCGAAATCACCCTATGGGAATATATGCGCTTACGGTTTTCACGTGGTCCTGACACCGGAAGCACCCTTGCTATTTAATAACATAATATCAGTATGTTAGCCCCCGGTATTGTAGGGGGTCTTCGTGTTCGCGAACCGAACCGTATCGTCGAACCGGGGTCACCGTCGGGGAGGGCCATGTTTTTTGTCGCCAAATCCGCGAAATATGGGATGACTTCATAAAACTGTTACACGCGTGTCACAAAAGGGTTGCGGCAGAGGCTTAGCCCTCGGCCTCGGAGATCATCGTGGGGATGATCAATTCCGATAACTCAGGAGCAAACCCAATGACCGTGAAACTGACCGCCTCCGTGCTGGCGATCGCAGCCGTTTCATCCACCGCCGCTTTTGCCCGCGACAACGTGCAGGTTGCCGGTTCCTCGACCGTTCTGCCTTACGCTTCGATCGTTGCCGAAGCCTTTGGCGAAAACACCGACTTCCCGACCCCCGTTGTTGAATCGGGCGGGTCTTCCGCGGGCCTCAAGCGTTTCTGCGAAGGTGTTGGCGAAAACACCATCGACGTTGCGAACGCCTCGCGCAAAATCAAAGACAAAGAAATCAAAGCCTGTGCCGAAGCTGGCGTGACCGACATCATCGAAGTTCGCATCGGCTATGATGGCATCGTGTTTGCATCGCAGCAGGACGGCCCGGCCTTCAACGCGTTTGAGCCGATCGACATCTATCAGGCCCTGGGCGCGAAGATCGTCAAGGACGGCGCCCTGGTGGACAACACCAACATGACATGGTCGGACGCCAATGCGGACCTGCCGGGCGTTGACATCGCGGCCTTTATTCCGGGCACCAAGCACGGCACCCGCGAAGTGTTCGAAGTGAAAGTCATGGAAGCGGGCTGTAAAGCATCCGGCGCCTATGACCTGTTCCTGGCCGCAGCCGAAGGCGACAGCGAGAAAGCCAAGAAGAAAGCCGCGAAAAAAGAGTGCTACAAAGTGCGCACCGACGGTAAATCGGTCGACATCGACGGCGACTATACCGAAACGCTGGCGTCGATCGATGCGAACAAAGACGGCATCGGCATCTTTGGTCTGGCTTTCTTTGAAAACAACCAGGACAAGCTGAAAGTGGCGACCATGTCGGACATCGTTCCGTCGACCGCGACCATCGCGGATGGGTCGTACCCGGTTTCGCGCCCGCTGTACTTCTACGTGAAGAAAGCGCACATCGGCGTGATCCCCGGCCTGAAAGAATACGCTCAGTTCTTCGTTGCTGATGAGCTGGCCGGTGGCGAAGGCCCGCTGGCACAGTACGGCCTGGTTGCAGACCCCGAGCTGGCCGCGACCCAAGCCGCAGTTGCCGCGGAAGAAACCTTGAAATAAGTCGGGATACCCCGATTGCAAGGGGCGGCATATTTCGTCGCCCCTTTTGTCTTTTAGGACCTTTTTCTGGGAATACGGGGGGCTTCATGCCTTTGTTTTGGCTTGTCCTGATTGTGCTTGGCATCGCGGTGGGGGGGTATCTCCTTGGTCGCGGCAAGGCACTGAAATCAGCGGGGAATGACAGTCGCGGGTTACACTCGCTGCCGTCTTATTACGGATGGAACGCCGCCATGAAGGCGCTGGTGCCGGCGTTGATTGTGCTGATGGTCTGGATGATCGCCCAGCCCTTGGTCATCAACAGTCGGGTCAGTGCGACCATCCCGGAAACGGCGATCCCCGAAGGATCGAACCTTGGGTTGGTGATGGCCGAGGTGCGGCGCACGGCTGAAGGTCTGGAAAACGCGGTAAAGCAGGGCACAATGGACGCTGACTTTGCCCGTGACGCGCGTGCAGATTTCACCGATATGACCGAGCGCCTGAAACAAGCGGGCCAGATCGTGACCAGTGCGATCACCCAGCCCGTGCTGGTTGCGGCGCAGGCCTATCGCAGCGCGACCAACAGCGGCAATCTCTATATGGCGATTGTGGTGATTGTGGTGGCCCTGATCGGTGTCGCAATGGCGATCCGCGAAAGCCATGCAGACTTCCGCGCGCGCAATGTGGTTGAGCGGGGGCTCAAGGCTCTGCTGATCGCCGCGGCCTCGATTGCGATCCTGACCACGATTGGCATCGTGCTGTCGCTGATCTTTAACACCTACAACTTTTTCACCATGTTCCCCGCAGCGGATTTCCTGTTTGGCCTGACCTGGAGCCCGGAAGGGCGTGGTGGTTCGGAACACCTGGGGATTTTGCCGCTGTTGTGGGGCACGATCTATATCTCGATCGTTGCGTTGCTGGTGGCGGTGCCCATCGGATTGTTCGCGGCCGTGTACCTGTCGGAATACGCCGGGCCCGCGGTGCGGGGCTTTGCCAAGCCGATGCTTGAGGTGCTGGCCGGGATCCCCACCATTGTCTACGGTCTGTTTGCGCTGACCATTGTCGGCCCCATGCTGGTTGATGTTTTTGGCAGCGACGGGTTGGGCTGGATGCAGGGCTCGCGCTCGGTCATCACCGCGGGGCTGGTGATGGGCATCATGCTGATCCCCTTTGTCAGCTCGCTTTCCGATGACATCATCAACGCGGTGCCACAGGCGATGCGTGACGGGTCTTACGGATTGGGCGCGACCAAGTCGGAAACCGTGAAACAGGTGGTTCTGCCTGCGGCGCTTCCGGGGATTGTCGGGGCGATCTTGCTGGCGGCGTCACGCGCGATCGGGGAAACTATGATCGTGGTGCTTGGGGCAGGGGCCGCAGCCCGGCTGAGCCTGAACCCCTTCGAGGCCATGACCACCGTTACCGCCAAGATCGTGTCGCAGCTGACCGGGGATGGTGACTTTGCCGCGCCCGAAGCGCTGGTGGCCTTTGCCCTTGGCATGACCCTTTTCATTCTCACGCTGGGGCTGAATGTTTTTGCCCTTTTCATCGTGCGTAAATACCGGGAGCAATACGACTGATGTCCGACGCAAGCATGGGCAGCGCACCCGCATCGCGCAAAAAGTCATCCCTGCACACGCTGGATGCCCGCACCAAGAAACGCAACGCCGCCGAGACCCGTTTCAAGGTCTATGGCATGACGGCCATCGCCATTGGTCTGTTCTTTCTGGTGGTGCTGGCGGTTTCGATCGTCCGGTCGGGCTTGCCTGCCTTTACGCAGGCCACACTGAATGCACAGATCACCCTGACCCAGGCGGAATTCGATGCCGCCGAGAAAGAGCTGTTCAAGACCAAGGCCTATTCCAAGATCTTCAACACCCGCCTCGAAGAGCAACTGGCCAGCAAAGGTGTGACTGTCGCCTTTGACGCCAAAGCCATCGAGCGAATCGCGGGCAAGACCGGCGGCACCATCCGCGAACACTATCGCGCCAATCCCGGTGACCTGGGCAAGCCCGTGACCTTTCAACTGGCGACATCGTCGAAAGTGGACGGGTATTTCAAGGGCCGGGTGACACGCGACAATATGGTGGATTCCCGCTTTCTGATGCTGAGCGACCTGGATCTGGTCGACGCGCTGGAAGAGGCGGGTATTATCCGTCGCGGCATCAACTGGACCTTTATCATGGGGGGTGACACCGGCGTGGACAACCCGGGCGGGGCTGGCATTGGCATCGCTGTTGTGGGGTCGTTCTTCATGATGATGGTGGTGTTGCTGCTGTCTTTGCCCATCGGTGTGGCGGCCTCGATCTACCTTGAGGAATTTGCCCCGCAGAACAGATGGACCGACCTGATCGAAGTGAACATCTCGAACCTCGCGGCGGTGCCGTCGATCGTGTTCGGTATTCTTGGTCTGGCGGTCTTTATCCAGTTCGGTGGCGGTGTTCTGGGTATCGAAGACCTGCGTGCCTCTGCGCCCTTGGTGGGCGGGCTGGTTCTGACGCTGATGACCCTGCCGACCATTATCATTTCGACCCGCGCGTCGCTGAAATCCGTGCCGCCCAGCATTCGCGATGCGGCGCTGGGGCTTGGGGCGTCGAAAATGCAGGCGGTGTTTCACCACGTGTTGCCCCTGGCGATGCCCGGCATTCTGACCGGAACGATCATCGGGCTGGCGCAGGCGCTTGGGGAAACGGCCCCGTTGTTGTTGATCGGTATGGTGGGTCTGATCGCGACCTCTTATCCCGACAGCATCATGTCCGGTCTGGTTGAGCCCAACTCGGTCATGCCTGCACAGATCTACACCTGGGCGGCCCGGGCCGACGTGGCCTTTTACGAAAAAGCATGGGGCGGTATCATCATCTTGCTCTGCTTCCTGCTAACCATGAATATCATTGCCATCATCCTGCGTCGTCGTTTCGAGCGCCGCTGGTAACGACCGGGAAGGAGACGAAACAATGTACGACGCATCGCACACGGAGAATAACGTGGACCAGAACGAAGTCAAAATCGCTGCGCGCAAGGTGCAGGTCTACTATGGCGACACCCACGCGATCAAAGACGTGGATGTCCAGATCGAAGACAAGACCGTGACCGCATTCATCGGCCCCTCCGGCTGTGGCAAATCCACCTTTCTGCGCTGTTTGAACCGCATGAATGACACCATCGACATCTGCCGCGTCGAAGGCGATATCCTGATCGACGGAGAAGACATCTATGACAAGCGCGTTGACCCGGTTCAGCTGCGCGCCAAGGTGGGGATGGTGTTCCAAAAACCCAATCCCTTCCCCAAGTCGATCTATGACAACATCGCCTATGGGCCGCGCATCCACGGTCTGGCCAAATCCAAGGCCGATCTCGATGAAATCGTCGAAAAGGCGCTGCGTCGCGGGGCGATCTGGGATGAGGTCAAGGACCGGCTGGATGCACCCGGCACCGGCCTGTCCGGCGGACAGCAACAGCGCCTGTGTATTGCCCGCGCCGTGGCCACCGAACCCGAAGTTCTGCTGATGGACGAACCCTGCTCGGCGCTGGACCCCATCGCGACCGCCCAGGTCGAAGAGCTGATCGACGAGCTGCGCCGGGATTACTCGGTCGTGATCGTGACCCACTCGATGCAGCAAGCCGCGCGGGTGTCGCAGAAAACTGCCTTTTTCCATCTGGGGAACCTGGTGGAATACGGCGAGACCGGAAAGATCTTTACCAACCCCGAAGACCACCGCACCGAAAGCTATATCACAGGACGGATCGGCTGATGCACGACCTTAGCGAACACATCGTCAGCGGCTTTGACCGCGACCTAGAAGGCATTCAGGCCAAGATCATGAAAATGGGTGGCCTTGTCGAAGCGGCCATCCTGAAGGCGGCGAAATCCCTGGAAACACGCGACGAAGAGCTGGCCGAACAGGTCCGCGCGGGGGACAAGGTGATCGACGAGCTCGAAGAAAGCCTGAACGAAGAGGCCGCCCGCGTGATCGCCCTGCGCGCGCCTGCCGCCACCGATCTGCGCGTTGTGCTGTCGGTGATGCGCATGTCCGCGAACCTTGAGCGCGTGGGCGATTTGTCCAAGAACATGGCGAAACGCACAAGTGTTCTGGTGCAGATGCAGCCCATCGGCCAGACCGCCATTTCGCTGCGCCGCATGGCCCGCGAGGTGGAACTGATGCTCAAGGATGCGCTGGACGCCTATATCCAACGTGACGAAGATCTGGCGCTGGACGTGATCGAACGCGACCGTGACGTCGACCAGATGTACAACACGCTGTTCCGCGAATTCCTGACCTTCATGCTGGAAGATCCGCGCAACATCACCGCCTGCATGCACTTGCATTTTATTGCAAAAAACATCGAACGCATGGGCGATCATGTGACCTCAATCGCGGAACAGGTCGTGTTCCTGACCTCGGGCAAAAAGCCCGATGACGCCCGCGTCAAAGAGGACCGCACCTCGACCGATCTGGGGCCTGCGCACGACTGAACCCTCCGCTGTGCGCCATACAGTTGGGGTGCGCAGCGGATCTGACCGAACACAGGGGTACAGGGGCCGGGCCTTGCCGGGCCTCTTGCGAGACACACGGAGGGCATCTCATGCCTGCTGATCAACCAACCGTTCTGGTTGTCGAGGACGAAGCCGCACAGCGCGAAGTCCTGAGCTATAACCTTGAGGCCGAAGGGTTTCGGGTGGCGCGCGCCGAAAATGGCGAAGAAGCACTGGTGTTGGTCGAAGAAGAAAATCCCGACATTATCGTTCTGGACTGGATGCTGCCCAATGTGTCGGGCATCGAGGTGTGCCGCCAGATCAAAACCCGCCCGGAAACCCGTGGGGTGCCGATCATCATGCTGTCGGCGCGCTCGGAAGAGGTGGACCGCGTGCGCGGGCTTGAGACCGGGGCGGATGATTATGTGGTCAAACCCTATTCCGTGATCGAGCTCATGGCGCGTGTGCGCGCGCAACTGCGCCGCACGCGGCCCTCTGCGGCCGGGCTGCGGTTGGTGTATCAGGACATTGCGCTGGACAGCGAAACCCACCGCGTGACCCGCGCGGATCATCCGTTGAAACTGGGGCCGACCGAATTTCGGTTGCTGACCACGTTCATGGAGAAACCCGGTCGCGTCTGGTCGCGCGAACAGCTGTTGGATCGGGTCTGGGGTCGCGATATCTATGTGGATACGCGCACGGTTGACGTGCACATCGGCCGTTTGCGCAAAGCCCTGTGCCAGCACGGCGGTGACGACCCGCTGCGCACGGTGCGCGGCGCGGGTTACGCATTGGGGTAGGGGCCTTTGGGCGCCCTTCCGGGCAGGGGGGATCCCTTTGTTCGCATAAAATCGGGCAATCCGCCGACAGTGGGTTGCATCCCCCACATATCTGCGCTAGACGCGCGCCATTCAATCCCGCAGGCGGGGTCGGGTGCTTTGGGGAGACATCCCAGATCATCCACCGGTCGGGCCCTCTGTTTCAAACAGTGACCCGAAGCCCCGCTGAGGACAAACCGGAAAGGATAACGACATGGCTCTTCCCGAGTTCACCATGCGCCAACTGCTGGAAGCAGGCGTACACTTTGGTCACCAGACACAGCGTTGGAACCCCCGTATGGGCGAGTTCATCTATGGCGCGCGTAACGGCATCCACATCATGGACCTGACCCAGACCGTTCCCATGCTGGACGCGGCTCTGAACGCCATCCGTGACTGCGTTGCCAAGGGCGGCCGCGTTCTGTTCGTCGGCACCAAGCGCCAAGCATCGGCCCCCGTTGCCGAAGCTGCCGAGAAATGCGCGCAGTACTACATGAACCACCGTTGGCTGGGCGGCACGCTGACCAACTGGCAGACCGTTTCGCAGTCGATCCAGCGTCTGAAGACCATCGACGAGACCATGGAAACCGGCGCCGAAGGCCTGACCAAGAAAGAGCGTCTGAACATGGAACGCGACCAGGGCAAGCTGCAGGCTTCGCTGGGTGGTATCCGTGAAATGGGCGGCGTGCCGGACATGCTGTTCGTCATCGACGTGAAAAAAGAAGCGCTGGCCATCGCCGAAGCCAACAAACTGGGCATCCCGGTTGTTGCGATCGTCGACACCAACTGCTCGCCTGATGGCGTGGATTACATCATCCCCGGCAACGATGACGCGGCCCGCGCCATCGCGCTGTACTGCGATCTGGCATCGCGTGCGGCTCTGGACGGCATGTCGGCTCAGCTGGGCGCGGCTGGTGTTGATCTGGGCGCACTTGAAGATGCAGCCGAAGAACTGATCGCTGAGGCGGCTGAAGAAGCCTGATTTTCGTCAGATCCGGGTTTGTCGCAAAAGCGACATATCCGCATGACATGAGCGAGTGGCCAATTCGGGGCCACTCGGACCCGTATATGAGCGAGATGCTCAAGAGATAGGAGTGACGTTATGGCGATCACCGCGAAGCAGGTTAAAGAACTGCGTGAAATGACCGGCGCAGGCATGATGGATGCCAAGAAAGCTCTGGTTGAATCCGAAGGCGACATGGACGCGGCTGTTGATTGGCTGCGCACCAAGGGTCTGGCGAAAGCGGCCAAGAAATCGGGCCGTACCGCGGCCGAAGGTCTGGTGGCTGTTGCCGTCGAAGGCGGCAAGGGTGTCGCCGTCGAAGTGAACTCGGAAACCGACTTTGTTGCCAAGAACGCTGACTTCCAGGAAATGGTTGGCGGCATCGCAAAGGCGGCTTTGAATGTTGCGGACGTTGACGCGCTGAAAGAAGCGGATCTGGGTGGCAAGTCGGTCAACGACGTGATCACCGACAAGATCGCGACCATTGGTGAAAACATGTCGGTGCGCCGCATGATCACCGTTGAGGGTGACGTTGTTGCATCCTACATCCACAACGCGGCCACCGAGGGCATGGGCCAGATCGGTGTTCTGGTTGCGCTTAAAGGCGGCAACGAAGAATTCGGCAAGCAGGTTGGCATGCACGTTGCAGCGATGAACCCGCAGTCGCTGAACGAAGCTTCGCTGGATCCGGCCATCGTTGAGAAAGAAAAGCAGGTTCAGATCGACATCGCGAAAGAATCGGGCAAGCCCGACGCCGTGATCGAGAAAATGATCGTTGGCCGCATGAAGAAATTCATGGCCGAAGTGACCCTGCTGGGCCAGGCCTTTGCCCTGGACACCGACAAAACGGTTGAGCAAGCGGCGAAAGACGCTGGCTGTGAGATCGTTGGTTTCGCCCGTGTTCAGGTTGGCGAAGGCATCGAGAAGAAAGAAGAAGACTTCGCAGCAGAAGTTGCCAAGGCCGCTCAGGGCGGTTAATCGCCCTGCGAAAGCGAATTGGAGTGGCCGTCCTCAGATCGTGAGGGCGGCCATTTTCGTTCCCGACGGTTGAACCCATGCGGGGCAGGGGCGTTTGCTTCCCCTGCGTGTGGCCCTGTGTGTGCCCATGCGCGGGACGCAAACGCAAAACAGGCCGCAGATAGCGACCTGTCGAAACAAGAAACCCGACAATACGATTGCGCCAACAGGGCGTAAACCGGAAATACAACTGGCCGACAGGTGACGTGAATTGCCAACCTGACCGACCAAGAAAGCGACAGAGCCCGGAAATCACCGGGTTGAAGCCCCCCTTGTTCCATGGCTCAAAGCCACCACTCACGGAACATATTCACTTTATGTAAATTCACCGCGCTTTGGGTAGTAAGGATTTCCTGACCTCACAAAAGTTTCACAATTATCAGACCGCTGGGGCGCAATATTAAGGTCGTATCAGCCCGTCTGGCGCAACGATACACGGGCGCCCGTGGTTTAAACGTCGGTCAGGACGTACATCTGATTGTGAAAGGCGGCCTTGGCGACCGCCTGAGCGGTGGTTTCCACATTCAGGGTCTCGCGCGCCAGTCGCAGATGCTTTTCGATTGTGGCCTGGGTCAGCCCCATGATTTGCGCGATATCCTGCATGGTCTTTCCGTCACCAACCCATTCCAATGCTTCGCGCTGTCTTGGCGTAAGATTTTGATTTTGCAATGGAATAGGGAGTGTCAAAAGCTTGAGATGGGCCACATTCGCCATCAATAGAATGTCCTGGCCATGATCGTTCCAGATCGCGTCGGCATCGTCTTGGCTCAGCCCAGGCCGGGCCGTCAGCGACAGGGCGCCTTTGGTCCTGGGCGACATGGATTTGAAGCTGATGGTATATCCGGCCACGACCTTGTGGGACAGGTTAAAGGAAACCACCTTCAGTTCGCGTTCGCTCAGATCGCCCAGTTCGACGCGCGACGCCATGGATCGCCAGCTTGCCCAGCCTTCATTCGCAAGAGACCAGCGCACCATGGGCGCATCGCGGTACAGACCGTCTTCGACAAACCCCTGGGTATAGTCCTGGCTGTGATTGCTGAGCACGACGAAATCATTGGGGTCGCCAAATGAGTTCTGTGTCATCGAGCGGGTAAACCCGTAAATCAGCCGGTCAAAGCCAAAGCCGTTCAGGTTGGCGCAAAACTGCGCCCATAGATCTTCTACGCTGGTCGCATTTGTCATGTCGATCAGCTGGTCGCGTGGTCTGGTCTTCACTTGCGGCTCCGTGAGCAAGGGTCCTGCAATATCGTACCACTATAGTCATGGATTTGGTTTTGGGAATATGCGACCGATGGGAATGTGTCTGCGTCAAAAAATAACATAATACTGATTATGCGAAATATGAGTGTGAACGATAGCGTGGATCTGGATCTGGACCTGTGCCCTGTGTGTAGCTTGCTGTTCAGACTGCGCCAGAGGTCGCCCCTGTGTGCGACCAGTGTCCGACCTGTGTTTGGCCAGCGGGCGCGCAGCAGCGCGCGACCAAATGGGTAAAGCACGGCATCGGATGAGAAACATGGCTTGCATGCCTCGGCGCTCGTCGCCACAAGGAGGTCATGACGCAACACCCAGACATACTTTGTATCGGATCGGTCCTGTGGGATGTGATCGGACGGACCTCCAAGGAGATGCGCGCGGGAAATGACGTGGCGGGCCGGATCACACGGCTTCCCGGTGGCGTGGCCCTGAACATTGCCATGACATTGGCGCGCTTTGATGTCAGGCCCAGCCTTCTCAGTGTGGTTGGCAATGATCCCGAAGGCCATGCCCTGATGGATGCCTGTGGGCGATTGGGGCTGGGAACCCACTATGTTCTGCGATCCGACAACCTGCCCACGGATCAATACATGGCGATCGAAGGTGCAAACGGGCTGATCGCTGCGATTGCGGATGCGCATTCGCTTGAAGCTGCGGGTGATCGCATTCTCGCCCCTTTGCTGGATGGACGCCTTGGCAGCGCACAGAGCCCCTATCAAGGAGTCATTGCGCTGGATGGCAACCTGACCCCAGGGTTACTGGGGGAAATTGCCAGTCACCCCGCGTTCGCGGCAGCTGATTTGCGCGTTGCACCCGCCTCTCCGGGCAAGGCGATCCGCCTTTTGCCGTTTGTTCAGGCGGGGCGTGGCACGCTTTATGTGAACCTTGAAGAGGCCGGGACACTGTGTGACCGTAGGTTCACCCATGCGACCGAGGCGTCACAGGCGCTGGTACAGGCTGGTGCGCGGCGTGTTCTGGTGACTGATGGACCCCGCTGTTGCGCCGATGCCTGCGCGCAGCATGCGCACCAGTCGACCCCCCCACGGGTCACAGCGAAACGCATCACGGGCGCTGGCGACACGTTTATGGCCGCGCATATGGTGGGAGAGCTGAAAGCGCTGTCCCGTCAGAATGCGCTTGATCAGGCGCTACATAGCGCCGCCACCTATGTATCAGGAGAGACCGAATGAGCCTCTACACCCCCTCCCCCAAGGTTGCCGAGGCGCTCGCCAACGGGCGCCCGGTGGTTGCCTTGGAATCCACCATCATCACCCACGGGATGCCCTGGCCGCAGAACCTTGAGATGGCGCGCCGGGTCGAACAGACTGTTCGGGACAGCGGCGCAGAACCGGCGACGATTGCGGTTTTGGAGGGGGTTTTGCACGTCGGCCTGACCGATGCGCAGTTGGAAAAGCTGGCGCAGACCCTGCATGCGGCCAAGCTGAGCCGCGCAGATATTGCCGTGTGCATGTCGCAGGGCAAAACCGGAGCCACAACCGTGGCGGCGACCATGATCGCGGCGCAACTGGCCGGGATCTCGATCTTTGCGACGGGGGGCATTGGCGGGGTCCATATGGGGGCTGAAAACAGCTTTGACATCTCGGCCGATCTGGCAGAACTGTCGCAAACCGCTGTCACCGTGGTGGCCGCCGGCGCCAAGGCGATCCTGGACCTGCCGAAAACACTTGAGGTGCTGGAAACCTATGGGGTTCCGGTGATTTCCTATGGGCAGGATCAGCTCCCGGCCTTTTGGTCCCGCGAAGCGGGGCTGCGCGCACCGCTGCGCATGAACCACGCAAAAGAGATCGCCGCCGCCCACAAAATGCGGGGCGCGCTTGGTCTGCCAGGGGGGCAGTTGATCGCCAACCCGATCCCCACCGAGGCCGAGATCCCGCGTGACGTGATGCTCCCCATCATTCGGCGCGCCACCCAGGACGCCGTTGACAACGGCATCTCGGGCAAGGACACCACCCCCTATCTGCTTCAGCGGATCTATGAGATTTCCGAGGGGCGGTCGCTTGAGGCCAATATCGCTCTGGTTCTCAACAATGCGCGTCTGGCGGCGCAAATCGCCTGCGAACTCAGCAAATCCTAACGCAAATAAGCCTTTGCCCCTGCTCGGGCATTGTCACCACGTGTGGCAATGCCTAGGTTCGCCTCAAAGCACTTACGGAACGTCACATGACCACGCCATTTGATCCAGATACCAAGAAGCGCACCGGGCTGTTTACGGGCCTGCGCAATTCGTTTTTGACCGGGATCGTGGTGATCGCCCCTGTGGGGCTGACGATTTGGCTGATCTGGACCGTGGTCGGCTGGGTGGATGGTTTCGTTTGGCCACTGGTGCCGGATTCCTATCAGCCCGACGCCTTGGTTCAGCGCTATATCGTTGGCGAAGGGGCGGACCGCAGCGAGTTCCTGCACAATCTTTTGGCCAACCAGGACACCGGCCGTGTCGAGGTGAATGTGCGTGGCCTGGGCGTGGTGGTTTTCCTGATCTTCACCGTCATCGTGGGCTGGATCGCCAAGGGGCTGATCGGGCGTTCGATGATCGCCTATGCCGAAAGCCTGGTCGAGCGCACGCCGGTGGTGCGTTCGATCTATTCGGGCATCAAACAGCTGGCCGAAACCGTTTTTGCCCAGTCAGAGCGCAGCTTTGAAAAGGCCTGTTTGATCGAATATCCGCGCAAGGGTATCTGGGCCGTGGGCTTTATCTCGACCGAGGCCAAAGGTGAGATCGCCGTGCGTGCAGGTGGCGAAGAGCACACGGAACTGGTATCGGTCTTTGTGCCCACCACGCCAAACCCGACCTCGGGCTTTTTGCTGTTCTTCCCCAAAGACGATGTGATCGAACTGGATATGAGCATCGAAGATTCCGCCAAGCTCGTGATTTCAGCGGGGCTGGTTTACCCCAACGGCGAAAAGGCGAAAGACGCGGTTGAGGCCATGGCGGCGCAGTAATGGTTTGCTGCATCTGTGGTAAACCGCGCGCGTTCGGGGCCTGACGTGATGTCAGGCCCCCATGTCTGAAAACCTATCCAAACATCCCGCGCAGATCCGCGGTCTGGCGTTTGCCCAGATCGCCCTTGTGCGCCCCGAGAAAACCATCCGCAGCCGCCCTGCCCGCCTCTTTGAGCTGGCTCAGGACCGTGGGCACGGGAATGGTTTTTGTCGCCACCGACAGATCGTTCATCAGCTCATCATCAGCGATCATGTGAATGCGCATGTCTTTCATGCTACCGGGCGCGATCGCGCCATCGGCCAGCAGGCGCTGGACAAATTCAATTGCCCGCAATTCACGCAATAGCGATGAGTTGAAACTGATCTCATTGATCCGGTTCTGGATTTCCGGCGGCGTGGTGGGCAGCTTTTCACGATAGAGCGGGTTGATGTTCACCACGATCACGTCATCGGGCAACTGCGGCCGGAAAAACGGGTACAGCGCCGGGTTGCCGGTATAGCCACCATCCCAAAAGGCCTCGGTCTCTCCGGTTTCGGGGTCTTGCATCTCGACCGCCTGGAACAGCGTCGGCAGGCAGGCCGAGGCCAGAATGGCCTGTGTGTTGATCCGGTCATGTTCGAACACGCGGATCTTGCCGCTGCGCACCTGCGTGGCGCAGACAAAAAGCGCGGGGCCCTCATCGGAACACACACGATCAAAGTCGAATTTCTCGACGATCCGCTCCAGAGGGTTGGAATAAGCCGGGCCCCAGGCATAGGGGGACATCATGCGCCCAACGGCGTCACCCCAGGTATAGGGCCAGGAGTATTCGAGGCTTTTTGAAATGAACGACGGGTTGGGCAACCACGGCTGCATCCAGGCGGGCACGGTCTTGTCGTCCAGCGCGCCCAGCTGTTCCCACAGCCAATTCAGATTGTCGCGCGCGCCCTGGGCGCCCCCGGCAACCATGCCGGATTTGACCGCCGCGCCGTTCAACGCGCCCGCCGATGTGCCCGAGATTGAGGCGATTTCCACCTCGGGCTCTTCGAGAAGGCGGTCCAGCACGCCCCAGGTAAAGGCGCCATGGGCTCCGCCGCCTTGCAGCGCTAGGTTGACCCGAGCCATCTTACAGCGCCGTCCAACCGCCATCGACCGACAAGGTCGTGCCGGTGATCTGCGCCGCCGCGTCCGAACATAGGAAGACGGTTGTTCCGCCCAACTGTTCGACCGTGGCGAACTCCTTTGAGGGCTGGCGGGTCAGCATGACGTTCTTGATCACGTCTTCGCGGCTCATGTTGTATTCGCGCATGGTGTCGGGGATCTGCGCTTCGACCAGCGGGGTCAGAACGTATCCCGGGCAGATGGCGTTGCAGGTGATCGGCTCTTGTGCGGTTTCCAGCGCGACGGTTTTGGTCATGCCCACAACCCCGTGCTTGGCCGCGACATAGGCGGATTTATAGGGCGAAGCGGTCAGGCCATGCGCCGATGCGACATTGACCACCCTGCCCCAGCCCCGGTCACGCATGATGGGCAGCGCGGCCGCGGTGGTGTGATAGGCCGAGCTCATGTTGATGGCGATGATCGCGTCCCATTTGTCTTCGGGGAATTCATCGATGGGTGCGACGTGTTGAATGCCTGCATTGTTCACCAGGATGTCACAGCCGCCCGCCTGCGCGATCAGCGCCCGGCATTCGGCGCCCTTGGACATATCCGCCTTGATATAGCGCGCGTCCACGCCATGGGTGTCCGCGATGTCTTTGGCGATGGCATGGTCTTCTTCCCGGTCGGTGAAAGAGTTAATGACCACTGACGCGCCCGCACGGGCCAGTTCGTGGGCGATTCCCAAACCGATTCCCGAGTTCGATCCTGTGATGATTGCGGTTTTTCCCTGAAGCGTCATGGGCCTCTCCTCGTGCTGCTTTGCAGCGAAAGATACAATCTGCAGCGCGTATTGATAGCCCCGACCCCCCTATTTTCTTGGTGTTTGCGCGATCTTTTGCCAAAAAACTGCTGCAGCGACGCAAGGGGCAGCACCCAGAAAAAAAACCCCAGCCGAAGCTGGGGTTCAGTCATTGAGGCAGGTTTCATACAGGCAAGAAACCTATCGAGCAGTGATTTCTTTATAAGCAATGAGCCGTGCGAGTCCAAGCTAAAAGTTTGAATTGCCTGAAAAGCCTAGCTACGCTGTAAACCAAGAAAACAAGGGCAGATAAGGACTGTTGCCGAAATGAAGTTAGATATTTTCCAAAATTTGAAAGGCGCAGCCGCAGGTCTTGGCTTGTTCTTTGCCGCAAACGCGGCCACGGCAGAATCAGCTCATGGCATAGCCATGTATGGCGATCCGCAACTTCCACCAGATTTTGTTTCCCTGCCTTATGCCAACCCGGATGCTCCGACAGGTGGCCGGATATCCACCGGCGAGGTGGGCGGGTTCGACAGTTTGAACCCACATATCCTGAAAGGATCGACCCCGTGGCAGCTGCGGTTTCTGGCCTATGAAAGCCTGATGGGACGCAATTGGGATGAGCCCTTCGCGCTATATGGTGTGCTGGCCGAATCGATCGAGACCGGGCCCGACCGTGAATGGGCCGAATTCACCCTGCGCCCCGAGGCCAGGTTTTCCGATGGCAGCCCCGTCACCGTCGCGGATGTGATGTGGTCTTATGAGACCCTCGGTACCCTCGGTCATCCGCGCTATCACGGTGTGTGGAAAAAGATCGCCAAGATGGAGCAAACCGGCGATCGCAAGATCCGCTTTACCTTTAACACCCAAGACCGTGAACTGGCTTTGATCGTCGGCATGCGTCCGATTTTGCAAAAGGCCCAATGGGACGGCAAGGATTTCACCAAATCCGGGCTGGACACCGTCCCGATCAGCTCGGCGCCCTATGTCATCACTGATTTCGACGCGGGCCGCCATGTGACCCTGACCCGCAATCCCGATTACTGGGGCAAAGATCTGCCGTTTCGCCGGGGGACCAATCTGCTGGATGAAATCCGGCTTGAGTTTTTTGGCGATGCCACCGCCCAGTTCGAGGCCTTCAAGGCCGGTGTCCTGAATTCCAATCGTGAGTTCAACGCCGAAAAATGGGCCACGCAGTATGATTTCCCCTCGGTTCAGGCCGGGGATGTGGTGAAATCGGAAATCCCGCATGAACGCCCCACCGGCATCACCGGTTTTGTCATGAACACGCGCAAACCGATCTTTCAGGACTGGCGCGTGCGCGATGCGATGATCCACGCCTTCAATTTTGAGTTCATCAATGAAGCCATGACCGGCTCGCAGCAATCGCGGATCACCTCGTATTTTTCGAACTCGGTTCTGGGCATGCAGGCAGGCCCGGCGAAGGGGCGCGTGTTGGAGTTTTTGCAACCCCATGCCGACACGCTGTTGCCCGGCGCGATCCAGGGTTATGCCCTGCCCGTCTCTGACGGCTCGGAACGCAACCGCAAGAACCTTGCCAAAGCGCTGGACCTGATGGAACAGGCGGGCTGGAGCGTGCAGGACGGGGTGATGAAAGATGCAAACGGCAGGCCGTTTGCCTTTGAGCTGCTGCTGAAAACCGGCGCAAATGAACAGGAATCCATTGCGCAGCTGTACAAATCCGCGCTGGAGCGCATGGGCATAGACGTGACCATCACCCAGATCGACAAAGCCCAGTATAAGGCGCGCACCGATACGTATGATTTCGACATGACCCCCTATCGGCGCGGCATGTCGCTGAGCCCCGGCAATGAGCAGATGGGCTATTGGGGCTCTGAGGGGGTGACCAAACCCGGAACCCGCAACTGGATGGGGATGAATTCCCCCGCGGCCGAAGACATGATCAACAAGCTCGTCAACTCGGAAAGCCGGGATGATTTCATTGCGGCCGCCCGTGCGCTGGACCGCGTGCTGACATCCGGGCGCTATGTCATTCCGTTTTACCAGTTCAACAAGGGGCGGATCGCCCATGCAAAACAGCTTAAGTACCCGGAAAACCTGCCGATTTACGGGGATTGGATCGGCTGGCAGCCGGACGTCTGGTATTGGCAGGAAGACTGATCTGACGCTTTGACACAATGTGTCATGCAGGCTGTATGATGGAAGGGGCGGAGATTTCTCCGCCCTTTTTGGTCCCATAAGACCTTTGGCTAAGTGACCTTCGTGTCACGGCGGGGTTAGACTATGCGTAAGAGGAGAACCCAACATATGCACGAGTCAGGAACCGCGCAGATGGCCCTAGTGGTCGACGATCACCCTTTGTTTTGTGACGCGCTGTCTTTGACCTTGCAGTCGATTGCCGATTTCGACCGCATCCTGACCGCTGGCAGCCTTGAGGCCGCCCTTGAGACCCTGTCGCAGGGGATGGAGATCACGATGATCGTGCTGGATCTGAACCTGCCCGATGTGACGGGGCTTGATGGGCTTGTACGTCTGCGCAATGCGGCGCCCGATGTCCCGGTTCTGATTGTCTCGTCCATGGCGGAAAACAGCATGATTTCCTATGCAATCAAGGCGGGCGCCAAGGGGTTCGTGCCCAAGCATTCACAGCGCTCGGTCTTTCGACGGGCATACGAGGCGGTTCAGGCGGGCCAGGTCTTTGTGCCCGAAGGCTATATTGACCCGCTGGGCGACAGCGGCGGAGAGGCGCAGGATGCGCTGACGCGGCTGGCAACCCTGACCAATCAGCAAGCGCGCATTCTGGGGCTGATCTGCGAGGGCAAGCTGAACAAACAGATCGCCTATGACCTGTCGATCGCGGAAACCACCGTCAAGGCCCATGTCACGGCGATCATGCGCAAGCTTGGGGTGCAAAGCCGGACACAGGCGGTGCTGGTCGCCCAGGAGGCGCGGTTTGGCGCGACGCAAAATGGCGCGGTCGGCGTGACGTAAGACGCTTGCCAAGCGCATGCGCGAACCCATAGAGTTTGGTTTCCAAATGGATGGATTGATGATGGACGGAGCGTCACAAGGCTCTGCACGGGAGGGATCAGTCCGAGAAAACGGTCAGACCGCGTTGCGGATTGCGCAGGTGGAGAGCGCAGTCACAGACCCGGTTCCGGCCCTGGCACAGCAACTGGGCAGCGATCCGCTGTCGCTGTTGTGCCTTTTCGCATCCCCCCGCGCGGATTTTCCCGGGCTGGTTCGCGCCGCGCGGGCACAGTTTCCTGCGGCCAAGATCATGGCCTGCACCACTGCGGGTGAGCTGGGGCAACGGGGCTATGAAGAGGGGCAGATCATTGCAGTGGGCTTTCCCTCTGCGCTGTTCGCGGTTGAAATCTGCAAGATCCCCGATCTGACGCAGGTGCATGACGATGACATCATCAATGACTTGATCTTGCGCCGGATGCAGTTGAACCGCGCAGCGCCTGACATGGCCTCTGAGTTCAGCTTTCTCTTGGTGGACGGGCTGTCGATGCGCGAAGAGCATCTGACAGGGGTCTTATCATCCGGTTTGGGGCCGATGCCCCTATTTGGCGGATCCGCCGGGGATGGCATGGATTTCAGGGCGACGCATATCTCGGACGGAGACGAGATTTTGCAAAATGCGGCCCTTGTGGCGCTTGTGCGGTCGCATTGTCCGGTCAAGGTGTTCAGCTTGGACAACCTTTTGCCGACAGCGCGCCGCATGGTCGTCACCCGCGCCACCCCCCGGACACGGATCGTCCATGAGATCAACGCAGAACCGGCCGCGCAGGAATATGCAAGATTGTTGGGCATGGATCCCAATCAGTTGAATCCCTTTACCTTTGCCTCTCATCCCGTTGTGGTGAGGCTGGGCAATAGCCATCACGTCCGCGCCATTCAGCGCGCGTCCGAAAACGGGGATCTGGCGTTTTTCTCAGCCATTGATGAAGGCATGGTCCTGACCCTTGCGGATCACGAAGAGGTCGCCGATCATCTCGAACGCGGTCTGAATGCCCTGAGCCTGGATGCCCCGCCCGATCACATCCTGGGGTGCGATTGCATGTTGCGGCGTATCGACGTCGAACAGGTGCAAAAGGTGGGTGAGGTGTCGCAGGTCTTGCAAAATCACGGGGTGGTTGGCTTTTCCACCTATGGCGAACAAATCGGCAGCCTGCATGTGAACCAGACCCTGACCGGAGTAGCGATTTATCCGCCAGTGCCGCCGGTTCGCCTGGACGGAGAGATACCGGAATGAAGCAGGACGGAGCCCTGTCGCTGGTCAATCCCGCTGACAGTCTTGAACGGCAAAACGAAAAGCTGCTGCGCATCGCGGATGCTCTGATGCAGCGCGTCGAATATGGCGCTGAACAATCCAGCGCAGCTTACGCGCAGTTTGAACGCGCCGCGCTTTTGGAAAAGCATGTCCGCGAACGCACGCTTGAACTTGAACGCACACTTGACCTGCTGCATGCGTCGAATGCGCAACTGGCGCAGGCCAATCAGGAAACCGAAAGCGCCCGCAGGGATCTGGCCAATGCGATCGAAACCCTGTCCGAAGGCTTTGCCCTGTTTGATGCGCGCGATGTTTTGATCATGTGCAATTCGCGCTTTTGCCGCGCTTTTCCGGACACCGCACAAGAGCTGGCGCCGGGCCTGCCCTTTGCGGGTTATGTAGAACGGGTCAGCCGGTCTGAACACCTGGCTCTGCCCGAGGGTCAAGGCCCCGGGGAATGGGCGGCGCGTCGGCTGAAACGTCACGCGGAAAAACATGTGATGTTCAATGTGCGCATCAGCCATGATCGTTGGCTTCAGGTGTCCGAGCACCGCACGTCGGATGGGGGCACCGTAGTGGTCCAGACCGATGTCACCGATCTGATCCGGCTTGAGCGGGCCGAGCGTGAAAAGCTGAAAGATACGCAGGCCCGGATGATCCGGGCCACATTAGACCATCTGAATCAAGGGGTTGGCATCTTTGACGAAAACCGTCAGCTTGTCGGCTGGAACGATAAGATGGGGGCGCTTTTGTCCTTGCCTGCGCGCCGGTTCGTGCTGGGCGCGCGGTTTGCTGGCCTGATCAACCTGCTGGATGAGGAAACCATTTTTACGCGCGGCGCCACGCGTGATGAACTGCTTGATTGGGCACGCAATCAAGGGGTGCGCCGCCCGCTCAAGTTTGAGATCCTGCGCCGGGGCAGCCGGGTTTTGCAGATCTTCTGCGCGGGCATGCCGGACCGGGGCTTTGTGATTTCTGTCACCGATGTGACCGCCGAACGCGAAGCCGAGCGCAAGCTGTATGAGATGAATGAGATCCTTGAACAAAGGGTGCGCGAACGCACGCTTGAGCTTGAGGATGCGCTCAGTGCCGCCGAGCGTGCCAATGCGTCGAAATCGCGCTTTGTCGCCGCCGCAAGCCATGATCTGCTGCAACCGCTTTCCGCCGCCAAGCTTTATGTCACCTCTCTGAGTGACAATATGGATAAAGGGATGCAAAGCAGCGTGTTAGAGAAGGCGGGATCAGCGTTGGACAGCGTTGGGCAGATCATCGACGCCCTGCTGGACATTTCCAAGCTGGATGGGGACGGGCTGCAATTGTCGATCCGCACCGTGGCTTTGAACGATATCCTCAAACCCCTCGTCGGCGAGATGGAGGTTCTGGCCGCGCAAAAGGGGCTGTCATTGAAGCTGGTCGAGACCTCCGCCATCGTCAAGACAGACCCGGCCTATCTGCGGCGCATTGTGCAAAACCTATTGGCGAATGCGATCCGCTATACCCACCAGGGCAAGGTTCTGGTGGGCGCGCGACAGGACGGGGATGGGGTGCGCATCGAAATATGGGATACGGGCATCGGAATCGCAGCCGAGGACCAAACCGCGATTTTTGAAGAATTTCAACGGCTTGATTTGAATGCCAGTCGAAACGAAGGGCTGGGACTTGGGTTGGCGATTGTGGAACGAGCCTGCGCGCGGCTGGGCCATCCTTTGACGCTGTGTTCCGAGTTGGGACGGGGTAGCGCGTTCAAGGTGACGGTGCCCAAGGCGGGGGCGCGCATCGCCGGGCGGGCGGGCTTGACCAGTGTGCCCAAGGGGCTGATCGTCTTGCTGGTGGAAAACGACCCGCATATGCGGCGCGCCATTTCCATCATGTTGGAATCCTGGCGCGCCAATGTGATCGAGGCGGAAAACGCCCCCGAAGCGCTGTCGCTTATGGCGGATCTGGAAATCACACCCGACGCGTTGATGTTGGATTATCAACTGGGAAGCGGCACCACGGGGATCGGCCTTTTCCAGGCCCTGAGCGATCAGCTGGGCACGGTGCCCTGTGCCATCATTTCCGCGACTCGGGATTTGGATCTGCGCGCGCGCTGTGATGTTCTGGGATTGGAGTTCCTCGCCAAGCCGCTTGATCGCCACCAGCTGGAGGCTTTTCTTGTCTCAGCCGCGGAAACCACCCCGGTCGATGGTTGATGGGACTATGGCTGATACAAAGGCACGAAAAGGGCGCCCCATATCCGGGGCCCCCAATCGCGAGAGAGCACGAGAGATTAGTTGTATCAGCGGTGGCCTGTGCAAGGATCGGCATGAAGCCCCAAGCAAACAAAGCGTCAGATGCTAGAGCATGCCCCGGCACTTAACGTTGGTTGGATTTGACGCCATGTTCAGGTTCTTGGGGTTCACCACTAAAATCCAGCGCGCCGGATAGCCGGGGGCCTGGGTTTTGCGATAGGTGCACCCCTGGTGTGTGGTCATGTATTCCCCCTGCGGCGCGCGCACCCCTTGGGTCGAGATGGTCGGTTGGGCCTGTGCCATCATTAGATCGCGGGGCACCTGCGCCTCGGAGCCGCTGAAGGCGGCAAAGGTGATGACACTTGCGGCAGTAAGAACGAGTGAACCCATGGGGCGATCTCCCTTTTGGGCCGGACGCGGCAGGGTTTGCCGCCACGGTTTTGGCCCGGTTGTGAAACAGATGTGACGTGCCATGCGCCTGCGTGGCGTCACGGGGAAGATGCCGGTGAGAGGCGTGCAAAAGGGCGGAGTATTTGTGACCAAACCCTGTCTTTCGCGAACAGTTTGAGACGAATTGCCCCCGTTGCCCCGGGTTTCACCGCCCCCCCAAAAGACAGACTGCTAGATCGCAATCACGATGTCGGCGCGCAGCCCGCCAAGGGTTTCGCTGGCCCCCAGTCGCAAAACGCCCCCATGGGCACGGGCAATATCTGCGGCAATGGCCAATCCCAGCCCCACGCCGGACCCCTTGTCCTGGTTGCGGGCCGGATCCAGGCGCACAAAGGGTTTCAACGCCGTTTCCCGGTCTTCTGGGGCAATGCCGGGGCCATCGTCTTCGACGCGAATGCGCAGCGATTTTTCGGTTGTGGTCAGCGAGACCTGACAGGTTGTCCCATAGCGCCCGGCGTTGCGGATCAGGTTTTCCACCGCCCGACGAAGCGCGCGTGGGCGCAGCGGCACAATCGTCTCAGCCTGATCTGTTGTTGCCGTCTGGGATAGAAACACCACGCTCTGCCCGGTCCGTTCGGCGTCTTGGACAATACGGGCAATCAGTTCCTGCGGATCGCATGGCTCGACCTCGGCATCGGCGGCATCCCAGCGGGCGAAATCCAAAAAGGCGTCGATCAGCCCCTGCATTTCTTCGACATCCTTTTCAAGCGGCGCGCGGTCGTCGTCCTCCAGCAAAGACAGGCCCAGGCGCAACCGGGTAAGCGGCGTCCGTAGGTCGTGGCTGACCCCCGACAGCATCATGGTGCGCTGTTCGATGTGACGCTCAATGCGTGCGCGCATATCCAGAAAAGCGTGGCCTGCCGCCCGCACTTCGACCGCGCCCGACGGCGAATACGGCACGGTGCGCCCCCGGCCAAAGGCCTCGGCGGCCCGGGCCAACCGGGTGATCGGCCGCAGCTGATTGCGCAGATAAAGGAATGAAATCAGTGTCATCAGCACCCCGAAGAACACCATATTGACCAGCAACTGGTGCGGATTGGAGGCCGAGGCCCGTTCCCGCCGCAGCTCAAGCGCATAGATCTGGCCATCACGGCGAAGATACAATGTAAACGCGCGGTTATCCGGGATCACGATGCGCTCAAACCCGGTGATGCGTGCCCCAAGCTCTCGGACGACGATCAACCCGGCCAGATCATACCACCGCCGCCGATTGCGGTCGGGCACCGCTTCGGCTGTGACCCGGCGGATCGGCAGTTTCAGCTGTTTGGCCACGGCATCATCCGGAAGGAACTGGGTGGCATAGTTGACCGAACGTGCCAACTCTGCGCTCAGCTGTTCGGTGACCCCTTCGAAATGCCGCTGGATAAAGACGATCGACACCACCAGTTGCAGCGTGACAACCGGCAACACAAGGATCAGCGCCGCACGGCCATAGAGGCTTCGCGGCATATAGTGTTTCAGCCAGGCAAATGTCATCTTGGTCCTCGCGCTTCGCTGCGTGACACCATGCCCGCCCCGTGCAAAAGATACCATGAGGAAAAGGAGCAACCCCGTGCAAGACCCCCAGCCAGATTTCCGTCCCGTGATCGGCCAGCCTGAAACGCTGGAGCCCGGATTGCGTCGCATCGTTGCGCCCAATCCCTCTCCCATGACCTTTCGTGGCACCAATACCTATATGCTGGGGGAAACCGATGTCGCGGTGATTGACCCGGGTCCCTTGGATGACACCCACCTTGAGACCCTGATCAAGGCGGCCCTGCCCGGACGCATCACGCATATCTTCGTGACCCATGCACATCTGGATCATTCGCCGCTTGCCCGCCCTTTGGCGCAGGCGACCGGGGCGCAGATCTATGCCTTTGGCAGCGCGCAGGCCGGCCGAAGCACCATCATGCAGCGTCTGTCGGCGCAGGGTCTGGTGGGCGGCGGCGAGGGGGTCGATACGGAGTTCACCCCGGATGTTCTGATGCATGATGGCATGCGTGTCGACGGCCCCGATTGGAGCCTGCAGGCGCTGCACACGCCGGGACATATGGCCAATCACCTCAGCTTTGCCTGGGGGGATGTGCTGTTCTCGGGGGATTTGGTGATGTCTTGGGCCACTTCGTTGGTGTCCCCACCGGACGGAGATCTGACGGCCTTTATGGCGTCGTGTCGCCGGCTGTTGGAAACCCCATGGCGCGTGTTTCATGCGGGGCACGGCGCGCCCGTCGATGATCCGCAAACCCGTGTTCAGGCCCTGCTGACCCACCGCATGGGACGCGAAGATTCCATATTGAATGCGCTGAATGCCGGGCCAGCCACGGCCCAGACCCTGGCCGAGGCGATCTATACCGATACCCCCCCTGCCCTCATGCGCGCCGCCACGCGGAATGTTCTGGCGCACCTCATTGATCTTGTTGAAAGAAACAAGGTGAAAGCCACGACAGAGGTCTCAGAAATCGCGCAATTCGAACGGGTTTGAAGTGAGCGGAAAAAAGTTCATTTTTTTGCCAAAACCCTCTGGACGTCCCCAAACACCATAGCTATACACCCCTCACACGAGATGATGAACATCATCGACACAGTGTTCCGGCGTAGCTCAGCGGTAGAGCAGTTGACTGTTAATCAATTGGTCGTAGGTTCGATCCCTACCGCCGGAGCCAAAATCTCTTAGAGATTACAACACGATAAAGGCCGCTCAATCGAGCGGCCTTCGTTGTTTTCGTAGACTCTGCAACAACTCTACAACATTTTCAGTGAACCGGCGATGGATCAGACTCTTTGAATTGAGCAGTTATCGTGCCACCACGCTTGGCGCGTTGGAGAGCGCTCCACAGTGGCGTTCCAAAGCCGGCTTGCTCATCTGCGATACGGAATAGTTCGAAAAATCCGGCGCTGCTGACAACAGCCATAGCTTCATCTCCGGTCATTTGTCCAACAGCGGGGAAATCTCCACAGAGCGTGATCGCCAGATCACCATCTGCATCTGCGCCAAACTCAATATACTCGCAGGAGACTTGGTATTGAGAATGTCGCAGAAAGCCCGCCCGACGCCTGACGCGTCAACGACGAGGTAGGCGCGGCCTGCGATTGCCGGGTCCAGCATCAAATTCCGGGTCACGATGGCGAGGTCGGCGTATGACATGGCAGGCAAATGGTCCGCCCGCACAATCTCGCGGCGGCGCTTTGTCAGTTCCTGCCGCCCGTTCGCATCATAGCATGGCACCCGCTCGTCGAGCAGGATCGAATAAGCGTTGCGGTCCTGCGCTTGCGGATCATGGAGCCGCCGTATTCTCCATCCGTCGCGATGATCAATTCCTTGAACTGGCGAGGCTCAGATAGGAGCGGCAGGATGGCCGAGCGGATCGTCGAATAGCTCGCGGGTGCCGGTTTTCGGGGCGCTGCCTTTTGGCGTTTCCGTTGCTCTTGCGCCCGTATCGGCGCAGCTTGTTCCTCCGCCCATAACCGACCTTCGGGGGCAGCGGCCCGACCAGCTCGGCAAACATGTTGACCGACGAAGTAACCTCCCAGACCGCGATGGGATGCAGGGCGAAGGGGAAACGGGTCACGTTATCGAACTCAGGGTTATCATGGCGGCGTGGCAGGCCGTAGTCCTGCGTATTCACCTCAAGATCGGACACGCGGAACACACCCAGCACCCGGCCCTGATCCGGCGGTGCGGTCGGTTCGCCCTTGGTGCCAACTGTGAAGACTAGGTCTGCCGAGCATAGGTAGCCCGTGCCTCGCTAAGCAGGCGCAGGGCCGCTTGGTCCAGGTAGCTTGGTTCAAAATCCCCTTCGAGGATGTCGAACATCTTCTCGATAACACGATCATGGATCATACCGGGATCGCCCCCGAACAGGGGCGGCACCCCTGACTTTGCGGGTTTCACGAGGATGACCTTTTCCAGATCGTGGATTTCCTGAACGACCCACCTGCGACCCGAGAAAATGAGCAGCATTCCCGGCGTCAGAATATTGTCTATCGGCAATGTGCCCAGTTCCTTGCCATCGGCGACAAGGCGGAATTCCTCGGGCGTCTTGAAAACGGCATAGAAGCTGTAATGCTCGACAATTCGCTCGCCTGCTGCGCCGAGCAACAGCAAACCGTCAGAGGACTGTTCGATCAATTCAGCCTCGGGCCGCCCCATTGCCCGGAGAACGTCCAGAAACAGCCCGGTGTCCATCTGCCGGAACGGTCCCTCCTGACAAAGGACACGATACAGCCTGCTTGCCTGCGCACCGCCGCGCTCTGCAATGACCGACAGGATTTGATGCACCAGCGTGGACAGATGCAATGCTTCCGGTCTTGGAGGTTCGCACCAGCCCTCCAGCAACAGTTCGATCAAAGCCTAGAGGCCCCGCGATATGCGAGTTGTTTTGATGCCCTTGTCCGACCAGAAGACTTGCCCCAAGTTGATCTGAGCAGGTTCAATGTCGTTCCCGTGCCCTGCCGCACACCTGCTGACCGGATGATGCCCCTTGCTGCACAACTAAGGACCTATCTGGATCAGGGCGGCACGGTTGTTGCAACCGGAGAGCGCCATTCCGAGTTTTGGCTGCCCGGATTTTCCTTTCATCCGCAGCCACCAAACTATTGGTGGTGGCTTGAGAAGAACGGCGACCTAGGCGTCAAAGTCATCCAGCCAGACCACCCGCTCTTTCAGCATGTTGCGCCGGATGCGCTGACCTGGCATTTTTATGGCTGGTTCGATCC
The DNA here is from genome assembly GCA_025210345.1 of Pelagimonas sp. Classification (GTDB taxonomy): domain Bacteria; phylum Pseudomonadota; class Alphaproteobacteria; order Rhodobacterales; family Rhodobacteraceae; genus JAOARQ01. The sequence continues at coordinate 113,388 of JAOARX010000027.1, read as the reverse complement.
CGCCTCATCCACGACCATCTCACGGCTCAAAGCGGCTTGCTGGGAAGATTATGACCGCGGGCAAATGCGCGACCTCAGCACCCGGTGCCTCCTAGCGAATCGGCCTTTGTCATTTCAGCGTTTCCAGCGGTTGTAGAGCGTCTTGTGCGACCCATATTCCTTGGGCGCATCACGCCATCGTAAGCCACTGCGATTGATGAAGATAATCCTGCTTATTAGCGATGTCGCTTCATGGCGATCAGTTGGACGGCGCGTTCTGAGTCAGCCAACCCCTGAGCTTCTTCACCCGGCGTCGGAAAATCCGATACATATCGGCAAAAGGACGTAGGTAGATGTCGGGTAAATTCGTTGCGCTGGCATCACCCGGAAGCAGTCCGAATTTCAGCTCGCGATCGTTTTCCGACAGGTGCAGAGATCCAAACAGCCAGTCCCACACCGCAAGCGCCGCGCCAAAATTCTTGTCATAGTGTTCTTGGGCAATCGAATGATGCAGTTGGTGCTGGCACGGGGAAATCAGAATGTGTTCCAGCCAGGGCCAATAGCGAATATCGATGTGAGAGTGGCGCAGGTTCGATCCTGTCACGTGAAAGGCAAACACCAGGGCATTCACACCCAGTACCGTATATAGATCGACGGCATCCCCAAACACGAAGAAAAACACTCCGATAACGGCTCCCTGCGTCAGGGCCGCGCGAAAGCCATAGATCACGCCTTCGAGCGGATGAACCCGGTAGACCGTGACCGGTGTCAGGGTTTCTGCCGAATGATGGACTTTGTGGATGGACCATAGCCACGGCCATTTGTGCATCCAGCGGTGCATAAGATATTTCGTCAGATCGTCCGCGAGGAACATCGTCAAAGAAAACAGGCCCACCACCAAGGCGGTATTGGTGCCCGAGAACGCGCGGGCGGGAAAGATCTCTTGCCCATGCAAAAAGAAATAGATCGCCGTCGCAATCCCCAGTTGGGTCAGCAACACGGGGGAAATGAACAAGGTGATCAGACGGTTGATAATATAAATCTTATAGTCGGCCCGCGCCGAGGGGGACCAGAACACCCTGCGGTCAAACACACGACCCAATGACCGGCGCAGGCTGTTGCGTCGCATGAAAATCAACCAGGCAACTGCGATTACAAGCGACAACGCAAGATAGCCGACAAACACGCGTTTGCGTGGGTCGGCAAAGTCGGAAAACAGCGACAGGACAGTGTCGAAAATCTCGGTCATGTGCGAAAGTCCGGGCGGCGCATGTGCACGCCGCCCGGGGGAACCTTTAGTCGGTTTCTGCGTTGGATTCCGCGTTCAGCTTGTCGGTCAGCGACGACAGCTCGGCCAGCTGATCGTTGGCACGTGCGCTGACACCGAATTTGTCCGCCAGCAGTTTTTGAACTTTCAGCATGTTCAGCTGATAGTCATTCCAGCTCATACGGCGATCCATGACAAAGTTGCCGTCGGCGTCAACACCGGTGACATAACGATTGTCCAGGGTCACCGGACCAAAACCGATCAGCTCATTGAGCATGACGGCGGTTTCACCAAGATTGGACTTGCCGGTTTGCAGCGCCATGGCAAAGCCCTTCAGCTCGCCCCAATGCTTGCCATAGGTGCGGAAGGCTTTGGCCTTGGCGTCGTCATCCGCCGCTTCACGCAGGGTGTTGATGTCCTTGTAGACCGAGCCAGCATATTTGAACGCCGCTTCCGCCAGAACCACTTCCCAGGTGTCCGCGATGGTCTTGGCATGGCCCTGAACCGCTGCCAGCTGCTCAGCCGTCAGGTCTTCGCCTGCCGCGTCGGTGATGATCTGACGACCTGCGACGAAGGCATTGAAGATGGTCGGCAGATAGTCGGTCTTGCCGCCTTTGTCGGCGCCCGCAGCGTAATATGCCGGGCCAAAGACCATTTCGGACTTGAGGTCGATCATACCGTCGCCGTTGGCGTCGGACAGTTCAAGCGACTTCATCTTGGCAACGCTATAGTTGTCGGCGGGCTTCAGCTGGATCGAATGCGCGGCAGCACCCCAATAGCCAAATGCCTCATCCCAAGAGTGCTCTTTGCCAGTGTAATATGCACCGTCTTTGTAGGGTTTGCTGTTCGGTTTGTTGCCGGCTTCCATCTTTTCGTCGAGATAGTTGTCGACGGCCTGATGATACGACACGGCGCCCATGGTGTATTTCGAAATCAGCTGCCCCCAGTCATAGCCGGTTTCCGCGTCAAAGCCGCCTTTCGCCTTGGCCGCGTGGCCGATCATATGGACAATGACGTCTTTGCCCGATTTGTTGCCCGGCCAGGCAGGCATCGCGCCATTGTAGAACTTGCCTGCAAGGTTGGCGCCACCCGAAAGGTCACCCATGACCGATTGTTTGACATCCAGACCTTCTTTGTCTGCGGGGGCAATGATGGCGAGATCGGGGTTTTTGCCGTTGTAATAGGCCAGCATCTGCGCTTCCAGCTCGGCCGCGTTGGCGCCGCCGTCACCCTTGGCCGCCAGCTTTTTCAGGCTGTCGTGCAGAACGTGACGGGCGATTTGGCCGGAATAGGACACCGAATTGGTCTTGTCGCCCTCATAGCCCTTCAGGGTCACCGGGAAGGGGCCATAGGTGTTGTCAGCTTGCGCTGCACCGGCCAAGAGAGTGGTCGCAACCAGAACGCTGGTCAATTTGAACTTGGATTTGAGCATTGGATCCTCTGCGGAGTAGTCGACTGTTTCAGTCAAATAAATAACACACGGATTTAATCAACTTTAAACATGAGGGTGTCAAGAAGCTTTTTCCGAGAAGATATGATTTGATATTTTTCGAAGCCCCCTTTGTAATATGCTGTTATTTAAATGTGTTTCTCTGCCGTGCGAAGACCGATGCCTGGGTTGGACATCGTCAAGCGGGTGCCAGGCTGCCCCCCCTGCCGCGCGCATCTGCTCGATATCGCGATTTGAGGCGGGCATGCATGCGCGTTGAAACGCTTAGCTTTCGCTTTCAACACTCCGATCGTGGCTTTCTTCGCGGGTCCAATAGGCCGCGGCGCGCGCCTGGCTTGCTGGCATGGATGAGGCCTTGATCAGGTCACGGGCCAGGGCGGCGACGGATTTTTCGGCCGCGAAAAACACCTGTGCATCGGGAGACTGCGCCAACCGGGATGCCAGCGCTTGCAACAAAGCCTGATCATCATCCATGGCACAGGTGTCGATCGTGATGTGGGTTGGGTCTGCGGGGGATTGCAGATCCGCATGGCTGCGCAGCGCCAAAACGGCGTCCACCCGAGTTCCCTTGGGCATGCCGTCACAGATGCGCATGATCACCGGCAGCGCGGTCTCATCCCCCAAGAGGATCAGGTTTTGCGCAGTGGGCATCTTGGACCCGCTGGGCCCTGTCAGAGCGATCCGATCCCCGGGCGCGACCCGCGCACACCAGTCGGTCACACGCCCCCCCTCGTGAAGGACAATGTCCACATCCATCCAATCGGCATCGGGGCCGATTGCGCGCACGGTATAGACCGGACGGTGCCACGCCTCTTGCCCACCGGGCCAATGGGTCAGGCCGTTGTCGTCCAGAGATGGCAGCCCTGCCCCCTCTGGCCCCATTAAAAGTCGAAAATGCAGCCCGGATTCAGGTTGGGCAAAGGCGCTGAAATTTCCGGTCAGGCGCAGGCGTGCAAAGTTGGGGGAAATCCGGGTCAGGCTTTGCACGGTACAGCGCGACTGGTTCAACGGCGCGCGCCCGTCGGCGGGGGTCTGCCAGCGAATGCCAGCGTCCAGCCCCAGCACGTTGAAACGGCGGGCGTACAGATCTTTGAGCATCTGAAGCTGCGGCCCCGTCGGCGATGAAAATCCCACCTGTGTGCCCTGCGTGTGAAGGCTGAAAACAACCTGCCCAAGGGGGATCGTAACCACCATGTTTTCGGGTGTACGGGCGGTTTCATACCCCATCTCATGTACGATCTTCTCGATCGGATCGCAGACCCGTTCAAAGGGGTGAGCAAGCAGGGCGCTGTGTTGGGACATAAGCTATCCTCATGAATTTGTACAAGATTGTAGATGGGATGTGACCGGGGCACGGGCCTATCAGGATGGCGCTGACCGTCGCGCTACCCCGGGTGCGCCTTGATGCGTCAGCGTCCCATCAAGAGACCCGGCCCATCGCGTGGCCTGCGCGATGCCATTTCGAGAGACATCTCACGGGCAAAGGCCTGTGCGGCGGGAACGGCCAAAAGACCAACGAGCAGCGCAATGGCCGCCATCCCAAGCGGAACATGGTGAACTCCGGGTGAGGACTGAGCTGGCTAGGGAAGACACGACCGGGTCATCTGGCTGTTGCGATCAGATTGCTTATCTGACTAAATAAGTCAAGTTGCGCGTAGCGCACAAACGCAACCGCAGATCGGGCCTGCGCGCCCTGCCCGCCTGTCTCGAAGCCTGCTGTCTCAATCCCGCTGGTTTCGCCCCGTGGCTCCGCCGCGCCGATCAGGTCACCGACGCAATAAACCCGGCGTCGTCTTTTGAGAATGTGTCGGTCGCGGTCCGCGCACCATAGAACTTGCGAATGCGCTTTTCGCCGGTCTCGTCGTCAAGATCCGGGGCAAAGCCCACCTGATCAGGAAAGACGTTGCGCTTAAGATCGTCGGCCATGCGCATGGCGTGGCCAAAGGGCGCGATATAGTCAATGAACCAAAGATGCGGTCCGCTGGTCCAGCACGACACGTGGAAATCGAAATCACCCGCCATATAGCCCTTGGCGTCTTCGTCGCTCATATAGGCCCAGCTGACCCAGCCAATCGGGCGGTTTCCCTTGCGATATATACGAAACTGGTTGAGATGGATCGGAGGCAGGACACTGGCCGCAAACTCCGACAGGGGCGTATCGCGGTGCCGGTCCGAGGCCAGGAAAAGCCCCTGCGCTTCGCCCTGAAGCTGCGCCAGCTTCGGTTCTGGCATTTCGTGCAACAGACCGGATTTTGCCAATAGGGATTTGAGATCAAAAGACATTATTCTTCCTTAAAGGCTTTGGCGGCGGCGTCGGAAATCGGGGCCATCAGATACTGCATCATCGTCCGTTCCCCGGCAATCAGAAACACATCCGCGGGCATGCCGGGGGACAGCTCTACGTCTTTGGGCAAGGCGGCCAGATCGTCTTCGGAGACCCGCAGCCGGGCCAGAAAGTAGCGCACGCCGGTCAGCTCATCGACCAGGATATCCCCCGAAATGGTTTCAAGCACCGCATCAAGCTTGTCGACGCGCTTGGCCTTGAAGGCCGACAGCTGAACCTGCGCCGCCATGCCCGGTGCGACCAGATCAATATCGGTGGGATCGACCCGGGCTTCGATGATTAGATCGTCGTCATGCGGGACAATATCCATCAACGGGGTGCCGGGGGACACCACGGCGCCGATGGTATGAAGCTGCATCCCAAGCACCACGCCAGACACCGGCGCGCGAATAACCGCGCGGTCCTGACGATCCCTGAGAGTGCGCAATTCCTGCCGCAGGTTTTCCGCACTGACCTGTGCCTCTTGCAATTCACCCAACATCACCGAGGCGCGTTCGTTCTTGAGACGCAGGATTTCGACGTCCTGATCCAGCTCGGATTGCGCCAACCGGGCGATGGCCGCCAAAAGCGCGCCGATTTCGCCTTCCAGCACCGCTTCGCTGCGCGCCAGGGCATTCACCTGGGTTTCCGTCGAAATGCCCCGTTCCAACATGGCGCGCTTGGTGCCGAGTTCCGAGCGCACCAGATCCGCCTCGCGGGTTTTCGCATCCAGCTGGGCCTGAAGCCCGTCGATCTCACGCGCGATCTGAACCTTGCGGGAGGCGGCCAGCTCTTCGGTCGAACGTTCCGATTGGGTGATGTTCAGGAACACGCCCAGATGGGTGGCGGCAAAGCGTTTGTGTGTGGCCGCGCTGACATCCAGCCCTTGGGAAATATCGGCAAAGTCCGGGCGGTCCAACCCATCGCGTTCTGCGATCAGGCGGCTGATCATGGCGTTGGTGTTGACCAATTGCACCACCAGCGCCTCTTTGCGCGATTGCTGCACAAGGTCATGCACCACCAACAGCGGTTGACCTTCGCGGACGTCCGCGCCTTCGCGCACATAGATTTCGGTGATCAACCCGCCTTCGAGGTGCTGCACGGTCTTGCGATCTGAGCTCAGGACAATTTCGCCCGATGCAATCGCCGCCGCATTCAAGGGGGCAAAGCTGGCCCAGAGCACCAAGATCAACAAGATCGGCGCAAGCACCGCCAGCGCCACGAACATCGGCCCACGCCCGGCATGGCCCGTGTCATAGCGAAAGATGCTAAACCGGGAAGGCGGGTGTTCGGAGGCTGGATCCTTTTCCAAACTCATTGCGCGCCTGCCCGGTCGATTTTCAACGGCTGAACCGTGCGGTTGCCGCTGGCCAGTTTCTCCATCACTTCTTTGGTTGGTCCCTGAAGCACCACCTCGCCGCCTTTGAGGACCGCTATTTGATCCACGTGGTGCAGCAAGGCCGGTCGATGTGCGACGATCACTGTGGTGATCGCGCGCGCGCGGGCGTTCAGCATGGCCTGCACCAGGGCCGCTTCTCCCTCGGTATCGAGGTTCGAGTTGGGCTCATCCAGCACGATCAGCTTGGGGTTGCCATAGAAACAGCGCGCCAGGGCCACGCGCTGGCGCTGGCCTGCGGACAGGGCCGCACCGTTTTCACCCACATGGGTCTGATAGCCATCTGGCAAGGTGAGGATATAGTCATGCACCTCGGCCAGTTTGGCCGCCTGGATCACGGCGGCGTCGTCCGGGTTTTCGGCCATGCGGGCGATGTTTTCGGCCACGGTTCCCGTGAACAGTTCAATATCCTGCGGCAGATAGCCAATCGCCGCGGCCAATTGTTCGCTGCGCCATTGATCCAGCGCTGCGCCATCCAGGGTCACGCTGCCGGCGGTGGGGTCCTGGATGCCAACCAAAAGCCGCGACAGGGTGGTTTTCCCGCTGCCACTGGGGCCGATGATGCCTGCGGAACTGCCCGCCGGAAAGCTTAGGGAAACCCCGCGCAGCAACAGTCGGCGTGACCTGGGTTCTTGATAGGACACCGCGTTGACACTGACCGCGCCTTCGGGATCGGGCAGCTCAAGCCGTTCACCTGCGGGTTCGGGCTCATAGTCAAAGACAGTCAATAGCCGTTTGTGGGCTTTCTTGACGCTGACCCAGCCCTGGTAGATCGCCACCGCCGCATCAAAGGGGGCCAGCGCCTTGCCGGTCAGAATATTGACCGCGATGATGGCGCCCATCGACATCTGACCTTCGATCACCAACCAGGCCCCAAGCGCCGTGATCAGCACCTGAAGCCCCATGCGAAAGGTCCGTGTCGAATTCGAGATGATCGTGCCCAGGTTGGCCGCGCGATAGCTTTCCTCAAGCGTCTGGTCATTGTTCCTGCGCCAGGCCCGCGTGGCCGGTTTGGCCATGCCCATGGCATGCACCACTTCGGCGTTGCGCACGACCGATTCAAACGCCTGCATGGATTTGACCTGCGCATCCCCCGAGGAGGCCAACAGTTTCGACGGCGCCTTTTGCGCCAGAAAGGCCAGCCCCAACAGCACCACCGCCGCCAGCGTCACGACAATCCCCACCGTGACATTGATGATGAACAGCACCACGAAAAAGATGATCGCCCAGGGCGCGTCCAGGATGCTGCCCAAAGTGGGCGAGGCAATAAAGCCCCGGATGATCCCCAGATCCCGCAGCGGCTGTGCGCCGATGTTGGGACGCATCAACGCCAAAGAGATGGTTTTCTGCGCCAAAAGCGTGGACAGGCGATCATCCAGCCAGCGCGAGATCTGCGCAAACACCACCGTGCGCAGCGCCGTCAGCAGACCCGAGAACAACAGCGCGAACACCGCGATGATGGTCAGCATCATCAGGGTGTTCTTGGAACTGCTCGACAGCACCCGGTCCAGAACCTGCATGGAAAAGATCGGCACCGCCAATCCCAACAGGTTGATGACAAGGCTGATGGCAAGCGCCCCAACGAAGAGCGGGCGGCACTCTTTGAGCGCCGCCTTCACCAGATCATTTCGGTCTTTATCCACGTTCTGGCGTCCCTAGAATTGGAACTGCGCTGAGCTCAGATCATGATCGTCGTCCAGAATACGCAGCTTGAACCCCGTTCCCTTGACCGAAACCTCAGTGTCGCCATTCACGATCGCGATGTCGAGATCGTTAAAGGCGATGTCAAAGTCTTTCAGGTCAATCTTGTCGACGGTGTGGTCGAAATCGGAAATGACGTCAATCGCCGAGGCGGTGCTTTCGCTCAGAGCGTCATAGTTAAAGACGTCCGCCCCGCTTCCCCCCATCAACAGGTCGGCCCCAGAGCCCCCGGTCAGGAAGTCATTGCCCGAGCCCCCGAACAGCTGGTCGGCATTGGATCCGCCCAACAGCGTGTCATTGCCGCTTTCGCCGCGCAGGATGTCATTGCCGGATCCCCCGTTGAGATAGTCATTGCCCGACTGGCCGTTCAGGGAGTCGCGACCCGCGTCGCCGTACAGGCGGTCATGCTCAGAACCACCCAACACGCGGTCGTCTCCGTCACCGCCCATCAGCTTGTCGTTGCCGTGCCCCCCGCGCAGATCGTCGTGGCCCTTTCCACCATCAATTACGTCGTTGTTGGTGCCGCCAGACAGGTAATCGCGGCCGTCACCGCCGCCGATCCGGTCACTACCCGAGCCGCCATAGACACGGTCGTCCCCAGAGCCACCGGCAAGGAAGTCGCCCCCCGAACCACCATGGAGGAAGTCGTTCCCGGATTCCCCCCACATCACGTCACGACCGCTGTCCCCTTGCAGGTAATCGCTGCCCGTGCCGCCCTTGATCAGGTCATGGCCCGCATCGCCGCGCAGGGTGTCATTGCCGCTTTCGCCCAGGATCTCGTCATTGCCATCCCCACCGTGGATATAGTCATGATCGCCCTGACCGTTCAGGTAGTCATGGCCATGTTCACCATAGATGGTGTCTCGATGGTTACCGCCCCACATGCTGTCGTCGTGGCTGCCACCATGCATGCGGTCCGCGCCGTCGCCGCCATAGATCGTATCCTGGTGGTTGCCCCCATGCAGATAGTCATTGCCGTTGCCGCCGGACATCAGGTCGTCGCCGTCCTGCCCCCAAATCGAGTCATTATGGTTGCCGCCATACAGTCGGTCATTGCCGGTTCCCCCATACAGGCGGTCATGGCCGTCTTCACCGACGATCCAGTCATCATGGTTGCCGCCGGACAGATAGTCTTCGCCGACGCCCCCCCAAAGCCGGTCATGGCCATCTTCCCCGTAAAGGGTGTCGTTGTGTTCGTGACCAAACAGGTTGTCGTTCCCGGTTCCGCCATAAAGCTTGTCATACCCGGTCCGACCATAGAGCGCATCATTGCCATGCCCGCCCTTGAGCGAGTCATTCCCCGTGCCCCCGTCCAGGATGTCGTTGTGGTTACCCCCATCAAGATAGTCGTTGTGGTTGCCGCCATACATCAGGTCATTTTGATCGCCGCCGTACAAGCGGTCATGACCGTCGTCGCCGTACATTTTGTCCCGACCGGAGCCGCCATAGACATAGTCGTTGCCACGGTCTCCGCGCACCAGATCGTTGCCGCTTTCGCCGTAAACGGTGTCATTGCCGTCGTCGCCGCGCACATAGTCATTGCCCGAGCCGCCATAGACGCGGTCGTTGCCAGTGTCGCCGCGCACGTAGTCGTTGCCCCAACCGCCATGGACTCGGTCATCGCCCGAGCCACCGCGTACATAGTCGTTGTGGCCGCCGCCATCCAGGTGATCGTTCCCGGACTGACCATCAAGCGAGTCATTGCCGTTTTGACCATAGACGCTGTCGTTGCCCCAGCCACCATAGGCGGTGTCGTCATGTTCGCCGCCATAGACTTTGTCATTGTGACCACCGCCGTGCAGATAGTCGCGACCGGTGTGCCCCACCAGAACATCGTAGCCGTCATCGCCATAGACATAGTCATTTCCGATCCCGCCATCCGTGTGGTCGTTGCCGGTCCCGCCGCGCAGAATATCGTTGCCGTGCTCTCCGTAAATCCGGTCGTGACCGTGGCTGCCCACCAGGGAATCGTCATGGTTGCCACCATAGATCCGGTCATTGTGGTTGCCGCCATTGACATAGTCGCGCCCGTCACCGGCATAGATCAGGTCATGACCATTGCCACCATAGACGTGGTCGTCCCCGCCGCGCGACCTGATGGTCTCGTTCCAATATCCGCCGCGCATGATGTCATCGCCGTTGCCCTGATACTGCCACGCAAAGGACCAACCGTGTTCCTGCATCAGGTCCCGGCACCAGGCCGAGTCAAAGCTCTCGGGACGGACCAGTTTCTTGCGGCAACGGCCCTTATAATACGAGTCGTTCGAAAGATCCGTCGTAAAGCCGCCATGTCGGCCCGCTTGGGTCGAGATCCCCCCGGCGCCGTCCTGCCACGTGCCATAGCTGGTGGAACCGATGCCGGTCCCGCTTGCGCCACCGATGGCCCCAAGGGTGCCATCCGCCCCGGATCCACGTGCGATATAGGCCGCATGCGCTGCAGAGGCCGCGAAGACATCGCTTGACGACACACTGACATTTGTCTCGACCTTGCTGTCCAAACGCCAGTCGTTGTAGGTCCGGCCATTATAGCGCGCCACGTTGGTCTGGTCTTGGAACAGGGCGAATTTAAAGTTGTCGACGCCCAGTTGGTTCTTTTGAACATTCTCAAGCAGCAGGTGCTGATCTGCCCCAAAAGACACGGTCACATCCGCGCCGCGCTGAACGACGTCGAACTGATGCACCGAAACCCGGTCGGTAAATGCGCTTAGGTCGATGACGTCCTGGCTGGGGTTAAAGTCGGTGATCTGGTCGATGTCACCGGCGTGTTTGCCGATCACAAAGCGATCCGCACCCGCGCCCCCGGTCAACAGGTCAAACCCGGCGCCGCCGTTGATCACATCCGCACCGGATCCACCGGTGATGATCTCATTTCCTGATCCGCCCCGGGTGCCCGAAATCGCCCGCAGGTCAAAGTCAAAATCGCTTTGCGTCAGCGTGTTATAGCGCACGCCTTCCAGGGTGACTTTTTGACCGCCCTCAAAGTTCAGCGTCGTATCCGAACGGCCGACCTCTACGCCATGGCCGAAATACTGCATCTGTTTGAGGCTCACGAACTGGTCGCCAAAGGTGGTCAGGTCGATGGTGTCCTGCCCTTTTTGGAAATCCGCGATATAGTCGTGATCACCCGCGTTGCTGGTCAGGGCAAAGGTGTCGCGCCCGGCCCCGCCGATCAGCATATCGCTGCCGATCCCGTCATTGATCAGGTCGTCATTGTCCCCACCATTGAGCAGGTCGTTCTCGGATGATCCATGCAGCAAGTCATTGCCGTCATTGCCAAACAACACATCCGCTCCGGGCCCGCCGTCAAGGAAGTCATCCCCGCCCGCGCCCACCACGAGGTCGTCCCCGGCCAGCGCCAGAACCACGTCGTCGTTTTCGGTGCCCTGAATGTTGTCGTTGCCATCGGTGCCGATGATCACATTGGTCAGATCCAGGGAAAAGCCGTGCGCCGCAAAGCTGATCGCCTCGATCTTGGGGCTGCCCTTAAGCTGGTTGACGATGCGCACATGGTCGGCGGGGTTCGCCCGCGACCGCAACAGCAGATCGTCCCCGTCTTTTTCCAGCAGGATATCCTTGGGCTCATAATGGCCGTTCAGATGGATCTTGTCGGTGCCGCTGGCATCTTCGATCCGCCCGCGCAGGCCTGCAAGGTCGATCTCATACAGATCGTTGCCCGCGCCGCCTTTCAGCAGCTGCGTTCCACGGCCCGAGATCAACGTATCCGCATCGGCCCCGCCGTGCAGCGTGTCGTTGCCCGATCCCGCCGACAGGATGTCACGCCCAGAGCCGCCATCCAGCAGGTCATGGGCATTGCCCCCGGTCAGGGTATCGTCACCGCTTTGCCCATAGAGCTGATCGCCGTTGTGCAGGTCAATATCGCGATCCGACCCGACAAACCCCGATGTCAGGACGTCGTTGCCCTCGCCACCATACAGTTTGTCCACATCCGAGGTGCGCCAGTCATCGCCGCCGGTCAGGGTGTCATTGCCGCTGCCGCCGTGCAGCACATCGCCGCCGTTGCTGCCAAAGATCTTGTCGTGGCCTGCGCCGCCTTCGGCCCTGTCGATGCCATAGCTGCCCGAGTTGCCATTGGCGGCGCCGGTGTGGATCACGTCGTTGCCGTCACCCCCAAAGAGCTTGTCGTTGCCCTTGTCGCCAACCAGAAGGTCATTGCCACTGTCGCCGCGCAGCGTGTCGTTGCCCTCGCCGCCGGTCAGACTGTCACTACCGATCCCGCCGGTCAGGCTGTCGTTGCCGTCATCGCCGCTCAGGTTGTCATTGCCGCGACCGCCAAACAGCTTGTCGTTGCCGGTGCCACCGACGATGGTGTCATCGCCACCCGAAGGCACGCTGTCTTCGTCACCATAGATGGTATCGTTGCCCGCATCCCCCATCAGAAGATCGCCCGCTTCGCCCCCAAAGAGCTGGTCGGCCCCCTCGCCACCGCGCAGCGTGTCAACGCCCGAGCCACCAAACATGTGGTCTTCGCCCGCGCCGCCCGTCAGGCTGTCGTTGTCCGATCCACCGGCCATGCGGTCGTCGCCATCGCCCCCCGACAGGGTGTCCGAGCCAATCTCGCCCAGCAGCGTGTCATCGCCCGAGTGGCCCGCGATATTGTCATCGCCAAACCCACCGATCAGCTGGTCGTTGCCGGACTGGCCGCGAATGGTGTCGTTGCCATTGCCGCCGTTGACCACATCATCGCCGGATCCGGCATCGGCAAGGTCATTGCCCGCGCCACCGATCACGGTGTCATTGCCACTGCCGCCCAAGAGCGTGTCGTTGCCGTCTTCGCCCGCAACGTTGTCGTCGCCTTCGCCGCCCGACACGCTGTCATTGCCAGTACCACCGGACAAGAAGTCGTCGCCGCCTTCCCCAAAGACGGTGTCGTTGCCCGCTCCGGCCACGACGATGTCCTGATGCGCGCCAAAGCTGTCGTCGCTTTCATCGCCAGAATCCCCGGCATAGATCAGGTCATGGCCGCCTTCGGTCATGATCAGGTCGGCGCCCGCGCCGCCCCAGACCGTATCACGCCCGTCCCCGGTGGTGATGCGGTCGTCGCCGGTGCCACCATCAACACGGTTGTTGCCATCTCCGGCGGTGATATTGTCATTGCCTGCACCACCTGAGATGCTGTCATGCCCGCCGCCCACGGTTTCGATGACGGTTTCGCCGTCTTCGTTCACGGTGCTGACAAGCGCATCCCCATAGAGAACGTCATCCCCCTTGCCACCATGCAGCGTGTCGTTGCCATACCCGCCATAGGCCTGGTCATTGCCATCGCCCATCGACAGATAGTCGTGGCCTTTGCCGATGGTGAACAAGCGCTGACCGGGCGCAGCAGCCGCTTCATCCGCTTCGGTTTCGGGATCATCGACCGGGCGTTCATACTCTGCATCCAGATAGTCGAACTCGCCCCGGTTGATCTTGTTGCGCAGGGCGCGGTCATGTGTGCCCAGCCAGGACATAAAGGCGGTGTGGATCGGATCCTCTTCGCCATCCAACCCACGGATCAGCGCGGATTCAACCGACGAGATGCGCGTGATCAGCAGCTCGCCCAGCGTCAGCGCCCCGGAAAACGGAGCGCTGCTCAGGCTGGTGATCCCCAGATAGGCCTTGTTCAGCCCCATGTCTTCCTTCAGCTGACGGTTCGTGCGCACACGGGTGTCAAGGAAGCTGCGGATGGCGGTTGTGACCTCGGTGTCATTGACCGAGACCATCTTATCGCCATGGGCCACGTCATCCCCGGCGCCGCCATAGATGCGGTCGCTGCCTGCTTCGCCATCAAGGATGTCCTTGCCCGCGCCACCGTCAAGCCGGTCATTGTGGCCACCGCCAAACAGAACGTCGTCACCGGCCTGCCCCAGCAATACATCATCGCCAAAGCTGCCCTCGACATAGTCGTCTCCGAGCCCGGCAAAAACCCGGTCGTTGCCCGCTCCGGCCAGGATCACATCGTTATGCGTGGCATCGGGATCGCGGGTGTCGTCGTCGTTGTCCTCTTCGGGGGTTTCGTCGTCGTCGTCATTGCTGTTGTCATCGACGCCCTCTTCGCCCAGGGTCGACACGCCGCTGCGTTGGGTATGGTCAACCTCGCGATGGTCGTCTTCGGTATCGCCATAGATGGTATCATTGCCGTCGCCACCGATCAGCAGATCGTTGCCCGCGCCGCCATCAATGGTGTCATGACCCCGGCCACCGATCCCGGTATCATCGCCGGTCCCGCCGCTGACAAAGTCCTTGCCGTTGCCGCCGGTCAAAAGGTCATCGCCACCACGGCCCTCAAGACGGTCATCCCCGTCCTGGCCGTGGATCTTGTTGTCACCCGACGAGCCGATCAGGAAGTCATGGCCGCTTGCGCCGATCAGATCGTCGTCTTTGCCTGCGCGCGATTCATAGATGTAACCACCTGAATTTTCAGTGATATAGACCGTGACAGTCCCATCGCCATTCTTCTCGACCTGGAACAGCGGGGGCGGCGGCGAGAACAGGCCGCCAAACAGCTTGCCAAGGAATGCGCTGACCACCGCGCCGATGATCATCCCCACCGGACCCCCGGCCAGGAAGACCCCGAAAATGCCCGGAGTGGCCACGCCGTTGACCACGCTGCCGATCAGCGCCTTGGTGATCATGCCGGACAGATAGGCCGTGCCCGCAGCAATCGCCGCCTGGCCCAGGGCCTGACCCAGATCCTCGATGCCACCGTCCAGCAGATCAACCAGAAGGCTGACCGCCGCCGCCGCCGCCGCCTGCCCGGCAAGGCTGAGCGAAGCATTGGGATCGGGCATGTCGAACCAGTCGAAGATGTGTTCCGTCACACCCTGACCCACCGTCGCCCAGTCCTGCGTTTGCAGGGCCTGTGTCACGACGAAGCGGACCGAATGGTTGATGGCAAGCTGCTGGTAATCTTCGGCGGTCAGATCATCGCCGCGCAGGATGTTCATCACCACGGCCGAGACAAGCGCCCCTTTGATCGCGCCCCCGATCTCGGATTCAAAGAATTTCGGATCGTTGGGATCCGGCATGATCGGGTTGCCGTGGATGTCCTTGGGCAGGGATTCCAGCCCAAAGATCCGCGCCAGCATGTCGACCCCCATTGAGGCCACAACCTGCGCCGCATAGGATTCGACCGCGTCTTCAAAGTCTTCGCCGTTGATCAGCGCGGCGATCAGCCCCGGCAAGGCCTGCGAAAGATGCTGACCGGTTTCGTCGATGACGCTTGTGACGGCATGCCCGACATGGGCGGTGTAATCGGCAAACAGCTCGATGATGTTCACCATCAAGTTGCCCTGCAGATCACCTTCGGTGACCAAGGCCCCTTCGGGGGTCAGAACCAGGTATTGCCCGGTTGCCTCGGAATAGATGGCATCCTCTTCGGTGATGATGCCCGCGTTGATCAGCGCATCCAGCGTGGCGCGGGTGACGAACTGTTCCAGGCAGCGGTTGTGGACACGCACCTGTTCGGCCACATAGGTGTGCGTGCCTTTGACCTCAAAGTTGAAGGTGCCCCATGCGTCCTGGGGGCCGGGCGCATAGGCCAGGGCCCCGCCGGTGCTCAGCGCCGCCTGAGCGGTCGCATATTGCCCCGCGGTCAGAGCCGAATAGTGCAGATGCCGCGCCCGCGCAAAGACGGCCTCGCCGTTTTGCAAGATGATCTCGGCAATGCCCCGCTGGTCGATCAGCTCAACCAGAGGGCTAAAGTCGCCCCCGGCGGTCGCAAAGGGGTGCCCCGGTGTCGCGGTCAGGCGGCGCTGAACGCCGTCGACCTCATAGGTCAGTTCGATCCAGTCTTCGGTCTGGCCACGGAACAGGCGCACGACCTCGCCGGGGACCAACACGCCCTGCGCGTCATAGGATTGCACAATGTCGCCGGGGGCGATGTCTTCGATCAGCTTGTGCGTGCCATCCCACATTTCGATCTGCGTGCCGGCGGGGAAACACTGGCCGTTTTCGATCTCTTTGAGATGGACATGCATGACGTCCTGAATTTCGGCCAGCGTCTGCTCTTTGTCCCAACCGACCGACTTGGCCATGGCGATCTTTTGGATCAGCGGCGCCAGCAATTCGGGGTTGTCGCGCAGTGCGAACCGCAGGTTGCGTTCAAGCCCGACCCAATCGACGCTGGGCTCATCACCAAACAGCGATCCAAGCGCGGCAATGGTGTTGGACATGACGCCATAGGCCTTGTCGATATAGTCATTGTCGCCATAATGGGCCGCCGCCTCAAGCGCGGCCAACAGATCCCCGCCGCCGTCATACAGGTCTTTGGCGATGCGGATCAGGCCCAGGCCGGTCAGGCTTGCGACCGCGGTGACGGCGGCATCAACCGCCATGGCCTTGCCCAGCTCGGCCAGAATGCTGGAATCCAGTTCTATCCCCATAGATCGGAGATAACTGACGGTTGTACTGGTGTTGACGACACCATATTCGGCCTCGATGGCCCCGGCGTAGGCCTCTTTGACCGCAAAGAGATTGAGCAGGATCGTCGTGCCCCCCACCACGACGCCCAGCTTGCCCAGATCCACCAGCTTGGCGGGAATGCCCTTGGCAAAGCCCCAACGGTTGGTGTCAAGGTCGACCCGGACCGGATCGCCGCCGTCGGGATTGTCGAATTCGACGGTGTTGTGTTCGGTGATGCGGCCCATATGGCGATCGCCCACCTCGGCCTGGAAGTCGCGCATTTCCTGGCGAATGTAGTCTTCGGGGTCCATCCCTTCGGCGGCGGCCCGTGCCACCAGGGTCGGATCATCCTTGTTATTGAACAAATGAATCCGTGACGGGTCCGCGTTGGTCAGACCGTCGCGGATTTCCGTTTGCAGGTGCTCGACCCGAACCGCTGCGACCTTTGCGGCCATTTCCGGGTTGCCGTGAAACCGGCCACCTGGGGCGATCGAGGCGTTATAGTCGCTTGCAATTGCTGAAAGCTGACCGTCGACGTAATTGTCGATCGCGTGGTGCCCAATCCCTTTGCCACGGTGCACCGCGCCATATTGACCATTGGCCTGCCCAGCCTGAACCGCCGCTGCGTCATAGGGCAAAAACACGCCGTTCGCCGGGCCGTTCAGGTCAAAACCCAAGGTGCCGCCGGAATTGCTGTGGATGCTCAGAAAAAAGGCTTCATGGTTTTTCGCCACGTCCACAGCGATCAGGTGGGCGGCCTGCACATTGCCGCCATAGGCGTTGATATCATAACGAAAATCACCGGCCCCGGCATTTTGCCCATAGGTGTTCAGATTCCCGCGCAGGTTCCCGCGATCGACCAGATCAACAGTCGCATTCATACTTCAATTCCTTACATACACTCAGATCGACATATCTTCTGGTGGTGTTACGCCGCGACCCAAACGTGGCCGATGGTTTCGGGGAGGTCTTCGTGGTTTTCCGGAAGCTCGCCGCCAAAGGCGCTGAACTCTTTCAAACCGGACAATCCGCGTGCCTGCACTTCGTCCCAGATGGCCTGAGACAAAAACAGCGGTGTTTCATTGCCGACGCTGCTCCAGACCGGCACATCCGCCAGCGCACGCGCCGTATCAATGTTGATCAATGTATCGCGTACCATCGTCGGCAGGTAATCCGCGCGCAGGCTGTCAAAATCCAGAGTCACGTCGCCCCCGGCACCGACACGCCGTCCGCAAACGAAATGGAAATAGGCCTGATCCGACGCTGGGCTGCCGTCTGGCATGGTGACGGCGCAGGGGATGAACTGGTGACCGCCCTCCGGGTCAACCGCGCGGATGACATCGCAAAAATCCGCGCGCAGGACGGGGCTGCCATAGACCAAAAGCCCCTCGGGCAAGGCGCGCGGCAGGGTTTCGGTCTGGATTTCGACCGCAGAAAACAGATCTTCGCGCCCTTCGAACGAGGCTTGGCGAAACACATAGAGACTGTCGGGCAATCCGGGCAGTTTGACGATCGTGTCCTCATGCGCGACGGGAAACCCGGCCTGTTCGCGGTGGAACGCGCCGATGTTTTCTGAGCGCTCCAATGGAAAGGCCGAGGAATCCATCACGCTGGGCTTCCAGACGTAGATGGTTTTGCAGGTCTCAGGAGGTGTCATCAAGACATCAATGGGCGGAATGTCGGTCACGCGATTGGCTCCGGCGGTCAAATAGAATTGGAATCTTTCAGGGGATGGGCGTCATTTTCAGGCGACTGGCGGGATGTGTCCACGCGGCAGCGATTGAACAACACACACATCTGCAAACGCGCCTGTCTCAAGGCCTGCACCATAATCCCACCCCACTAAAATGCGTCGTGCGATACAACTTTACCGCATCTGACGTGCGCCCCTAACAATCAACAGAGTTAACAATATGTCAACAGGTCTTCTGTAGGGTGCGGAAAAAAATTCCCGCATTTCAGACGCAAATTCCCGATACGGCCAAAACCGGTTTGGAACGCGTATTTTATAGGCCCAAGATTTGTTGAATGCAAAAAAGGCCGCCTTACCAGACGTCTAGCATGGGAAAACTGTCAGGTGACATGCGTGCCAAGAGATAGGTATGAGAGGGCATTCAGCAGGGGGCTCAATCGAGTTCGCGTCCCCGGGGGCGGTATTGGGCGCCTGTTGAAGACTTGGATCCTGTTTTCTGTCCCCCCGGATGCGTGCATTTATTTCAATCATAGGTTGTGGGGGGCGTGGCCGTGGGTGGCCCTGAAAAACTTATGTTCGCTCGCACTGTATCGATGCGCGACCAAGGTAAAACCGCTGACCAAAGGCAAGGGTTGTGCGCTTTCGCCGGAGATCCAGACCCGTTTCGAGAACATGCCAATACCCACGCCTAGGAGGAAGCTTACAGGATTGTAATCTTCCGGTCAGGTCCCTGCGGGGATCGCGGCTTATGTCGGATCAGACACACGCGATACCGACATTATAGACACCGGGGGAGTCCCATGAAAACCAATGCCTATCTGGCGGCCCTATATGCCCTAGCGCATATTGCCTTTGTTGTTCCTTTTGTACCTGCGGCCAACGTCCTGCCCGCATCGCTGGGGATGATTTCGATGACGTCGATGGCCGGTACGCTGGTTCTGTCTGCGCGCTGGCGGGGGGTGGACCGGTTGATGGGCGGGCCGGACAAATCCTATGTCCTGCACCGGTGGTTGGGCTTTTTCGCGCTGGCCGGTGCCCTGGGGCATTGGGCGCTGGCCTCGTCCTTGGGTGAAGGCGCGTTGCCTGTTCTTTCGGAAAGCGGCGAAGAGGCGGGGCCCATCGCCGCCATGGGCCTGCTGATCCTGAGCGCCGCAGCCATGGTGCGGGCCATTCCCTATCACCTGTGGAAACTCAGCCATATGTTGATGGGCCCGGTTTTCGTTCTGGCGACCTATCATACGTTTCTTGTCGCCAGCCCGCTTGCGGTGGGGGCTGCGCCCTGGGTGGTGATGGCAATCGCAGGCACGGTGGGTCTGATCGCCTGGGGCCAGACGCTTTTGCGCAAAGCCACCCCATCGCGTTTGGTCAAGGTGTCACAGGTGACACCCTTCGAGGGCGGCGTTGATGTGACCGTGACCTCGGACACGCCTTTGCCGGCCTATCGCCCCGGACAGTTCGCCACGCTGGCCCACAATCGCGCCCGCGCCGAGGCCCATCCCTTTACCATTGCCGGTGGCGACAGCCACACGCGCCGCTTTGTCATTCGCGCCGCCGGAGATTGGACCAACCGTTTTGCGACCAACATCCAGCAAGGTGATGACCTGCGACTGGGGCGCGGTGTGGGTCGGTTCCTGCCCCGACTGGACGCCAACCGCCCGTCACAGCTCTGGGTCGCGGGGGGTGTTGGCATCACCCCGTTCCTTGCGACACTAGAGGCGATGGCGCCAGACAGCGCCGCACCGGTTCACCTTGTCTATTTCATCCGCTCGCGGGCCAGCGCCGGTGTTGTCGCGGATGTGGAACACCACGCCGCGCGCCTGCCGCAGGTCAGTTTGACCCTGATCGAAGACGGCGCGGCCAAGGCGGATAATGCGCGGTGTCTGTCACGTATCGTTGCGCGCCTTCCCAAGGGCACCCATGCCTATATCTGTGGTCCCGAAGGGCTTAAGGATCTGCTGCGGCGTCACTGGGAAACCCATGGCCACAAGGCCCGCATTCACAGTGAACGCTTTGACTTTCGCGGGGCTTACGCATTGACCGACCTGGTCTATATCGGCAAACCTGTCTGGAACGTGGCGCGACGTGCCGGCCGCGCAGCATGGGAGAGAGCGCATGCGACTGCTGGTTCTTGAAGACGACAAGACACTTGGCCCCTGGATCGACCAGGGGCTGAAAGAAGCGGGTCACGTGGTTGATCTGCTGACCGATGGCAAAGAGGCGCTGGTGGCGGCGACCCTGCAACCCTATGACGCGCTGATCCTTGATCGGATGGTGCCGGGACTGGACGGGCTGTCGCTGCTCAGGGCGCTGCGACAGGCCAAGGTCCAGACCCCTGCCCTGTTCCTGACCGCGCTTGGCGATGTGGATCACCGCGTCGAAGGGCTCAAGGCCGGGGGGGACGACTATTTGGCCAAACCCTTCGCCTTCAGCGAGCTGCTTGCCCGGATCGAAGTGATCACGCGCCGTTCACACCCAAACCCGCAAGAGGACACCGCGGTTCTGAGCGCCGGGGACATTGCCCTGGATCTTCACCGGCGCAAATGCACCCGCCGCGGCCAGCCCGTGGATCTCAATCCGAAAGAGTTTCTGCTGCTGGAGCTGTTCATGCGCTCCAAGGGCCGTGTCCAGACCCGGACCATGCTGCTGGAACGCGTCTGGGACATGAGCTTTGACCCGACCACCAGTGTCGTCGAAACCCACATCAGCCGCCTGCGGCGCAAGATCGAAAAGCCCTTTGGTGATACCTTGATCCGAACCATTCGGGGGTCTGGTTATGTTTTTGAACCGATTGGCTAGGCTTGGTCAGCGCTCTGCGGTGCGCCAGGCCCTGGCGCTGGTGGGGGTGTTTGCCCTTGTGAGCGTGGTGACATGGGGGATGACCTATGTCTTTAGCGCCCGCGAGTTGACGCGGCAGGTCGATCTGCGGTTGACTGAGACCCTCTCGGCCACCCGGCGCGCGGTGCAGCAGGGTCTTTCGCTGCCGGATGCGGGGGTTGGGCAAACCATTGCCGTGGTTGAACGGGGGGTTTTGGTTGCCGGAACGCTGCCGCGCAGCCTGTCGGGTCACGCATTATCAGAGGGGTTTCATGATCATAGGCCGGATGGCGAACACGCATCGGATTTGCGCTATGTTGTCCGGCAGGTGGGGGCGGGTCAGGTGATCGTTTCGGAGAACGTGGAACGTCAAGATGAGCTGCTTGAGATCCTCACCGGTGGGGTGCAGATCGCGGTGATCGCTCCGCTGCTGGCCTCGGTGATTGCGGCCGTGGTGATGGGGCTGCGGGCGCAGGCGCGGCTGAACACCATCGGCGCAGGGCTGACCCGCGTGGCCAGGGGGCATCTGGAAACACGCATTGCGCTTGAGGGGCCGCGCGATGACCTGAGCCACTTGAGCGATCGGATCAACCTGACCACGGCGCAGCTGGAAGCCGCCGTTCAGAACCTGCGGGTGCAGTCGGCCAATATCGCCCATGATCTGCGCACGCCCCTCGCGCGGTTGCGCGCCGTTCTGGAAAGCCGGCTGAGCGCGCTTGAAACCCGGGGCACGCCGGTTACCGCAGAGGATCTGGAGGCGGCGCTGGGCCATATTGATCAGATCGTCGGCACGTTTGACGCCTTGTTGCGGATCGCGCGTGTGGAATCCGGGGCCGCCCGATCCGAGTTTCAAACCATCGACCTTGAGAGGGTTTCCCACGACTTTCTTGAGATCTACGCCCCCGTGGTCGAAGAACAGGGGCAGCGGCTTGAACTGGTCACAACCGCGCCCGCGCATATCAGGGGGGACCGGGCGTTGATTTTGCAGGCGTTGGCCAATCTGGTGCAAAATGCCCTGCGCTACGGAGCCCAAGATCAGACCATCACCCTGAAGGTATCGGGCCGCACCCTGACGGTCACGGATCAGGGCCCCGGCATCCGGCAAGAGAAAATCGAACAGGTGCTTCAGCCGCTGTTCCAATTGGAAACCACCCGCCAAAGCGAAGGATTTGGGCTGGGGCTGTCTCTGGTCAAGGCGGTCTGCGACCTGCATGACGCTGACTTGACCCTGGGGCCAGGACCAGACGCAAGGGGTTTATGCGTTCAGATCCGTTTTGCGGGCGCGGACAGCGGATAAGACCACATCAGTGGAAAGATCATTGAAACAGCGCGCTATGTGGTGCGTCTTCTGATGATGTGCAAAGACCTGAGGGTGCGCGCCTTTGGACCGCCGGTTTGATCCGCCCTGAACACCCGTGAACCGGGGGCGGTGCATGGGATAGCGTGCATAATGTCATGGTCCCAATGGTGTCAGAGGTGGGGTGCCGACGGGGCGTCCAGCTGTGACACCGCGCGGATCATTTGGCCGATGCGCTCGAATTGATCGCGCAGAGGGCTGCTGCGACGCCAGATCAGCCCCACGCTGCGGCTGGGTTGCGGTGTCTGAAAACGTGCGATGCTGACGGCCGCCTGCCCCGTCTCGATTGGTATGGCCATTTCCGGCAACAGCGTCACCCCCATGCCAGCGCCAACCATCTGAACCAGGGTCGACAAAGTGGTTCCATCCAGGGTTTCGCGTGGTCCGCCCGGGGTCATCTGGCAAATCTCAAGCGCCTGATCGCGAAAACAATGCCCCTCTTCCAACAGCAGCAACCGCATCTCGCGCAGACGCTCGGGGTTGGGCACGGGTTTGTGGTGATCCCCCCATGGGCGCACCAGGACAAAGGCTTCGTCGAATAGGGGCATTTCCTGCAGGTTGGGTTCCGAGATTGGCAAGGCCAGCAGTGCACAGTCGATCTGACCCTGAGCCAACTCATCCAGAAGGGTCGAGGTCATCGTTTCGCGGATGCGCAGATCCATGTCGGGGAATTCCTGCATCAAGCGGTTCACGACCTGGGGCAAAACATAGGGGGCGATGGTCGGGATCACCCCGATCCTCAACTGCCCCACCCAATGCTCTTGTGCGGCGCGGGTCAGATCCCCCAGCTCATCCACGGCGCGCAGTATGTCCTGTGCCCGCGCCAACAGTTCCCGCCCCAGAACCGTCAGACGCAATTTGCGGGGCATTCGTTCAAACAGCTGACAGCCCAGCGTTTCCTCCAGCTCTTTGATCTGGACCGACAGGGCGGGCTGTGACACCGCGCAGCTTTCCGCGGCCCGACCAAAGTGACCTTCCCGCGCAAGGGCCACGAAATAGCGCAATTGGCGAAGGGTGAGATTTGACAGGCAGTCCATAATTAATTCCTATCAAAGGGATTGAAATATGCAATTTCTAATTATTCCAAACCTTCCCTAACTTGGTTCCGACGAACATTACCCACCCAAGTGACAAAAGGGAGATCACGGATGGACGGCAACAGCATGGGCAAATGCCCCGTGGCGCATGGCGCAACCAATGTCGGTATGCGCGCCAACAAAGACTGGTGGCCCAATCAGTTAAACCTGCGCATTCTGGCGCAAAACACCGCCAAAACAGATCCAATGGATGCGGGGTTCGACTACGCCAAGGCTTTTGAGGGGCTGGATTATGATGGGCTCAAGGCGGATCTCACGGCGCTGATGACCGATAGCCAGGATTGGTGGCCCGCCGACTATGGTCATTATGGCGGGTTCTTTATCCGCATGGCGTGGCATTCGGCGGGCACATATCGCACGGCGGATGGTCGCGGTGGCGGTGGCACCGGGCAGCAACGCTTTGCGCCTCTGAACTCATGGCCGGACAATGGCAATCTCGACAAAGCGCGCCGACTGCTTTGGCCGATTAAACAGAAGTATGGCAATGCGATCAGCTGGGCGGATCTGATGATCCTTGCAGGCAATGTCGCGATCGAAAGCATGGGCGGGCCGACCTTTGGCTTTGCCGGTGGGCGCGCCGATGTCTGGGAACCCGAAGAAGACGTGTATTGGGGCGCGGAAACCGAATGGCTGGCTGGCGATGACAATCCCAACAGCCGCTATTCCGGGGAGCGTGATCTGGAAAACCCCCTGGCGGCCGTGCAGATGGGCCTGATTTATGTGAACCCCGAAGGCCCCAATGGCCAGCCGGACATTCTGGCGTCGGGGCGTGACATTCGCGAAACCTTTGCCCGTATGGCGATGAACGACGAAGAAACTGTCGCGCTGGTTGCCGGGGGGCACACCTTTGGCAAGGCACATGGCGCGGGTGACCCGGCGCTGGTTGGCCCCGAACCCGAGGCCGCCCCAATCGAAGAGATGGGCCTTGGTTGGATCAATGATTTCGAGAGCGGCAAGGGCGACCATACCACCACCTCGGGGATCGAGGGCGCCTGGACCGCGAACCCGACCACCTGGGACAATGGCTATTTCGATCTGCTGTTTGGCTATGATTGGAACCTGACCAAATCGCCTTCGGGGGCCTGGATCTGGGAACCGGTGGGGGTGACCCAAGAGGACATGGCTCCGCAGGCGCATGACCCTTCGAAAAAAGTGCCCACCATGATGACCACCGCTGATATGGCGATGCGCATGGACCCGATCTATGGTCCAATATCCAAACGGTTCCACGAGAACCCCGACCAGTTTGCCGATGCCTTTGCGCGCGCGTGGTTCAAGCTGACTCACCGGGATATGGGGCCGCGCAGCCGCTATCTGGGCAAAGAGGCCCCGACAGAAGAGCTGTTGTGGCAAGATCCCATTCCCGCCTCGATCACGGATCTGAGTGACTCGGACGTCACGGCCCTGAAACAGGCGGTCATGGGGGGTGACTTGTCGGTCACTGAGCTGGTCAAGACCGCCTGGGCCTCGGCCTCGACATTTCGGGGGTCGGACATGCGCGGTGGCGCCAATGGCGCGCGTATTGCGCTGTCGCCCATGAATCGCTGGCAAGCCAATGAACCCGAAGCACTGGCAAAAGTTTTGGAGGCCCTGGAACAGCTGCGCCGTGATTTCGGCAAACCGGTGTCTCTTGCGGATCTAATCGTGATCGCCGGGGCCGCCGCCATCGAAGCCGCCGCCAAAGCCGCGGGCCATGAGATCACCGTGCCCGTCACCCTGGGCCGCGGCGATGCAACCGCCGAGCAGTCCGACATCGAAAGCCTGAATCACCTTGAACCGGCGGCGGATGGGTTCCGCAATTGGCAAAAGGCGCAGTACACCATCTCGCCCGAAGAGCTGCTGTTGGACAAAGCCCAACTGCTGGGGTTGAGCGCGCCGGAAATGACCGTGCTGGTCGGGGGAATGAGGGCGCTTGGCGCCAACCATGCCGACAGCTGTCATGGTGTGCTGACAGAGCGCCCCGGCATGTTGAGCACGGATTTCTTTGTCAACCTTCTGGATATGGGCACGGTCTGGCGCGATCAGGGTGATGGCTCATTTGTGGGGCGTAACCGTGCCACCGGCGAAGACAAATGGACCGCCACGCGCGTTGATCTGGTGTTTGGGTCAAACTCGCAGTTGCGCGCGCTTTCAGAGGTTTATGCGCAATCCGATGCGGGGGCTAAGTTTGTGGCGGATTTCGTAGCTGCCTGGAACAAGGTCATGGATGCAGACCGGTTTGATCTAGTTTGATCCCCTAAAAACCAAACGGCGCCCAAGTGGCGCCGTTTTCATGTGTATCAGTCAATAGCTTGGCGTGGCCAAACTGGCCGATTGATTGATCTGATCCAGCCGTTCGAGGTTCACCACGGTCGACAACATGATCCTGTCGTGGCTCCAGCCCGAGGGTTTCTGGATCGCCATGGCCGTCAATTGCACCGCCAGCATCAACCACAGAGAACCCACCAGAACCAGCGCCCGCCCCTGACGCCCCACCCGTTGGGAAAACAGCGCCTCAATGCGTTGCTCCAACAGGGTCAACCCGCCGCGACGGCGCGGTGTTCGCTCAGCCGAAACCAATGTGACCTTGGGAAAGGCTACCACAAAGCTGCGATCCCGGCGCAGTGTCTGCTGACAGACGGACATGAGTGTTTCGCAGTAGCTGCGCGTATCAATCCGCCCGCGTGCGATGACCTGCTGGTCGCATGTCAACTCGCGCAGGGCTTCGACCCGGCGTTTGCAGGCATGATAGGCGGGATTGATGAAAAACAGCGGCTTGAGCACCTCAAGCAGAATTTCCCATTCAATGTCGCCCTGACGAATGTGCTGAAACTCATGCGCCAGAGACACCCGCATCTCATCCCCGCGCGCCAGCATATGCGAGGGCACAACAACATGGTAAAACCAGATCCCGCGGGTGGTGAAAGGCACCAGCACGCCGTCCGACACCCGCACCTGAACCCGCCCGAACCGACGCAAGACATGGCTTGCCCGCAGGATGCGATGTAAACAACAGGCGGAAAAGGCCAAGCGGCACGTGCCCACCAGCAACCCGATCGCCAAGGCGGCGACAACCCCCTGCCCCAGCCAACCGCGCATGGCCGTCACATCACCGATAAACCGGTCGCGCAGCGTCAAGGCGCTTTCCAAATCCGTTGCGCGCATTTCGAACGTGCCGGCAAGGAACTGCGACACCACTAGGTCGGACAGGTTGACGTTGAACCCGCGCGCATAGCCTGCGCTTTGGATCTGACCCAGCACCATAAGAACCACGGGTGTCGCAAGGATGATCACGAACATCCCGTTCAACAATTGCAGCTGTGCGCGATGCATATGTCCCATGCGAAGGCGACGTTGGGCAAAGCCCATCAGCCACCAAAAGCCAAAAGCCACAATGATCAGGACATTTGCGTCAAGATAGGCGTCCAGTGCCGCTTCAACTGCTGTCATTGTTCAACCTCCGATCCAACAACGCCCGGATTTCCCCCAATGCCTCGTCGCTCAGATCCGCGTCATCCACCAGCCGCGCCACCAGCCGCGCGGGGGTGTCGTCAAACAGTTTTGCAGACAGATCACGCAGCGAACGCATCTGATACGCGTCCTTGGCCAGGGCAGGTTTGAACACGTGGCTTTTGCCGGCCTTGTGACTGGTGACAAAGCCCTTTTGTTCCAGGATCCTCAGAATGGTCGCCGCCGAGGTATAGGCCAGATCGCGCCCTTCGGGCAGTTGATCAAGCACATCGCGCACCGTCCCCTCGCCCAGGGTCCAGAGTTCATTCATGAACTCCAGCTCAACCTCAGTCAGCAAATCACTCTTTTTCTTGGTTCTCATCATGTACCCATCTGCGTGGCCACCCGGCTGCGCGTTCATCTGTCAAATCATCTGACCTCTCGTACACTAAACCCCATGGCGGTTGGTTTTCAAAACCCTTTCTCTGGAGGCATCAAACCCTGCGAAAGCAGAAAACGCCCCAGCCGATACTGATCGCGAGCGGCCACCAGACCGGCTGCCCCACTAGCCAAAGCCACATGAGAAAGATATAGGCTGTGCCCAAAAGCGCGATGAACAGCCGGTCCCCGCGTGTCGTCACCAGCCCAAGCGCCCCCTTGCGGGCATCGCCGCCGGGGCGGCGGATTTCCAGGATCGTCAGGACCGCCATGGCGCCAAAGATGCCACAAAACAGCGCAAAGGTTGCCGGTGTCCAGGCCATCCAGAAATTGGGCCACAGCGGATCGGTCCAGGAAAATCCTGTTTCTTCTGGCTGCTGTGCCACGTTGCCCCAGCCCTGCGCGTATAGACCACCGGGAAACAGGAGGATTGGGAACAGAATAAGGCGTTTCATGCCAAGTCTCCTTATACGCGGCCAAGAGCAAAGCCCTTGGCGATATAGTTGCGCACGAAATAGATCACGATCGCACCGGGAATGATGGTTAAGGTGCCCGCCGCCGCCAACAGCCCCAATTCATACCCGGCAGAGGACGCCGTTTTGGTCATCGTCGCGGCGATGGGTTTGGCCTCGACGGCGGTCAGGGTTTTCGCCAAAAGCAGCTCAACCCACGAGAACATGAAACAAAAGAACGCGGCTACGCCGACGCCCGCTTTGATGCTGGGCAAAAAGATGGCCACGAAAAACCGCGGAAAGCTGTAGCCGTCCACATAGGCCGTTTCGTCCAGTTCCTTGGGCACGCCCCACATGAACCCCTCAAGGATCCAGACCGCCAGCGGAATGTTGAACAAGCAATGCGCGAGCGCGACGGCCAGATGGGTGTCAAACAATCCAACCGAAGAATACAGCTGAAAGAACGGCAGCGCGAACACCGCTGCGGGCGCCATCCGGTTGGTCAGCAGCCAAAAGAACAGCTGCTTGTCGCCCAGAAAGCTATAGCGCGAAAACGCATAGGCGGCGGGCAGCGCCACACAGACGGAAATCAGCGTATTCAAAGAGACATAGAAGATAGAGTTGATGTACCCCCAATACCAGGTGGAATCGGTGAAGATGACCTTGTAATTCTCAAGCGTAAAGGTCTGGGGAAACAGGCTGAAGCCAGATAGAATTTCCCCGGTGGTCTTAAAGCTCATCGCCACCAGCCAGTAGATGGGAAGCATCAAAAAGGCGATATAGAGAATTGGAATGATTGAACGTTTTTTCATTTCCCATCATCCTTGGTCATCAGGGTATAGAACAGCCAGCTCACCAAAAGCGTGATGGCAAAGTAGATCAGGCTCATGGCGGCGGCGGGGCCTAGATCAAACTGGCCGAGCGCGATTTTCACCAAGTCGATCGACAAAAGCGTGGTCGAATTTCCTGGCCCCCCTCCTGTTAAAACAAAGGGTTCTGTGTAGATGTTAAAGCTGTCCATAAAGCGCAGCAGGATCGCGATGGTCAAAACCGTCTTCATCTTGGGCAGTTGGATATAGCGGAACACCTTCCACGCGGTCGCCCCATCAATCTTGGCCGCTTGATAATAGGCGTCGGGGATCGACACCAGCCCCGCATAGCTGAGCAAAACCACCAGCGATGTCCAATGCCAGACATCCATGGTGATGATGGTCACCCAGGCCGCCACGGGATCTTGGGTCATGTCATAGGAAACCCCCAGCGTATTGTTCATCAGATAGCCCAGCAGGCCTATCTCTGGCAGGGTAAAGATGTTCCACATCGCCCCCACCACGTTCCACGGGATCAGCATGGGCAATGCCATGGTCACCAGACACACGGGCACCCAAAACCCCTTGCGGGGCATAGACAGCGCGATGATGATCCCCAGGGGGATCTCGATGATCAGGATCAGCCCGGTGAACAGAAACTGCCGCCCAAGCGCCGCTTGGAAACGATCAGATCTTAGGATTTGTTCAAACCAATCAAGTCCCTGCCAGAAAAACAGGTTGTTGCCAAAGGTTTCCTGAACCGAGTAATTCACCACGGTCATAATCGGCACCAGCGCATTGAAAGCGACCAGCAGCAGAACCGGCAGCACAAAGAACCAGGCCTTTTGATTTTCGGTTTTCATGATGCGGCCTCCGTCGCGATCCAACCATTGCGGTACAGTCTGGTCTGGCTTGGGGTGAATTGCAGGTGGATTTCTTCGCCCTGCATCGGTAGATTTCCAGTGCCCACCACCGCTTTGACCGGGATCTCACCGACCATCGCTTCGACCACCGCATGGCGACCGACGTCGGACACTTTGCGGACGCGCGCCGCCATCCCCTGGTCGGACAGTGTCACGAACTCGGGGCGAACTCCGACCTGTTCCAGACCGCCGTTTCCGGTTATATTTCCCTCCAGTTCAAGAGGTTGGCCGTGAAACTTCACGTGGCCTTTATGGGTCTCCACGGGCAGGATATTCATCCCCGGTGACCCAATGAAATGCCCGACAAACACATGCTGAGGCCGATCGAACAGCTCAACCGGGGTGCCGATTTGCACCACTTCGCCCTCTTGCATGACCACGACCTGATCCGCAAAGGTCAGGGCTTCGGTCTGGTCGTGGGTCACGTAGATCATCGTTGCTTTGACCCGTTGGTGCAGCTCTTTGAGTTTCGAGCGCAGCTTCCATTTCAGATGCGGGTCGATCACGGTCAGGGGTTCATCGAACATGACAACATTGACATCGTCACGCACCAACCCCCGCCCCATCGAAATCTTTTGCTTGTTGTCCGGTGACAGATGCGACGCGCGGGTGTCCAGCATCTCTTCGACTTCAAGCAGGGCGGCGATTTCCGAGACCCGCGTGGTGACCTTGGCCTCTGACACGCCGCGATTGCGCAGCGGAAACGCCAGGTTGTCGCGCACGCTCATGGTGTCGTAGATCACCGGAAACTGGAACACTTGGGCGATGTTGCGCTGATCGGGGGGCATGTTGGTCACGTCTTGACCGTCAAACAGGATCTGCCCCTCGGACGGTGTCAACAGCCCTGAGATAATATTCAAAAGCGTGGACTTCCCGCAGCCCGACGGCCCAAGCAACGCATATGCGCCGCCATCGGTCCAATCCAGATTGAGCTCTTTGAGCGCATAGTCATCGCAGGAGGCAGGGTTTGGATGATACGCATGGCGCAGGTTTTTCAGCGTGATCTTGGCCATCAGCCCACAAGCCCCCCATCGGTGTTGAAGTAAAACGCATGGGTAGGATCCATGTAGAACCGATGGTCTTCCCCCACCTCATAGGGATGCACCCCATGGGCCAGCGAAACCCAGCTGTCCGCGCCCATTTCGAAATGCGCGCTAGAGTCACTGCCGGACAGTTCCGTCAGCTGAACCCGGCCCGTAAGAGGCACCAGCCCGTCGCCCCCCGCCACCGGGGACACATGATGTGGGCGGATCGCCATGATATATGTCCCATCGCGCAGGTTTCGCGCATCGCCCTTCAGGAACCATTCGACCCCGGTGTCCAGGCGCGCTACGTCGCCGTGCTTGGTCATGCGTGCGGAATTGATCGGAGGATCCGAAAACACGCGCGCCGCCGTCAGGCTGGAGGGATTGCGATAGATCTGCGCGGTGGGTCCGAATTGTGTGACCTCACCGTCTTGCATCAACGCGGTCTTGCCCCCCAGCAAAAGCGCCTCTTCGGGTTCCGAGGTGGCATAAACGACAACAGCGCCACGTCCTGCGAATAGCTCGGGCAGTTGTTCGCGCAGCTCTTCGCGCAGTTTGTAATCCAGATTGGCCAGAGGTTCGTCCAGAAACACCGCCCGGCTTTCCTTGGCGATGGCGCGGGCCAGGGCGCAGCGCTGTTGCTGTCCCCCCGAAAGCTCATGCGGGCGGCGGTGCAGCATTGGGCGCAGCTGCAATATGTCGGCTGCTTCTTCCACGCGCCCCTCGATTTCAGATTGCGCCATTCTGGCCACGCGCAGGGGGGACGCGATGTTTTCGAACACCGTCATATGCGGATAGTTGACAAAGAACTGGTGCACGAGACTGATGTTGCGCTTTTGCGTCGACAGGCGCGACACGTCTTGCCCGCCCATCAAAACCTGACCCGAGGCCAAGGGATCTAACCCCGCCATGAGCTTGATCAACGAGGTCTTTCCGGATCCGGTCTGGCCCAGCAACACGTTGAAATACCCCGGTTCAAGTAAAAGCGATGTGGGCTTGATATGTGTGATCCCGCGAATGGTCTTGGCGGCCTGTCTCAGTTCGAGTGTCATCTGCTGTTCTTCGTGAAACCTGTGTCAATGTGGCCTTGCCAGCCCGAACTCAAGGGCAAGCCGGTGCGGCAAGGCCAGGGTCATGTCCCCCGGGAGATCAGGAAACATGAGGAGCCTGAATACGCTGGTTTACTGGTTCCAGCGCGCGATTAGATCGTCATAGTTGACGGTCTCGCCCTGTGGCTTTTCGTTGGCCAGCTTTGCCTTGGCGCCACCTTTGCCCAGCCATTCCGAAGCATCCTTGGCATCGTTCAGGCGCGGGCCACAGCCGCCATAGACATTAGCCGCTTCGTCAGCCGCCTGCATGCGGGCCATGGTGATGTCCATTTCTTCGGCCAGCCGGTCCATCGCCTCTTGCGGGGTAAACGCGCCCGAGTTCACATCCCCGATCTGCTGCCACCAGATCTGTGCCAGCTTGGGATAGTCAGGCACGTTGATACCGGTGGGCGACCACGCCACGCGATCTGGCGAACGGTAGAATTCGACCAGACCACCCAGTTTGGGCGCGCGTTCGGTAAAGCTCTCGTGGTTCACGGAACTATCGCGGGTGAAGGTCAGACCCACATGGGATTTCTTGACGTCCACGGTCTTTGAGGTGACGAACTGAGCATAAAGCCATGCGGCCTGCGCGCGATCCGACGGGGTCGACTTGAGAAAGGTCCAAGAGCCCACGTCCTGATAGCCAACTTTCTGGCCCTTTTCCCAATACGGCCCATGTGGGCTGGGTGCCATGCGCCACAGCGGGTTACCGTCTGCGTCCACGGTATTGTTGCCCTCGGACTGCGGTTTGACCATATCGGCGGTAAAGGCGGTGTACCAGAAGATCTGCTGGGCCACGTTGCCCTGCGCAAGTGCAGGCAGAGATTGATAAAAGTCATAGCTGGCCGCGCCGGGGGGCGCGTAATTGCGCAGCCATTCGTCCCACTTGCGGATCGCATAGACCGCCGCCGGACCGTTGGCCGCGCCACCGCGTGACACGCTTGCGCCCGCCGGGTTACAGCTGCCCGCTTCCATGCGGATGCCCCATTCGTCGATCGGGATGCCGTTGGGTTCCCCTTTTGAGCCAGTGCCCGCCATAGACAGCCAGGCATCGGTCATGCGCCACCCCAGATCCGGGGCGCGTTTGCCGTAATCCATGTGTCCATAGATCGCGGTGCCGTTGATTTCCTTGACGTCGTTGGAAAAGAACTCGGCGATGTCTTCATAGGCCGACCAGTTTACCGGAACGCCCAGCTCATAGCCATATTTGGCTTTGAACGCCTCTTTATGTGCAGGATCGTCAAACCAGTCCTTGCGGAACCAATAGAGGTTGGCAAACTGCTGGTCCGGCAGTTGGTACAGGTTGCCATCCGGTCCCGTGGTAAATTGGACCCCCATAAAGTCGTCCAGATCCAGCGTCGGCGAGGTGGTCGCAGCCCAATCCCCGGCCATCTGTTCGGTCAGGTTATACGCAAGTTGCAACCGCGAATGTGTCCCGATCAGGTCCGAGTCATTGACATAGCCGTCATAAAGGTTCCGGCGCGTTTGCATCTGGGTCTGCACCGCTTGCACAACTTCGCCTTCGCCCAGGATCTGGTGGTTCACCTTGATGCCGGTGATGTCTTCGAACGCCTTGGTCAGCACCTCGGATTCATAGCCGTGAGTCGGAATGCCTTCGGACAGCACGTTGATTTCCATGCCTTTGTACGGCTCGGCGGCCTTGATGAACCACTGCATTTCCGCCATCTGCGCGTCTTTCGACAGGCTGGATGGCTGGAATTCCTGATCAATCCATTTCCGCGCCGCGGCCTCATCGGCAAACGCAGCCCCGGACCCCACGACAAGAGCAAAAGCCGCTGTCGCGGAGAGCAGATACTTACGCATCTTATCTCCTCCCAAAGATTATGATGTGCGGGAACCGGCCCATGCCTGTCCCGCTGAGCCACGGTAAGCGGATTGGGGGAAATCTGTCAAACTAATATTTTAGTAGTTGTATTTATATTAAATTTCAAGTATTTGAGCGTATTCCCTGAACGTGGATTTTCCTGCGGTGTGTGTGAATTCCCGGATCTTTCGTGTGAGAGGCCCACTCAATCCACGGGATTATTTGCCCACGATCCGGTTAAAGATTCGCGGGTATGTCACATATCTGTTTACACGTCCCTTGCTGTCGCCATCTCAAAGGATTGCACGCGGTCCCGTCTTTCCAGAACCAGGGGCGACCCCTGTTCTTGTGCGGTCAGGCTGGGCTTTGGCCAGGCATCCATACCTCTCAGGACCTGTTCAACCGCCGCCTCGGCCAGTGCCTCGGGTGCTTCGCCCGCGCGGATCGGAGTCACCGTGACAATTGCCCAAAGCCCGCCGATCAACATCGCGATGCTTCGTTTGCTGTCAGCGCGCATGATTGACCCATCCGCAATCCCCAATTCAACCACCGTGCGCAAACGCGTGACAAGTGGGGCTCCGTCTTGTGTGATCTGACTGCGGGGCATCAATTGTGAAAAAATCGCGTCAGCGGATCCATATTGACGCAACTGGCGTCCGATCATTTCGGTCAAGCCGAACTGAAGCTTTTCCAATCCGGTGCGACCGCGATCCGCCCCTTTGGAGAAATCCCCAAGTGCGGATTTCGACAGGGCGCTCAGGCACCGCGCTTCAAGGTCAGCCTTGTTGGGGATGTATCTATATAGCGCCGCTTTGGATATGCCGATCTCAGCGGCGATGCGATCCAGGGTTGTCTGTGCCGTTCCGTGTCGCGCGAACAACGGAAGCGCCACCGCCACGATGGATTTTAGTTTGTGTTCGCGAATCTCGGCCGGGGTTGGCGTCAACGATGTCCAGTCACTCATGACCGTGCTCCTAATATCGAACCTGCCCGGAATTTGATTGTCTGTCTTGCGAATATCGCCACCTTGTTGAGAGCCGGTAACGTTGGCAGCGACCTTATGTTTCAAGTGTTAGAAATGGGTTAAAACCGATGGTTTCTTGATGTGACCGGCGGGTCACGCCGAATGACGCCAAGGTTATCGGTGTGAAATCTGCAGTCTTTGGCTGTTCCCAGCGGGTTTGCTCTTTTCAACGCTGACCGCTGTACCTATATAAAGGATGTCCCCTTGGGGACTATGGGCATAAACGCACGTGAAATAAACGGATTGGACCCGGGGGCGGTACCCGGCGGCTCCACCAAATATCCCGTCGTTTGGGGGATCATGGGGCCGAAATAGGATCGACAAACGCGTAAAGACGTAGCTTTGCTTCGGTGAGATACCACCGTTATCGGTTCAAACTGTACAATTGCAAACGACAATCGTGCTCCGGTTGCTCTGGCTGCGTAAGCAGTTCGAGGAATCGAAACTTAAGTCCTTTCGCCTAGCCGCGTGAGGCGGGGTTCGCAGGTACCTGGCAACAGAAACCTGCACTTTCCACCTATGCCTGATCCGGTTGCCCCCTTTGCTTTGTTGACCCCTTCAATGTGGCGATCGTTTGATCTGTTGCCTCATACACGATTGCTTTACACCCGGTCCCTATCGTGGTGGCATGACGGATAACTTCGACAACATCACCGAGGCTGCGACAGATCTGTTGACCCGTGTCTGGATCAAACTGGATCTGGATGCGATCAATGACATCTTTTCGGATGACGCAAAATTCTACGGCGTTGCCGGTCCCGACCCCATTGGCCGCACCGACTATTGTGAGCTGGCCAGTCAAGTTTTCGAATTGATGAGGCTGAAAGACTTTACTTTGCTTGAGGTGATCACCGCCGATGGTCTACGTGGCGCGGTGCGTGTGCGCTTTCACATGACCACCCAGGCATCGGGCCGCACGGCCGTCCAGGACGCGACGATCTATATGACGCTACGCGATGGCAAAATCTGTGAGTTCGATTACCACTTTGATTTCCTGCAATACTTCACATCCGTCGAGCAGCTGCCGCCGGATGCGGCCTATTTGTTGCTAAGCGGTCAGTCATTGGGTTAGGGCCGTGCTGGGTCTGGGCCAGTTTTGGGTGCGCAAAACCGCAGAATCTGTCACACGGCTGTTGCGGTTTACGGGCATAGCTGCCACCCGGAACCATGACCTATGAACTCTTATCTCTGATCCGGGCTTTTGGAAAAATCGGCGTGCTCTCGTTTGGGGGGCCGGCGGCACAGATCGCCCTGATGCACCGAGAGCTGGTCGAAACTCGGCGCTGGCTGAGCGAAGAGCAATTCCTGCGCGCGCTGAGTTTTTGCATGCTGCTTCCCGGACCCGAAGCGATGCAATTGGCCACCTATGCCGGATGGCGTTTGCGCGGTGTGCCGGGGGGGCTGATTGCGGGTACGCTGTTTGTGCTGCCCGGCGCTCTGGTCATCGCGACCTTGGCGCTGGTCTATGCCCAGTTTGGCACCCGCCCGGAAACCACCTCGGTCCTGCTGGGGATCAAGGCCTGCGTGCTGGTGATCGTCGCCATGGCTTTGCGCAAATTGGCGCGCAAGGCCCTGGCGGATCGGATTGCCTATCTGTTGGCCTCGGGCTCTTTTGTTGCGCTGTTTGTGTTCGACCTTCCTTTTCCCGTCATCATTGCCACCGCCGCTTTGATCGGGGCGCTGCGCAGCCTGCCGATCCGGTCAGACATCCCCGCGCCGCAGCGCCCCATGCGTCCGCGCACCATCGGTGCGTGGCTGATCATCTGGCTGAGCCCGTTAGCCGCGCTGTGGGTGTCGGGCCAAAGCTTTCTGTTCGAGCTGGGGGCTTTCTTTGCGAAACTAGCGGTCGTGACCTTTGGCGGCGCCTATGCGGTGCTGGCCTATCTGGCGCAAGAGGTGGTGACACAGCGCAATTGGCTGGAAACCGGGCAAATGATCGACGCTTTGGGGTTGGCTGAAACAACACCGGGCCCGCTTATATTGGTTACGCAATTCGTAGGCCATCTGGCTGGCTTTGGGGTTGGCGGCATCGGATTCGCCGTGATCGCGGGGGTGTTGACCCTTTGGATGACCTTTGTGCCCTGCTTTCTATGGATATTTGCCGGGGCGCCCTATCTTGAAAACCTGCTGGCCCGCCCCAGGATTGCAGGTGCGCTCAAGGCGATCACCGCCGCAGTGGTGGGGGTGATCGCCAATCTGTCGCTTTGGTTTGCGTTGCATGTGATGTTTGAACGCGTGATTCACCTGCGTTTCGGTCCGGCCTCGCTGATCTGGCCCGATGTGACCAGCCTAGTCTGGGCGGCGATCCCTCTGACGGTCCTCTGTGCCCTGCTGATGGGCCCCTTGCGGCGCGGCATTCCCCTGACGCTGGTGGCATGCGCAACCACAAGTTGGGCATTTTCCCTGATTTGACAAAACTCCCCCTTTCCCTCGCGCGCAAAAGCAATATGTTGGGGAAGCAACAGTGAGGTGACACAATGACCGACAGCATCGACTATGGCCGCCTGATGCATCGCGCCATGCGTGGTCTGATCCAGGAAGTGCTGGAAACGGTGCAGCGCGACGGTCTGCCGGGTGAGCATCATTTCTTTATCACTTTCGACACCAATCACCCCGATGTTGAAATCGCCGATTGGCTGTCGGATCGCTACCCCGATGAAATGACCGTGGTCATGCAGCATTGGTATGACAACCTGGATGTGCGCGACGACGGGTTTTCGGTCACGTTGAATTTTGGCGATGCGCCCGAACCGCTGTCGATCCCTTATGACGCCATCAAGACCTTTGTGGACCCATCGGTTGAGTTTGGCCTGCGGTTTGAGGGCAACGAAGGCGATGATGATGGTGATGATGATCCCACCCCGCCCGAGCCCGATCCGGAACCCGAAGACGCGCATCACGACGCCGAAGTTGTCAGCCTTGATCGCTTTCGCAAATAACCGGTTGTGAAGTTCTGATGAAGAAACAGCCCCTGCGCTTTCGGGGGCTTTTTTCTTGTCCCATCTAGATGCAAACGCCGTGTCATCAGGGGATTACCATGGGTAGGCAATCTGGGGTCATGCAATCTGGCCTGCCGCTGTTTCTGGGGCAGCTGATCCGCTATCCGCACCGCGTCGTCGCGCTGGCGCCGTCTTCGCGGGCCTTGGCGGCGCGCATGGCGCGCGAGGTGCCCAAGAACCACAGCGGCCCGGTGATCGAACTGGGTGCGGGCACCGGCAAGATCACCCAGGCGCTGCTGGACCATGGGGTTGCCGATCACGATATTCACGCCTTTGAACTGAACGCGGATTTCGTCGCGCTGATGCGCCGCGCGTTCCCCCGGGTGAATACGCATCACGCGCCAGCGCAGGAAATGGAACAGCTGGGTTTGACCGGTGCGCGCGCGGTTGTTTCTGGCCTGCCCCTGTTGTCGATGCCCAACGCGGTTCAACAAGAGATCGTCGAAAGCGCGTTCAAGGCCATGGGCCCGGACGGGGTCTTTGTTCAATTCACCTATGGCCCTAACCCGCCGGTCAGCGACGGTGTCCGCAGGGTCATGGGGCTGACTTGGAAGAAATCAGAGAAAATCTGGGGCAACTTGCCACCTGCTCGGGTCTATGCCTTTCGACGCAACCTGATATAACCTGCGCGCATATAGTCCATTGCTTTTGCCCCTGCCTCAGATTATTCGGCATGCAATTGCATACCAACGCAGGAGCGTTTCATGACCCAGACCCGCACCGAAACAGACAGCTTTGGCCCGCTTGAGGTTCCCACCGACAAATACTGGGGCGCTCAGACCCAGCGTTCGATCATGAACTTTCCCATTGGATGGGAAAAACAGCCCGTCGCCATCGTGCGTGCGCTTGGCTGCATCAAGCAAGCCTGCGCCATGCAGAACAAAGCCACCGGCAAGATGGACGAAAAGATCGCCGACGCGGTGATCCAGGCCGCTGGCGAAGTGTTCGAAGGCAAGTTCGACGACAACTTTCCTCTGGTTGTCTGGCAGACCGGATCGGGCACCCAATCGAACATGAACTCAAATGAGGTGATCGCAAACCGCGCCATCGAAATCCTCGGCGGCGTGATCGGCTCTAAGGATCCGGTGCACCCGAACGATCACTGCAACATGGGTCAGTCGTCCAACGACACCTTCCCCACCGCGATGCACATCGCCACCGCGATGATGGTCCGTGACGTGCTGATGCCCGGCCTGACCAAGCTGGCCGAGGGGCTCGAAGCGAAATCGGCAGAATTCAAAGACATCATCAAGATCGGTCGCACCCATACGCAAGATGCCACACCGCTGACTTTGGGGCAGGAATTTTCCGGCTATGCGCATATGATCCGCCAGGGCATTGCCCGCGTTGAGGCGGCTTTGCCCGGCATCTACGAACTGGCCCAGGGCGGCACCGCCGTTGGCACCGGTCTGAACACCCAGCCCGGCTGGGGCGAAGCCGTCGCCGCCAATATGGCCGAGATCACCGGCCTGCCCTTTGTCACCGCGCCCAACAAATTCGAAGCCCTGTCTGCGCATGACGCCATGGTCTTTATGTCCGGCGCATTGGCGACGGTCGCCGGGTCGATGTACAAGATCGCCAACGACATCCGCTTTTTGGGGTCGGGCCCGCGTTCGGGTCTGGGCGAGCTGATTCTGCCGGAAAATGAGCCGGGTTCTTCGATCATGCCGGGCAAGGTCAACCCGACCCAGGCCGAAGCCATGACCCAAGTCGCCGCACATGTCATGGGCAACAATGCCGCCATGACCTTTGCCGGTTCGCAGGGGCATTTTGAACTGAACGTCTACAACCCGATGATGAGCTACAACCTGCTGCAGTCGATCCAATTGCTGGGGGACGTGGCCGACAGCTTTACCGAGCGTATGCTCAACGGCATCAAGGCCAATGAACCGCGCATCGACAAGCTGATGAAGGAAAGCCTGATGCTGGTGACAGCGCTGGCACCCACCATTGGCTATGACAACGCCACCAAAGTGGCCAAGACCGCGCATAAGAACGGCACCACTCTCAAGGAAGAGGCCATCGCCCTTGGTTTCGTCGACGAAGCCACCTTTGACGCGGTGGTCCGTCCCGAGCAGATGATTGGCCCCAAAGCCTGAAACACGGCCCGAGAGCCATCGGCTGAATATGCCTGTCAAACGCGTCCCACCCGGGGCGCGTTTTTTGCCTTTCCCCACTGAGGCGCGCGCCCATAGGCCATGCGATCCGCATCGGTTGTGCATGGATTGTGCGTGGCGGTTTTGCTAAGGTTTCACCATGAGCAAGATCGTCAATCTCAACCAGTTTCGCAAAACCCGTGCGCGCGATGACAAACGGCGCAAGGCGGATGACAATGCCGCGCTGCACGGTCTGAAAAAATCGGAAAAAGAGCTGGCCAAGGCCCGCCGCGACAAGGCCAAGCGCGACCTGGATGGCCATGAGTGCGATACATGAGCGGCCGACCCGTCAAACGATCGCTGACCCTTCAGGGCCATCGGACATCGGTGTCATTAGAGGATGAATTCTGGGCCGAGTTTCGCAGTATCGCAGCGCAGAAGGGTAAACCTATCAATGCTTTGGCTGCCGAACTTGATTCAACACGTGACCCTGAGGTCGGGCTGGCTTCAACCATCCGCGTCTTTGTCCTACGCCAGCTGAAGGCAGGGCTTGGCTAGGGTTTTTCCGGAAAAACAAAACAGAGATCCCGCCGGATCGTCAACCATAGCGCGGTTCCCGGCTTGGGCAGAAACACGTTTGGAACGGTGGCTGTGAGCATCTCATCGTCGTGATCCATCCTAAACTCGACAAGGCTCTCCGAGCCCATAAAGCGTGCGCGTTTCACAATGCCCCGCGCCGGCGCCCCGGCCAGCGACGTGGGATTGGGCCCTTTGCCGTTGCGATCAAAATCAATGCCGACGTGCTGCGGCCGAAAGACGATCTCAACCCGCGTGCCATCAGGCACGCCGGGGGCCAGAAACTGGCCAAAGGCGCTGTCGACCAGAGCCCCCTTCGCGACGCCTTTCAGAACATTGATATCACTGAAGAAAGCGGCGGATTCCTTATCCGTTGGACTGTGATAGATATTATAGGGCGCGCCCTGTTGAACCACCTTTCCGTCCCGCATCAAAAACACCTCGTCGGCCATGCGCATGGCTTCTTCGGGCTCATGGGTGACCAACAAGACCGACGTGCCTTCGTCGCGCAACAAATCAAGCGTTTCATCGCGAATGCCATCGCGCAAACGGTTGTCGAGACCGGAAAAAGGTTCATCCATCAGCATCACGCTGGGACGCGGCGCCAGCGCACGGGCCAGTGCGACGCGCTGTTGTTCCCCCCCTGACAAATGGTGCGGAAACGCATCGATATAGTGACCAAGACCGACCCGGTCCAACAGCTCAAGGGATCTGGATTTCTTTTCGGAACCCGTGCCTTGCAGACCAAAGCTAACGTTTTCTCCGACCGAGAGATGAGGGAAAAGTGCAAAATCCTGAAACATCAACCCGATTGAGCGCCGTTCAGGTGGAATGCGAAATACCGTGTCACAAATCAATTCGCCATCAAGGTGGATGGTGCCACTGTCCTGCATGTCGACCCCGGCAATCATGCGCAGGGTTGTCGATTTACCGCAACCCGATGGCCCCAAAAGGCAGGCGACGTGACCCGGGGCGATGGACAGCGAAACGTCATCAACAACGCGTCGCGCACCAAAGCTGCGCTTGAGATTGCGGATTTCCAGACGGGGGGGCGTGGTTTGCGTCACTGCGGCCTCAATGATGTCCGATAGATCTTCTCGGGATTGCAGGGGTGGTAGCAGTGCCCCGCCCCCTTCGCAACCCTATGCGGTGTCCAACGCCTTTCCCAATCGCGGCAATCGGGCTTTCTTGAACAGGCTGCGCATTGTCCAGGGGTGGCCCGACAAACGGATCGCGGTTGCCAAAACTGGTCCGCATGCGGCCAAGACCGCATCGGGATCACGCGCAAAACAATCTATCAAAAAGGCATCGGGGGTGATCCGTTCGATCCCCTCTTCGGCCAGGGTTGCCTTGGGGAAATCCTTGATGTTGACGGTGATCAAGGCATCCGCATGGCCAGAGATCGCCGCCGCCAGCACATGCACGTCGTTTTCATCCGGCAGGTACAGCCGCGCCATGACAGCGGCGTGGGGCTGGATCGCGGCGCGGGGCCAATGCGCCTGAAGCATCGCGATTTCACCCCGCGCGATGGTTTCGCCCTCGGGGCCAATCTTGCGGGCCGCGCGCGCCCATTCTTCAAGGATGCGTTCCGACCAAAGCGGTTCAAAAAGCCCCTGCCCCGCAACCCCCAGCAACGCCTCACGCATCACGGTTGGAAACAACACACAGGTGTCCAGCAGCACCTTCATCGGGTCAAAGCCGGAAGAACAGCGCTTTGAGATAGCCTGATTCCGCCAGTTGCGGCAGCAGGGGGTGATCCGGTCCGGCGTGGCCGGTGTGGATCAACTGCGCGCGCCGCCCGGCCCGGCCGATCCCGCGCAAACAGGCGCCGGTAAACGAGGTCAGGTCCGCCGCATGCGAGCACGAACACAAGACGAGATAGCCATCGGTCTCGACCAAGGGGGCCGCCAGTCGCGCCACGCGCTCATAGGCGCGCAGGCCCTTGTCAAGCGCGGGCTTGTTCGGGGCAAAAGCGGGGGGATCACAGATCACGATATCGAACCGTTCGTTTTCCTGGCCAAGGGCCTCAAGAACATCAAAAGCATCGCCCTGACGTGTGGCAAAACGATCCTGCGCACCCATGGCCTTTGCGCCCTGCTCGGCCAGCGCCAAAGCCTGCGCCGATCCATCCACCGCCAGCGCCTGTTTCGCACCGCCCGCCAGAGCGGCCAGAGCAAAGCCCCCCACATGGGAAAAGACGTCAACAACGCGTGCGTCCCTGGCCAGCCGGCCCGCGAACCCATGGTTCTCGCGCTGGTCATAGAAGAGGCCGGTTTTTTGCCCCCCCGTCACATCGGCCATATAGGTCGCGCCGTTCATCTGAACCGGCAAGGGCGATTGCGGGGCCTGCCCCAGCAAAACCGCATCGACGTCATCCAGACCGTCCAACACGCGCCCGCGCCCTCCGGCGTTTTTCAGGATATGTGACGCCCCGGTCACGGCCCGCAACGCGTCGGTCAGCTGCGTGACCATTCGGTCAGCCCAGGCCGCGTTGGGCTGAACCACCAACGTGTCGCCAAAGCGATCAACGATCACCCCCGGCAATCCGTCACTTTCCGCATGTATCAGCCGATAGAACGGCGCGTCATAGATTTGCGCGCGCATGGCCAGCGCCTTGGCGATCTTGGTTTCGAGCCAGGCCTGGTCAATTTGCGCATAAGCATCCCGATCCAGCACCCGCGCGACGATCCGTGATCCGGGGTTCACCGCGACAGTGGCCAGCGGCTTGCGCTCGGCGTCTTCGAGGGTGGCGATGGTGCCGGGGGCGATCTTTTTGGTGCGACGGTCCAGCACCAGCTCATTGTCAAACACCCAAGGCGCCCCACGGCGCACGGCGCGGGCATTTGCCTTGGGTTTCATCCGAAGTACAGGGCGAAGAGCGGGGCTGTAGGGCTGGGGCGTGGATTGTGTCATGCCCGCGCTTTATCCACCTTTGACCCGTTAGGGAAGCATGTTCAGATCTGGCTGACCGCTTTTTGCAGTTTTCGATCTTGATCCTGCCATCCCTGCGGCAGCGTCAATTCGGTCAACAGCAAGCGGCGCAGGTGTTCCGTGATGCGCACCTTTTGCGTCTGCCCCTGCTGATCGGCCCGGATTGCGGCCATGCCACCAAAGCCCTTGAGCTCGGTCCGGATGTGCTTGCGATCCACCAGGATCTGCCCGGTTTCCGCGTCCTTGAGGGTCAGTTCGAACCCGATCGAATGCGATCCGCCCACCGTATAGCGGGTCTTTTCGGTCAGGGAATGGAACTTGGTCAAAACGACGTCCACCTGCACAGGCCGCGTTCCGGTCAGATTGGGCTGCACCTGGGCAAAGCTGGTGTCAAAAATCGCCTTGATCTGCGCGCGACGGTCGCCATAGGGGTCTCCGCGCCAGACAATATCCGCGATAGGGTAATACGAGTTCGCCTCGGAGATCCGCAGGTCTTCAGGCACATGCATGTTAAAGGCAACGACGTTATAGGCGCTCTGCCCGAACCGTGGTGTCTGGCCAGCCGCGTTCCCGGGCAAAGCCGCGGGTGTCGCCGCCGCCGACAGATTGACGGGGGGCGTCTCAAGCGGGATGTTCCGGGTCACGGGTGTTCCGCTGCAGGCCCCCAATGCCAAGACCAGCCCAAGTCCGATAAAGATGCGATTGCGTGCCATGATCGACTGCCCCATTTTGCACAAGTCCGGCCTTGTGCCAGATGCGTTTGCAATTTGTCTAAAATGTAACTGATGCGTTTTTGGGACCGAAATGGGGCGATTTCTGGTCATGGCTCGTAGACCCCCGCAGCCCATTGTGTTTGGATCGCGCAGCCGGTCAAGGAAATGGGTTTACTGTTAGCGTTAACAGGTGTAGAGCAGGGACGACACAGCCAAGCAGGTTTCCCATGCGTCTTCATGATACCATCGCCCGCGTCACAGCCCGAATAGAAGAGCGTTCGCGCGAAACCCGTGGGCGGTATCTTGATCGGATGCAACGCGCGGCCCAGGACGGTCCGCGCAGGGCGCATTTGACCTGTGGCAACCAAGCGCATGCCTATGCGGCCATGGGGCAGGATCAGACCCGACTTGCAACGGAACCCGCACCCAATATCGGTATCATCACCGCCTACAATGATATGCTCTCGGCGCATCAACCCTATGAGCGCTATCCGCAGATCATTCGCGACATTGCGCGATCACAGGGCGCAACCGCCCAGGTGGCCGGCGGTGTTCCCGCCATGTGTGATGGCGTCACCCAGGGGCAAGTGGGGATGGAGCTGTCGTTGTTTTCGCGCGATGTCATCGCCCTGTCCGCCGGGGTTGGCCTAAGCCACAACACCTATGACAGTGCATTGTACCTTGGGGTGTGTGACAAGATCGTTCCGGGCCTGGTGATCGCGGCGGCGACCTTTGGGTATATTCCCGGCGTGTTCTTGCCAGCGGGTCCCATGACATCGGGTCTGCCAAACGACGAAAAAGCCCGGGTGCGCCAAAAATTTGCGACCGGTGAAATCGGCCGCGAGGCCTTGATGAAGGCCGAGATGGCTTCGTACCACGGGCCGGGAACCTGCACATTTTACGGAACCGCCAATTCCAACCAAATGCTGATGGAGATCATGGGGCTGCATCTTCCCGGCGCGTCCTTTGTCAATCCAAACACCCCGTTGCGCGATGCGCTCACCCAGGCGGGGGTCCAACGCGCGCTTGAGATCACGGCCCTGGGCA
Organism: Pelagimonas sp.; assembly: GCA_025210345.1. Lineage (GTDB taxonomy): Bacteria > Pseudomonadota > Alphaproteobacteria > Rhodobacterales > Rhodobacteraceae > JAOARQ01. Next base: position 68,533 of record JAOARX010000027.1, on the reverse strand, counting down.
ATGACTATCGACCCGTTTCGCGCATCTTGTCTGAAAAGACCTTTGTGAACGGGATTGTCGGGTTGATGGCCACCGGGGGATCGACCAATCTGGTCTTGCATTTGCCGGCCATGGCCCGCGCCGCGGGGGTGTTGCTGGCGCTCGAAGACTTTGATGAGATCTCTTCGGTTGTTCCCCTGATGGCCAAAGTCTATCCCAATGGGCTTGCGGATGTGAACCACTTCCATGCGGCGGGGGGGCTTCAGTTTCTGATGCACAGCCTGCTGGATCAGGGGCTGTTGCACGATGATGTGGAAACCGTGATGGGGGATGGGCTGCGCGCCTATTGCCAAGAGCCCCGCCTGCAAGCCGATGGGCTGACCTATGTGGACGGACCGCAGAACAGCGAAAACGACAAGATCCTGCGCCCGGCTTCGGATCCGTTTCAAAAGAGCGGCGGATTGAAACGATTGCAGGGCAACCTTGGGGAAGGCATGATAAAGGTCTCTGCCGTCGCCCCAGAGCGCCACGTGATCGAGGCCCCTGCCCGCGTGTTTCATGATCAGGACAGCGTCAAAGCGGCGTTCAAAGCCAATGAGATCACCTCTGATACCATCATTGTTGTGCGTTTTCAGGGCCCCAAGTCAAATGGCATGCCAGAATTACATGGGCTGACCCCGGTTCTGTCGGTGCTGCAAGACCGGGGGCTCAGGGTTGCGCTGGTCACGGACGGTCGCATGTCCGGCGCGTCGGGCAAGGTGCCTTCGGCCATCCATGTCGCACCAGAAGCCATGGATGGCGGCCCACTGGCGCGGGTTCAGGATGGCGATACCCTTCGGTTGGATGCGGTGAGCGGCGAGTTACACTGCCTGACCCCCGGGTTTGAGACGCGCGCGCCCGTCCAGGCAGATCTTTCCGCCAACGGCCACGGTGTGGGCCGCGAATTGTTTGCAGCCTTCCGTGAAAACGTCGGGCTGGCCAGCGAAGGTGCGGGAGTGGTGGTGTAACCACCCGGTCACCCCGGTAACTGCATAGTCAACTGATGAGGGAAACACAGCCATGAGCCCTGACATCGCAAGTTCAAAAACCGAAGAGATCTGTCGCCTGGCCCCTGTCATTCCGGTTCTCGTCATCAATGATGCAGCGATTGCCGCGCCATTGGCCAAGGCCTTGATCGCCGGGGGGCTTCCGGTGCTGGAAGTCACGCTTCGAACCCCCGCTGCGCTGGATGTGATCCGTGAAATGGCGCAGGTCGACGGTGGCGTTGTGGGCGCCGGTACTCTGCTGAGTGCGGCGGATGTCACGTCCGCAAAGGCCGCCGGGGCCACCTTTGGGGTCAGCCCCGGTGCCACGGATACGCTGCTCCAGGCCTGCGAAACCACGGATCTGCCGCTTTTGCCCGGCGCGGCCACCGCAAGCGAAGCCATGCGCCTTTTGGAGCGGGGGTACAGCGTGCAAAAGTTCTTTCCCGCCGAAGCCAACGGTGGGGTCAAGGCGCTCAAAGCCATCGGCGCCCCGATCCCCCAAGTGCGGTTTTGTCCGACGGGTGGCATAAGCCCGGCCAACGCCCTGGACTATCTGTCTTTGTCCAACACGCTTTGCATCGGCGGGAGCTGGGTTGCCCCAAACGATCTGATCGCCAGCAAAGACTGGGCCGGCATCACCGAATTGGCCAAAGCCGCTGCCGCCCTGCCCCGCAGCTGATCAGTCTTCCGAGGGGCGCGGTCGGGCGCGATATCCGCCGCGCCGTTTGCCACTGTGTGTGGATTTTTCCAACCCTTCCAACAGCACCGAGGTCATGGGGTGCCCCTCTTGTCCGTGGCGCTCCAACAGCGATGCGATCAACGCTTTGTGATCCGCGTCGATCGGTGCAGACAAGGCCCAATCCAGAAAGATGCTGCGACATTCTTCCAGGGTGATCCCGTCGATCTTGTAGGATTCCGCGATCAGATTTTTGGGATCGGCGTTCATGATGTGCTCTCTGTCACAATGGGTAGGGCTGAGCGAATGATTGCGCTGGCGCGCTCTGCGGTCTTGTCCAACTCCGACAAAAGTTGATCCATTTCCGCACATCCGCTGAGCCGCGCAAGAAACGCACGGCCATCCGCACCCAAGGCGTCGGGATCAAGCGCGCTGTCGGAAATCAACCGCGATCCAATCTGCAACGCCCAGAAAAACGCATAACTTTGCGACAGGCTGTCCTGATCTTCTTTGCTAAGCCACGTCGCCGCCCCTAGCGCCCGGGGGGTTTGCCGGATGCCTTTGCCGGCGATCAACGCAGCGGATTGTGCGATCAATTCGATGTCTTGCAGGCGGCCGGCGCCGATCTTGGGTTCCCACGGGCCGCGCCCCCCCTTGGCGGCGTCAATCCGCATTCGCATCTCTGCAACCTCTTGCAGGATCTTCCCCCGGTCCGCCGGGCGCGCCAGCAATTCCAGGCGAAACGCTTCGACATCCGCCGCCAGTTCGGCCGGACCCGCGACAACCCGCGCCCGCGTCATGGCGAGATGCTCCCACACCCAAGCCTGTTCAAGCTGATAGCTCTGGAACGCCTGCAGCGAGGTCGCCACCGGCCCCTGATTGCCCGAAGGCCGCAGGCGCATATCGACCTCGTACAAGCGGCCTTCTGACATCGGGGCAGTCATCGCAGTGATCAGAGCCTGCGTCAGGCGGGCGTAATAGGTGCGTGATGCCAAGGGTTTACGTCCGTCGGAATAGTCGACCCCATCCGCATCATAGATGACGATGATATCCAGGTCCGACCGCGCATGTAGCCGACCAGATCCCAGGGATCCCATGCCAACCACCACGGCGCCCCGCCCCGGACAGGGCCCGTATTTTCGGGCAAATTCATCTTGGACCACCGGCCAAAGCGCCGAAACACTGGCCTCGGCCAGATCCGCATAGGCGCGGGCGGCCTCGTCTGGTTCCATAAGTCCGCGCAGCAGGTGCACCCCCACGCGAAAGTGCCATTCCTTGCCCCAGCGGCGCGCATAGTCCAGACGGCGTTCATAGTCCGCCTCATGGTCAAAGTAATCACACAACGCATGGCGCAAGGCGTCTTTGCCGGGCCAGGGGCTAAAGAAATCTCCGCCGATCACCGCATCAAACACATGGGCATTGCGTGACAGATAAGATGACAGATCCGGCGATGTCCCGACAATGTCGATCAACAGATCGATCAATTGTGGATTGGCGTCGAACAGCGAAAACAGCTGCACCCCGGCGGGCAATCCCGCCAAAAACCCATCAAAAGCCAGCAAGGATTCCTCGGGGCGGGACGTTTTGGCAAGTTTTGTCAGAATGTCCGGTTGCAGCCTGCGGAACAGTTCCTGCGCCCGATCCGACCGCAGGCAGGCATAGGTCGGCCAGCGGCCCGGTATTTCACTATGATCAAAGATCCGGGCCGCGTCCTCGGCGGCAAGAACCGGATCCGCATCCCCGGGCGCAAAGAACCCTTCGGTGATCTCGTGAACTTCGGTCAGGCGTTCGGTGATCTGCGCGTCCATGTCTTTGACATCCAGCCCCATCAGGCAGGCAACGCGGGCGATCCCCTCTTCTGACTTGGGCATATCGTGGGTCTGGGCGTCGTTGATCATCTGGATGCGGTGCTCAACCTCGCGATGTGCGCGGTAGTGATCCACAAGGCGCTCGGCGGCAGATTCAGGCAGCCAGCCCTTTTGCGCCAGAATACGCAGCCCCGGAACCGTGCCCCGGACGCGCAGATCAGCATCGCGCCCCCCGGCGATCAACTGGCGCGTCTGGGTAAAGAACTCGATCTCTCGGATACCGCCGCGCCCCAGTTTCATATTGTGACCGGGCAAGGCAATCGCGCCGCCAAGCCCTTTATGTTCGCGAATGCGCAGGCGCATGTCATGCGCATCCTGGATCGCCGCGAAATCCAGATGTTTGCGCCATACAAAGGGCTTTAACGTCTTCAGGAAGGTCGCCCCGGCTTCAAGATCCCCGGCGCTGGGGCGGGCCTTGATATAGGCGGCGCGTTCCCATGTGCGGCCAAGGCTTTCGTAATAGCGCTCTGCGGCCTCCATCGCGATACAGACCGGCGTGACCGAAGGATCGGGACGCAGGCGCAGATCGGTGCGAAAGACATATCCCTCGCCGGTCAGATCATTCAGCGTTGCCGCCATTTTGCGTGTGGCCCGCACAAGCGCCGTACGCGCCTCATAGAAATCATCGCGCTCATAGCGGGTTTCATCAAACAGGCAGATAAGGTCGATGTCGGACGAATAATTCAGCTCGCCCGCCCCCATTTTCCCCATGGCTAGGGCCACAAGCCCCGCCGCCTGCGCAATATCGTCCTCGGTCTGCCCCGGCAGTTTCTTGCGCCGGATTTCGTGACCCACAGCCGCCTGCATGGCCAGCTGCGTCGCCAGATCGGCAAAGTCGGTCAACGCCCCCGTGACCTGTTCCAATTCCCAAACCCCGGCCACGTCACACAGGGCTGTCAACAAAGCGATGCGCCGCTTGGCCTGACGCAGCGCGCTTGCGATCTGATCCGGGGCCGTTTGGCGCAGCTGGGTGAACACATCGTCGATCGCCTGCTCTGGGGCGTGCACCGCGCCTTCCAGCCAAGCGCTTTCATTCACGATCAGCCCTTGAAGATAGGGGCTGGTGCCGCCCGTGCCATGCAAGAGCTGGGCCAGCCCCCCCGAGGTCCCCGATACCCAGGGCACAGAGGTCAAAGTGTCAGCGCCTCGGTCGGCGTCAAAAGCACGGGGCAAACGGGTGATGCGGTCTTGTAATGTCATGGGCGCAGATGGCCACGCGCGCGCGCCCTTGGCAAGAGGTCAAAAGGCTGCAACATATGCGACATGAAGATCCTCTTGGTCCTGTGTCATCCCCTGCCCGACAGTCTCAATGCCCGGTTGGCCAAATGTTGCCAAAGCGCGCTGCAAGACCAAGGGCATGAGGTGGTTGTGCACGACCTTTACGCGCAGGGGTTTGACCCCCGTCTGACCCGGGAAGAACGCGGACAGTATTATGACCGTCCCTTCGAAGACCGCATCAACCTGCAAGAGGCCCAGGGCCTGGTGCTGGTGTTCCCCACATGGTGGTTCGGCCTGCCTGCGATGCTCAAGGGATGGGTGGATCGCTGTTTTGCGCCCGGGGTGGCCTATGATCATCATCCCACCGGTGGCCCAATGTCGCCCCGGTTAGACCAGCTGAAATCGGTGATGGTGGTCACAACGCTGGGGTCGCCCGGGTGGATTGACCATCTGATCATGCGCCGTCCTGTGCGGCGTATTCTCAAGTGGGGTGTGATCAAGCCCTGTGCACGCCACGCCCGTTTCGCGATGCTGTCGCTCTATCGCGCTGAAACCGTGGCTCCGGCGCGCATTGCGCGATTTGAGGCCAAAATCAACCGGCTGACCGCTAAGATATTTCAATAATTGGCAGGATTGGTGATCCATTTTCCTACGTAAAATCAGGCGTATAGATTGTTAATGTAAAAAACATTCACATAGACCCTTGAAGATCTCCGGCCTGATCACAATCTCTTGTAATGTGAAAGGGATTTACATCTCCTCACGCAAGAGACACGAAACGGAGAGAACAATGAACACCGCCACCTATACCCCCGAAATGACCAACGCTGGTTGGCTTTCTCGGTCCGAGGCCTGGCTGGATCGCAAGGGCAAAGGTGCCTGGATCGCCGCCATGGTTCTTGGTTTCATCTTTTTCTGGCCTGTTGGCCTTGCCCTTCTTGCCTATATGATCTGGAGTAAACGCATGTTTTCGAAATCCTGCCGCCACCACCGTTCGCACACTGCCCGCCGTCAGGCCTGGGCCGCGATGAAACCCAGCGGCAACCGCGCATTCGACGCCTATAAGGCGGACACCCTTGCGCGTCTGGAACAGGAACAAGAGGCCTTTGAAGCCTTCCTTGAGCGTCTGCGTGAAGCCAAGGACAAGGCCGAGTTCGACCAGTTCATGGAAGACGCGGAAAAACGCGCCAAGGCGCCGAAAGAAGAGCTGGAAGACGCCTAAACCCCCCCGGCCCTCGCAAGTGCGCGGGGGCCTCTTCCCTTACGCGCGAAACGCGCTTACCTATGTCACATCCCAACAGGAGCCCCCATGTATTCCGACGATTTCTATCACCTCCCCGACCCCGAGCGTCAGGCCGAGTTCTATGACGGGGTGACAGTCAAACGCGGGATCGCCTGGGTGATCGACACGGTTCTCGTGGCGCTGATCACGCTGCCTGTTGCGCTGTTTTCCATCGTGGGCTTGTTTTTCATTCCCTTCTTGTTCTTTGTGATCAGTTTTTTGTATCGCTGGATCACCATTGCCGGAGGATCGGCGACGCCCGGAATGCGCGCGATGGCCATCGAGTTGCGCAATGTGGATGGTCGGCGGTTGGACAGCACCCAGGCTCTGCTGCACACATTGGGTTTTACACTGTCGATGATGGTGTTCATCGTGCAGATTGTCTCGATTGGTTTGATGTTCACATCGTCCCGTGGCCAGGGGTTGTCGGATATGGTGCTGGGCACCGTGGCCCTGAATCGCCGCGTCTGAGCCCTGTGATCCACAGCGAGCCACACCTGCGCCCCGCCCTGCGGGGCGTTTGTCGTTAACCAAACCTTAAATAAATCTGGCGCTAACTCAAAAGCAGCCGTTTCCGGGGCTTGGCGCTCGCGGGTTTCGTTGCTACGTTTTTGACTGACACAAACACTTTGGTTCCCCATGCGTCATTCACTTCCTCTTGCGCCGCAATTCTATGTGACCGCCCCGCAGCCCTGCCCCTATCTTGAAGGGCGGATGGAGCGGAAGCTGTTCACTGCGCTACAGGGGGATAACGCGCAAAAGATCAATGACTCCTTGTCCAAACAAGGGTTCCGCCGGTCGCAAAACGTGCTGTATCGCCCGTCCTGCGCCGATTGCGCAGCGTGTTTCTCTGCCCGGATCAATGTCGAAAAGTTTCAGCCGCGGCGCTCGCACAAGCGGCTGATCAAACGCAATGCGACCCTGACACGCCGCGCCACCAGCCCCTGGGCCACAGAAGAGCAATACGACCTGTTCCGCACCTATCTGGACGCGCGCCATGCCACCGGCGGCATGGCCGATATGGATGTGTTCGAATTTGGCGCCATGATCGAAGAAACCCCCATTCGCTCGCGGGTGATCGAATATATCAACCCCGATGACGCGCTGACCGCGGTCTGCCTGACCGATATGTTTGATGACGGGCTTTCGATGGTCTATTCCTTCTACGATCCCCATCTGCCGCGCCATAGCTTGGGCACCTGGATGATCCTCGATCATATCGAGATCGCCCGCAGCGCCGGCCTGCCCTATGTCTATCTGGGTTATTGGGTGCCGGGCAGTGACAAAATGGGATACAAGGCCCAGTTTGACGCGCTTGAAATCTATTTCAAAGGCAACTGGCAGCCCCTGAACAATCCCGATGACTATCAGGCTGACACGCACCCGCTCTCGACCGATCCGATTGCTGAGCAGGTTGCGAATATTTCGTTTCCCGACAGCCGGGGATAGATCAGAGCCCCCGCCGTTTTGATACCCCAAGTGTGATTGCCTTGAAACCGATGGTTGGCGGTGAACACCGTCGTCAGCGCAGGCGTCATCAGCGCAAAGACTTCGGGATCCGAGCCCAGGTGCCACGCAGCGCGTAGGCGCGCGACTTTGCTTTTGTCACAGTGAACAGCCAAGGGTGGCCTGCCCTAGTTTGAAAGGTGCATATCGCTGATCTTGCATCACAAAGCCAACGCCACAAAGCAACGGCGGAGCAATGAAAAAGGCCGCTCGGAGTGAGCGGCCTTTTCTGTGTCATATTCGTTCTGATCAGTTGGGGATCAGATCCGGGATGATCGTCACGATGCCCGGGAAGGTCGCCAAGAGCGCCAGACCCGCCACCTGGATCAACACGAAGGGAATAACCCCGCGATAGATGTGACCGGTGGTGACTTCCTTGGGGGCCACGCCGCGCAGATAGAACAGCGCAAAGCCAAAGGGCGGCGTCAGGAACGAGGTCTGCAGGTTGACCGCGATCATGATGGTCACCCACTTCGGATCGAAATGCGCGCCATAGATCACCGGACCGACAATCGGCACAACGATGTAGATGATCTCAAGGAAATCAAGCACAAAGCCCAGCACGAACAGCACCAGCATGACGATCAGGAACACGGTCCGCACGTCGTCAAAGCTCTTGAGGAACTGCTGGATGTAGTGCTCGCCACCAAATGAGATCACCACGAGGTTCAGCAACTGCGAGGCAATCAGGATGGTGAACACCATGCTGGTGACTTTCGCCGTCTCGCGCACCGCAGGCGTCAACACGCCCGAGGAATACAAGATCCAGCAGCTGAACAGCAGGCCAAACAGGGCATACAGATAGGCGGCATAGGCTGCGAAGAAGGCAAACCATGTTTCCACCGACACGCTATCGGTGTTGATGCGCAGATCAAAGTTCACACCGATCAGGATCATGATCAGGACCGACAGGGTCGACCAGATGATGATCTTGGGCGAACGATCCTGATCTTGCAGCTTGCGATAGGCCGCCAGCATGATCGCACCCGCCGCGCCAAGCGCCGCAGCCGGCGTCGGGTTGGTGATGCCCCCCAGGATCGATCCCAGAACCGCCACGATCAGAACCAGCGGTGGGAAGACCACGCGCAGCAGTTCGTTTTGTGACAGGCGCCCCATCGCGTGCTTGCAGCCATAGAGTGCCAGCAACCAGGGCCCCAACATCAGGACAACCGTCGAACCCGCGCTGGTCGCAGGACCAATCAGCAGCGCGTCGACCACCAGGCCCAGCACCAGCCCCCCAGCGCCGATCAGCAACGGACGGGCGTCCGAGCTGGGCGACACGCCGCGGGCAACCGACAAGATCAGACCCATGATAACAGCCAGCAGCATGATGCCGGTGCCGATCGGGGCTGCGTTGGCGATTTTCTCCACGCGCAGGGCTTCGATCTCTTCCGCGGTCAGACGCACGCTTTCCTGGACGCCGCCAGATGCGTCGATGACCTTTTGCTCTTCGACCGCCGCATCCCATGCACTTTGGCCATGCAGCTCGATCATCGAGGTTTTACAGGCCTCTGAGACATTGGTGCGCAGGCTGGCCGAAGCCCCCTGATCGGTAAAGCTGTCCACCTGTGTCGACTGGCTGCCCACAATGTTCACCTGAGACAGGACCATCATACCCACGATCAAGAGAACCGGCACACCCAGGTACCAGGTAAAGGCTTCGCCGCGCGTCACGGGCTCACCGCCGCCATCGCCCAGCTCAACCGCAGGGGCCTTGGAGGGGTTCAGCATCGCATAGCCAAAGGCATAGGCCGCATAAAGCCCCGCCAGAAGAACGCCGGGCAACAAGGCCGCCTGGAACAGCGTGCCGACTGAGACAACCGCAGGTTTGCCCAGATAGGTCAGCGCATCAGTACAGCCAGCTTCGACCGCACGCGCCTCTTGCGCGGCGGAATACAGATCCCCGGCCAGTGTCCCCAGCAGAACGATCACGATCGACGGCGGAATGATCTGACCCAGCGTCCCCGAGGCCGCGATCACACCGGTCGCCAGTTCCGGCGAATAGTTGTTGCGCAGCATCGTCGGCAGAGCCAACAGGCCCATGGTCACAACGGTCGCGCCGACAATCCCGGTCGAGGCCGCCAGAAACGCACCCACAACCACGATCGACACCGCCAGACCGCCGGGCAGCGGGCCAAAGACGCGCGCCATGGTGGTCAGCAGATCATTCGCAATCTTGGAGCGTTCCAGCACGATCCCCATCAGAACGAACATCAAAACCGCCAACAGGGTTTCAATCGACTGACCGGCGATCACGCGTTCGTTGATGCGGTTTGTGATACCCGCGATCGAGCGTTTCATCGCCGCTTCCCAATCCCCGGCCGGGAACAGGGACGAGGCTTCGATACGCGGCAGCTCTGGGTATCTGAAGACCGAGATGACCTTTTCATTGACCCCGCTGGCAACCAACGCGTTATAGGCGTCCGAACTTGTGTCGATGGCCTGGTGAACAAGAATCCCCGCGCTGTCGAGCGCGGCGATGATCCCGAAGGAAATCACCCCGGCGCCCCCAATGGCAAAGGCCACGGGAAAACCCGACAAAATCGCAGAGAACAACGTCAAAAAGACGATGATCAGGCCAATCTCGACCCCATCTAATCCAAATAACATCTCTCTCGCCCCTTAGAATTCCGCGTGATCGTAGGGTTCTTCACCCTCTTCGAGCACGTCTTTGTCCAGATATTTGTTTTCGGACTCTTCGCCTTCGCGCCATTCAAGGTAGGAGCGATAGAAGAATGCCCAGGCATGGATGAAGATCATACCCACCATGGCGATCATCAGCACTTTGAACAGGAAATAGCCGGTAAAGCCGTTGGGGCTGAACCCGATGGTTTCCACGTTCCAGCGCACTGCGCGCGCCTTAAGCATCATCCGGTCGAGGGCCGTGGTCGCGTTGACTGGCGGAACCATCAGCGAACGCCACAGGAAGAACCAGGTGTACATCCAGATCAGCGTTGCCATGGGCAACATGAAGATCAGCGACCCGATCATGTCGATCATCCGCTTGGTGCGGAACTTGACCGCCGAATACACCAGATCGACACGCACGTGGCCCCCTTGCACAAAGGTGTAGGTCAGGCACAGGGCTACCACCATCGCGTTATACAGCTTCAGCTCTTCTGCATACCACGAGATGTCGAAATCCAGCGGGACACCAAAACCGAACACGATATCAGGCCGGGTAAAGATCCGCTGCATGAAGACGATGATCACCTGCTGCAGAACCATCAACAGGCCCGCCCAGGCGAACAAGCGGCCAAATGTGTTGGCAAAGCCTTCCAGGACGCGGACAACGCCCCAAAGAAAGTCGCGCTTCCATACGCCCACCGCAAATATGGTCAGGAAGACCACCAGGCAGACAAAGAAGAATTCAACCGAGGCGCCGTAATAGATAACGCGCATCAGGGATTGCTTGTCTTCGGTGGTGTTTTCCCAGCTTAGCCAATCCAGCCAGCTGTTGGGATGCGTGATCGCATAGCCCAGATTGTAAAACGCCATGGCAAGGTTTTCCAGAATCCAAAGGATTCCGCTGCCAAGGCCGCCCTCTTCGTTCATGATGTCCCCCATGAGTTGCGCTCATGTGACCGGTGCCGCTTTGGGCCTGTTTCATCTTCCGGTCGTCCCGCGACTTTGGGCGGGTGAGCTGTGGAAAGGGCCCCTGCTGTGCAGAGGCCCCTCCTAATGTGCAAGACGTGGCGTTACTCGCCCAGAACGCGAACGCGCTGCTGTACGTAGTAACCGTCCGACTTGTTGATCCAGCTTGCCGAGTTGGCCAGCGAGGCTTCGAACGAAGTGCGGATTTTCGCGAACAGTTCATCGCCCATGTTTTCGTCCATGACCTCTTTCGAAGCCGCACCAAAGGCATCCCAGACGTCGTCCGAGAACTGCAGAGTTTTCACGCCCTGTGCCTGCAGGCGCGCCAGCGCGGCACCGTTGCTGGCCAAGGTTTCTGCCAGCTGATAGTGGGTGGTCGCCATCGAGGCATAGCGCAGGATGGCCTTGTGCTGATCCGACAGCTCGTTCCAGACGTCCAGGTTGACCGAAGCGGACAACGCCGAGCCCGGCTCGTGGAAGCCCGCAGTGTAGTAGATTTTCGCAACTTCCTGGAAGCCGGCGCGCTCGTCTGCCATGGGGCCAACCCACTCCAGACCGTCAATCGCACCCGAGGACAACGCCTGATACAGTTCACCACCGGGGATGTTCTGAACCGATGCGCCCAGTTTGCCCAGAACCTTGCCGCCCAGACCGGGCATACGGAACTTGAGACCGTTGAAATCATCTGCCGAGGTGATCTCTTTCGAGAACCAACCGCCCGACTGCGACCCCGAGTTACCTGCCAGCAGGCCTTTCAGGTTAAAGATCTGGCCCAGCTCATCGTGCAGCTCTTCACCGCCACCGTGGTAGTACCAGTTGGTCACTTCCTGTGCGGTGCCCCCAAACGGTACCGCGGTGAAATACGCGTAACCCGGGTGCTGACCGATATAGTAGTAATCCGCCGAGTGATACATATCCGCCTGGCCCGAAGACACGGCGTCAAACACTTCCAGCGCGCCAACCAGCTCACCGGGTGATTTTTTGTCGATGGTCAGGCTGCCATCGGACATTTCGGCAACCATCTTCTCCATCAGCGATGCCGCGTCATCAAGAACCGCAAAGCCGCGCGGCCACGATGTCACCATGGTCAGGGTGCGTTTGCCCGATGCCAAAGCCGGAGCCGCCAGCGAAGTCGCGGCAGCTGCACCAGCGCCCACAGTCGAGGCGCGCAGGAAAGAACGACGATCCATAAAAGATCCTCCCATTTTGTTTTGGCGCGGGGCTCCCCACCTCGCGCCGTAAGTTCTTTAAGTGGCCTGAGCCTAGGCGGGCTACCTGGCATAAGGAATACCCACAGATACGTAGAACGCTGTTTTTTTGCTCTAACTGTTGAAATAACAGGACAATTACCCAACGAAACCCGGCCGGGACGGCGGGAGCTCTTCTTGGCCGACGTGTTTTTACACGCATGTGCAAGCTATGCCGCCCCAGCGAGTCGCCGGGAATTGCCATGCGCGGTCACGTCTCGGGCTTTTCACTTTGGCGACGACATGTATCCTAAGCCCATGCGCCAATTGCTCTCGTATATCCGTTTGACCTATGCTCAGAAGCTCTATCTGCTGGCCGCGGTGCCGCTGATCTGCGCCGCGTCGGCGATTGCCATTTTGGTGGCGGCCCAGTCTCGCACGTCGGCGGAACGCGAAATTGCCAGTCTTGAAACCCAGCTGATCGAGGCCAAGAAACGCGAGTTGCGCAATTACGTGACCCAGGCGCGCAATGGGTTCTATTTCATCTATGGCAGTGCCGAACCCAATGACGAAACCGCCAAGCAGCAGGTCATGCAGATCCTGTCGGCGATGATCTACGGCGATGAGGGGTTCTTTTTCGTCTATGACTACGATGGAAACAACCTTGTTTCCCCGCGTCAGACCGATCTGATCAACAAGAACTGGTGGGATCTGAGCGACAAGGAAGGCAATAAGGTTGTCCAGGAGTTCCTGTATACCGCGCGTGCCGGGGCCGGGTATATCGAACATTTCTGGCCCAAGCCCTCGACCGGCGAAGAGGCGCGGATGATAACCTATGTGACTTCGTTTCCATCGTGGCGATGGGCGGTGGGCACCGGGGTGTTCATAGATGACGTGCGCGAAACCGTGGCTGCCTCGCGCGCCGAGGTCGAGGCCCGCGTGCAAAGCACGTTCTACTGGATCGGAGCGATCACGCTGGCCTCTGTTTTTGTCGTATTTCTGTCGGGCCTGTTCCTGAATATCCGCGAACGCCGCCTGGCCGATGCCAAGCTCAAAGAGCTGACCCAGCGGGTTTTTGATGCCCAGGAAGATGAACGTGGTCGGGTTGCACGCGAATTGCACGACGGGATTTCGCAAATTCTGGTTGGGGTGAAATTCGCCTTGGATGTGGCCCGGCGGCACGTCAGCAGTGGCGATGACCGCGCGACGGACCAGCTTGACAAGGGGATCGCCAACCTGACCAACGCCATCACCGAGGTGCGCCGCATCAGCCGCGATCTGCGTCCGGGGGTTCTGGATGATCTCGGGCTTGGTCCCGCCCTCAAGGCGCTGACCGACGAGTTTCGCACGCGAACCGGGATTCACGCCCGTTTCTCGACGGTCGTGTTCCGTAACCGGCTGGGTCAGGACGCCAAGATCGCCCTGTATCGCATTGCACAAGAAGCGCTGACCAATGTGGAACGCCATTCCGGCGCTACCGAAGTCCAGCTGCATCTGCGCGGCCATCGCAAGGGGGGGACGCTGCGCATCGAAGACAATGGAACCGGCATCACCGAGGCCAACCACCCGCGCCCCGGTATCGGCTTGCGCAATATGCAAGAACGCATGGAGCAGCTTGATGGGGAGCTGAAAGTCTTGTCCTCGCGCGCGGGGACGGTTATCGAGGCATCCATTCCCTTGTCGCATATGCTGCCCCCCGAACCGGACAAGATAAGCCCGGACAAGACAAACAAAGCCGCAGACGCCCCCGAATGACGCGCCAGTGCGCCCAAAGCGCTAGGAGGAAGCATGAAACCGCAGACCCGTGTTGTTGTTGTCGATGACCACCCCATGGTGGCCGAAGGAATAGAAGCGATCCTGGACGGCTATGAGGATATTTCCGTTCTCGCGACCCTAAGCGACGGGCAGGCGATGATCGACCAACTGGACGATTTGCAGCCGGATGTGATCTTGATGGATCTCAATATGCCCGGTCTTGGCGGGCTATCGGCGACAGAGATGATCCTCGAACGTCGGCCCAAAACCCATATTCTCATATTGTCGATGCATGACACGCCCGAATACATCTCAACAGCGCTGAGCCATGGGGCGCGTGGGTATGTGCTTAAGGATGTTCCCACCGACGAGATCAAACTGGCGATCGACACGGTCATGGCGGGTCAGCAATACCTTTGTACCGGTGCTGAGGGCGCGTTGACCCCGCAAAACGAGATGCGCGACCACCTGACCAACCGCGAACAAACCGTTTTGTTGCAGCTTGCGCAGGGCAAATCGAACAAAGAGGTCGCGCTTGCGCTGAATATCTCGGTGCGGACCGTCGAAACCCACCGCAAGAATATAAAGCGTAAACTGGGGATCAGCTCGACCGCAGGACTGACACGCTACGCTTTGGAACACGGGGTTCTGCAGGGCACGGGCGACAAGTTCTGACCCCGTTAATATGCGCAGCGCCCCTTGATTACAGATCAGTCCCGGGCAAGGGCCGGGTTGGCGGATTGAGAAAATGCGCAGGCAGGATGCGTTCAGTCCCAACGCTGTCCGTGGCGTGAACATGTTTCGGATTGCTGTGCAGCGCCATGGCCAACACGATCAAGCCAACAAGCGCCGCAGCCTTGCAAAGTGTAAAATCGCGATAAAAGACGTTCTGTGCCATGTCGCTCTCCCTGTTGTGCGTGGCCCATATGATGGGTGTTGATGGCGTGTGATCGCGGGGTATTCAGCCGATCCCGACATGCTGTCATTGTGAGTGATTGCCCTAACACAGGCAAATCACGAAGCCGCGCGCCATGTTTCATACGGCCGATTTCTGCCAAGGGCTGGCAAAAGTCTGCCATACCGGGTTTTCTGCTGCGGCTTTGCGTCACAATCGGGTCTTTTTTGGCTCTTTTCACGCAGGCATGATAAGAAACTGGCATTTCGCGCAACATATGAAAATATTTCAGCGTGCAGACGATACTTTTCGCCATGATATGCGGTTGACGCCCCTGCCCCATGCTCCTAATGTCGCTGCGCGTATGAAGGAGAGCTTAGGGATGAAAACCCTGGTCGTACTAGTCGGATTTTGGCGCATGGACCTGTAACGGACCATAACGGTTCCCCATGCGCCCCCGCCAAACTGGACGGGGGCTTTTTTATACGCAGTTGAATTTTGGTGTCGTAAACGGAGAAATACGATGACACGTCAGATGACCGGAGCGAAAATGGTGGTTCAGGCCCTTAAGGAACAGGGTGTGGACGTCGTATTCGGATACCCTGGCGGGGCTGTCCTACCGATTTACGACGAGATCTTTCAGCAAAACGATATCAAGCACGTTCTGGTGCGCCACGAACAGGGCGCGATCCACATGGCCGAGGGCTATGCGCGCTCAACCGGCAAGGTTGGCGTGGCCCTGGTGACCTCGGGGCCCGGTGCGACCAACGCGGTCACCGGGTTGACCGATGCCTTGCTCGATTCGATCCCGCTGGTGGTGTTCTCGGGCCAGGTGCCCACCTTTATGATCGGGTCTGACGCCTTCCAGGAGGCGGACACCGTGGGCATCACCCGGCCCTGCACCAAACACAACTGGCTGGTCAAGGACACCAAGGATCTGTCGGCCACCATCCACGAAGCCTTTCATGTGGCGGGTTCGGGGCGTCCGGGGCCTGTGCTGATCGACATCCCCAAGGATGTGCAGTTTGCAAGCGCCGACTATCAGCCCGCCCCCAAGGCTGCGACAGCCCACTATCAACCGCAGGTCAAGGGCGATCCCGAAATGATCGAGGCCCTGGTCGACGCGATCGAAACCGCCGAGCGCCCGGTTTTCTACACCGGCGGTGGCGTGATCAATTCGGGCCCTGCAGCATCGCAACTGTTGCGTGAACTGGTGGACGCCACCGGCATTCCGATCACCTCGACCCTGATGGGTCTGGGGGCCTATCCCGCGTCGGGCAAACAGTGGTTGGGCATGCTGGGCATGCACGGTCTCTATGAGGCCAACCTGGCCATGCACGGCTGTGATCTGATGATCAACGTGGGCGCACGTTTCGACGACCGCATCACCGGCCGTCTGGATGCCTTCAGCCCCAATTCGACCAAGGCGCATATCGACATTGATCCCTCGTCGATCAACAAGGTGATCAAGGCGGATATCCCGATTGTGGGCGACGTGGGTCACGTTTTGGAAGACGTGCTGAAGCTGTGGAAAGCCCGTGGCCGCAAGGTCAACCGCGAGGCGCTGGCCCGCTGGGTGGCGCAGATCGAGGATTGGAAAAAGACCGATTGCCTGTCCTTCAAGCAGGAAGGAAAGGTCATCAAGCCCCAATACGCGCTTCAACGCCTTGAGGAACTGACCAAGGGGCGTGACCGCTATGTCACCACCGAGGTGGGGCAACACCAGATGTGGGCCGCGCAATATCTGGGCTTTGAAGATCCCAACCGCTGGATGACCTCGGGTGGTCTGGGGACCATGGGTTATGGGCTGCCGGCGTCGATCGGCGTGCAACTGGCCCATCCCGAAAGCCTCGTGATCAACATCGCGGGCGAGGCCTCTTGGTTGATGAACATGCAGGAAATGGGCACCGCCGTTCAATTCCGTGCGCCGGTCAAACAGTTCATTTTGAACAACGAACGCCTTGGGATGGTGCGCCAGTGGCAAGAGTTGCTGCACGGCGAGCGCTATTCGCACAGCTGGTCGGAAAGCCTGCCCGATTTCGTCAAGCTGGCCGAGGCCTTTGGCTGCAAGGGCATTCGCTGTGACGATCCGGCGGATCTGGATGATGCAATCCATGAGATGCTGGATTACGATGGGCCGGTGATCTTTGATTGCCTGGTTGAAAAGCACGAAAACTGCTTCCCGATGATCCCATCGGGTGAGCCGCACAACAAAATGTTGCTGGGTGAGGCATCGACCAAGGACGCCATCGGCAACTCGGGCGCGGTTCTGGTCTAAGCCGTCGTTACTAGGATTTTGTCAAAAGCGCAGGGGTAACTCTGCGCTTTTTTAGTGAGAGACCCTGGCCTTGAGACTGGAGGACTGTCGGGGGGGGTGGTCTGAGTCAGGCAGTGGTGGTAAACACCGACCGCAGGGTCGCGACAAGTTCAACACCGCGAACCGGTTTTGTCATGAAGGCGTCCATACCTGCGGCCAGCGCCTCTTTCTTGTCGCGCTCAAAGGCATTGCCGGTCAGGGCGATAATCGGGCAATGGGGCCAACCTTTGGCGTGTTGATTGCTGCGGATCACCCGCACGGCTTCGATCCCGGTCATGACGGGCATGGAAATATCCATGAACACCACGTCGAACTTGCCGGGGGCAAACAGGTCAACCGCCTCTTGACCGTTGCCCGCAATGGTGACCGTCATGCCCCGGCTTTCCAACATGCGGCTCAGCACGATCTGATTGGTTCGATTGTCTTCGACCAGTAAGGCCGATTTGCCGGTCAGATGCTCTGCCCCACCTGTTTCGCTTGGGTCAAGCGCATCCGGCGAAATTTCGATCTGCGCGGGTGACAAGGGCAATGTTATCTCGAACTCGGTCCCCACCCCTTCGGTCGAGCGCACCTGAATGCAGCCGTCCATGGCGTTAAGGATCTGTTTGGTGATCGCAAGCCCCAGCCCTGTCCCCTCGAAATCGCGGTTTTTGCCGCCATGCGCCTGCTCAAAGGGTTGGAAAACATGTGGCAGCTTATCTGGTGGAATGCCGATCCCGGTGTCCGTGATCCAGATCTTGAGATCCTGACGCTTGCGTATGACAAGGGTCACGGTGCCCTTGGTGGTGAACTTGATCGCATTCCCCAGAAGGTTGAACAGGATCTGTTTAAAGCGGACGGCATCCGAATGGATGTGGCTGGGCAGTTCGGGGTCCAGGTCTGAGATCAGCTCAAGCCCCTTGCCGGTGGCAAGCGGTGTCAACAGGCCAAAGACATCGCGTAAGACCTTTTTGATTTCAACCGGCTGATAGTCGAATTCAAGCCGCCCAGCTTCGATCTTGGAGAAATCCAGAATGTCGGAAATCAGGTTGGTCAACGTCAGGGCCGAACTGCTGATCAACTCGACATAGGCACGTTGGGTGTCGTCCAGCGGCGTGGCGCCCAACAGTTCGGCCATGCCGACAACCCCGTTCATGGGGGTGCGGATTTCGTGGCTCATGGTGGCGAGAAAGTTGGATTTGGTTTCGCTGGCCACCTTAGCCGCATCCCGGGCTGAGCGTAGCGCGTCGTTTTGCGTGTACAGATCCGTGACATCCGTATGTATCAGAATCCGCCCGCCTGAGGGGCTGTCGCTGGCTTTGCAATGGAACACCTTCCCCATGCTGGGGATTTCCATGACGGTGCGATCCTTGCCGCTGCCCGTGGCATCAATTTCGGCGCGATCCTTTTTGGGCTGTGCCATTTTGCCCATGCGCTGAAGCCCCTCCAGGAAATCGCTGACCTTTTGGCCGGGATAGACGTGTTCGCTCGTGATGCCATAAAGCTCCATATAGGCCTTGTTGGCCAATACGATCTCATTTTCGGGGTCAGCGGGGTCTTTGTGCGACAGGACAATCATCCCCTCACCGACATTTTCAAGAATTTCGCCAAACAGGCTTGCCTGATTTTGCAAGACCGTCAGGTTCTGGGTCAAGGCACGATCCAGTGCGTTCACAAGCCGACAGCTATCCGGGTCGCAATCCACCGGAAGCTCAAGGTGTGAAATAGGATTCGGGCCCTGGGCCATAAAAATGCACTCCTGCTGTGAGAACCGTCATAAGGCCTATCCGCTAACAGAGCATTTCTATTTTCAGGGGCTTTCCTTGGTTTTACATCAATTTGTGACGCCTGCATGTCGCAGCAATCGCCACTGGTGTTTCCCCTGGCACAGGGCTAAACTCAAGTCGGAATTTAGCCTATGGAAAACAGCCATGTCGCCTCTGAGCATCAAGAAAGGGTCCAGCAAGCACTCGGCGTATAACCTGCGCCCGACGTTTTCGGACCATCAGGAAACGCACACCATTGCCGTTCTGGTCGAAAATGAACCCGGCGTGCTGGCCCGCGTTATCGGCCTGTTCTCTGGACGCGGGTACAACATCGAAAGCCTGACCGTCGCCGAAGTGGACCATGAGGGGCGTCTAAGCCGCATCACCATCGTCACGACCGGCACGCCGCAGGTCATCGAACAGATCAAGGCACAGCTGGGGCGGATTGTTCCGGTTCACGAGGTGCATGACCTGACGGTCGAGGGCGCCTCGGTTGAGCGTGAGCTGGCGTTGCTCAAGGTATCGGGTTCAGGTGAAAAACGCGTAGAAGCCCTGCGCCTGGCGGATATTTTTCGCGCGAATGTTGTGGATTCCACCCTGGAAAGCTTTGTGTTCCAACTGACGGGAACGCCGGATAAAATTGACGCATTTGCCGAGCTGATGCGCCCCTTGGGCCTGCTGGAAGTGGCGCGCACCGGCGTCGCCGCGTTGTCGCGTGGCATCTGACAAGGTTTCTTCCGCCCCTGGCGCTGTCGGGGATGGTTCCTGATAAGGCCACCTGTTTCAGGTGGCCTTTTGCTTTGAACAAAGGCTGCGACCCGTTGCCTGCGCGCGTTCAGGCGTTGACCTGTTTGGGAAAGGCCACCACATTGCTGCCGCGTGACGGGGTCGCGCGCGGTTGGCCGCCGCGCTTGACGCGCTGGATACGCTCTTGTGCGCCCAGATTACTTGGCAGATTTGGGGCATGTCCCGCCACGACGCGTTCAAGGTTTCGCGCCCGTCGATGATCCGGTCCTTCGCGACAATCAAATTGTATCAGATCGCCCGGATCAAGCGAGACGCCATCATGCATCATTTGCTCTGGCGCTGTATAATACGCAAGGTCCCCGTGATCCTCACACCAGATCACCGCTTTGCTGTCATTTGTGTCGGTCCACAGCACGACCCCGAACATTTTCTCAAGCATTTTGGTCTCATTGGTTGCTTATCCACAACCCTGACTGAAACAAATTGAATAAGACACGGCTTTTCCCGCGTCGACCTCTTGATTTTTGTGGCGCAAACATGGATCACTGGCGCTTATAAGCGCCAGTGATGACGCGAATAAGCGTCAGCCTGAAACCTAAATGTGTCAACTTTCTCTTCTGAGGAAGATCGTGTATGTTGCAACAACTTAAAAGAGAGCCAAAGATGCCCACCGAGCAACCGCTAAAACTGTCGAAAAGACCTACCCCGGCAGAACTGCGCAGCATGCTTGGAGCCAACCTGCGTCAGCTATCGAAACGGGCCGCGTCGATTTCGGCGCTGTGTCGCGAGTTGGGAATCAACCGGACACAATACAATCGCTATCTCGCCGGTGAGAGTTTTCCGCGGCCGGATGTTCTGCACCGCATATGCAGCCACTTCAACGTCGATGCGCGCATTCTGCTGGAACCTGTCGAAGAGATCAGCAACACGGGTGGCGGGCCTTTCCAGCATCCTTTCGTGACAGATTTCCTTGGAGAACGGGCGTCCTACATTCCTGAAGAAGAGCTGCCCAGCGGATTTTACCGCTTTGCCCGCCGTAGCTTTATGGATGAAAGCAAATATGTTCAGGGTCTCATTTTCGTGTCCCGTGCTGATGGGCTGACCTTGCTCAAGGGGTTCGAGGCCAAGGAAGCGATGGAGCAACAGGGCTTGCCGACCCAACCCGGCACACGTGAATTCCGCGGTGTGGCCCTGCGACAAGACGACGGGATCGCGACACTGCTCAGCCGCAGGGGGGCCGCGACCGCGTCGTTCAACTATCTGGCGCGGGTTCCGTCATTTGAAAACAATTTCTGGGTGGGCTATGTCACCCGCACGGTGCGCGAAAACTTGGCTGGACGCCGGGTCGAACGCCTGGTGTTCGAATACCTCGGCGCGCGCCTTCAAGACGCTTTGCCCGTCGCCCGCACTGCGGGATTCTGTCGGGCGGATGACTTTGTCCCCTATCTGCGCAGTTTGCTGAAAACGGACGAATCCTTTTCGTAAGACCGTACCGGGGCCAAGGCGGCCCCCCATTTCCGTCACATTGCCCCCGCCCCATGTCGCGATTTGGCAAGATGGCGCCCGGTAAAGCGCTCAGGTTTGATCCAAGATTTCACACTTTGGAAAGGCCGCCAGCCATGAACGATTTGTCAGATGTCCGCCGTCCGGTCAGCGAAGCCAATGGGCTTCCGAATGCACACTACGTTGATGAGACCGTCTTTCGGGAAGAATGTGATGCACTGTTGAACACCCAATGGGCGGGCCTTGCGGTCGCTTCGGATGTGCCTGAAATCGGCGATGCCAAGCCGATTACCTTTCTGGGGATGCCCCTGCTGCTGGTGCGCGGTCGCGACAATACGGTCCGGGTGTTTCAAAACATCTGCCGTCACCGCGGCATGATCCTGGTCGAAGAGCCGCGCAAGATCGAAGGCGCGATCCGCTGTGCCTATCACAGCTGGTGTTATGGCACCGATGGGCGCCTGGTGTCGACGCCGCATGTGGGCGGCCCGGGCCAAAACACCCATGACGCCATTGATCGCGCAACCCTGGGCCTGATCGAGGTGCGGTCGCACATCTGGCGCGATGTGGTCTGGGTCAATGTCTCTGGGGATGCCCCGGCCTTTGAAGAGGCCATGAAACCCGTGATCGACCGCTGGGCGGAATTCGATCAGCCGATCTATCATGGGGGTGCGGACAGCCGCTTTGATCTAAAGGTGAAAACCAACTGGAAACTGGCGGTCGAAAACTATTGCGAAAGCTACCACCTGCCTTGGGTCCATCCGGGATTGAATTCATATTCCCGCCTCGAAGATCACTATAACATCGAAACCCCGGGCTGCTTTTCCGGTCAGGGCACCGAAGTCTACCGCCAGCTTCAGGTGGATGGCAAAACGGCCTTTGAGGATTTCGACGGCTTGTCGGACAAATGGAATACGGCGGCCGAATATCTGGCGATTTATCCCAACGTCCTGCTTGGCGTTCACCGTGACCACGCCTTTGCCATCATTCTTGTCCCCGAAGGCAAAGGGGACACCACGGAACAGGTCCACCTGTACTACCCCACCCAAGACACCTCCGAAGTCGCCCGGGTGAACAACGCCGCGCTGTGGAAGACCGTGTTCGAAGAGGATATCTTTGTGGTCGAAGGCATGCAGCGCGGGCGCCAGGCACCGGGCTTTGACGGAGGGCGGTTCTCTCCGGCGATGGATGGCCCGACTCATTGCTTCCACGATTGGGTTGCCGCGCAGATCCAGACCCATCGTGCGCAGGCACAGGCCGCTGAATGAGCACGCTTGAGGCCCGTTTGCTTGAGGCGCACGCGCGGGACGACCGCGCGGCGCTGGTGGAGCTGTATACCGAAGCCGGGGACAGTACATCCGACGATCGCGCGCGCTATTTTTACCTGACGCACGCCTTTGTCTTTGCGCTGGAATTGGGCGACCCACGGGCCGCCCCCCTGCATCAGCGGTTAAAAGAGGCCGGGCGTGAGGCCTAGGCCGCTGGCTTTATACCTCGACGACCTTTTCGCTGGTTTGCGGGTCTGTTTCGTCTTCGGGACCATAGGCCAGGATGTCATAGAGATGCCAAGTGGCATGCCCAAGCAGCGGCAAGCTGATAAACAGCCCCAAAAACAGCGGGATCATCGACACCAGCGTGAAGGTGGCAATAAACACGGCCCAACCGAACATGGGCACCGGATGCGCCGCCACATATTGAAATGAGGTGATCATCGCCGTGACAAAATCCACTTCGCGATCCAGCAGCAGCGGCAAGGACAGCACCGTAATCATATAGAGCAGTGCCGAGAACCCAGCCCCGACCGCAGTGCCAAAGGCCAGCATCGTCAAGCCGTTGCTGGTGAAATAGATGTCCAGCGAGCTAGAGACATTGGTCATGGTCGACAGTCCCAGAAAAAGCGCAAAGATCATATGCGCCAGAAAAAACCAGAACAGGAAAACCACGATGATCACCGCACAGATCGACGGCAACTGACGTTTGCTTTGCGATGTGATGACGGAAAAGATCTTCATCCAGTCCAACGCCCGCCCCTGCTCGATCCGGCGGCTGATGTCGTAGAAACCAACAGCCGCAAAGGGCGCCACCATCGGAAACCCGATGGCTGCGAACACCAACCAATAGCTTTGTCCCGTCACCCAGGTGATCCACCCCATGAACCATCCTGCCAAGACGTAGAACCCTGCAAATATGATGGCAAAACCGGATGCCTGGCGATAGTCGGACCAGGCGCGCGACAGGGCCAGTTTAAATGTTTTCAATGATACCGGACCCAAATCCGGAACCCCAAGCTGAGGCACATCGGGCATGCTTTCCCCTCCCAAGTCAGCACTCCTGGGACGAGTAAACCGATACATTCGCAATCATGCAAGTATTGATTGAAAAAAACCAGCAAACCCAAAGGTTAATCGAACTTGGTTGGGGCTGATCCTCTGGGCGTCAATCGGTCGAGGTGTGGTCAGGCGCCCCAACAATGCCCCTCGCGACCAGACCGCCCTTGCGGATCTGGCAGGAATGCTACGCACCGAACCGGGAAATGGCCCCCCGTAAGGGAATTGGCGTTTTCATGAAACGCGACGACGGCCAGTCGCCGGGGCATCAATCCTCGGCGTTGGCGTCCGCGCGGCTCTTGCCCGCCACCTGCATGGCCAGCGTGGCCTCCATGAACGGATCCAGATCCCCGTCCAGCACGCCGCCGGTGTCTGCGGTTTCGTGGTTGGTGCGCAGGTCTTTGACCATCTGATAGGGCTGCAACACATAAGACCGGATCTGGTTGCCCCAGCCCGCGTCGCCCTTGGCCTCGTGCAGGGCGTTGACTTCGGCGTTGCGGCGATCCAGTTCCAGCTGATAGAGGCGCGATTTCAACGCCTTCATCGCGATGTCGCGGTTCTGGTGTTGCGATTTTTCCGAGCTGGTCACGACAATCCCGGTGGGATGGTGGGTGATGCGCACGGCTGAATCCGTGGTGTTCACGTGCTGTCCGCCCGCCCCCGAAGACCGATAGGTGTCGATGCGGATATCCGCGGGGTTCACCTCGATCTCGATATTGTCGTCGATCACCGGATAGGCGCCCACTCCGGCAAAAGAGGTCTCGCGCGTGCCTTTGCCAAAGGGCGAAATCCGCACCAGACGATGCGTGCCGCTTTCCGATTTCAGCCAGCCATAGGCGTTTTTACCCTTGATCTGATAGGTGACGGATTTGATGCCCGCCTCGGTGCCGGGGGTCTCTTCTTGCAGCTCGACCTCAAAGCCACGGCTTTCCGCCCAACGCACATACATGCGCGCCAGCATGCTGGCCCAATCGCAGGCCTCGGTGCCACCGGCACCGGATTTGATTTCAAGAAAGGCGTCATTGCCGTCGGTCTCGCCATCCAGCAGGGCTTCCAGCTCTTTCTTGGCGGCCTTTTCCACCAGCGCATCCAGCGCGGCTTCGGCCTCGGCGACGATCTCGGCGTCGTCTTCCATCTCACCCATTTCGATCAGCTCGACCTGATCCTCAAGCTCTTGCTTGATCGACGAATAGGTTTCCATCGCATCAACAAGCTGCTGCCGCTCGCGCATCAGTTTTTGCGCCGCCGCCGGATCGTCCCACAGGTTGGGGTCTTCGACGCGGGCGTTGAACTCTTCAAGCCGATGCTGCGCGGTCTCGGTGTCAAGACGCTGGCCCAAAAGCTCAACCGACTTCTTGATTTTCTCAACATTGTTCAAGGCTTCAGCGCGCATGGTCGCATCCTGTGACGTAGGTTTAGGTGCTGCGTGATAGCAAGGGCATGCCATGCGGGCAAGCCTTCGCAGAACGGACCGGAGAATTTCCCCGGCCCCTTTTGGCTTCATCTCTTGCAAAATATCCTGGGGAGCCCGCAGGGCGGGGCAAAGCCCCTACCCGGTCAATACAATCCACCCGAGCTCAGCGTGCCAAAGCCCGCTTTTTCCCCGACAACCGCCTTTTTGCCGGTCGAGGTTGTCACCTCTTTGGCCGAGCCCTGCCCCGGGTTGATCAAATCAAAGCTGCCCGAGATGGCAAAGCCCCCGTCAAACTGGATGCCAAAGATGGTCTCTTCGCCCTCGCGGAAACATTCTGAGACAACATTGTCGCCGGATGCCCCGTCGCTCAGGCGCGCGCCGGAAAACCGGTCGATTTTGATGAACGAACACTCTTCGGGGGCCTTGAACTCACCGCCGCCATATTTCTGGACCGCCTTTTGCATGAACTGGGTAAAGACCGGTCCGCAAAACCCCCCGCCCGAGGCCCCACGGCCAAGCGAGCGCGGGTTGTCATAGCCCATGTAACAGCCCGCAACGATGTTGCTGGTAAAGCCCACGAACCACACGTCCTTGGCGTCGTTGGTGGTGCCGGTTTTGCCGGCGGTCGGCACGCCCAGCTTGACGGTTTTGCGTGCGGTGCCGCGCTGCACCACCCCCTGCATCATCGAGGTCAGCTGATAGGCGGTCACGGCGTTCATCACCCGTTCGCGTTCGTTGACAATGCGCGGGCTGCGTCCGGGGGCCAGATCGGGCTGATCACAATCGACACAGACCCGTTTGTTTCCCTCGGCAGCATCATGGGAATAGATCGTATTGCCATAGCGGTCCTGAACCCGGTCCACCAAGGTGGGTTCAACACGTTCCCCGCCATTGGCGAACATCGCATAGGCCGCGACCATCTTGTAAAGCGTGGTCTCATCCGCCCCCAGCGAGTTCGCCAGAACCCGGCCCATGTTGTTGTACACCCCAAAGCGCTCGGCATAATCGCCGACAATATCCATGCCGACCTCTTGGGCCAGACGGATGGTCATCAGGTTTCGCGACTGTTCGATCCCGGTGCGCAGGGGCGTCGGGCCGTAAAACTTGTTCGACGCATTCTTGGGTCGCCAGATGCCCTGCGGCGTGTTGATCTCGATCGGAGCATCCACAACGATGGTCGCGGGGGTATAGCCGCTGTCCAGCGCTGACGCATAAACAAAGGGTTTGAAGCTGGAACCCGGCTGACGCTTGGCCTGGGTTGCGCGGTTAAAGACCGACGCCTGATAGCTAAAGCCCCCCTGCATGGCGATCACCCGACCGGTGTTGACGTCCATCGCCATAAAGCCCCCCTGCACACGCGGGGTCTGGCGCAGGCTCCAACGGGCAAAATTGCCACCTTCGGTGTATTCGCGCACATGCACCACATCACCGCGTTTGAAGTTGTCAACCAGGCTGCCCTTGAACCAGGATGTATCGCTGCGCGGCACGGTAAAGCCGCGCGGATCATCGCGTGCGACCCCTTCGATGCCGACGATCAGCTCTTGGTCGCGGACCTCAAGAACCACGGCGGGATGCCATTTCGACATCAGCGTCACGTCACGCGCCACGCGGGTGTTCAACAGCGCCTCGCGCCATCTGTCTTCGCGATCAAGGGCCTCGGGCGCGATTGTCTCGCCGGTGCCGCGCCATTGACCCAACCCGCGGTCATAGTTTTCAAGCGCTTTTTGCAAGGCATGCGCCGCTTCGACCTGCATTTCGGGATCCAGCGTCGCCCGGACCGAATACCCCCCGGAGAAGAATTGCTCTTCACCAAAGTCGCGGCTCAGCTGGCGGCGGATTTCGTCGGTGAAGTAATCGCGCGGTGGCAGCGAGCGGCGATAGGGTTCGTAATCGCCGTTTTGCACCGAGGCCAGGGGTTTTTCGCGTTCGCTCAGATACAGCTCTTCTGAAATATAGCCGTTTTCGAACATCTCTTTGAGAACAAAATTCCGGCGCCCGGTCACACGCTCTTTGCGGCGCACCGGATGAAAATCCGAGGGCGCCTTGGGCAGCGAGGCCAGAAAGGCCGCTTCGTGGGGCTGCAACTCGGACAGGGTCTTGTTCAGATAGACCTGCGCAGCGGCGGTCACCCCATAGGAATTTTGCCCCAGAAAAATCTCGTTCAGATACAGCTCAAGGATCTTTTCCTTGGACAGGGCGTTTTCCACGCGCGAGGCCAGGATGATCTCTTTGATCTTGCGTTCGGCCCGGCGGTCACCGGACAACAGAAAGTTCTTCATCACCTGCTGTGTGATGGTCGATGCGCCACGGGTGTTGCCGCGCGCCGTGTCGATCGCGGCCGAGACAATCCCGCGCGGATCATAGCCCTTGTGGGAATAAAAATTCTTATCCTCAGCCGAGATAAACGCGTGTTTCACCAGATCGGGGATTTCCGCCGCCGGGGTGAACAGGCGGCGCTCTTGCGCGAATTCGTCGATCACGCGGCCTTCGGCCGAATAGATCCGGCTGATGGTCGGAGGCGTATATTGTGCCAGATGTTCATGGCTGGGCAGATCCCGCCCATAGACCCAAAAGACCGCGCCGATGGTCAGCGCAATCATCATCAAGCCCATGGTCGCAACCGCAAAGATGGCTCCGAAAAAGGAAAATATGAATCGCGTCACGCGGGCGTCCTCTTGATACTTGGGCTCTGGCTGCCTTTGGCTTCACTATACGGGTTGTGGCCCGGGGTCAAAACACGTTGTGGGGCGGGCCTGCGGGGAATTGCCGAACCCGGGGCCCCCTGCGGTCATTGACGGCGCAGGCGGGACAGGGCCTTGTCTTCGATTTCCCACTCGGCAATGCCATCGCGAATGCCCGCCGCCATGCCCGCGCGCCAAACCGGGTCTTGCAGATTGACCAAGTCCTCTTTGGTCGACAAAAACCCGACTTCGATCAGGATCGAAGGGATATCCGCCGCCTTGAGCACCGAAAATCCCGCCTCTTGCAATGGACGTTTGTGCACATGCCCCAGGGCGTTCTTGATGCCGCCCACCACATGACGTGCCAAAGCGCGCGAGCGGGGGGTGTTTTCCTGCCGGGCAAGATCTAGCAAGACCTGCGCCACGCGGTCATCCTTGCCGGACAGATCAAGCCCCGCCAAAAGATCATCGCGGTTGTGCCGTTCGGCCAGGGCCGCCGAAGCGGCGTCTGAGGCCTGTTCTGACAGGGTATAGACCGTGGCCCCATGGGCCTTGCCCTGTTTCAGCGCATCCGCATGCAGTGAGATAAACAGCCCTGCCCCGGCTTCGCGCGCCTTGGCCACCCGCGCCTCAAGCGAGACAAACACATCTTCGGTGCGCGTCATCATCACCTTGTAGCGCCCGGTCCGGCGCAGAACGTCCTGCAATTCAAAGGCAAAGCGCAGCATCAAATCCGCTTCGTTGATCCCATTGCGTTCGGCCCCCGGATCAATCCCGCCATGCCCGGGGTCCAAAATGATCACCATGGGAGCCTGGGGATCGCGGACAATGGGTTTGATGTCGCGGGGGTCGGCCAGGGCCCAACCCGGAAGTTTGGGTTCGCCGGTGTGCTTGTCGAACTCATCCCGGTCGGCTTTTGCAAGGGCCAGACGCAGCTGCGCGCCCCCCCCGTCCGAGGCGGTTTTCAGCTCGGCCTGATCCACGATCAATGGGGTTGAAAGCTCGGCCACCAAGCGCGACCAGCCCGGTTGAAACGGACCCATGCGCAGACTGGCGATGTGATCGCTTTGATCCAGCTGTGACGCCTGCGCGCGGGTCCAATCCACCTCGCGGAAATCAACAACCAGTCGCATGGGATCGCTAAGGGTAAAGACCCTCCAGGGCACCGGCTGGGACAGGTCAAGAGACAGGTCAACACCGCCCAAGAACCGATCCGAAAACCCGCCCCCCTGATAATGTGACAGCGCCGATCCCTCCTGCTGGGCAACCATCGGCGTTGCCCCCAACAGGGCCAGGCCAAGCACGGCAACCCCGGTTCTTATTGTGCTCATGGTGGGCGTCCTGCTTTTGTTTTGCCTCATGATTTTGCTTTGGGGGCAGCCTATCAGAGCTGCCCGATTGTTGCATCAACCAGACCGGTTTTCGGCGGTTTTCTACTCAATATGCCCTTTGTCGCGCATGAACTGCCCCAACCGCACCAGCCCCTCTTCGATATCCGAGGTCTGGCGCGCATAGGAAAAGCGCAGCGTTCCGGCCCCGCGGCCTTTGTCAAAGTCGAGACCCGGCGTCACCGCCACCCCGGCCTGCTCAAGGATTTCAGTGGCAAAAGCCACGCTGTCCGTGGTCAGGGCGCTGACATCCGCGTAGATATAAAACGCCCCGTCCGGCGGCGCGATCCGGTCAAAGCCGATCTTGGGCAGGGTGTCCACCATCAGGGCCCGGTTGCGGGTATAGACCTGAAGATTGGCGTCCAGCTCTTCGCGGCAATCCAGTGCAGCAAGTGCGGCCACCTGGGACGCATGCGGCGCACAGATGAACATGTTCTGCGCCAGTCTCTCAACCTGACGCAAATTCGCCTCGGGCAGCACCAGCCACCCGGCCCTCCAGCCTGTCATGGAAAAATACTTGGAGAACGAGTTGATCACACAGACATCATCGCTGATTTGCAGCGCAGTCACCGCCTTCTTGTCATATTCGATCCCGTGATAAATCTCATCCGACAGGAACGCGGCCCCCTTGTCCTGTGTGGCCTCAATCAGCGCGCGCAACGCGGGCTCATCCAGCATCGTGCCACTGGGATTCGACGGAGAGGCCACCATCAGACCGTCAAATTCGACCCCATCCAGATCCGAAGGCACCAGTTGAAGGCGATTTTCCGCCGAGGT
This sequence comes from Pelagimonas sp., assembly GCA_025210345.1. GTDB lineage: Bacteria > Pseudomonadota > Alphaproteobacteria > Rhodobacterales > Rhodobacteraceae > JAOARQ01. The sequence goes on along the minus strand of JAOARX010000027.1, from coordinate 38,652 downwards.
TTCAATCTCGACCGTTTCAAGGCTGAGGGCGCGCAGGATTTGACGATAAGACGGATAGCCCGGTGCCCCCAGGGCCACGCGATCCCCCTGATCAAACAGCGCCGAAAACGCCAACAGAAATCCCCCCGATGACCCCGGCGTGACCACGACTCGCGCGGGATCAAGATCAACATTGTACCACTCTCCATAGAGTGCGGCGATTTTTTCCCGCAGCGCGGGCAGACCCAGCGCCACGGTATATCCCAGCGAATCCTGTTCAAGCGCCCGCGCCAAAGCGGCACGCGCCGCGGCGGGCGCGGGTGTGCTGGGCTGGCCCACTTCCATATGGATGATATGGCGCCCATCAGCCTCGGCCTGCCGCGCTTTTTCCATCACATCCATCACGATAAAGGGATCAACGTCGCCACGCCTTGAATTTCGCATATGAGCCTCTCTACTGTAACACTCAGACCAAGACCCAGCCTTAGGGGGCTTTGATGACTCGCCTGATTGCCTTTGCAATGGCCTTTATGATGCTAGTCGCGACACAGGCGCAAGCCAGTGTTCGGCTGCTGCGCGATGCGGATATGGAATATGCGCTGACCCAATTGGCCAAGCCTGTGCTGAGCGCCGCCGGGCTGAGTTCAAGCCGGGTCAAGATCATCGTGATCGACAATTCATCGCTAAACGCCTTTGTGGCGGATACTCAGCATATCTTTTTGCATTCCGGGCTGATCATGCGGTTGGAAAGCGCCGAAGCGTTGCAGGCGGTGATCGCCCATGAGGCTGCGCATATCGCCAACGGCCACCTGTCGCGCCGTCGGGCCAACATGCGCAGCGCCCGAACCGCCGCAAGCCTGGGGTCGATCCTGGCGGCCGCCGCCGGGGCGGCTTCGGGCAATGGCCAGGCCGCGGGGGCTTTGATCATCGGGGCGCAAAGCTCCGCACTGCGGTTGTTCTTTTCACATACCCGCGCCGAAGAATCCGCAGCTGATATTTCGTCAGTGCGCTATTTGCAGCGGGCCGGGATTGATCCGCAAGGTGCGGTCGAGGTGCAAGAGCTGTTTCGCGGCCAAGAGGCCCTGTCGGCCCGGCGGCAAGATCCCTATATGCGCACGCACCCGCTGAGCCGGGACCGCCTGCGCACCCTCAAAGCGCTGGTTGCCAGCGCCAAACCGGGCAAACCGAACCCGGTGGCGAACTATTGGTTTGACCGGGCGCGGGGGAAACTCTCGGCGTTTAAACGCGCGCCATCATGGACCCTGCGGCGGATTACGCGCGACAAGACATCCAAGGATATCGCCCTGATGCGCGAGTCCGTCGCACAACACCGCCAATCGAACAAAAGCAAAGCGCTCAGCGCCATCAACGCGGCCATCGCCCTGCGCCCCAAGGATGCGTTCTATTACGATCTCAAAGGGCAAATATTGTTGGAAAGCAGAGACTTTCGCGGCGCTGTTCAGACCTATCAAACCGCATCCAAGCTTGCTCCGCGCAATGCCCTGATCCACGGCGGGTTGGGGCGCGCGCTGTTGGCTGCCGGCCAGCCCAAGGCCGCGTTGAAAGCGCTCGAAACCGCGCGCGGTCGGGATTTTTCCGATGCGCGGGTCCTGCGCGATCTGGCGGTCGCCTATGCCAAGACCGGCAAACCCGGCATGGCATCGGTTGTCACCGCCGAGCGCTATGCCCTTATGGGGCGCTTGAAGGATGCGGAACTGCATGCGAAACGGGCGGCCGATCGGCTGCCACGGGGATCATCAGCCTGGCAGCGCGCGCAAGACGTGCTGGCAGCTGCGAAACAGGCCAAACGGCGAAAGTAACAGGACAATCAATATGTTGAAACGCTTTTCTCTGAAATCCGCCCTGCGCAATGGGGCAATGTGCTCGGCGCTTCTGGCCACGGGTGCCATGGCGCAAGGGTTGGATTGGGACGCGATGGACGCGGATCAAAAGGCCGCTTTTGGCGCCTCGGTCCGGGCCTATCTTCTGGAAAACCCGCAGGTGATCATGGAGGCCGTTGCCGTTCTTGAAACCCAAGAGGCGGCGGCGCAGGTCGAACAGGATGCGGCGCTTGTTGCGCAAAATCTTGAGGCGCTGCACAATGATGGGTTCTCGTGGGAGGGGGGAAACCCCGAAGGGGATATCACCATCGTCGAGTTTGTCGATTACCGCTGTGGCTATTGCCGCAAGGCCGCGCCGGAAGTTCAGGCACTGGTTGAAGCTGACCCCAATATCAAGCTGATTCTAAAGGAATTTCCGATTTTGGGTGATGCCTCGGTCCTGTCGTCACGTTTCGCTGTTGCCACCCAGATCGTTGCCGGAGACGAGGCCTATGCCCAGGTCCATGACGCTCTGATCGCGCTGGGTGGAAAGCCGAACGAACGTAATCTGGGGCGCATGGCCAAGACGCTTGGGCTGGATGCCGATGCGATCCTGGCCGAGATGGACAGCGAAGAGGTCACGCGCCGCATCAAGGAAACCCGCGATCTGGCGAATGCGTTGAAGATCTCCGGCACGCCGAGCTTTGTCTTTGGCTCTCAGATGGTGCGTGGCTATGCGCCCATGGACGTCATGGCGCAGATCGTCGCCGAAGAGCGCGCCAAGTGATCCGAGCGGCCATCACCGCTGCCCTTGCCTTTGCCCCCCTTTCGGTGACCGCCGAAGGGGGGTTTTCGCTGCGAGATCGCCTGAGCGGATTGCAAAACCGCCAGATCCAGCAGGCGGACCCCTACGCGGATCACGTCGCCGCAGATCTTGCCCGGATCGACAGCGTGTCAGAGGTTTTGTTTGATCCCGAGGATGAACAACAGATCGTGATGTTTGTGACCCGGGTCGGCTGTGATCCCTGCCTTAAAGCACAGCAGGAATACGAGGATCTCACGCTTGAACTGGGCCTGAGCGGCACGGTTTTATACGCAGACACCGCCCCGGTGAAACAGATCATGCGGCAGCTGGGCCTGGATATGGTGCCATCCTATGTCATGCCCGACAGGATGATCCGGGGGCATGTGCCGCAGTTTGTTTTACGCCGCTATCTCACGGAATAATGGGTTTAAGCGCCCTGCTCCGCATCCAGCTCTGATTGGATCTGGGTGGCTTTCTTTTCGACCTCTTCGACGATGTGGTCCACCATCTGGTCGTTCGACATCTTGTGGCTGGCCTTGCCCGCAAGATAGACCATCCCATTGCCAGCCCCGCCACCGGTAAAGCCCACATCGGTCATCAGCGCTTCGCCGGGGCCATTCACCACGCACCCGATGATCGACAGGCTCATGGGTGTTTTGATGTGCTCAAGCCGTTTTTCCAGGGCTTCCACGGTTTTGATCACGTCAAAGCCCTGACGCGCACAGGAGGGGCATGAAATGATGTTCACACCGCGATGGCGCAGACCAAGCGATTTGAGGATCTCATAGCCAACCTTGACCTCTTCGACCGGGTTGGCCGACAGGCTCACACGGATTGTATCGCCGATGCCCATCCACAACAGATTGCCCAGTCCGATCGCGGATTTGATCGTGCCAGACATCAGCCCCCCGGCCTCGGTGATGCCAAGGTGAATGGGGGCGTCTGTCAGGTCGGCCAATTGCTGATAGGCGGCGGTCGCCATAAAGACATCAGAGGCCTTCACGCTGATTTTGAATTCATGAAAATCATGGTCTTGCAGGATCTTGATGTGATCCATGCCACTTTCAACCATCGCGTCGGGGGTGGGTTCCCCGTATTTGTCCAACAGGTGCTTTTCCAGCGATCCCGCGTTCACTCCGATGCGGATGGAACAATTGTGATCGCGCGCGGCTTTGATCACTTCGCGCACACGGTCTTCGGATCCGATATTGCCCGGATTGATGCGCAGGCACGCGGCCCCGGCCTCGGCGGCTTCGATCCCACGTTTATAGTGGAAATGAATGTCGGCGACGATGGGCACCTGGCTTTCGCGCACGATCTCTTTCAGAGCCTTGGAGGATTCTTGATCGGGAACAGAGATTCGCACTATATCCGCGCCCGCCTCGGCTGCGGCCTGCACCTGGGCAATGGTGCCGGGAATATCAGTCGTCACCGTATTGGTCATGGTCTGGACTGTGATCGGGCTATCGCCCCCAACCGGCACATTGCCAACCATGATCTGGCGGGATTTACGACGATAGATATTGCGCCACGGGCGAACGTGATTCAGGCTCATGAGAGAAGGCCCCGACTGTCAGAGATTGCCCTGTAGGTAATCCACCCGCCCGCGTCGCGCCACCACAAAGTGGCGCGGCATATTCACGGGTTGGTGTTGCGCAGGCTGAGTTCCGCCACGGTTTTCGCCAGGGTCTGGTTTTGCGTCAGATCCGCGACCTGCATCTGGTCGGAAATGCTGTTGGCATCCAGCGCAAGATTGCGCCCAAACTGCCCGCTTTGCCCATAAGGACCAAAGGTCTGGCCATTTACGGCAAAATAGACACCGCCCGCGTTCCCTGAGAAGATAGTCGGCGGCTGTTCGGTGGCGGGAACACGATAGGTGTCTCCGGCCTGCATGGTCTGCGCCAGCAGTTTCTTGCCAGAGGGGGCTGTGACTTCGACCCAGGTTTCCGCAGTGGCGACGATGGTAATGCCCGGAACCGGGTTTTCCAGAACCTGAGGCGCGCCGACAACCGGTGCAACCGGCGTTGCGACATCCAGCGTCGGGGAATCCAGACCGGGGATTTGCGGTGCGGCGGCAAAGCTAACCCCGTCCCGATCCGTGGTCTCATTGACCAAAGCCATGGCAACGGCGGCGTCGATGCTGTCTTGCACTTCGGGCGCTACAACATCAGCAGCCACGCTGGCCTGCTGAGAAAAGACACCAACGCTGGCCGGATCAAGGGTCGAAATCGGCGCGTCACGCGACACCAGAACCGGCACATCCAGGGCCTGGGGGCGATAGAGCCGGTCAAACGCTTCGCTTGAGGGGCGCACCGAAACCGCGGCGTCAGGCCCATCGGTCTGATCAGTGCGCATGGCCGCAGTCAGCGGGTCCAACTGGCTGAGAACCACAGGGGTCTGGTCAACCGGCGCGACCTGAACACGTTGAATTTCCTGCAACACGGACCAGCCGCCATAGCCGATCCCGGCAATCAGCGCGAGCAGGACCAAAGACGATCCGACGGCCCCCGGCTCGATCCGTGAAAAGAAACCATTGGCCGCAGGGGCATAGGGCAGGTTCGGCATCGAAAGCGGACCCGCGCCATCGCGGTCCGTGTCGATGGATTTTGGTGTGGGTTTGCGCACGCCCGACGCTTCTCGCGCCATGCCATGTGCAACCTCAAACCCGCTTTCGCGACAGAAGGCGGCAAAGGCTTCGTCCGGGTCCATGCCCAGATAGCGCGCATATGACCGCACATAACCTGCGATAAAGCTGGGTGTGTCAAATTCTGAGGGATCGCAGTTTTCAATTGCCGCGATATAGCTGGCCTTGATGCGAAGTTCGCGGTGCACGTCCAAAAGCGATTTGCCCATGGTCGCGCGTTCACCACGCATCATATCGCCCAGCTTCATCGTGAAGTCGTCAAAGCCCTGCCGCTGAGACGTATCCTGCGCATCATTTTTGCCTTTGGAGTTTCGCCCGATCATCTTCAGACTGCCCCGTTATACTGTTTTCATTCATGCCTGCCCGACCCGGGCTTCACGATTCGTTGAGCCCGGATATTGATGAAACATTAGCACAGCACAAGAAAAATGATAGATTTAGCGTGACTAGCCCGCCAATTCGGCACGATTTAGCGCACAGTGGCTCCAAAGTTCGTCCATGCCGCGCACCAATGCATCCATCTCATTCGGCCCATGAACCGGCGACGGGGTAAAGCGCAAACGCTCGGTCCCGCGGGGCACCGTCGGGAAGTTGATCGGCTGCACGTAGATGCCAAAACCATCCAGAAGCATATCGGACAGTTTTTTGGTGTGTACCGGGTCGCCCACGATCACGGGCACGATGTGGCTGCCATGATCGATGATCGGCATGCCCATCCCCTTGAGGCGGGTTTTCAGGATCTTCGCCTGGGTCTGATGCTGTTCGCGGAGCTTTTGGCCCTCGGATGTCTTCAGGAACGCAACCGAGGCCGCCGCCCCCGCCGCAACCGCAGGCGGCAGCGATGTGGTAAATATGAAGCCCGGCGCATAAGACCTTACGGCGTCACACATTTTTTCGCTGGCGGCGATATAGCCCCCCATCACGCCATAAGCTTTGGCAAGGGTGCCATTGATGATGTCCAGACGGTGCATCAGGCGATCACGCTCGGCGACACCTGCGCCACGCGGGCCGTACATGCCCACGGCGTGGACCTCGTCGATATAGGTCAGCGCGCCGAATTCATCCGCCAGATCGCAGATGGCTTCGATCGGACCGAAATCCCCGTCCATCGAATAGACCGATTCAAACGCGATCAGCTTGGGCGCAGCCGGATCGTCCGCCGCCATCAGTTCGCGCAGATGCGCGACGTCATTGTGGCGGAAAATGCGCTTGGCCCCGCCATTGCGCCGCACACCTTCGATCATCGAGGCGTGGTTCAGCTCATCTGAATAGATGATCAGGCCCGGGAACAGCTTGGGCAGCGTCGACAGGGTTGCGTCATTGGCGATATAGGCGCTGGTGAACAAAAGCGCCGCTTCTTTGCCGTGCAGATCCGCGACCTCGGCCTCAAGCCGCTTGTGATATACCGTGGTGCCCGAGATATTGCGCGTGCCGCCTGATCCCGCGCCCGTGGCGTCGAGGGCTTCGTGCATGGCGGCAAGAACAACAGGATGCTGCCCCATGCCCAGATAGTCGTTGCCACACCAAACGGTGATGGGTTGCTCGCTCCCATCGGGTTTGCGCCAGGTGGCGTGCGGAAACTGGCCCTGTTTGCGTTCGATATCGATAAAGGTCCGGTAACGGCCTTCTTCATGCAACCGGTTCAGGGCGTCGTCGAGTTTCGCGGTGTAGTCCACCGGGCTCCTCCTTCTTTCTTCCGCATCATCCGGGTCGTGGGTCCTGTATTCGGCTCAATTCCGAGCATAAAAATCAGGAACTCGACCTCTTTTTCTGACAGCATTCAAGTTTATGAATGACTAAAGATCATCCACTCTTCTGTCTACCGTTTAGATTTGGACCAACGGTCGCATCTTTGACTTATATCAAGCAATTCAGGCCGCACAGGCATACGAATACGGCAAACCACAGAAAAAATCGCCTATCGGAAACATCTTTTTTCAACGACAGGAAGCGCCCCGGGCCTTTTTTGATGTGAAAAGTCTGATCTCACCGCAGTTCGATTCGAGGAATCGGCCCCTCTGGACACGGCCAACGCGTTTGGTACGGTCGCGACCAACACCCAGATCAGGAGCCTTTTCATGTCCCTAGACGCCACGCTTGCCCGTATTGACCAAGACCTGCCGCAGGCTCTTGACCGTTTGATGACGCTGCTGCGGATTCCGTCGATTTCAACCGATCCTGCGTTCAAAGCGGACGTCGAAGCCGCGGCCGATTGGCTGGTTGAGAATCTCAACAGCCTTGGCATCGCGGCCGAGAAACGCGCAACCCCGGGCCATCCGATGGTTGTAGGACATATTGATGGCGACGGTCCGCATGTTCTGTTTTACGGCCATTATGACGTTCAGCCCGTTGATCCGCTGGACCTGTGGGACACCCCGCCGTTTGAGCCCCGGCTGGAAGACACGGAACACGGTCAGGTGATCCGCGGGCGTGGGGCGTCGGACGACAAGGGGCAATTGATGACCTTTGTCGAAGCCTGCCGCGCCTGGAAAGCGGTGCATGGCACCCTGCCCTGCCGCATCACCTTTTTCTTTGAAGGCGAGGAAGAAAGCGGATCGCCCTCACTGGTGCCTTTCCTTGAAGCGCACAAAGACGAACTGAAGGCTGATATCGCGCTGGTCTGTGACACCTCCATGGTGTCGCGCGGGGTGCCTTCGATCGCATCACAACTGCGCGGCATGCTGAAAGATGAATTCACCCTGACCGGGCCGCGCATTGACCTGCATTCCGGCCACTATGGCGGCCCCGGATTGAACCCGCTGCGGGAAATGTCGCGCATCGTCAGCAGCTTTTATGACGATGAAACCGGCAAGGTCGCGGTCGAGGGGTTTTATGACGGGGTGCATGAGGTGCCCGCAGATCAGCTGCGCCAATGGGAAACCTGTGGTTTTGACGAAGCCGAATACCTGAATTCGGTCGGCTATACCAAGGCACATGGCGAAGTGGGCTATTCAACGCTGGAACAGCAATGGGCGCGCCCGACCCTTGAGGTCAACGGGCTTTGGGGTGGCTATAACGGTGTGGGATCAAAGACCGTGCTGCCGTCAAAGGCGCATTGCAAGATCACCTGCCGGCTGGTGGGGGACATGGACCCGGACGCGCTGCGCGACAAGATCCGCAAACATGTCACCGACCGCCTGTCACAGGACATCACCGTTGAATGGGACAATGATCTTGAGGGATCGCCTGCCTCGGTCATGAACCTTGATCGCCCGGAATTCGAAAAGGCCCGGGGCGCCCTGTCCGATGAATGGGATCGCGAAGCGGTGTTCACCGGCATGGGGGGCTCGATCCCGGTGGTTGGCTATTTCAGCCAGATCCTGGGGCTGGATTCCATGCTGGTGGGCTATGCCAATGACGATGATCAAATCCATTCGCCCAATGAAAAATACGACGTCAAAAGCTTTCACAAAGGCATCCGCAGCTGGGCGCGGATCCTCGAGGCGCTGACCCGCTAATTCCTAGGGTTTTCGTGGTATTTTAACAACTTGCCATTGGCCCCCTGGGGGCCGTGGCTGTTAGGGTTCCGGGATGACCCAACCCTTTCGAAAGCTTGGTGCAAAGGAATTCAAACGGCGCGTGCGTCGGGTTGATCCAGCCTATGCGCTGTTTGGCGAGGCCGCAAATCGCAATGACACCACCTATCGCCGTCCCGGCTTGTCGTGGATGTTTGGGGTCGGTTGGCTTTATGCGCTGGCCTATGTCGCGACCCAGCTGGAAAGCTTGAGCGCGCAAATCACCAAAAGCCCCCTGCCCCAGGGATTGCATTTCCCCGCCCAGGCGCTTGTGGTGATATTCTTGGCGGTCTCGGTCGTGGCGCTGGCGGCACAGGGGCTGCGCGCCTTGCTATCGCGCGGGGCCCGGGGGGCGAACGCCCGCGCATTGGCGATTGGTGCGCTTTGCGGGTTGGCATTGTTTGCCACGCCAACCCTTTGGCTCGAAGAGGCCCGGAACTTTGCGCTGGACTTTATCGCGACCCAGAAAGCCGCCTTGCTGTCCTAACTCGCTGTCCGAACCCGGGCCACGGCACAGACCGCGCCTTAATCGGCAGTGGCATGTGCCTTGGCCAGCCGGGCCACGGCGGCTTCGACCTCGGGCATGGGCGGGCAGGACTTTCGCGTTTCCAGCGACACATGCAGCAAGAACTGTTCGCAGGTGGCTAGAACCGCCCCATCGGACGCACGTTTCATCTCATGCCCCAGCTTGAGCTTTTTGCCCTCGCCCAACAGCACCTTGGTCTCGACAATGATGTCTTCGCCCGCGTGGGTTTCTTCCAGATATTTGATGGTGTTCTCGGCGGTGAAATAGCTGTTGCCCGCCGCAATATAAGCGCGATCCGCGCCCACGTGGAACATCACCTCTTCCGAGGCATCACTGAACACCTGCCCATAGCGCCCTTCGTTCATGTGGCCGTTCAGGTCGGTCCAATCGACGGGCACCTTGCGGCGGACCGTGATCAGCGGAGAGGTTTCCTCAAGCGGTTGGCGCAGGTGATCGTCGTGATCTTGCAACAGCGCGCCTGCCGCGGCGCCCTGCCCTTTCAGGGCGCGCAAGATCGCAACCAGATTGTTGTCCCGCAGCTTTTCCAGATCGCGAATGCCCATATGGCCTGATTGCGCGTCCGATTGCGCGGTGATCAGGTCGACCAGCTCGTCGGTGAAGTCGGGCACGTCCATCAGTTTGGTCCAGGGCCATTTCAGCGCCGGGCCGAACTGCGCCATGAAGTGCCGCATCCCCGCTTCGCCACCCGCGACACGATAGGTTTCGAACAACCCCATCTGCGCCCACCGCAGGCCAAACCCATAGCGGATCGCGTCATCGATTTCCTCGGTGGTGGCGATGCCGTCCTTGACCAGCCACAGCGCCTCGCGCCAGACCGCTTCCAGAAAACGATCGGCAATATGGGCGTCGATCTCGGCGCGGACCTGGATGGGCTTCATGCCGATTTCGGTCAGAACCTTCGTGGCCCAGGCCACGGCGCGCGGATCATGCGTGTCGCCGGGCACCAGTTCAACCAGCGGCAAGAGGTACACCGGATTAAAGGGATGCGTCACGAGGATCTGCGTCGGATCGGCTGAGCCCGCTTGTAATTCGGACGGTTTGAACCCAGAGGTCGACGACCCGATCACCGCCTCGGGATCCAGAGTTTTCTGGATTTCGGCAAAGGTGGCGTGTTTGATTTCCAGCCGCTCGGGCACGCTTTCCTGCACATATCTGGCCCCCTTCACCGCATCGGCAATGCTGTCGTGAAAGGTGATCTGTCCGCGGGCGGGCAGCGGAACTTCGTAGAGCATCGGCAGCGCACGTTCCGCGCCGGACATGACCTCGGCGATTTTGCGTTCGGCCTCGGGATCGGGATCGAAAATGCGCACATCCCAGCCCATGATGGCAAACCGCGCGGCCCATCCGCCGCCAATCACGCCGCCGCCGACAATCGCCGCTGTCTTTGTCATTTCTATGCTCCCTTGATCGCCTGTGTTCGCGTCGCGCTTCAACCTGAGTAAAAGCGCCCCATGGGGCCGACCATGCGCGATAGGCTCCCAAACATGCAAGATGCGTCACGCATTACTGTCACGGGCCTGCGCCACCTTTGATTAAACTTGTACCGAATAACCGCATCCGAACCGCCAGAAAGGGCGGTCTTGGCCATATTCCAAGGCTAGATCTGGGACATTCCGTACAGATGCAACGAGTTCCCCATGCCTCAGGATTTCACCGGACACTCCCCCCAATCAGACAGGTTCAACCGGCTTTTTGAACTTCATCGAAATCTGGAACTGCCGGATCTGGATACGCCCGATTCCCGGCCGCGGGATGCTGACAGGCCCATCACGCAACCCGCAACACGCCCGGTCAAAACGCCCGAAGTGGATTTCAACGCCTTTCAAGCCACGGCCTGCGCGTCGCTGGGGGTTCAGCCGCGAAAGCCGATGGCGACCACGAATTTCTCGGATGAATCCGAGCGACTGGATGGGGGTTTGAAATTTGCAACTTTGTTAAAACGCTGCTTGAGGATGTGCTGAAGCGATTCTTCCGCCCCGCCCGCTAGCACTTTTGCAACAAATGTGCCTCCTTCCTCAAGCACGTCAAAGGCCAGATAGGCCGCGGCCTCACACAGGGCGATGATTCTCAGGTGGTCGGTCTGTTTATGCCCGGACGCCGAGGCCGCCATATCGGACATCACCACGTCGGCCGGTCCCCCCAGCCAGTCCTTGACCTTGTCGTCGGCGCCGTCTTCCATGAAATCCAACTGGTGAATTTCCGCCCCGGCGATGGGATCAACCTCTTGCAGGTCGACCCCCAGAACATAGCCAACCGCCTTGCCTTTTTTCTCGCCAAAGGAATTGACCCGCTTGGTTGCCACCTGACACCAGCCACCGGGCGCACAGCCCAGATCCACCACCCGCGCCCCCGGCACAAGAAAGCGGTACTTGTCGTCGATCTCAAGGATCTTGAAGGCTGCGCGCCCGCGATAGCCCTCTTCCTTGGCGCGTTTGACGTAGGGGTCATTCAATTGCCGCTGCAACCACCGCGTAGAGGACAGTTTGCGCCCGCGCGCGGATTTCACCTTGACCTTGAGGTCACGTTGCCCGCGCCCCGATGCGTTTTTACTGCTGCCCGGTTTCTTTGCCATCTGTCCTGATCCTCTTGGGCCCCGTCATCGCCCCGGTCGTCGTTGCCAAACCAAAGCGCCCTTATAACGGCCCGTCTTCCAAAACACCATCCGCTGACATCTGCGCATACAGCAGGCCTTCGCGCAGACCGCGATCGGCCACGCTCAGGCGGTCCGTGGGCCAGGCCCGCAGCAGCGCCTGCAAAATCGCCGAGCCGGACATGATCAGCGCCTGCCGATCCGGTCCGATCCGGGGGTCGCGCCGCCGGCCGGTTGGCCCCAGATCAAGATAGCGCTGAATCACCGCGTCGATCTGGTCACTGCTCATGCGCAGCCCGTCCACCTTGGTGCGATCATAGCGCCGCAGCCCCAGGTGCGAGGCGGCGACCGTTGTCACGGTGCCCGAGGTGCCGACAATCTGAAACCCGTCGCGCGCCTGTTCGTTCAGATAGGGGGAAAATTCGGCCAGCTGTTCTTCAAAGAACCAGCTCATCAACGCATAGCGCGCGGAATCATCGGCTACGTCGGAAAACTGATCGCGCAATGTGGCCACCCCCAGCGGCACGCTGATCCAATCGACCACCTTGGCCGCGGGAAACGGGCTTTCGGGCGGATGGAACCCGGCGTGCAGCCGCATGATGGCGCGGGGGCGTTCGCGCGGCTCAACGCCGGACAGGTCAATCCAGACCAATTCGGTCGACCCACCGCCGATATCCACCACCAAAAGCTGTTCCGTCTTGGTTGAAACAAGCGGCGCGCAGGAAATGACGGCCAGACGCGCCTCTTCTTCGGTTTTGATGATCTCCAGCTTGAGTCCGGTTTCGCGTTTGACATGGCGGATAAATTCGCGCGCATTGCGGGCACGCCGACAGGCTTCGGTCGCGACAAGCCGCATCCGCGTGACCTTGTGCCGTTCGATTTTCTGACGACACACGCGCAGCGCCGACACCGTTCTTTGCATCGAAGAACGGCTAAGCCTGCCAGTCTTTTCAAGCCCGTACCCCAATTGGACGGACTTGGAAAAGCTGTCGACCACATGGAATTGACTGCCCTTTGGCTGGGCAATCAGCATGCGGCAACTGTTCGTGCCAAGATCCAGCGCGGCATAAAGCGCGTTGGGATCCGGCTGTGTCGGCGCGGGGCTCTCTACCGGTTTCGGGAATGCGCCCGCAGCCTTGGGACGCTTGGGCGCCATGACGATGCGCCTCTTCCGATTTCAACTTGCTGTCACGATACGCGCCCCCGCCCCCCCGCGCAAGGCGCATAGATCGCCAAGCACAACATTAGTTTTCCTCATCTTGGATGTGAGCGCTTTGGGGCTGCGCGGCGGTTACACCGGGCTCAGAGTTTCGGTAACCTGTCGCTGTTGATGCGGCTTAGGTCGAAATCCGACGCCGCAATTTGGTTTTTGCAGGTCAAACTCTGGCAACGTAAAGATAAGGAATCAGATCATGGCAGATCTCACCATCGTGTATTGGCGCGACATTCCGGCCCAGGTCATCGTGGGCAAAGGCCGTCGTGGCGCCAAGGTGGTTCTGCCGGAACGGTTCGAGCAGGCCATTGACCGGGCCGCCATGAAGCTGGGGGCGACGGATACCGACGCCTATCTGGCAGAATGGCGTAAGGTTGTGGAGGCTCAGATCGAAGGGGACCCCAATGAAGCGGCACAAGCTAAGGCCGCTGAACTGGACGTTACCTACGACAAGGACCGGATCCTTGAACTGATCTCCAATGAAGGTTGGGCTCAGGCGCCCCAATGACGTTGAAGGAGGCCATCATGGCATTGCTTAATTTTCGCAAGCGTGAAGACGCAACTGCCGGCAACGGCACAGGGAACGCCCAGCTTGAGGCCTTTTTGAAAGGCTATTCAATCGAGGTCATGCCGCGCACCGCGGCCAAGGTCGACGATTTCCGCGCCCTGCTGCCCGAGGGCACGCGCGTCTATATCGCCCATATCGAAGGCACCCCGATTGAGGACATGGTCGCCACCGCCAAGCGTATCAAGGCCGAAGGCTATGACGTGATGCCCCACTTCCCGGCGCGCATCATCAAGGACAAGGCCACCCTGGCCGATTGGATTGCGCAATATCAGGGCGAAGCCGACGTCAAACAGGGGTTGATCCTGGCAGGTGGTGTCGCCAATCCGGTGGGGGAATTCGACAGCTCGATGCAGCTGTTGGAAACCGGGTTGTTCGACCAGGCGGGCTTTACCAACCTTCACGTGGCGGGCCACCCGGAACCGAACCTTGATATCGACCCCAAGGGCGGGCGCGCCAACACCTATGCGGCACTGGACTGGAAGCAAGAGTTCTCCAAGCGCACCGATGCCGAGATGGCGCTGGCCACCCAGTTCTGCTTTGAGGCCGATCCCGTGATCGCATGGGCCAATGAGCTGGCTGAACGCGGGATGAACCTGCCCATTCACATTGGCATCGCCGGTCCGGCCAAGCTGCAAACCATGATCAAATTCGCCATCGCCTGCGGCGTGGGGCCCTCTTTGAAAGTGCTGCAAAAACGCGCGAAAGACGTGACCAAGCTGCTGCTGCCGCATGAACCCACCGAGGTTCTAACCGGTCTGGCGGCGCACAAGGCCGCGAACCCGGACTTTAACATCACCCAGGTGCACTTCTTCCCGCTGGGCGGGATCAAGACCAATGCAAATTGGGCCATCGAGCACGGCGGCGAAAACACCGCCCCCGCCAACAGCTAACATTCAGGATCAACTATGACCCGTACCATCATTGAATCAAAAACAAAAACCACGATCATGGGGTTCGATCAGCCCTTTACGGTGATCGGGGAACGGATCAACCCGACGGGGCGCAAGATCCTTAACACCGAACTGGAAGCAGGCGATTTCAGCCGCGTTGAAGCCGATGCTTTGGCGCAGGTCGCGGCGGGCGCCACCGTGCTTGACATCAACTCGGGTGCGGTGTTCTCGAACAAGATGGCCGAAGATCCGCGCTATGCGGACAACAACTTTGTTGAGCCTGACCTGATGCGTGAGCTGGTCAAGCGCGTCCAAGCCGTGACCGACTGCCCGCTGTGCATCGACAGCTCGGTGCCCGGCGCCCTTGAGGCCGGTCTGGAAGCCGCCGAAGGCCGCCCCCTGCTGAACTCGGTCACCGGTGAAGAAGAGCGTCTTGAGATCGTTTTGCCGCTGGTCAAGAAATACAATGTTCCGGTCGTGGCGATTTCAAACGATGACACCGGCATTTCCGAAGACCCCGAAGTGCGTTTCGCCGTTGCGAAAAAGATCGTGGAACGCGCAGCAGATTTTGGCATCCCCGCGCATGACATCGTGGTGGATCCGCTGGTGATGCCCGTGGGCGCCATGGGCACAGCCGGCCTGCAGGTGTTCGAACTGAACCGCCGTCTGCGCAATGAGCTGGGTGTGAACACCACCTGCGGTGCGTCGAACATCTCGTTTGGTCTGCCCAACCGTCACGGCATCAACAACGCCTTCTTGCCGATGGCGATGGCCACGGGCATGACCTCGGCCATCATGAACCCGGTCGCGCTGCCCATCGGCCCGAAAAAGATCGCTGAGAAAAAGGCCGAGGTTGAGGCCGCAGGCGTGGTCCTTCCCGAAGGCATGGATGACGAAGCCTTTGTCAAACTGTTCGGGATGGGCTCAACCAAGCCGCGCGCTGGCAAGGAAATGGAGGCGATCCGTGCCGCCAACTTCCTGACCAACAATGACGACGGTGGTGCGGAATGGATCAAGTTCAACAAATCCACCGATGACGCTGCGGGTGGCCGGGGTGGCCGTCGCCGCCGCCGCGGTTAAGGCTTTGTCTCAGTAGAAAAGCATAAGGGCGGGATTTCCCGCCCTTTTTTCCGTAAGATCGAATGGTGCGCCAAACTTTGGCGCCGGTGATTAAGGCTGATGCGGCAAAGACGAATGGTGCAGCACAATGCGCATCACCCCATCCGCGTCTTTCTTGTATCCAAAGGTCTTGTCGACCTTGGTCACGCCGCCGTCTTTGTCGGTCAGGATCACCCAGCCCATCCACATGCCAACGTCGCCTTCGATAAAGCTGGCCGAGGTGACGCTGTCCATTTCGCGCCAGCCCTTGAGGGCAAAGCCGCCGTCCAGCGCATATTCATCGTCGTGCGCAACGAAATAAGACAGTGCCCCCTGGCGTGTCGGGCGAAAGGTCTGATCCCCGCTTGCCAGAGTGGGTTTGAACAAAACGGGCCCCAGATCATAGCCATAAGCCCCGTCCAGAACCGCTTCGGCCACCGGGCGCGCGGCCTCGATGCCGCCCTCTTCATAGGCTTTCGAGATTGCGATTAACCCCTCGCCCCATGCCTGGCGCGCCTGTGCAAGGTCCTGTTCTGTGATCGACATAGTTGTCCCCCTTTGCTGATGAGAAGTCTTCGGGGCTATATGTAGGATCAAACCGGACGTCGTCCAGAGCAAATCACGGCTAACATGTGGTGAAAATGTATCTATTGGCGCGAACGGCGCGAAACCCAAGTCCCGCGCCCGCAGTCCCCGGTTGCCGCCCCGTCATTTCTTTTTGCGCTTGATCGCCCCTGCGGCCTCGGCCAGGTCGCGGGCGATGGCAAAGGCGCCCTGGATCTTGTCCTTGTCCGTGCCCCAATCGCGTCGCACGACGATCTTGTTGTCCTTGATCTTGGCGGTGCCGTTTTGCGCGGCGATAAAGCCCACCAGCCCCTCTGGCTTGGCAAATTTGTCGTTGTGGAACTGAATGGTCGCGCCCTTGGGTCCGCCATCCATTTTGGCAATGCCTGCGCGTTTGCACATGGCCTTGATCCGCACCACCAGCATCAGGGTGTTGACCTCACGCGGGAGCTTGCCAAAGCGGTCGATCAACTCGGCGGCAAACCCTTCGAGTTCCACTTTGGTCGTCAGGGCCGATAGACGCCGGTAGAGCCCCAGGCGCACATCCAGATCGGGCACGTAATCTTCGGGGATCAGAACCGGCACGCCCAGGTTGATCTGCGGCGCCCATTGACCATCGTCATCGGTCAGCCCCTCCATCTGTCCGGACTTGATCTTGGCAATCGCCTCTTCGAGCATGGATTGATACAGCTCATAGCCGACATCGCGCATCTGACCGGATTGCTCTTCGCCCAAAAGATTGCCTGCGCCCCTGATATCAAGGTCTTGCGAGGCAAGGCTAAAGCCCGCGCCCAGGGTATCAATGCTGCCCAGAACCCGCAGACGTTTTTCCGCGGTGGCAGTCAATTTGCCCTGGGGTTTGGTGGTCAGGTAACAATAGGCCCGGGTCTTTGAGCGACCCACACGTCCCCTGATCTGGTAAAGCTGGCTGAGGCCAAACATATCCGCGCGGTGCACCACCATCGTGTTCGCGGTCGGGATATCCAGCCCGGATTCCACAATCGTGGTCGCCAAAAGCACATCATATTTCCCGTCGTAGAACGCGTTCATGCGCTCATCCAGATCCCCCGCGGCCATCTGCCCATGGGCGACGACGTAGCTCAGTTCCGGCATCTGGTTTTTCAAAAACTCTTCGACCTCGGGCAGATCCTTGATCCGGGGCACCACGTAAAAGCTCTGACCACCGCGATAGTGTTCGCGCAGCAGGGCCTCGCGGATCGTGACCGGATCGAATTCAGACACATAGGTGCGGATCACCAGACGGTCCACCGGCGGCGTGCCAATGATCGACAGATCCCGCACCCCCGTCAGCGACAGTTGCAGCGTCCGGGGGATGGGCGTCGCCGTCAGGGTCAGCACGTGAATATCGCTGCGCAGCTGTTTCAGCCGCTCTTTGTGCTGCACGCCAAAGTGCTGTTCTTCGTCGATGATCAACAGGCCCAGGTTGTTGAAGCGAATGTTTTTGGCCAACAGGGCATGCGTGCCAATCGCAATGTCCACGGTACCCCGGGAAATGCCTTCGCGGGTCTGGCTGGCCTGTTTTGTACCCACAAACCGTGACAAGGGGGAGACCTCTACAGGAAAGCCCCGAAACCGTTCGGCAAATGACTTGTAATGCTGACGCGCCAACAGGGTTGTGGGTGCCACGACCGCGACCTGAACGCCGCTCATGACAGCCACAAAGGCGGCACGCATGGCGACTTCGGTCTTGCCAAAGCCCACATCGCCACAAATCAGACGGTCCATCGGCTGCCCCGAGTGCATATCGCCGATCACATCCTCAATCGCACCCAGCTGGTCATCGGTTTCCTGGTATGGGAACCGTGCGGAAAAGCTTTCGAACGCCCCCACCGGAGGATCCATGACCGGCGCTTTGCGCAAGGCGCGTTCCGCCGCGATACGGATCAGGCGATCAGCCATCTCGCGGATGCGCTCTTTGAGTTTGGCTTTCTTCGCCTGCCACGCACCACCCCCCAGCCGATCCAGCAGACCTTCGTCGTGGCCGTATTTCGACAGCAGTTCGATGTTTTCAACCGGCAGATACAGCCGTGCGCTCTCAGCATATTCGAGGCTGATACATTCATGGGCTGCGCCCGCTGCCGTGATCACCTCAAGCCCATGATAGCGGCCGATGCCATGATCCACATGCACAACCAGATCCCCGGGCGACAGGCTTTGGGTTTCGGTCAGAAAATTCTCGGCCTTGCGGCGTTTGCGGGGCGCGCGGATCAGGCGATCGCCCAACACGTCCTGTTCGGAAACAACCGTGAGCTGACGATCCCCCCAAGGCGCGACAAACCCCGCCTCAAGCGACCAGACCGCCAGATAAAGCCCGGATTTTCCAATGCGCGTCAGGTCTTTGACAGGAATCGTATCGGCCAGCCCCTCATCTTCGATCAGCCCGGTCAATCGTTCGCGCGCCCCCTCGGAATAGGAGGCGATGACCACGGGGCCCTCGGCAAGTCTTGTCTGAATATGATCGGACAGGGCGCTGAAAAGGCTTACATTTTCCAATTGGCGCTCGGGCGAAAAATTGCGCCCGACACGGCCACCTGCATCGACGACCCCCGGTCCGCTGGCCTGTGGCAACGGGTGCATTTGAACCACCCGGCGCCCGGCAACCGCTTTTGACCACGCCGCATCATCAAGGTAAAGGTGATCTGGCAAAACCGGCTTGTAAACCGTTGATCCCATGGTCTTTTTCTGGGAAAGCGCGTGCTTTCGGGTTTCGTATTGATCCGCGATACTGTCCCAGCGCGCCAAACGCGCGGCCGAGGTCTGATCATCCAACATCACCGGCACATCCGGGAGATAGTCAAACAAGGTTTCAAGCCGCTCATGGAAAAACGGCAGCCAATGTTCGATCCCTTGGTGTTTGCGCCCGGCGCTGACGGCTTCGTACAGCGGATCATCGGTGCCCGCGGCGCCAAATTCGATGCGATAATTCTGACGAAACCGCGTGATCGCCGCCTCATCCAGGATGACCTCGGACACCGGGGCAAGTTCAATGAAATCAAGCTTTTCCGTGGTGCGTTGATTGGCCGGATCAAACCGGCGGGCGCCATCCAGAACATCGCCAAAGAAATCCAGCCTGACCGGGGCGGAATGCCCGGGCGGGAAGATATCGACAATCCCCCCGCGGATCGCGTAATCCCCCGGTTCCATCACCGTGGGGGCCTGGGAAAATCCCATGCGAACCAGAAAGTTACGCAACCTTTCTTCGTTCACACGATCGCCGACACGCGCCGAAAACGCAGCCGATTGCAGCACGTCACGCGCGGGTATGCGTTGCGTCGCCGCCGACAAAGTGGTGAGCAAGACGAACTGCTGCGGCATCTGATGCACCAACGCCGCCAGCGTCGCCATCCGCGCCGCCGAGAGTTCAGCATTTGGCGATACCCGGTCATAGGGCACGCAATCCCAGCCTGGAAAGGTCAGAACCGGCATGTCAGGGGCAAAGATCGCCAGCGAATCCCGCATGGATGCCAGCCGTTTGTCGTCCCGCGCGACATGCACCACCGGCCCGCTGCGTTTTGCGACTTCGTCCAGAACCAGACGGGCGTCAAATCCTTCGGGGGCACCGCCAAATGTGATGAGCTCTTTCGACATGGGTCTCTCTTGGGTCAAAGGTGCGAACTGTGAAATCCAACAAGTGTACGCATGGAATTATTTTTTGGATCAGCCTGTTGAACGGGTTTCTTAAATCACCGTCGCCGTGGCATTCTGGGCAATCCCCCAAAAGGCGGTCACGAAAATCGACACCATACCAATGAACTGGGTGATGGTGCGGTGAATGCGCAAACGGGCCCAAAGCGCTTCGCCGGTGTTCTCGCCCGCGCGGATGCGCCTTGCGGTAAACACGCTTAGGATCCCAATCAGGGTCAGCGGAAAGCTGAGCAGGAACAGTGCCTGCGCGAATTCGATCTTATAAACAAACCCCAAAAGCACCATTGCGGTGAGCGCCGCAGACAAGAACCCCGACAGCAATAAACCGGATTCTTCGACAATGAACAGCAGACGGTTGGTGTTGATGCGGATCAGGTCCTCTAGGTCCTGCGCCGCCTGCCCGCCCTTGGAACGCGCGCGCGCAACCATATCGTATGGCACGCCCATGACCCAATGGCTGGTCGAGGACCAAACCACGGTCAGCACGATCCAGAACCAAAGGTTCGAAAAAGACCGCATGTCGATCATCTCTGAGAGAGTGCTATACCAATCCATGCCATCTGCCCTTGGTGATTTTTTCATGTTCTAAAGCCCAGCTTGTCGAATGCCCAGAGGCAATTGCACGCGACGCGCGTGACCAAAGACAATCCTGCGCGCGGCGCGGCGACATCTGGACAACTGGCCGCTCACAAGGCATGACAGGTCCAGCCCTGAACAGCCCGCCGGAGACCCAGATGCGCCCGACACAAGCCGCTTTTCCCGCCACCCGCCTGCGCCGTTTGCGCAAGTCGGCTGCGCTTCGTGACATGGTGCAGGAAAACACGCTGACCCCGGCTGATTTCATCTGGCCGGTCTTTGTGCGGGACGGTGAAAACGTGGTCGAGCCGATCTCCTCTATGCCCGGCGTGAACCGCCTTTCGGTGGATCAGGTGGTGAAGGCCGCGAAAGATGCGCATGCGCTTGGCATTCCGGCCATCTGCCTGTTCCCCTACACCGATCCCTCCTTGAAAACCGAAGATTGCGCTGAAGCCTGGAACCCGGACAATCTATCAAACCGCGCCACCCGCGCGATCAAGGATGCGGTTCCGGATATGGCGGTCATGACCGATGTGGCGCTGGATCCCTATAACAGCAATGGCCACGACGGCTTTGTCGAAGACGGCTATGTTGTGAATGATCGCACGGTCGAAGCTCTGGTCAAACAGGCGCTCAGCCAGGCCCGCGCGGGGTCAGATATCATCGGCCCCTCGGACATGATGGATGGGCGCATCGGCGCATTGCGCGGCGCCTTGGAAGCCGAAGGCCACACGAACGTCGCCCTCCTGTCTTATTCGGCGAAATATGCGTCGGCGTTTTATGGACCGTTTCGGGATGCGGTTGGGGCATCGGGCGCTTTGACCGGGGACAAGAAGGGCTATCAGATGAACCCGGGCAATTCCGACGAAGCCATGCGCCTGATCGAACGTGATCTGCGCGAAGGCGCCGATATGGTCATGGTGAAACCCGGCATGCCCTATCTGGATATTTGCCGGCGCGCCAAGGACATGTTCGGCGCCCCGACCTTTGCCTATCAGGTGTCGGGTGAATACGCGATGCTGGCGGGCGCGTCTGAGCGCGGCTGGCTGGACGGTGAGCGCGCGATGATGGAAAGCCTTTTGTGTTTCAAACGTGCGGGTTGCGACGGAATCCTCACCTATTTCGCCCCTGCGGCTGCGAAAATTCTAAACGGCTGAATCGTCTGATCCGGGGGATCGGCGCTTTGCCGCGTGGCCAGGGTTTGGCCGCGTGACATCCTCGGGCAACGCATGTATAAGGGCCCCAACCGGCGAGACAGCCGGATATCAGGCACTGGCAAATGCGAGCAAACACATGAATATCAGCAGACGAAACATGGCCTTTGGGCTGGGTGCGGCGACCGTTTTGGGGGCCTGCGGCAATGGTGTGGGTGGCAACGGCCCCGCGCGGATCGAAGCCCGCGTGAATACCACCTTGGCGAAACTTTATGCGGATTATCCGGCCACGCAGGGGCTTGCGGCGAAATCCGTCGGCATGCTTGTCATGCCGCTGGTGACCGAGGCCGGCATCGGGTTCGGCGGCGCCTATGGGCGCGGTGCGCTGCGCGTTGGCGGAGCAACCGTCGACTATTATTCCGTCGCCAAGGCCAGCACCGGTCTGCAAATCGGCGCCCAGCAATACGCGCATGTGTTGTTCTTCATGACCGAGGCCGCCCTGAGCACCTTCCGCCGCTCTCCCGGCTTTGCTGCTGGCGCGAACATCGAATACGCGGTGCCCACTGGGGGTGAGACGCTTGGTGCGGAAACCACCACCTCGCTGGCACCGATCATTGCGATCGTGTTTGGCCAGTCCGGCCTGCATGTGGGCGCGACGCTTGAGGGCGTCAAATACACCCGCATCCTGCCCTGACGTATCCCCTCTGCGCACGGGCTCTCTCGTGCGCAGAAATCGGTGCATTTTCAAGGCGCTGCATTTTACATTTCCGACATATATTTTGCCCGTGATCCGGCATGAGCCATTGCACCAGACGTTGCCTCTGATATACTCGGGCCAACTAAATATGGCCCAACTACGGACGAGCGATCAACGTGAGCGACACGCCGGAAACCCCTGAAAACGAAGAGAAAACCATGGCGCCGCACCACGGGCCGTCGATCTCTATCGAAAATGAGATGAAGTCGAGCTATCTCGACTACGCGATGAGCGTGATCGTATCGCGCGCCATCCCCGATGTGCGCGACGGCCTGAAACCCGTTCACCGCCGGATTCTATACGCGATGTATGACGGTGGGTACACTCCGGACAAGTCCTATCGCAAATCCGCGAAACCCGTTGGCGAAGTGATGGGCAACTATCACCCCCACGGCGACAGCGCGATCTATGATGCGCTGGTTCGCATGGCGCAGGATTTTTCGATGTCGCTGCCGCTGATCGACGGTCAGGGCAACTTTGGCTCCATGGATGGCGACAGCCCTGCGGCCATGCGCTATACCGAAGCGCGTCTGGCCAAATCTGCGCTGGCTTTGCTGACCGATATCGACAAGGAAACCGTTGATTTTCAAGATAACTATGACGGGAAGGAACGGGAACCCACGGTACTGCCCGCGCGCTATCCCAACGTTCTTGTCAACGGGTCCGAAGGCATCGCCGTCGGTATGGCAACCCGCATCCCGCCCCATAACCTGGGCGAAGTGATCGACGCGGCGCAGGCGCTGATTGAAAACCCGGATCTGTCCTCAGAGCAGTTGATTGACTACGTGCCTGCCCCGGATTTCCCCACGGGCGGCGTAATCATGGGCCGGACCGGCGCGCGCAAGGCCTATACCGAAGGGCGCGGCAGCGTTGTCATTCGGGCGAAAACCCGCGTCGAAGAGATTAGGAAAGACCGCTACGCCATTGTTATTGATGAGATTCCTTATCAAGTGAACAAGGCAACCATGATCGAGCGCATCGCCGAAGCGGCGCGTGACAAAAAGATCGAGGGCATTGCCCACGTTCAGGATGAATCTGACCGCGATGGCGTGCGGGTCGTTGTCGAGCTCAAGCGCGACGCCACCGCCGAGGTGGTTCTGAACCAGCTTTTCCGCTTTACGCCGATGCAGGTCAGCTTTGGCTGTAACATGCTGGCGCTGAACGGGGGGCGCCCGGAACAATTGACCCTGCGCGCCTTCCTGACGGCCTTCATCGACTTCCGCGAAGAGGTGGTCGCCCGCCGCACCGCGCATCTGTTGCGCAAAGCCCGTGAACGCAGCCATATCCTGTGTGGTCTGGCCGTGGCTGTGTCCAACGTCGATGAGGTGGTGGCCACCATTCGTGCCTCGGCCGACGCCGCCGAAGCGCGGGTCAAACTCATGGAGCGCCGCTGGCCCGCGCAGGAAATCCTGCCCTTCATCAGGCTGATCGACGATCCGACGCATACGGCCAATGAAGACGGAACCTATAACCTGTCTGAAACCCAGGCCCGGGCAATCCTTGAACTGCGCCTGCAACGCCTGACCCAGATCGGCGTCAAGGAAGTGACCGACGAACTTGAAGAACTGGCAGGTAAGATCAAGGAATACCTTGAAATTCTGTCCTCTCGCGAACGCATCATGGGGATCATCTCGGACGAGATGGCGCAGGTCAAAAACGACTTTGCCGTGCCGCGGCGCACTCAGATCATCGAGTGGGCGGGCGACATGGACGACGAAGATCTGATCGAACGCGAAGACATGGTCGTCACCGTCACCCAGTCCGGCTATATCAAGCGCACCGCCCTTGCCGATTTCCGCGCCCAGAAACGCGGGGGCAAAGGCATTTCCGGCATGGCGACCAAGGATGATGACGTGGTCACCACCCTGTTTGTCGCCAATACTCATACGCAGCTGTTGTTCTTCACCACCGACGGGATGGCCTATAAGCTGAAAACATGGCGCCTGCCGCTGGGGGGGCGCACCGCCAAGGGCAAGGCCATCGTCAATATCCTGCCGATTCCGACCGGGGTTTCGGTGGCGGCCATCATGCCCGTGGACCGCGACGAAGAGGAATGGAGCGATCTTCAGATCGTCTTTGGCACCTCCAAGGGCTCTGTCCGGCGCAACCGCCTGTCGGATTTCACCAATGTGAAGTCAAACGGCAAGATCGCCATGAAATTCGAAGGGGACGACGAAAACACCCGTTTGATTGATGCGCGTATCTGTTCGGAACAAGACGATGTGATGCTGGTCACAAACTCCGGCCGCGCGATCCGCTTTCCGGTGACCGATGTGCGCGTGTTCAATTCGCGCAATTCGACCGGCGTGCGGGGGGTGAAACTGTCCGGTGATGACGAAGTTGTTTCGATGTCGGTGATCCGTCACTTTGACGCCACCAGCGATGAACGCGCCTCTTATCTCAAGATGCGCCGCGCCATGGCTGGTGTGGCTGATGAGGATGTGGGCGAGGATGACGGCAATGCCGATAGCCCCCTGCCGCAGGAACGCTATGCGGAAATGTCCGCCGCTGAAAACCTGCTGTTGACGATCACGGCGGGTGGTCTGGGCAAACTGTCCTCAAGCCACGATTACCCGGTCCGGGGCCGTGGCGGCATGGGCGTAACCGCATGGGAAAAAAGCATGCGCGGTGGTGAAATCGTCGCCTCATTCCCGGTCGACCTTGAGGATCAGATCATGCTGGCCACCTCGACCGGACAATCAATCCGGGTGCCGGTGGATGGCATTTCCTTCCGCTCGCGCAGCGCCGGGGGCGTCAAGGTGTTCAACACTGGCAAGGGTGAAACGGTTGTCTCGGTGGCCTGGATCGCGGATCAGGGCGAAGACGAAGACGGCGAGACCGAATAAATCCAACGCGCGCGGGGTCTTTTGGGGCTTGGCGCGCGTTAACCTCAAATCAATCCATCCGCGCGACCCTGTGCAGGGTTTCACCACAGCAGGATCGCCCGGATGGATTTGTATCACGTTACCTTCGATATCAAAAATGACGCCAAGGCCTTGCAGTTTTCGCAGGCGCTTGAGGCCTGGATGGGATTTCTGCAAACAGGCGGTGTGATCCAATCTTGGCGCTTTTTCCGCCGCAAACTGAATCTGACGTCCTCGAACTATCGCGATTTTATCCTGATGATCGAGGTCAAGGATCTCGCGCAACTTGACCAGGCCTTTCGCCTGACGGCCAAGCGCGACCACGACGTGGAAGAGCTGTACCGCGCGGTGCATGAGCAGATCTTGAACGCGGATTTTGGCCTGTATCGTCCCTTCCCGGATCCGGAACAGGCGGAACGCGTCGCGCTTTTGTAAATGACGTATTTGAACTGAGAAAGCGCCCCACATCCTCTGAGGGGCGCTTTGCCGTGAAGCTTTCAGATCTGATTACAGATCGTACAGGTCGCTGAATTTCTCATTCAGATAGGCCATCAAGGGGGCCTCACTTGGGGGCTCACCACAGGCCATTTCGATCACTTGGCGCGGCGCATAGCGGCTGCCATGCTGGTGGATTTTGTCGGTCAGCCAGGCGGTCGCCGCGCTGGTGTCCCCGCGGGCCAGATCCGCATCCAGATCAGGCACATCCCGGCGCAGGGCCGCATTCAGGCAGCCCGCATAGACATTGCCCAGGCTGTAGGTTGGGAAATAGCCAAACAGACCCGCCGACCAATGCACATCCTGAAGAACCCCATGTGACGCCCGATCGACCGCAAAGCCAAAATCGGCCTGAAACCGGTCATTCCACGCACATTCAAGGTCGTTTACCGCCAAGTCCCCGGCAATCAATGCGCGCTCAAGGTCAAACCGCAACATGACGTGCAGGTTATACTGCAGCTCGTCTGCTTCGGTGCGGATAAACCCATTGCGGACCGAATTCACCGCCGCGTAAAACGCCTCTTCATTGGAGATGCCAAAATCGCCAAAGGTGTCGCGCATCTGACCAAACAGCCACCCCGTAAACGCCCGTGACCGCCCGATCTGGTTCTCGTAAATCCGGCTTTGGCTTTCATGCACCCCCATCGACACACCGCTGCCCAGGGGCGTCAGCAAATAGGCCTGGTCGATGTTTTGTTCATAGCAGGCATGGCCGGTTTCATGGATGGTTGAGTACAGGCAGTTGAACGGGTCCGTCTCTTCGGTCCGGGTGGTGATGCGCACGTCATTGCCGCTGCCCGAGCTAAACGGGTGCACCGCTTTGTCCAGCCGCCCGCGGTTCAGATCATAGCCAAAGATCTGCGCCACCTTCAGCGCAAGTTCCATCTGCTGCGCTTCGGGGAATGCGCCGCTGACACCGGCTTTGGCGGGCTGGTCCAGCACCGCCTGGCGCAGCGATACCAATCCGGGCCGCAAAGCTTCAAACATGGCTGCCAGATCGGCGGCCTTGGCCTCGGGTTCATAGTCATCCAGCAACGCATCATAAAGATCGTCCCCATCCGCCAGGGCCGCGGCCTCTTCGCGTTTGAGCGCCAAAATGCCCTCAAGAACCGGGGCGAAAGCTTTGAAATCATCCGCTTTTCGCGCTGCGGCCCAGGCCGCGTGGGCGGTGCTGGTGGCCTGCGCCAACTCAGACGCCAGACGTTCAGGAAGCTTTTTGTTGCGATCATAACTGCGCCGGATCAAACGCAGATGCGATTGGTCCACCTCCGACAGGCTGGCGGGGTCGATCTGTGACAACCAGTCCCCCACCTTGGGGTCCGTGCGCAGCTGATGCAGCACCGCTTCGATCGCGGCGAATTCTTCACCGCGTTGCGCGCCGGCGCCGCCGGGCATGCTGGTTTCCTGATCCCAGCCCAAGCGCCCCGAAATCTGGCCAAGGGCCACCACCTTGCGCTGATGCGCGCAGAGGTCCTGAAATGCTGTCATGTGGTGTTTATCCTCTGATAGAATGAGCAAGCGGGTATTGGGCGGCGAAACGTGCGCGCAGGATCAGGACCCAGGTGATGATCGCCCCCAGCTGGTGCAGGATCGCGATATGCAAAGGCGCCAGATACAGCACGGTGACGATGCCCAGCACCATCTGTACCAACACCATCGCCATCACAGCGTTAAAACGGAACCGCGTGTCGCCCTTGGCGGATTTGCGCGCGCGCAGCCAGACCACCACCGCAAAGGCCAGCAGCAGATAACCCACCATGCGGTGCAGGAACTGCGTAAGCCCGGCGTTTTCAAAAAAGTTCCGCCACATCGGTTCGATATCAAAGGCATAGGGCGGAAAGATCTGACCGGACATCAGCGGCCAGTCGTTGAAACTGCGCCCCGCGTCGATGCCCGCGACCAGGGCCCCCAAAAGGATCTGCACAAAGCTCAGATGCAGCAGCCCGGTGGACATGGAAAACAGCTTTGGCTCTCCCAACCGGCGCGCCTGCATCAGGTCACGCTCTTCGCGGCCCATCAAAAAGACATACCACGCGATGAACCCCAAGATCACAAAGGCCAGCCCCAGATGGGCCGCCAGCATATAGGATTCCACGTCGACCTTGTCTTCTTTCAGGCCGCTGGCCACCATCAACCAGCCAACCCCGGCCTGTGATCCACCCAGAATGCCCAGGGCAAACAGGCGCGGTGTCCAACCTGCGGGGATTTTGCGGGCGGCCAGAAACCCAAAGAACCCGATGGCCCAGACCAATCCGACAAAACGACCAAGCTGCCGATGCCCCCATTCCCACCAAAAGATGTATTGGAATTCCCCCAGGGACATGCCGCTGTTTTGCAGTTTGTATTCGTCGGTTTGCTGATACTTCAGAAACTCTTCGTTCCAGGCCTCGGCGCCCATGGGGGGGATCGCGCCGGAAAAGGGTTTCCATTCGGTGATGGACAGCCCGCTGTCGGTCAAACGGGTCAGCCCACCCACAAGGATCATGCAGACCACCAGCGCAAACAGCACCATCAGCCAGATCCGGATGGGCCCCCGCGCGCCCTGTTGGCCGGCATCAATCATGCCCCCCACGGGCGCGGTCTGCTGCGGCTTGGCCTCAGAGACCTCTTCAAAGAGTTTGCGTTTTTCAGCCATGGAATTCTCCGATCGGGGCCGGGCCATCGGGCCAGCAGTCAACTAATATGGGAACCCCTCAAGCTCAGGGATTCAGCCGTCTTGCCTGTAGATTACTCATCCCGCCCCCGCGCGCGCCAGCGTACCATCTGACGCATCATCCCATGCAGCATCTGCACATCCGCACGGGTCAGCGGCAGGCGGCTCCACATATTGCGCAGGTTGAGCTTCATGCTGTCCGCTTTGTGGTCCGGAAAGAAAAAGCCTGCGTCCTGCATCCGATCCTCATAGTGACGGGCAAGATGTTCGACCTCTTCGCCGGTGGCCCAATCCGTGCCTGCCATCGCTTCGACCCGGCCCTCTTGCGTGGTTTGCAGACGCATCCATTCATAAGAACACAGCAGCACGCATTGACCCAGGTTCAGTGAGGCGAATTTCGGGTTCACCGGCACTGAAATGATCGCATTGGCATGGGCGATGTCTTCGTTCTCAAGGCCCGCGCGTTCAGGTCCAAACAGGATCGCCACCTTTTGTCCTCCCGCAATGCGCGCCTGGGCTTCGCGCATGGCTTCTTCCGGGGTGAAAACGGTCTTGGTCAGATCCCGGGGGCGCGCGGTGGTCGCCATCACATAGGTGCAATCAGACAGCGCCGCAGGCAGATCATCGGTCAGCAGGGCCTCATCCAGCAGACGCCCGGCGCCACTGGACATGGCCACGGCTTTCTCATTGGGCCAACCGTCGCGCGGCGCGACGATGCGCATGTGATCCAGCCCGAAATTCCACATGGCGCGGGCCGCAGCACCAATGTTTTCGCCCATCTGGGGGCGCACCAGAACGATCGCCGGTTTGGTCATGACATTCTCCTGAAATCTCAGATGGGTTAAATCCCCGCCGGATCAAGGGCAAGCAGGTTCAGGGGAAAACCGGGCGCTTTTGTCAAAACCGATGGTCAAGCGGCGCAGGGGGCGCTATGAACGCCTTTGATTGCAACAGGATGACCCCATGGACCAAGCCGACGCGCCGCAGATCTATCTTTCGACCCCGCCCGAGTTCGAATTGGCCCGGTTCCCGGATCAATTGGCGCGCGTGTTAAACGGGACCGAGATCGCCTGCCTGCGCCTGTCCTTGGCCACCCGCGACGAAGACCGCCTGACCCGCGCCGCCGATGCGATCCGCGTCGTTGCGCATCAGGCGGATGTGGCGCTTGTGATCGACACGCATGTGGTGCTGGCGCAGCGGTTGGGTCTGGACGGCGTGCATTTGCTGGACGGGTCGCGATCCGTGCGGGCCGCGCGCAAGGAACTGGGCGCAGATGCGATCGTGGGGGCCTATTGCGGTCAATCGCGCCACGACGGCATGAATGCCGGCGAAGCGGGCGCGGATTATGTATCATTCGGTCCGGTGGGCGGATCGCTTGGGGATGGTGAACTGGCGGATTACGCGCTGTTCGAATGGTGGAGCCAGATGATCGAACTGCCCGTGGTGGCCGAAGGTGGCCTGACCCGCGAAAGCGCCGCCCTGTTGTCCCCCGTCACCGATTTTTTCGCTGTGGGGGAAGAAATCTGGACCGCCGAAGACCCGCTTGAGACCCTTAAGACGCTGACTGGTCGCTAGGGTCTTTGGCGCGCGCGGCTTCCATGCCTTGGCGCACCTGTGCCTCAAGGGCCAGCGCCAGGGGTTTGCGACCGCTGAAATCATCCACTCGGACCGGAGCGTGATAGACCAGTTCGATCCGCCCATGGCGCCGGGTTGACAGCATCTTGAGCAGCGAAGAGGCGAACTCCATATCGCCCCACCAGCCGTAATAGCGCGCATCCTCGCCCATAGGGGCATGATAGACCACGCTCACCGCCTGCACCCGCAGCGTATCGCGCAGGCTTTCGTCAAAAAACGCCTGAAACAGGGTTGGCTTGAACGGCAAAACGCGGGTGGCATCCGTCGAGGTGCCTTCGGGGAAGAACAACAGCCGATGCCCCTGCCCCAGCCGTTCCCGAAACAAGGCGGTCTGCGCCTTGGCTTCGCGCGGGTCGCGCTTGATGAACACGGTGCCCGTGGCCCGCGCCAGCCAGCCGATCCCGGGCCAGTTCGCCACTTCGGCCTTGGAGACGAAATAGATGTTCTTGCGGCTGTTCAGCACATAAATGTCCAGCCACGAGGAATGGTTGGCCACCACAACCCCTTGGCCCCGCATGGGTTTTCCCTTGATGGTCATTGGCAGCCTCATGATGCGCAACGACAAACGGCACACCGCCTGGGTGATATAGGGGGTGATGGGCCGGGCTGCGCCAAACAGCGGACGTTCGATCACGCGCAGCGCCAACAACAGCAAAAGCCCGCCAAAATTGACCAGCGCCATCAGCGGGGCGCGCACCGCGACGCGCAGCCAGCCAGGGCCGGTCACCCGATAGGCCGGGGCAGTGGTCGCGGGATCCCAAACGGGTGGCTGCATGCTCATGCTCCTCGTCCTGTGTACATGTCGCGCTGACGCGCGTTCATCTGTTCCGTGTCCATGATTAAGCATATGTCAGTGGTGTTGAACGTGTGATCGACATAGGCGCCATCGCCAACGACACCACCCAGGCGCAGATACGCCTTGATCAGCGCGGGCACCTCAAGCATCGCTTTGCGGCGGTCAATCTGATCTTGCGGCACCAGGTTCATATCCTGAAAGATTTTCGCCCGGACCCGCAGCTCTGGTGGGGCAAGATGTCGGTGATGCAACAGCGACAATGGCTGTGCCAGCGCCTGCACATCCGTGCCGTGAAAACTGGCAGAGCCGAACAGGATCTCGATCTCATGTTCCAGAACATAGGCCGCCAGCCCCTGCCACAGATGAAACATCGCCCCGCCGCCGCGATAATCCGCATGCAGGCAGGACCGCCCCAATTCCAACAGCTTACGCCCGCTTTGACGAAGGGGGGTCAGATCATATTCATCTTCTGAATAGAATTGCCCGGCCTGATCGGCCTGCTCTTGGCGCAACAACCGGTACACCCCGGCAACCTGTCCGGTTGCGTCGTCCCGCACCATGAGATGATCAAAGAACGGGTCGAACCGGTCGATTTCAAGCCGGGCGTCGTGATCCACCAACGGGCCGTCGCCACCAAGCTCATCGACAAAGACGTCATAGCGCAACCGCTGTGCTGCCTTGATATCCTGCGGGTCACGCGCCAAAGCAACGGTGAACCCAGTGTTGTGATCTTGCGCCATCAAACTGCCCCGAAACTACCCCTGCGCCGCTCATACCCAGCGCGTGCGCGGGGGGCAACCTTTGGTCGAAATCGCAAGGGGTTGTTAACCTCTTCGCAACCTATAATAGTATACGTTAACCATCGAACACCGGGAGCAGCACCACTTTGGCAGAATCAATCACCACCTTGCCGTTTTCACGGAAGTTCACCGTGACGCGTCCGGCGGCATTGGATTGCACCTGCCCCACGCCCCACTCTGGCTGGTCCGGATGGCGCACAAGCATGCCGGGTTCAAGGATCGCATTCAAATTACTCACTGATGAAGACTCCCAAGGTTTGACGACATGACGGACACCACGCAGGCCCGGTTGGCCTCTCTCATCGGGTCGCGGCTATGCCACGATCTTATCAGCCCTATTGGGGCGATTCAAAACGGTTTGGAACTGGTTGAACTGTCCGGGAGCGTCGCGGGGGATTCACCCGAGTTTTCTCTGATCCAGGAATCGTGCCAAAATGCGGC
Source organism: Pelagimonas sp. (assembly GCA_025210345.1). Taxonomy (GTDB): domain Bacteria; phylum Pseudomonadota; class Alphaproteobacteria; order Rhodobacterales; family Rhodobacteraceae; genus JAOARQ01. The sequence goes on along the minus strand of JAOARX010000027.1, from coordinate 6,582 downwards.
CGCCCGGATCAAGTTTTTCCGCGTGGCCTTTGGCAGCGCGGCCAGCACGCAGATGATGTCATCGCGTGAGGTGCAAACCGTGCTGCAAGACATGACCAAGGGTGGACGGGTCTCGGTGGGTTGGTCACCACAAGGCGATTTGCCACGCGCCGAGGTGCAGCTGGCGTTCCTTGCGCTGATGTGCTGTGAAAGCGCCCTGCCCATGGGGGGCAGCGCGCAGATTGACATGGACGCCGCAGGCTGGAGCATCCGGGCCGAGGGGCGCCGCCTGACGATGGACGACACCCTTTGGGATCATTTGAACGGCGCGGCGCAATCTGAGCCCGAGCCCCACTCAAAGACCGTTCAATTCCTGCTATTGGCGATCCTGAGCGAGCAGCTGGATAAGAAAATCCTCGTAACCCACTCAGAAAACACCCTAACGGTGAAAATCGCGTAACGACCTTACGGCAAATTTATCGGGGTCAGGACCGCGTGGTCCCGTCCCCGACAACCAGATATTTAAAGCTGGTCAGCTGCGTTGCCCCGACCGGGCCGCGCGCGTGCATCTTGCCGGTGGCAATGCCGATTTCCGCACCCATGCCGAACTCTCCGCCATCGGCAAATTGCGTCGAGGCGTTGCGCATGAGGATCGCACTGTCGACCCGCTCAAAAAAGCGATCCGACGCGGCATCGTCTTCGGTGATGATGCAATCGGTGTGGTCCGAGCTGTATGCGCGGATGTGGGCAATCGCAGCATCAATGTCATCGACCACCTTGGCGGCAATGATCATATCCAGATACTCTTTGCCCCAATCGTCCGGCATCGCCTCTTCGGTGCCTTCGATGGCTTGCAGGATTTCCCCCGCGCGCACTTCGACCCCCGCGTCAATCAGCGATTTCACCAGCCCCTGGCCAATCGTATCCACCACGTCGCGGTGAATCAGCAGGCATTCAGCCGCGCCGCAGATCCCTGTGCGGCGGGTCTTGGCGTTCATCACGACCTTCAGGGCTTTGACCGGGTCAGCCGCCTTGTCGATATAGATGTGCACGATGCCTTCGAGGTGGGCAAAGACAGGCACGCGGGCTTCGCGCTGGACCAAACCAACCAGGCCTTTGCCGCCACGCGGCACAATCACGTCGATATGATCGGTCATGGTCAGCATTTCGGACACAGCGGCCCGATCACGGGTCGGCACCAGCTGAATGGCCGCTTTCGGCAGACCCGCCTGTTCAAGCCCCTGAACCAGACAGGCGTGAATGGAACCCGAGGAATGAAAGCTTTCCGATCCGCCGCGCAAGATCACGGCATTGCCGGCCTTAAGGCACAGCGCGCCCGCATCTGCGGTGACATTCGGGCGGCTTTCATAGATCACCCCAACCACACCCAAGGGTGTGCGCACGCGTTTGATGTGAAGCCCGCTGGGACGGTCCCATTCTTCCATGGTCTGACCCACCGGATCGTCCTGCACCGCGACGGCGCGCAGCCCATCGACGATGCCTTGAATGCGGGCTTCGTCCAGCATCAGGCGATCCAGCATGGCGTCTGACAGCCCCTTGTCACGGCCAAAGGCCATGTCTTTGCCGTTGGCTTCGATGATGTCGGCACGGTTGGCCCAGACCGCATCGGCCGCGGCCTCAAGGGCCTGTTGCTTTGCTGGAGCTGGTGCAAACGCCAGTTCTGCGGCAGCGGCCTTGGCCTGCGCGCCGAGTTCTTGCATCAAAGCGGTGATGTCGGTGTGATCCGTCATGGATGCCTCCTGTTTTGGCGTTTGGAATTTTGGATATTTCTGAAGAGATGAAGGCCAGAGCGCAAGCGCCTAAAGTGAAAAATCACACCGCCATGTCGTCGCGGTGGATCAGCACGGCGCGGCCTGGATAGCCCAGCAGCTCTTCGATATCGTGGCTTTTGTGGCCCGCGATTGCCGTGGCTTCGCGGGCGGTATAGCGCGTCAGCCCCTGCCCCAGCGTCTGACCATCGGTACAGCGAATGGACACCGGATCGCCGCGCCCAAAATCCCCTTCGACGGCGCGCAGTCCCGCGGGCAGCAGGGAATTCCCCGCGCGCAGGGCCTTGGCCGCGCCTTCGTCGATCACGGCGACACCTTGGGGTTTCATGGCTGAAATCCAGCGTTTGCGGGCGGCGTGTGGATCCAGCTGCGGTGTGAACCACGTCACCGGGCCACCCTGTTCCAACCGTTTGATCGGATAGAGATCCGCCCCGTGGCAAATGGCCATGGCACAGCCCGCCGAGGTCGCCATTTTCGCGGCCATCAGCTTGGTCTTCATGCCGCCCTTGGACAACCCCGATCCCGCATCCCCCGCCATGGCTTCGATCTCGGGCGTGATCTGGTCGACGACGTCAAAGCGCCTGGCACCGGGGTCGTCTTGCGGGTTGGCGGTATAGAGCCCGTCCACATCGGACAAAAGCACCAGCACATCGGCCCCCACCGTCGCCGCCACCTGAGCCGCAAGGCGATCATTGTCCCCATAGCGGATTTCATCGGTTGCGACCGTGTCATTTTCGTTCACGATGGGCACAGCATCAAACCCCAACAGGGTTTCCAGCGTCGCGCGCGAGTTCAGATAGCGACGGCGATCTGTAGAATCCTCAAGAGTGACAAGCACTTGGGCGGTGATCTGCCCATGGGGGGCCAGGGCCTCTTCCCATGCGCGGGCCAGCCGGATCTGCCCGGCCGCCGCCGCCGCCTGCGATTGTTCCAAGGGCAGTTCGGTCATCGGCAGGCCAAGAATACCGCGCCCTAGGGCAATCGAGCCAGAGGAGACCAGAACCACATCGGCCCCACCCGCGCGCAGACGCGCAATGTCTTCGGCCATGGAGGCAAGCCACGTACCACGCAGCGCCCCGCTGTCCTTGTCAACCAAAAGGGCCGAGCCGATCTTGATCACAACCCGCTTGGCCTGTCCCAGATGGGCGGCGCTCAGGGATGCCACTGAAGATCCTCCTCATCGGGGTCGACGGGTCTGTCGGCCTCGCGGCGCGCGTCCACATGTGGTCGCAGGCTGCGCAACACTTCGGTCACGCCTTCGCCAGAAGCCCCTGACATCAAAAGGATATTCTGGGCACCGGTGGCTTCCAGCTCATCCTTGAGAAAGGCGCGCTCCTCTTCATCCAGGGTGTCGATCTTGTTCAACACCGTGACGCGCGGCTTGTCCGCAAGCCCGGCGCCATAGGCGGCCAGTTCGTCACAGATGGTCTGATAATCTTCGATCAGGCTGCCAGATGAGCCGTCAATCAAATGCAGCAGCACCGCACAGCGTTCCACATGGCCCAGGAACAGATCCCCCAGCCCGCGGCCCTCGTGGGCGCCTTCGATCAGGCCGGGAATATCGGCAACGACAAATTCCGTATTGTCCACACCAACGACCCCAAGGTTCGGGTGCAGCGTGGTGAAGGGATAGTCCGCGATCTTGGGCCGTGCGTTCGACGTCGCCGCCAGAAAGGTGGATTTCCCCGCATTGGGCAGCCCCACAAGCCCCACATCCGCGATCAGTTTCAGCCGCAGCCAAAGCGTGCGATCAATACCGGCCTGCCCGGGATTGGCGCGGCGCGGCGCCTGGTTGGTTGCGGATTTGAAATGCAGATTGCCCCAGCCCCCATTGCCGCCCTTGGCCAAAAGCACCCGCTGGCCCAGTTCGGTGATGTCGGCGATCACGGTCTCTTCGTCTTCGTCCAGGATCTCGGTGCCGACGGGGACGCGCAGGATAATGTCATCCCCATCCTTGCCGGTGCGGTTGTTGCCCATGCCGCCCTGCCCGCTTTTGGCAAACCAATGCTGCTGATAGCGAAAATCAATCAGCGTGTTCAGCCCATCCACGGCTTCGGCCCAGACCGACCCGCCCTTGCCCCCGTCGCCGCCATCCGGGCCACCGTATTCAATGTATTTCTCACGCCGAAACGAGATACAGCCGTTCCCGCCAGAGCCGGAGCGGACGTAAACTTTGCAAAGGTCGAGGAACTTCATCTCTGGTCTCTTTCAGGCTGGCCTAGGGCATCCGCTCGTCTAACGTGCGGGATGGGAAATGACAACCACAAGCCGCTTGGCAGGGGCTGGATCAAACGCGGGTCTATTCAAAGTAGGGTTGGAGGATATCGGCCAGTTGTTGGGTGATCTTGTCCGGCATCACCGCCTCACGCATCGCCCGCATGCGCGCCAGCCCGTCGTTCCATTCCCGGCTGCCCACCAGCCCAGCGGCCTGTTCAACCGCCTCAAAGATCGCTTCATCGCTGTCGTCGCGGGTGAGAAACGGATAGTCCTCGCCCAGAAACCGCAGCGCATCCGGCACGCTGGGGCTGACGATCACATTGCGATCGGCGCGCGCCGCGATAAAGCCCTTTGTAAAGGGCTTTGGTTGGCGCAGGTCACTCTCAGAACGCATGCAATAATGCATGTGGGCCTGATCAATCTCTAGCAAGGCGGCTTCGAAACTGTCCTGCGCACTGCCGGAAAACTCAAGCATATAGGGTTTGACCACATCGGGAATATACGTATTCGCAAGATCCCCCAGATAGGCCAGTTGAAAGGCGGTGCCCTCGGGCTGGGGTTGGGGCAAGACGCGCATGTCGGCGTGGTGATCCAACAGGGCAATGCGGGGCGCGTCAAACCCGTCGCGTCGGGCGATCCGGTCGCATTTGCGGGTCATGAAACCCAGCGCCTCATGTGAGGCGGCCAAATGCAGGTCGGCGGTTTGAAACACCGCGCCGCCGCCAAAACTGTCCACGTGATCAATGGCCAGGCACAGGGCCTTGGAGCGCAGCTCTTCGCGGGCTTCGTCGGACAGCATCGACAAGCTGCCTTTGAGAGCGATCACCACTGCGCCCTCGGCCTCTTTCAACAGGCGTTTCCAGCGCTTGGGTTGATCGTCGGGTTTGGGCAACACCATCGCAGACGCATGATAGTGCGTGCCTTGATGGGTGTTGACGAAATCCGCCAGTTGATCGCAGCGCATATAGCGCGACCCGCTGCCACGCAGGCGCCCTTTGAAAACAAACAGGATCTTGCGGCGGTGCGCCTGAAGATCATCGTCTTTCAACTCGAAAAACTGCATGGTTTTGCCCGTATGTGTTTTGGACAAACCTACCCGAAGCCGCTGTGCAAGAACAGTGTCAGGACATCTTTTTCAGATAGGTCCAGGTCGCCAGTTTGGCATTGCGCGCGACACAGAATTCTTCGGCATCGCCGATATATTCGAACCCGCAATTGGTCAGCACCCGCGCCGAGGCCGGATTGTCCTGAAACACGCTGGCAAAGATGGTGGCATGCCCCATCGGATTGGCTTCGACCAGGACACGGACCGCATCACTTGCGTGGCCGGTGTTCCAATAGACCGGCGCAATCCAATAGCGGATTTCAGCCTGATCGGTGTCGATGCGATCCAATGAGATCACCCCCACCAGTTCATCCCCGCCACTTTTGGTGGCATCCAGGGCCCAGACATCTTCAAGCCGATCCTCGGCGGTCACCCGGGCGACATAGGCCTCGGCGGCACCCGGCGGCAGCGGATGGGGGATCGTGGGCGTCATGCGCGCCACACGTTCGTCACTGGTGTAATGCTCAAGCCGACCGACATCCGCCCCACGAATGGGGCGCAAGTCAAACCGGTCGTTCACCGCAATGGTCTCAACAGAAATGGACATCACGCTCATCTGCACTCTCCTCGTGTGCATCTGGCAAAGAAACGCCAATGAAAATTGCAACTATGACGGCCGCCGCTCCCCCGGTTGCCGCATAGCGAAACAGGATTCATCTATCTCAGACAGATGAATCAGAAAGGGGACCGGCGGTGCGCCGATCCCCTCATGTCATCTAGACCTTAAGGTCGGCTTACTCTGCAGCCTCTGCGACGGGCATAACCGAGATGAAGGTTCGGCCCTTCAGGCCTTTGCGGAACTCAACCGCGCCTTCTTCGGTTGCAAAGATGGTGTGATCTTTGCCCATGCCCACGCCTTCACCCGGCCAGAACTTGGTGCCGCGCTGACGCACAATGATATTGCCCGGGATGGCGCGCTGGCCACCGTACAGTTTCACACCAAGGCGGCGACCGGCTGAGTCGCGACCGTTACGGGAGGAACCGCCTGCTTTTTTATGTGCCATGAGTTACTCTCCTTAACCTTAGACCAGCTCTTTGGCCTGTTCGACCCACTCGGGCTTGACCTTGGTGCCTTCGAACGTCTCGGCGTCGACAGCGGCCAGCTGAGCGAATGTGGTGATGCCGGCTTCGACCAGCTTCTTGGCAGCGGCGGGGCCGACACCGTTGATCTTGGTCAGGTCGTCACCTTCCGCGGCAGCGGCGGGCGCCTCTGCCTTGGGGGCGGCCTTCGGTGCAGCGGCTTTCGCAGCCGCAGGTGCCGAAACCGACCCTGCGCCAACAGCAGCTTTGACGCCGGTTGCGTCGCCACCTGCGGACAGGATTTCGGTCACGCGCAGCAGGGTCAGCTGCTGGCGGTGGCCTTTGGTGCGCTGCGAGCTGTGCTTACGACGGCGCTTGACGAAGTTGATGACCTTGTCACCTTTGATCTGGTCGATGACTTCGGCCTGAACCGCAGCACCCGCAACCAGCGGAGCACCAACGGTGGTGCTG
>JAOARX010000026.1 GCA_025210345.1 Pelagimonas sp. | reverse complement strand
TGACAAAACCACGCACCGGGAAATCCTCGTTGAAATCCTTTCGGGCTGCGGGACGTCTCTTGCCCTCCAAAAGGTCCTGAATGCGCTCAAAGGTTGCGAAACTGATCAAGCCCTCGTGTTCCCCCTGCCGCACCGAAACACCCCATTTGTGCGCTTCGACATGACCCGCATAGACGACTTTGCGCAGCAATCGCCACACCGTCATCGCACGCAAAGACCCATCCGGGCGATCCTTTGGGAAATGCGGATCAGCCTCAAGAAAACGTTGAACCTCGGCCTGAGACGCCAAGCGGCCCGAGGCGTAGCCCTCCAACGCATCTTTGACCACAGAGGCAAGAGGTTCATCCGGCACCAAGACCTTGCCTCCCGTTGATGCTCTCTCAAACTTGTAGCCGACCGGCGCTCGGAACACCCAGAACCCGGCCTCAACCCGGGCCTTCATTTTCTGGATCACCTGGGCGCGTTTGACCATGAAACTCTCTCGCCGCTCAGCCCGCGATGCGTCGTGAGTGGCCCGAAACGCGTCACGGGCCGGATCGGTCTTGTCGTAAAGCGGATTGCCTGCACGCAGGTCGGCGCGGGTATGGGCGAAGGATACGGAAACCGGCTTTGCCTCTGTCATGGTGTCTCCTGAGGGTGATCAACTCTGCGCCAGTATCCATCGCAATATTGCGGCAGGGGGGCGTATGGCGGCGGGACCGGCGCGGTGATGACATTGCGCCAGCGCTGCCCCCAGAACGTGGCGATCTGCACGCGATCCATGGGCGGATGGTACGGGTTGGGCAGATAAAGCCCGGCCATGCTCGGGTTGCGGAAATAGGCAATGCGATCCGCGAGGATGGTCGCGGGCAGACGGTCGCTGCGGATCAGCAGCTTGCCCGGTGGCAGCGACATGACCTCTGCCGGGTCAATCAGATCGCGCTTTTGCAGGCTTTTGGCCTTGCTGATCTGATGGTGATGCGCGCTGCGCGTCAGGGCCAGCAGCGGGTCTTCGCCCTTGAGCATGGCCAGAAAAGCCTGACGCCTTTCATGCTTTGCTGCCGCCTGCCGGTGGCCATCATCGTAAGTAAGAGACTGCGCTCCGATGCTTTGTGAGAGTTTGGTGGCCGACCCCAGATCCCGCACCGCGAAAAACATCTTCAGAGCAGCGGAAGATGTGATGATCTCGCCCGCATTGCGCCCGATCAGATCCATCTGGGCGCTAGACTGAAACACGGCCCAAGGCCGGATGCCAATCCCGGCCCCGTAGGAGAACAGCTTTACGACCAGAGGGAACGCGCCAAGCTGAGCGCATTCGTCCAAGATCCAGGTCTGACGCGGCGCGGCAGGGGCGCGGGATTTGAACGCCATGGCGCTGACAAACAGCGCCTTGAGCACAGGTGCCCAAGCCTCCACATATTCCGCCGGAGGCATGAGATAGACATGCTGTGCCTGATCAGACCGGCACAGATCCTCGGGCGACATGTCAAAGGGCGGCGAGACGACTGCACGCAGCTCAGAGGCCTGCGGCGACAAGAACCAGCCAAGCGCAAAACCTGCCATGCTGGACCCCAAAATCATCCAGATACGTAGAGCAGGCAGGATCACATCGTAATCCCGGTTCCACGGACGTTGCTCCAACTCCGCCAGAGCAGGGAAGAGCAGAAACAGGGCAACCACCCCTGTCAGCATCAGGACGACATGTCCCGGTTTAAGGTTGTATTGATCGGGTTTCATTGATCACTCCATCAGAAGGTTGAAAGTGATCATTGGATAGGAAAATGCCGCCTCTACGCGCTTGGGTAGAGCGAGGGTATATATCGGTAATTCGGCCAGGCAGTATGCAAAATTGACAAAGATTGCCAAAACATGCCATACTATTCCTATGGAGGATCAGCACATGGCAACAATGAATGTATCACTACCGGACCCTATGAAGGAATGGGTAGAAGCACAAAGCCTAACGGGGCGTTACAGCAACGCCAGTGACTATGTGCGTGATCTGATCCGCCGAGATCAGGAACGCAATGACAAGATCGCGCGTTTGCAGACGCTAGTCGATGAAGGCCTCGCCAGCGGGATCAGCAGCCGATCTAAGGACGACATCTTCAGCGACGCTTTGGCCCGTGTTCAAGGTAGAAACAGCACCCCGGAATGAACATTCGCCTGACGCAAGCCGCCGAAGAGGACATAAGGTCAATCGCCGAGATCGGAATTGAGGTTTTCGGCGTTGCACAGGCACAGGCCTATCATGACGCGCTCTACAACACATTCGATCTGATCGCTCGCAATCCCGGCATGGGACGGGAGCGGACAGAGCTAAACCCGCCCATCCGCGTTCACCCATTCCGCTCGCACATCATCCTCTACAACATTGAAGATGAAAATAACCTGATTGTTCGGATCAGACATGCTCACGAGGATTGGGTCGCAGAGCAAACTTAACAACGCAAAACGGTCATGAATCAAACCAGTATCAATGACCGCTGTGCGGACGATGCGCCATATCGCTGCGTTCGTGCCAATGGCTACTTCGGATGATCTGATTTTACAACCTATACTTATATCATTTGCCCATGGATCAATCGTGCGATCTGGCCCGTCGGTTCGCGCTTTTGATCCCCGACCAACGAATACCGCCAGGGGCCGTCTTGCCAGAAGACAGTCAGGTACCCGGTCATGTCGCCGGGTTTCTTGTCTTTGATCCACAGATAGAGTGGTTTCTTCTTGTGCGCGACTTGAACGCCGCCATCTTTGCGCTCGATCAGGCTGTAGCCTTGCCGCCCATGGATTGCATCATGACAGCTTGCGAGCCGAGCATTTTTTCGAGGGCGGCAAGCGTTTCCGGATTGCGCTGTCCAGGCAAAAACAATTTGATTTCCGTCTCGCTCGTCAACGTGTCCAGCGCATCTTTGCCATAAACCAGCCGGAACGCGGCCAGATCTTGGATGATCAGCTTGAGGCGGATGCCGTAGCCGCGCCCCCAAGTTAACAAAGAGCTAAGATCAGAAATTTTGAAATTTGTAGCCTCGTCCGCGATGATATGGACCGGCACATGGTTGTTTTGATGGCGTTTGAATTCTTGCTGCGCGCACCACTGGATCAGCGCAATCACGTCTTTCTGGGCCTGTATCGTCCGCCTGCGCCCGGCAGCATCGTGCCAATGGACCAGAGGCCCACGATGCACTAACAATTAAACCGGACCACTCAATCGGGGCACGCCAGCCCCTGCGCACGTTAAATCGCAGCCTTCCTGACAGCCGGAAACGGAGCCGACGAGGCTGGCGATGCGCTACACCAGCGCGCACAGCACGTAGGCGATGCCACCTACCGAGACACCATCATCGCGGAAGTACGCAGCGCAAAACAGATCTCCACCTCCTTGAAGGTAGACCTTCCCTCACCCACCAAAGGTGTCGATGAGGGCATCACGGCGCTGAACGTTACGAGACCAATCTCTCCTTTTGAATGGTCCGAAATCTTGGGGTAGGTCAAAGCCGATGCCACAATATTGCCAAATCAAGGCGCCAAACTCTTATTATCAGCGGCTGCAGTGTGCGTTTTGAAATTGAAAGAAGCAAAAATGATTCGAATAAAGCTATGGGTTGTGATTGTGATGGCTGGCGCGTTCCTGATCGCTGTAGCCTCATTCTTAAGTGTTAAAACATACTTGGAAACTGTCCGCGCTGACACCGTCGTGAGTGCCGAAGGCAAGCAACACATTTCATACATCGATACCCTCTTGTCTGCGCCAGAACTGGCAACCCAGCCGCAGGTCAAAGCCGCTTTGAAGGACTTCACAGATACCGTGCTCTCCGTCCAGACGGGGGAGTCCGAGCCCTGTACCAAAAACGGCCTGTCTGGCATTCAATTCAAACGCGGATGTGTCACGTCCGAGACGTTTTACGTCACTGTCTTGCCAGGCGAGCTGTCTTTGCTGAACCAGATCGACGATCCGCAGAAAATCACCAGCTTGCGCTTCCAATATGTCAAGGCTGAAACGATAGATGTGGTGCACAGATTCCCCGCACTCCAACACCTTGAAATTGTGAGTTCGGACATTGCCGATATCTCGGCGCTCGCCGCACTGACGGACCTTAGATCGCTTACACTGTCGGGAAAGCTTTCAGGGGATTTGTCTGTCATTGCTCAGATGTCCGAATTGCGGAACTTGATTCTCGAAAATCTTCAGGTCACTGACCTGTCTCCGATCGAAAACATGCCAGAGCTACGCTCGCTTCAGCTGCGGGGCACACCAATAGTCGATCTCTCGCCGATCAGCGGGCGAACAAAACTGTCAAAGTTGCGTCTAAAGGATGTGCAAGTGGCTGATATATCTGCCATGGCCAGTCTGACAAATCTCACGAGTTTTACGGCGAGCAATACTCCGATTGACGATCTCTCTCCGATCGCAGATCTTCCGAACCTTTATGAAGTCCAACTGATCAACACGGCCGTCTCTGACCTGTCACCGCTGACGCGCCTGCCACGTCTTTCAAGACTGCTCGCATTCGATACACAACTTGATGACTTTTCCGTTTTGGCAGACATGCAAAACCTCGAGTCGATTCAACTCAATGGCTCGAACGTGTCTGATCTCTCATTCGTGCAGGCCCTGCCGCGCCTCGATACGCTTTTTATCGCTAACACCGATGTGCAGGATCTGTCCGCCTTGCGGGCCGCTCCATCCTTGGAGGACATCAGCCTGCGGGGATTGCAGGGGATTGATGTCACGCCATTGATCGAGCTGCCCGCGCTGAAACGTGTCCACTTGAACAAGACAGCAGCCGTTGGTTTGGATACCCTGAAAGCGGCACGCGATATCAGTATCTTCTAATAGGAACCAATCGCCCTCCCTGTCCCGCGTCGCGTGGGGGGGGGCTGCATGGCCCAATGCTGTCCTCCGATCATTTAGCTACCGGACATTTCCGATATAGACATTCGCTGCGGTGCAGCTTCACCAGACCGGACTTTCGCAATAGCCGCGAAAATGAGCGCGCAGCGATACGTCAATGCTGAATGCCGAAGACCTGCCTGCAGCGGCTGCCCTGACCACGGGCGAATTGAACAAAACCTGAGATCCCTTTGAAGCGTTGGATCAAATACAGCCAACTTCAAAGATCGGCATCCTGCGGGCGTTTCTTTGTTGAACTAACACGTGTCAGCGATACACCCGATGATTACGCTGCCCCCAGTCGGTATATAGGTCTGCCATGATAGTTTGGAACTGTGTTTCCGCCAGCTTGGGCAGGATGGCTGCCGAGTCGCCTTCTCCAAACACTCGGACGATATCACCAACATCGACATCTTTGATGCCACTCACATCCGCTACGATGGCATTCATAGAAACCTTTCCCAAAACGGGCGCCAGTGTATCCCGGATCGCGACAGCACTGCCCTCGTGCGCGATGCTCCTGAACCCGTTTTCATAGCCAATCGAAATACAGGCCAGACGACAATCCCTTTCCAGACGGTGCGCACGGTCGTAACCGACCGTCATTCCCTGAGTATAATCCTGCAGGCTGATGACGCGGGCCTCGAGATCCATTGTCGGCCGAAATCCCAGATCAGGCCGCAAGATCCCATAAAGGATCGCACCGCAGCGATACATGTCAGTCGCCACATCCACGTCCGAGATCAGCGTCAGAGAGCTGCCCGCATGGACCAGCGTCTCACTGCGTTTCAAATCACTGTTTTCAAAGACCCACGCGGCCTGTTGTTGAAATTGTTCCGCGCTTTGCCTGAGATGTGCGGGTTCATTGGAGGGGAAATGCGAACAAATTCCATGAATCTCAGCCCCCAGAGTGGCAAGGATTTCATGGCATGTGCTCTGCCCGTCCGCCGTCGAAATCTCGAGCGCGTCGCGCGACATGCCCGCGGCATTCAACGCCAGATGGGCACCCGTCCGCAGTTTTCCAGCATCCAAAAGGGTGCGAAGCTGCTGTGCGGTTGTGACTGAGGCGGCTTGTTCTTCAACACGCTCATCCAGCGCGCCCTCGATTTCCTGCAGTGTCGCTGCGCGTAAACGGATCAGTGTGCCGTCGAATCCTGCGTCTCGAACAGCACGCGCTTCGGCATTAGATGTGATGCCGACTGTTTTTACCCCCTGTTCCCGGACCAATGGCACGACCTGCCCAATGCCATGGCCATAGGCATCGGCCTTTAACACGGCACAAAACTTGCGGTCGTCAGGGACAAGACCCCGCGCGAGCTCCAGATTTCGCGAAATCCGGTCGCGGTGAATGGTGCACCAGGAAGTTGCGCTGCCATCTTGCATCTTTACTGGATCTCAGGGCTCAGGATGTCCCGCAGGATCTGGCAGAATAGATCCACCGCGACAGGGATCAGGGCATCGGGGAAATCATAGTCGGGGTTGTGAAGTTGGGGATGATTCTCTCCAGCCCCGAGATAGAGCAAGGCAGCTTTGGCCCCATCGTCCCCCAACCGTCCAAAATCCTCGGACCAGCGCATGGGCGTCGGCATTTCAAGGCAGCGCTGCCCCAAAGCTGTGGCTGCATTGCGGGCGATATTTGTGGCTTCAACGTCATTCACCACGGCCCGAAACACATCATGCCACAGGATATCGACGGAAAGGCCCTGAGCGTTTTTTTCAACCCTGTACAGCGCCTCTTGCATCAGAGCATCCATACGCTCATTGGTCATCGACCTCAGGGTAACGCGCAACTCGCCCTCTGCGGGGGCGATGCCAAATGTTGGTTCGCCCAGATTGACATGGGTCAAGGTCGCCAGCGAGAACGCCTCATCCCCGATGGTGCCACAGCTCAGTTCGGGTATGCCGCGGATCCAGTCTTCGTATTCGGCTTCTCGTCCGGGTCGGATGCGGCGGAAGACCGTGATGGTCACGGGGTCGCTGTCCGTGTTCAGATTGGCTGTAGTGTTATTGGTCATGGCAGGTTGAACCATCTGTTCTGGGGCCGTGAAAGGCCGGAAAATCAGGTGAAGTCATCCGCAGAAACGCCCGGCAGGATGGTGGCAAAGACCCGGTGCATGTCGGCGCAATAGCTTTCAACGGTGCGGGCATGGATGAGCGATCCGCGGGAGGCCTTGATCAGAACAAAGGCGATGTCCTCGGCATGGTCCTGCGAGCGCGAGAACCCGTGTTTATCAAAGAACCATGCCAAGCGATTCTGGAACATTTGCGGCCAATTCTCGGGCGTGCCATCGGCGGCCCTGAGCGCGGCCTCCATCAACTCCTGCCCATGCGGCGTGTTGGCAAAGGCGACAGCGTCCTCGCCGATGCGGGTGAACACCCATTCAAGCGCCGCCGGGGGCGGCATGGTTTCGTTTTCCAGGGCGTCGAAGACATCCGCGTAGACGCTGGCCATATAAGCGAGCAGGGTCTGATCATAGCAGGCTTCCTTGGATCCGAATTTCTTATAGATTGATTGTCGTGACAGATCCGAGGCGCGCGCGATGTCTTCCATCGAGGTTTTGCGAAACCCGTATTGCGCAAAGGCCATCATGATGCCCATGGGGGCCACGCCTGGGATCTGATATTCACTGAACGTCATAATACTCTCTTTCCTGGGCTGGGTGGACGGGCCGCGCCAGCGCGACGCCCTGTTCTGCTAGCTCAGCCAAAACTGACATTGCGTTCGCCCGCTGCGACCGAAGTCAGAACCTTGGATACGTCCCCGGCGTTCATTACTTTGGGGACGGCATAAGATCTACGGGCTTCTGCCAATGCATCCCGGGTGATCTTGTCGAAATCCGAGGTCTTTAGATCATCAAGTGCGGCGGGAATGGCCAGCGTATCGGAAAGCGCATCGACCCGAGCGATGAAGGCCTGGGCGAGCGCGGCGTCCGACCCTTTGGCCGCAGGATCGACCCGCCGTTCCAGATCGGCCAGACGCCCCGCCACGGCAACTGCGTTGAATCGCAGCACCCGGGGCAGGATCACCGCATTGGCCAGCCCGTGGGGCGTGTTGTACTGGGCGCTGATCTGGTGCGAGATCGCGTGCACATAGCCGAGGCTTGCCTTGGTGAAGGCGGCACCCGCCAGGAACGAGGCCCGCGCCACCTTTTCGCGCGCCACCAGGTCATCGCCCTGATGTGTGGCGGTCGGCAGGTAGCGGAACAATAGCGCCACAGCGGTGGCCGCATCACGGTCGGTGTCGTCAAACGTGTTGGTCGATGTATAAGCCTCGATCGCATGGGTCAGCGCATCCATGCCCACAGCCGCCGTCATGGCGGGCGGCAGGGATTTCAGCAATTCGGGGTCAAGTGCTGCGGCAATCGGGATCAGCTTGGGGCTGACGAAGAACTGTTTCTTGTGGGTCTCGCTGTCCGAGATCACGGCGGCCACGGTGGTTTCCGAGCCCGACCCCGAGGTGGTGGGCACAACGAAGAACGGCAGCGGGGCCTCTTTGATCTTCAGGTTGCCGACCAGTTTTGCCAGCGGCTTTTTCGCGGTATGAGCAGCGGCGATCACCTTAGCGGCGTCAATGGCAGATCCCCCGCCGATCGCCAGCACGCTGTCACAGCCATTGTCGCGGCTCAGCTTCAGACCGGCCTCGACCACGGCGAAGGTGGGGTTGGGAATGATACCGTCAAAAATCGTAACCTCGCAGCCCTGCTCTTTGAGAAAGGCCAGAAGCCCGTCGAGCATACCGTTCTTCAAAAGGAAGGCATCGGTTACCAGAAGCGGGCGGCGGTGGCCGCTGTCGATCATGAAATCGGCCAGTTTATCGGTCGAACCGGGGCCAGAGAACAACATCGGTTTCGGGATTGGAACAAAGGTGGATACGAGCTGAAGCGCGTAGGAGATTGGGGTTTTCTTGAGCATCGGAGGTCTCGAAATCTGGTGTTATATGGGGCCCGGTCGCGTGGGATGCGACCGGGCGGACTGGCTTAGCCGATCTTGCGATAGCGGCGGTACTGGAAGCGCATATAGGCGTTGTACATGCGATTGCCCCAGGGCTGCTGGATGTACGACGTCGGGTTGAACCGGCCCTTGCGCACCACGCCCTTGGCCTTGGAGAAGTTCAAAAATCCCTCTTTACCGTGGTAATGGCCCATGCCCGAGGGGCCGACGCCGCCAAAGGGCATGTCATCAACCGCCACCTGGGTCATCACGTCGTTGATGCAGACGCCGCCGGAATGGGTGGCATTCAGCATATGCTCGCCGCGCGCCTTGTCCCAGTCGAAATAGTAAAGCGCCAGCGGGCGGGGTCGCGCGTTCACATAGGCAATCGCTTCGTCAAGCGTGTCATAGGGCACGACGGGCAGGATCGGACCGAAGATTTCTTCTTGCATGATCCGCATCTCGTCAGTGACATCGGTGACCACATGCATGGCCATCTTGCGGGTGCCGTCGAAGCCTTCGCCCTTCGGGTTGATCTCGCGGATGGTGGCGCCCTTTTCGCGTGCGTCTGCCAAGTTGGCTTCCAGCCGTTCCTGCTGACGTTCGGTGATGATAGCGGTGTAATCGGAATTGTCGCGCAGGGTCGGATATTGGCCCGCCATGGCCTTTTCGAACGCGGCGGTGAAGGCCGAAATCTTGGCACGGGCCACAAGAATATAGTCCGGTGACACGCAGACCTGACCGGCGTTCAGCCCCTTGCCGAAGGCGATCCGTTTGGCGGCTTCCTCGATCGGGAAATCGTCGTGGATGATCGCGGGGGATTTGCCGCCCAGTTCCAGCGTCACGGGCGTCAGGTTCTCAGCCGCCGCGCGCATCACGATCTTGCCCACCCCGGTCGAACCGGTGAAGACAAGGTGATCAAAGGGCAGCTTGGTGAATTCTGTCGCGACCTCGACGCCGCCGGTATGCACGGTAACTTCGTCGGCCGAAAAGGTGCTTTCGATCATCTCTTTGATCAACTCACCGGTCTGCGGCGCAAATTCCGAGGTTTTGATCATCGCGCGGTTGCCGGCGGTCATAGCGCCGACCAGAGGCGACAGGCCAAGGAAGATCGGAAAGTTCCACGGCACCACGATGCCGATGACGCCCACCGGCTGATAATGCACCTTGGTCTGCGATCCGAACAGCATCAGTGGCGCATGGCGGCGCGATTGCTTCGCCCAGCGTTTCACATTTTTCTTATTATAGGCGATTCCTTCCAGCACGGGCAGGATTTCAAGGATCTCGGTCTCGGCGGCGGCGCGACCGGAGAAATCTGTATCCACGGCGGCGATCAGGCGATCCTTGTAATCGAGGATCGCGTTGTGAAGCCGGTTCAGCCGGTTGATGCGCTGTTCAATCGAAGACGCAGGATCTTGGGCAAAGGCGGCGCGTTGTGCGGCAAGCGTGTCGCTCAGGGTCTGGGCAACGGTGTCTTGGGTCTCAAGGGACATGGGTGCGGCTCATTCATTGGTGTGCATTAAATGTTGCCCCTATTTACGATATAAATCCTTTTTGTAAACTACGTAAACTATCACGAAACTGTGAGCACCACCGGCGATCCTTTTCCCAGCCACGCCAAATAGGCCCAACTGGACCGGGCGTGCAAAAGTGGCCAAATTGACCCAACCACCCCGATCTTCCACAGATGGGGGTGGTGAAGAAAAATAGGAGAAGGGCTGGAAACTCTAAGCCCATAACCGTCCACGAAACCGGGGGAAATCCAGTCGCCGCCATGATCTTGGCCTTGACCGCCGCGCGTTCCGGCGAAGCGCGCCTCGCTGTTTGGGGCGAGATCGACCTTGCGAGCAGGACGGCAGAACGAATGAAGGAGTCGAAAGAGCATCGCATCCCGCTGACCAACGTGGCTATTGCTCTGCTCGGAGACCCACGTGGGAAAGACACTTTGGTGTTCGAAAGTGACGCGAAGCCTGGGCGTCCGATCTCTGACATGACGATGACGGCGGTTCTGAAGCGAATGGGTCGCAGGAACATTACGTTTCACGGCTTCCACTCGACGTTCCGCGATTGGGCGGGCGAGACGACGGGCTTCCCTCGCGAGGTGATCGAAGCCACCCTGGCGCATGGAATAAAAGATAAAGCTGAGGCCACTTATGTAAGGTCGGACCTTTTTGACAAACGCTGCGGGTTGATGGAGGCTTGATCCAACGCTGCAAATCGCCATGCGTTTGAAGGGAACGTCTTTTCGCTTGCGACATGACATTCGTTTCTTTGCTTTGACTTATTGAAGCAAGATTTCGTCTGCTTGGGACAGCCTGGGCTTTTCTTGCAGCTGCGGGCATCAACTCTACGCTTATTCGCAACTAATGAGCGTGCATCAAGAGCGCTTGGCCATTGGTGCCCCTGCCCGCAGAGTTTTTGCCTGATCATCTGGTGTCGACAAAATTCAACAAAACCAACCGTTGGTTTGAAATACCTTTCTGGTCCAGTAATTTTGCGCGGTCGTCGTTTCTGTATTTGATGTTTCCGCCCAAAGGCGGATTGCTATTAGAAGTCAACAATATTAATAAGGTTGGGCCTTTTTATTTTTATGCTCTTTTTAACCGGGTGACACTGGTAGGTTCGCGGCGCTGGCACGTGCATGACACGCAATTTTGAATGAATTTATGGAGTTCTAAGATATGACTGTTTTTGATGGGACGCCACTTGATGATTCGATTTCAGGCACAAGTGGTGCCGACACGATCTCCGGCTTCGCAGGCAATGATTTGTTGCAGGGCTTGGAAGGCAGCGACAGCATCCTTGGCGGCGAGGATCCGGACAATATCGAAGGCGGTCTGGGCGACGACACGCTGCTCGGCGGGTCAGGCAATGACAGTGTTGACGGCGGTCTTGGGTCAGACAGCATCGAGGGCAATGCGGGCAACGACGTTCTGAACGGCAATGCGGGGCCGGATGTGGGGCTGGACAGCGCGGACACGATCCGGGGCGGCACGGGCAACGATACGCTCCGGGGCGGGGACGGATCGGACCAGCTTTTCGGCGATGACGACAATGACAACCTGTCAGGCGACAGCG
>JAOARX010000025.1 GCA_025210345.1 Pelagimonas sp. | reverse complement strand
GTGCGAGGTCTACATCCTGACCAAGGAAGAAGGCGGCCGTCACACCCCGTTCTTCAAGAACTACCGTCCGCAGTTCTACTTCCGCACCACCGACGTGACCGGCACCGTTGAGCTGCCCGAGGGCACCGAAATGGTGATGCCAGGCGACAACCTGAAGTTCAACGTTGAACTGATCGCCCCCATCGCGATGGAAGACGGCCTGCGCTTCGCAATCCGCGAAGGCGGCCGCACCGTCGGTTCCGGCGTTGTGTCGAAAATCATCGAGTAACAGCGACGCTGTTACCGAGGCGACAGGGTATTCGGGCCAAAAGGCCCGAATGTCCCGAGAGCCAAACCGGTGATAATAATACGAAAGGGCTCCGCAATGCGGGGCCCTTTTTCATGGCTGGATGCGCCCAAAGTAGATGTCACGTATCATCGGGCGCCCATGGCGCGTTGGTGTCCACCACAAAGAGCGGTGTTGACCCTGGCGAGCGCCGGCACGCTTAGTCATACGGTCTCAAAGCGCGGATGCGTGACATACCCATACCCACAAAAAAGGCGCCCTCGGAAGGGCGCCCATTCATCTCAGATCTGAATAAGATCAGTTGCCGGTGGCGTTGGCCACGTCAACGGTCACGCCCGGACCCATGGTCGAGGACAGTGCGATCTTTTTCATGTAGGTGCCTTTTGCGCCGGTGGGCTTGGCAGCCGAAACAGCGGCAACAAAGGCACGGATGTTTTCAACCAGCTTGGCTTCGTCGAAGGACGCTTTGCCAACGCCTGCGTGCACCACACCGCCCTTTTCAGCGCGGAACTGGACCTGACCACCCTTGGCGTCTTTGACGGCCTGAGCGACGTCCATGGTCACGGTGCCGACCTTGGGGTTCGGCATCAGGTTGCGGGGGCCAAGCACCTTACCCAGACGGCCAACGATGGGCATCATGTCCGGGGTTGCGATGCAGCGGTCAAAGTCGATGGTGCCGCCCTGAACGGTTTCCATCAGGTCCTCTGCGCCGATCACGTCTGCGCCTGCTTCTTTCGCTTCGTCAGCTTTGGGGCCACGGGCGAAAACCGCAACGCGAACCGATTTGCCGGTGCCGTTGGGCAGGCTGACGGTGCCGCGGACGTTCTGGTCAGCGTGACGGGTGTCAACGCCCAAAGACATCGCGATTTCAACGGTTTCGTCGAATTTTGCGTTGGCGTTGGCCTTGATCAGGGTCACGGCCTCTTCGACGGTGATCTCATCTTTGCCAGCGAAGGCTTCGCGCGCTGCGCGGGTACGTTTACCGAGTTTTGCCATGATCTTAGCCTTTCACCTCGATGCCCATCGACCGGGCCGAGCCCAGGATGATCTGCATTGCTGCTTCGACGTCATTGGCCGAGAGGTCTTTCATCTTGGCTTCTGCGATCTCGCGAACCTGCGCAACGGTCACGGTTGCGACGACCTCACGGCCGGGGGCTTCCGCGCCACGGGGGCGGTTACGCTTGCCAACCGGCTTAAGGCCAGCCGCTTTTTTCAGGTAGTAAGACGCGGGCGGCGTCTTGATGTCCATGGTAAAGGACTTGTCCTGATAATAGGTGATCACGGTCGGGCACGGCGCGCCGGGCTCCATTTCCTGTGTCTTGGCGTTGAACGCCTTACAGAATTCCATGATGTTGATGCCGCGCTGACCCAGAGCAGGGCCTACGGGCGGCGAGGGGTTGGCTTTGCCTGCAGGGATCTGCAGCTTCATCGTGCCGGCGAGCTTCTTGGCCATCGGCTATCTCCTTTACAACACTTTCACACACGCGTGGCGAAAGCAGGTTATGTTGCGTGGTCTGGTCCGCAGCGCGCGCGCGGCTCGCCTTCCACGATTCGTACGCCCGAAAAGGCGCAGATGCGCTGCGTTACATCGGTTGGGGGGGGATAGCAAGGGTGAATTGGGGTGGGTGGATCAGGAGTACCATACAGACAATTTTTAGGTGGTTCTTGTGTAGGGTATACAAAGGACGGATCGGTGCCCACTGTGACCAAGCTGCACTGT
This sequence comes from Pelagimonas sp., assembly GCA_025210345.1. Taxonomy (GTDB): domain Bacteria; phylum Pseudomonadota; class Alphaproteobacteria; order Rhodobacterales; family Rhodobacteraceae; genus JAOARQ01. The sequence goes on along the minus strand of JAOARX010000025.1, from coordinate 212,423 downwards.
GTATGGATGTCCGGTTTGTAGAAATATCCAAGTGGCGGAAGTCTAAGGCCGCGACGTACAGGCCATAACGAGTTTTTGAAGAACGTTGAGAAAAACTGCATGGCTATCACCAATGAAAGCATGCTGAGCAACATGCGATTTGGGCTATCGGTAAGTTCCTTCAGTTGTCGTGCCTGCTGATATGCGGTCAGGTGATCGAAACTTTCCCTTCGATGGTTTTCCAAGAAATTCTTGACTTCGGATGCTAATATTTCGGCTTCGCGGCTTTGGCGTAAATCAACGAACCAAAAAACAGCGGCAAATGAGATCATCACTATCCCGAAGATAAACGGTGAAAATCCTTCCCTCATTTTGTTTGATTGCTCCATTTTGCCTTACCTTTACCGATCACAGTAACGCTATCTGACCTTTGGGGACTAGCAAAGCAGCCTTTGGAGTAGCCGCAGCTAAATTACGCTTTGTCTCGGAGAGCTACCACCCGCTTACAAAAAAACGCCCCGCGATTGCGGAGCGTTTGATAAGCAATCAGACATAATACCCTAAGGCTCAGACCTCTTTCGAAACCTGGGTAAAGTCCAGCTCGACCGGGGTTTCGCGGCCGAAGATGGACACCGAAACCTTGAGTTTCTGTGTGTCGTCGTCCACGCCCTCGACCATGCCGTCGAAGCCTTCGAAGGGGCCGTCGTTGACTTTGACCTTTTCACCCACCTCAAAGCTGATGAGGGTGCGCGGTGCTTCTTCGTTCTCCTGGACGCGGCCAAGGATGGCTTCGACTTCGGCGTCGCGCATGGGCATCGGACGGCCCTGCGGACCCAGGAAACCGGTCACACGGTTGGTCGAAATCACAAGGTGATAGCCCTGATCGGACATTTCCATGTGGATCAGAACATAGCCCGGCATAAAGCGGCGCTCGGTCGTGACCTTTTTGCCGCGACGAACCTCGATCACTTCCTCGGTGGGAACCAGCACTTCGTCGATCTGATCCTCAAGGCCCTGTTCCTCGACCGATTGACGGATAGATTCAGCGACCTTCTTTTCAAAGTTCGAAAGCACGCTGACCGAATACCACCGCTTCGCCATTTGCCACCTTTTGCTTTGCCTGACCGGGATTTGAGTCCCGGATAAAAAATCGGCGTGCAACTTGATTCGTTACACGCCCTTCTATCATTCCATGGTCTCTTACGCCCGTGGTGCAAGAGTTTCAAGCCTGCAATCGCTGGCTGATCTGGGGCGGGCCTAGCCCACCAGCGCCAACAGCCCCTGAAGGCCGGTTTTGATCAGTAGATCAACAAGCGCAAAGAAAACAGCGGTCAGCGCCGCCATGATGAACACCATCACGGTGGTCAGCATCACTTCGCGGCGGGTGGGCCAGACGATTTTAGAAACCTCGGCGCGCACCTGCTGGATGAACTGAAGGGGGTTTGTGGTAGCCATCAATTTGTTTCCTCACAGGGTCAGAGCGTCAAATACGAAAAGCGCACAGGTTTTTCAAGCCCACAGGCCGCTATTCCTTTGACCGTCGATCACGTTATCAGACGCGGACGCCAGCGCTGCGTGGTTTGATTTGGAATGTTGGGAGAAGTGGCAGGGGCATCAGGGTTCGAACCCGAGACCTACGGTTTTGGAGACCGTCGCTCTACCAGCTGAGCTATACCCCTAAGGCCACGGACCGTTTACTCTTGCGTCTGGGGGGATGCAAGCGCAAATCCGATGATTTGCAAAAATCCTCTGCCCGGGCTTAGCTTGGCGATGTGTGGCCCATGAAATATGTGGCCAATGAAAGGAGCCCCCATGTCGCGCCAGTTGCAGACCATTGCTTTCGATGCGGATGACACGCTGTGGCATAATGAAAGGTTTTTCCAACTGACGCAGGACCGCTTTGCGGATCTTTTGCGGGATTACACTGATGCAGAGGATGTGATGCATCGTCTTGAACAGGCAGAGCGTCGCAACATTGGGCACTATGGGTTTGGGGTAAAGGGCTTTGTCCTGTCGATGATCGAAACCGCAATTGAGGTCACAGATCAGCGTGTTCCCGCTGCGGTCATCCAGAACCTTCTGGATGCCGGACAAGAGATGCTAGATCACCCGATCGAGCTGCTGCCCCACGCACAAGAGGCCGTCGAACGCGCCGCGCAGGAGTTTCACGTGATGCTGATCACCAAGGGGGATCTGCTGCACCAGGAACGAAAGCTGGCGCAATCGGGGTTGGGGGATCTGTTCGATGCGGTCGAAATCGTTTCGGATAAACAACCGGACACATATGCGCGTCTCTTTGGGCGGGTTCCGGGCGGCGCACCCGGGGCGATGATGATTGGCAACTCCATGAAATCGGATGTGCGCCCCGCGATTGACGCGGGAGGGTGGGGCGTTTTTGTCCCACATGATCTGGCGTGGAGCCTTGAACATGCCGAGCCCCCGGTGCATCCGAGATTCCGCGAACTGCCGGATTTATCCGGGCTGGCGGGGCTGATCGACGAGATCGGTTAATACGCCGTCCAGATGCCAGACTTGGAGGGCAATGGCCAGTTTTGGGGGCGCGGGTGTTGGGGGCGCTATATCTGGGTGATGCCTCATTGCAAAAACAGCGGTAAATCAACAGATTGCCGGGTTTTCTGAAACCAGGATCCATGTTATCCAACTTTTAACAAAAATGACGCTTAATGAGTGTCGATAAAATACTCACCGGGAAAACCCGGGAGTTTGAGGCAGAAAGGTGGATCGGGTGACGGGACGTCGCAGGCAGGCAGGCCGTATTGGTCTGTATGTATTCACGTTTATTTGGATGGCACTTGTGGTGCCGATGTCGGCATTCGCAGCGCCCTATGCTGCGTTGGTGATGGACGCGCGCAGCGGCAAGGTGCTGCATTCGCGCAATGCCGACACACGGTTGCATCCGGCATCTTTGACCAAGATGATGACGGTCTACATCGCCTTTGAGGCGGTGCAGAATGGTGAGATTTCGATGGACACGCTGGTGCGTGTTTCGAAAAATGCCGCGGCCGAGCCCCCTTCGAAACTTGGCCTGCGGGCAGGGCAAAAGATCAAGCTGCGCTATCTGGTGCGTGCGGCGGCGGTGAAGTCCGCCAATGACGCCGCGACCGCAATTGGCGAGGCGATTTCCGGCTCCGAGGCGGCCTTTGCCCGCCGGATGAACCGGACTGCCAAAGCCATGGGCATGACCCGGACGACGTTCAAAAACGCACATGGGCTGACCGAACAGGGGCACCTGTCGACCGCGCGTGACATGACCCGCCTGGGGCGCCATGTGATCTATGACTATCCCCAATATTATAACTTGTTTTCGCGCAAAAAGGCGGATGCCGGGATCAAAACGGTGTCGCATACAAACCGGCGTTTGCTGGAGAACTACAAAGGCGCAGACGGGATCAAGACGGGGTATACCCGGGCGGCGGGCTACAATCTGACCGCCTCGGCCGAGCGCGGTCGTGAGCGGGTGATCGCGACGGTGTTTGGGGGGCGTTCCACGGCCTCGCGCAATGCCAAGGTGGCCGAACTTTTGGATCTTGGGTTCAAACGCTCGCCCACGCGGGTTGCGCTGCGCAAACCTCGCAAACCGGCCTATCGGGGCAATGTGAAAACGGTGCGTGTCGCGAAAAACAAACCGAAATCCAATTCGAAATCCAAGGGACAGGCCAAGGCTGGCGCGTCAACCAAAGGTGTCTCCAAATCGATTCGGGTGGCAAATGCAGCGGTGAAACGCAGCCTGCGCCCGGTGGCGCGCGCGGTTCCCAAAATCTCGACACCCGAAGCCCCGGCGCCCGACACCGCGCCGATCGTCGCGCAGGTTCAGGATGATTTGCAAAAGGCGCTGCAAGAGATCCAGGCCGTTTCGGCTGTGCCACCAGAGGCGCCGACCGCGACGGCTCCGGTCGTGACCGCCAAGGCCCAGGCCCCCGCGCAGTCGGCCAAGCCGATTACCCGCCCGAAAAGCGTGAAGGCCGCCGCTTTGTTGCGCGACAAACCCACGCCGGCCCAACAGGCGGAGGTGGTCACGCGTCTGTCCACGTCGGACGGTCGCCATTGGGGCATCAATGTCGGGCGGTATCGCAATGAGTTTGCCGCACAAAAGGTGCTGTTGAAAACGGCCCTGGCTGAATCCACGACCCTGGACGGCGCGTTGCGCAAGGTGGTCAAAGGATCGCGCGGCTTTGATGCCAACTTTATGGGTCTTTCCCGTGACGAGGCCGAGATCGCCTGCAAACGTCTGCAGGCACGACAGATGACCTGTTTCATGATCGGCCCCAGCTGACCTGTTGTCATCGGATAGGGGTTGATACAGCTGCAACGGATCTTGGGAAATCGACCTGTTTGGTGGCCCGAATCGTGGGGCCATGATGTCATGTCGGGTGTTCCCCCCGCCCGTGGGCGGGGGAGACAGGTTACTGCGCGCGCGCCATCAGCGCTTCGGCGATTTGCACGGCATTCAATGCCGCACCTTTCAGCAGCTGGTCCCCAACCACGAACAGCGCCAGCGAGCGGCCAGAGGGATCGCCCAGATCGGTGCGGATGCGTCCGACCAATACGTCGTCCTGACCAGAGGCGTCGACGGGCATGGGGAAATAGTTACGTTCCTGATCGTCTACGACCTGAACACCCGGTGCATTGGCAAAAAGTTCACGCGCCAGATCAGGCGACAGGGCTTCGTCCAGTTCAACGGTGATGGCCATGCCATGTGCCCGCGGGACAGGCACGCGGATGCAGGTTACGCCGACGGGCAATTCCGGCTGATCAAAGATGCGCCGCATCTCGGCGATGACCTTGCTTTCCTCGCCGTTATAGCCGGTGTCGGGTTCGATATCTGCATTGTGGCTGAAAAAGTTGAAGGCATAGGGGTGGGGCAGGACTTTGGGTTCAAAGTCTTCTCCGGCCAGCGCAGCGGCAGTGGCTTCATTGAGTTCCGCCATGGCTTCGGCGCCGGCACCTGAGGCCGCCTGATAGGTGGACATCTGCAGGCGGTTGATTTTGCGATGTGCGCGCAGAGGCGCGAGGGCCACGGTTGCAATCGCCGCCACGCAATTCGGGTTTGCGACCACGCCGTGATGGGCCTCCATCGCGGCTGCGTTGACCTCGGGCACGATCAGCGGAACGTTGTCCTCCATGCGGAAGGCGGACGAATTGTCGACCACGATGGCACCGGCGGCAATCGCGATGGGGGCATAGGTTTGCGACAGGCCGGAGCCCGCCGAAAACAGCGCAATATCGACGCCGTCAAAGCTGGCTTCCCCCAGTTCCTGAATGATCAGCTCTTGTCCGCGAAATGGCACCGCTTTGCCAGCGGAGCGGGCCGATGCCAGCAGGCGCAGTTCGGACAGGGGAAAGTTGCGCGCCTCCAGGCTTTCGATCAGCACGGCCCCGACGGCTCCGGTTGCGCCGACAATGGCGACAACGGGGTTGGCGGGGATGACACGGGCGGCGGCTTGGGGATTTTCCTGGATCAACATCTTCGTCTCTCTTTCATGTGCGAAGGGACGAAGCGCATATCTGCCCCGTCCGTCTCCGGCGGGGCTGGTTGGTGGTTTAGATCTTCTGACCGCGCACACCAAACACTCCCCCGCCGATGGCGGTGGTCTTGGTGGTGGTTGTCTTGGTCATCAGGTTTTGCATGGGGCGCGTCTAACGCGGGGCAGGACACCTTGGCAAGCCCACGATCTGAAACACGCGACCATGGCCCGTGGCCCTGTGGCAGAAATGACAAACCCCCGAAAGGCAGGGCCCCGGGGGTCGTCTTGACTTTCAGTGCTGAAAAATCAGCAACCAAGCTGTGAAAATCTCAGAGGAGACCTTCGCGCTGCGCTTTTTTGCGCGCCAGCTTGCGGGCACGGCGAATCGCCTCAGCCTTCTCGCGCGCTTTTTTCTCGGACGGCTTCTCGAAATGTTGCTTGAGCTTCATTTCACGGAATACGCCTTCGCGCTGGAGCTTTTTCTTCAGGGCGCGGAGCGCCTGATCGACGTTGTTGTCGCGAACACTGACCTGCATGTGGTGTCACCACCTTTCTAGTCTGAAGTTGCAAGGATTTGCAGGAAGCCGCCCTATAGCAACCCAGTTCCTTTTTGTCTAGGGTGTTGGCTATGGCCAAGGGAGGACACCATGTCGGATACGCTTACTGATCGCCTTGTGGACGCCGCTTTGATGCATGTCCCCTTTGATGGCTGGACTGATGCGTGTTTTCAGGCCGCTGTGGCCGATGTGGATGTTGACCCAACGGTGGCCCGTGGGCTGTTTCCGCGCGGGGCGCTGGATCTGGCGATTGCCTATCACAAACGCGGGGATGCCGCGATGAGTGCGGCCATGGACGCCGCCGATCTGTCTGAACTACGCTATCGTGATCGGGTCGCCTTTGCCGTCCGGGCGCGCCTGCAAGCGGTCGAGGACCGCGAAGCGGTTCGGCGCGGGACCACCCTGTTTGCCCTGCCGCAAAACGCGGCGGATGGGGCCAGGCTGATCTGGGGCACGGCGGATGCGATCTGGACCGGCTTGGGGGACACGTCGCGGGATGTGAATTGGTACACCAAGCGGGCGACTCTTTCGGCGGTGTATTCTGCGGTCGTGCTGTTCTGGCTGGGCGACGAAAGCGATGGGCATGAGGCCACCTGGGCCTTTCTGGATCGTCGTATCGACAACGTCATGCAGTTCGAAAAATTCAAAGCGGATGCGCGGAAAGGGCCGCTTGGCCGCCTGATGGCCGGGCCCGCGCGCCTGTTGGAAAACGTGGTCGCGCCGGTGCCGCGCGATGATCTGCCGGGAAGCACCCAGCCTGCGCCGCAAACGCAGGATTAAACTAGACCAAACTGATGAAATGGAGGGCACGATGGCGGAAACCATGCGGGCAATGGAAATCACTGAGCCGGGTGGACCGGAGGTGCTGCAGCTATGCGAACGTCCCATGCCGCAGGCCGGGCACGGCGAAGTGGTCATCAAGGTCGCTTATGCTGGCGTGAACCGCCCGGATGCGCTGCAACGCGCCGGAAGCTACGCCCCCCCCAAAGGGGCGTCGGATCTGCCGGGGCTTGAGGCCTCGGGCGAAGTGGTGGCCGTCGGAGAGGGCGTCACCTGGCCCGCCGTCGGGGATCAGGTCTGTGCGCTCTTGCCCGGTGGTGGCTATGCGCAATACGTCATGACGCCGGCGGCGCATTGCCTGCCGATCCCTCAGGGAATGGACCTGAAACAAGCGGCCTGCCTGCCCGAAACCTTTTTCACCGTCTGGTCCAATGTGTTTGAACGCGGTGGTCTGCAAGCGGGTGAGCGATTCCTGGTACATGGCGGATCCTCCGGCATCGGCACGACGGCCATTCAGTTGGCGCGGGAATTCGGCGCGCGCGTCTTTGTCACCGCGGGATCGGACGAGAAATGCCAGGCCTGTCTGGAGCTTGGGGCCGAACGGGCGATCAATTATCGCGACGAAGATTTTGTCGACGTGATGCGCTCTGAGGGCGGGGCCAACCTGATCCTGGATATGGTTGGGGGCAGCTATCTGCCGCGCAATGTGAAATCTTTGGATGAAGATGGGCGGCTGGTGCAGATCGCATTTTTGCAAGGGCCCAAGGTCGAATTGAACTTTGCCTTTGTCATGATGCGCCGCCTGACGATCACGGGCAGCACGCTGCGCCCGCAAAGTGATCTTGCCAAGGCCAAGATTGCCGAAGCGCTGCGGGAAAAGGTCTGGCCCCTGTTGGATGCGGGCAAGGTGGGGCCCGTGATGGATCAGGAGTTTCCGCTGGAAGAGGCCGCCGCCGCCCATGCGCGGATGGAGGGATCAACCCATATTGGGAAGATCGTGCTCAAGATCTGAGCGGGAAACGCGTTTTCGAAAACGCGTTTGGGGGCTTTTCCCCATCACCGGTGCCGCCCCTCAAAGCTTATCTGGCAAGATAAAGGGCGGTCAGCCGCGCCAGTCAAAGAACCCCGGACCGGCTTTGGCCAGCAGTGCCTGGGCCAGTTCGCGGCCAAGGGCCGGGCCATGTGCTGCGGGGCCGGTGATTTCATCCGCATGTGATACCGTCCCGTCGGGGGACAGGATTTCGCCACGCAGGCGAATCTGATCAGCATCGAGTTCGGCCAGCGCGGCAATGGGGGTTTCGCAAGACCCGTCCAGCTCGGCCAGAAAGGCCCGTTCGGCCGCGACGCGTGTGCCCGTGTCCGCATCATGGATCGCGACAAGCATATGCGCCGCGCGCTTGTCCGATGTGCGCCGTTCGATCACAATCGCCCCTTGGGCCACCGCGGGCAGCATGTCTTCGGGGGCAATCGGGTTCGCCGGGACATCGCGCATATCCATGCGGTTCAGGCCTGCTTTGGCCAGGAAGGTCGCCGTGGCCACCCCATCCCTAAGCTTTTGCAGACGGGTCTGCACGTTGCCGCGGAACTCGACCACCTTCAGGTCAGGACGACGCGTCATCAGCTGCGCCCGACGGCGCAACGAAGAGGTGCCGACAACCGCCCCTTGCGGCAGATCATGGATCGATGCGTAATCATGGCTGACGAAAGCGTCGCGCACGTCTTCGCGGGGCAGATAGCAATCCAGGATCAACCCGTTGGGCTGTTCGACCGGCATATCCTTGCACGAATGCACCGCGATATCGATGTCGCCGCGCAACATGGCCTCTTCGATTTCCTTGGTGAACAGACCTTTGTTGCCGATCTCTTTCAGGGGGCGGTCCGCGTCGATCATCGTGCGGTTGTCACCGGTTGTCTTGATGACCACGATCTCAAACGCCGCCTCGGGCAGATCATGCGCGGCCATCAGCCGGGCGCGGGTTTCATAGGCCTGAGCCAGCGCCAAAGGCGAGCCGCGTGTGCCAATCTTAAAGGTCGCGTCGGGGGTGGGCATATCGATCATCATAGGCAATGCTTTATGCGTCCTGTTGACCGCTGGCAACCACCTGCGTTTTGACGTATTGCCGCTATCAGAGTTGATGGAGATCCCGATGACCAAGACGATCCTGCGTGCCCTTGCGGGCGAGACCCTGCCCACCCCTCCGATCTGGATGATGCGGCAGGCGGGGCGGTATCTGCCCGAGTATCGCGCGACGCGGGCGCAAGCCGGGGATTTCCTGAAACTGTGTTACAACCCCGAACTGGCCGCCGAAGTCACGCTTCAGCCCATTCGTCGCTATGGGTTTGACGCGGCGATCTTGTTTGCAGATATTTTGCTTTTGCCACAGGCGCTTGGGGCGGATTTGTGGTTTGTGACCGGCGAAGGTCCGCGCCTGTCGACCATTCAGTCGGACGCCGATTTCGACAAGCTGGGTCGCGGCGAGATGATCCACGACACGCTGAACCCAGTTTATGAAACCGTGCGCATCCTGTCCAAGGAACTGCCCAACGAGACCACCTTGATCGGGTTTGCTGGCGCGCCCTGGACCGTGGCGACCTATATGATCGCTGGGCGTGGCACGCCGGATCAGGGGCCTGCCCATGCGCTCAAGGCCGAGAACCGCGCGCTGTTTGAAAAGTTGATCGACCGTCTGACCGAAGGCACGATTGATTACCTGACCGAGCAGGTCAAGGCCGGGGCCGAAGTCATCAAGATTTTTGACAGCTGGGCCGGGTCGCTGAAAGGCGAGGATTTCGACAAATATGCGCTGGAACCCGCACGCATCATCACCTCGGAACTGAAATCGCGGTTCCCCGACCTGCCAGTCATCGCTTTCCCACGTCAGGCGGGCGACAACTATATCGGTTTCCACGAAAAGGCCGGGGTCGATTGCGTCGCGATCGACGATTCGGTGTCAGCGGAATGGGCGGCGCAGCACGTGCAGCCCGGCGGCTGTGTGCAGGGCAACCTGAAGAACACCCATATGGTGACAGGTGGCGATGCGCTGGTGTCCGAAACCAAACGGATTGTGGACGCCTTTTCCAAAGGCCCGCACATTTTCAATCTTGGCCACGGCATCACGCCGGACGCCGATCCCGAGAACGTCAAGCTGATGATTGACACGATCCGGGCGGGGTAAGACCGGCCACGGACAGTTTGGGGTCGGGCCTGTGAACAAACTGACAGCGGCGATGGTTTTCCTGTGTTGCGGGCTTGCCGGTTCGATACAGGCCCAATCGGTGAACCCGCTTGAAACGATCTATCAGGACGTCTTGCACGATGCGGGGGCCTGCCTGCAGACCAAAGCGCCGCCGCGCGCCTGTTTCGAGACAGTGATAATGACCTGCCAAGAGCGGGTCAGGGGGTTTGCGCACAACAGCTATCCGTGTTCGACGAATACACGGCTGGCTTTCATGGACCTGGCCGAAAGCCGCCTCGCGTTGAAATTCCCGGGCACGGCGGCGTCAGAGCACTTTCAAACGGCGTTGCGCAGCGGCTGGCGTCTGTGTGGTCAGTTGCGGGATCTGGCCGCGGATTTGAACGGTGGGCGGCTGTCTCTTGCGGATGAAAACTGCCTGAACGGGGTCGCGGTCCTGGTGCTTGAAGAGATGTGGCAGGTGTTGGGCGACTGAATCGGGTTTTGCGTCAGAGCTGCGTTGCAGATGGCAGGGACCCCTGTGCGACAAAGCCCTAGCGCCGCCCCCATCTTGTGCGCCGACCGGGCAGGGGGCGCTCTTTGACCTGTTCGCGCAGGAATACAAACAGACCAGCGCCAATGATCAGGGCGCAGCCCACCCATGTTGCGATGCTGGGCCATTCGCCAAAGACCAGCCAGCCCCAGAAAATCGCCAGCGGCAGGCCGACATATTCGAACGGGGCGACCGTGGCGGCGTTGGCAAGGCGGTAGGCGGCCGTCAGGCAATAGCCGATCACCCCCGAACTGATCCCCAGGCCAATGAACACGGGCCAGTCGTCGGGCGTGGGCCAGACCCAGGCGCGGAACATGAAGATCAGGCTTTCGTTGGTCTGGCCCTCAGAAAACCGCCCGTCCCCGGCGAGCAGATAGAACAGGGCAGAAACCAGCAAAAAGGTCATCTGCATATAGACCGCCATGGCTGAGGCCTGAGTTGTGACGCCCAGCTTGCGGGTGAGTACCTGAAGTGTCGCATAGAACGCTGCAGCCACGACCGGAAGCAACATGACAAGGCGCGAGACCTCGGTTTCCGAGGCCCAGGGCTGTTGCATCACAAGCACGCCGGCAAAGCCCACAAGAACCGCGGCGATCCGCAGGGGGCCCACCTTTTCACCTAGAAACGGGATAGACAACAAGGTGATGAACAAGGGGGCGACAAAGAACAAAGCCGTGGCTTGTCCCAGCGTCAGGACCGCCATGGCGGCGTAATAACAAAGGTTTGCGCAGACCACCATGAGACCGCGCACCAGATGGAGGCCCGGGGTTGATGTTTTGAGGATGCGCAGCCCCCCTTCGAAATAGACAAAGGTAAAGGTGAAACACAGGCCGATCATAGACCGCGTAAAGATCATCTGATGCAGGGGATAGCCACCCGACAGGTACTTGATCAGCAGGTCGTTGATCGAAATCGCCAGCGTGCCTGCAAGAATAAACAGAATGCCCAGCCCGGGCCGATTTAATGCGCTCATGCGACCTGCATATGAGCCGCCCAAACCACAGGCAACTCTGTTTGCGACCTGCGGGTCGCTTGTGCATCTTTGTTGGATTGTCTTTCGGCCAAAGAGGCTTAGGTTGTGCGGGCGACACAGGAGGGCCGGGCATGGCTATGGTCAAGATTGAAGGCGTGTGGAAACGCTATGAAGGCGGGTTCGAGGCACTGCGTGGCGTGGATCTGGACATCGAACAAGGCGAAATCCTTGCGCTGCTTGGGCCAAACGGCGCGGGGAAAACGACCCTGATTTCAGCCATTTGCGGCATCACGCAGCCGACCGAGGGCACGATCCGGGTCGGCGGGCATGACGTGATCGAAGACTACCGTGTCGCGCGCAACCTGATTGGTCTGGTGCCGCAGGAAATCAATCTTGAGCCGTTTGAAAAGGTCATCAATTCGGTGCGGTTTTCGCGTGGTCTGTTTGGCAAGAAACCCGATGACGCGCTGATCGAATCCGTGCTGCGCAAGCTTTCGCTTTGGGACAAGCGCGACAATCGCGTCATGGAGCTGTCCGGCGGTATGAAGCGCCGCGTCCTGATCGCCAAGGCGTTGGCCCATGAACCCCGGGTTCTGTTCCTGGATGAGCCCACCGCCGGGGTGGACGTGGAACTGCGCAAAGACATGTGGGATACGGTCGAAGAGCTGAAACGCGACGGCGTGACCATCATCCTGACCACCCATTACATCGAAGAGGCCGAGGCCATCGCCGACCGGGTGGGCGTGATCAACAAGGGGCAGATCCTGTTGGTCGAAGAAAAACAAAGCCTGATGACCCGAATGGGGCAAAAAGAGCTGCGTGTCGAACTGGCCGAACCTTTGACCACGGTGCCCGAAGCGCTGGGCAGCTATGCGCTGACGCTGGCAGAGGGGGGGATGTCGCTGGTTTATGCTTATGACACTGGGGCAGAGCGCACGGGAATTGCGTCGCTTATGGCGGATCTGTCGGCCGCGGGTTTGCAGGTGCGCGATGTGCACACGGCGCAGAGCTCGCTTGAGGATATATTCGTCGGTCTCGTGACCGCTCAGGAGGACGCGGCATGAACTGGCAGGCGGTCAAATCCATCTATCGTTTTGAAATGGCGCGGTTCTTTCGCACCCTGGCGCAAAGCTTTATCTCGCCGGTGATCTCGACCTCGTTGTACTTTGTGGTCTTTGGCGCGGCGATCGGATCGCGGATTGATCAGGTCGAAGGCGTGGCCTATGGCGCGTTTATCGTGCCCGGTTTGATCATGCTGTCGGTGATGACACAGGCGCTGTCAAACGCCTCTTTCGGGATTTATTTCCCCAAGTTCATCGGCACCATGTATGAGCTGCTGTCCGCCCCGATCAGTTTCCTTGAAATCACGCTGGGTTATGTGGGTGCCGCGGCGACCAAATCGCTGTTTATCGGTGTGGTGATCCTTGCCACATCGGCGCTGTTTGTGGATCTCACCATCGCGCATCCCTTTGCGATGCTGTTGTTCATGGTGCTGACCTGTGTGAGCTTTTCGCTGTTTGGGTTTATCATCGGCATCTGGGCCAAGAATTTCGAACAGCTTCAGCTGATCCCGCTCTTGGTCGTCACACCCTTGGTGTTCCTTGGGGGATCGTTTTATTCCATCTCGATGCTGCCGCCGTTCTGGCAGACCGTGACGCTGTTTAACCCGGTGGTTTACCTGATCTCGGGTTTTCGTTGGGCGTTTTTCGGGCTGGCAGATGTGCCTGTTGCGCTTAGCCTGATGGCGATCTTTGGATTTACGCTGCTGTGTCTGGGCATCATCTGGTGGATCTTTAAGACCGGTTGGCGCATTCGCAGCTGACCTTTGCGATGAACCGCCGGCGCGACGTTGGCGGTTTATCCGCTGCCATAAAGCAGTTGCTCAAGCTCTTGGACAGAAAAAGGTGTGGGGCCGCCAAGCAGGATCAACTCTTGCTCAAGGGTAATCTGGTATCGCGGGATAGACAGGTTTTGGCCGCTGGCCCCTTTGCGAAAACGTCCCAGGATATCAAAGTGGCTGCCGCGGCAGGGATCAAACCACGCCATGTGATCACCCGCCTCAAACATTGGGACACATCCATTGCCCGGCGTTATGCCGTAGAAAATGACGTGCAGCCCGTCGTTCTCAAAAGTCCGGTTTTCTAGCGTGGCGGGTTGGGGCGTGCGCAGGTTCTCGTTTCTCGCATATTGATCGAAGGTTTGCAGAGCTGCGTCGCGTTGTGCGGTCTCGCTTTGCAGGGCTGTGGGGCGCAGTACAAATACAGGTTTGCCATGAAACCTGACGGTCACGGGTTCGCCCGGAACAAGGGAATTTAGATCGACACGTGTATCCCACACTCTGTCGCGTTGGTGCGGGGCCGGGGATAGGCTGTTCAATACCCCCCATCCGGCCAGGCATACTCCGACAAACAGCATGCCCAGTGTTGCGAAGATCAATAAGTCGGGTTTGAAACGCGTGCTTGGACTCGAATTGATGGGGTTTCCTGACATAGGGTGACACTCGCCCTCACGTCAGGAAATGCAATATATCGGTCAGGCCATTTGCTCTTGCCTGCGGCCACCCAGGATTGTGTCCATGGTCATGCCGCCGATCCACATGCAGAACAGGGCCAGCCATGCGGTGCCGGCAAAGATCGACCCGCCCGACACGCCCGCGCCAATCGCGCAGCCGCCCGCCAACATGCCGCCAAAGCCCATCAGGACCGCGCCGATCATGGCGCGGCGCATGGGGACGGCGCCTTCGAACGCCTGGAACTTGAACTCGCCCATCAAGGTGGCCGACAGGAAGGAACCGATCACAACACCGGGGACAAGGCCGATGTCGAACTCAAGGATCGCGTTACGGTCTAGAAAGAACATCAGGGTATTCGCCGAGGGGCCGGTGAAGGTCAGGCTTTCGACCTGGACCGGCTCAAAGGCCACCAGGGATAGCGCATAGGTCAGACCCCACCCCAGCGCCGCGGCAAAGCCCACGCCCGAGGCAAAGATCAAACGGGAATATCCGATCTGATTGCGGCGCGACAGCTCCAGCGCCAGCAGGGCAATGCCCACCCCCAGGGCCAAACCGCTCCATTCCGGCAGGCCAAGCGCGGTGATCAGGTTCATATTGGTGCCGCCCGAAGTGATGGACAGCTGCGCCAGATAGTCCCGCACGGGGGCCAGCCAGCCGGTCAATGTCATCTGCGCCACCACCGCAAAGATCAGCCCGGACACGATCGAGCGCATGTTGCCGGTCGCCGCCAGCACCAACAACCGCCCGGAACAGCCCCGCGCCAGAACCATGCCGGCCCCAAACAGCAAGCCGCCGATCACGGCGCCGGACCAACTTCCGGGGACGGCCATCATGCGGGCCTCGCCCGTGTCGACAAACCCCAAAAGATAGGCCGCCTGAACCCAGACTACGGCCGTGGAAAAGGTCAGCAACCAGACAGCGACCTTGTCGTTCATCTGGCCGCGCGCGAATTCAACCGTGGCCGCGCGCAGGCAAAAGCGGGATCGTTGCGCGGCGACGCCAAATACGACCCCAGTGATCAATCCAAAAAGCGCCGCTGTCGGGTTTTCCCCCAGGCGCTCGACCAGAGCTATCAAATCCATCGTGCCCCTCCGTTCGCGATTTCAAACGGGTCTGCACATTTGCCGGGCCTGCGGCTTTGATTCAGATCAGTCACATGCGCATATATGCATGGGTGATTTGGTCGCAATCCCGCGCGACGTGTCGCAAATTTTTCAGCCATATCGGCGCATGACCTGTGTCAGGGAGGAAAAGAAATGGACGCAGCCGGGCTGATGGGGCTGATGGTGCCAGACATCAATCAACTGCCGCTTGAGGGGGGTGTTGATCCGCAATATGGCACCGTGCGCTGGCGCACGCTGTTTTGTGCGGACAAGACCGCCACGGTCGGTATGGTGATGGGCATCGCCGAGTTCGGGCCCGCGGGCACGCTTTTGCCGCATCGCCACGGACCGGCCGAGATTTATTTCGGGCTTGAGGGCCACGGGACCATCACCATCGAAGGTGTCCCACATGACATGAAACCCGGCGTGGCGCTGTATATTCCCGAAAACGCCGAACATGACACGGTTGCTGGTGATGAGGGGCTGCGGTTTCTCTATGCCTTTCCCAAGGACCGGTTTTCAGAAATCGAGTACAGGTTTGCCGCCGCATAGAGCGCTGTGATCTGGCGCAAATATGAGAGACTCGTCAAAATCGGTTAAAAGGCGTAGGGCAAAGGCATGAAAACCTTTGCCCTTTCTGATTCCCATCAACTGCCGATCTGGCGCAGGCCCATCACGCTGTTGTTCCTGATGGCGATTGCCATGCCGCTGTCGTTTTCGACCTGGTCGGCGTTGTTGAACAATTTCGTCATCGAGATGGCGCAGTTTGATGGATCTGACATTGGCTGGCTGCATACGGTGCGCGAGATTCCCGGCTTTTTGGCCTTTGGGGTGATCTTCATCCTGATCTTTGTCCGCGAACAGGTATTGGCGGTGGTGTCCTTGTCCATGCTGGCCGTGGCCACAGCGCTGACCGCTCAGTTTCCAAGCATGGGGGGCATCCTGTTTATCACGCTCTTCAGTTCAATCGGGTTTCACTATTATGAAACCGTGAACCAGAGCCTCCAGCTGCAATGGTTGTCCAAAGATCGTGCGCCGCACGTCCTGGGCTGGCTGATTGCGGCGGGTTCGGCCGCGACATTGGTGGCCTATGGGCTGATCGTTTTGACGTGGGAGCGGCTCAATCTGTCATACGACACTGTGTTCATGGCGGCCGGGGGGCTTAGCCTCGTCATTATCGCCTATTGTGCCTTGGCCTTTCCGCAGTTTGAATCCGAGACACAGCAGGTGAAAAAGATCATCCTGCGCAGGCGGTATTGGCTGTATTATGCGCTGACCTTTATGTCGGGCGCGCGTCGGCAGATCTTTGTGGTCTTTGCCGGTTTCATGATGGTTGAACGCTTTGGCTTTGACGTGCACGAAGTCACCAGCCTGTATTTGATCAATCTTGTGGCCAATATGATCCTTGCCCCTGTCTTTGGCAAAGCGGTGGCGCGCTACGGTGAACGCAATACGCTGGTGTTTGAATACATCGGGCTTGCGCTGGTTTTCCTGGCGTATGGCGGGATCTATTGGTTCGGCTGGGGCGTGGTTCTGGCGGCCACGCTGTATGTGCTGGATCACCTGTTCTTTGCGCTGGCCCTTGCGCTGAAAACCTATTTCCAGAAAATCGCGGACCCGCAGGATATCGCCCCCACCGCCGCCGTGGCCTTTACCATCAATCACATCGCGGCGGTGTTTTTGCCCGCGCTTTTGGGGTATCTCTGGCTGCACTCTCCGGGGGCTGTGTTTGGCTTGGCGGCGGGGATGGCCCTGGTTAGCCTTGCGTTGGCTTTGCTGATCCCGCGTCACCCGGAAAAGGGGAATGAAACGATTTTCAGCCGGTATCGGCGGGTCGCCCACGTGCAATAGGGGATCTGGCTTGACCTGCGCGGCGCTTGGCCTTAGCGCCAAGCCAATATACCAAGCCAAGACAGCCACGCCACAAGAGAGACACATTATGCCGACCTGGACCGCCTTTACCAAGCTTGCCGCCAAGGATCGTGCCGAGGCGTTGGGCCTTGCGCTCGAAGATCTGGTAGACCCCGAACCCACCGGCATCGGTGTGTTCGAGATCGAAGATGGGTCCGGCACATGGGAAGTGGGCGGCTATTTCCTTGAGGTTCCAAATGATGTCGAACTGGCGCTGTTGGCCGCGGCCTTTGACGCAAAGCCGTTTGTGGTCTCCGAAGTGCCTGACACCGATTGGGTCGACAAGGTTCGCCGCGAACTGATCCCGGTCGAAGCTGGACGTTTCTTCGTCTATGGCAGCCACGACGCGGATAAGATCCCCGCCGGGTCCGAACCGCTTTTGATCGAGGCGGCGATGGCCTTTGGCACCGGGCATCACGGGACCACGCAGGGCTGCCTGGAAGCCCTGGACCGCGTCGCGGCAGGTGGGTTTGTTGGCCAGAATGTGGCGGACATCGGCTGTGGCACCGCAGTGCTGGCCATGGGGGCAGCGCGCATCTGGCCGAACCCGGTCATGGCTTCGGATATCGACCAGGTCGCCGTCGACGTGGCTCAGGCGAATGTCCGTGCCAATGATCTTGACGGCAAAGTCACCTGTGTCGAAGCCGCTGGATTCGAAAATGACGCCTTAAAGGCGCGTGCGCCCTTTGATCTGGTGTTTGCCAATATTCTCAAACAGCCGTTGATTGACCTAGCGCCGGATATGAACACGCATCTTGCCCCGGGGGGGTATGCGATTTTGTCCGGTATCCTGACCCGTCAGGCGGATGAGGTCATCGCGGTCTATGCCGAGAACGGGATTGGGCTGGATCGCCGCGATGAGATCGGGGATTGGGTGACGCTGACCCTGCGCAAACCCGAATAAGTTGCGGCACATTTGGGAAAAAACT
The DNA here is from genome assembly GCA_025210345.1 of Pelagimonas sp. GTDB lineage: Bacteria > Pseudomonadota > Alphaproteobacteria > Rhodobacterales > Rhodobacteraceae > JAOARQ01. The sequence continues at coordinate 194,467 of JAOARX010000025.1, read as the reverse complement.
TAGGCTGTTGCCCAAGTTTGGCCACATTCCCAATCTAATCATGACACATCCGGTGGGGGCCGGATGTGTGAGATTGACGATGGAAGACACGCTGCTAGATTTTCAAAAGCGCCAAGAGGCGCTTTACCGCAAACACGCCCGCCTGGCCAAAGGGTACACCACCCGATTGGACAAAAAGTCAGGCACGATCGTGCATGTGCCCGATAGTAAGATGGGCGCATATGGTCTTAAGACCTTGCTGTTCCTTCTGCCCGGATTTCTCGTATTCAAGGCCTTCGTTCTTGCCTGGCTGGGGTCTGAGACCTACCTGAGCCATGTTCAAGAGTTGGCAACGGGGTCGTCTTATGAACAGGCGGGCGCGTGGCTGATGCAGGTTGACCCGATCACAGCCAAGCTGGCGGCGCTGATGTCGTCGCTGATGGGGTAATTTACTCTCTCTCTCTCTCGTCTCTCCAACATGCGTTGTTGCGATGCCCGGCCAGAAGGCCGGGTTTTTCGTTTTGAGGTCCAGAAGGCCGGGTCTTTTGCGCTGTCAGGGCCCAGGCGAGAGAGTTCGTTTCAGGCATGATTGTGACAAGACACAAAAAAACCGCCCTCCGGGAGCGAGAGGGCGGTTGTCGGATTGCGGCAGCCTTGTGGCTTACAGGCGCGCAACAACTCCGTCGATGTCAAAGCGCGTCAGGCCGATATCCTGCAGTTCGCGGTCGCTCAGACCGGTCAGATGCCTGCGGGTCATCCGCGCGTCGTTCCAGGTTTTGAATGCAGCGATAAAGCCGACGAAAACGCCTGCGAAACGGCCGGCGGAGCCGGATGCAGCGAAGGGGCGGGAGGTGTCAATAGCAGCCATCTCAGGTCTCCTGTGTTCTTGGTGAGTTGTCTTTCTAAGCCGCACATAAAACGGGCATATCGACCGGACAAGTGGTAGTTTTCGCATGGGTTATATGCAATTTTTGCATGGCAAATAAGCTGGTTAACACCTTCTAAAATAAGGGCGATTTGCGACTGGTCCGGTGTCGGTTTTGGGCGGTTTCTGCGGTGCTGCATGTCCATGTTGTCGCGTCCAGAATGGTGAGTGTCGCAAGCGGACTTTTAGTCATTAACCTTGGCAAGTGTTCGCGTTTCGTGCTACGCGTTGCGAAATAACAACAAATGTAGGCATCCATGCGGGTATTGGGCATTGACCCCGGTCTGAGAAATCTTGGTTGGGGTGTGATTGACGCGGAACGCGGGCGACTCAGGCATGTGGCGAATGGGGTGATTCACACCTCTAAGGGCGAATTGGCGGATCGGTTGCTGGCGTTGCACAGTGGTTTGACGGAAATCTGCGCCCAATTTGGGCCGGATCACGCGGCGATCGAACAGACTTTCGTGAACAAGGATGCGGTGGCAACGCTGAAACTGGGACAGGCGCGCGCGGTGGCTTTGCTTGTGCCGGCGCAACTGGGGTTGGTCATCGGTGAATACGCCCCTAACAAGGTGAAAAAGACCGTGGTCGGGGTCGGGCATGCGGATAAGCAGCAGGTGCAGCATATGGTGAAGATGCAGTTGCCCGGGGTCTCGTTTAAAAATGCGGATGCGGCGGATGCTCTGGCCATTGCGATCTGTCACGCGCATTATTCTGGGGCGCAGGGCATGAGGGTGCGGGCATGATTGGACGGATTGCAGGGCGGATCGAATACAAGGCCACGGATCACGTTTTGATCGATGTGCGGGGCGTGGGCTATATGGTGTTTTGCTCGGATCGCACCCTGGCCGCGCTGCCCGGCGCGGGAGAGGCCACAGCCCTTTATACCGACCTCATGGTCCGCGAAGACCTGTTGCAGCTGTTCGGTTTTCCGACGTTGGTTGAAAAGGAATGGCACCGCCTGTTGCTGAGCGTTCAGGGGGTGGGGGCCAAGGCCTCGCTGGCGATTTTGGGCACGCTGGGGCCGGATGGGGTCAGCCGTGCCATCGCGCTGGGCGATTGGAACGCGGTCAAGGCCGCCAAGGGGATCGGCCCGAAAACAGCGCAGCGCGTGGTCAACGAACTTAAGGACAAGGCCCCGACGATCATGGCCATGGGCGCTGCGGTTCCGGCCTCGTCTGCCGCTGTCATTGATGACAGCCCTGAGCCCGTGACACCCACCCCCGCAGCGCCCAAGGCGGCACCGGCAAATGCATCCGCACAGGCCGAAGCGCTTTCGGCGTTGGGCAATCTGGGATATGCCCCGAGCGATGCGGCCAGTGCAGTGGCCCAAGCGGCAGGTGATGCGCCCGATCTGGACACAGCCGGTTTGATCCGGGCCGCGCTCAAGCTTTTGGCGCCAAAATCCTAACACGGGATGAGGCATGCGTACGGTGCCCCCATAAGGCGTCCGGTGGGGCGCAAGGAAGTATACCATGACCGAGCCCGATCCAAACCTGCGCCCCGAGCCTTTGCCCGAGGATCGCGACCGCGCCCTGCGGCCACAGATGCTCACCGATTTTATCGGCCAAGCCGAGGCGCGCGCGAACCTGAAGGTCTTTATCGAAAGCGCCCGTACGCGCGGCGAAGCGATGGATCACACGCTGTTTCACGGCCCCCCCGGATTGGGGAAAACCACTCTGGCGCAGATTATGTCGCGGGAGTTGGGCGTTGGGTTTCGCATGACCTCGGGTCCAGTGCTGGCCAAGGCGGGCGATCTGGCGGCGATCTTGACCAACCTCGAAGCGCGCGACGTGCTGTTCATCGACGAAATTCACCGTCTGAACCCGGCGGTCGAAGAGGTGCTGTATCCGGCGATGGAAGATTACGAACTGGACTTGGTGATCGGCGAAGGCCCGGCCGCGCGTACGGTTCGTATTGAATTGCAACCCTTTACACTGGTTGGCGCTACCACTCGGCTTGGGCTTTTGACCACGCCTTTGCGGGATCGGTTTGGCATTCCCACACGGTTGAATTTCTATACCATCCCCGAGCTGGAGACCATTGTCGCAGGCAATGCGGTCAAATTGGGCATGCGGGTTGAGGGCGACGGGGCGCTGGAAATCGCCAAACGGTCGCGCGGAACACCCCGGATTGCGGGGCGTCTGTTGCGCCGGGTCGTGGATTTTGCGGTGGTCGAAGGGGGCGGGGTGGTGACACAGGCCCTGGCGGACAATGCCCTGACGCGGCTTGGAGTTGATAGTCTTGGGTTGGACGGCGCAGACCGGCGGTATCTGACGTTGATGGCCGAGAACTATGCAGGCGGGCCGGTGGGGATCGAAACCCTTGCCGCAGCGCTTTCCGAAAGCCGGGACGCGCTTGAGGAAGTGGTGGAACCCTATCTTTTGCAACAGGGGCTGATCAGCCGTACACCCCGCGGCCGGATGCTGGCGCAAAAGGCCTGGGCGCATCTGGGACTGCCTGTGCCAAAGCAACCCGGACAGGCGGGTCTGTTCGGAAAATAGCGCCGCCTGCGGCGCACGGCTCCTGCATAGGCTTTGCGCTTTCGCGGGCTTTCTGGCAGATAGGGCGCGCCCGGGATCGGGCGGGCTTTGGATTGTTGGAAAGAGATGAAGCATGCAGGTTGACGAAATCGAACAGCTGTTCACGCGCAAGGATGGGTCTTATTTCTGCGCCCGTTGGGGGCGACCGATTTCTCCGATTGTGTTCGGCGTCGAAGAGGAAACGTTGCAAATCGTCAAAGGCGCGTTTGAGGCGGTTTGTGCCATGTCTGGCCACAAGATGGCCGAAACCGACCCCGAGCTGGGCGCCAACGCGATGATGTTTTTTTTCCGCGACTGGGACGAGCTGTTGGGCGTGCCCGATCTGCACCGGATGATCGACGATCTCGAGCCGATGGTCGCACGGCTCAAGGTGGCACAGGCCAATCAGTACCGCGTGTTCCGCTTTGACACGGACGGTGCGATTTGCGCCTGTTTCGTGTTTTTGCGCATGGATCAGGCGCTGTCGCAGATGCCCGCAGAAACCCTGGCGCTGACACAGGTGGTTCAATCCATTCTGGTTTGGTCCGATCAGGCCTTTGCCACGCGGTCGCCGCTGGGACAACTGGAAAACGGGCATGTGGTCTTGCGCCCCGACATCGCCAGCGTTGTGCGCGCAGCCTATGATCCGGTGATGCCCGCGGTAACCGAGGATCCGATCCATGCGATGCGTTTGATGGCGCGGGTCAGCACGATGGTTGCCGGGACAGCCGACGAAGGTTGACCATAGCCACAGTGCGCCCCTTTGGTGCCGGGTTTTTACGCAGGGCGCCTTGCATGAGGAAGCTTCGACTAAAGTCTTAGCAGGTGAACCTCAGCTTATGATTTAAATCAATGTCATCATTCTGCAACCTAATAGTGTTTTGGTCGCAATAACGGAGATGTTGCCATATGCCGATCACTTACGAAGAGTTTCCTGAAACCAAGAGTATCGAGTTCACCTATCGCGGAATGCTGACCGTCGAGGATTACCAAGGCCTCGTCGAACCGTTGGTGCGCATGATCGAACGATTTGGTGATGTGAACGTCGTGGATGTGGTCGACAGCTTTGCCGGGTTCGACGATGCTTTGTACGATGCGTTTTCGCCAAAGGACACAGATCTGCTGAAACACATCAAACGTCTGGCGGTGGTCTCTGATCTGGGCTGGGTTTGCCCGATTATGTCGCATGCGCCCGAAGATCTGATCGTGAATATCCGCAGCTTTCGGCGCGATCAGCATGAAATCGCGCGCGGCTGGGCGCGGTGCTGCCATGAAACCGCCGGTTTGGCGTCAGCTATGGCTCGGCGTGCCTTGATTGCGTGCTAGGACCTCTGCCCAGGGGGCAGAGGCCGGGTGCTCAGCGCACCATTCCCACGATGTCGTAGGTTCTTTGCAAAATCGGTGCGGCAACCGCGCGGGCTTGATCGGCTCCCTTGCGCAAGATCGCGTCGATTTCGTCTGGGTGTTCCATCAGGCGGGCCATCTCGGTTGAAATCGGTGAAAGCTTGGCCACCGCCAGCTCGGCCAGCATCGGCTTGAACTCTGAGAACTGCTTTCCTCCCACCTGCGCAAGCACATCATCGACCGAAGTGTCCGACAGGGCCGCGTAGATATTGACCAGATTGCGGGCCTCTGCGCGCTCTTCCAGCCCCTTGGACTCTGAGGGCAGCGCATCGGGATCGGTGCGCGCCTTGCGGATCTTGGCGGCGATGGTATCGGCGTCATCGGTCATATTGATGCGCGACATGTCCGAGGGGTCAGATTTCGACATCTTCTTTGACCCGTCGCGCAAAGACATGACACGGGTAGCCGCGCCTTCGATCACCGGTTCGGCGATTGGGAAAAAGTCGACACCATAGTCGTGGTTGAACTTGGTGGCGATGTCGCGGGTCAGTTCAACATGCTGTTTTTGGTCCTCGCCCACCGGTACGTGGGTCGCGTGGTACACAAGGATATCCGCAGCCATTAGCGCCGGATAGGCAAACAGGCCCAATGACGCGTTTTGCGCGTTCTTGCCGGCTTTGTCCTTCCACTGGGTCATGCGCTGCATCCAGCCCATGCGGGCGACGCAGTTGAAAATCCACGCCAATTGCGCGTGCTCGGCCACCTGGCTTTGATTGAACAAAACGGATTTGGCGGGGTCGATGCCCGATGCGATAAAGCCAGCGGCCAATTCGCGCGTCGCGCGGGCCAGAACCGCGGGATCCTGGAACGTCGCGGTGATCGCGTGCTGATCGACGATGCAAAAAATGGTCTCGTAGTCCTGATCTTGCACCTCGGAAAAGCGCTTGAGCGCGCCCAGATAGTTGCCAAGAGTCAGGTGGCCGGTGGGCTGGATGCCCGAAAACACGCGTTTGGTGAAAGCAGATGGGGTTTGGACGCCCTCTGTCATGGGAAATCTCCGTCTGGAAGTTTTAACCCGCTTGGCTTACCCATGACGCAAAGACCCGTCAAGAAAGCCCATCATGTCGCATCCTCATAATGAGTCCCCGGTGAACCCGCTGCCGCCCGCGGTGGTTGTGATCTTTCTGATCCTCGCGGGGGTCGAAGTCGCCTTGCTGCTGGGCAGCCGCGGTCTGATCGGAGGGGACAACGCGATTGGCTGGCGCATTGGGTTGATCGAAGACATGGCCTTTGTGCCCAAGATCATGGCGTGGATGCTGGAGACCAGCCAATACCCGCTGACCCATGTCAAACGGTTTGTGATCTATCCTTTTGTGCATGGGTCCTTCACGCATGGGATCTTTGCCATGGTGATCCTTCTTGCGATGGGCAAGATTGTCGCCGAAGCCATGGGGCAGTTCGCCTTTGTCACGCTGTTCTTTGCCGCGTCTATCGTCGGGGCTGTGGCTTATGGGTATACCGGGGCCAAACCCGTGCTGATTGGCGCCTATCCCGGCGCATATGGTTTGATCGGCGGGTTCACCTATCTGATGTGGCTCAAACTTGGCGAAGTGGGTGAACCGCAATACCGTGCCTTTCAGCTGATCGGGTTCTTGCTGGGCATTCAGTTGCTGTTCGGCATGCTGTTTGGATCAGACCCGACTTGGATTGCCGAATTGGTGGGCTTTGCCACCGGGTTCCTATCCAGCGTGGCTTTGGTGCCGGGGGGCTTTGCCCATCTGGTGTCGCGCCTGCGTCGGGGGTAGGGGGCTGATCCTAGAACATGTCTTCGGGCAGGCGCGCACGTTTGCGCCCCGGTGCGCCCACATTGTAGGCCCCCAGCACACCAGAGGTGATGGCGCCATGCCACTGCGACAGATCATGCGCATCCACCCCATCCCCCAGCCAAAGCGCCACGAGCTGATCGCGCAATCTGCGCACGGTTTGCGGGTCACGGACCAGGGCCGAGACTTCGCAATCCCAGCGCATGGAACGCGCGGTCAGGTTGGCCGATCCAACCACCGCGGATTGATCGTCGAAAATCGCCACTGACCCACCCGGAAGATCGGCCTTGGCGACAAAAACCCGATCCCCAAAGGTGGATTGCAACGCACGGATGCGCGCGTCTTGCAAGTCCTTGAGATGGTCCGCATCCCAGCTTTCGGGGGTGCCGGTCGAGGTGATCAGAACCAGTTTCAGATCTTTGCGCATCACCGCGACCGTGCGCAATTTGTCGACAAGGCGACGACAGGTCAGGGCCTCGGTCTGAAGGATGATCAGCTTACGCGAGGTGTTGATCAGCTTGAACAAGGTGCTTTCGTGTTCGGTGACGCGGGCCAGCGGCGCGAGGCGGCTCCAGCGGTTGAGCGGGACAGTGAAACTGCGCAAAGGGCGCAGATCTGCGCGGCCCTGGGCGCGCACAGTGGTGTCCATATGCACCGGGTGGTTGGCCAGCGCATGAGTCTTGGCCTCGATCGCCCGGTTCCAGCATTCCGCGAAATGACCGTGCAGCGCACCGGCGAAATCCGCGTCCGAAATCTGCACCGACACATCGCGCGCACCCCCCAGACCCAATCCGCCCAGCATGCTGTTCATCCCGTCGGCCACGACGAAATGCTGGTGGAACAGGGCGGGGTGCAGCGTGATCCGTCCCGCAGATGCAATCGCGCGCTGGGGGGGCGTCAGGCGCACCGGGTCTTCGCTCCTGAGTGTCTTGATCCGGGGTTTGATCTTGCCGCGCATCATCCAGGCCCAAGGCCCACGCGCCAATTGCCCGTGCTGGGCGCAGATGATCTGGCTGTCACCTTGCACCGCATCGGCAAATCCTGAGGCATGCAGCCACGCACGGCGATGCAGGTCAGGCGCGAACAGGGGATCCCTGTCCCCAAAAAGCATCCGCAGACAGACGCCGCCCTGTGTTTTGGCGGCGATGAGATCGGCCCAGGTGCCCAGCCCCTGTTCGATCAGCTCGGGTGAGACCAGCGGTGTTGCCGGATCCAGCGCGCGCAGGGACATCAGCAGCTCACTGCGGGCCGCAGCCACGATCCGCTCAAGCGCGGGCAGGGTTTGCGTGTCGGAGATCAGCGGGGTGACGGTCATGTCTTATCCTTTTCTGCGGGTGATTCCGCGCAGTTCTGACAGGCGAAACGCGCCCAGCACCTGTCCGGCAATCCCATACCCCACGATGCCAATCGTCACCAAAAGGGCAAGCGCCAAGTAGCGGATGTAATCCATGTTCAGCCATGAGATCAGCGCCAGTTGCGCCACCCAAAGGATGCCCCCCATCACGCTAGAGGCAATGCAGATCCGCCACAACCGGTTGCGAAAACGGCTGTCAAATCGGGCGACATTGCCCATGGCGCGCGCGCCGATGGCCAGTTGCAGCACCATGCCCCAACCCGCGACGGTGGTGGCGATGGCGGGCGCAATCCAGCCCAGCCAGGGCTTCAGCGCAAAGGCCAGCGCGGCGTTGATGACCATCGCCCAAAGCGCATAGCGGAACGGGCTGCGGGTGTCTTCGCGGGCGAAGAACAGGGGTTGCAGCACTTTCTGCAGCACGAAAGACGGCAGGCCAAGCCCATAGATCGCCACGGCGGCGGCAATGGCCGCGCTGTCATCGGGGCCCATCGCGCCACGCTCGAACAGGACTGAGACCAGGGGCAGCGGCACCACAACCAGGGCCACGGAACAGGGGATGGTGATCGCCAGCGAAAGCTCACCCGCGCGCGAAAACGCCTCGCGCCCGCCTGCGTCATCGCCCGCCTTGAGCCGACGGGACAGATCGGGCAGCAGCACGATTCCCACGGCGATTCCCACCACCCCCAGCGGCAGCTGATAAAGACGATCCGCCGAGTAAAGCCAGCTAAGCGCGCCCTCGAAATCCGAGGCGACGAATTGACCGACCATCAGGTTGACCTGCACCACGCCCCCGGCCAGCGCGGCGGGAATGGCGGTGACGACCAGGCGTTTCATATCAGGGGACCAGCGGGGCAGTCCGGGGCGCACGCGCACGCCTGCGCGTTCCGCGGCAATCCAGACGATGGCCAGTTGCACAAGGCCGGCCAAGGGGATCACCCAGATCAGCCAAAGAATGACTTCGCCACCCATGTAGTATCCGCCCAACATGGCGAGGATCGCAAGGATATTGAGAAAAACTGGCGCGGCTGCGGCGGCGGCAAAATGCCCGGCGGCGTTCAGCGCCCCGGAAAACAGCGCCGCCAGCGAAATCAGGAATATATAGGGAAAGACAATGCGCCCAAAGCCCACGGTGATGTCAAAGCGCTCATCCCCCACGAAGCCTTCGGCGGTGAGCCAGACAAGACCGGGCATGAAGATCAACGCAAGGCTCGTCAGGATCAAGAGCACAAAGGCAAGCCCGGAAAAGGCCTGGGTGGCAAAGCCGTTGGGGTCTTCGCCCGCTTCGAGTTTCTTGGAAAAGATCGGCACAAAGGCCGCGTTGAACGCCCCTTCGGCAAAGAAGCGGCGGAACATATTGGGCAGACGAAACGCCGCCACAAAGGCATCCATCAAAGGGCCGGGACCAACGAGGGCAAGCAACATGATCTCACGCGCCAGCCCGAACACCCGGCTGGCCAGCGTCCAGAACCCGACGGTCATCACGCCGGACAAAAGTTTGATGGGTTTCATAGGCTCTACCCTTTGGTTGCACAGGGCCTAGCGGATTTGGAGAGGCGGGGAAAGGTGCGACGGTGAATGGCGAAACAGGGGTGGCAGAATACAGACACCCTGTGCGTGGTCATACATGCGCTAGGTGGGATTGGGCTTGCCCTCAGCATCGTTGGCGGCGTTGATTTTTGCGACCAGATCGGTGATGCGCTCACGCAAATCGAGAATATCGAGATTGGCGGGGTCACGACAAACCTCTCTTGCGACCTTCACCTTGTTCGCGCCTTTGGACGTAATACGGTTTTTCCCGTCTTGGGCCTTTGCCATGAAATGCCAGGCGTGTTCGTACCGGCCCTTTTTCGCAGGACCATCGTAGGTGCGGCTATGCACCTTTTTCAGAGCGGTGTGGAGTTTGTCGAAATCGACATAGTTTTCAACTTCGCGTCCATCGGTGATCCAGACGTCCTCTTGGAACTCATCCTTAAGCCGTTCAGCAGCGGGCTTGAGAGGGGCATCAGCGTTCGATTTGTCACTGTCCAGCATGATCATCGCATGGCGGCACAGATCCTTGAGCTTGATCAGATCCTCGGCGTCGTCATCGCCGGACAGATGGGACACAAGCCCGCCGCCATAGAACATGACGGTATAGTGAATGCCCTCTTTCAGATTGGGATCGACCGCGCTGATCCAGTGATTGAGATAAATCCGCTCTGACGGCCCCTCGACCCAGATCACGAAATTAGACTGAAGAATGTCCGAGGGCAGATAGCCAAGATCATCAAGAATGTCGCGCTGCGCGTCTTTGCCAAGCGCCTTGCGCACACGGGTTTGCACCCCGTCGTTCCACACATGAAAGATGGCGCTGTCAGGCGTATCGATAAAGGCCGAGGAATGGGTGGCGATGAAATATTGGTTTTGGGTGTGATCACGCAGATAGGCAATCAGCTTGCGTTGCAAGATAGGGTGCAGATGGATTTCGGGTTCCTCGATGCACATGATCTGGTTGTCATGGATCGTACAGGCGGCCGCGATCAGAACGACTTCGTGGATGCCCGTGCCGAGCGAGTCGAGGGGGAGGACCTTGTTGTCCATGTGGATTTGTAAATATTCGCGATTATGCGGCACCTCAAGAAGCGCATCGGGTTTGTTGATTACCTCTCGGAGGAAGGCATTGATCCGGTCGAATTTTTCAACGTCTTGACGTCTATCATGGTCTGGGTTTTGCAATGTAGCTAGCTGGTCGAGCAAGCCCTTCCCGCTCCAATCGGTTCGTTCGTCTCCCGATGGTCCAAGAATCCTTTTACAAGGAATTAAGCTTGTCTTCGGCAGGGGGAATTTGATCGTACTGGCGAGATCCGCTTGGGCTGCTTTCAAGAGCCGGTCGGGATCACTTGTGTCATGAAGTAGGGCTTCTCGTAAATATCGCAATGCATGGTCGTCGAATGTAGCAGATGTTGTAGTGTCATCTTGCGGTGGTGAATATGAAAAACCAGATGCATCCTGTTTCGGTGAAAACCATGCGGCCCCGTTTCGTGCACATTGTTTGGCTATTTGTTGAACGGTTGATATGCGGAACTCACTTGGAACGAAGCGCGGCTGTCTTAGCCTTCCGTCAAGAAGTTGCTCAGCTGTTGACTGCGAGATTCCGATCAAGAAATTGGGCTCCCCTGATTTGGCGCCTCGATACCCCACGGGTTGCGTCGTTGTGAGCTTGGTTGGGCTGCTTACAATTTGGTACGCTCTCGGTTTTTGTCGCTCAAAACGCTTTAGTTCAGACAGTATCGCCGACAAAACAATCGACTTCCCCGCATTGTTCGCCCCAATGAAGAAATTCATCCGCTCAAATGGGCCGATATACTGGGTCTCGGGGCCGATGCCGCGGTAGAATTGAACGCCGATGCCTTCTAGGAAGATGCTCATAAAAATGTCCCAAGCTGAATGACTTGGGGCATTTTAGCCGATCACCTGACGCGGACAAGAGACAGGTTATCCTCGGGCGTGGTCTGACCCCTCTTTGATCGCTTCGCGCAGGCGCTTTTCGATCAGGTCGCGTTTGGTCTGGCTGTGCAATTTGTGGCCGAACATGTCTTTGACATAGAAGGTGTCGACCACCTGTTCGCCGTAGGTCGCGATCACGGCGCTGGCGATATAGATGTTCTGATGGGCCATGGTGCGCGCCAGATCATGCAAGAGACCGGTGCGGTCGCGGGTGTCGACTTCGATGATGGTAAAGATCTCGGACCCTTCGTTGTCGAAGGTAATCGAGGTGGGCACGCGAAACGCCTTTTCGCGTTTCTTCATCTTGTCCTTGGGTTTGATCGCATCGCTGGCGACGACCTTTCCGGCCAGGGTCTTGCGGATCAGATCCTGAAGCCGGGGAATGCGCGCTTGTTCATAGGGGTGGCCATCGCTGTCCTGAATCCAGAACCCGGCTGTGGCATAGCCATCTTTGGAGGTAAAGGTGCGGGCATCGACGACGTTCGCCCCGGACAGCGCAAGCGCCCCGGTCAACCGCGAGAAGATCCCCGGATGGTCATGCAGCGCAAAACACACGCGGGTGGCGTCGCGGTCTTCGTCGGGGTGGATGTCGATCTCGATCGCGTCATCCTTGATGTTGCGCAGCAGCTTGGCAAACACCACGTGGGCCTCAAGCGGGAGGCCCTGCCAATAGGGATCGTAGTGACGCCCGGTTTCCTTGCGCAGGGTGGCGGTTGGCCAATCGGCAAGCTGTTCGCGCAGCGCCTTTTTCGCCTCGTTGCCGCGCTTGTCCCGGTTGAGGCTTTCCATGCCACCCTCAAGCGCCGAGGCGGTCTGGGAATGCAGCGAGCGGATCAACTGCGCTTTCCAGTTGTTCCAGGTGTCGGGCCCGACGCCGCGAATGTCACAGACCGTCAGAACGGTCAGGAGGTCCAGCCTTTCACGGGTTTTCACCGCCTTGGCGAAATCGCGCACGGTGCGCGGGTCGGAAATATCGCGTTTTTGCGCCACGTCGGACATCAGCAGGTGATGGCGCACCAGCCATTCCACCGTGCCGCAGTCCTCCTTTTTCAGACCCAGCCGGGGGGCGACCTTGCGGGCGATCTGGGCACCAATCACAGAGTGATCCTCGGGGCGGCCCTTGCCGATGTCATGCAGCAGCATCGCCACATACAGCACCTTGCGGTTCACCCCCTTGGACAGGATCGAAGAGGCCACGGGCAGTTCTTCGGTCAGGCGCTCGGCTTCGATTTCCGAGAGGTTCCAGATGCATTGGATGGTATGTTCGTCGACGGTGTAGTGGTGATACATGTTGAACTGCATCATCGCGACGATGGGGGCGAATTCCGGAATAAAGGCCGACAGAACGCCCAGCTCGTTCATCCGGCGCAGAGCCCGTTCGGGATTGCCGTGTTTGAGCATGAGATCCAGGAAAATCCGCCGCGCTTCTTTGTTGTCGCGCATGTCCTTGTCGATCAGGGGCAGATTGGCCTTGACCAGGCGCATGGCCGCGGGATGCAACAGCAACCCGGTGCGCAGCCCCTCTTCGAACAGGCGCAGCATGTTCAGGCGATCGTCAAGAAAGGTATGTTCGTCGGCGATGGCCAGGCGTCCATGCACCACCTTGTATCCGGGTTTGACCCGCTTGCGCCGTTTGAATATCCGCTCAAGCAGGGGGGGGGCCTTGGCGTGCACGGCCTCAAGCGAGGTCAGCAGAATGCGGGTCAGGTCGCCCACGGCGGTGGCGTGGCGATAATAGTCCTGCATGAACCATTCAACCGCGCGCCGCCCGCCGCGATCTTGATACCCCATGCGCCCGGCAACCTCGACCTGCATGTCAAAGGTCAGGGCTTCGACGGCGCGGTTTGCGGTCAGATGCAGGTGGCTGCGCACGGCCCAGAGAAAGCGTTCGGCCTGCACAAAGGTTTCATATTCTTCCGGCAGGAACACGCCATTGTCCACCAGCGTCGAAACGTCCGACGTGCGGTGCACATAGCGAATGATCCAGAACAGCGATTGCAGATCGCGCAGCCCGCCTTTGCCCTCTTTGACATTGGGCTCAACCATATAGCGCTGTCCCTGCTTTGAGTGGCGGGTATCGCGCTCTTCCAGTTTGGCTTCGATGAATTCGCGCTCGGTTCCGGTGAACAAATCCGACCAAAGCCGGTTTTCCAGCTCTTCTGCCAGCGCGGCATCACCATCAAGAGGGCGCTGTTCCAGCATGGCCGTGCGGATGGTGAAATCCTCGCGCCCAAGGCGCAGGCAATCGGTCACGGTGCGCGAAGAATGCCCAACCTTCAGGCGCAAATCCCACAGGATATAGAGCATGGATTCGATCACGCTCTCGGCCCAGGGGGTGATCTTGTAGGGGGTCAGGAACAGTAGGTCGACGTCGGAAAAGGGCGCCATTTCCCCCCGGCCATAGCCGCCCACGGCCAGCACCGAAAGGCGTTCGGATTCCGTGGGGGTGGACAGCGGGTGCAATCGCTTGGTCGCGACCTCAAAGGCAAGGCGGACCATACCGTCGGTCAGCCATGTGTAGGACCGTGTCAGGCGCCGCGCCGCAAAGGGGGATTGGGCAAAGGTGGCGGCGATGGTTGCCCGCCCGTCCTTTTGTGCCTGAGACAACAGGCCAACGGTGATTTTGCGGATTTCGGATTCATCGGCATCTTCGGGGAAGGCGTCAAACAGCTGATCGCGCAGCGCTGGCAGATCGAAGATATCCGATGCCGGAAGGATCAGGTCCTCCGGCATCGCGTTTGGGTCTTCGGTTGGGGCCGGATCAGAAGCCAGCTCCGGTGAGGTTGCTTGGGGCAGGGTCAAGGATCACCATCTGATTGTCTTGAATGGTGGCCACCGCCAGCGCACGCTGGTTGGTGCCGTTGTTCATCAGACGGAATACACCGCCCGTGCCCGTAAAGCTAGCCGAGGTCAAAGCTTTGCCCGTGAGTGCGTCACCACGTCCTTTGCCAGCCAGCCCAGCAATCGCGGCGATTCCGTCATAGGCAAGGCCCCCCAGGGGGTGCGGCGCGGCGCCATAGACGGATTTGTAACGCGCTTCAAAGCCCGCTTGGCGGTCTTTGTCGGGGATGGCGAACCAGGCGCCCTTGGCACCGGGCAGGTTAAAGATATCGGGGCGCACATCCCAGCGGGTCATACCCACATATTGGATTTGCTCAGGGGCGACACCGTTTTCCGGAAGCTGGTTCAACAGCATCGGCATGGCGGCATTGGTGGCATCGGTGGTGATAAAGATGCCTTCGGCTTCGCCGGATTTCACAGCTGCGGCCGCGCGCTGGGCCGCTGAGGTCACGCCTTCGATCGACAGCTCATACGCCTCAGAGGACACGATGTTGACCGCATGCCGACCCGCGGCCTGTTCGATGGCCAGTTTGCCGATCTGGCCGGAAATGTCGTTGGAATACACCACGACGATGTCGCGCTTGCCTTCGGCGCGACCATAAGACACCAGGCGCTCGGCGGTGTTGTTAAAGGTCGGCCCGAGAACAAACACGTTGCCGCCCGCGATGGTCGGATTGTTCGAGAAACTCAGGACATTCACGCCTTCGTCTAGGACCGCAAGACCGGCGGCATTGGCCGCTTCGCCGAACAGCGGGCCAAGGATGATCTTGGCGCCTTCGTCCACGGCGCGCTGGGCCTGCGCCGCCGCGGTCGTGGCATTGCCCGCGGTATCATAGACGCGCAGATCAATGTTGGCCACGTCCTGTTCCTTGATCGCCAGTTTGGCGGCTTGCTCAAGCGAGGCGGCAACCGGTCCGGCGCCTGCATCCGACTTGGGCACCAACAGCGCGACCTGAATCGGCTTGCCCGGATCGATTGTAGGGCCAGAGGACGCTGCGGGACCGTTCAGATTTGGAATCATGGATGGATCACAGGCTGCAAGCAACAGGGCTGCGGCCCCTGCCAGGATGGGGCGCAAGGCCTTGCGTACAGGCGGAAAAACAGCGAACATAGACGGAAACTCCCTCGTTTTCGGGCGCGCGCGTACTGCCGCGCGAGATTGCGGCGAATATAGACAAGCGACATGAGGGGTCCAGTGACGATTCCAGTAAAAGGCGAAATCGCGCCGGGTTTGCACCTGGTTGCCACACCTATCGGCAATGCCCGTGACATAACACTGCGGGCGATTGATGTTCTGACTCATGCAGATGTGCTGGCCGCCGAAGATACGCGCAGCCTTCGACGGTTGATGGAACTGCATGGTATCGTGGTTCGGGACCGTCCCTTGCTGCCGTATCACGATCACAACGGCGCACGGATGCGGCCCCGTATCCTGGCCGATATCGCTGATGGGAAATCGGTTGCTTACGCGTCAGAAGCGGGAACGCCGATGATCTCTGATCCCGGGTTCGATTTGGCGCGCGCGGTGCAAGAGGCCGGGGGGGATGTGACCACCGCGCCAGGGGCCTCGGCGGTTGTCACTGCGTTGACCATCGGCGGACAACCGACGGACAGGTTCTTTTTCGCGGGTTTTCTGCCCAATGCAAAAGGCGCACGCAAACGGGCGTTGGCCGATCTTAAGGGGATCGAAGCCACACTTGTGTTTTATGAATCCCCGCGCCGGTTGGTGGCTATGCTGAAAGATGCGCAAGAGGCACTGGGCGATCGCAGCGCGACCGTTTGCCGTGAGCTGACCAAAAAGTTCGAAGAGGCCCGCCAGGGAAACATATCAGACTTGGCGGCCTTTTATACGGAAAGCCCGCCAAAGGGGGAAATCGTCGTGCTGATTGGCAAGGGTGATTTACCAATTGTTAGCGAACTTGACGTAGAACGTGAGGTGAACATTGCGCTAGAAACACTGTCGGTGCGCGACGCGGCCGATCTGGTTTCGACCAAGCTGGGGGTGAAACGCCGCCCGGTCTATCAACTTGCCATGCGGCTGGCAGCGGAAAAACGGGAGTAATCTGATGCAGGCAGCATTGAACGGGGAAACAGGGTTTCACGCGGGAATGTCTGCAGAACATCGGGTTGCAGAGGATTATCAGCGCCGGGGGTATCCGTTGGTCGAAGCGCGCTGGCGGGGCCATTGCGGTGAAATAGATCTGATTTGCCGCGACGGCGACGGGCTGGTCTTTGTCGAGGTCAAGAAAAGCCGCTCGTTCGCGCGGGCCGCACAGCGTCTTTCCGAACGCCAGATGGGGCGTATTTATCGAACAGCCGAAGAATTTCTGGGCACGCAACCCAGGGGCAGCCTGACAGATGTGCGTCTGGATGTGGCCCTTGTGGACGGGCAGGGTGACATTCGCGTGATTGAAAACGCATTCGGCCAGTAGCCGCCATTGCGCTGCCCATCCTCTTAGGCCATCTATAGCCCAAGAGAGATTGGAGAACGCGCATGAAGATCGCCTTCCAGATGGACCCGATTGCCGAGGTCAATATCGATGCAGACAGCAGCTTTCGCCTTGCAGAAGAGGCGCAAAAGCGTGGCCACGACCTGTTTTACTACGGCCCGGATCAATTGGCCTATGACGAAGGACGGATCACGGCGCGTGGCCATTGGATGACGGTCCAGCGTGTCGCTGACACTCCGGCGATCCTGCAAGCGCAGACCACGGTCGATCTGGCTGACATGGATGTGATCTGGCTGCGTCAGGATCCGCCTTTTGACATGCATTACATCACGACGACGCATCTGTTGGATCGTCTAAAGGGGCAAACCCTGGTGGTGAATGACCCGTTTTGGGTGCGCAATTTTCCCGAAAAGCTGCTGGTCCTGAACTTTCCGGATTTGACACCCCCAACGGCGATTGCCCGCGATCTCGACACCATTCGTGCCTTTAAGGAAAAACACGGGGATGTGATTCTTAAACCGCTTTATGGCAACGGCGGGGCTGGAGTGTTCCGGTTGACGCCCGAGGACCGCAATTTGTCCTCCTTGCATGAGCTGTTCACCACATTCTCGCGCGAGCCGCTGATCGTGCAAAAATTCCTGCCGGATGTCTCAAAAGGGGACAAACGGATTATCCTGGTCGATGGCGAACCGGTCGGAGCAATCAACCGTGTGCCCGCCGCCGGTGAAGTCCGATCGAACATGCATGTTGGCGGGCGTCCAGAAAAAGTGGGCCTGACCGAGCGCGAACACGAGATTTGCACAGCGATTGGTCCGACTTTGCGGGAAAATGGCCAGATCTTTGTGGGAATTGACGTGATTGGCGACTATCTCACCGAGATCAACGTGACATCGCCGACGGGCATTCAAGAGCTTGAACGCTTTGACGGAATCAATGTCGCGGCCAAAGTGTGGGACGCGATTGAGGCCAAACTGGCATGAGCTGGCAGCTGCGCTTGCTGACTGTGCAACTGCGGCTGATCATCAAACGTCGGTTGTCCCGCGTGGGAACGCCACAGCGGGTTCGCGCGGATCTGGATTTTGCCGCCCGGGCCTGCTTTCGACCAACGCCACACCTGCGCCATGACCTCTCGCAGGGGAACCTGCACTGGTTTCGCGTGGGCCGCTGCGCGCCCGGTCGCGTGATCTTATATTTCCACGGCGGCGGCTATGTCGCGGGATCGCCTATGACCCATGCGCAGATGTTGGGGCGTATGTCGAAATTGTCTGGCATTGAGATCTGCGCGCCGCAATACCCGCGCGCGCCCGACGCGCCTTTTCCGGCGCAGTTCGACGCTGGATTGCAGGCGTGGGATACGCTGATGACATTGGGGTATGCGCCCAAAGACGTGGTGCTGGGGGGGGATTCCGCAGGCGGGGGGCTGGCGTTATCCGTGTTGTCACATCTTTGCCAGCAGGGGAGGCCACCGGCGGCATTGTTTGCCATGTCGCCGTGGACCGACCTGACCATGAGCGCCGAAAGCCTGCGCTTGAACCGGGATGCAGACCCGTTATTGCCCGCGTCCCGGATCGAAGAATTGGTGGATTATGTTGTTCCGCCACAGGCCCGCGCGGATCCGCGTATTTCGCCTTTGTTTGCAGATTTCCCCAATTGCCCGCCCGTGCATTTGCATTATTCGGAAACCGAGATCTTGCGTGATGACAGCAGCCGGATGGTGGACCACCTGCAAGCGCAGGGGGCTCAGGTGCATGCGCACACGCATCCGAATGCGCCCCATGTCTGGCACTTGTTTGATGGTTGGATTCCCGAAGCGCGGGACTCTTTGCGGGATCTGGCGCGGTTTTCTCAGGCGGCTTTCAACCGCTCGGATACCAATCGATAGCTGAGTGCCTCGGCCACATGCGGGCGCCGGATTTCGGGGCACCCCTCCAGATCGGCGATGGTGCGGGCCACGCGCAAGACGCGATGATAGCCACGCGCCGTAAGCCCCATTCGTTCGGCCGCGCGGTTGATCAACGTGCGGCATTCCGCATCAAGCCCTGCGATCTCTTCCAAGACCTGCCCTTCGGCGTCGGCGTTGGTCGATATCTGGGGGTGATCTGCAAAGCGTGCGCTTTGAACGGCACGGGCACTGGCGACCCGGGTGGCAACGGTTTCGCTGCTGTCGCCTTCCGGCGCGCGGGACAGGTCGGAAAAGCCCACGGGCGGCACTTCGACGCGCAGGTCGAAACGGTCCATCAAAGGGCCTGAAATGCGTCCCATATAGTCTTGGCCACAGATCGGGGCCCGCGCACATGCGCGGTTGGGGTCCGAAAGATATCCGCATTTACAAGGGTTTGCCGCGGCCGCCAGCAAAAACCGACTGGGATAGGTGACATGGGCATTGGCGCGGGCAACGTTGACCTGCCCGGTCTCGATGGGCTGGCGGAGCGTCTCCAGGACCATGCGCGAAAACTCGGGGAACTCGTCGAGAAACAGCACGCCATTATGGGCAAGGCTGATTTCCCCCGGTTTCGCACCCCGTCCACCACCGATCAGCGCGGCCATGGATGCGGTGTGATGTGGTTCCCGAAACGGGCGCGCGCGCGAAATCCCCCCATCCGCAATCAGCCCGGCCACGGAATAAACCATCGACGTCTCAAGCGCCTCGGTGGCGGACAGCGGGGGTAGGATGCCCGGCAGGCGCGCGGCAAGCATGGATTTCCCGGATCCCGGCGTGCCCGACATCAAAAAGTGGTGGCGCCCGGCGGCGGCGATTTCCAGCAAACGCTTGGCGCGTTCTTGCCCTTTGACATCGCGCAGATCCTTGGTTGAGGTTGTGATTGAAACTTCGCCGGGTTTGGCAGGTTCCAGCAAAGATTTACCGCTGAGATGTTTGATCAGTTCCAACAGATCGCGGGCACCAATCACGCGGCAGGCCTCGACCCAGGCGGCTTCGGGGGCGCAGCCCTGGGGGCAAATCAGCATCCGGTCGTCCTGGGCGGCGGTCATGGCGGCGGGCAGGGTTCCGGGCACCGCAATCAACCCACCATCCAGCGACAATTCCCCAAGTGAGATGGATTGCGCGACGCTGTCAGCGGGGACGATTTCAAGCGCGGCCAACAGCGAGAGCGCGATGGGGAGATCGAAATGCGCGCCCTCTTTGGGCATGTCAGCGGGGGACAGATTGATGGTGATCCGCTTGGACGGCAGCGCAACCGCAAGCGCGTTCAACGCGCTTTTGATCCGGTCCCGTGCTTCTGAGACCGCCTTGTTGGGCAGGCCCACGATGGAAAACGCGGGCATGCCGGGGGTGATGGCGCATTGCACTTCGACCGGGCGGGCGTCGACCCCTTCGAATGCAACCGAATAGGCGCGTGCGACCATGATGGGCCTCCTGAGTTTGCCTCAGAGTGCCTTCATCTTGGTTAGCAACAGGTTAACGCGCGTTCATGAGCGCCATAAAGGCAGGCCATGCTTCGGGATCAGCAACGGTTTTGTCGCGGCACCCGGGGTTGCAAAAGCCAAAGATACGTCCGCCGATTTCCATCAGATGCGTGGGCTCTTTGCCAGAATACGGGCAGGCCGCGTTTTCGGGCGTGCCGTCTGCAACCGCGCGGGCGGACAAGGGTTTCGGGCCGGGCCAATCCACCTGGGTATAGTCGCGCGCGTACCATGGCAGCATGTCCCCCTGTACAAGACCCATTGCCCGCCATTGACGAAAGGCGGGATCGTTCAGGTGGGCCTGAACATAGGCCCGGGCCGTGTCCCCCACCGTCAGGCCATACCCTGCAATCCGCGCCGCGACGGGGGCAAAAAACGCATCCGCTGCTGAATAGTCGCCCGCCAGCCAGGGACCGCCTGATGTCTCTATGGCATGTTCCCAGATCACTTCGATCCGATCCAGATCGGCCTGCAGGGCGTCAGACACCGGGACATCCTGATAGGCCACGCGCAGGTGCATCGGGCAATCGCCGCGCAGGGTCATAAAGCCTGAGTGCATCTCGCAGGTCAGTCCCCGCGCCAATGTCCGCAGGCTGGTATCGCGGGGCCAAATTCCCGCTTCGGGGTGGCGTGTGGCCATTTCTTCGGCAATGGCAAGGCTGTCCCAGATCACGTCCCCTGTGTCGGTCACAAGGGTCGGCACCGTGCGCGCGGGCACATGCGCGGCCATTTGTTCGGCCACCGAGGCCTGATTGAAATCCACCATCTGGCTTTGAAACGGAATCCCAAAGCGGTGTAAAAGCAGCCAGCCGCGCAGAGACCAGCTTGAATAGGTGTAATCCCCGATAAAAAGGTGATTGGTCATGGAATTGTCCTCGCAGTGATATTGGCGCAGGCTATCCCCTGAACGAACCAAACCTGAAATTGTTTTTTGTGCGCTGGTGGCGCACAATTTCTGATGACGGGCGACAAACGGGTTGAGCCGCACGTCAAGATGCGTCAAAGGGACTTGCATGAGATATCTTATTCTTTTTGTCATCTTTCTGTCGCAACCGCTGACGGCCGATACCCTCAGCGAAGCAGATGTGATTTTCCTGGGCGAAGTGCACGATAATCCGGCGCATCACGCCCGACAGGCCGAGCTGGTCGCACGGATTCAACCGGTGGCCGTCGTATGGGAAATGCTGACCAAAGATCTTGTCGCCAAGGTGGTGGAAACCGATCCCGAGGCCCTGGAGGCCGAGTTGAACTGGTCCGAACGTGGCTGGCCGGATTTTTCCATGTACTATCCGATTTTCCAAAACAGCTTTGCGGCGCG
Source organism: Pelagimonas sp. (assembly GCA_025210345.1). Lineage (GTDB taxonomy): Bacteria > Pseudomonadota > Alphaproteobacteria > Rhodobacterales > Rhodobacteraceae > JAOARQ01. Next base: position 173,002 of record JAOARX010000025.1, on the reverse strand, counting down.
CCACTATGCGGGAGCTGTCCCGCGTGAGGTGGCCATGGGGATGCGCGGCAAATCCGTCGCCGAGGTTTTTGGCACTCAGGCGGTGCTTTATGGTCTGGATGTCGCGCTGCCCCCGGCCCAGCAGGAAGCCCGCGAAGACATGCAGTTTCAGGCCCATTGCCAGGCCATGCCGCGTGAGATGATGGGGTTCATGGTTGATTTTCAGCGCCTGCGCGATGCCAGATTGGCACAGGCCGCCCTGAGCGCGCTGAAGGACACCGGCGGGCCCGTGGTTGTGATCACCGGCAATGGTCATGCGCGCAAAGACTGGGGCGCCCCTGCCGCGATCCTGCGCGCGGCCCCTGAAACGACGCTTTATGCGCTGGGCATGGGCGAGGCGGGGGCTGCCGATCCCGAAGGCGGCTTTGACAAGATCGAGATATACCCCCCTGCGGAACGCGAAGACCCCTGCCTGGCGTTTCAATAGGGGCGCTCAATCGCTGCTTGCGGGTTGGGGCGCTTGGGGCTTAACTGCGGTTCCAAGCAAGGAGGCGCAAGATGCTGGCAGGGAAACGGATACTTCTGATCATCGGGGGCGGGATCGCCGCCTATAAATGCCTTGATCTGATCCGCCGCTTGCGCGAACGCGGCGCCGATGTGACCCCGGTCATGACCCGCGCCGCCGAAGAGTTTGTGACCCCCTTGAGCGTCTCGGCGCTTGCCGGCCAAGAGGTGCACCGTGATCTGTTTGATCTGACCAAAGAGGCCGAGATGGGGCATATCAACCTGTCCCGCGTGGCGGATCTGGTGCTGGTTGCCCCAGCAACCGCCGATCTGATGGCCAAGATGGCGGCGGGGCTGGCGAATGATCTGGCCTCGACCCTGTTGATGGCGACAGATACGCCGGTGATGATCGCGCCCGCTATGAATGTGCGCATGTGGGATCACCCGGCCACGCAGCGCAACATCAAGACGCTGATGTCCGATGGCATGGGCTTTATTGGTCCGAACGAGGGGGACATGGCCTGTGGTGAATTTGGCCCGGGACGCATGTCGGAGCCGCTCGAAATCGTCGCTGCGCTTGAGACGCGGCTGACAGCGGGGCCTTTGACGGGCAAACGGATCCTTGTGACATCGGGCCCCACGCATGAGCCAATCGATCCCGTGCGCTATATTGCCAACCGCTCATCGGGGGCACAGGGCACGGCGATTGCCGAAGCGCTGCGAGATCTGGGGGCCGAAGTGGTCTTTGTCACCGGGCCTGCGGATGCGGCGCGGCCCACCGGCGTACACGTGATCGAAGTCGAAAGCGCGCGTGAGATGCACAAGGCCGCCCATGCGGCGCTGCCCGCCGACGCCGGGATCTTTGCCGCTGCGGTGGCCGACTGGCGCGTGGCCAGCGCCAGCGCCAGCAAGATCAAAAAGACCAAGGGCGGCCTGCCGGTGCTGGAGTTCGCCGAAAACCCCGACATTCTGGCTGAGATTTCACAGCTAAGCGACGGGCGGCCCGCTTTGGTGGTGGGTTTTGCCGCTGAAACCGATGATGTTGTGGAAAACGCCACCGCGAAACGCCTGCGCAAGGGCTGTGACTGGATCGTTGCCAACGATGTCAGCCCCTCAACGGGGATCATGGGGGGATCGGAGAACGCGGTGGTTCTGATCTCGGATGATGGCGCCGAAAGCTGGCCGCGCATGGGCAAAACCGAGGTGGCCCGAAAACTGGCCCAGAAATTGGCCGAGAAACTCGCACAGGCGCTCAGCTCATGACCGGGACCATTTTGTTCAAACGGGTCGCGGGCAATGATCTTCCTTTGCCGACCTACGCCACACCGGGGGCAGTGGGCATGGATCTGCGGGCCTTTTTGCCCGATGGGCCGGTGGTGTTCTACCGAGGTGACACGCATTTGATCTCCACCGGGTTCCATGTGGAACTGCCGCGCGACACGGAAATGCAGATCCGGCCGCGTTCTGGTTTGGCGCTGAAACATGGGCTGATTGTGCCCAATAGCCCCGGCACGGTGGACGAAGATTATCGCGGTATTGTCATGGTGGGGCTGCACCTCTTGGGGGCTGATCCGGTGACGGTGTCGCATGGCGACCGGATTGCGCAGGCGGTGTTCGCGCCGGTGCTGCGCCTGGGGGCGCAAGAGGCCCAGACCCTGAGCGACACCGCGCGCGGCAGCGGTGGATTTGGCTCAACCGGGCGCGGCTAAGGGCGCGTGATGATTTTCCTGACCATCCTTTTGGGCCTGTTGCCCAGTTTCCTGTTGGTGGGGTTGGGGGGTGCCCTGAGCCAACGCCTAAGCGAAAACGCCTGGCAGGGGCTGGACAAGCTGAATTTTGAAATCCTGTTTCCCGCACTTTTGTTTGTCGCGGCCTCCAGCCGGCCCATCGCCCCCGCCGAGATCCTGCGCATCGGGCCAGCGGTCTGGGCCATTCTTGGGTTGGGAATGGCGTTGGCCTATGGGGCGCGGCGATTTGGGCCGGACCGGTTTTTGGATTTCGCGGGCTGCTGGCAGGTGGCGTGGCGCTTTAACACGGCGCTGGGCTTTGTGGCGGTCACGACGTTGCCGGATGCAAAGATCACGCAATTGGCGGTCGCGGTCGGGCTGGCGGTGCCGTTTGCCAATCTTCTGGCGGTGTCGGCCCTGTCGCGTGGCGGCAGTCTGGGGCTGGGCGCGACCCTGCGCAAAGTGGCGCTGAACCCGTTCTTACTGGCTTCGCTGGGCGGGGTGATTGTTGGCGTGACGGGAACAAAACCTCCGGCCGCGGTGATGGCCCCGGTTGAAATGCTGGCGCAGGCGGCGATCCCTGTCGCGTTGATTTCCATCGGTGCAACGATGGATTGGAGCGCATTGGCGCGGCTTGGACGGTTCCAGGCCATCATCAACGGTGTGCGTCTGGTGATTTTGCCCGCTGTGACCTTGCTGATGTGTCTCGCCATGGATGTCGAGACCTCATTGGCGCAGGTTCTGGTGATGTTTGCGGCGCTGCCAACGGCCTCGGCGGCCCATGTTCTGGCGGCGGGTTTTGGCGCTGATCGGCGGATGGTGGCGACATTGATTGCCCAGACCACCTTGCTAAGCGCCATCAGCCTGCCGATCTGGATCACGCTGGCGACCCTGCTTTTCTAGTTTTGTAAACGATCCGATCCCACTGTTTCGCTGTTTCCAAGTCACAAACAGCCCCCGCAAATACCCCGGTATTGTCCGGCCCCTGCCCAGATTGCGCCCGATTTGCACGCGATACCTGTTTCTCGAAACGGAAATCATCTGGAGACGGAAATGGATCGTCTGACCGAAATGGAAGCATTCGCCACTGTCGTGGACCAAGGTGGGTTCACTGATGCAGCCAAGAAAATGGGCATTTCGAAATCCGCCGTGTCCAAACATGTGTCCAGCCTCGAGGCCCGCCTGGGCGCGCGCCTGTTGAACCGCACCACGCGTCGGGTAAGCCCCACGGAAATTGGTCTGGCCTATTACGATCGCGCCCGTCGCGTTCTGAATGACGCGGGCGAAGCGGATGCCTTGGTGACCTCGATGCAATCTGCGCCTTCGGGGCTGTTGCGGATCTCGGTTGCGACAGACTTTGGCGTCAACCACCTTAGCCCGGTTCTGGGCGACTTCCTGTCCGAATTTCCTGAGATCACCGTGAACATGGTGCTGAACAATCGCTATGTTGAGCTGATCTCAGAGGGCTTTGACATGGCGATCCGCATCGGTGAGCTGGAGGACAGCACGCTGCGCGCCCGCAAGCTGACCGAAACCACCAAGCGCATGATCGCAGCCCCGGGCTATTTTGAGAAATTTGGCCGTCCGCAGCGCATTGACGATCTGAACGAACATAAGCTGCTGCACTATTCCAACCAATCTTCGGGCAACGTCTGGAAACTGACCGCGCCCTCCGGTGAAAAGCGCCAGGTGCGCACCGCGGGTTGGCTGACCGTGAATGACGGGCAATCGCTGTTGAACGCCTGTATTGCCGGTCTGGGCATCGCGTACCTGCCCTCATATCTCTATCACGAAGCGATGGAGCAGGGGCTGGTCGAAGACGCAATGCCGGATCTGCCCATGGAGTCACAAGGTGTATACGCAGTATACCCGCCGGGCCGCTTTACCCAACCCAAAGTGCGCGCCTTTATCGACTTTCTGGTGCATGCCTTTGCGGAAAAAGGCCCGCAGCAGTGGTAATCAGATTGAAATCTTCCTCCCTTCGATGATTTCCCCAGCCTGACCAACGAGTTAAGGCCACCTTAGAAACCCCAGGCTTAGGCTTGGGGCCTTTCTTTTTATCAAAGGGTTATTGGGTGGAGACCAGCACCGCTTCAACACGGCGATTGGCCTGTCGGCCCGCTTCGGTCAGATTTGTGGCCACAGGGGCCAGATAGCCCGCGCCCTGGGCGGAAATCTGGTCTGAGGGCACATCGTGCTGTTCTCGCAAATAGCGTACGGCAGCCAGGGCGCGCTTTAGTGAAACGGCCTGATTGGCCTCAAGCGAACCCGTAGCATCGGTGTGCCCCACGAACAACACCTGGCGATCCGGTCGCGCGAGAAGATGGGCGGCGATCGTGTCCAAAGAGGCAATCCGCCCTGCGTCCAGCGTTGCTGAGCCAGTTTTGAAACGCATGTCCTTGAGCACCACATGCCCTTCCAGTTCCAACAGCTTGACCGGGTCCTGGGGCAGGTTGGACAGAACGTGGATGGCATCTGATTTTGTTTTGCCCTTAGTCACTTGGCCTGCGCGAATGATCTGGACATAGCTGTCGCGCGCGTCGCGACTTGTCAGGATGCTGACCGCGCCCGCATCTTTGGCGCGCGCGGATACAAAGTGGAATTCGGTCAATTTGACGAACATCTGGGGCGCAGGAAGAACAAGCGTTTCAAAGCGAAAATCAAACCCGCCGCAGGCCGTGGCAGAGCAATCAAGAACGATCTCATATCCCGCCTCGGACAAGGCGTCGCGAAGTGGGCGCGCAAGTTGGAAGGGATCAATCGTCTGCTTGGCGATCCGCCAGGATTCAAGTGAAATGCGCCCCTCGAAACGTTGCGTTTCAAGGCCTGCGTCTGGCTGCCACGCGTGAACAGGCAGGGCATAGACACCCGGGTCCTGCACGGTTGAAAATACCTGCTCGGCGCCGTCGGGCAGGGATAGGTCCTGGCTAAATGCAGGCTGTATACAGACTGTGAAGGCGCAGGCCGCCTTAGCGGCTAAGCGCGTGATACTCATCATTGGGGCGCATATCCGTGGCCGAGGCCACTCGGTTGGTCATGTTGTAAAAGCCGGTCACATTTGCGATGTCCCAGATATCCCGATCGCTGAAACCCGCGTCGCGCAGGGCTTCGCGGTCGAATTCGGCGATTTCGGATGAGGATTTCGTGACCTTTTCCGCAAAGCTGAGCATCGCACGCTGGCGCGGTTCCAGATCTGCGACCCGCCAGTTCATCACCAGCATTTCCCCCAATTTCGGGTCACCGGACAACGCGCGCACCGCTTGGCCATGGGCGGTCAGGCAATAAAAGCAGCGGTTGACCGACGACACCACCACAGCGATCATTTCGCGCTCAAGCTTGGACAGGCCGCTGTCCCCCAGCATCAGGTCGTTATAGAGCGCGGTGAAAGTGTTCAATTTGTTCACGTCAAACGCGTGGGCGCGCAGCACATTGGGCACAAGCCCCAGTTTTTCCTGACATATATCGAAATAGCGCTGGGTTTCTTCGGGCAGGGGATCGACCGGGGGAAGGTTCAGGGCTGTTGGCAGGGATGTGTCAGTCACGGGGGTCGCCTTTGGGATCATTGAGAATACGGTAATGATATTGCCCAACCACTTCCATCTGCAAAGAGGAATAGAGCCGGGTGGCAGCGTGATTTTGCTCAGTTGCGGCCAGCGCCATCCAGCGGGCACCTTTGGATTTCGCCCAGATCGCGGCGCAGCGCATTAACCAGGCCCCAAGCCCTTTTCCACGATGTTCTTCTTTGATTTCAAGCGAATGAACCATCGCGATTCCGTCGTGGACAGCGCAGAAACCGGCGCCTCCGGGTTGGTCGGACACGCGGCCAAACAGCCCGGTTTTTGGATGGCTTACACGATCCATCACATTTTGGCGCGCCGTGCCGACCCCGCCTTCGTTCCAGATCTCGCGCATGATCGCCAGCGGCTCCCAGATGTGGAAAGCGGTGACAAGCGGCAAGGCGCGGTCGGTCAGCGCATCAAGATCGGCCAGCCAAAGCAGGGTGGTATCGACGCTGTCATACCCACGATCCGCAAGCAGGTGATCCAGCACGCTTTCGCCGTGGCGGATCATGAACAGGGGGTTCTGCCCCATCAGGCGCATCGAGGCCTCGGCGGCGGTGACATCATCCGGGCGCCATGGGCCGCGGATCGTCGCGGCCGAGACACGTTTGCCTCCGCCGCGCCCCTCGCGCAGCATCCAGGGGCCTGCCTCAACCCGCGCGGCGGCGGGCCAGGTGGCATCAAGTGTCGTGAACAGGCGGTCAAGCGTTGGCTGGGCCACAGGGTTCCTTTCGGGCTGTCCTATCCGGGTCTTGCGCTGACAGTGCCGCGCGCGCGCGCGCTGTGCAACCCCGGCACAATGTCACCCCGGTCGTATTATGCCGGAAAGAGCTGTGACAGCTCGGCCATCGCGTGATCGATCTGGGCGCCGTCTGTCCCGCGGATCACGATATTTGCCCCATAAACCCCGTTGTGTTGAAACGGATACGACCCAAATGACAACTCCGGATAGCGCGCCGCCAGGTCCCCAAGCGGTGAGGCGATCTCTCCTTCACCGCGTTCAATGCGCAGGCTTTGACTAAGGATCGGGGCGCCCCCGGTGAGGCTGGGCAGCAGGCTGGCGACCATAGCTTGAAACACCGTGGGCACCCCTGCCATCACATGCACGTTCTCCATCGAAAAGCCCGGTGCGATGGACACGGGATTGTCGATCAGAACCGCCCCATCCGGAATTCGCGCCATGCGCTGGCGGGCTTGATTGAACTCGGAGCCTTGCCGATCATAATGCGCCTGAAGCAGCGCCCGCGCATCGTCACGCACATCGATCGGCACCCCAAAGGCCCGCGCCACACAATCGGCGGTGATGTCGTCATGAGTGGGGCCAATCCCGCCCGAGGTTACAACCATATCATAGGCCGCGCGCAGGGCGTTGATCGCCCCCACGATCGCGTCTGCATCGTCCGAGATGACGCGCACTTCCTTCAGATCGATCCCATGTTTGGTAAAGGCCTGCGCCAGATGATGCATATTGGCATCGCGGGTGCGGCCCGAGAGGATCTCGTCTCCGATGACAAGCATGGCTGCGGTGGGGTTGGGCATATGGGCCTCCTTGGCGGGCGGGTACAGGACAGGTATAGGTCGGGCATGTTGCGCTTTCAATCCGACCTGATCCCCGCCACGCTGATCCGCCGCTACAAACGGTTTCTCGCGGATTGTACGTTGGAAGACGGGCAAGAGATCACCGCCCATGTGGCGAACCCGGGCAGCATGCTGGGGCTCAAGGACGCGGGGCTGCGGGTTTGGCTTGAACCCAACGACGATCCCAAACGCAAACTGAAATACGCATGGCGGCTGGTGGAACATGATGGCGGGCATTTCACCGGGGTGGACACGGGCGTGCCCAATCGCGTTTTGAAACAGGCCCTGATGGCGGGCGATGTTGCAGGGCTGACCGGGTATGATCTGGTCCGGCCCGAGGTCAAATATGGCGAAAACAGCCGGATTGATTTTCTGCTGACGGGTGACGGGCGGCGCGATTGTTATGTCGAGGTCAAATCCGTGACCCTAAGCCGCCAGCCCGGTCTTGCCGAATTTCCCGACAGCGTGACCGCGCGCGGTGCGAAACATCTGGCTGAGCTGTCCCGTATGGCCGCGCAGGGGCATCGGGCCGTGATGCTGTATCTGGTGCAGCGCACCGATTGCACGCGGGTCACGCTGGCCGGGGACATTGATCCCACCTACCTTCGCGCCTTTCACGCCGCGCGGCAGGCCGGGGTCGACGTGCTTTGCTTTGGCTGCGATCTATCGCCTGAGGGCGTGTCGCTGGCGGGGGCGCTTGAGTTTGAGGTGCAGATGGCAACATGAACGCTGTGAGGGTCTGCGATCTGGAATTGGCGATGTATGACGCGCTCATCGCGGGGGGGCTTCAGATCAAGGTTGCCCTGCTTATCGCTCGAACTTTTGGAACGGAGGATCCCGTGGCCGAGGCGCGTATCAAGGCAGCGCTTGAGCGCCTTGCACAGCGCCACGACATTGAGGTTTTCGGGAATATCAACCGGTGGCGGCACAGTGAGATTAGGCGTTTGTGTGATACCTGACGAGAAATGGACCTCTCATTGAGTACCTGAGATCTCTCAGACAAAAGGCCAAGGCAAACGCCTCAGCCTTTTCATTTTGCCAAATAAATCCCGGGGGAATTCTCCGTAGGAGAAGGGGGCAGAGCCCCAAAGAATTTTCGAAAATTCTTTCCCCCCTCCCGGATCAGACCTTGAGGTTCGGGATGATCTGCTTTTTGCGGCTCATGATGCCGGGCAGGACCACGCTGTCACCGTCGACGGTGGCGCCAAAGCTCTTTTCTGCAACGCCTTTGACCAGATCGTTGGGGACCAGCAGGGTGGCCTCTTCTTTCAGGATGTCCACGACGAACAACAGCACTTCATCCACGCCATCTTCGGCTTTGACGGTTGCATAGGTTTCCATCAACGAATCCTTGCGCGACAGCGGGATTTCGGGGGCGGTGGTTTCCAGAACCGAAACGCGGAACTTGGTGCCGTCGACTTCGTATTCCTTGCTGTCCATACGGATCAGCTCGGCGTCCGAAAATGCGGAAACGTCAGATTTCGCCGCGAACATCTTGGCAGCATAATCCGCAACATCCACGTCAAGATCGGCCGCCAGCGCAGCGACGACTTCGCGGTCGCGATCGGTGGTCGTGGGCGAGCGGAATTCCAGCGTGTCCGACAAGATGCAGGTCAGCGCCGCGCCCTTGGCCCATGCCGGCATTTTGGCCGCGTCGTCGCCCATCAGGTCGTACATGATGGTGGCGGTGCAGGCCAGCGGACGCACGGTGATGTCGATCGGACCCTTGGTTTCAAGGCCGCCCACCAGCTTGTGGTGATCGATGATCGCGCGGATGTCGGCGTTGTTGACGTTGGCCGGCAGTTCGGCCGGGTTGTTGGTGTCGACGATGACGACGGGCGCGTCGTCTTCCACATCCGCGATGATGGCGGGTTTGGGCAGGTCCCAGTGCTCAAGCATAAAGGCGGCTTCGGTGTTGGGTTCGCCCAACAAAACGGCCTCGGCCTTTTCGCCTTTGATTTCGTTGAGATACCAGGCCCAGACAATGGGCGAGCCGGTGGAATCAGTGTCGGGGGATTTGTGGCCGAAAACCTGGATGGTCATGGAGAACCTCATGCGGAAGGAATGAATTTGCGCGGGTTTTAGCTTTGCACGCGCAGAAAGTCACCCCATGAGTCGCGGGTGCGACTTTGGCGCCACGGCGCAGATGCCACGCATTGCTGGAGGGACGAGGTGGAAAGAATTTTCGAAAAATTCTTTGGGCCCGGTTCCGTATTCCATTGCGGTATTGCGACGGGATCAAGACAGAATCCCAAGCGCGCGGTCACCGCGGCATTGGCGTTTTCGCCTTGTTATAGTCGTGCCATTCGGTGATCTCGGGATAGTGCAAGCGGCGCCAGGCGCGCACACGTGGGTTCATGATGCGTTTCCACAGCGGCGGGATCATCGCGAACAGCGCCATGACTGGATACCCATGGGGCAGTTGGGGCGCGTCGTCTTCGGAATAGTTCTGCAACAATGGAAAGCGGCGATCCGGTTTATAGTGGTGGTCCGAATGGCGTTGCAGGTTGATCATCAGCCAATTGGTCGCCCTATGGGCCGCGTTCCAGCTGTGGCGGGGCAGGACATGTTCGTATTTCCCGTCGCCCAGATGTTTGCGGGTCAGGCCGTAGTGTTCGACATAGTTCACAACTTCCAACTGCCAGATCGCGGTGCCCGCTTGGAACAGGAACCACACCAGCCCAACCCAGCCGCCCACCAAAAGCGCCAGTGCCAGCATGAGTGCTTGCAGTGCCCAGTATCGCCAGAAAGGGTTGGACCGGTGATGCCAAGGCAGTTTTTTACGCGCGAGCATCTCGGCTTCGGCCCGAAACGAGGACACAAGGCTCTGGCGCAGCACGCGAGGATAGAACCGGTGGAACCCTTCGTTATATCGGGCCGTGACGGGATCGCGCGGGGTGCCGACATAGCGATGATGCACCAGCAGGTGTTCCGAGCGGAAATGCGAATACAGCACCATCGATAGCAGCAGATCCCCCAGCCAGCGCTCCAGCCGATTGCGTTGGTGCAGCAGTTCATGCGCATAAACGATGCCTACCGTGCCGGTCATCACACCGGTTCCAAAGAACACGCCGACACGTTCCCATGTGGCCAGATCCGAACGGCTGACATAGGCAATCAGGCCAAAAAGGGTAACGAATTGCACGGGCACCCAGATCTGGGTGAGCAGTTTGTACCAAAACAGATCGGTATCAGGCGTGTCCAGATCCGCCTGTTCGGTGTTCAGCCCGACCGCAAGGTCAATGGCCGAGAACAGATACCATGTGGCCAGCGGCGTTAGCAGCACCCAAAGCCCGCCATTTAGGGCTCCGATCCAGACCAGCGGGATCAGAACAAAGGATAAAAAGAACGGCAGCGCGGATACAAATTGCGCGACCTGCCTGGCGGGGATCACTTTTTCAGGGCGCATGCGGCCTCCGATAAAACGCCGGTTTGGCGCCACTATAGGATGATCCCACAGTTTGCCAAGATCGGGTTACTTTCCTTGAGCAAGATCAAAGGCCTTGCGCATCACGGTGGGTAAATCGCCCGGGTCGAAGTCTTCGATGAACTCTCCGCGCGCAGCCGAGCGCCCCACCGGAACCAGCGCCGTCAGCACCGTCAGGCGCAGGTGGAAATGCGTGAAGGTGTGGCGCGCTTGGGTGTTGAGGGTCTTCCATTCCGCGCGGATGGGCGGGGCGGGCGTGGGATCGCCTTCGATCCAATCCGATCCGGGCCAGCCCAGCATACCACCCAAAAGCCCCTTGTCGGGCCGTCGCTCAAGCAGCCAGGCACCGTCCACCCGCCGTGCCAGATAGGCAATTCCGTGTCGCGTCGGTTTGCGTTTCTTGGGGGTTTTCTTGGGCAGATCCACGGCTGTCCCCGCCGCCCAGGCCGCGCAGGATGTCCGCCAGGGGCATATCCCGCAGGCGGGGTTCTTGGGGGTGCAGATGGTCGCGCCCAGATCCATGACCGCCTGCGCATAATCGCCGGGCCGCGTGTTCGGGGTCAGCCGTGCGGCATAGTCGGTGAACTGGGGTTTGGCCGCGGGCAGCGGGGTGTGATCATCGTGCAGGCGCGACATGACCCGTTCGACATTGCCATCCAGAACGGCTTGAGGCAGATCAAACGCGATCGAGGCAATCGCCGCCGCCGTATAGGGGCCAACTCCGGGCAGCTCCAAAAGCGCCGCATGATCCGCGGGAAAGTCGCCGCCATGCGCATCGGCAACCACCCGCGCACATTTCAACAGGTTGCGCGCCCGCGCATAATAGCCCAACCCGGCCCATGCACCCATGACATCTTCGTCTGCAGCGCCCGCCAGATCCTGAACCGTGGGCCAACGCGTGGTGAAGGCTTCGAAGTAGGATTTCACAGCAGCCACAGTGGTTTGCTGCAACATGATCTCAGACATCCACACGCGGTAGGGATCGGGTTGAACGCCGGCTTTGCGTGCTTTTGGCGAGACCCGCCAAGGCAATTCGCGCGCGTGGCGGTCATACCACTCCAGCAGATCCATGGCCAAATCGGTCTGTGTTGGCGACTGACGCAAAGGTGATGGTCCTTCTTGGCAAATGGGGCTGGTGCGCAGCGGTCGTGTCACTAAAATAGCCTCAACGAAAGGGATTCAACCCATGAAGCGCAAGACGACCACCTATGGTTTTGCCCGCACGGCCAAGCTTTTGGAAGGACGCATTCGCAAGGCCACGGAAAGCCGGGGCTTTGCGCAGTCGCGTGTGTTGACCCATTGGGAGGAAATCGCAGGGGCTGATGTGGCCGCCATGTCGCGGCCGGTTCAGGTGACCTATGGCAAGGGCGGGTTTGGTGCGACGCTGACGCTTTTGACCACGGGGGCCAATGCGCCTTTGGTGGAAATGCAGCGCGAACAGATCCGCGCGCGGATCAACGCGGTCTATGGCTATAACGCGATTGCACGCGTCCGCGTGACCCAGACGGCGGCCAGTGGGTTCTCTGAAGGGCGGGTGGATTTCCAGCACCGACCCAAAGCGCAAAAGCCCAAGCTCCCCGATGCCGAAGTGCAGGCCCGTGCGCAGGATGTCACCGGGGAGGTGGGCGATGAGGGGCTGCGGCTTGCGCTTGAGCGGCTGGCAACCAATGTCATTACAAAGGAAAGCCGGGGCTAGGCCCACGGCAGGGCGAAGAGAAAAGGCAATCGAGATGAAACATAAGATCATGACCGCTGTTGTGGCCTTGGGGGTTTTGGGTGGGGGCGCTGCCTGGCTGTCGCAGCCCGCGTCACCGTCGGATATGGGCTTTAGCGTCATTCCCGCAGCCCATGCGCAAGAGACCGCAGCAGATGAGACAGGCAGCGCCAAGGCTCCGGCCATCACCGAAATGGTTCTGGGAAACCCGGATGCCAAAGTCGAAGTGATTGAATACGCATCGTATACATGTTCGCACTGCGCCAATTTCCACAACGGTCCGCTCAAGCAGATCAAGGAAAACTATGTCGACACCGACAAGATCCGCTTTGTCTATCGCGAGGTCTATTTTGACAAGGTTGGCATGTGGGCATCGCTGATGGCGCGCTGCGGGGGTGAGGCCAAGTTCCACGGCATCACCGACATGCTTTACAAAACGCAAGGGGAGTGGCTGCGTGCCGGGTCCGAGGCTAAAATCGCCGATGAGCTGCGCAAGATTGGTCGTCTGGCGGGCATCGAAAGCGATGCGCTGGACGCCTGCATGAGCGACGCAGATCAACTGCGCGCATTGGTCGAATGGTTCCGCGCCAATGCCGAAGAGCACGGCATCAAATCGACCCCGTCCTTTGTGATCAATGGTCAGAAATACTCGAACATGAGCTATGCGGATTTCGCAGCGGTGCTTGACGAAAAGCTGGCCGAGTAACCCATGGTGCGTGCACCGAATGGTCCGCTTGAAGGGCTGAAAGTCATTGAATTGGCGCGGATTTTGGCCGGTCCCTGGGCCGGTCAGACCCTTTCGGATCTCGGTGCCGAAGTGATCAAGGTCGAGGCCGCCACTGGTGATGATACCCGTCAGTGGGGGCCTCCGTTCATCGCGCGCGAAGGGGATACCTCGGCGGCTTATTTCCACGCATGCAATCGCGGCAAGACCTCTGAAATCGTGGATTTGACCACGCCCGACGGACAGTCGCGCGTGCGCGATCTTGTGGCCGGGGCTGACATTTTAATCGAGAATTTCAAGGTCGGAGGGTTGGCGAAATACGGTCTGGACTATGCCAGCCTGTCCGCTCTGAATGTGCGGCTGATTTATTGTTCGATTACGGGGTTTGGCCAAACCGGCCCCTATGCCCATCGGGCGGGTTATGATTACATCATTCAGGGCATGAGCGGCTTTATGTCGATCACCGGCGATCCCGATGGCCAACCCCAGCGCGCCGGGATTGCCATCACGGATTTGCTGACCGGGGTTTATTCGGTTTCGGCCATTCTGGCAGCCGTGCATCAACGCGAAAACACAGGGTGTGGACAACATGTCGACATGGCGTTGTTCGATTGCGCGGTGTCAGCCATGGCGAACCAGGCGATGAATTACCTGTCAACCGGCATCCCGCCGGGGCGCACCGGGAACTATCATCCGAATCTGACCCCCTATCAGGTGTTCGATTGTCAGGACGGCCACATCATCATTGCCACTGGAAATGATGCGCAATATCGCCGCCTGTGCGCCCTGCTTGGGCTGGATCACATGGCGACGGCCCCAGAATATCTGACCAATGCCGATCGCGTTGCCAACCGCGAGATCATGATCGCCCAGCTGAATGCTGCCACGCAAAAACGTACCCGTGCGGACCTGTTGCAAGCCTGCGAAGCCAGCGGCGTGCCTGCTGGCCCGATCAATGACATGTCAGATGTCTTTGCCGACCCGCAGGTGCAGGCGCGGGGCATGCAGATCAATCCTGAGGGCATTCCCGGTATCCGCGCGCCCTTTCGGTTCTCGGATGCCAATCTCAAGACGGATATGGCGTCGCCGAAACTCAAGCGCTAGGCTCGGGCGTCCTGTTTCACCTTTTCGGAAATATCCCGGGGAGCGCGAGGGGCTGGCCCCTCGCACCGGGTTTGTCGAATCGCGCTTACGCCAGTTGGTCAACCACGGCCAGGTGTTGGGCCAGCGCGCGCACTTCCTCCATCCAAGCGTTGACCAGGGTCAGGTCAGACGGCGCCGCGTGAACGCCGGGTTCGATCTGGCCTTTGATCACCGCCTCGATCGCCAGGGAGACGGGGATGGACACCAATCGCGCCATGGCGCTGCCACGATCATCGCCCCAGGCGTCCATGACATAAGACTTATGCCAGACCGTTTCACCCTCTTTGTCGGCCTTCAGGTCGACACACAGAACCACGCGGTCCGGCTCGCCTTCGTCGTACGCGTTTTCTTTCAGCAGTTGATCCGCGATCTCGGCCAGACGCTCATCCGAAGCCGTTCCGGCCTCGGCAAAGATGTCTTTCCAGGCCTCGGCCCAGCCGTTCAGGCGCAGGGTGCCGCGCACGAAATCCCTGACCTTCCAGTCCTGGCCAAATTCGTATTGCGCCATGAAGGGCAGGCTGTCACGGTTGGGGTAGACCTCAAAGCTCTCTGCTTCAGGCAGTGGGGCGTGATAGGTGCTGATGGCGTCCCAGGGGCGGTTTGTATTGAACTCTTTCCCGTCTTTCAAAGACTTGGAAGGAGAGCGCAACGCCTTGAGCACGCCGACAGGGGCCCATGAGAACTTGTAGCGAAAGTCATTGGCGATCTTCGGGACGCCGCCGCAATAAGACAAAAAGCTGACCTCGTTGTCAGTGTCAAACGCGTCCGATCCCACATAGTCCGCCACCAGCGCGTGGGCCATCAGATGGTCAATACCCGGGTCAAGGCCCATTTCGTTTACCACGCGGGCGCCTGCGGCCTTGGCCTTATCGTTCAGGGCGCGCATTTCCGGTGCGATATATGAAGAGGATACAAAATGTGCACCGTTGTCGATGGCCATTTCGGCCAGCTGGACGTGCCAGTCGCCCGGCAACATGGACACGATCACATCCCCTGCCGACAGATCCGCCTTGAGCGCGTCAGGGGTAAAGGCTTTGATGTTTTGTGTCAGATCGCCCACGGCCTCCTGGGCCTTGGAAACGGTTCGGTTCCATACCGTGACGTCGTGACCGTTTTCGATCAAACGACGCAGGCCGGGTACAGAAGAGAGGCCCGTGCCACACCAGTGAATTGTCATGTCTCAGCCTTTCGGTTTGTGGTCGTTAAAGGTTGCAAAGGCGCGGCCCCAGACGCCGCTGTCCATGTCGTCCAGTGCAGCCAGATGTTCGAACAGCTGGCCCGCAAAGTCCTCTGAGCTTTCAAGCGGCAAAAGAGAGGGCAGGTTGTCGATTGCCATCACATCCAAAACAGGATCGTCAGCGGCGCGGGTCACGGGGGTTTCCCAAGTGGTTTCAAGGTTATAGACCTTAATGGGCGAGTATTCCGATTGCGGATCGCAGGCCACGTCGCCGATCACCCGCAGGGCCCGTGGATCGGTCTTGGCGCTTTCCGGCACAAAGACCGGGCAGCCGGGCATGGCGAGAATGCAGTTAAAGAACAATTCGTGCTCAAGCACCTCTGGGAAGGGTCCACCATGGGCGGTTTCGGCCATGTCCCATTTGGTCACGGCAATCCCCAGCGCTTCGCACAGGTCACTTGCGCCGGTTCCAACGCGCCCCAATGCGCCAATCACGATGGCTTTGGGCAAGTTATCCGACCCCAGGGCCGCGCGCAGATCAGCCAGCAGCGCGTCCTTGTTTTTCCATGTGTTCACGGCTGGACAGATGCCACCGTCGCGCTGGGCCGCATAGGCCAGCACTGAGACAGCCGCCCCCGCGTAGCCCGCCCAATACCCAAAGGCCGCCACGCGGCGACCATTTTCGGCGACCAGATATTCGAGATCATAGAGCGTGCCACCCCCCGCCACAAAGCGTTTCAGCAAACGCGCGCCTGCGGCCTGCCCCTTGTAGGCATGGCCGAACATGATGTGGCGGTGGATCAGCGGCGTGTCGGCCTCGGGCAGCTCTTTCAGGCCAAAGATGATCGCGTCCTTGGGCGCATCCGGCCAGCTGCCTTCGGGGGCGATTTCAGCGCCTGCATCCTGATAGGCCT
Organism: Pelagimonas sp.; assembly: GCA_025210345.1. Classification (GTDB taxonomy): domain Bacteria; phylum Pseudomonadota; class Alphaproteobacteria; order Rhodobacterales; family Rhodobacteraceae; genus JAOARQ01. The sequence continues at coordinate 156,555 of JAOARX010000025.1, read as the reverse complement.
GGGTTGCGATGACCCGGGTCGCACTGTCCTCAAGGGTCACGCGGAAACCCTTTTGCAAAAGGGTTTTAACGCCGTCCGGGGTGATGCCGACCCGCTCTTCATTGGGTCGGCTTTCGGCGCGAATCCAAAGATGTGTCATGGTGTTCCTCAATTTGATCAAATCGACGCTAGCGCAGATTGTATCCAATTTAAAGGTGGCTTCTGGCGTGCTGACGTTCGGGCGTGTCCAAATGTGGAATGCCATTGAATTGGGTGACGGCCAGGCCGGTGGACAGCGGTTGAATCCGATGGACCGAGCTGTTCTCAATGGCGAGGCACATATGCGCCATGGCGTCGGTATCCAACCGCAAGATCACCCGCATCGCCATGCCGATCAGCCCGCCCGAGGTCACAACAAGCGCGCGCCCTTCGCCATGGGCGATTTCGGACAGGGCGGTTCCCACACGGGTTTCAAACGTGGCAAAGCTTTCGGGAACATCGTGCAACTCATCTGCCTGCCAAATCGACAGAAGCGTTTGAATGTGCGGGATAAAATCCTCGCGGTCTTGGGGAATTGCGATGCCGTGCTGCTCTTGCAGGCGCTGCGCCATGTCGAAATATGCAAATTCATTCAGACGCGCATCCTGCACGATGGGAGACGCGCAATCGGGATTGATTCCCTCGGCGGTTTCGATGTGACGGCGCATGGTTCCCGTATAGACGCGGGCAAAGCGTTCACCCGCGCCCCGCAGATGTGCCCCCAGCCATTTGGCCTGCTGCCAACCCAGGTCGGAAAGTTGATCATAGGCGTGCTCTTCGCGGGCGCTTGTGTTGGCCTGACCATGGCGAACCAGTGTGACGTGTGACATGGGGATCTCCTGAATGATTCGATGGCAATAGCGGTGTTATGTGACACGGGGTTGTCACCGGCAAAAGTCGCTTACCCAGCTACTGGCATATCCGGTAAAGAGGGGCTAGATAGGATCGACAACCTGCTTTCGGAGAAATTTCGTGATCGACGAGACTAGCGGCCGTACGACGCGCGACGGCATTCGCATTTATCAAGATGGTGATTACGCCGGGATGCACAAGGCGGGCGCCGTGGCGGCGCAGATTCTTGACGAGGTCACCGAGCATGTCTTTGTCGGTCAGACCACCGGGGCGATCGACGATTTCATCCGCAAACGCGTCGAAGAGCTGGGCACCACCTCGGCGACGATCGGATACAAAGGGTATCAACACGCCAGCTGTATCAGCGTCAATCACGTGGTCTGCCACGGCATTCCCAGCGACAAAAAGCTGAAAGACGGCGATATCTTGAACATCGACGTGACGGTCATTCTGGATGGCTGGTTCGGCGATACATCGCGGATGTATGTGGCGGGCAAACTGTCGCGCAAGACCGAACGCCTGATGCAAGTCACCCATGACGCGCTGATGAAGGGCATCGAGGCGGTCAAGCCCGGCAATACCTTTGGCGACATCGGTCACGCGATCCAGAGCTATGTGGAAAGCCACCGCATGTCCGTTGTGCGGGATTTCTGTGGTCATGGGCTGGGGCGTGTGTTCCACGCGCCGCCCAATGTGCTGCACTATGGACGTGCAGGCAGCGGTCCGGTTCTGGAAGAGGGCATGTTCTTTACCATCGAACCGATGGTCAACCTGGGCCGACCCGAGACCAAGGTTCTGGCGGATGAATGGACCGCTGTGACCCGCGACAAATCCCTGTCGGCACAGTTTGAACACTCTGTCGGCGTGACCGCGGACGGGGTCGATATCTTTACCCTGTCACCGGCGGGCAAATTCCACCCGACCTACGGATGACTGCGCAGTCCGAGACCCGCGATACCTCTGTGCGCATGGTTTTGCTGGTTCTGTCGGGCTGCAATTTCATCATAGGCCTTGGCGCGATGATGATCGTCGGCCTGCTTGAGCCCGTGTCCCAGGATCTTGGGGTGTCGATTACGGCGGCTGGTTCGATGATGACGGTGTATTCCATCGCCTTTGCCTGTCTGGCGCCGGTCTTGGTTGCCGTGACCGGACAGAGCGGGCGGCGGCGGATCATCAGTTTTGGCTTTGCCCTCTTCATAACGGCGACCGGTCTTGGCGCGCTGGTCCCCGACCTTATCAGCCTGTATGCCACGCGGGTGTTTGCGGCTGCTGGGGCCGGGCTTGTCACGCCTGTCTCGCTTGCGGTGGCCGCTGCGATCAGCCCCCCAGAACAGCGCGGCAAGGCCATGGCCTCGGTGTTTCTGGGGCTGACGCTCGCGCAGGTCTTTGGCGTGCCCGCGGGCAGCTGGATTGCCTATACCTATGGGTGGCGCGCCGCGATGGTGCTTGTGTTCGTTTTGGGGTTGCCGTGTCTGTGGCTTCTATGGACGCACATTCCCGCGGGCCTGCGGTTTGATCCGGTCACCCTGCGTGATCTGGGTGGGGTTCTGCGCGATCCTGTGGCCTTGGTCATGGTGGGCTTTACCGCAGTGTTCCTGGGCGCGATTTACGTTCTGTACACCTATCTTCCCACTTTGCTGAGCCAAGCCATGCAGTTTGGACGAGATGGCATCAGCCTTGCCCTGTTGATTTTCGGCGCGGCTGCGCCCCTGGGCAATCAACTTGGCGGATGGATGACAGACCGTCTGGGTCCGGTGCGCACGTTGATCTGGGTCTGTGTCGCGCAGATCCTGATTATGCCGGCGTTCTCGGTCTTGCCGATGCCAGCGGTGCTGCTGATGGCGGCGATCTTTTTCTGGTCGCTGTCTGGCTGGGTGTTCTCTGCCCCGCAGCAGGTGCGTCTGGTGACCCATGACGCAAAACTTGCCCCGGTTCTGATGTCCCTGAATGCGGCCGCGATCTATGTGGGCATCGCCATAGGGTCGGCGGCAGGGGGGGCCGTTTTGCAGCACATGGGTATCGACGCGCTTGGTGTGACCGCAGCCGTGGTTTCGTTGGCATCCTTGGGTGTGCTGCTGCTTGCCGGGGTGATCGCGCGGCGGTAAGGCGAACGCCAGAGATGTTCCGAGGCCGGAAAACCGCTTTGGAACAGCTAATACCCTCGGAGAGCTGAAAGGGCGGGGACAGCCCCGCCAAGCCGATCAGTGATGTTTTACCATTGCCACATGGCCGGGACAAAGCTGTAGGCATCGCCCGACTTTGCCACATGACCCACGCCGGGGAAGGGGAAGTGATAACCCAACACCGCGATCCGATCAGTCGCCGCCATGTCCAACAGGCGTTTGCGCGTGGCCACGGTCTGATCGCCGTCCATGTCAAACCCATTGTACCAGCCGGGATGGGCAAAGTTCATATAGGCGTGGTTCATGCAATCGCCCAGGGCCATGATCTGCTGCCCGTTGCTTTCGACCACAACGGCCAGATGGCCCGGCGTGTGGCCGGGGGTGTCGATCACGCGGACACCCGGTGCGATTTCCTGGTCGTGGGTGGCCAGAACCCAGTCGACCCCATCCACATTGAGCGAATTCACCGCGCCGACAATGAACTGCTGCGCTTCTGGCGGTGCGCTGGCGGCCAGCCCATCCTGCGTCCAGTGCGCGTATTCCTTTTCACCGATAAAATACTGAGCGTCGGGAATGATCGCTTCGTCAAAATCGTCCCGAACACCCCAGATATGATCTGGATGGGCGTGGGTGATCACAACATGCGTGATGTCACCGGGATCAATACCGGCTGCTTCCATGTTGCCTATGAGTTGCCCGGCGGTGTCGAGGAAACGATCCCCTGATCCGACGTCGACCAGAACCTTGGCCTCGCCTAGTTCAACCAGCAAATGATTGCAGTGGTTGTAATTCATGGTCTCGGACAGAAAGTGACGTTTGAGAAAGGCCTTCACCTGCTCTGGATCGGCATTCACACCCAGCCCGCCCGCGGGGGTTTCAAGCCGCCCATCCGAGATCACCGTCAACTTGGCGTCTCCCATCATGAAACTGACATGCGCGGGGTTGCCGCCCTCGGGGCCTGTCAGCGTCGCAGCCTGCGTTTTCGCGCTGAGCGTGAGGGCGGGCATGGCCGCAGCCATGGTCAACAATTGCCGCCGTGTGGGGGTGAATGCGGTCATGAGGCCCTCCTTGAATTCATGAATGCGCATACGAAGATACCATTCGCGCGGGAAAAATCCAGCGCAGAAGTGCAGGGCGAAATTTCCCCGTCGTTTCAGAAATTTACAGTTTTATCAAATGGTTAAATGTCAAGATATGAGGTGTCAAACTTGCGAGTGACTTGCATCTTTGTCACCGGACCGTTACATACACCCCGTCGCTGCATCGCAGCATGACGTCACGAGGAGGACAACCCCCAATGACACATCCCATCCGCAACACCGTTTTCACTTTGGCTGCTGCACTGGCGGCAGGCCCTGCGTTCGCGCAAGAGGTGACGCTTCAGTTCCAGCATTTCGTGTCGCCGAACTCGGCCAATCCCAAGTATTTCATCGAACCCTGGGCCCAAAAGGTCGAAGAGGAATCCGGCGGGCGCCTCAAGATCGAAATCTCACCCTTCATGCAGCTTGGCGGCACCGCGCCCGAGCAATACGACCTGATCGTCGATGGCGTGATTGATGGCGGCTGGGTGATCCCCGGGTATCAGGCGGGGCGCTTCCCCGAGGCCGAAACGCTTGAACTGCCGTTCCTTGTCACCAAATCCGCCGAGGATTCCAGCCGCGCCGCATGGGCGTTCACCCAGAAATACCTGACGGATGATTTTGCCGATGTGCATCTGATTGCAGCCCACGTGCATGGGCCGGGGCTTGTGCATAAAAAGGGTCCGGCGCTGGAAACCGCCGAGGATCTTCATGGGTTGAAGCTGCGGGGGCCGTCGCGCCCGGCGACCCTGTTGCTGGATAAACTCGGGGCCGAACCCATTGGCATGCCCGTTCCGCAGTTCCCCGAAAGCCTGTCCAAAGGCGTTGTGGACGGTGGTGTGATCACCTGGGAAATGTCGCCTTCGCTCAAGTTGGACGAACTGACGGATAGCCACACAGATGTGGCGGGTGATAATTCGCTATACAATTTGTATTTCATCTGGGCGATGAACAAAGACGTCTACGAAAGCCTTCCCGACGATCTGCGCGCGGTGATTGATGCGAACTCGGGTCTGGAAACATCTGGCTGGGCCGGGCGCGCCCATGACATCGGTGATGCGGATGGCAAGGCCAAGATGCAGGCATCTGGCAATCAGATTGCCGAATTGTCCGAGACCGAGACCGCCAAGATCCGCGCCCTTGGCGACCAGGTCATCGCCGAGTGGATCGTGGACATGGACGGCAAAGGGCTGAGCGGAGCGCAACTGGTTGAGGATGCGCGCGCCATGGTCGCCAAGGCGTCTGAGTGATCGGGCTTAACGCGCCTCTAACAGTGTGACCGTCGTGTCGCCATAGCGGCGCGTGTCCAACAAATCAAAGCCCTCCGGCGCAGGCTGGGGGGCATTTTCTTCCCAGACCACCAGGGTCTCGGGTGCGATCCAACCAGCGGATTGCACGGCCCCAAGGGCCCGTTCACCCAAGGCTTTGCCATAGGGGGGGTCCAGAAAAACCAGCGTGGCGGGGGCGCTGGCGGTTGGCAGGCGCGTGGCATCCGACCCGATCACGTTACAGCGTTCAGCACAGCCCAACAGTTTGATATTCTCGCGGATCAATCGCTGTCCCACGCGGCCATTTTCCACGAAATCCACATGCGCCGCCCCGCGCGAAAGGGCCTCAAGCCCCAGCGCGCCCGTGCCTGCGAACAGATCCAGGACCCGCGCATGTGTGAACGGATCCCCAAAGCGTCCGCCCCCCAGCATATTGAACAGGCTTTCGCGCACGCGGTCCGTGGTTGGGCGCAGATGCGCGCCCGTGTCCCCTTTGCCCACCGCTGTCAGGCGCCGGCCGCGATATTCTCCGGCAATGATCCTCACGCTTTCAGCAGGGATTTGAGATCGGTTTCAGGGTCTGCCACGGCTTCGGGCGCGGGGGATTTTCCCGCCTCGATCAGGCGTTTGCCAACCATATATCCGCGCGGGTCATTCATCGCGTCGATGGCCAGCAGGGTCGTGCCTTTGTAATACCAATGAGAGCAGGTGTCGTCGCCTTCGCGCACCACAATCCGGTCGTACCCGGCGTTCAGCCCGGCGATCTGCAATTTCACATCGTACTGGTCGGACCAAAACCACGGTTTGACCACATAGTCACGCCCGGCGCCCATGATATTGTCAGCCACCAGTTCCGCCTGATCAATCGCGTTGCCAACGCTTTCCAGCCGGGTTTGCTCTCCGTTCAACGGGAAAGACGCGCAATCGCCCGCCGCCCAGATCGCCGGGTCAGAGGTCTGTCCACGCGCGTCGGTCTTGATCCCATTGTCGATTGCGATCCCCGCCGCTTCGGCAAGCGCCGTGGCTGGCGCAATGCCCACCCCGACAATGACAAAATCTGCCTCAAGCGTGCTGCCATCTGTCAGTTCCGCCCCGGTCACGGTATCGTCACCGATCAATCGGCTGAGCCCGACACCTTCGCGCAGGTCGACGCCATGTGACATGTGCAGATCCCGGAAAAAATCTGAGGTCTCGGGCGCGGCGACCCGCTGCAGGATGCGGTCGGCCATCTCAACCAAGGTCACCTTCAGGCCAAGCTTGGCCGAAACCGCCGCGGCCTCAAGCCCGATATAGCCGCCGCCAATGATCAATACCCGCGCGCCTGCACGGAAAGACGGCGCCATGTCGTCCACGTCTTTCAACGTGCGTACAACATGTACACCGGCCAGATCACCGCCAATCGAGGCGGGCAGGTGGCGCGGGACGGACCCGGTGCACAATACAAGGTTGTCATAATCATGCGCGGTCTGCGCGGTCAGAACCCTGCGGTTCTCACGGTCGATCCCCGTAACGGTGGTTGAGACACGCAGGTCGATGCCGTTTTCGCCATAAAAGGTTTCAGGGCGCAGAAACAGGCGTTCAAGCGCCATGTCCCCAAGCAGATAGGCCTTGGACAGGGGCGGGCGCTGGTAGGGGGGGCTGGGCTCGTCTCCGATCAGTGTGATGGTGCCTTCGTATCCCTTGCCGCGCAGCCGTGCCACGAGAGATGCGGCGGCCTGTCCGGCCCCAACAACGACGGTTTTGCTCATGCTCTTGCCCTTTTGAACTGATCCGGTGACAAGCTATAGGCGTATCTGACCTGAACGCAATTCTGAACGCAACTCAAGGAGCGACACGAAAATGCCAATTTCAACAGGTGATCCCCTACCCGATGTGGATTTGCTGCGGATGGGGGCGAATGGCCCGGAAGCCGTGAACATGCAGACGCTGACCAAGGGGCGAAAAGTGGTGATGTTCGCGGTCCCCGGTGCCTTTACCCCCACATGCCATTCCGCCCATGTGCCAAGTTTCATTCGCGTCATGGACGGCCTGGCTGCGAAAGGGGTGGATGAGGTGATCTGTCTGTCGGTCAACGACCCCTTTGTTATGCAGGCCTGGGGGGTTGAAACCCGTGCAACCGCAGCTGGCATCACCATGTTGGCCGATGCCGATGCCGCGTTTACCAAGGCCATTGGCATGGATTTCACCGTCGCACCCGCCGGGTTGATCACGCGCTGTCAGCGCTTTGCCGCCCTGATCGAAGATGGGGTGGTCAGCATTCTCAACATCGAGACTGCCAAGGGAAGCTGTGAGATTTCAGGCGGTGAAGCGCTGTTGGAGCAGATCCCTGCCTAACGCACCCAGGCCGGGGACCTGAGCCTAGTCGTGTTCCTGCACCGCTGATTGGCGAAACGGGCCGTAGCTGGTGAGGATCTCGATGTCTTCATCCACTGCGGCCCGTTCCTCTTCCAGAAAACGGGCGACCGCGTCGGAAAAACCTGGATTGGCCAGCCAGTGCAGGGAATGCGTGGTGACAGGCATATAGCCGCGCGCCAGCTTGTGTTCACCCTGCGCCCCGGCTTCGACACAGGTCAATCCATGGGTGATGGCAAAATCGATGGCCTGATAATAGCAAACCTCGAAATGCAGGCAGGGGTGGTCTTCGATGCAGCCCCAATAGCGCCCGAACAGTGTATCCCGCCCGAGAAAATTCAGCGCGCCCGCAATATACTGACCATCCCGTTCCGCCATGACAAGGACGATATCATCGCGCAATGTCGCGTGGGCAATTTCGAAAAACGCGCGCGTCAGATAGGGGCTGCCCCATTTGCGCGCGCCCGTATCCTGGTAGAATTGCCAAAAGGCATCCCAGTGCTCTGGTTTGATGTCATGCCCTGTCAGCGTGTGAATCCGGCCGCCGAACCCCATGGATTTTTGCCGTTCTTTGCGGATTGCCTTGCGCTTGCGTGACGACAGGTTGGCCAGAAACGCGTCAAAGCTGTCATACCCTGCATTGACCCAGTGGAACTGTTGGCTGCAGCGGCGAAGCAATCCCATCTGCGCACCGGCGATGGCTTCGTCTTCGCTGCAAAAGGTGATGTGCAAAGAAGACAGGTCGTTCTCGGCCCCGATCTGCACGGCAGCCTGTACTAGCGCGCCCATGCCCTGGGCTTCGTGTCCCGGCCGTGTGAGAAAGCGCCGCCCGGTTGCGGGGGTAAAGGGTACGGCGATTTGCAGCTTGGGGTAATAGCGCCCGCCAGCGTTTTCCAACGCATGCGCCCAGCTGTGATCAAAGATGTACTCGCCCTGAGAATGCGATTTCGCATACATGGGCGCGACTGCAATGACCTGATTGTCATCGCGCACGACCAGGTGGTGCGGCTGCCACCCGGTGCCATGCCCGACCGAACCGCTGTCTTCCAGAGCGTTCAGAAAGCGATGGGTTGTAAATGGATCAACGGGCCGGCCGCTGCGCACCTCGGGACAGGCGCAGGCATCCCAGTCTGCGGCATCGATGTTCGATAGCGCATTCAAAGAGGTGACGGTCAGGGCGGGCGGCTGGGTCATGAGGTCAAGATTGGGGTGGCCGCGCGCCGGGTCAAGCGGCGTAGCCCTCGAATGTCACGTTTTTGACGATGCGCCGTGCGGCCGCCTCTTCTTCTGGCGAACGGGTGGTCCAGCACAGGATCGGCACGCCGCGTTTGTGCAGGGCCAATAGCGCCGGGCTGTCGAGGTGACGGTGGTTGTGGCTGACAAAGCTGGCGCCGACACGGTCGAAATCCGGGATCATGCGCAGATGGCCACGGGTGGTGGCGTTGAGGGTTGGCCAATGCTCGGCCGGGTAGGATTCTGTCGTCAGGCCGCGCGGGATGTCCGGGGCCAGCTCCGCCAGCAGCGCAACGGAATGCGGATTGAAGGACATGAGCGCAACGGGTCCGCCATAGCCGCATAGTGCCTGGGCCGTGGCATGTTCAAGCGGTCCGACATCCGGCCCCATAGCGCCATCCTGGTCCTTGAGTTCAATCAATAAAGGCACTTGGCCAGCGATCAGATCGAGGACTTCGCCCAGAGTCGGAATGCCTTCTCCACTGCTCTGAAGCAGTGGGATCCGCCCCAATTCAGCAGCCGTGCGTTGATGGATGGGACCTGTTTCATCGGTCAGACGGGCCAGCCCATAGTCATGGAAAACCATGGCTTGCCCGTCATTCGACAGTTGCAAATCGATCTCGATGCCATACCCGGCGTTGATCGCGGCCCGGATGGCCGCGCGCGAATTTTCGGGACGCTGATCGTTCAGATCATGCAAAGCCCTGTGCGCAATCGGGCGGGTGAGAAAGGCATCGGGCAGCTGTGGCATTATTCGACCTCGAAGATGCCTTCGATTTCCACGGCGACGTTAAAAGGCAGCGCCCCTGCGGACACCGCCGAGCGCGCATGGCGACCGGCATCGCCAAGGATTTCCACCATGGTATCCGAGGCCCCATTGATCACCTTGGGTTGGTCGGTGAAATCCCCGTGAGAGTTGACGAACCCCACCAGTTTGACCACGCGCTTCAGGCGGGTCAGATCGCCGTCACAGGCGGCACGCACCTGGGCTAGCAGGCTGAGCGCGCAGGATTTTGCGGCGGCCGCCCCCTGTTCCACGGTGAGGTCCGCGCCGACCTTGCCGGTGATGAACCCGTCGGCGTTTGCGCTGATCTGACCAGACACGTACAGCGTGTTTCCGGTGCGCACATAGGGGACATAGTTGGCCGCCGGAGCGGGTGCATTGGGTAGAGTTAGGCCCAATTCATCGAGGCGGGTTTCAATCGCGTTGGACATGCGCATCTCCTGTAGAATCGACGCGAGGCTATTGCCCCCATGCCACAAAGGAAAGCGTAAAGCGCGACACGTGTCCCACGGATTCCGTCAAGTCCTAGCTTTCGCGGAACGCTCGGGCGAAATAGTCGGTGAAGGGTTTGACCAGATAGGCCAACGGGGTGCGGTCGGCTGTTCGGATGAAGGCCTCGACCGGCATTCCGGGGATCAGGGCGGTCCCGGCAGGCAGGCGTGCGGTTTCCCCATCATTCAGAACGATCTCGGCCCGGTAATAGCGATTGCGCGCGGCCTGATCTTCGAAGGCATCTGCTGAAATTTGCACCACCTGGCCGAACAGTTCCGGCGTTTCCCTTTGATCCAATGCGGAAAAGCGCAAAGCAACCTCTTGGTTCACGAAAAGCTGATCGATGTGAATGGGTTCGACCCGTGCGGCGATGACCAGGGGGCGGTCCTGAGGCACCAGATACAGCACCGCGTCGGCGGGCCGGATGACGGAACGGGGGGTGAACACGGTCAGCCCATAGACCACACCGCTGACCGGGGCCTTGATTTCCATTCGGGTCAGCCGTTCCTTGATGGCGCGGCGCTGTTCAGCCAGCTCACGCTCGCGGGATTGCAGATCGCGCAGGGTTGTGATCGCTTCCTCGCGTCGCTGGGTGTTCAGCCCGAGTATCTGGATATCGATTTCGGTCATGCGCCCCTGAGCCTGTGCGCGGGTTGCGGTCAACTCACCTGCGATGCCGGAAAGCCGCGCTTGTTCCCGTTGCAAGGACAGAACTTCGCTTGCGCGGGTTAGACCGCCTTTCAGCAATTCCTGTTTTCCGTTAAGCTCTTGATTTATAAGGGTGAGCTGTTTTTGCAGAGCCTCTTGTTGGGCTGCGATGCCTGCAACCTGATCCGCGATCTGGTCACGCCGTTTGGACAGTTGTTCAACCTGGCGGGCAATCGATTCCCGGCGCGCGGCAAACAGGTTGCGTTGGCCTTCGATCATGTCCGCGACCTCGGCGTTGTCCGCGGACAGGGTCAAGAGTTCGGGTGCAAAGAGGATCAGATCGCGGCCATCGCGTTCGGCCTGAAGCCGTGCGCGCCGCGCCGAAATCTCGAAATACTGGCCCTCGGTGATGAAGAGTTCGGATTGCAAAAGCGTGGGATCCAATCGGATCAGGGTGTCGCCCAGCTGAACCGTGTCCCCCTCGTCCACAAGAATTTGCGCCACCACACCGCCGTCAGGGTGCTGAACGATCTGACGATTCTGGTCGACTTCGATGGCGCCCCCCGCGACAATTGCCCCGGAAATCGTGGTGGTTGAGGCCCAGGTTCCAAATCCTCCGACAAGGATGGCCAAGGCAATCAGTCCAAGAAACATGTGGCCGCGAATCGGAAAGTCCTTGTGGTCGCTCATCGCACGCCCCCCTGACCGGTAGATTGTTGAATCTGCTGGTGGTTCTTGACCATCGTACGCAGGACGTCATCCTTGGGGCCAAAGGCGCTGCCCTGGCCGTTTTCGATCATCAAAAGCAGGTCACATTCCTTGATGGCGGCAGGACGGTGCGCCATGATCAGCACGGCTTTGCCCTGCTCTTTGAACCCGCGAATTGCGCGGTTCACGGCCTCGGACCCCTCATTGTCGAGGTTTGAGTTCGGTTCGTCCAGCACAAGCACCACCGGGTCGCCATACATCGCCCGGGCCAGGCCAATTCGCTGCATCTGCCCCCCCGACAAACGCCCGCCTGTGGCGGTGACCGGGGTGTCGTATCCTTTGGGCAGCTTGAGGATCATTTCATGCGCGTCTGCCTTTTTTGCTGCCGCGACGATCAAATCGTCATCGGGGGATGGCGACAACCGCGATATGTTCTCGGCAATGGTGCCGTCGAACAGCGTGACGCGTTGGGGGAGATAGCCAATATGCTTGCCCAGAACCTCGGGCGGGTATTGGTCCAGGGACGCGCCATCCAATCGGACCTTGCCGCCTGCGGGTGGCCAAACCCCGGTGAGCGCGCGCGCCAGTGTCGACTTTCCCGATCCCGACGGGCCGATCACCCCGATGGCCTGCCCCGGTTCGACCTTGAAATTCACCACCTTTAGCGCGGCTTGCTTTTCACCGGGCGGCACGATGGTCAGTTGCTGTACGTCAAGTTTCGCCTTTGGCGTGGGGAGCTGCGTACGCTGTGGTTCGGTGGGCACCTCGCCCAAGAGTTGCGCAAGATTGCGCCAGCCCTTGCGCGCCCGTTCGACCAAGGGCCATTGCCCAATCGCCAGTTCAATCGGCGCCAGCGCACGGCCCATCAGGATCGACCCGGCGATCATGGCACCGGGAGAGAGCTCACCTTGCAGCACAAGATAGGCCCCAAGCCCAAGCATGGCCGATTGCAACAAAAGGCGCAGCGTCTTGGTCAGGGTTGAGAAGGATCCCGTCACATCTGCGGTCGTGATCTGCCCGCCAAGCGCGGTTTTCCGGGCCAGCATCCAGCGCGCAAACGCATCGCGCGACATCCCCAAGGCCTGAACCATCTCGGCCTCATTGCGGATCTGTTCCGCGGTGGTTTCGGCCTGCATAACAGCCTGATTGGACGCAAGGGTGGGGGTGCGTGTGACCAGCTGGTTGATCACGGTCACCAAGATCAGCAGCCCCCCGCCTGCCAGTGCGAGATATCCCAGCCATGGATGGAAGATCATGATTGAAAACAGAAAAACCGGCGTCCAAGGAATGTCAAAGAGGGCCATCAAAACCGGAGAAGACATCAATCTCTGAACTGATTCCAAATCCCGCAAGCCCGTTTTGGACAGCGCGTCCGGCATGACGGCGGCGCGACGCATCGTGGCTTCGAAAACCCGCATATCCAGATCCGCCTGAAACCGGGCCGCCACCCGCCCCATGATCCGCCCGCGGGTGTAATCCAGCAATCCCATCATCGCGTACAGAAAAACCACCAATACAGACAGCGCAACCAGCGTCGCCTCGGACCGTGATCCCAGGACCCGGTCATAGACCTGCATCATATACAGCGGGCCTGTCAGCATCAGCAAATTTACGAAAAAGCTGAAGATGGCCACAAACCAATAGTAAGCGCGGCTTTTGCGCCGCACGCCACGCAGTTCGGTCAGGCCAAGGTCGTTGCTAGATGTATTCATCCGGGTATACTGTAAGGCAAGTGTTCAATGTTCTGTTAAATACGCGGGGATCCCCTGCGGTCATGTCACTATCATGCCACAGGCGAATTGAAACCTGCGCGTTGCGTTGGGGTTGTGCTGTTTTCAACTTATGTAGTCTGTCCGGGGTGACGTTTGAGTAACGCAGATCGTGTATCACCCTCGGGTAGCGAGACTGTTAAGTGATGAGAGAAATGCGCCAAGCCATTGCCATATTGGGATTTGCCTTGTTGTCAGCCTGTGCAACCCCTGTCGTTCAAGGGGGGGACCCTGCGGGCGATGATCCTTACGAGGGTGTCAATCGCCGCTCTCATGCGTTTAACAAAGGTCTTGATCGCGCCGTGCTGCGCCCGGTGTCCAAAGGCTATGACGCGGTGCTGCCCGAAGGGTTGAAATATAATATTTCAAGTTTTTCCGATACGGTGTCGCTGCCTCAGACCATTGTAAACCAGATCCTTCAGGGGCGTTTGGGGGATGCAGGACGCAATACTTTGCGCTTTAGCGTCAACACGATCATCGGGTTCGGTGGCATTGCTGATGTGGCGTCGGATCTGGGTCTGCAAAAAGATCACACCGATTTCGGTGCGACGCTGGCCACCTGGGGCGTGGGCGAAGGGGCCTATCTTGAGCTGCCGGTGCTTGGGCCCGCGACGCAGCGGGATGTGCTGGGGCGTGTGGTGGATCTGTTCACCGACCCACTTCGCTATTCGCTCTCGGTGCCACATCGCCAGGCCGCGACACAGGTTAAACTGGCCAGCGGCATCGGACGCCGCGCAGAATTCAGTGATTCAGTTGATTCAGTATTTTATGAGAGTGCGGATAGTTATGTGCAGTTGCGCTTGATTTATCTGCAAAACCGCCGATTTGAACTAGGTGAGAGCGCATCCCAAGAGGATGAGTTGGACCTCGACCTGAATACGGAAGGATTTTGATGATGGCCAGATTGACACGCCGTGAGATGACCATGGGGTTGGTGGCTGCGGGGGCCGCTGCGGCTGTGCCGCTGCCTGCCTATGCCCTGAGTGAATCCCAAGCCCGGAGTTTGATTGAAACCACCGTTTCCGAGATCAACCGTGTTATCTCGGCCGGCAAACCGCTGAATGCGATGCTGCGCGATTTTGAACGCCTGTTCCGCAAATTCGGCGACACGTCATATATCGCGGCCTATGTGCTTGGTGCGGATGGTCGACGCGCAAGTTCGGCACAGAAAAAGGCGTTTTCAGACGCCTTTGTCGGTTACATTGCCCGTAAATATGGCCGGCGCTTTAATGCCTTCAAAGGGGCGCGATACGAAGTGAAATCCGTCAAGCGGGTCAAGAACTATTACCAGGTCAAAACCACCGCGCATCTGCGTGGACAGGCCCCTTTTGCCACGGATTGGCTTGTGTCTGATCGTGGGGGCAAAAGCCAGTTCTTCAACCTCTATGTTGAGGGGGTGAACATGCTTTTGACCGAGCGGGCCGAAGTTGGGGCAATGCTGGACAAGCGGCGCGGCGATTTAAATGCCTTGATCGCGGATCTGAAAAAGGCTGGCTGACCACCGCCTGTGTGACACCCACCCGCGCCTGGCTGGGTGGGCAAGAATTTTTCTAAAATTCTTTGGAGCCTTGCCAGCCGGTCACGGCTCGTCCGAGCGTCGCGGTGTCTCTAGAGCGATAGAACCTAGCCCCCGGTTTCGGGCTTGGGGCTGGGTGTCAGTGTCCGCCCAAAATGTCTCTGAGGATCTGGTTGATCACCCCATCGCGGACCCGTTGACGCGGATTCGCGCTATCAAGCGGCACCGGGGCAGGCGGCGTGGCGATCACGGGGCGTTCAGGCTCTTGCAGCGGCAGGCCGCGTGGTTGAAGACCGTCCTGGACGCGAACCATGACTTCGTGAAAGATTTCCGCAGGCAGACCGCCGCCGGTGACGCCGGACAGGGGCGTGTTGTCGTCATACCCCATCCAGACGCCTGTGACGTAATCCGCTGTAAAGCCCACGAACCACGCATCACGCGCCTCTTGGCTGGTGCCGGTTTTTCCGGCCACCTGCCAGCCGGGCAGGCCCGCGCGTGTTCCGGTGCCGTTTGAGACAACCTGCTCCATCATCCAGATCAGCTGGGCGGCTGCGGCGGGTTGGATGACCCGCTCTCCGATGCCGCCACCGCTGCCCATCAGGGGGGTGTCATCCCCCCGCAGTCTGAGCTCTTTCAGACCGTAAGGGGTTACCGATGAGCCGCCGTTCAAAATCCCGGCATAGGCGCCTGTCATTTCCAAGAGCGTGGCTTCGGACGCCCCCAGCGCCAACGAAGGCGTATCGGACAGGTCGCGATAAATCCCGAAATCGCGGGCAACGCGCATCACCAGACCTCGCCCCACGCTTTCTGACACCTTGACGGCGGGGATATTCAGAGAATCGCGCAAGGCTTCCGTCAAAGTCACCGTTCCGCGAAATTCCTTGGTATAGTTCTTGGGGCACCATTCACCTGATCCGGGAATATTCAGGCAGTAGGGGGCGTCTTCGACTGTGTCCAGCGGGCTGTAGCCCAGCTCAAGCGCGGTGGCATAGACAAAGGGTTTGAAGGCCGAGCCCGTTTGACGAATGGCCTGTGTCGCCCGGTTGAACAGACCGCTTGCATCCGTGTCGCGCCCGCCGACCATCGCGCGCACCGCCCCGTCGGCGGACATGACCACCACAGCGACCTGCGCCTTAGAGCCCTTGCGGACCTTTTCCTCAAAGACCTTGTTGACCGCCGCTGCCGTGGCCTTTTGCAGGCGCGGGTCCAGCGTTGTCTGAATCACCACGTCTTCGGTGGTGTCACGGGTAAAGAACTCGGGTCCGGAGCGCATCACCCAATCGGCAAAATACCCGCCTTTCATGGTTTTTGCCGCATCGGCCAGAACCGCCGGGTTGCGCTGGTAATGGCTGGATTCTTTATCTGTCAGATAGCCCTGTTCCTGCATCATCCGCAGCACTGTTGCCGCGCGATCTTGCGAGCGTTTCAGGTTCGCCGTGGGGGCAAGCCGGGTTGGCGCCGTCAACAAACCTGCCAGCATGGCTGCCTCGGGCGGGGTCAATTGTGCGGCGGGCTTGTTGAAATAGCGCTTGGCCGCAGCCTCGGCCCCATAGGCCCCACCGCCCATATAGGCCCGGTTCAGATAGATCGAGAGGATCTCGTTTTTGGAGTATTTAACCTCCATCGCCAGGGCATAGATGGCCTCTTTGATTTTGCGCTGCATGGACGAGCGGCGGCAATCGGCGACATAGTCCGCTTCGCTTTTCCATTGGGTCGGGTCATATTCCACCCCCAGACACAACAGTTTCGCAGTCTGCTGCGTGATGGTTGAGCCCCCATGCCCCGAGAGCGGCCCACGCCCTTCGCGCAGGTTGATGCGCACGGCGCTGGCGACGCCGCGCGGGCTGATCCCGAAGTGGCGATAGAATCGCTTGTCCTCGGTCGCGACCACGGCGTCGCGCAGATGGGGGGATACGGATTTGGCGGTCACGACACCGCCAAACTGGTCCCCGCGCATGGCGAAAATCCGACCGTCGCGGTCCAGCAGCGTCACCGACCCACGCGCGCGCCCATCCAAAAGCGATGACAGATCCGGCAGCGTCGATTGCACATACATGACGGACACGCCGACAATCAGCCCCAGCACCACGGCGGTAAACGCTGTCAGGCGGAACACAAGACGCAGGATCCAGCGGATGATGCCCGTGAAAAACGCGACAATCGGATTGCGTTTGCGCGCAGGGCGTCGTTTCGCCCGTTTACTGGGCGCTTTGCCTTTTGGTTTGGCGCTTTTGCCCGAATAGCGCCTGTCGGCCACCAAGCGAGTCGGTTTTTTACCGGATTTGCCCATGTCACTGCTCAAATATAGCGATTTTGCGCTGACCATAGACGGAACTGAGCGGGATGTTGACCCATTGCAAAACCGATTGAGCGTGTTTTTACTGGTCAAAAAATGTGCGCATGACGCGGATCGCGCAAAAATTAAGCGCATTAATCAGTTTCTACTCGGGATTCACCCGCGTTTTTCTTCAAATCCCTGCCGCTAAGACGGTTTTCTGCAGGTGCAAACTGCGGGCGCTTTGACCGGGCCTCTGCAGATCAAGGAACCAGATCGAAAGGGGATTAGGGTGAAACTGATCATAGCAACGATCAAACCGTTCAAGCTCGAAGAGGTGCGCGAAGCGCTGACCGGCATCGGCGTGCGCGGCATGATGGTGACCGAGATCAAGGGCTTTGGCTCGCAATCCGGACACACCGAAATCTATCGCGGCGCGGAATATGCCGTGAACTTTGTTCCGAAAATCAAGCTTGAGATCGCCGTGTCCGCAGACATGGCAGACCAGGTGGTCGACACGATCAAGAGCACGGCCCAGACCGGCAAGATCGGCGACGGCAAGATTTTCGTATTGGACCTGCAACAGGCCGTTCGTGTTCGCACCGGCGAAACCGATGGCGACGCGCTGTAAGGCGCCCGAGAATATCAAGGACATAAACCTATGAAACTATTCAAGACACTTGCCCCCATGTGCGCGCTGATTGCGCTGCCGTCGATGGGTCTGGCCGAAGAGGCCGTGCCGGGCACCGATGCTTCGTCGGATTCGATTTATATTTTCAACTCGCTGCTCTTTTTGATCGGTGGCTTCCTCGTGTTCTGGATGGCGGCAGGGTTCGCCATGCTCGAAGCCGGGCTGGTGCGCTCAAAGAACGTCACCATGCAGTTGACCAAAAACGTGGCGCTGTTCGCCTTTGCCGCGGTGGCCTATTATCTGGTGGGCTATAACCTGATGTACCCGCTGGGCAACTGGTCGATCGGCAGCGATGAAACCGGCGGTTACCTGGGCGCCTTTGGTGTGGCCGTGCTGGAAGCTGTGGGTGTGACCCGTGATGCGGCGGACGACTATGGCTATGCGGCGACGGGTTCGGACTTCTTCTTCCAGATGATGTTCTGTGCCGCCACCGCGTCGATCGTTTCCGGCACCCTGGCCGAGCGCATCAAGCTGTGGCCCTTCCTGATCTTTACCGTCATCCTGACCGGCATCATCTATCCGATCCAGGCGTCGTGGAAATGGGGCGGTGGTTTCCTGGACAGCCAGTATGGTTTCCTGGACTTCGCGGGTTCGACCGTTGTGCACTCGGTGGGTGGCTGGGCCGCTCTGGCTGGCGCGCTGCTGCTTGGGCCGCGGATCGGCAAGTATAAAGATGGCCGCGTGATCCCGATGCTGGGTTCGAACCTGCCGCTGGCAACCCTGGGGACGTTCATCCTGTGGCTGGGTTGGTTCGGCTTCAACGGTGGCTCGCAACTGGCGATGGGCACCGTGGGTGATGTGACCGATGTGTCGCGCATCTTTGCGAACACCAATGCCGCTGCTGCTGGTGGTGCGATTGCCGCCCTGTTGCTGACGCAAGCGCTGTACAAAAAGTCTGACCTCACCATGATCCTGAACGGTGCGCTGGCTGGTCTGGTGTCGATCACCGCCGAGCCGCTGACCCCGACGCTGGGCGCAGCCACCCTGATCGGTGCCGTGGGCGGGGTGATCGTGGTCTTTGCGGTTCCCTTCCTCGACAAGCTGAAGATCGACGATGTTGTCGGCGCGATCCCGGTTCACCTGATGGCGGGTATCTGGGGTACCATGGCGGTGCTGCTGACCAACTCGGATGCAACCTTCATGGGTCAGCTAATGCCGATCATCATCGTGGGTGTGTTTGTCTTCGCAGTAAGCTTTGTGCTGTGGTTCATTCTGAAAGTCACCATGGGTATCCGGGTTGGCGAAGAAGAAGAGATCACCGGTCTTGATATGGCCGAGCTGGGCATGGAAGCCTACCCCGAGTTCAAAAAGGGCTAAGCCCCGCTTGATCCAGGAACAAACAAACCCGGGCGTTCGCGCCCGGGTTTTTGTTTTTTTATGGCTGGGTGATCCGACCCGGTTTCAGTGGCCCGGGGGCCAGAAGCCCGGACGACGGGCAATGTCATGTCACAGCTGGAACGGGCGCAAACAAAAAGCCCCCGGGCCGCAGGCCGGAGGCTTTGGTGTGGTTTCGCCCTTTCAAAAGGGTCTGGGGTTTCCCCGGCGATCAGGCGCGTTCCGAATATTCCATGGTCTCGGTGTTCACGACGATGGCTTCGCCCTGGCCGACAAAGGGGGGAACGGAAATGCGCACACCATTGTCCAGCACAGCGGGTTTAAAGCTGTTCGCGGCGGTTTGGCCTTTGACAACTGGCTCGGTTTCTTCGATCACGCAGGTGACTTTTTGGGGTACCGTCGCGTTCAGCGCTTCGGTCTCATAGAATTCGACGACAATGGTCATTCCGTCTTGCAGGAATGGGCGGCGATCCCCCAACAGATCGGCGGCGACCTGAACCTGATCGTAGGTTTCGGTGTCCATAAAGATCAGCTGACCGTCATCTTCGTAAAGGAACTGCATGTCCTTTTGTTCCAGACGTACGCGTTCCACCTTGTCCGCGCTGCGGAAGCGCTCGTTCAGTTTTGACCCGTTCCGAAGGTTCTTAAGCTCGACCTGGGCAAAGGCGCCGCCCTTGCCGGGTTTGACGTGGTCGACCTTTACGGCGGCCCACAGGCCTCCATTGTGTTCAAGCACGTTTCCAGGACGGATTTCGTTTCCGTTGATTTTAGGCATGTGACAAAACCATGGCAAAAGGTTGATGAAGTCTTGACCGTTCCTATATCTGGACAGTCCCCCCCACGCAAGACACGGGATGTCGTGCCGAATTTGCTGTGAGCTATGCGTAAAATGCAATCGAGATATGCATTATCGCTATATCCGAATCAGTGGGAATAGGTCATAACCCGCAGCACGCCGAAAAAGACAAGAGCAATAATCAAAGGTCGAGATATGAAAGATTTCGTTGACAGCACCGCATTCAACGCCGAGCAGGGCAACCGTGCTCGCAAGTTGTTTGCCGCCGTGGTGCTGGCTGCCCTAGACGACGCAATCGCTGACGACAAGAAATACGGCAATGGCCCCGAGCAGATCGCCCGGTGGGCACGTTCGCGCGACGGGCGCGAAGTCCTGTCATGCGCCGGGATTGACCCGAACGAACGCGTGGTCTCCGGGCTGATGGAGTTCGTGGAAAAAGGCGTCCGCACGTCGGTTGCGCTGTCGCGCGAAGAAAGCGAACGTCGCAATGCCGCGCAGCAGGCGGAAGCCGCCTAAAGCCTATGCCCTCTCGCCGTTCTGCTGGGCGTTTGGGACAAAGGGATCAAATGAAACGCGCCTGTACCGGGCGCGTTTTTCCGTTTGATACGCAGGTTGACGGGGTTGGCCGGGTTCGCCCTGTGCACATTTGCGGGACGCGTCATAGGGTGGTGGATCTACCCCCTTGCCCTGATCCCCGTTCTCGCGCCATAGATCGGGCATGACCTATCCGCGCTATACCGACCTCGTGGCGGGCTTGCCCGCAACCGTCCCCTTTGTAGGCCCCGAAGAGCAAGAACGCGATCGGGGTCGGGTGTTCAAAGCTCGATTGGGGGCGAACGAATTGGTGTTTGGGCCATCGCCCAAGGCCGTTGTTGCCATGCAGACCGAAGCGCAGGACGCCTGGAAATACGGAGACGCTGCACATTCTGATCTCAAGACCGCCATGGCCGCGGACCTGGGGTGTGCCGCTGAGAACCTGATTTTTGGTGAGGGGATAGATGGTCTTTTGGGCAATCTTGTGCGTTTGGTGGTGGCCCCGGGCGACACGGTGGTGACATCGGATGGGGCGTATCCCACCTTTAACTACCATATCGCCGGGTTTGGCGGCATGCTGCACAAAGTGCCCTATCGTGAGGATCGCGAAGATCTGGAGGCCTTGATGGCCAAGGCTGCCGAGGTGAACGCCAAGCTGGTCTATTTTGCCAACCCGGACAACCCGATGGGGACGTGGGTTCCGGGGGATGAAATCAGCCGCGCATTGGATCTGCTGCCCGAAGGGTGCTTATTGGTGCTGGATGAGGCCTATGTTGAATTCGCCCCAAAAGAAGCCATTCCGAACATCGCGTTTGACGATCCCCGGGTGATTCGATTTCGTACCTTTTCAAAGGCTTATGGTCTTGCGGGGGCCCGGGTTGGCTATGGCATCGGCGCGCCTGATCTGATCAGGTCCTTTGACAAGATCCGCAACCATTTCGGCATGAACCGCGTGGGGCTGGCGGGGGCTTTGGCGGCGTTGCAAGATCAGGACTGGTTGCGGGACATTCAGGAAAAGGTGGCGATCGCGCGTGGGGAAATTGGTCGGATCGCGGAGGAAAATGGCCTGATGACAGTCGAGTCGGCGACCAATTTTGTCGCGGTGGATTGTGGCGGCGATGCTGGATTTGCGCGGGCTGTGTTGCAGGGGCTGGACGCGCAGGATGTGTTTGTGCGCATGCCTTTTGTCGCGCCGCAGAACCGATGCATCCGGATCAGCGCCGGACGCCCCGAAGACCTTGCGATTTTGGCCGAGGCCCTGCCCAAAGCGCTGTCGCATGCGCGGGGCTAGATCCCGCATTTACTAAACATTCAGGGCTTGCTGCCTATCTTGTTGATAGGTGGGCATGTCCCCTGCGGCGTGTCTCCGATCAGTCCGGATGGAGGATGCCATGCAAGATGACCCAAAAGACATCGCGAACAGCCCCGACAATGAGTTCGCCAATTATCTATTGATCTTTATGAACCTGCTGTGGATTTTCGGGGTCCTTTGGTCGACCTGGGGGATCGTGGCGGTCATCATCATGGGTCTTGCGCTGAACCATGTTATTTCGCGCATCGCCTTCCAAAAGGCGCAGGACGACGGGGCCGATGTTCCGCCGGACCTAAGCCCCTGAGCCGTCTTTGGTTCGCCTTGGCTGGCGGCAGGCATTCGGGGCATATGCCCTTGGCATAGACCCTTCGCCCAGACCCCTGGCACGGGCCCCGTTTGGCATGGCCCCAGTCCCAGAGCGCTGGACAGCGCGCCCACAGAGAAGTAAACCGCCGCCTTGAAACAGCGGAAAGCCGGTATGCTCAAACAGCTTTGGACCAAACTTGACGATGCTGAGCGGCGCCTGCGCCACTCTTTTGGCCGCGACATCATAACCCCCTCTGGCCGACGCTGGGCCCGACTGCATTACCACCTGTTTGACCACGCCTTTTTACGGGCGGTCTGGACCAACTTCTGGCCGGTCGCCCCGGGGGTGTACCGGTCGAACCAACCCACCCACGCCCGGTTCAAAACCTACGCGCAGATGGGCATCAAAACAGTGATCAACTTGCGGGGCGAAGACAAGCACGCGCATTATCTGTTTGAACAGGAAAGCTGCGAAGACCTGGGGCTGACCCTTGTTAATGCCAAGCTCTGGGCGCGCAAAATGGCACCGGCGAAACGGGTCATCGCAGTGATTGATGCCTTGCGGGATGCGCAAAAGCCCGTGATGTTTCACTGCAAATCCGGAGCGGACCGGGCTGGATTTGTCGCCGCCGTCTATCTGTTGGTGTTCGAAGGGGCGTCGGTCGATGAGGCGTTAGAGCAACTGTCGATCAAGTATATCCACCTCGATTTCACTCAGACGGGTGTGCAGGATTACATTTTGCGCGTCTACAAGGCGCGGTTGGAACTTGGGCAGATCGGCTTTGAAGACTGGGTTCGCTCTGAATACGATGCAGATATATTGCAATCGGGCTGGAATGCGCGCCAGGGCGAGGACAGCGTCGCTCAAAGCCTGATGCAGGCCGGATCGGCACCCGGCGCTGACACGGACGTGTAAACCCGCGAAACTGTCTGCGAACCCGGCGTTCTATTTTCGATAGGACCGGGCAAGCCTTTCAGGGTCTGTGCCCAGGTAATACCGCATCAAGATCATGAGGTTCCGCGCCCCGCGCCGCAGCCATCCCGCCTGACGATACTTGGCGGCAGAGGTGATGGCACGGGCGCCTAGGGGGCGCAGTTTTCCCCTGAGTGCGCGGGCCAGCGCCACATCTTCCATCAAGGGGATATCCGCATAGCCTCCGGCCATTTCATAGGTTGCGCGATCCACCAAGAGACCCTGATCGCCATAAGGCAGGCCAAACAGTCTGGACCGCAGGTTGGCCCAACCCGCGACCCATGCTGGCATCGGGCCGCGTGTATCAAAGCGCAGCTGACCATAATACGCGCCGGGGTTTTCCAGCGCTTGTGTCGCCGGGCGGCTCCAGCCCTCTTCCAGTTCGGTGTCTGCATGCAGGACCAAAAGCCAATCTCCCCCGGCTTTCGCGCAGCCGCGCCCCAACTGCCCCCCGCGTGAAGGCGCGCCCTGGATCATCACGGCCCCGGCGGCCTCTGCGATTGCGCGGGTCTGATCCTCTGATCCGCCATCGCTGACGATCAATTCGCGGATCAGGCCCGCACTTAGCCCCTCTGACAGCGCGTTTAGGCAGCAGGGCAAAGTGGCTTCGGCGTTCAGGGTGGGGATGATGACGGAAATTGGGGCGCGCATGGGGACTGTTCGTTTGGGGCTGACTGTCCTATATCCCAATGAGAGCAAAAGGGAATGGGCATGAGCGAACAGGACCGCCACGTGATCCGCCTGACCGGCGCGGATGCAGAACATTTTCTGCAGGGATTGGTGACAAATGATGTCACGCGTTTGAAAGATGGGCTGGTCTATGCCGCGCTGCTGACCGCGCAGGGCAAATACCGTGCGGACTTTTTCCTGGTGCCGGGCGAGGACGGGGCGATTTTGTTGGACGTCGCGGCAGATCAAGGGCCGTCCCTTGTGCAGATCCTATCCATGTACAAGCTGCGCTCGGACGTGCAGATAGACCTGACCGATATACCTGTCAGCCGGGGGTTGGGTGCGCCTCCCAAGGGGGCCTTTGCCGACCCGCGCGATCCGTCGCTGGGGTGGCGTGGCTATGCCGGTCAGCCGGGACAAGACGTGGATTGGACCGCGCTGCGGGTGGCGGCCTGTGTGCCCGAAACCGGGATAGAGCTGACACCGGACAGCTATATCCTCGAAGCGGGATTTGAACGGCTGAACGGGGTTGATTTCCGCAAGGGCTGTTATGTCGGTCAAGAGGTGACCGCGCGGATGAAACACAAGACCGAACTGCGCAAGGGGTTGGTGGTGGTTGCGGTCGAGGGGGGCGCGCCGGTTGGAAGCGACATCACCGCCAATGGCAAACCCGCGGGCGTGCTGTATTCTCAGGCAAATGGGCGCGGCATTGCCTATCTTCGGTTTGATCGCGCGCAGGGCGACATGACGGCGGGCGACGCCAAGATCACACGTTTGCCATGACCGATTGGGTGGCCACCTTGCAGCGCGCCTTGGGGGCGCAGGTGGTGGCTCAGGCCCCCCTGTTGGGGGGAGATTTTTCCAAGACGCTGGTTATGGACCTGTCTGACGACAGGCGTGTCGTGGTCAAACTGGGCGCTCTGGTCGAGATCGAAGGGTAGATGCTTGGTGCAATGGGGCAGGCGGGGGCCGATGTGCCGGCTGTTTTGTTCAAACAGTCAGGGGTCTTGTGCCTTGAGTGGCTGGAGGAAGGGCAGGCAGAGCGCGACGGCTGGCAGCGGCTTGGGCAGACCCTTCGGACCCTGCATGGCCATCATGCCGAGAGCTTTGGCTGGCCGCAGGATTATGCTTTTGGTCCGGTTGAAATCGACAATCGGCAACGGTCAAACTGGGCCGGGTTCTGGGCGGAACAGCGCCTTGCCCCCAGCATCCCAAGCCTGCCGCCTGCCTTGGCCAAACGGGCAGACGCGGTTTTGCGGGCCTTGCCGGAAATGATCCCGGGGCGGCCCCAACCTGCATTGCTGCATGGGGATATGTGGCAGGGGAACGTGCTGTTTACACCGGGTCGCACCGCCTTGATTGATCCGGCGTGTTATTTTGGTGCCCCCGAAGTGGATCTGGCCATGCTGGGGCTGTTCGGTCACCCACCACCCGCCTTCTGGGAGGCCTATGGCCCGCTTGATCCCGGCTATGAGCACCGCAGGCTGGCCTATCAGTTGTGGCCCGCGTTGGTGCATGCCCGGCTGTTTGGTGCCAGCTATCATCGCATGGTCGCCGGTTTGTTGGACCAGATCGGCGTTTGAGCACCCCACTTGCGGGGAAAAGAGCGCGCTTTTTCGCAGATCACGGGCTTCTGACCACAGGTCGCTTGACCAATCGCCGGGTTGGCGTCAGGTTCCGCCCGAGCAGACAAGAGGCCCGAATGCCCCAGCAAAACAAAGCCCCGACGGCGCTTTCAACCGCCCCATTTGCCCCGTTCGAATGGATGATCGCGTGGCGGTATTTGCGTGCGCGCCGCGCCGAGGGCGGAGTCAGCGTCATGACGTGGATCAGTCTTGTGGGGATCACGTTGGCGGTGTTTGCCTTGATTGCGACCTTGGCTGTACGCACGGGATTTCGGGCCGAGTTCGTGGATACGATCCTGGGATCAAACGCGCATTTGACCGTCTATCACGTCCAGCGCAGTGACGCGCAGGGCCGCCCGACCCGCACCCTGCCCAACCATGCGGCCATGGCCGAACGCGTGCGCGCCGTGCCCGGTGTGGCCCGCGTCGCGCCCTTGGTCAAAGGGCAGGTCATGGCCACCGCAGATCGCAGCAACGCCGGGGTCGAGGTGTTTGGCATCGCTGCTGCGGATTTCGCCGCCATCCCGCGCGTCGCGAACCCGGAAACCGCGCGCGGTGATCTTGAACGCTTTGATCAGGGCATTGCCATTGGGTCCGGCGTGGCACAGATCCTTGGGGTTGGCGTTGGTGATCAAATCAAGCTGATCTCCCCCAACGGGGTAAAGACCGCCTTTGGGGTTTCCCCCCGGATCAAATCCTATGAGGTCACGGTGATTTTCACCGCCGGCCGCTTTGATATTGATAAGACGCGGGTCTACATGCCGTTCGAAGAGGCCCAGTTGTATTTCAATCGTGAAGGGGTCGCAGATGAGCTTGAGGTCATCGCGCATGACCCCGAGGCGGTCGAGGCCCTGGTGGTTCCGGTGGCGCAGGCCGCAGGCGCCGGGGCGTTGATCTGGACGTGGCAGGACGCAAGCGGGGGATTTCTGCGCGCCCTTGAGATGGAGGACAACGTGATGTTCGTCATCTTGTCCGTGCTGGTTTTGATCGCGACGATGAATATCGTTTCCGGGCTGATCATGCTGGTGAAAAACAAAGGGCGCGACATCGGCATCCTGCGCACCATGGGCCTGACCGAAGGCTCGGTCATGCGGGTCTTCTTTATCTGTGGGGCGTCGACCGGCATTCTGGGCACGATCGCGGGGGTTGTTCTGGGCTGCCTGTTCGCGATCTATATCGACCAGATCTTTGCCTTTGTGAATTTCCTGGCGGGGGGCGGCGTTTGGGATCCCTCTATTCGCGGGATCTATGCGCTGCCCGCCAAGTTAGAGCTGGCCGATGTGCTGACGGCGGTGGCGCTGTCGCTGTCTTTGTCGTTTATCGTCACCATTTTCCCGGCGCGGCGCGCGGCGCGGATGAACCCGGTCGAGGCGCTGCGCTATGAATAATCCTGTTTTGAAACTCAGCGGTATCGAAAAGGTCTATAACCGGGGCAAACCCGGCGAGGTCAAAGTGCTTAACGGGGTGGATCTCAGTTTGAACCGGGGGGAGGTGGTCGCGCTTTTGGCCCCTTCGGGCGCTGGCAAGTCGACGCTGCTGCATATTGCCGGGCTGCTGGACACGCCTGACGCCGGTGAAGTCGAAATCGCAGGCCAACCCATGCAGGGGCGCAGTGATCGCAAGCGCACGATCACGCGGCGCGCGCAATTGGGCTTTGTCTATCAGTTCCATCATCTGCTGCCGGAGTTCACGGCGCTGGAAAACATCGTGTTGCCGCAACTGGCCAATGGCACCGCCCGCGATGCGGCCGAGGCCCGCGCCCGTGCGCTGTTGGAAAGCGTCGGCGTGGGGGACCGCGCGTCCCACAGACCGGCGGCCATGTCGGGCGGCGAACAGCAACGGGTTGCCTTTTGTCGGGCCATGGCCAATGCGCCGGGGCTGTTGCTGGCGGATGAACCCACGGGCAACCTTGACCCCGAAACCTCGGATCGCGTGTTTGCGGCATTGATGAAACTTGTGCGTGAAACGGGGTTGTCCGCCCTGATCGCCACGCACAATCTGGAACTGGCCGGGAAAATGGATCGTCAGCTGCATCTTCACAACGGCAGCATTCGCGAAGATTGACTCTATTCTCCGGCTTTCCGCCCCGCGCGCGCCAGATTTGCGCCCCGATACAACGGCAATCTTAGGGATGTATTCGTGAAAGGTGCATCCAATGTCGTTGGAACTGGTGTTGTTGATCCTCGGGCTGGGCCCGTTTGTCCTTTTGGGGGCGTCGCAGTTTGGGGACAGCGATGATGGCGACGATGCCGAACCAACAGATGACCCCGACACCCCGGACCCTGAGGGCACTCAGGCCGATGATCTGCTGAGGGGCAGCGATGCCGCCGACACGCTAGAGGGATTGCAGGGCGATGATACGCTGGTTGGCAGGGGGGGCGACGACACCCTGTCCGGCGGCGAGGGTGCCGATCTGCTTTTTGGGGGGGAGGGGAATGACACCCTGAGCGGCGGTACAGGAACGGATACGCTTTCAGGCGGCGCAGGCGCGGATGCGCTTTACGGCGGGTCCGACGGCAGCGAAGACGGAACCGGCGATTTTCTCGATGGTGGCGAAGGCGATGATCAGATCGTCTTGGATGAAAATGACATTGGCACCGGTGGTGCGGGGGAAGATCGGTTTTATCTGCGTGCCTCGGCCGTCGTCACGGATTTCGACCCTCAGGACGATGTACTGATCGTGGCGCATGACGGAGGCGATGCGCCCACGGTCAGCGCGCAGGCGGTTCTGGACACGGGTGTTTTGTTGACCCTGTCCACCGGGATGACCATCACGCTTGAGGGGCTCGAAACCGAAATCGATATCGGTTTGGTCACGTTCCTGGACACCACCGAGGCCGAGAATGGCGCGCTTCCCTAGGCGCGTTGGGTGATCCAGACCCCAAGCGCCATCACCCCGATGCCCAAGGCGCGTGTCATGCCCAGCGGGCTGATCCGTGCGCCGAACAGGCCAAAATGGTCGATCGCTGCGGCGCTGATCAACTGGCCTATGAGCACAAAGAACACCGCGTTTCCCACCCCGAATTTCGGGGCGACAAAGGTGATGGACAGCACGTAGAAGGCCACGAGACATCCGGCCAGAAACACGTGTTTGGGGGCGCTGGACAGCTGGCCCAGGTTTCCGGCGCCGGTCGCGCCCCAAACAACAGCCGTGCTCAGCAGCGCAACGCAGAACAACACCAGTCCCGCCGCCACAGGCGAGCCCAGATGCTGGCCCAGCGCAGCATTCAGCGCTGCGAGGATGGGAATGCCGATCCCGGCAAGCAGCATGATCATCGCGTAATGTGTCATGTGCGACATGTCCTTTTGTTCAATCGCTGCCAAAGCCCGTGACCGCCGCCCATTCGCCACAGCCAAAGTCAGTCTGCCGCGTCTGGTGCCTTTCGGCTTTTCCCCCGCCGGGCAAGGTGGCATCATAGGGCCAACCTTCCGGATTTTTGCCAGACTGGCGGTTTACCGTACGAATGTCACGCCCCGGTGCCCGAGTTTTTCGAAAACGGCCAAATGGCGGCAATCACGGAAAAAATGAAAGGGCAGTGAGATGAAATTCGCAAAGATTGCACTGGTTGGCGCCGTCGCCTTGCTGGGGGGCTGCGCCCTGCTGTCCCGGGTTGGCCTGCCCGTTTCAGGGGATGCGTCAGACCAAGAGGTGCCCTTTGCCAAGGGCAAGGCTCTTTTTGAGGCCAATTGCGTGATGTGTCACGGTGCGGATGCCACCGGTGGGGGGCGTCTGGCGGATGATCTGCCCGTTCCCCCCTCTGATCTGACGATGCTGTCCGCCGCAAACGATGGCCTGTTTCCGGCGCAGCGCGTGATGGAAGAGGTCTATGGGTACCCGGGCAAGTTCCACCGGGGGCTGATGCCGGAATTCGGCCCCATGCTTGAAGGGGATCCCGTCGAATGGGCGGCACCGGATGGTGAAGTGATCTTGACGCCGAAACCCATGCTGGATCTTGTGTCCTATCTTGAAAGCCTCCAGCAGTAAGCAAAGTTTTATGAGCCAGAAAGGAATACCCATGATGCGATTGTCCATCGGCCTCATGGCGGCTGCGCTTGTCGCGGGTTGCGTGGAGCAGGCGGAAATGCCTGTGGCATCGGACGGCAAAGGTCTGTTCATGGAGAACTGCGCCACCTGCCACGGCGCCAATGGCAAGGGGGACGGTGAAATGGCCCGCGCCATGTCGCGGCCGCCGGCGGATCTGACCTTGATCCAGGTGCGCCATAACAACAGTTTCCCGCGGGCCAAGGTCATGTCCATTGTCGACGGCTATGCCCGGTCGGACATGGATGGTCCGGGCATGCCCGAGTTCGGGGTGCTGCTGGAGGGCGATCTGATTCCCTTCGACAGCGGTGATGGCGTGCTGACGCCCACGCCGCGCAAACTTGTGGCGCTGGTCGAATATATCGAATCTCTTCAGCAGACACGCTAACGCCGGGGGGCTGGCCCCTTGGTGCTGGTCCCTGGGTTCTGACAGGCCTAGGCCAGCACCGCCTTGCGCACCATATCCCAATAGATGTCCTGAACCTGATCGACGGACAGCCGCCCTTTGGGGCGATACCATGTGGTGACACCGGTCAGCATGGCGATCACCGCCATGGTGCTGATTTTGCTGTCGGTCAGGGCAAAATCCCCTTGGTCGTGACCGGTGGTCAGAATCGTTTGCAGCTCGGTCTCATATGCGCCGCGCAGCTCTTCGATCAGGGCAAAGTTCTCGGGCGTGAGATTTCGCAGCTCCATGTAAGAGATGAAAACCGCCTCGGGGCGATCCAGGTGAAAGGCAATGTGAAATCGCACAAAGGTTTCCAGCCGCGCTTGCGGTGTTCCGCCGCGGGGCAGCGCCCGATAAGCGGTCAGCAGCTCATCCATATGGCCTTTCATCAGCGAAAACAAAAGCGCCTGTTTGTCCGGGGTGTAATTGTACAGGGCCCCGGCCTGCAGCCCCACTTCAGAAGCAATTTGGCGCATGGAAACAGCCGCATAGCCGCGCTCGGAAAACAGCTTGAGCGCTGCGCTGCGAATGCGCGGGCCGGTGATTTGGGAATGGGAACCTTGGGTACGTGCCATGAACAGAAAGTAACTGAACGGCCGTTCAGATCAACCCATCGCTTGCCCTGACGCCTGTCATGCGGCATGAGAGGGCATGGTTTACGTTTTGCGACACTTTGGACTGCGGGCGATGCTGTTGTGCAGCGTGCTGGTGGGCTGTACCCAATTCCCCGAGCTGGAAGAGGGGCGTATTGACCTGCCCGGCGGGGCCGAGTTCCCACGGATTTTGCCGCTTGATCCGTTGTTGGCGGATGGTCCGCGCACGGCTTCGGTTGCGACCGTGGGGCATGTCGAAGGGCGTGTCGCGGGGTTGAACGCGCGGGCCGATCAGCTGCGGGCGCATCGCGTCGGGTCAGACCGCGCCCTGGAGAAACGCATCGCACGTTTGCGCCAAAAAGCAGCTGCCTTGCAGGACATGTAACCCGGTTAACTTGGTTTTCGAGGCCATGGAGGAAACCGCCGTTGCGTCAGACGGCGGGACGGGATAGGTCGGGCGGGAAAGCAGTTTTCCAATAGGAGCCCCCCATGTCCGACAAGACATCCAAACCCTTGCGCCTTGGTATTGCCGGTCTGGGAACCGTGGGCGCCGGGGTGGTGAAAATCGTACGCCAAAAGGCCGCGTTGTTGGAAGAACGCAGCGGGTCGGCGATCGCCATCAGCGCAGTTTGCGCACGCAACCGTGACACGGATCGCGGCGTTTCGTTGAAAGACTACGCCTGGGAAGATGATCCGGTGAAGCTGGCCACACGCAATGACGTCGACGTGTTCGTCGAGCTTATGGGCGGCAGCGACGGCCCGGCCAAGGCCGCGACCGAAGCGGCGCTTAAGGCGGGCAAGGATGTTGTGACCGCGAACAAGGCTTTGCTGGCACATCACGGGCAGGAACTGGCCGAACTGGCCGAGGCAAACGATGCGGTGCTGCGGTTCGAAGCCGCCGTCGCCGGGGGAATCCCGATCATCAAAAGCCTGACCGAAGGTCTGGCGGGCAATGATATCGAACGGGTCATGGGGGTCATGAACGGCACCTGCAACTATATCCTGACCCGGATGGAAGACGCGGGCCTGACCTATGACGAAGCCTTTGCCGAGGCAGATGGGCTTGGCTATCTTGAGGCGGATCCAAACCTTGATGTGGGCGGTATCGATGCGGGCCACAAGCTGTCGCTGTTGTCGGCCATCGCCTATGGCACGCAGGTGAACTTTGACGCGGTTGAACTTGAGGGGATCGGCTGTGTCACCATCGAAGATATTCGCCAGGCGGCGGATATGGGGTATCGGATCAAGCTGCTGGGCGTGTCGCGGATGACGGGCCGGGGGCTTGAACAAAGCATGACACCCTGTTTGGTGCCGGCCACCTCGCCGCTTGGGCAGTTGGTTGGCGGCACAAATATGGTCGTGGTCGAAGGCGACCAGGTGGGGCAGGTTGTCCTGCGTGGTGCCGGTGCGGGCGAAGGCCCAACCGCCAGTGCTGTCATGGGCGACGTGATGGACATCGCGCGGGGGCTGCGCGTGACCACCTTTGGCAAACCCGCCTCGAAACTGGTGCCCGCACAACCGGCGAACACCAATCCGCCCGCCCCCTATTACCTGCGCCTGTCGCTAAGCGACAAACCCGGCGCGCTGGCCAAGGTTGCGGCTGTGCTGGGCGAAGCCGGGGTCTCGATCCACCGCATGCGCCAATATGATCATGAGAATGACATGGCTCCGGTTCTGATCGTGACACACAAGACCACCCGCGCCGCCCTGAGCGATGCCCTGTCCGGCATGGATCAAACCGGTGTTGTCAGCGGAACCCCGGTTGCATTGCGGATCGAGGAACTCTGAGAAGGGTGTCCCAGACACGACAGTGGGGTGGTTCTCATCCTCTGTCCCGGCTGTTAGCGCAGCCAGCCCTTGCCGTGCGGGGGCGTGACGCGCTAAACCGCGCATAACTTAGCTTTTCAAAGAAGGCATCTGCCATGTCCACTCCGATTGATTTCAACGACCGTATGCTGTCGCTCGGGCTTGCCCGCGTTGCCGAACAAGCCGCTATTGCCAGCGCCGACTGGATTGGGCGCGGTGACGAAAAGGCCGCCGATCAGGCTGCGGTCAACGCTATGCGTGAACAGCTCAACCAGCTGGACATCAAGGGTGTCGTGGTCATCGGCGAAGGCGAACGCGACGAAGCCCCGATGCTGTACATCGGTGAAGAAGTGGGCACAGGCGACGGCCCCGGTGTGGACATCGCGCTGGACCCGCTGGAAGGCACAACCCTGACCGCGAAAGACATGCCCAACGCGTTGACCGTGATCGCCATGGGGCCGCGCGGCAGCATGCTGCACGCACCGGATACCTACATGGAAAAGCTGGCGATTGGTCCGGGCTATGAGGACGGGGTCGTCACCCTAGACATGAGCCCGGCCGAACGCGTTACCGCCTTGGCGGCCGCAAAGGGCTGTGATGCGACGGACATCACCGTTTGCATTCTGGAACGTCCGCGCCACGAAGCGATGATTGCCGAGGTTCGCGCCACCGGGGCAGGGATCCGTCTGATCACAGACGGCGACGTCGCTGGCGTCATGCACTGCGCCGAACCCGAGGTGACGGGCATCGACATGTACATGGGCACCGGCGGCGCGCCCGAGGGCGTTCTGGCAGCGGCTGCGCTGAAATGCATGGGTGGCCAGATCTACGGACGCCTTGTCTTCCGTAACGAGGATGAAAAAGCGCGCGCCTCCAAGGCCGGGATTACCGACTTTGACCGTGTCTATGCTCGCGATGAAATGGTGACCGCCGACGTGATCTTTGCCGCGACCGGTGTGACCGGTGGGTCGCTCTTGCCGCGCCTGAACAAAGAAGTGGGCTGGACCACCACTGAGACACTGTTGATGCGCTCGAAAACCGGGTCTGTGCGCCGCATGGTCTATCGCAATCCGACTGAATAAATTCGCCTCCGCGCGTCTGGGCGGGGCAAGGTTTTTTCGAAAAAACCTTTGGGGTCGTGGCGAATGTCGCGACCTTTTTCATGAGCTGCGCTTGTGGCGGATGTGGCGCTGTGGATATTTGAAAAGAGATGAAACAGGGGGCGGGGATGAGCTATCTGGGCGTTGAGGCAAGTGTCAGCGGACGGCGTTGGGTCGGTCCGGGGATCGAGGTTGAGCGTCAGGCCGAGGCCATGGGCCAGCAGATCGGACTGCCGCTGCCCTTGTGCGCGGTGTTGGCGCGGCTTGGTGTGCCTGTGGAAGAGGCGCAGGGCTACCTTGAACCGAAGTTGCGGGATCTCTTGCCGGATCCCAGATCTTTGAAGGACATGGAAACAGCTGCGCAGAGGTTCCTGGGCGCTGTGAAGGGGCGACAGAGGATCGCGATTTTCGCGGATTACGATGTGGATGGTGGGACCTCCGCAGCGTTGTTGATTGATTGGCTGCGACAGATGGGGCGGCAGGCAACGCTATATGTGCCCGACCGCATTGATGAGGGGTATGGGCCGAACGTTCCCGCAATGCGCGAGCTGGCGCAGGCCCATGATCTGATCATCTGCGTCGATTGCGGAACGCTGTCGCATGAGCCGATCGCCGCCTGCAAGGGCTTGGCGGACGTGGTAATTCTGGATCACCACCTTGGGGGGGAGGCGCTGCCAGACTGCCTGGCCGTGGTGAATCCCAACAGGCAGGATGAAGATGGGGCCCTGGCGCATCTTTGTGCCGCTGCGGTGGTGTTCTTGATGCTGGTGGAAGCGGGGCGCCAGATGCGCAACGAGGGGGCGCAGGGCCCGGATCTGATGGCAATGCTGGATCTTGTCGCCTTGGCCACCGTGGCGGATGTCGCGCCATTGAAGGGGGTGAACCGCGCGCTTGTGCAGCAGGGGTTGAAAGTTATGGGCCGCCGGGCGCGCACCGGGCTTGTGGCGCTGTCAGATGTGGCGCGTTTGGAGCAAGCGCCGTCGGCCTATCACCTTGGCTATGTCCTGGGACCCCGGGTCAACGCGGGGGGGCGGATTGGGCAGGCTGACCTGGGCGCGCGGCTTTTGGCGTCAGACAATCCAATCGAGGCGCAGGCGATGGCCGAACGGCTGGATCAATTGAACGCAGAGCGGCGCGAGATCGAGGCCACAGTGCGCGCGCAGGCCCTGGCGCAGGCCGAGGCGCGCGGGCTTGATCGGCCCTTGGTCTGGGCCGCGGGCGAGGGGTGGCACCCGGGTGTGGTGGGAATCGTGGCTTCGCGGCTCAAGGAACAGACGAACCGGCCTGCGGTTGTGATCGGCTTGGCCGATGGCGAGGGGAAGGGATCAGGGCGCTCCGTTGCGGGTGTTGATCTTGGGGCGGCGATTCAGCGGTTGGCGACAGAAGGGCAGCTGATCAAGGGCGGCGGGCACAAGATGGCCGCGGGCCTTACGGTTGCGCAGGATCAGCTTGAAAACGCCATGGCGCGTCTGTCAGATCTGTTGGAAAAACAAGGGGCTGGCCAGATGGGGCCTGCGGATTTGCGGGTGGATGGAACCTTGATGCCGGGGGCGGCGACGGTGGAGCTTATCGACCAGCTGCAGCAGGCGGGGCCGTTCGGAGCGGGGGCGTCGGGGCCGCGCTTTGCCTTTCCGGATGTTCAGATCGCGTTTGCCAAAGAGGTTGGATCAGGCCATCTGAAAATCAGTTTTGGCGATGGGCTGGGCGCGCGCATGGATGCGATCTCCTTTGGCGCCTTTGACGGTCCGTTGGGTCCTGCGCTGATGGGGCATGCCGGGCGGCGCTTTCATTTGGCCGGGCGGATCGAGATCAACGAGTGGGGCGGGCGACGTCAGGCGCAGTTGATGTTGGAAGATGCAGCCCCAGCATAACCATCTGTTGATGGTGCGGAAATTGCGCCGTGAAAAAAGTTCACAGAATCCTCTTGCGCTTGCCACACGCACTGGCTAAAAGCCGCTTCACACCAATGATGCTCCGTTCGTCTATCGGTTAGGACGCCAGGTTTTCAACCTGGAAAGAGGGGTTCGATTCCCCTACGGAGTACCATTGGAGTTAAGCCGCCGGGCATACCGGAACAACGGCGCTCCGTTCGTCTATCGGTTAGGACGCCAGGTTTTCAACCTGGAAAGAGGGGTTCGATTCCCCTACGGAGTACCACCCCCCCTCCGCATTTGTGGTTTTCGTCGCAGCAGGGCCCGGGCAGGTTTCTGTCTGATCTCCCGTAACGGCACGATTGCGCCGCCGCGCCTCGATGTGTTTGCTATGCGCACCGCAGATCGAGGAAGTTCCATGTCAGATGTCGTCACGCTCACAATTGAAAATCACGTCGCTGAAGTTTGCATCAATCGCCCGAACAAGGTGAATGCGCTCAGCCTTGAGGTGTTTGACGCGCTGAGTGCGATGGGGGAGCGCCTAAAGTCTGAAACCGGCGTGCGCGCGGTGATCTTGACCGGGGCCGAAGGGAATTTTTCGTCGGGGATCGACCTGATGAGCCTGCAAAGCGAAATCGCTTCGAACAAGGCGTTTCGAGAGCATGCTTATGATCTTGCCGAGGGTGAGGTGGCCAACCGGTTTCAAAAGCCCTGCTACGTGTGGAAAGAACTGCAAGTCCCCGTGATTGCGGCGATTTCCGGGGTGTGCTTTGGGGGTGGTATCCAGGTTGCCATGGGGGCGGATATTCGCATTGTGGCGCCTGATGCGCGGATCTCGATCTTGGAAATCAAATGGGGATTGACCCCGGATATGGGGATGATGACGGCGCTGTCGCGGGTGATGCGGATGGATCAGCTCAAGGAACTGTCCTGGACCGGGCGCGAGGTCAGCGGCCAAGAGGCCGTGACACTTGGGCTGGCAACGCGCGTGGCGGATGACCCGATGGCGGCGGCCCGTGAGCTTGCTGCGACTTTGGTGAAAAAGAACCCCGACGCGATCCGGCGGTCCAAACAGATGTTCGAAGCCGCA
Organism: Pelagimonas sp.; assembly: GCA_025210345.1. Classification (GTDB taxonomy): domain Bacteria; phylum Pseudomonadota; class Alphaproteobacteria; order Rhodobacterales; family Rhodobacteraceae; genus JAOARQ01. Next base: position 120,247 of record JAOARX010000025.1, on the reverse strand, counting down.
TGGAACACCGCACCCGCAGAAACGCTGCGGCTTGAGGTGGATGCACAGGCCGAAGTGCTGGGTATGCCCAATCAGATGGAGGCGGTTTTTGCCCAGCTGCAAAAGCGTGATCCGAATTTCAACGACGGCTAAGATCCAGCCCAACGGGCCTACCGATTCACGAACACAGCATGGGCATGGATGTGCGCTTTTGCCCTCTGGGCGCGGCAGCTGTGCTTTCTAGGGTGTGGCTTGGTTAACGGAGGGCGTGATGGCCAATCCCCTGGCACGATTCGATATCAGCGGCGATCAGATTGATCTGGTGATGGCGGGGTTCTACGCGCGCGTGCGAGGCCACCCCGAACTGGGACCGGTGTTCATCCATCATATCGGGGATACAGATGCCGCGTGGGAGGCCCATATCGCCAAGATCACCCGCTTTTGGCGCAATGCGATCCTGCGCGAACCCATCTACGACGGCAACCCGATGCAGGTTCACATGCAGGCACGGGATGTGAGGGTGTCGCATTTCGAGCCGTGGCTGGCTCTGTTCGAAGAGGTCCTGCACCACGAACTGCCCCAAGAGATCGCGCTGGGCTGGCTGGCCCTGGCCGAGCGGATTGCACGGGGCTTTAAGATCCAGCTGGCGTCACGGGACAACGCGGGCGTGCCCGAACTGCGGTCCTAGGGTCAGGACCCTAACCCCAAAGCACCGGGCGGCTGAGCATGAGCCACAAAATGGTTGCGACCGCCGCAAATGCCGGGAAACCGCAGGCGAACCAGATGCGAAACAGCTTGAAATACCGCGGGGGCAGGGGCGTTCCCTGTGCGACCGCGATACGGGCGATGTTGCGCAGCTGGATCTGTATCCAGACCACAGGCAACCAGAACACGCCCGTCACGACATATAAGATAAGCGAAGACAGGATCCATGGCTCGGTCAGATCCCAGCCCAGTTCCTGCGCCAATAGCCAGCCGGTTAGGGGTTGAAGGATCACGGCGCTTGCGGTGAACAGCGTATCTGCCAGAACCACGGTGCTGGCCGTGTGGGCGATGATCGCGGCGTTCTTGGTGCGGTGCGCGATCAGCATGAAAAAGGCGATGCCGGCGCCGGTGCCGAACAACACGCAAGCGCCTGCAACATGCAACCAGCGCAGGATCATCTCAGCGTCGATCATCGGGGCTCCAACATTGGATAGGTGGCTGCGGCCAGTAGGAACGCGGGCAGGATCTTTACCATTGGTCCCAGCGGATCCGCCCAAAGCGCAGGCGTCACCAGGGTTCCCATTGTCACATACAGTGCGCAGGTTGCCATCATGCCCAGACAGGCTTTTTGCGCCGTGGGGCGATACAGGACGGCAAGCCCCAGCGCCACATCGACCAAGGCCCAAAACAGCACCGAGGATTGTGCGAGGACCACATTCCACCCCACGCGGGTCAGGTGCTGTGCCGCCTCGGAAAGCTGCAACGCGCCGATGATCCCCGACAATATCCAAAACACCGCAAGCCCCGCCACACACACAGGCATGAGCAATGCCGTGCGGGCCCGCATCCGGTGTTCAGAGCCAAGCTGCAGGCGGTTCAGTGTCTCCGGCAGATCGCGGGGCGCGGTGCCTTGCCCGCGCCAGGGCTCGGGGTCTCCGGTGATGCCGGATTGCAGGCTGGCCATGGCGTTGCTGCGCAGGGGGCTTCGCCATCCCAGATGCGCCAAGGCATCAGAGGCGCGCGCAGATAGGGTTGTCAGCCAATCGGGCGCAATGATCTCATACCGGGCGGGCGCAAACCCAAGGGCGCGGCGATGCAGGGCAATGACCTCGCGCAGCGCGCGGGGGTGATTTTCGACCAGGTCCAAGGTTTGACCGCTGGGGAAATCGGCGGCCAGGGCGCTGACTACGGCTTGGGAAATTTCCCCGGTGCTGACACATTGGACCGGGGCGTCGGGCAAGGCGATGGGCTGGACCACCGGAACGGCGGCCAGCATCCGCAACAGCAGGCTGCCGCCATAGGCGCTTTGGTCGATCACAAGGCCGGGGCGCAAGATGGTGACATGGGCCTGTGATGCCAAAAGCGCAGCGTCGCCTGTCGCTTTGCTGCGCATAAAGTCGGTCGGGGCGTCGGGGCAAGCGCCCGCCGCTGAGATCTGGATTACCCGGGTCTTGTGAACCGCTGCGGCCCGGCCCATGGCCTGGACAGCATGGGAATGCAGTGCGTTCAGATCGTCCCCTGGGCTGTCCTGAAGCGCGCCTGAGCAATTCACCACCGCGTCATGGTTCGACAATAGCGCCCAGTCCCGGCAGGTGGTCATTTGGGCAATGTCCGCGGGAACAAAGGGCAGATGTGGCAGGACACGTTTGGCGGATTGCGCGCTGCGCCCCATCACCGTCACCTCATGCCCGGCGTCCGACAGGTGGCGCGCGATCGCCGCGCCGATCAATCCATAGCCACCGGGGATCAGGACGCGCATCTGCCTAGTCCTTGTCGCTTTGGAACAGCCCGGCCAATGCGGTGCGCACGATGGAACGCGCGGTGGGGCGTTTGGTGTGGGTGAAGGGCAGCGGGCGGCAGACCTCCATCGCGGCGACCCCCACGCGGGCGGTCAGCGCACCATTGACCATGCCCTCGCCAAAGCGGCGCGAAAGCTTGCCCAACAGGCCACCGCCCAACACCGGTTCCAGCATGTCGTCGCCCACCGCCACGGCGCCGGTCGCCACAAGGTGGGACATGACCGCACGGGTCAGACGCCAGCTTCCCAAGGTGCCAGAGCGCCCGCCATAGATCTCGGCGATGCGGCGGATCATGCGCAGGTTGGCGGTGAGCGCCGTGACCACATCGGCCAGCGCCAGGGGCACCAGCGCCGTCACGGTGGCGACCTGACGTGCCGCGGCTTCGACCTCGCGCCGCGCAGCCATATCAAGCGGGTCCAGCAGTTCGGTTTCGCTCAAGGCCATCAACCCGCCCGCATCAAAGATCTCGTCGCGTTTGTCGCGCAGGGTATCACGACCCCAACGGGTATCTTCGCGCCCGCGATACAGGGCCACCAGCTGGTCCGTGACCCCGCGCGCGGCCTTGAGATCATCCTCGGCCAGCGCGGTTTCCGCCCGGTGTTGCAGCGCCTCGATGCGTGACAGCCGGGCAAAGGCGGCGGCTTCGCGCACCGCGATCATCAGGCAAACCAGGACAAAAACGGCGATCAGGCCGGTCACGGCCCAGCCCAGGATCGGGTTGGCGGCGATCAGCGCGGTGGCATAGTTCCATGTGGTCAGCGAAACGACGGTGGTGATCAGTGCCAGCAACAGCCGCCAGAACCAGCGCGTCAGCGGGGATGCAGGGCGCGCGGCGATGGCCGCCACGGTCTGCATCGCTTGCCCCTTGGTGGCGGGGTCCGAAAGATCGGGCACCGGAGGGGCCTCCGAGGGGTTGGCGCCGGGGCTGTCCAGCTCGATCAGAACGGGGCCTTTGGGGTCGTCAGTCATTGGGGCCTCCTGTGGAGCTCCAGACATAGCGGATGTCTGGCAGATGTTCGTCATTCCCCGCGCCGTCGGTGCGCTGGGCCTCGCAAAAACCATGGCGCTCATAGAACCGCTGGGCGCCGGAATTGGCCTGAAAGGTCCAGAGATCCAGTTGGCGGGTTTCGTGCTTTGCGTGATTTAACAGGGCGCTGCCAATCCCCTGACCGCGATGGTCCGGGTGCAGGTACAGCGCGTGGATCATGCCATCCTCACGCGCAATGAACCCGGCGGTGCCCCGCCCAGCCTGCGCCAGCGTGACCCAGCCACGGTCAATCAGCTCCCCCATATGGGCCAGATCCTGCGCGCGGCTATGCACACGCGGCATCCAGGGCGTTTCGTCGATAAAGCCCGATAAAATATCGGCCAACGCCCCGGCGTCTGTCGGGCAGGCCGGTCGCAGATGGGTCATAGTTTGTCCCCGATCAGGAATTGCGCGGCACGGTCAAGACGAATATGCGGCGGGCCTTCGCCCGGTTTCAGGGTCAGCCGCGCGGGGGCAAAGCGCATGATCTGATAGTCCTGATCCAGCCACCCTTCGGCGCCGTCGCGTGCCGGTCCCAGCAGGTGACCGGGGTCTTCGGGCAGCGCACCGGGGTAAAAGGCCGCTTGTTTGCCGCTGTCCAAAAGCGTGCCGCTAACGCAGTCCAGCGTGCGCCCGCCATGGGTGACGGTTTGTTCCGTCGTCGCCCGCAGCGCCGCCAGAGACAGCGCGTGGGTCTCGGCCCCGGCAAAGCGCGCGCGGTCGCGGGCCTCGCGGGTCAGGGCCTCCATGATGGCGGTCAGGCGGGGATGCTGTGAATGGTGCAGGTGGTCCGCCTTGGTTGCGGCAAACAAGATTTTTTCCACCCGCTGCCCCAGCAAAAGCTGGCTTAGAAAGGCATTGGGACCGGGGCGAAACGCCGACAATGTATCCGCAAGTGTTTGCCGCAGATCCTCGACCGCGCGCGGCCCCGCATGAATGGCGCCAAGCGCATCCACCAGCACCACTTGCCGATCAATCCGGGCGAAATGGTCACGAAAGAACGGTTTTACCACGCGGGACTTATAGGCCTCGAACCGGCGTTCGAACTCTCGCCAAAGGGATTTGCGCGGGGTGCCGGGATTCGGGGACAGCGGGGCGAATGTCAAAACAGGCGAGCCTTCAAGCTCGCCGGGCAAGATGAACCGCCCCGGTGAACAATCGGAAAACCCAGCCGCGCGCGCCGCATGTAACCCCTTGGTGAAACTTGCCGCCAGTTGCTTGGCCGTGACCTCGTTCAAGGGCTGCGCACTGTCCACGGCTTTCAGCTCGGCCAGCAGATCCGCCCCCCCGGGCCGCGTTGCGAGCCGCGCGAATATGGTTTCCGACCATTGGCTGAAACTCTTGTCCAAAAGCCCCAGATCCAAAAGCCACTCGCCCGGGTAATCAACAATATCCAGATGCAGGGTGCGCGGCCCCTGAAGCCCGGACAACAGCCCGCTTGGGGCGATCTTGAGCGACAGCCGCAGTTCGGACACGGCGCGTGTGCTGTCGGGCCAATGCGGTGCGCGGGCGGTCAAAGCGCCCAGATGGCTTTCATAGTCAAACCTTGGCACGGTATCGTCAGGCTGCGGCTGTAAAAAGGCGCTCAGAATGCGGCCCTCGGACTGCGCCACCAATTGCGGCATGCGCCCACGATCCAGCAAATTGGCAATCAAAGAGGTGATAAAAACGGTCTTACCAGCCCGCGCAAGCCCGGTCACGCCGATGCGCAAGCGTGGCTCCAGAAAGGTCTCGGACAGGGTGTCTGTTATGTTTTCGGCCCCACGCAGCACCGAATCCGCCAATGATGAAATGACCAACGCCCAATCCTCTTGCCTGTTAAGGACAAGATAGGCACAGCCACCGCCAAGAACCAGAGGGGAGAAACCGCCACCGCATCCCCGTTTCACCTTTTTGCAAATATCCCGGGGAGTCCTGAGCCCGCTCAGGACGGGGCAGCGCCCCATTGCGACGCCGGATCATCCGCGCTATGCCCGCCGCATGCCCAGATATGCTCTTCTTGTCGAATATGATGGTCGCCCCTTTGCCGGGTGGCAACGTCAGGCTGATCAACCCTCGGTCCAGGGTGCGATCGAAGCCGCCCTTGCCAAGCTAGAGAACCGCGAGCACACCATCGCCGCCGCGGGTCGCACGGATGCGGGGGTGCATGGACGCGGGCAGGTTGCGCATTGTGATATGGACAAGGACTGGGATGCCTTCCGACTGGGGGAGGCCCTGAATTACCATCTGAAACCCGCGCCCGTTGGAATCCTGCGGTGCGAACGCGTGGCCGATGATTGGCACGCGCGCTTTTCCGCGATGGAGCGGCGCTATCTGTTTCGGCTGTTGATGCGCCGTGCCCCCGCGACGCTGGAACGCGGGCAGGTCTGGCGCGTCAATCATGACCTCAACACTCAGGCCATGCGTGAAGGCGCCAAGCACCTGATCGGACTGCATGATTTCACAACCTTCCGATCCGTCATGTGTCAGTCGAACTCACCTGTGAAAACCCTGGATGAGATCCTGATAGATCGGATCGAAGGCCCCGCAGGCCCCGAGATTCAGTTCCGTCTGCGCGCGCGCTCGTTTCTACACAACCAAGTGCGCTCGATCGTTGGCACGCTGGAACGGGTTGGCGCCGGGGCCTGGGCCCCTGACGATGTGAAAGCCGCTCTTGAGGCCTGTGAGCGGTCGGCCTGTGGCCCGGTCTGTCCGCCAGATGGTCTTTATCTGAGCGGGGTTGGCTATCCGGATGACCCCTTCGCGTGATCCCGTCCACCTGCCCCCTTGATTTTTGCCACGACCTCTGGCAAAGCCCCCCCATGATGCACAAAACGATCATCCGACGAGCCTGACTCGCCCTTTCCCGCACCAATCCCCGGTGCGGCCGATCCTTTGTGTCTCACCATCAACTGAAAACTTGACTTGCCCCCGTGCCCTTGGCACCAATCGGGCTTTACTTTCGAGGAAACGATCATGATCCCGACCGTTCTGCCAACCTATTCCCGCGCGCCCCTGAACTTCGTCAAAGGCGAAGGCAGCTGGCTGATTGAGGCGGATGGCCGACGTTTTCTGGATCTGGGCGCGGGCATTGCCGTGAACGCGCTAGGCCATGCGAACCCGGATCTGGTCGCGGCGCTGACGCAGCAGGCCAGCCAGCTCTGGCATGTGTCGAACCTCTATGAGATCCCTCAACAACAGGCGCTTGCCGACAAACTGGTCGACACCACCTTTGCCGACACGGTCTTTTTCACGAATTCGGGCACCGAGGCCTGCGAACTGGCCGTCAAGATGGTGCGCAAGTACTGGCATGACAAAGGCCAGCCCGAAAAGACCGGGATCATTGCCTTTGAGGGCTGTTTCCACGGGCGCTCGTCGGCCGCCATCGCCGCCGCCGGAACGGAAAAGATGGTCAAGGGCTTTGGCCCGCTCTTGCCGGGATTCACGCAGTTGCCCTGGGGCGACATGGACGCGCTCGAAGCGGCGCTAAGCGACACCACCGCCGCGGTGATCATTGAACCTGTTCAGGGGGAAGGCGGCATTCGCCCCTTGCCGGATTCGCAAATGAAGACGATCCGGGCATTGTGTGACACCCACAACGTTTTGATGATCGCCGATGAAGTGCAATGCGGCGTGGGCCGGACGGGCCGCCTGTTCGCCCACGAATGGTCGGGGGTTTCGCCCGATGTGATGATGGTCGCCAAGGGCATCGGGGGGGGCTTCCCCTTGGGGGCGGTTCTCGCCACGCAAGAGGCGGCAAGCGGCATGACCGCGGGCACGCATGGGTCGACCTATGGGGGCAATCCCCTGGGCTGCGCGGTGGGCAAAGCGGTGCTGGACCGGGTTGCAGATCCCGAATTTCTTGAGGGTGTGAATGCGCGCGCGGGCCTCTTGCGCCAAAAGCTTGAGGGGCTGGTGGCCTCGCATCCCGATCTGTTCGAAGATGTGCGCGGAACGGGCCTGATGCTGGGCATCCGCTGCAAAGAGGCGCTGCCCTGCGGTCAGATGGTGCAGGCAGGATATGAGGCGCAGGTGATCACCGTGCCCGCCGCCGACAATGTCGTGCGCCTGCTGCCCGCGCTCAATGTCACCGAAGAGGACATCAATGAGGCCATCACCCGCCTCGAAGCGGCTGCAGTGGCCATGGAAAAACAACCGGCCTGAACTTCATCTCTTTGCAAATATCCCGGGGGTCCGGGGGCTGGCCCCCGGCACTCCGCCATATGAAAAGAACCCTGATATGAACCACTTTCTCGATATTCACAAAACACCCAAATCAGATCTTCGGGCCATCATTGACGATGCCAAAGCGATCAAAACCGCCCGCAATGGTCGCCCCAAGGCGGCGCTGGATGAGCATCAGCCGCTCAAGGATCGCATGGTTGCGCTGATCTTTGAAAAGCCATCAACGCGGACCCGCGTGTCCTTTGACGTCGGTGTCCGGCAGATGGGCGGGCAGACGATGGTGCTCTCAGGCAGCGACATGCAGCTGGGCCACGGGGAAACCATTGCGGATACGGCGCGTGTGCTGTCGCGGTATGTGGACATGATCATGATCCGCACCTTCGACGAAACCGTTCTGGAAGAGATGGCGGAATATGCCAGCGTGCCGGTGATCAATGGCCTGACGGACCGCACGCACCCCTGCCAGATCATGGCGGATGTGTTGACCTACGAAGAGCACCGCGGCCCGATCGCGGGCAAGAAAGTGGTCTGGGCCGGGGACGGCAACAATGTCTGTGCCTCATTCCTGCATGCGGCGGGCCAGTTTGGGTTTGACCTGACGTTCACCGGACCGGTGCAGTTGGACCCGGAAATGGAGTTCGTCGGGCTGGCCCGCAAAGAGGGGGTGAACATCACCGTCGAGCGCGATCCCTTTAAGGCGGTTGACGGCGCGGATCTGGTGGTCGCGGATACCTGGGTCAGCATGCATGATGCGCAGTCCGCCAAAGAACGGCGGCACAATATGCTTCGGCCCTATCAGGTGAACCAAAAGCTCATGGATGCAGCCAAGCCGGACGCATTGTTCATGCACTGCCTGCCGGCCCACCGCGAAGAGGAGGTGACCTCAGAGGTGATGGATGGCCCGAATTCCGTCATCTGGGACGAGGCGGAAAACCGTCTGCACGCACAGAAATCCATCATGAAATGGTGTCTGCACGGCGCGTGATTCACGGCGCTTGATCCCTGGTCCTAGCTGGCCTTCAATCGGGTGGCTTTGGCCGCCCGTTCCCGCACCGGGGCAGAAGCGGGTGGCCGCGCGGCGCTGGCGTCGGTCTTGCTTGGCTGGGTCGCTTTCGCGCCTGTAGTGTGGCGGATGCGCGGAACGCAGGCTCCGTTTTGGGATCGGATCATACTGTCCTCCGTTAAAAGACGATTTGTACGAAATAGGCCAAAATGACAGCCCAATAGAGCGGGACAAAAACCAGAAGACATCCCCAGATCAACGGCGTTATCGCGTTATCGCGTTTGGCGCGATACAGCACCGAAGGCCGATAGGGCGCGGCCGCATAGGGGGTGTGATCTTGGCGCGGTTCGGCACCGCGAAAGTCCGAATAGACATGGGTCATGGGCGTATTCCAGAAACAGGTGGCCAGAATCAGTTGGCGAGCAGAAGCAGAGCCAAAATCCTAGGAACGCGCGGTTAACAAGTTCCTACCAAAACCGCACAGTGTTTTCAGATCCCCCCTGAGATACGCGCGCGATCCGGGGGGATGGCGACGTACAAGTTTGGCTGAAACTCCGATCCCAATATCCAACTATTCTCTTATTTTCGGGGCTTTGCGCGAAGCGTCGGGTCCGCTTGGGTGGGATCTTCGGGCCAGGGGTGCTTGGGGTATTTGGCGCGCATGTCCTTGCGCACATCCGCATATGAACCAGTCCAGAAACCCGGAAGATCCATGGTGGTTTGCACGGGCCGTTGTGCGGGTGACAACAGGGTTACACGCAGCGGGGTCTTTCCGACCGTAGGATGGGTTTCCTGCCCGAAAAGCTCTTGTAGGCGCAGGGAAATTTCCGGGTGTTCCCCCGAGTAATCGATCGGGATCTGGCGGCCAAGCGGGGTGGTGAACTGTGCGGGAATCGCCTGATCAAGAGCCTGCATCTGGTTCCAGTCCAGGCGCGCTCTGAGCGCGGGCAGCAGGTCGAGTTTTTTCAATCCATCCGCTGTTTTGACCCCCGTCAGATAGGGCAGCAACCAATCCTCGATGCTTGCAAGCAGGGCCTCGGGTGACATATCGGGCAGGTCTTGCCCCGCATCCCTGGCCAGTTTGACCCGGGCCAGAAATCGCAGCGCAGCCGGGCTGTAGGTCAGACCAAGATCCCGAACGCCATCCAGCATGGCGCGCGCCAATTCCTGATCCGGCGCGTCTTTCCAGATCCGGTCTTCGAGCGCGATCGTGCCAAAGCTTTCTTGACGACGGGCAATCACGCGGCGTTCGCGCTTTGACCAGACACAGGATTCGACCCAGTGGATCTGGTCCGCAAAAAGATTGCGTATCTCAGCAGGGGTGATCGCAATGGCCTGACGGATGCGGGCTTCGCGCGGGTTGCCATCGGTGTCCGTGACAACAAGAAAACGGGTGTTGGCCAGCGCATCGGTTTCATCCATCACGGCCCCCTTGCCACCCGAAAGCTGATAGCGCGGGGCGTCGCCTTTTCGGCGCAACCCGATCCGGTCGGGATAGGCCAGCGCCGCCATTTCCGCGGCACTCAGCGTATCGGGTTTGGGTTTGATGGATTGGGTCAGGCGCTTGGCCTCGGCGCGGATACGCTCCAGCGCGGGGCGGTTCACGGGCAGGGCGCGTTCGTCTTGGAATTTGCGCAGATCACGCAGCGCCTCAAGGCGCAGCGAGAGGTCGCTGTTACGCGGTATAATCGGATCTCGATCCGACAAAAGCGCGGCCAAGGGGGCGCCGGGTTTGCCCGCGATCGACAGCATATGCGCCAGGCGCGGATGCAGGGGCAGGGCGGCGATCTGGCGTCCGTGCCGGGTGATCCGGCCCTGATCATCAAGCGCGCCCAGCATGGTCAGCAGGGCGTTCGCCTCCCCAAAGGTGCCCTGTGGTGGTGGCGTGAGAAAGGGAAGGTCCTGCGGTGGCGCGCCCCAAAGCGCCAGTTCCAGCGCAAGAGAGGACAAATCCGCCGCCTCGATCTCTGCTGGGGGGAAGGGGGGCAGGGCGCCCTCTTCTCCCTTTGTCCACAACCGATAGGCCACCCCCGGGGCGACACGGCCGGCACGACCCGCACGTTGGGTGGCCTCGGCCTTGGTCACGCGTTCGGTCACCAGACGGGACATGCCCGATCCGGGATCGAACCGGCTGCGGCGGGACTTGCCCCCATCGACCACGACGCGAATGTCTTCGATGGTCAGGGATGTCTCGGCGATCGAGGTCGCAAGCACCAGTTTGCGCCCCTCGGTTTCCGGGCGAATGGCAGCGCGCTGCGCGCCAAGCTCCATCGCGCCAAAGAGCGGGCGCAGGTTGATGCCGGGCGGCAAACGGCTTTTCAAAGCCGTTTCAACCCGACGTATTTCGCCTTCGCCCGGCAGGAAGGCCAGAATGCCGCCTTCTGTTTCCCCGCAGGCCTTCAGGATCAGATCGGCCATGGCCTCTTCGAACCGCCGGGTTTTCGCAACCGGGCGATCAAGCCATACGGTGTCAACGGGATACGAACGGCCCTGAGAGGTCACGATCGGCGCATCCATCAGGTCGGCGACGGGCTGCGCATCCAGCGTGGCAGACATGGCCAGCAGATACAGATCTTCGCGCAGCGCGCCCGCGATCTCAAGGCACAGGGCAAGGCCGAAATCACCATTCAGGGATCGTTCATGGAATTCGTCGAACAGCACCGCGCCAATGCCGGTCAGTTCGGGGTCGGATTGGATCATGCGGGTCAGAATGCCCTCGGTGACCACTTCGATTCGTGTATTTTTCGACGTTTTGCTGTCGCCGCGCATGCGGTAGCCCACGGTTTGCCCCAGAGGGTCCCCCAGCATTTCAGCCAGGCGCGCGGCGGCGGACCGCGCGGCAAGGCGGCGGGGTTCCAGCATGAGAATACGGCCTGTCGTAAGCCCCGCGTCTAGCAGGGCCAGCGGAACGCGGGTCGTCTTGCCTGCACCCGGCGGGGCCTGCAGCACCGCGCGCCGGTGGGTTTTCAGGGCCGCAACCAGGTCCGGTAGGGCGTCTTCGATGGGAAGGCGGGATTGGTTCATGAAAGGGTTATGTCGAAGGTGGATGTTTTTGAAAAGGGGGGGGGAGGCGGGGGGCGTGCGCCCCCTGATGGCCTGCGGCCAATTCACGCCCGTGGATATTTTTGGCCACAAGAAACTCACACAAGGCTGGACTTTTTGGCCAAGGCCGGGAATGTCTTGGGCATGGATATGCAGGATCTTACCAAGCGGATTTTGGCGGGAGAGCGGCGCGCGTTGGCGCGGGCGATCACGCTGGTAGAAAGCGGACGCGACGACCACAGGGCACAGGCGCTGGAGTTGTTGGATGGGTTGAAGGGCCATGGGCGAGAGGCCTTGCGCATCGGCCTGTCAGGCACGCCGGGCGTCGGGAAATCGACCTTTATCGAGGCCTTTGGCTGTATGCTGACCGCCCGGGACCTAAAGGTGGCGGTGCTGGCAGTGGACCCCAGTTCAGCGCGTTCAGGCGGGTCGATCTTGGGGGATAAAACACGGATGGAGCGCCTGTCACGGGACCGCAATGCATTCATCCGGCCTTCGCCCAGCCAAAGTCAGCTGGGGGGCGTGGCCCGCCGGACACGAGAGGCGATCGAACTGTGCGAAGCCGCCGGTTTCGACGTGATCTTGATCGAGACCGTGGGGGTTGGCCAATCAGAAACCATGGTGGCTGAGATGGCCGATCTGTTCTTGCTCTTGCTCGCGCCCGCAGGGGGGGATGAGCTGCAAGGTGTCAAGCGCGGGATCATGGAAATGGCGGACATCTTGTTGATCAACAAGGCGGATGGCGATCTGAAACCCACGGCGATTCGCACCTGTGCCGATTATGCCGGGGCGCTGCGGCTGTTGCGCAAGCGGCCCCAGGATCCGTCCGAATTCCCCAAGGCCCTGACGGTGTCAGCGGTCGAAGAGAACGGGCTGGATCAGGCCTGGGAAGAGATGACCACGCTGACCAATTGGCGACGAGAGCACGGGCATTTCTCCGGTCGTCGCGCGGAACAGGCCCGATTCTGGTTCGAGGCCGAAGTTCGGGATCGTTTGCTGGCAAAACTGGCACGGGACCCGGTGAAATCCACGCTCAACGCGCTGGCGCAGCGGGTCGAAAGCGGTGATTTGTCCCCTTCGGTCGCGGCTGAGGCGCTTTTGCGGGATATATAGGTGGGAATCTGTGGGGAAGGCTTGACGCGCCCCTATAGGGGAGCTATTGCAGCCCGACGAGATTCCGGGCGCCGCAGCGGCGCCTTTTGATATTGGCAAGGCCGGGTCGTTTGTGGGGAACCATACTGGGGAACTGCGGGTCCATTCCATCCTTGCCCTGAATGATGAGGATGAACCCATGTCGCGAGTTTGCGAATTGACCGGCAAAGGCCCGATGGTGGGCAACAATGTCAGCCACGCCAACAACAAAACCAAGCGTCGCTATCTGCCCAACCTGAACGATGTGACACTACAGTCCGAAGTTCTGGGCCGTGCGATCAAGCTGCGCATCTCGGCGCACGCGCTGCGTTCGGTTGACCACCGTGGCGGTCTGGACAAGTTCCTGGCCAAAGCCAAAGACGTTGAGCTGTCGGCCCGCGCGCTGAAGGTCAAGAAAGAGATCGCCAAAGCACAGGCTGCTGAAGCTTAATCTCTTCTGCCATAGCGGCAAGAATTCGCCCCCAAGGCCCTGTGCTCTGGGGGTTTTTCGTTGTCGTGCTCATGTGGCATTTCTTGCTCTGGTGGCTGCGCAATCAAAGGCGTATAGAGGGCGCATGATCGGATCACTCCGCCCTCTGGCCGGCGCAACGCTGGCGCTGGTCTTGTTGCTGACCAGCCTCACGGTTGCCGCCGCCCGTGGCCAGACCACCCCGGCGGGGGAAATGGTCTTGTGCCTTGGTGGTCATGCGGTGACGGTCACCGTGGACGCCGACGGCAATCCGGTCGAATACACCCATATCTGTTCCGATTTCGCGATGACATTCTTTGTCGATGCGGGTGGCGCTTTTGTCCCTGGCGCGCCTGTATCGGTTTGGACGACCGCCTATCTGGATCAGGCCCACGAACGCAGCGCCGGGCGGGATATGCCGCAGGCGCAGGCGCGGGGGCCGCCCTTGGTCGTTTGATTCTCACCTGAAAATCAAACGACAAGGAAAAGACTTATGAAACGGATTTCTGTTCTTGTGGGCGCTGCGGCGCTCATGTTGGCGATGCCTGCCTTTGCGGGTGACATCATGATCAAAGACCCCTATGCGCGCAGCGCAGGCAAGATGGCCAAGGCCGGTGCTGCCTTTATGGTGATTGAAAACATGGGGGCTGAGGATGACCGCCTGATCAATGCCACCTCGGATGTTTCCAAGAAGGTCGAGCTGCACACCCACAAGGAAGTCAGCGACGGCGTGATGAAAATGGTCCACGTGGAAGAGGGCTTTGCCATTCCGGCGGGGGGCAAGCACATGCTAAAGCGCGGCGGCGATCACGTGATGTTCATGGGGCTGAATGGCCCGATGGAGCATGGCGACACGGTGTCGGTCACGCTGACCTTTGAAAAGGCCGGTGACATGGTGGTTGAGATCCCCGTGGATCTGGAACGCCAGGATGCCCATGGTGGCATGAAGCATGGGGGTCATGGAAATCATGGCAACATGAATCACGGCAACTAAGCCAGGTTCGAAACGCAAAGGCGGGGAATTCCCCGCCTTTTTTGTGTCCGCATGTCAGGGCCTGTTTATCCCGTGCGCCCGTAAAACGTCATGCGCGCCTGTTCAGACAGGGAAATCCCCGGCTCGGTGTTATAGGCCAGAACCGCCAAAATCCGGGTGCGGGCGCCTTGGTTGGGGGCGACGCGGTGGATTGAATTGCGGCCGCGGAAAAACACCAACTCGCCGGCCTTTGCTTTGATCTCTTGCACGGGGGTTTTGCCATCAAGGATATCCCCCACCGCGTCAAAGCCCATCTCGCCCGCGTCGGCGTCCCGGACGTTGCTGACATATTCCAACTGCCCGCCCTGCTCGGGCGGTTGCACCATCAAAGTGATGGCAAAGGATGAATTGTCGAAATGCCAGCCAAGTTCCTGTCCCGTCTTGGCAAAGTGCAGATTGATTGACGACAGAGGGTCAGCATATTCATACAGGGCGTTTTCGCCAAGCACGTCACATAGGAACGCACGAAAGGTGGTGTCGTTATACAGCGTGCGCAGCGCAGAATCAGCGGGCATGAGATCATCGGTGATACAGCCCTTGGACGAGGTAACCAGGCGGTTGCGCGGGTGATCGGCGGGTAGATCGGGATCGGGGGCTGACAGGTAAACAGTGTGCTGCTCGGTCTTGGCGAACACCTTGTCTTCGTTGGCAAACCCTTCGTCGCGGATGGCCTTGATCGCGCCGGATTGGACAAAATCCGGCAGGGCCAGAACGCCGGTCGCATCGAATTCAGCTTTGCACTTTGCCCGGAACTTGGGATCGGAAATGGGATAGGTGGCGAGATCAACAATGTCGGCAAGTTGCATGGGTCTTCCTTTGTCTTGTGTCGATTGTTTACGGCATCATGCAGCCCCAAGCGGGTTTGTTTCCGACACGCGGCCCTCAGAGCATGTGGAAAACGGTTCCTATGTGAGCAGGCTTTCGACCCAGGCAGGGACGATTTCGCTGGCAGGGCCGATGTGGTGTTGGGCAAAGGCGCCCGAGATGTCGGTGGATTTGAGGTTTAATTCAACCGTTTCCGCACCGTTCATCAGGGCCTCTTGGACAAAACCCGCAGCGGGATAGACCTGGCCCGAGGTGCCGATGGCGGCAAAGATCGTGCAATCGAACAGATGCGCGGCGATGTCCTCCATGTGGTAGGGAACTTCGCCAAACCAAACAATGTCTGGACGTGCGGCAGGGGCGCCGCACGACGGGCAGGGGTCGCCGGGGGCCATTTCCAGCGGCGCGGGCCAGCGGTGATCACAGGCCCCGCAGAGGGCGCTGGCCAGTTCGCCGTGCATGTGGATCGCAGAACCACCTGCTTTTTCGTGCAGCCCATCGACGTTCTGAGTCACGAGAATGACCTCGCCGTCATAGTCTTTTTGCAGGCGTGCAAGCGCGTGATGGGCGGCATTTGGCGTGGCCTCATGGGCCTGAGACCGGCGGGCATTGTAGAAATTGACCACCAGTTCCGGGTCGCGGGCAAACCCTTCGGGGGTCGCGACGTCTTCGATGCGGTGTTGCGCCCAAAGGCCACCTTCGTCGCGGAACGTGCCAAGCCCGCTTTCTGCGGACAGGCCTGCGCCGGTCAGGATTACGATCTTGTTCATAGGCTGCCCCTTGTTCTGTCGCCCAAGGCCGGTTAGGCCCATCATATGACACAGCGTATCTTATTCGTCTGCCTGGGCAATATCTGTCGATCGCCGACTGCCGAAGGGGTGCTGCGCCAAATGGCGCGGGCGCGGGGTTTGGATGTGGAGATTGACAGTTGCGGAACGGGCGCGTGGCACGTGGGCGAAGCGCCCTATGGCCCGATGCAACAGGCGGCCAGGGCGCGCGGCTATGACCTGAGCGACCTGCGGGCCCGTCAAGTCACGCAGGCGGATTTTGACAGATTTGACCTGATGCTGGCGATGGACGCCGACAATCTGGCCAATCTACGTGCGTTGCAGCCCGGACCCTGCCGTGCCGAGCTGCGGTTGTTCACGGATTACGCCCCGCACACCGACGCGGACCATGTGCCCGATCCATATTACACCCGTGATTTCAATGGTGTATTGGAGCTGATCGAGACATGTTCGCAAGGGGTGCTGGATCAGCTGGCATAGATTGCCTTGGTCACGAAATAGGTGATGGGCAGCGCCAGCACAAAGCCCGCAACCGCCGCAACCACGATCGGAATCAGCGTGTCATAACCGGAAACCAGCGCCGCGATCACAGCGGTGCCTGCGACGGTGGTGGAAATCAGGGAATAAAGGATACCGGCAAGACGTAGCATGGTTTTCTCCTGGCTGTCTGTGTTTTGAAACTCATATCTCAGAATCAATATGCAAGCCTTGATCTGGGTCAGATCACGATCTCTTGTCTCGCGGGTCCTGAATGTGGGGATCAATTGCAATGTTGCGGAAAACAGGGCATAATTGACCCGAGCAGAGGCCGAATAGACGGGAAAACCCGCACGGCATTGGGCAAAGAGACAGGTGTTATGATACGAACCGGATTTCTTCTGGCGGGGGTTTTGTTGATTGCGGCATGCAGCAGCAGTGGTGACCGCAACAGATTGTACTATGGGAATTCTTCCGCTCAGCGCGTTTCGACACCCGCTGCGGTGCAACAGCCCACTGCGCCCATCTATGTGACGCCATACCGGGCGCCTTTGGCGTCCCAGCCCCAGCCCGCCACCGCGCAACCCGCCGTGGCGCAATCGACCACCACCACCGCGACGCGTCCCGTTTCCCGGCGAACGACATCCAACGCAACCGCGCCACAGCCCAAACCTGAGGTGGTGACACGTGCCGCATATAGCTTTGCCTCGGGGCCCATTTCGAACGCCTGCCTGAGCGCAAATCGCAAATCGGCGAATAAGCGGCTGTGTGGCTGTGTGCAAAGCGTCGCGAACCGTTCGCTCAGCTCAGGGGATCAGCGCCTGGCGGCGACGTTCTTTGCCAATCCGCACCGCGCGCAAGAGGTGCGTCAATCGGACAGCCCGACCAAAGAAGCGTTTTGGAAGCGCTACAAGACCTTTGCAAAATCTGCTGAAGGAACGTGCAAAGGTTTGTGAATTCAACCCCAGGGTGAGGTTTCTGACCGCTTGGGCTTGACCGGCGTCATGAGTTTTGGAAAAACCGAAACTGGAACGCACGGGACGACTCATGTTGAAAAAAGGTGTCACCCTGAAAGGGCTGGAAGTGTTCGAGGCTTTGGCCATGTCGGGCTCGGTTGCGGGTGCGGCAGAGCAGACCGGCATGAGCCAGCCATCGGTCAGCCAGCAGATGCGAAACCTGGAAAAAGCACTGGGTGTGGATCTGGTGGATCACGGGCGACGCCCCATGCAACTGACCCCGGCAGGCCGAAATTTTCTAACACGCACCAAAACGGTTCTGGGCCAATTGCGTCAGGCGCAAAGTGAATTGACGGTCATGGATCTGACCGATGTCAGCGCGCTGGATCTGGGGGTGATTGACGATTTCGACAATGATCTGACCCCACGCTTGGTCAGCATCCTTGCAGAAAGCATGCGGCACTGTCGGTTTCGCCTGACCACGTCGCCGTCGCATCAGATCACCGATGCGCTCAAATCGCGGCGGTTGCATCTGGCGATTTCAGGATCGCATGGCGAAGGTGTTGAAGGAGTTGTCGAATATCCCCTCGTGCGCGACCCGTTTATCTTTGTGTGTCCCAAGGGCGGTGTCGATCGGCAGGGTGGTATTGAGGCGGTGATGCAGGCGACCCCTTTGTTGCGTCATGACCGCGACCTGATGATCGGGCGACAGGTCGAGACGCATCTGCGGCGTCTAAAGCTGCACTTTCCCGAGCGGTTCGAAATTGGCGCACATCTGTCATTGATGACCTTGGTGTCGCGCGGGGCGGGATGGACGTTGACCACCTCCACCGGGTTTATGCGCGCGGCGCGACTGCATGATCAGCTAGAGGCGCATCCCCTGCCGTTCGAGCCCTTTGCCCGCCGGATTTCGCTGTTTGCGACCAACGACTGGACCTCGGATGTGCCGCGGGACATGGCCCGGACGTCGCGCCTGTTGATGCAGGAAATGGTGGTCGAACCGGCGCTGCATGCTTTGCCTTGGTTGCAGGGGGATCTTGAATTGCTGGATGCACCCTGACCCCTAGTTTTCGGAAACTGAAAATTACGCGGTCAATGCCAGAAAGGCCCGCGCCGAGGCTTCGAAGGCGCGGGGGTCCTCTGCATGCAGCCAATGCCCAGCCTTGGGCATCTTGGCAAACCGGGCCTTGGGAAAAAGCGAACGGATCTTGTCACGGTGCTCTGGCAGCACGTAATCCGACAGTCCGCCCGTCAAAAACAGGGTGGGGCCGTCAAAGCGACCGTGGATGTCAGGAAAACCAAGGATCTTGTCCATTTCATGCGCCAACACGTCAAGGTTGAGCTTCCAGCGTTTGCCGGGGATATCCAGCGACTGGGTAAAGAACATCCGCAAGGTGGTGTCATCGACAGTTTGAGCAAGCTGTTCAATGGCGTCCGTCCGTTTTGTGACGCGCGCAAGATCGACGGACCGCATGGCCTCGATATACTGGATTTGGCTGTGCCCATAGGTGACCGGCGCAATATCTGCCACGATCAGGCGCCCAACCAGATGGGGTTGGGTCAGTGCCAGCACCATCGCCGCTTTGCCACCCATGGAATGACCCAGCACATCGGCGTGACCGCCATGGGTCTCGATCACCTCGGCAAGATCGACGGCCATGTCCGCATAGCTGTGGCTGTCTTGCCAGGGGCTATCGCCATGGTTGCGTTGATCCACGGCGATCACATGGCGCTCATCGGACAGGCGCCGTGCAATCACCCCCCAGTTGCGGGCCGAGCCATATAGCCCGTGCACGATGATCAGCGGGCGTCCACCCGGCGTGCCGTGCTCGATGTAGTTCAGCATGTCATTCGTGGCCTTGCGGGCGTCCGTTCAGGCGCAGGAACAGGCTTTGTTCATCGTCATTGCGGAAGAAGGGAACCGATGTTGGCGGGGTGTCATCATGGGCGCGGGCCGTGATTTCGGCCAAAACCACCTGCGTGATGAAGGGCAGGTCAAAGTTGCGCACCTCGTCCAGCGGAATCCACTGGAGATGCGACAGCTCATCCTCTGCGCGGCCAAAATCATCCGGGTCAGACATCAGGGCTTCGGCATCCAGCATGAAAAACCTGGCGTCAAAGCGCCTAGGACGGCCCGGTGGCGTGATGGCGCGAAAGACAAATTGCAAGGCGTCGGCGCTGGGGCGGTGTCCGGTTTCCGCAAACGACAACCAGTCGTCAGGAATGGCGCCGGGCCAGATGCCGCTTTGCCCCAGAATTTGCCCGGTTTCTTCCCACAACTCGCGAATTGCGGCGGCTGCCAGGGCGCGTGGCATTTCCGACGGGGCATCCTGAGCGAGCCGTGCGGCGCAAAGCGAGGGCAGCGGTGCGGCCAGGGGCACGTGCTGGTCGGCCTGATCGACAGCCCCGCCCGGAAAGACGAATTTATTCGGCATAAAGGCGGCTTTGGCACCGCGTTGCCCCATCAAAACACTTGGGCGGCTGTTGCGATCCCGAATGGCGATCACCGTGGCCGCATTGCGTATGGCGGTTTTATCGCGACTGGGCGATTGGGGTGTCTGACGTGTCATAAATCCTCCGGTCTCAGGCCGAAGGGGCAAACCCATACATCCCACGCGCCCATTGGTACGCGACGATGGCCCCTTTGAACCTTGGCAGAAGATAGAGCGACAAGGCCACGCAGCCAACCGTAAAGCCGGTGAACATTATAAGCGGCTCGGGGCGATAGTGTACAAACACCACATGCATGGCGATGGCCATGATATGTCCGACAATCAAAATTGTCAGATAGGCTGGCCCGTCATCGGCACGGTGATGATGCAGTTCTTGCCGGCAGACCGGGCAGGTGTCGCGCACCTTGAGATAGCCCTGAAGCATAGGCCCCGAGCCACATTTCGGGCATCGGCGGCGCCATCCGGTTTTCACCGCCTGCATCACATCACGTTCTTGTTCGATGGTTTGTTCGCTCATGGGATCCTCACACTTCACGCACGGAAGATGGGGGCAGACGTTTCATCATGGAACCCCGCATACTGTCCTTGCGGCTGCATGTCACATGGAATGATAGCGATCACGTTAGCGCCGAAGAAAATGCAGATCGCAGCGCTGTGATTGGCTGTGATCGGTTTTCGTTCAAATCAGCGACGGAACATCCGTGCCGCCCCGTAATAGCCTGCACAATCGCTCAGAACAGGGCGGATCGAAAACGCAAGCGGAAAGGACGTTGCAATGAAAAAGTCGATTATGATGATCTCGGGTGCGGTGGTTATGGCAGTTGGTCTGGCTGGTGCCGCGCAGGCTTTTGGTGGCAAAGATCATGGCGGTCGTGGCCACAAGGGCGGCCTGTTTATGTTTGAACAGATGGATCTGAACAATGACGGCCAGATCACCAAGGAAGAAATGGCCCAGGCCAAGGAAAAGCGCTTTACCGACGCAGATGCGGATGGCGATGGCTTTTTGACCAGGGAAGAGCTGACCGCGCAGGCTGAAAAGCGCAATGCGGACCGGATGACCCAGCGGATCGACCGCATGATGTCACATGTTGACGCCAACGAAGATGGCAAGATCAGCAAAGACGAGGCCGCGAATATGGGGCCGTCACAGGAACGGGCGGACAAGATGTTTGCCAAGTTGGACACCAACAGCGACGGCGCGATCAGCAAGGATGAGATCCAGGCCATGAAAGGTAAACGCAAGGGCTTTGGCCGCTGGAAGAAAGACAGCGATCAATAAAACAGGTGTCGGGGCTGTACAGGCCCCGGCATTGCACCGCTGCTGCTGGTCGGATAGCGCTGGGATATGGAACCTATGCCATATGACGCCATGAGTGATCTGAGTGACGAGGCCCTGCTAGCGGCCTATGCGCGCGGCGATGCGGCCGCTGCACGGGCGTTGACCATGCGCCTGTCGCCGCGGGTTCTGGCGCATGCCTATCGTCTGCTGGGCGGGGATCGGGCCGAGGCAGAGGATGTGACACAAGAGGCGCTGATGCGGCTTTGGCGCACGGCGCCGGACTGGCGCGCGGGTGAAGCCAAGGTCACGACATGGCTGTATCGCGTGACGGCGAACCTGTGCATAGACCGGTTGCGCAAGCGTCGGGTCGGGCCTGATCTGGATGCGATCCCGGAACCCTCCGACGACGCGCCTTCGGTGACTGAGGGGTTGCAGCAAGCGGCGCGGGCGCGGGCGCTTGAACAGGCGCTCATGCAATTGCCCGAACGCCAGCGTCAGGCGGTTGTTCTGCGCCACATCGAGGGGCTGTCCAACCCCGAGATCGCGCAGATCATGGACATCGGCGCGCGCGCGGTGGAAAGTCTGACCGCACGGGGCAAACGGGCACTTGAGGCGCTTTTGAGCGGGCGCCGGGAAGAACTGGGGTACGAAGACGATGACTGAACGCAAAGATCACCTTGGTACGCACCCCGACCCCGGGGTCGGCCTCGACGACTTCTTTACCGCTGCGCGCGCAACATCGCCGGTGCCGGATGTCGACTTTTTGGCCCAACTGACGCAAGACGCTCTAAAGGCGCAACCTCGGCCGCGGTCCCGGGTGGCACAGCCCGGGCTGTGGCAACAGTTCAAGACCGCACTTGGGGGCTGGCCCGGAGTTGCCGGGTTGGCGACGGCCTGTGCTGTCGGGCTTTGGATCGGGGTGAACCCGCCTGCGGGTATCTCGGACTATCTTCTGGTGGACCAATCGGGCGGAGAGCTTGGTTTTGACCCGATGAACGGGTTCGATTTGATCATGATGGAAGGATGAGGCGATGACGACACCTGAACCGGCGCCGCGCATGCGCCCCTGGTTGAAAATCGTGCTGTTCGGATCTTTGGCGGTCAATCTGCTGGTTGTTGGCCTTGCGGTCGGTATGGCGCTGAAGGGGCCCATGGGCCGCGATCGCCCCCCGGGCCGAGACTACGTGACCCCCTATACGCGCGCATTTGATGCGGAGCAACGCAAGGCGCTGAGACGGGCCTTTTTCGCGATGATGCGGGCGCAGCCAAAGAAAAGCCCCGGCGGGTTTGTTCGTGGCTATGAAGAGGCGCTTGAGATTTTGCGTGCAGAGCCCTTTGACCCTGATCAGCTGCGGAGCCACCTGAAACAACAGGCCGAAGCCTCGGATGCGCGGCGGACGCAGGGGCAAAACGTGGTGGTCGAGTTCATCGCAGGCATGCCCGCAGAGGAGCGCAAGGCCTTTGCGGCGCGGCTTGAAGTGCAGATCGAAGAACTGAAGACCCGGCGCGACACCTGGCGCGGCAAGTCACGCGATAAATTCGGCGGCGGCAAAGACCATCGGCACCGGGATCATGATTGAAGGTATGAAGGTCGGGCAAAAAGGGGGGGGCGATAGGTCCCTTTGAGCCGTGAATTTACCTAGCTGTGGCTTGCCGTGCGCATGTGCCGAATGTGGGTGCCATCGGATGCCATCTGGGCCCGTGCTGTCGCAGTTGTCCGAATCGGCAGCGGAGTGACGCGATCCGCAAGAACAACCATGTTCCGCCCATTTGCCTTGGCGGCATACAACGCTTGGTCAGCCTGTTCGATCAAAGCCCGCGGATCGTCCGAGTCACCGGCCCGGTTGATGGCAACGCCGACCGACAAGGTGACGCGGATTTCCCGGCCATCGGGCAGGCGGATTGGCGTCCGTGACATCAGCTCGCACAGGCGCTCAGCCGTGCGTTTGGCGGTGTCCAACCCTGTGTCGGGCATGGCAATCAGGAACTCTTCTCCCCCCCAGCGGGCCATTAGGTCCGCGGCGCGCAGGTTTTCTCTCAGGCGCTGGGCGAATTCGACAAGCACGGCGTCGCCTGCCCCGTGGCCATAGGTGTCATTCACCTGCTTGAAATGATCCAGATCAGCCACCAAAAGCGCATAGCCCTGCCGCTGAAGCGCCGCACGTTCGGACATCTTGGTCAGATGCGGGAGCGTATAGCGCCGGTTGAACAATCCGGTCAGCGGATCGGACACCGCGGCCTGAAGACCGTCACGCATATTTGCGCGCAGCAGGTCATTTGTGCGCTTGCGCGAGATTTGCTTTTTGAGCCGGATGGGCAGTTCCTGCGTGTCGGGACCCGTTGTCAGGATGTCGTTGGCGCCAAGGTCCAGGGCCTGCGCAGCCTGGGCGCGCAGATGCGGCTGGGCGATGTAGATCACCGAGGCATAGCGCGCCATCGCGCTGGTGCGCAGTTGCGGCAAAAGGGCCAGCCCCTCACCGTTGCTATAGGGCCCTTCAGCGATCACGACCACATCGGGCACGTGATGGGGGTCACGCATGGCGTCATCTGCCTCGATCAGGTCGACAGGGCCGCGTATTGCATGGCCAATGGTGTTCGCCAGCCCCTTGGGGTCGTTCAGGCCGCCGGTGGGAATCAGGCGCACGCGCGCGGGCATTTCGAACTCGGCGGCATTTTCCGCCATGCCAATCCCCAGCGCGCGGCGGGTGTCGTCACGCAGTTGCAGCTCTGTTTCAGCGTTGCGTGCGCGCAAGAGCGACCGCAGCCGCGCCATCATCACCAGATCATCAATCGGCCGGGTCAGGATATCGTCCACCCCGGCGGCAAGGGAAACCAAACGTTCATTGTCGTCTTCGTCCTCACCGTGGATCACCACGATGGGGGGGCGGCCCGTGGTCGGGTCGCGTTGCAGCGTGGCACAAAGCGCCCGTCCGCTCATATCCGGCAGATCCGAGGCCGTCAGCACAAGGTCTGGACGCGTTTTGCGCACCATCGCCACCGCCGCATGCCCCGAAGCGGCCTGAGCCACTTCGAATAACGCTGCCGACAGCTTGACGCGCAAAATGATGCGATTGGTGGGTACCGCATCAACAATTAGGATCCGACCTGACATGTTTTTTCGCTTCCTCGTGACAGGAACAGAGCTGACTCTGCTTGCACTTCTCGATGCTCTTAGGTTTGGTGAGAGAGGTTAAAAAACCCTTTCGGAAATAGGAACTAATGTCATTTTCTCGTCACAAAGCCGAGATCATCGGGATGCAAGCCATCGCCTGGCTGGTCGCAAACGATGAGCTTTTCCCCGTGTTTTCAGGGGCCTCTGGGGTCTCAGAGCAAGATGTACGCGAAGGTCTTCAAGATCCGGCTTTTCAAGGCGCGGTGTTGGACTTTCTGATGATGGAGGATTCCTGGGTGGTTGCCTTTTGTGACACGCAAGGCATTCCCTATGAAAGCCTGATGCAAGTGCGTGCGGCACTGCCGGGCGGAGAACAGGTGCATTGGACATGACGGACCCAATTCAAGGGGTGCTGTTTGATAAGGACGGCACATTATTCGATTTCGCCGCGACGTGGTCGGCCTGGGCTATTGACGTGATCCACACCCTGTCTGCCGGAGATCCCGATCTGCGGGATCGTCTGGCTGATGCAGTGGGCTTTGATCTGGGTGCGGGGGTGTTTTTGCCCCACAGTCGGGTGATCGCTGGCACCAATCGCGAGGCGGCTGAATGCCTGGCATCGGCGCTGCCTGGGCGTGACGTGGATCAGCTTGAGCGCGATCTGGCGATTTCGGCGGCGCAGGCCCCCCTGGCCGAGGCGGTGCCACTGGTGCCCCTGCTCAGCGAGCTGTCCGCGCGGGATCTGGCCTTGGGGGTGATGACAAACGATTCCGAATCCGTCGCCCACACCCATCTGGGGTATGTGGGCGTGGCAGGCATATTTGACTTTATTGCCGGGTTTGACAGCGGGTTTGGCGCCAAGCCCGATCCCGCGCCGTTGTTGGCCTTTGCCCATCGGGTGCAGATAGATCCCGGACGGATTGTCATGGTGGGCGACAGTCTGCACGACCTGATAGCGGGGCAGGCCGCAGGGATGCGCTGTGTCGGGGTTTTGACCGGGGTCGCGACGCGGGAAGATCTGGCAGGGCACGCGGATATTGTCTTGCCTGACATTGGCTTTTTGCCGGACTGGATCGATCGGCAGGCGCGCTAGGCGACGGTCTGCCATCCAATTACGACAGATTGCGTCGCAATCGGGCGGGCGATGGTCTGTTCTGTGACGTGTCATTGTGGGGCAACCGGAGGAGAGCCCCATGACACAAGACACCCAGCCCCCGCGTCGTCGCCGTGGTGGAGGACGTTCGGGAAACAACCGGCGCGGTGCTTCCGCCGTTTCGCAGATGCCCTGGCGCCTTCCGGTCAATATGGACAATCCCACCGAACCCATGCCGCCCGAGGCCGTGGAGCGCATGCATGATATCACCATGCGGATCCTAGAAGAGGTGGGAATCCAGTTTCTCAATCACGAAGCGCTCGGGATTTTGAAAGAGACCGACGGTTGCATCATCGATGGTGAAAACGTCCGTATGGGGCGGGATTTCGTGATGGAGATGGTGGCCAAGGCCCCCTCGGAGTTTACGATCACCCCACGCAATCCGGATCGCGCGATTTCGCTGGGTGGCAAGACCATCTTGTTTGGCAATGTCTCGTCACCGCCAGATTACTGGGACATGGAGCTGGGGCGCAAGGTGCCCGGCAACCGCGAGCAATGCGCCAACTTGCTGAAACTGTCGCAGTATTTCAATTGTATACATTTTGTGGGTGGCTATCCGGTCGAGCCGGTCGAACTGCATGCCAGCACCCGCCATCTGGATGTTCTGTTTGATAAACTCACGCTGACCGACAAGGTGGCGCATGCCTATAGCCTGGGCGCGGAACGGGTCGAAGACGTGATGGAAATGGTGCGCATCGCGGGGGGGCTGACCCATGATGAGTTTGACACCAAACCCCGGATGTACACCAACATCAACTCAACCTCGCCGCTCAAACATGACATTCCGATGCTGGATGGCTGGATGCGGTTGGCGCGTCGTGGGCAGGGGTTGGTGGTGACGCCCTTTACGCTGGCTGGGGCCATGGCGCCTGTCACCATGGCCGGGGCGGTTGCTCAGTCCCTGGCCGAAGGCCTGGCCGCCGTGGTTCTGGCCCAGGTGATCAACCCCGGTGTGCCCTGTGTGATCGGAACCTTCACATCCAATGTCGATATGAAATCGGGGGCCCCGGCCTTTGGCACGCCGGAATATATGCGTGCGACGCAAATGACTGGGCAGATGGCGCGGTATTATGGGTTACCCATGCGGTCCAGCGGGGTTTGCGCCGCCAATGTGCCCGATGGGCAGGCCATGTGGGAAACCGAACACAGCCTGTGGGCCGCGGTCCAATCCGGGACCAATATGGTCTATCACGCGGCCGGCTGGCTGGAAGGCGGGCTGATCGCCAGCCCCGAAAAGTTCATTATGGACTGCGAGATCCTGCAACAGATCCAACGCTATATGGAGCCCGAGGTCTGGGATACATCGGATGACGGTCTGGCGTTTGATGCGATTGCCGAAGTCGGCGCGGTGATCCAACGCGGTGAGGCCGCGCATTTCCTGGACAGCCAGCACACGCAAGACCGCTATATGACGGCCTTTTACCAACCGTTCCTGTCGGACTGGAAGAATTACCAGGCGTTCGAAGCGGCGGGCGGGGTCTGGACCGCTGAGCGCGCGCACACCAAGTTCAAACAAATCCTGGAAGAATTTGAAGCGCCGCCCATGGATGTCGCGATCCGCGAAGAACTGGCTGAATTTGTCGAGCGCCGCAAACGCGAAGGGGGCGCCCCGACCGACTTCTAAAGACCCAGCCCGTGGTCCCTGCGAGCCGGAATTTCCGAACAATTGAATATGTTACCTATTCTTTAAGCCTGCCCCGTCATCCTGACTGTGTTGTAACGAGGTAAGGCTTATGCTCGGACTAATTTTGAAAACCCTGCAGGTTTTTGTCCAGGATACATACGGACCCGAGAAGTGGGAAGAGATCTCGGCCATGGCCGGTCTGCAGGATTCTGAAATCGAGGCCATGCTGTACTATGAGAAAAGCCATTATTACGCCCTGCTAGAGGCCGCTGAGCGGGCCTTTGAAAAACCTGCAGAGGTCTTTCTTGAGGATTTGGGAACCTATCTGGTGTCCCATCCGAACTCAGAAGGTCTGCGCCGCCTTTTGCGCTATGGCGGGGTCGACTTTATCGAATTCCTGCATTCTCTAGAGGATCTGCCAGGTCGCGCGCGCCTGGCCGTTGCTGATCTTGACCTGCCTGAACTTGAGCTGGCGGATCACGCGCAAAGCGCATTTCGCCTGCGAGTGGCGCAGGGGCTTCCGGGGTTTGGTCATATGCTGGTCGGGGTCCTGCGTGCGATGGCGGATGACTATGGGGCACTTGTCTTATTGGACTATGATGGGGGGTATCGTGCCATGGGGGTCATTGACATCACCGTCATTGAAACCGCGTTCAGTGAAGGGCGCGATTTTGACCTGTCTGCCACCATGCCACGGGGAGAAACCGCATGACCATGTTTCCCGAAGAAATGCTGCACGTGTTTTGCCCGCTTCATGTGGTTCTCGACCGGACAGGACACATTCGCCAGGCCGGGCCGACGCTGCACAAAATCAGCCCGATCCCGCTTGACGGTGCCCGCTTTCTCGAAGTGTTCGAGGTCTACCGGCCGCGCGTTGTCGAAAGCATGGGCCAGCTGCTGAACACCGAGGGCCGGAAACTGCACCTGCGGGTTCGCAGCGGAATTCGCACCCCCCTTAAGGGGGTTCTGATGGCGGATGGCCATGGTGGGGCGGTGATCAACCTGTCGTTCGGCATCGCGGTGGTGGATGCGGTGCGGGACTATCAGCTGACCAGCACCGATTTTGCGCAGACCGATCTGGCCATTGAAATGCTGTATCTGGTCGAGGCAAAGTCGGCCGCGATGGATGCATCCCGCCGGTTGAACACCCGCCTGCAAGGCGCCAAGGCCGAAGCGGAAGAGCGCGCTTTTACCGACAAGCTGACCGGGTTGGGGAACCGGCGCGCCATGGATGCGGAACTGGATCGCCTGTCGAAAACGACGGATGCGTTTTCGTTGATGCATTTGGATCTGGACCTGTTCAAACAGGTCAATGACACCATGGGACACGCAGCAGGGGATGCCGTGCTGCGCCGTGTCGCTGAGGTGATGATAGAAGAAACCCGCAAAGTCGATATCGTCACGCGCGTGGGTGGAGATGAATTTGTGATCATATTCGGATCGCTGACCAGCGAAGCGCGATTGGCAAACCTGGCGGCGCGATTGATCGAACGAATCGAAGAGCCGGTGCCGTTTGAAGGGCGCGAATGCAAGATCTCGTCCAGCATCGGGGTTTGCATTCGGCGCAATGGTCAAGATACCCCGCCTGAAACCATTCTGGAGCGTGCGGATGAGGCACTTTATGCTTCAAAACGGGCCGGTCGCGCGCAATATTCGTTCTACGATCACCCGGATTTGCCCGGTCGCGCCGAGGCGTCATAAATTTCGCGATTTTATGCAACTTGGGGCTTGATCCCAGTCAAAAGGATCAGTAGACAGCGCGACACAGTTGGGGTGTAGCCAAGTGGTAAGGCACCGGTTTTTGGTACCGCGCACCGTAGGTTCGAATCCTACCACCCCAGCCATTTCACTAATTTTTCCTTTAAAATCAGGTGTGCTTCAGGCCATATGGTTGGTTTTGTCACACATTACTGTCACACATTCGCATGTGTGACGCGAATTTAGAGGGTTAAAATGTCCGCAGACTTCATATTGAAACGTGGCAATGTCTGGTACTTCAATACCCCCCTTAACAACGGGTTTGTCCATCCTGATGTTCGAGGGCAAGTTCAAGAGTTCATCATTTAGTATCAAGTGAATTGGTTAGTGCTGTCCTACATCCCCCACTTTGCCAATGCTGCTTCGGCTTTGTGTGGTTCGTCTTTGATCCGTAGAACTGTTTGACGGGTTAAGTGATGGTTCTTGGCAACTTGGGCCACACTCATGAACTTTAGGTCATTGGTAACAGCATTAAACTGCTTACGGTCGTAACCAGGCTTTCTTCCACGGTACTTCTTTGCATCAGATTTAGCTGCTGCAATACCAGCGGTTTGTGCTTCCTTCTGCACTTCAGCCTGTGCTTGGGCCGTTGCTGCCATGAAGGATATCAAGGCATCACGTACTGCACATTGCATGGGGTCTTTGGTGGAGCCATCAAATCGCATATGGTTGATGATGGTTTCAATCACCACACCTTCACGCATGAAGTGTCGGATCGTGTCAGTAACATCCTGGTAGTTTCTGCCAAGCCTATCGACCCAGCGTACAACGAGCGTATCACCTTCCCGCAACATATCGAAGAGACGTTGGCCATTTGGTCGGTCTTGTAGTTTGGTGGCGATACCAGAAACACCATCATCACAAATCACTTTGTCAAATTTGAATCCAGCTTTCTCAGCCTGGATTATCTGGTGTTCGATGTTCTGTTCTGATGTGGAAACACGGGCGTAGAATACAGTGGCTATAATGTTGCTCCATTGTTACGTAAGGGTGATGTCCGTATATGTGTGCGTCCGTATGGAAAAATCAACCCTTATGGACGTGATAGCGTCGGGATTTTCGGATACCTCTAGGGTATACCCTTACGGCGTTGGATCATGGTTGGACCTCGCTCAATCGCCAATCATTTTTCATGTGGGGTGGAGTTAAGACACTTGAACTATAGCGTTTGATTATGTGAAGTTTTTCGATATTCACCACCTCAAAAAGTTTCACCATGAATCTGGGCGCAATAATCAAAACCGAACGCCTTCGTCAGGGACGCACCATGGCAGAGATTGCGCATCGTAGTCGTGTCACGAACAATAGCATAGCCAGTGTTGAAGACGGCACAGCAACCATCATGACGATGGAGAAGGTGATCAACTCCCTCGGGTGCAGGTTGACATGGGAGGGCTACCCTAAGGGCGATACACTTGGTTCGGCGATGCGTCAGGTGCGTCAACGCAAAGGACTGTCACAGGCTGACCTTGGGCAGGCTATCAGTGTGACACCCAGAACCTTGATCACATTGGAGAACCACACCAAAGGTCGTATGCGTGTTGTGAACGCCGTCTTGAAAGAACTTCGGATCAAACCCAAGGTCTTCCCAAAGAACCGTCGCCTGGTACCCACTAAGAATGGCCCTGAGCTTGATGTTGTATATACCCCAAGGGTGTTGGCACAAAGCGTTGTGGACCACTTCAAACCATCTGGGACGATACTGGAACCCTGTCGTGGTAGCGGCCATTTTTATGATGCCTTCCCACCTAACACCACTAAGCTCTACTGTGAGATAGATGAGGGATTAGATTTCTTCGACTGGCATGAACCTGTTGACTGGATCATCAGCAAGGGACCTCTCAGCGCCGCGTACAGGACGCGGTCAACCTGGCGTTGCTCTCGCCGGACGTTCTGGACGGCATCGCCACAGCTAAACAGCCCGGATGGTCTCACCGCGGACGACCTGATCAAGCTGATAGCCACCTTGAGGCCAATCTATGGGGGTGTCCAACAGAACGATCTGTCGGAAACCGAACCCGAACTCACGAACATCCCTGACCCGTGCTTTACCACTGAAATGCACGAGTGGGATTATCCAGACAATGTTTGTTGCCAACCCCATTGCATGGGCATTGAATGCCCTGAACTGAGACCACGGTGGATTCGGTGTCGGCGATCTCGGAGAAGGTTTTGCCCGCGATGACCGATTGCCAGCCAGTTGCGCCCCTTCATGATGTTCTGCGCCAGCGTTCTGTCGATCTCGGCCGGGGCCTCGCCCAGATGGAGTTTCAGCTCTACGCCGACGCATTTAGAACAGAGATTCGATTGTCAATTTCAGCGGATTGATTGGTTTCTGCGCGCAGCGAAGACGATCAGCAAGTATTGTCTTGTTCGGCCGTACCGTCGTCAGGGAACGCGAACAAACCAGCCATTTGACATTCAGTCCCAAAAGTCAGGTGTTGGCGCTTCGCAACCCCTGGATCGCGGAACTGGTGTTCATCTGATTTAGCCTAATTGCGATGAACAAGGGGTTGGCGAGACCGACGCTATGGGAATCCCAATGATTCAGGTTTTCGGTGGGTCGCATGCGTCCGAATAAGAACCCCGACACAATCGCCGGGGTTCCTTGGGTATAGTGTATCAGCCCTTTTCGCGCCGTTCCCGGCGGACGCCGATAAAGATCGACACGCACATCAGAACCAGTACCAGCGCAAAGGGGAAGCCGGTGGCGATGGCTGCTGCCTGCAAGGCTCCGAGCCCACCGCCAAGAAGCAGCACGATTGCGATGGCGCCTTCCAGTACGCACCAGAAGACCCGCTGTGGTGTGGGTGCATCGGTCTTCCCACCTGCGGTGATCGTATCGATCACCAATGATCCCGAGTCCGACGAGGTAACAAAGAATACCACGACGAGGATGATGCCGACGAAGGACAGGATGCCGGTCATCGGGAAGGTCTCGAACATGGTGAACATCTTCAGCTCAAGTGCCGCGTCTTGCAAAGCCTGACCAGTACCGGTCATGACCTGATCCAACGCCGCGCCGCCAAAGACGCTCATCCAGATAGCGCCGACGATGGTCGGGATGATGAGCACGCAGAACACGAACTCGCGGATGGTGCGGCCGCGCGAGATGCGGGCGATGAACATGCCGACGAAGGGCGACCAACTGATCCACCACGCCCAGTAGAACGCCGTCCAGCCCTGCATAAAGTTGGCGTCTTCGCGGCCAACCACACCCGACAGTGCCGGCAGGTTCTTTGCATAGGCCCAGAGGTTGTCAAAGAAACCGGTAAAGATGGCGAGGGTCGGCCCGACGATGATGACCAGCACCAGAAGGATCGCTGCTAGGATCATGTTGGCTTCGGACAGGCGTTTGACACCTTTGTCAAGACCCGCCACAACCGACAACAACGCAAAACCGGTAATCAGCACGATCAACAGCACTTTCATCCCGTCGCTGACTGGTATGCCGAACAAATAGTTCAAACCCGCCAGCGCCTGCGTCGCGCCAAGACCGAGCGAGGTCGCCAAGCCAAAGATGGTAGCAAACACTGCCAACACATCGATGATATGGCCCAGAATGCCCCAGGTCGCTTCACCAAAGATCGGATAGAAGACCGAACGCATGGTCAGAGGCAGGCCACGATTGTAGCTGAAGAATGCAAGTGCCAGCGCCACAACGGCATAAACCGCCCAAGGGTGCAGTCCCCAGTGGAACACTGTCGCTGCCATAGCTAGGTCGCGCGCCGCTTCGGGATCACCCGCGGCCGCGCCCAATGGCGCCCAGTCGGTGCGTACGCCGCCTTCTATAGAGGTGCCACCCATGGAGGCGCCATAATGCGAAATCGGTTCTGCCACGCCCCAAAAGACAAGTCCAATGCCCATGCCAGCAGCAAACAACATCGCAAACCAGCCCAAGTAGCTGTAGTCGGGTTTGGCATCATCCCCACCAAGGCGAATTTTACCATAGGGCGTTACAATCAGGAACAGCGAAAACAGTACAAAAATGTTGCCCGCCAGCATGAAGACCCAGTCGAACCGGCTGGTCAACGCAGGGCGTAGCCAACCAAAGAAACTTTCCGCCTGTTCTTGGAAAACAAGCGAAAAGAAAACGAATGCGACAATAATAAGGCTCGAGACAACAAAGACCGGATTATGAATATCCAACCCTAATAATTTGATGTTGTCGCGACCGACCTCATAGTCAGAGTCACGATTGTCTGTCATATTTTCCTCCCTGTTAGTGGCCAGAACCTGCGCTGGAATTTGGTGCCGGACACCGTGTAAAAGGACGGTATTGGACCCGAAAACGTCATTTTTGCCCAAAAATTGCGCTGATGGGTCGTGGCAGACCTCTGGATGGAACGACCGAATATCAGCCTGTGTAGGCGAGTGTTTTGCCCTGTGTCAGTCCCAACACCCGGTTGATGATCGCCTGTGCGTCTATCCCGTTGTGTCGGTGAAGATCGCCGATTGTACCGGTTTGGCTGGCCGAAGTGTTCAACGACCAATGGGATTGTTTGGTAGCCTTGCGCACTGCCAGGTCACGACAGAAACGTGGGGGGATCTTCGGTAACGGTGATGACTTAGCAATGCGGTGGCAGCTCCGTCATCAGGGTTTCGATCTGGGATTATGCTGTTCTGTTCCCACGCGAACGGGCGCGTTGGGCCGCGGTCCAACCGGCATTCAGGCGGTCGACCGGGCTTTGCTCTGCGCGAGGCGATAGCTGTCGCCGTTCATCTCCAGAATGCTGGCGGGGGGCAAACGATCGCGCTAGCGGCCAGGCCGAGGCCCAGCGCCACATGGGGCTTGCCGGTGCCGCCTGGGCCGGCGGTCAATCCATTCACAGCGGGCCGTTCCAGGACTTGCATTTGGGTGAGCGACGGGATGCCGGTCTTGTCAGCGAGCCAGGAGAGGCGATAGAGCGCCTCCATGAAGACGCGGTTGCGCAGAGCAATGTTTGCGTCAGGTAGGAGCTTCATCTTCCAAGATGATCTGGCTGAGCTAGTTACACCGAGCAAATGAAAATGCCAAGCACACATTAAGGCTCTCCGCAGCACTACGTACTTTGGCCTCAGCGCCAGAATTCGTCGTAGTTATGATGAACATCCGCACGAATTTCAGCATTATTGAACGTCCGTTAGCCTGACGTTCCCAAAACCCTAAAATCTCGGGCAGCTTTCGTATAGTGGGAAGCTCGCTGAACAGCTCGGCCAAAGGAAAGTCAAAACCTGTCTAGGCCAAGCCCAACTTATCCGGATTGCGCATTATATACAGCCACGAAATCTGTCCGTGCTGGTCCGGTGCAAGCGTTGTGACGGAGTCGAGTTGCCCAAAGCGGAACCACAAGAGCGCTGGTTTGTCGTTCACGGTCGCTATGCGCGTGGACCAACCCTGTTCGTTGCGTGTTTTTTCGAACAATGCGCGAAGCACATGCAGAATTTCGTCGCCACCGACCAAGGGGCGTCGTGCCGCGCGTTGTTTCGCACCGCCGTCTGAAAGGGCAACAGATTTGGGTGCCAAAAGAGAACGTGCCGTGTCGAAATCATCGCTCATGACCGCCATGAAAAAGCGTTGGCTTAGATCCGCGACCTCTTCCGGGGTTGCGTCGAAACGCGGGCCGGACTCCTGCAGTTTTTTCTGCGACCGGCTGACCAACTGGCGGCAAGTGGCCTCGGTCGCGTCCAGTGTTTCGGCGATTTCGGAATAGCTGGCGTCAAATGCCTCGCGCAGGATGAAAGCTGCGCGTTCCCGCTCGCTCAGCCGCTCCATGGCCCACAACAACGCCAGATCACATTCCTGAGCAAGTTCGAACGGGTGTTGTTTGTCCTCCAGTTCGTCCTGAATGAGAGGCTCGGGCAGCCAAGGGCCGATATAGACCTCACGTTGCCGCTGCGCCGAGCGCAGAGTGTCGATTGCGATGTTTGTGGCTACCCGGCGCAGCCACGCCGCCGGGTTGTCTATCAGGGTCGTATCGGCCGCAGCCCATTTCAGCCATGTGTTTTGCACCGCGTCTTCGGCGCCTGCGCGCTCTCCCAACATGCGATAGCACAGTGAAATCAGGACCGGGCGTTCGGTTTCGAAGATGTCGGCTCTCATGTTCATGACAAATGACCAACCTCTATGGTCTCATGCGCAAGCGTAACGCGGCTGCAGATTTGGCCATACCCCAACCCGCGTTTCAACACCGGATAGATCCGACCGCTGGAGGCCGCAAATGAGGCGGCCGTGACAGCGGAAGGGCCATAGCGCTGTTCGATTTCGTCGCGTAGCCCGTCCAAATCCGGGCTATCCGAAATGACGGCCTGAGAGAACCGGAACCCGAGCCCCACGTCACCTGCCGCCACAGGCTTGCCTTGCAGGCACAGCACAATCTGATCCGCCGGAACACCCTGTTCAACCGCAATATCAACCACCAGCTGGACGCAAGGCCCGCAATCGCCATCCCGCGTCGACGCAATCATAGCTCCGGCCCAGACGTCTCGCGCCGCTTTGGGGCCGCTATATTGGGCATAGATGGGCAATATGGACAGGCCAAACCCCGCCCTCGCAGAGCTGTCTGCAACCTGCAGCATATAGCTGGGGTCATAGTTGTAGCGCACGCCAAACTGCCGGAATCCCAGCTTCAGAAGATGTTTGATCATGCTGTCACCTTCTTCGCGTCCATCCGCATCGCGAGCAACAGCGCAGCCCAAGCCGGAAGCTGAATGCCCAGAAGATTGGTCAGGGCAACAAAATCGGTCACCATACCGCGATGCACCCAAATCCAGATGTGAAATAGCGCGTGCAGCACCAGCCAGAATGCTCCGCAAATTCCAGCGGATCTGTCGGATTTCATGCCCGCCCAGATCAAAGCGGCCCCGCTTGCAAAATAGGCCATTGCCACGTCCCTGGCGAAATGAAAATTCATCGGCCCGGTGCCCGAGACCCCGGGGATTGTGTCATACCAATGTTGGGGCGCAGTCCAGATATAGACCGCCGTGACCAGTGAAAGCCCTCCGACCCCGATCAACAGATATTTGTGCATCTTGTCTCCTGATTTGGTGTTTCAGAGACATTACGATTCGACAGCGGGATTTGTGACCGAGCAGGCAAAAATTTCTACCCGTCAAACGCTGCCAGCCTTTTCGATGACAAACGCCCGAACCGGTCCATCCGGATGAGCAACGTGTTCGTCACCATCCTCGGCATGGAAAATATCGCCCGTTCGCAAGGGCACCACATCCTCGCGCCCGTTTTGGCGACTATGCATGCCGACCTTGCCATCCAGAACGACAAATACCTCCGGGCCATCATTGACGTGCCATATTTATTGCCAACACCTAAAATTGCTGTGGTCGTATCCCGCTTTCCTGCCATTTGCCGCACAGCGAAATACACAGGCAACTTTTTGTCCAGACCGCGGACGGAGCTGCCGTTCCTATTGCCAAATCAAACGTCCGCTTTGTAGTGCGCCAGAAACATGGCGACGCAATCGTCCAGTACGTCTTTCGGTGTCGTGTTCTCGCCAAGAAAGAACTCCGGCCAGAAGAAGAAGCTTTTGACGAGTGCTAGGAACTGGTTCGTTGCAAAGACCGGATCGGCCTTGCGGATCACGCCTGCTTCCATGGCTTCACCAATCAACTGCGTCATCGGGTAGTCGTGAGTTTCAGTCTCCGTGAAGAACTTCCGGGACCGGTCAAGATCGCGGATCAGCTCTGACAAGACCATGCGATTTAACCCGATGGCCGTCTCGTTCGTTATGACTTCGATGTACCGCCATAGAGAGTCTTTCAGTTGTTCAACAAAGTCGCGATCCGGGTCGTAGGCTACCGGCGCCATGCTCCGGTTTTGCTCCAACATGATCTCTGAGATCGCGTCGAACAGCGCCTCTTTGCTTTCAAAGTGATTGTAGAGCGTGCGACTCGATACGTTAGCTTTTTTCGCGATTAAGGTCGTTTTGGCCCCCAGAAACCCCTGTTCTTTGAACTCATCGATAGCCGCATCTATAATATCTTTTCTTTTCAGTACGTTTCACGGATTTTGCCTCAAAAGTAAAAAGGTGTGTTTACAAACGCATCACCCTCACATAAGTAAACTAAATAATTTACTTTTGCAAGGTGATGCGCCGTCGAACCCGAAAGGACCAAGACAATGACAACCCAAACCCTTACCGCAGGCAAAAACCAAGTGACCTTCAAGTCCTTTGGCGTGGATTTGGTCGGCGATCTGTACCTCCCTGACGACTTTGATCCGAACAAGAAGTACAAGACGCTCGTTGGCGCGAGCCCATTTCCTCAAGTCAGAGGGTAAATCCCAGCGACCTACGGGTCGGAAATGGCCGCGCGTGGCTTTATCTATCTCGGCTTTGACTACCTCGGGATGGGTGACTCTCCGGCCCTGCCGGGTGAGTACAAGAAAAGCCGCTATATGTTCCGTCTGATCGAAAACACATGGGACGCAGTATCTTACCTCGGCACATTGCCCTTCGTTGATGAAATCTATGGCTTCGGCGTTTGTCAGGGTGGTTCGATCATTTCCTCTGCCGCTGTCACCGACCACCGGATCAAGAAGATCGTGACGGTTTCCGGCATGATGGCAGCCGATGCGTTCCAGTGGGGTGATCGTGGCATTGTCGATCAGACAATCGCGGCGGCCAATGCTTCTAAGCAGAAGATGCATGAAACGGGAGAGGCAGACTACACTTGGCCGATTGTCCTGAACGACACCATGGCGCGGGAAGAGTTCAACGCCTTGGGCATTCCAATGTCAGACGACACCTACAACTACTACGGCAAGGATGGCGTTGCTGGTCATGGCAA
Organism: Pelagimonas sp.; assembly: GCA_025210345.1. Classification (GTDB taxonomy): domain Bacteria; phylum Pseudomonadota; class Alphaproteobacteria; order Rhodobacterales; family Rhodobacteraceae; genus JAOARQ01. Next base: position 82,689 of record JAOARX010000025.1, on the reverse strand, counting down.
GGTCAAGAACTTCACCGCCGAGCACATCGGTGATCAACCCATGCAGTCGCTGATTTCCATTGCCGAGCACTACGCAGATAAGATCACACAGCCGACAATGGTGATTTACGGGACAAACGCTGCGACGGCGATCTGTTCAACGAACTTCATTGATCGGCTGACGAATAACCCGGACGTCCGGGCGTTCGATGAATTCAGCCACGTTGACTTCTACTGGAAGCCGGAAGCTGTGAAAGCGTCCTGTGACGCTGCTGCGGAATTCTTCAACAAGTGATCTTTCGGGGCAGAGGTCACAGATTGGCCTCTACCTTCTCCATACCGATAGCGGACACTGATTTTCGGCGCAGCATTTGGTAAATTGGGCTCATTCCGGACCTTATTCGCATCGCAGGATGCGCAAGAACCAAACCGTTTGTGTCACAGGCGGGTTGGATGGATATAGTCTGAGTTATTGCAACCACATGTAACACTTGAGCGGACGGCGTGAGATCAATCAGGTTGGAGGCTCACAATAGCCATACCATGCAAGATTCACGCTCGCGTTTTTGGCTCGGGCATTGAGCACATACATTTGGTTCCCGAAGTCAAAGTGCCAAAACTCTGACGGGTAGTTCTCAAACCCGGCTTCGCTCATGGTCCAGTATAGCACGCGGCGATTTATCAGGGCTGGGCTGTCACTCCCAATTTGTCCACGGCTAAGCGCCTTCTCCAGTTGGTCTGTGTGAGCCGAAGGGCTGAGATCATCAAATGCCGCCCCCATATCCAGTTCTCTTCCCGTGTCAAGTGATCGAAGCATGACGTCAATCGATGCTCCGGACGCATGGATCGGCCAGGTTGTAGCATCTTCAGGGTCAAACCGCCTCGGATCAGAACTGTATTGGCTGGTCAACGCTTCCAGCTCAGCGCGCGAAAGCCCTGGATGGTCTTTTTGAATCTTTGTCAAAGCCCACGCCCAAAGGCCACGTTGTGTCGTGATCGGCCGATAGGCATCATAGACAACGATCTCACAACCATAGTCAGCCAGTTGTTGATTCACAGACAAGAGCATCGGTAGCAAACCTTCACGACACCACATAGAAGGCAGGCTGCCCTCAATCCTCTGGCCATAGGGGGCGTTGGATCCGTCCGCAACGTAGTAGTAAGGCAAAACGGCAATGCCGTGTTGGCCAATGTCGATCAGCGGTTCGCGCCCACGGGGATCAGAGGTATCAAACTAGATAGCGTGGTAATTACGTGCATCTAGGTCGCTGTCTGGTGTAGGTATTGGAGGAAATTCTGATCTAAACAATGACTGATCCTCCGAGAAATTCGTCGCTAAACGGATGGGGAGACCGATGCAAAGGTCTTTTGACCGGTTCAATTGAGGGTATCACGAACGAGCTGAAGAACTCCCTTCAACTCTTCTTTTGGAATACCCCCAAAAGCGAGCCGTAACGCCTGCGGCACTGCAACCGTTGTTGCGAAAGGTTCTGCGCCAGAGGCCGAAACACCTATCTCCTTGAGGCGCACAACCACCGGTTCCGCGCGAATGCCTTTTTCCAGTGGCAACCAGGCGAAACCAGCGTTGCGATGTCCGAGAACTGTCGCTTTACCTAAAACAGCCCGGCAAATCTGTTGGCGCTCCGCTCCGTCCCGCATTCGCGCCTCTTCGGATCTGGCGAGCGTACCGTCCTCCACCCAACCTGTGACCAGGCCGGAAATTATGGCCGGGGCATTCCAGGTCGTCGCTCTGATCACTTCAAGCAATCGGTCGATATGTGTTGCCGGGGCAACCACATAGCCCAATCGCAACCCCGTTGCGATGCTTTTTGAGAAACCGCCCACATAGATCGTTCGCTCAGGTGCGAGTGAAAACAGGCTTGGTGGCGGGTTCGGCTCCAGAAAAGCATATGCCGCATCTTCGATAATCAGAAGGTCATGCTTTTGTGCGATCTTGATGATACACAGGCGCGTCATTTCATCCATAACTGACCCCAAGGGATTATGGACTGTCGGCATCAAATAGACCGCACGAACCTTACTATCACGGCATTGCCGGTCCAGCTCGTCCGGGTCCATGACACCGGCCCGCCCTTCTACCGGAACAAGTTCAAGACCTTGTAAGGCAGCGATGGATTTGAAGCCCGGATAGGTCAGCGTATCGGTCGCAACCGCTTCCCCGCGTCGCAACAGCCCCAGCACAATGGTTGCCAGCCCATGCTGCCCGCCGGATGTCATCAGAAGGCATTCCGGATCAATTGGACCAAGAATTGAAGCAAGACTCCGGGCGATGATCCGGCGTTCATGCGCTCGCCCACCATGGGGTTGATAGCGCAGCATCGCCTCAAGGTCTCCCGCCGAAGCAAGTTGGCGCAGTCCTGCGCGCAGCATATCCGTGTCACCTGCACCACCGGGCATGTTGAAGACAAGGTCGACAAGCCCATCAGCGGCGGTCTGAAGAATGCCAAGCGTTGGTGGTAAGGCGAGGTCGCGCACGAATGTGCCGCGACCGGCTTCGCCTATAACCAAGCCCCTCTTTTCAAGTTCCCGGTAGGCGCTTGTCGCAGTTGCAAGAGCCACTCCAGCCTGCTCCGCAAAGGCCCGATGCGTCGGCAGCTTGCTACCCGGAGCCAGCTTGCCGTTCTGGATCGCGGCAGAAAGCACATCGGCCAAACGCACGTACTTGGGTTTCGTCATAGCCTCACTGTATCTAGTACAATGGAAAAATTGTCATACTTCTTTCCTCATGGCATTTCGATCTCAAGTCAATCTGCGAGGTCCGCCTGTGTCCAAAGTAATCCCGATTTCCTTTCTCGCCCTTGGTCTGTTCACGGTGACATTTGCCGTGAATCTTCAGGCCCCGCTCTATGATGCCTATGCGGCGGAAAGTGATGTGGGCGCCACGGCGGTGACCGTTGCATTTGCAGCCTATGTCGGGGGTCTTATGCCGACGCTGTTGTTGCTTGGCGGCCTATCGGACCGGATCGGACGGCGGATTCCGATTGTCTTGGCACTGATCCTTGGCACCACGGCGACAGCGCTGCTTGTGCAAGCCCCAAGCTGGATCAGTCTGGTGATCGCGCGTTTCATGCTCGGGATCGGCACCGGCCTCGCAACAACAGCTGGAACCGCCTACATGACAGAAATCCTGAGCGCTGACCGCGCAAAGAACGCCGCCCTTATCGTAACTTCGGCGACGTCTCTTGGTTTTGGCGGCGGCGCACTGGCAACTGGTATCAGTCTCAGCCTGCAGGGCCATAGGGTTCGAGACGTATGATATCAGTCATTGCATGCCTCCCTCGACCAGCATGTCGAGATCAATAAGCCCGTCCTGGATCGGACGCAGGACACCGGCATAGATCGCTTTGAAGATTTCCGGCCAGGCCCTGCCGCCAATATCGGCTCTTGCAATCAGTTCGCGGATCGTGATCGGCAGGTCGATCTCAGCCGCAAGATTTGCAATTATTGCAGCCGCCTCCGGGTCATCCTCTCGCCTGTATGCAAACAACCGCCGTGCATTCAGCGCCTCCCACTGGTCGTAGTTTTCCTCAGTGATCAGTACCAGATAATCAGCAAAATCGTCTGGCATTGCCGCCGCCACATAACCTAGTTTCTCTTCAAGGTTCTGAGCTCTGGCGCGTTCTGCCGGCTTAATCTCAGCGGCGATTCTGGTTCCGTCCTTTAGCGTGTAGACTTGGTCGATTACTTTCCGACGCCTGCGACCATCAGCATCGACGTAGTCAATGGCAGATGGCTGCTCGACCATGTCAGCCACGGGGTATAGAGCTGTTGTCGTGGTGACGATGTCAAATTCACGAAGGCTGTCGAACACGACTTTCTGACTTTCGCCCCCAATGGGACGAAATGCGCCAGTCTCCACGAAAGTACGCTCACGCGAGCGCTCTGGCATGTTGCGTGATGCACGATTGGCCTGTGGGGCTTTGAAGATTTCTTTTTCCATGTGTTCTGATGCTGTGCGGGATCATTCCCTGACCAATATGATCAGGGTGAACCGCACGCATTCCTCTTGTCGAATGGTGGAAGGCGGCCGAGCTCGACCAGTCGGGTCAAAAGACCCGGCCGCCAGACTTGACTTTTGAGGGGATTCGAGAGACCTTCTGAGTGTCGGGTACCAAACTGACGTGAAGGCCCTCGAGAGTACGCTCTCGGGGCTTTTCTATTTTCTAGATCATCGGTTCATATCCCCCTTCTTTCCAGAGTCGGCCACCGACCACAGGTCTTCGACACGAAATCCTGTGCGCTCGGCTACGGCTGCTTCGATCTCCGCCGACCGCCTGCGCCCGGCAAGCGCGTTCGACACCGCCGAACGACTATACCCGATGCTCTCGGCGAGCTCGGTGATTGTGGTCTGAGCCATCCCGAGATGCAGTTTCACAATCTGCTGGCGCATTTTGTTGGCATCCATGTTTCGCGGCCTTTTGGCAGGAACTAACGTTTCCGATGATGTCGGGACGAACCTTCTATCACCCTGGATTCTAAGAGATTACCCACTGCCAGAATAGGTCCAAAATGCTTCAGTAGATCAATTATTTTTCATTATTAATCAATGACTTAAAATCAATCCTCATCACGAAGTTAATGTTTAATTCTGCCATTAACTCCGCGAGTGAAACGAACGTTTCTGTGAGCCCGCCAAATTCCTGATGGCGGTCATCTTATCGGGACAGCGTGAATGTCGGCATTGATTGGGAAGGACTTCCTTGCTGCATGGGTTTCTGAGACCGCGAGACGTGGCACAGAATTTCCTACTTACAAACACAGGTAGGATGCGGTGCGTGGGAGCGTGAACTCGGATGCCTGCGCAGGCGGCAACCTAGGCCTTCAGCAGACATTTACGTTGGTCTTAGCGTGGTCTGACGACATCTCGAAAGCCAACATTGCTGTTCTACGAGCATTCAGGAACAATAAAATTCCTGCACCATGAGAGGAGCATCAGATTCGATAGGAGTACCTTCTATTGGACATCTTGGGCAAGGCAGCGTTTGCGATCAATCGGACACACTCATGTTGCAATTTGGTCACCAGATGCCGAGAGCGTGGTCAAAACCTTTGCTTGAATCATCGAACCCGATTAGGTGACAGTCTCCAACTGGTCCATTGGACCCAAATCGTAACCCCAAACAGGAAAGGGACATACATGCTTATTCGTCATTTTGCCCTTTCGGGGCCGATCAACACCTAAGCTGAAATCAGATCAGGTTTGATCCAGTTCGCCGGCTTGCTGCTGGCGCATCTACATACGTTTATTGGGTACTATCACATGGGCAATTCTGTCTTGGATGGTCGCGCGTCAGCTGTGTCTAGCGACGGCGTCATCACGAAATTCTATTCATCTGCGGCCTGGATCGAAGGACGGGCCGAAGCACAACTCGAAGAAATCGCCGGCTGGACCGGCGTGCAAAAGATCGCGGCGTTTCCTGATCTGCATCCGGGCAAATACGGGCCGGTTGGCTGTGCGGTTCTGGCGGACCGGATTTTTCCGCAGCTGATCGGCAACGACATTGGATGCGGCATGTCGCTGTTCCAGCTTGATCTGCCTGTGCGAAAGCTGAAACTGGAGAAGGCGTTGCGCCGGATGCGTGTTCTTGGCGAACCTGCATCTGAAGATCAGCGCTGGCAACTGGAAGAAAACGATCTGCCGACCGATCTGTTTGCGACATCGCTCGGTACGGTTGGTGGCGGCAATCATTTCTGCGAAGTGCAGACTTTGGCCCAGGCAGATGACAGCATCGGCCTCGATGCATCGCGCCTGTATCTGCTGGTGCATTCCGGATCGCGTTGTTTTGGCAATGCGGTTCTTCGTGCGGTCCCGCAGGGGGCCTATGCAGGTGTGCCAGGCGATAGCGACGCGGCACAGACCTATTTCCAGGATCATGACCGGGCGGTTCGCTGGGCCAGCCTCAACCGTCATGTCATTGCAGAACGGGCGGCGGAGGCCCTGCGGGCAGACGTGACGGCGTTGATCGATGCCCCGCACAACCTGCTTGCGCGACATGGTGATGGCTGGCTGCACCGCAAAGGTGCGGCAGTCGCCGAGCAAGAATTTGTTCCGCTTGCCGGGTCGCGGGCAAGTGCAAGCTACTTGATGGCTCCGACCGGCCATGACGACGCACTAGGCAGTCTCGCTCATGGAGCGGGGCGGCGCTACGACCGATCCTCGATGCATGGTCGAGTACGGGCCAAGAAATCCGACATTGAGGCCATGCAGCACACATCGTTTGGCGGACGTATTCTGTGCGAAGATCGCGACCTTCTGATTGAAGAGGCGCCCTTGGCGTACAAATCCGCCAAGTCTGTTGCCGAAGATCTGGTAGGTACAGGTGCTGCACATTGCATTGCGGAGTTCCACCCGCTCCTGACCTTCAAGAAAACGCGTGACGGGGGGCGGTCATGACTGCATCCCGGCATATCTCTCTCTTGGTCACCAGTGGCAGCGGTCCTGCCGAATGCCAGCAAGCCGTTGCGGGCGTGCTGGATGTCATGCGCGAAGAGGCCGAATTCTTCGCGGTCGATTTTGATACCAATGGGGTGCGCACAAAACATGGCTATAAATCCGCGGTGGTTCTGGTCAGCGGCGCCAATGCGGAGGCTTTTGTCAAGAATTGGTGCGGTACGATCCAGTGGCGGGCGCAAAGCAATCTGCGTCCAACGCATAAACGGGCCAATTGGTTCATTGGGGTGTTCGACCTGCCTGCACCGGTGCAAGCACTTGAACGCATTCAAGCAGGCGACGTCACTTTTGATACCTTCCGGGCGGGCGGACCTGGCGGGCAGCACCAGAACACGACCGATAGCGCGGTGCGGGCAACGCACAGGTCGACGGGGCTTTCGGCGGTGGCACGTGAGGAACGCTCACAACACCGCAATAAGGCGCTGGCGTTGGAACGCCTGCAGCATCTGATGGCCGCCCAAGCCGCAGCGAATGAAGCCGCACAAAAGGCGAGCTGCAACGAGCTGCACTATGCGCTCGAACGCGGCAATCCGGTGCGGTGCTTCAAGGGCCGCGATTTTCGCGAAGTGAAAGGGGGCTAAGATGGAAGCATTCGATCAATTCCTGACCAGCGCTCTGACCAGAGATTTTTTCGCGGGCGGCTTGGCGCTCGGGGCATTTGGGGTCGCGGCGGCCTTTCTGTGCATTGCGTTCATGGTCATGTATCGTGTGATTGTTCGGCGTGTCTGGGTGAGCCTGACACTCGATAACCGAAGCGCGGCTTATCGCCATTTCTGTATCTGGATGGAGCAGAACAATGTTCTGTCCCATTCGCGCCATGTGCGCATAACGGATGGAAAATGGGCGCGAGGAACAAAGGGCTATGCACCGGCTCCCGGGCGGCATTGGTTCTTCTGGCGAGGGAAAATCTGCCGTCTGGAGCGCGATATCAATCAAAAGTCAAAAGTGGGTGCATCGCACAACCAGCGCCCGATGGAGGTATTGAGTGTCACTGTCCTGTTCGGAAATGTCGAAACGATATTGGGCTGGATCGCTGAGGGACGTACGCTTTCCCAAACCAAAGATCGCATCGGCCCTGGCCTCCATATTCTGAAAGGGGATTGGTGGGATCATGTCGGGGATGTCCCGCGCCGTTCCATCAATACGGTACTGGTGGATGACGATCGCATCGAGAAAGTGCTGAACGACATGCGATGGTTCTATGGAGCGAGCGACTGGTACGCTGAACGTGGTGTTCCCTGGCGGCGGGGGTATCTGTTTTACGGTCCTCCAGGCACGGGCAAGTCGAGCCTCATTCGTGCACTGGCGTCAGACCTGTCATTGGATATTGCGTCGCTGGATATCGGGCGCGTCACGCTGACGGATGATGATCTGCGTGAAGCGATGATGTGTGCCCCCAAGGGGGCCCTGATCGCAATCGAGGATGTGGACGCCGTGTTTACACAGCGCGAAGGTGGCGAGAAACGCTCGGGCGTCAGCTTGATACCGCGCGTGACCTTGCGCGTGGTCTTGCTAATGGTGGCCAATAGCTGGACGCGTCCTTGCGGCTCTACAGCGGGGTCGTTTTCGATCTGATGCTCAAGGACATTTCGCTGCCTGTCTGGAATGCCAACCTCCGTTACGCGTCCCAAGATCGCCGAGCGGTCGCAATCGACGAACACGAAATCACCAACTGAACCCTTCGCCAGTCCACGCCGCCCGAGGGCTGCAAGTGCATTCGGCAAGGTGAGTTCTAAAGCACTGGCCGTCACCCGTGTGACCGTTCCGATGCGCTTTGAAGGGTCTATCAGGGAGGCAAGCTCGCTCATGCGTCATCGCCCTCGCGCAGCTTCTCAAGCCGATCATGCAAGAGCTGGCGATCCGTCTTACCCGATATCATTGGGAGGGCATCGGCAAGGTCTTCGAAACGGCCATTCAACATCGTGATACGTGTATCTCCCTGCTGGACAAGGCGGGCGATCTTGCTTTGATAAGGGCGCTGACGAGCCAGATCGAGGTCGATCTCCTGGGCGTCTTCATCGAAGAGCTTTTGATGCTCTACAAACCCGCAATCGCAGAGCACAAGGCGTAGCGACGGGTTCGTTTCGATGGCTGACCAGATCGGGGCGCTGATGTGGTCATCCGCGAAACCGAATCCGGAGACAATCAACGTGGTGTCGGGGTCCCGCAAAGCTGCCTGCATGGCCGCGAACATGTCTAGATAGGGGCTTTCGAACGCCTCTTGATATTTCGAAGACCGAGGATAGATCAAGACTGGCTTGCGGTCCTCGCCGGGGTCTTCGACACTTCGAATAACAATCTCATCAGACCGTCGCCGCCAATCCACCGACCCGTGTAGTTTGTAGAGGTGAAACACACCATCAAGGTAGTCGGCCTTCGTACCAGATGCGGCTCGCCGCACGATATCATGGTCGAAGTGATCGCGGTTGAACCGCTGTTCTGCACTGTGGGAAAACCCATCGATCAGTACGACGCCCAGGCGGACACCCGCTGTCTCGATACACAGATCGTAATTCGTGGTGAACAACTTCACTCTCGGCTTCTCCGGGGATCGGCGGGCGAACTTGCGAAGGAACCCGATATGTGCTGGCAATTCGGTATCGTTTCGTACGAAACCGACCTTTGCCAGAATTTCACGTTCTGCGAAGGCCACGAAGTCTTTCAATTGTTCCAGTCTGTCGCGGTCGAGGAATGCGGCATCCTTTTCAGCCCGAACCTCCAGCAACTCGATCGACATCTTGCACAAGCTCAACAGGGCTTCGATGTTCTCCTCGCCGTCGGTTGGCACATGTCCAATCACGGATTTCGCGATATCGTTGAATACGGCTTCGCCGCAACCGTTCTTGACCGCCTCCCACAAGTGCCACATACCCGGCGCATTCGGCCCGCCATCGTTCCTAGCCGAAAAGGACGCCCCAGACCCCAGCAGCACCACGACGTTAGTGGAATGCAGCGCCGCCAGCAGGGCTTCTTCAACCTGATCCTTGCATCCGGCCTTTGGTTTCTTTTGGGGTCGTCCGGGTCTTCGCGCTCGCTTTCCCAGCGCAGCCACTTGCCGTCACGCGTCAGCAGGCGCAACAACTCTTTCTTGCCTAATGCCTCACCATTCCAAAAGTTCTTTAATTTTTATTCCCAAACATACAATTCTAAGGCGAGGCTAATTCATCTGATTAGACAGGTAAATCGTCCAGAGATGGTAAACACCAGTCGCGGAGGCGTACCGAGGCCGTATGCAACTTAATGTCGGCTATTGAAGTGAAACCTTTGCAATTTGTTCCTGCAGCGAAAGCCATGCTGCTGCCCGTATCAACGCGTGATAATGTCTTCAGCCCAGCGCCATCTCATTCGTCTGTCCTTGCCAGACTTACGAACGGCCTCGGAAGAAATCCGAGGCCGTTTTCTCATATCAACAGCCAAAATGACCTATTGAAACGTTTAGGTCATGTCGCATGAAACGCCACACCACACAGTTTGATGCCTTCCGTTTATCCGCATTTGGAATGTCCACAGCTGCGGCAGGTCATGCAGCCTTCGACCATCTGCATGTCATATTGGCCACAACTGGGGCAGGCTTGGCCGCGCGGTTGATCAAGGTTCACGACTTCCGCTTGCGGATCGGATTTCAGGCCCATGCCCTCACCCTCAAGGAAGCCGGTGGTCACCATGTGCTGCTCGATCACGCCACCGATGGCGGCCAGGATCGACGGGATGTATTTGCCCTGCACCCACGCGCCGCCGCGCGGATCGAACACGGCTTTCAGTTCTTCGACGACAAAGCTTACATCGCCGCCGCGCCGGAAGACGGCTGAGATCATACGCGTCAGGGCCAGCGTCCAGGCGTAGTGCTCCATGTTCTTCGAGTTGATGAACACCTCAAACGGGCGGCGTTTCCCGCCGACAACCACATCGTTCACCGTCAGATAGATCGCGTGCTCACTGTCGGGCCACTTGAGCTTGTAGGTATGGCCTTCAAGGGACTGCGGACGATCAAGCGGCTCTGACATATAGACCACTTCGGCCCCATCGGTGTTTTCGCTGATCAAAACGGGCTTTTCTTCGGGTTTCGCATCGCTGTCAGAAACCGACAGAACCGACCCGGTCACATCGTTGGGGCGATAGGTCGTGCAGCCCTTACAGCCGGTTTCATAGGCCTCCATATAGACATCCTGGAAGTCCTCGAAGGAAATATCTTCGGGGCAGTTGATGGTTTTGGAAATCGAGCTGTCGATCCACTTTTGCGCTGCCGCCTGCATGCGCACGTGGGCCAGTGGGGCCAATGTCTGGGCATTGACGAAATAATCGGGAAGCGCGACATCGCCAAATTTCTCGCGGTACATTTTGACCGCGTAATCAACGACTTCCTCTTCGGTGCGCGTGCCGTCGGGCTGAAGAACCTTGCGCGTATAGCTATAGGCAAAGACCGGTTCGATCCCGGATGATACATTCCCCGCATACAACGAAATGGTGCCTGTGGGCGCGATGGATGTGACCAGCGCGTTGCGGATGCCGTGGGTGCGGATCGCGTCGCGCACATCGTCATCCATGTTCATCATATTGCCGGACGCCAGATAGGCGTCGGCGTCAAACAGCGGGAAGGGGCCTTTTTCCTTGGCCAGTTCAACCGACGCCAGATACGAGGCGCGCGCAATCCGCTTAAGCCATTCTTCGGTCTGCTTTGCCGCCTCTTCCGAGCTATAGCGCAGGCCCACCATCAACAGGGCATCCGCAAGACCGGTGACACCCAGACCGATGCGGCGTTTGTTCAGGGCTTCCTGACGTTGCGCCTCCAGCGGAAAGCGCGACGCATCGACCACGTTGTCCATCATGCGCACCGCAGTCGCCACCAGGCGGTCCAGCTTGTCCTGATCCAGATCGGCGCCGTCTTCGAACGGTGTGTCCACCAACCGCGCGAGGTTGATCGACCCCAGCAGACACGCGCCATAGGGCGGCAGGGGCTGTTCGCCACAGGGGTTGGTGGCGGCGATGGTTTCGCAATAGTTCAGGTTGTTGGCATTGTTGATGCGGTCAATAAAGATCACACCCGGTTCGGCGTAATCATAGGTCGCACGCATGATCTTGTTCCACAGGTCACGGGCTTCGACCGTGTGGTAGACCACATTGTCATACTTGAGTTCCCAGGAACGATCTGCCTTGACCGCTTCCATAAAGTCATCGGTGACCAGAACCGAAAGGTTGAACATGCGCAGGCGCGCGCTGTCGGATTTGGCGGTGATAAAGTTTTCGATGTCCGGGTGATCGCAGCGCATGGTGGCCATCATCGCCCCCCGGCGCGACCCCGCGGACATGATGGTGCGGCACATTGCGTCCCAGACATCCATGAAAGACAAGGGGCCCGATGCGTCGGCGGCCACGCCCGCCACGGGGGCGCCCTTGGGCCGGATGGTCGAGAAATCATAGCCGATGCCGCCGCCCTGCTGCATGGTCAGCGCGGCTTCTTTCAGCATGTCAAAGATGCCGCCCATGCTGTCGGGGATGGTGCCCATGACAAAGCAATTGAACAAGGTCACCGCCCGTCCGGTCCCGGCGCCTGCGGTGATGCGGCCCGCCGGCAGATATTGAAAATCCTCAAGCGCTTCGTAAAAGCGCTGTTCCCATGCGGACTTGTCGCTTTCCACCTCTGCCAAAGACCGCGCAATCCGGCGCCAGCTGTCCTCGACCGTCAGGTCAATCGGGGTGCCGTCCTGTTCTTTCAGGCGGTATTTCATATCCCAGATCTGTTCTGCGATTGGGGCGGCAAAGCGGGTCATGGCGCGAATCCTCTCTTACGGCAGGCGTTCCTATTAGCGTGGGGGATAGGAATTTCACAACAGTTTGATGCAAGGTGAGGGCAGGAAAATTACTACAGCTTGCAGTCACGGGGTAGGAAGATACCATATCCTGCGCCAAATGGGGATGATTCTGTGGATAAGCATGTGCATTTGATTAAGCTCAGTGTCGGGACCGAAACCGTCGAAGATCTTGAGGCCTGGCAGTACAGCTTAGCCCAGAGGTTCGCAGACGGTCTGCCGCGGCATGTCACGCGGATGTTTCCCAAACGCGACGCCGAAATTCTGAACGGCGGGTCGATCTATTGGGTGTTCAAGGGGCAGGTGCAATGTCGCCAACGGATTCTGCGGTTGGATCGGGTCGAGGGGCAGGATGGAAAACCCCATTGCGCCATCGTGCTGAAACCCGGTTTGATCCGCACGGTGGGGGCGCCACGGCGGCCGTTTCAGGGCTGGCGGTATCTGGCGCCCGAAGACGCGCCCGCGGATTTGCCCTCCAACCGCCAGACCGAAGACCAGCTGCCGCCGGAACTGGCCGGTGCCCTGGCGGATATCGGCGTGATCTGAGACCGCTGCGTCCTGCGCGATCACGGTTGGACGCTTTCACCATGACGTCGCGCACCGAGGGTGCTAATGGGGGGCAGAACCATCTGCCGTACCAAGGGGACCAGGCCAATGACCGAACATGCCAAGACACGTGGGGTGCTCTATATCGCATGGGGGGCGGCGCATGTGGACGTCGCGCGGCGCTCGGCTGCCAGCGTCAAAGCCTCGAACCCCGAACTTGGGACCGCGATCTATTGCGCGGCAGATGACGATACATCCGGCTTTGATCAGGCCTTTGTCGTGCCCGAGGGGCTGGCCCGACCCAAGGTCGATCTTCTCCCGGACAGCCCCTTTGACGAAACGCTCTATCTGGATAACGACACGCTGGTGCGCCAGGACCTGGGCAGCCTGTTCGACCTTTTGCAAAAGTTCGAGATCTGCGGCGCTCATGTCATGTTGTGGCACCGCCCGCGCCACAACAAAAAGTGGAAGCACGACGTGCCCGAGAGCTTTCCCGAAATCAATTGCGGGGTGCTTTTGTACCGCAAGTCCGAGCGCACCACATCGTTCTTTCGCGATTGGAGCGCCGCCTTTGTCGAGGCGGGTTTCCGCGTCGATCAGGTGACGTTCCGTGAATTGCTCTGGCAATCGGACATCAATTTCTACGTATTCCCCCCGCAGTTCAACAAGCGAATCTTTGAAGCGTCAGAGCTGATTTACTCTGACCAGCCCCGCGCGCGTATTTTGCACCTCGAGATCCTGCGCCCGCAAAAGAACCGCCTTTTGGCCTGGTTGTCGGATCGGATCCGTTGAACTGATTTGACCGAGTGGACAAAATCGGCATTGTGCCGTTGAATGCCCTGATCCTCGACCCGATCTCAGGCGAGAGGCGCAACAAAGGAATGGAATATGGACACACTGGAGCTCCACATGACGCCCAGCGTGGTTGACGCACCGGTTGTGCGCAATCCGGGGATGGATCTGGATATGGATTGGGTCATGCGGACCCGGGCCAACCGGTCCGCCATTGAACGCCGGGCCGGGACGTTGCCGGGGCGGCGCTCGGTGAAAAAGGACTATCAGGCCGCGTGGTTGGCGCGGGCGATTTCCTGCATCGATCTGACAACGCTGGCCGGTGACGACACCGAAGGCCGCGTACGCAGACTGTGCGCCAAGGCGCGCCAGCCCGTGCGCGCCGATCTGCTTGAGGCCATTGGCTTGCCGGATCTGAAAACCGGTGCGGTCTGCGTCTATCACGACATGATCCCGGCGGCGGTCGATGCTCTGAAAGGGTCGGGCATTCCCGTGGCCGCGGTCAGCACGGGTTTCCCGGCGGGCCTGTCCCCCTTTCACCTGCGGGTTGCCGAGATCGAAGAAAGTGTCAAAGCCGGGGCGCATGAGATCGACATCGTGATCTCGCGCCGATTGGTTTTGTCGGGGGACTGGCAGGGGCTGTATGACGAAATGCGCGCCTTCCGCGCCGCCTGTGGCGAGGCCCATGTCAAAGCCATTCTGGCCACCGGTGAGTTGGGGACGCTGCAAAATGTCGCCCGCGCGTCGCTGGTGTGCATGATGGCAGGCGCGGATTTCATCAAGACCTCGACAGGTAAGGAAAGTGTAAATGCCACGCTGCCGGTGTCGCTGGTCATGATCCGCGCGATCCGCGATTATTATGAACGCACCGGGATGCTTGTTGGCTATAAACCAGCGGGTGGGATCTCTAAGGCCAAGGATTCGATCAACTATCTGGCGCTGATCAAGGAAGAGCTGGGGGACCGCTGGCTGCGGCCCGATCTGTTCCGCTTTGGCGCCTCTAGCCTGCTGGGCGATATTGAACGGCAGTTGGAGCACCATGTGACTGGTGCCTATTCCGCCAGTTGGCGCCACGCGGCGGGCTAAGCAGATGGGGGGATCGCCGATCTTTGTCCTGCTGATGCTGTCGGGCGCCCTGATCATGGGCGCATCGTCCTGGCGCAGGCGCCGCATCCGCAAAGCGGTGCGTGACCTGCCGACGGCCATGGCGCGTCAATTGGGGGATGACCCCCTGTTCGAACCCCCTGCCGTGGGGAATATCCCCGAGGGGCTGCGCGCTTATGCCGGGCAATACCGGCGCTATGCGCGCATTGAAAAAACTGTTTGGGCACTGGCTTTTGTTTGGCTGGCCTATGTGCTTGTCCTCGTTCTGAGAGGGAACTGAAATGACCATCAAAGAGATCTTTGACACCATGGACTATGGACCCGCCCCCGAGGCCGCCGGGGACGCGCTGGCGTGGATTACCGACCAGGGCGCGCGCTTTGGGCACTTTGTGGATGGCGCTTTTACGGCACCGGGCGAGACCTTTGAAACCACCAATCCGGCAACGGGCGAGGTGCTGGCGGAAATCACTCAGGCCACCCAGGCGGATGTGGATGCCGCCGTGGCCGCAGCCCGCAAGGCGCAACCCGACTGGGCCGCGCTGGGCGGGGCAGGGCGGGCGCGGTTCCTCTATGCCCTGGCGCGTCTGGTGCAAAAGCACGCGCGCCTGCTGGCGGTGCTTGAGACGCTCGACAACGGCAAACCCATTCGCGAATCCCGCGATCTGGATATCCCCCTGGTGCATCGGCATTTCTATCACCACGCCGGGCTGGCCCAATTGATGGACCGCGAACAACCGGGCCAAGAGGCCATGGGCGTGTGCGGCCAGATCATCCCGTGGAACTTCCCGCTGTTGATGCTGGCATGGAAGGTCGCCCCGGCGCTGGCTGCGGGCAACACCGTGGTGCTGAAACCCGCCGAACTCACATCGCTGAGCGCCTTGTGTTTTGCCGATCTGTGTCGCCAGGCGGGCCTGCCCGCCGGGGTGGTGAATATTGTCACTGGCGATGGCGCCGTGGGGGAAATGATCACCGCCGCCGATGTCGACAAGATCGCCTTTACCGGGTCGACCGAGGTGGGGCGCAAAATCCGTCAGGCGACCGCCGGGCGGGGGATTTCCCTGACGCTCGAACTGGGGGGCAAGTCGCCCTATATCGTTTTCGAAGGCGCCGATATCGACAGCGCCGTCGAGGGGCTGGTGGATGCGATCTGGTTCAACGGCGGGCAGGTGTGCTGTGCCGGGTCACGTCTGTTGGTGCAAGAGGGCATATCCGAGCTGTTCCACCAGCGCCTGCGCAATCGGATGGACAAGCTGCGGGTGGGGAACCCGCTGGACAAATGCATTGACGTGGGGGCCGTGGTCAGCGATGCGCAGCGCGCGCGGATTTCGGCGATGGTAGAGGCCTCTGGTGGCACGGTTTATCGCCCGGATTGTGATCTGCCCGAGGGGTGTTTTTACCCGCCAACCCTGATTTCCGATCTCGCGCCGGCGGATCCCCTGATGCAAGAAGAGATCTTTGGTCCGGTTCTCGTGTCTTCGACCTTCCGCACCCCGGATGAGGCGGTGCAACTGGCGAACAACACGCGCTATGGGCTGGCGGCGTCGGTCTGGTCCGAAAACATCAACACCGCGCTTGATATCGCGCCGCGGCTGGTCGCTGGTGTGGTCTGGGTGAACGGTACCAACATGTTTGATGCCTCTGCCCCCTTTGGCGGGGTCCGTGAAAGCGGTTTTGGGCGCGAGGGCGGCGGCGAAGGTCTGCAGGCCTATCTGCGTCCCAGCCGGGATGCGGATCCGATCAAACGGATCGCCCCATTCGCCGGAGAGAACGCAGATCCCCAACCGGTGGATCGCACGGCCAAGCTCTATATCGGTGGCAAACAGGCCCGCCCGGACGGCGGCTATGCCCGCAATATGTTTGACGCCAAGGGGGGCTTGATCGGTCAGGCGCCGATTGCCAACCGCAAAGACCTGCGCAATGCCGTCGAGGCCGCGCGCGGCGCTGCGGGCTGGACCAAGGCCACCGCGCATCTGCGTGCACAGGTGATCTATTACATCGCCGAGAATCTGGCGGCCCGCGCAGATGAATTTGCCAGCAGCCTGAACCGCGCTACGGGTCGATCTGACGGCGCAGATGAGGTCGAGGCAGCGGTGAACCGCCTGTTCACCTATGCGGCCTGGGCGGACAAGTATGACGGACGGGCCGCACAGGTGCCCATGCGGGGGCTTGCCTTGGCGCTGAAAGAACCCTGTGGGGTGATCGGCGGGTTCTGCCCCGATGACCGCCCGCTGTTGGGGTTGGTGTCGCTGATGGCCCCTGCGATCGCGATGGGCAATCGCGTGGTTCTGGTCGCATCCGAACCCTATCCGCTGATTGCGACCGAATTCTATCAAGTGCTTGAAACATCGGATCTTCCTGGCGGTGTCGTCAATATTCTGACCGGCAGCCACGAAGAGCTGGCAGGCCCCATGGCAACCCATATGGACCTGGACGCAGTCTGGAGCTTTTCCGGCCATGCCAAGGGGGCATCGATCGAAGAGGGCGCGGCCGGGGTGTTGAAACGCACATGGGTCGAACAGACTGCGCGCGACTGGATGGGCTCTGACGGCGAAGGCAAACCCTTTCTTGAGGCCGCGACCGAGATCAAAACCGTTTGGGTGCCCTATGGCGCCTGAACGCGGCTTGGCTTGACCTTGCGAGCACAAACCCCTACCTGCCTAGCGCGCGTTTGAGATTTTCCAACCGCGTGCTATACTGTGGATTATTCCAGCGCCCGCCACCCATGGCGCATCACATATAAGGAGGACCTGGTCCTGTCTTCGAAGGCAAACGCGGCTGATACCGCTGAGCATGGTCAGAGCACGATTGTGGCCTCTGATCCTCTCGCATCAAGTGACGAGATCCTCGCACTGGTGATGGAAACCCTGACCGAAAACAAAGCCGAAGACGTCGTGCAGATTGATCTGCGCGGCAAGACATCCGTGTGCGACCACATGGTGATCTGTTCGGGCCGTTCATCGCGCCAAGTGGCGGCCTTGTCAGAAAAGCTGGCTGACGCATTGAAGAAGACGCACGGCGTGTTGACCAAGCTTGAAGGCAAGGAAACCGGCGACTGGGTCTTGATCGACGCGGGGGATGTGGTGGTACATGTGTTCCGCCCCGAAGTGCGTGACTTCTATCAGCTTGAAAAGATGTGGCTGCCCGCCGGGGATGCGGCCGGGGACAAGGCCGGGGACAAAGCCTAAGCATGCGGGTGCATCTTTGTGTGGTCGGGCGCCTGCGCAAGGGGCCCGAAAAAGAGCTGATTGACGACTATCTCAAGCGGTTCGAAAAGACGGGGCGGGCCCATGGGCTGGGCCCCGTTTCTGTTCACGAGGTCGAAGATCGCAAGGGCGGTGGCATGGCCGCCGAGGCCGATCTGCTGCGTCGGGCGCTGCCCAAGGGGGCGGTCATCTGCGCGATGGACGAGCGCGGGCAGGTGGTGTCCTCGCCGGATTTCGCTGCGCGCCTGGGCAAATGGCGTGACACGGGCTGTCAGGATCTGGCGTTGATCATCGGCGGGGCTGACGGGATCGACCCTGGCCTGCGCTCTGATGCGGATTTCCTGTTATCTTTCGGGCAGATGGTCTGGCCCCATATGCTGGTGCGGGTGATGATTTCAGAACAGCTGTACCGCGCCGCACAGATCATGGCGGGCACGCCCTATCACCGGATCTGACCCTAGCTGTAGGCGATCGCCAACAGAATCACACCCAACACGACCCGGTAGATCACATAGGGCGTAAAGCTGACCGACCGCAGCAGGCGCATCATCAAGGTGAGCGCCAAAAGCGCGGATACAAAGGCAAAAGCCGCGGCAACGGCCCCGTCACGCGCGGCCTGTATATTGGCGGTGCCGATCACGTCCAGCATCAGCAACCCGCCCGAGGCAAGGATGGTGGGGATCGACATCAGCATCGACAGTTTGGCGCCATCTTGGCGGGAATAGCCCAACTGGCGTGCTGCGGTGATGGTGATCCCGGACCGCGAGGTGCCGGGGATCAGGGCAAGGGCCTGCCAAACCCCCATGATCATGGCGTCCTTGAGCGACCAATCCGCTTCGGACTTGGTCTGGGGGCCGTGCGTGTCAGCCCAATACAGCACGATCCCGAAAATCAACATCGTCCAGCCGATCACCGCGATGCCACGCAGCTGATCGCTCAGCCCCGTCACCTTGAGGATCAGCCCGGCAATGATCACGGGGGTGGTGGCCATCAGCAACAGGAACGCAAGATTGGCACCGGGGGTGTCGCGATGACCGGTGGCAAGGCGAAGCGTGCCCGCCGCTGCGGTTTTGACGTCGGCCCAAAAGTAGATCACCACAGCGCCAAGCGTGCCAAGATGAACCGCCACGTCGATGATCTGGCCCTGGTCATCCATGCCGGTGAGATTCGGCAGAAGAATCAGGTGACCCGACGACGAAATGGGCAGAAACTCGGTAATGCCTTGAATGAGCGCGAGAAGAATGAGTTGCAAAGTCGACATGTCGCGGACCTTTGTCTGAATATGTGTTGACGTATAACTGATTGTTTCGAAATGGAAAGCGGATTAATACAACCGTATCGGACCTAAAAATCGGGACAATTCGGGGGCGGTGCCAGGGTGGCGGGCCAAAAAACGCAATATAGGTAAGCAATTATGACTTTCATTCCGGTTCGACCTTATATATAGCGTAAAGTCCAATGCACTTCAGCTAGAAAGGCCCGAACTCATGGCCAAGCAGCCAATGTTGAAATTTGTGAACGTCGAGCGCGCCATGCCCGAAAAGCGTGGTGCAGATGTGCGCAAAGAAGATTTCGATGAGATTTATGCAGGCTTCGCACAGGCCAAGGCCGAAGAGCAAGCAAGCCGCTGTTCGCAATGTGGCGTGCCCTATTGCCACTCGCACTGCCCGCTGCACAACAATATCCCGGACTGGCTGCGCCTGACCGCGACGGGCCGTTTGCAAGAGGCCTATGAGGTCTCTCAGGCCACCAACACCTTTCCGGAAATCTGTGGTCGCATCTGCCCGCAGGACCGTCTGTGCGAAGGCAACTGCGTCATCGAACAATCCGGCCATGAGACCGTGACCATCGGCGCGGTCGAAAAGTACATCACGGATACCGCTTGGGAAAACGGCTGGGTGCAGCCGGTCAAGCCTGCTCGGGAGCGCACAGAATCCGTTGGCATCATTGGCGCGGGCCCCGGTGGCCTTGCGGCGGCGGACATGCTGCGTCGTGCCGGTGTTCAGGTGACGGTCTATGACCGCTATGACCGCGCGGGCGGGCTGCTGACCTATGGGATTCCGGGTTTCAAGCTGGAAAAAGATGTGGTCATGCGCCGCAA
This sequence comes from Pelagimonas sp., assembly GCA_025210345.1. Taxonomy (GTDB): domain Bacteria; phylum Pseudomonadota; class Alphaproteobacteria; order Rhodobacterales; family Rhodobacteraceae; genus JAOARQ01. The sequence continues at coordinate 62,685 of JAOARX010000025.1, read as the reverse complement.
CAAACAGCTGGAACACAGCGGTGTTGAGTTCGTGATGAACTGCAATATCGGTGAGGATATTTCCTTTGAAGAGATCCGTGGCAAGCACGACGCCGTGATCATCGCCACCGGCGTCTACAAAAGCCGTGACCTGGGTGGGCCCGGTGCCGGTGCAAAGGGGATCGTCAAGGCGATTGACTATCTGACCGCGTCGAACCGCGTGGCGAACTTTGGCGACACGGTTGCCGAATATGACAGCGGTGAGCTGAACGCCGAGGGCAAAAAGGTTGTCGTGATCGGCGGGGGTGACACGGCGATGGACTGTGTGCGCACTGCCATTCGTCAGGGCGCCGAAAGCGTCAAATGCCTGTATCGCCGCGACCGTGCCAACATGCCAGGTTCGCAGCGTGAAACCCAGAATGCCGAAGAAGAAGGCGTTATCTTTGAGTGGCTTACCGCCCCCAAAGGGTTCAAGGGTGACGAAGCTGTCAGTGCTGTGATCGTACAGAAAATGCGTCTGGGCGCACCCGATGCGTCGGGCCGTCAAAGCCCCGAAGTGATCGAAGGCGCGGATTACGATGAGCCCGCCGACCTGGTGGTCAAGGCGCTTGGGTTTGAGCCCGAGGATCTGAACCTCTGGGGCTGCGAAGATCTTGCGCTGACCCGCTGGGGCACCGTCAAGGCCGAGTTCACCACAGGCCGCACTGATGCCGAAGGCGTCTATGCGGTGGGGGACATCGTGCGCGGGGCGTCTTTGGTGGTCTGGGCGATCAAGGATGGCCGCGATTGCGCCGAGGCGCTGCTGGCCGATTTGAACGCCAAGGCGGCTGTGGCGGCGGAATAAACCGGGCCGCCCTCCGCCGGGGGCGCTTTGGTGAAGTTGCGCACCGCTGAAAGGGCACACCGCGTCTGATCGCGTGGCCAGATCAAAGTTTCATGCGCCCACCCCGGGTCGGGCGCGCCCCTCGAACAGAGGGGATGTCGAATATCACGGCCCCTGTGGCCTTCATGGAGGAACCTAGCCATGACCAAATATGATGCAAATTGGGTCGCCCGCGAGGAAGCCAAGCGTCAGTTCATGTCGGAGAACGGCATGTATCACGAAAGCGAAGAGCACAGCTCTTGCGGGGTTGGCCTTGTGGTCAACCTGGACGGCAAGGCGACGCGCTCGGTTGTCGAAGCGGGGATCACCGCGCTCAAGGCGATCTGGCACCGCGGCGCGGTGGACGCCGACGGCAAGACCGGCGATGGCGCGGGCATTCACGTGCAGATCCCGGTGTCCTTCTTTTATGACCAGGTCGAACGCACCGGCCATACCCCTCGCAAGGATGAGCTGATCGCGGTGGGGCAGGTGTTCCTGCCGCGCACGGATTTTGGCGCGCAAGAGGCCTGCCGGACCATTGTCGAAAGCGAAGTGCTGCGCATGGGCTATTACATCTATGGCTGGCGCCATGTGCCGGTTGAGGTGTCTTGCCTGGGTGAAAAGGCCAACGCCACCCGCCCCGAGATCGAGCAGATCCTGATCTCGAACTCGAAAGGGGTTGATGAAGAAACCTTTGAGCGCGAGCTGTATGTGATCCGTCGCCGGGTCGAAAAGGCGGCGGCTGCGGCCAATATCAATGGCATCTACATTGCCTCGCTGTCGTGCCGTTCGATCATCTACAAAGGCATGATGCTGGCGGAACAGGTTGCGGAGTTTTATCCCGACCTGATGGACGAGCGCTTTGAAAGTGCCTTTGCCATCTATCACCAGCGCTATTCGACCAACACTTTCCCGCAGTGGTGGCTGGCACAGCCGTTCCGCATGTTGGCCCACAACGGTGAGATCAACACGCTCAAGGGCAACGTCAACTGGATGAAATCGCATGAGATCCGCATGGCGTCGGCCTTCTTTGGCGAGCTGGCGGATGACATCAAGCCCATCGTGGCCGGTGGCGCATCGGATTCGGCCGCGCTGGATGGCGTGTTCGAGGTTCTGGTACGTGCGGGCCGCAGCGCGCCGATGGCGAAAACCATGCTGGTGCCCGAAAGCTGGTCCAAGCAGGCGGTTGAGCTGCCGCAGGCGTGGAAGGACATGTATTCCTATTGCAACTCGGTCATGGAGCCCTGGGACGGCCCTGCGGCGCTGGCGATGACCGATGGGCGCTGGGTCTGTGGCGGTCTGGACCGCAACGGTCTGCGGCCCATGCGCTATGTTGTGACCGGTGACGGCATGCTGATCGCCGGGTCCGAGATCGGCATGGTGCCCACCGATGAGGCAACCGCCCGCGAAAAAGGGGCGCTTGGCCCGGGGCAGATGATCGCGGTCGATATGGCCGAGGGCAAGCTGTACTGCGACACCGAAATCAAAGATGCGCTGGCGGCTTCGCGTCCGTTTGGCGAATGGGTTGGCAAGATCAACGATCTGGACGCGACCCTGGCAGCGGTCGAAGAAAAGCCGATGTTCACCGGGGGTGAGCTGCGTCAGCGTCAGATCGCGGCGGGCTATAGCATCGAAGAGCTGGAACAGGTTCTGGCGCCGATGGCGGAAGACGCCAAAGAGGTGCTGGCCTCGATGGGCGATGACACGCCCTCTGCGGTTCTGTCCAAAAAGTATCGCCCGCTGTCGCATTACTTCCGCCAGAACTTTAGCCAGGTGACCAACCCGCCGATTGACGCGCTGCGCGAATACCGCGTGATGTCGCTCAAGACGCGGTTCGGCAACCTCAAGAACGTTCTGGACGAAAGCAGCGCGCAGACCGATGTGCTGGTGCTGGAAACCCCCTTTGTGGGCAATGCCCAGTTTGACAAGCTGAAAGCCACCTTCGAGGCATCCTCGACCACCATCGACTGTACCTTTGAGGCGGGCGAAGGATCGCTTCAGGCGGCGCTGGACCGTGTCCGGGCCGAGGCCGAAGACGCGGTGCGTTCGGGCGCGGGGCATCTGATCCTGACCGACGAAGCCATCAGCGACGACAAGATCGGCATGCCGATGATCCTGGCCACCAGCGCGGTGCACAGCCATCTGACCGGCAAGGGGCTGCGGACCTTCTGTTCGTTGAACGTGCGTTCCGCTGAATGTATTGATCCGCATTACTTTGCGGTTCTCATCGGCGCAGGTGCAACCGTTGTGAACGCCTATCTGGCCGAAGACAGCCTTGCGGATCGCATCGAGCGCGGCCTGCTGGACATGTCCCTGACCGAGGCGGTGGCCCGCTACCGCGAAGCCATCGACCAGGGGCTGCTGAAAATCATGTCCAAGATGGGCATCTCGGTCATCTCGTCGTATCGCGGTGGTCTGAACTTTGAGGCCGTGGGCCTGTCGCGCGCCATGTGCGCCGAGTTCTTCCCCGGGATGATCAGCCGCATTTCCGGTATCGGCGTGTCCGGTATTCAGAAAAAGGCCGAAGAGGTGCACGCAGCCGGGTACAAGGGCACCAATGTGCTGCCCATCGGCGGCATCTACAAGGCGCGCAAATCGGGTGAAACCCATGCCTGGGGCGCACAGACCATGCACCTGCTGCAATCGGCCTGTGACCGCGCGTCGTTTGAACTGTGGAAACAGTATTCGACCGCGATGCAGTCGAATCCGCCGATCCATCTGCGGGATCTTCTGGCGATCAAACCGCTGGGCGACGCGATCCCGATCGAACAGGTTGAAAGCATCACCTCGATCCGCAAGCGCTTTGTCACGCCGGGCATGTCGCTTGGCGCGCTCAGCCCGGAATCGCACAAGCTGTTGAACGTTGCCATGAACCGCATCGGCGCGAAATCCGACAGCGGTGAGGGCGGCGAAGATCCGGCGCATTTCGTGCCCGAGCCCAATGGCGACAACCCGTCGGCCAAGATCAAGCAGGTGGCTTCGGGCCGTTTCGGTGTCACCGCCGAATACCTGAACCAGTGTGAAGAGCTTGAAATCAAGGTCGCGCAGGGCGCCAAGCCCGGCGAAGGGGGGCAGCTGCCGGGTATGAAGGTCACCGACCTGATCGCGCGCCTGCGTCACTCGACCAAGGGGGTGACACTCATTTCGCCGCCACCGCACCACGACATCTATTCGATCGAGGATCTGGCGCAGCTGATCTACGACCTCAAGCAGATCAACCCAACCGTGAAGGTCACGGTCAAGCTGGTTGCGTCGTCTGGTGTTGGCACGATTGCCGCCGGGGTGGCCAAGGCCGAAGCCGACACGATCCTGATTTCGGGTCACAATGGCGGCACCGGGGCATCGCCCGCGACCTCGATCAAATATGCGGGTCTGCCGTGGGAGATGGGCCTGACCGAGGCGCATCAGGTTCTGGCAATGAACAACCTGCGGGATCGTGTTGTGCTGCGGACCGACGGTGGTCTGCGCACGGGCCGTGACATTGTCATGGCGGCGATGCTGGGGGCCGAGGAATATGGCATCGGCACCGCCGCGCTGATCGCGATGGGCTGTATCATGGTGCGCCAGTGCCAGTCGAACACCTGCCCGGTGGGTGTGTGTACACAAGACCCGGAACTGCGCGCCAAGTTCACTGGCACCGCGGATAAGGTCGTGAACCTGATCACCTTCTATGCGCAGGAAGTGCGCGAGATCCTTGCCTCCATCGGTGCGAAATCGCTTGAGGATGTGATCGGCCGTGCGGATCTGCTGTCGCAGGTCAGCCGTGGGTCCGAGCATCTGGATGATCTGGATCTCAACCCGCTGCTGATCCGTGTCGATGGGTCGGATGACATCGAGTACAACCGCGATCGACCCCGCAATCCGGTGCCCGATACGCTTGATGCGGAAATCGTCCGGGATGCGGCACGTTTCCTTGAGGATGGCGAAAAGATGCAGCTGTCTTACGCAGTGATGAACACGCATCGGACCGTGGGCACCCGGACCTCGTCGCATATCGTGCGTAAATTCGGCATGCGCAACGCGCTGCAAGAGGACCACCTGCACGTCAAGCTGACCGGCTCGGCCGGCCAGGCGCTGGGGGCCTTTGCTGCTCCCGGGCTCAAGCTTGAAGTGTCGGGCGATGCAAACGACTATGTGGGCAAAGGTCTGTCCGGTGGTCTGATTGTCGTGCGCCCGCCGCTGGTCAGCCCGCTGGAGGCCTCGGAAAACACCATCATCGGCAACACCGTTCTGTATGGTGCGACCGACGGGCATCTGTTTGCCGCGGGCCGCGCGGGCGAGCGTTTCGCGGTGCGCAATTCGGGCGCCAAGGTGGTGATCGAGGGCTGCGGTTCTAACGGGTGTGAATACATGACCGGCGGTGTGGCCGTGATCCTTGGATCGATTGGCGCGAACTTTGGCGCGGGCATGACCGGCGGCATGGCCTATCTGTATGATCCGGATGACAGCTCGGCGGATATGATGAATATGGAAAGCCTCGTGACCTGCAAGGTGACGACGCCGGAATGGGAAGCGCAGCTGAAAGGCCTGCTGGAACGCCATCTGGAAGAAACCCGGTCGCGCAAGGCCGAAGGCATCTTGCAGAACTGGGATCTGGAAAAAGGCAACTTTGTTCAGGTCTGCCCGATCGAGATGCTGGACAAGATCGCCCACCCGCTGGGCATCGAAGGCGAGGCCATCCCGGCCGAGTAAGCCCGCGTTTGGAATGGAAAGGGCCCGGGGGAAACCCTGGGCCTTTTTTGTTGCAACAATAGTTTCGGCCCGCCCTGAGGGGCGAAGCAGATTGCAGGCCAACCGGAGTGAGCTGTTTGCAAGGGCCCGCCCGCGGGTTGGAGAGAGAGCGGGCGTTGTGAACGCTTGCTCGGGGGGCATGCAGCCCCTACAACCAATGTATGGCAAGTAAGGCAGGCAGGGGTAAATCCCGCAAAACAGGCAATGCGCTGCAGCGTGGGATCGGCGCAGCGATCGAGCGCACCGTGCGTCGGCCATTGCGCTGGCTGCGGCGCATGATTTTGCGTGTCATTTTGTTCGGAGGGATTGCTTTGTTGGCTTTGGTCTTGCTGTTCAGCGTGTTGAACCCGCCCATCACCCATACCATGTGGTCCGAGCAACAAAGGCTGGGAAGCATCGACCGCGCCTGGGTGCCCATCGAAGAGATCGCACCGGTCGTGCTGCGCAGTGTGGTTGTGGCCGAAGATGCCAATTTCTGCGGCCACTGGGGATTTGACGTGGGGGCGATCCGCGCGGCGATTGATGCGGGCGGCGCGCGCGGCGGCAGCACCATTACCCAACAGACGGTCAAGAATGTGTTCTTGTGGCAGGGGCGCAGCTATCTGCGCAAGGCGCTTGAGGCGGTGCTGACCCCGGTGGTCGAACTGACATGGTCCAAGCGCCGCATCCTTGAGGTCTATCTGAATATCGCTGAATTCGACACCGGGGTTTTCGGCATCGAAGCAGCGGCGCAACGCTATTTCGGCGTGGCCCCGGACCAGCTTGGCCCGGCGCAGGCCGCGGTTCTTGCGACGGTGCTGCCCAGTCCGAAAAAACGCAATGCCGCGCGCCCGACAGAGGCGATGAAACGCAAGGCGCGACAGATCCGCGACGGGGCAGCGACAATTCGCAAGGACGGGCGCGACGATTGTTTCGAAAGCCGCTGACCGCTTGAAACTGCGGCGCGATCGCGGCATAGGAAGGGGCAATTCAACCGTTCGGGAAATTCATGGCCAAGCTCTATCACGTTCCGCTGTCTCCGTTCTGCCGCAAGGTGCGGTTGAGCCTTGCCGAAAAGAAAATCGAATGTGAACTGGCGGAAGAACGCTATTGGGAGCAAGACCCGGATTTCCTGCGTCGCAACCCGGCGGGCAAAGTGCCAGTGCTCAAGATTGATGGGCTGATCCTGACCGAAAGCAGTGCGATCTGTGAATGGCTTGAGGAAAAATACCCCGAACCGGCCCTGATGCCCAAAACCCCGGATGCGCGTTTCGAAGTGCGGCGGCTTGTGTCATGGTTCGATGACAAGTTTCACCACGAAGTTACGTCGAAACTGCTGTATGAGCGGGTGAACAAAAAGGTGATGAAACAGGGCTTTCCGGACAGCAGCAACGTGAAATCCGGGGCGCGCGCGATCAAGTATCATCTGGACTATATGGCGTGGCTTTTGGATCATCGTCGTTGGCTGGCCGGGGACAATATGACCCTGGCTGATTTCGCGGCGGCGGCACATCTGAGCGCGTTGGACTATATTTCCGACGTGGATTGGAACCGCTCAGACGTGGTGAAAGACTGGTACGCCAAGATCAAGTCGCGCCCGGCGTTTCGTCGGATCCTCGCGGACCAGGTGCCGGGCTTTCCGCCGCCCGCGCATTACGCGGATCTGGATTTCTAGACCGGACCAGGGTTTTCCGGGTAAAACCGGGCAGGGGCTCTGCCCCGCCACATCTGCGATGTGACTCCCCGGGATATTTCCAAAGAGATGAAGGGCGCGTTGTGCAAGAGTTTCGGTCACGTCTGGAAGCCATGTCATCTGAGGTTGGTTTTTCGGCCTTGCGGATCTGTCGCCCTTGGGATGTGCCGCAGGTGATGGGCCGTTTGCAGGCCTTTGTCGAGGCGGGTCATCATGGGCAGATGGAATGGATGGCCGAGCGCATGCATTGGCGCGGCGCACCCGATGTGCTGTGGCCCGAGGCGCGGTCGGTGATCATGCTGGCCGAGAACTACGGCCCGGATTTCGATCCGATGGAGGTTGTGCGCCAGCCCGATCGCGGGGCCATCAGCGTCTATGCCCAAAACCGCGATTACCACGATGTGGCCAAGAAACGGTTGAAGCGGCTGGGGCGGTGGCTGATTGAAGAGGCCGCGCGGCAGGGGGAGACAGCGCAGATCAAGGTCTTTGTCGATACGGCCCCGGTGCCGGAAAAGGCGCTGGGCATGGCGGCGGGGTTGGGCTGGCAGGGCAAGCATACCAATCTTGTAAGCCGCGCGTTGGGGAGTTGGTTTTTCCTGGGGTCGGTCTTTACGACATTGGATCTGCCGGTGGATCAGACCGAGGTGGATCATTGTGGATCGTGCCGTGCCTGTCTGGATGCCTGCCCCACCGGAGCCTTTCCTGCGCCCTATCAGATGGACGCGCGCCGCTGCATTTCCTATCTGACCATCGAACATCACGGACCGGTGGACGAAGATCTGCGCCCGCTTCTGGGCAATCACATCTATGGCTGTGATGATTGCCTGTCGGCCTGTCCGTGGAACAAGTTCGCGCAAAAGGCGCATGAGGCCAAGTACCACGCCCGCCAAGACCTGCGCGCGCCGCGTCTGGCGGAGTTGGCCGGGCTGGATGACGCGGGGTTTCGGGCGTTCTTCTCGGGCAGCCCCATCAAGCGCGTGGGACGCAACCGCTTTGTGCGCAACGTGTTGTATGCCATCGGAAATTCGGGTGACGCGGCGTTGAAACCCACGGCGCAGGCCCTGTTGAATGATGCGGATGAGGTCGTGCGTGATGCGGCGGGCTGGGCGGTTGCGCGGCTGTGAGCCAGATCGCGCAGGGGCAGGAACGGGCGCCAGGCTGCCATCCCGGCACCCGGAGCGACACCGAATTTCTTGGGAGAAAAATAGTGTCACTCACGCCTTAGATGGCAACCCAATGCGGCAGGATCAAGGCATGAACACGGATCTGTCAGGGGTGTTTCAAGAGGGTTTGAAACGTTCTGAGAATGGTTAGATTAACCGGGCGAACAGAGACCAAGAGGTGCCAATGACCCAGTACAAGAAGACCGCCGAAGCGCTTGCGGCGCTCACCCCCGAGCAGCACCGGATCACGCAGGAAAACGGGACCGAGCGTCCGGGAACCGGCAAGTACCTTGAGACCAAAGACCCCGGGCTTTATGTTGACGTGGTATCCGGCGAGCCGCTGTTTGTGTCCTCTTCGAAATATGAATCGGGCTGTGGCTGGCCCAGTTTCGTGAAACCCGTCGAAGACGCGCATATCGTCGAATTGCGCGACACGACCCATGGCATGATCCGCACCGAGGTGCGCTCGCGGCATGGGGACAGCCACTTGGGCCACGTGTTCCCCGATGGGCCGCCGGACCGCGGCGGGCTGCGGTATTGCATCAACTCGGCCGCCTTGCGCTTTGTCCATCGCGATGAGATGGAGGCAGAGGGCTATGGCCAGTATATCGACCAGGTGGAGGACGTCACATGACCGAACAACGCGCGGTTTTGGCGGGGGGCTGTTTTTGGGGCATGCAGGATCTGATCCGCAAGCTTCCCGGTGTGACGGCGACCCGTGTGGGCTATACGGGCGGGGATGTGCCCAATGCAACCTATCGCAATCACGGCACCCACGCCGAGGGGATCGAGATCCTGTTCGACCCGGATAAGATCAGCTATCGTACGCTGTTGGAGTTCTTCTTTCAAATCCATGATCCCACCACGCGTGACCGCCAGGGAAATGACATCGGGATGAGCTATCGCTCGGCCATTTACCACGTGGACGAGGCACAAAAGCAGGTCGCCCTGGATACGATCGCCGATGTGAACGCCAGCGGGCTGTGGCCCGGCAAGGTGGTGACCGAACTGGAACCCGTGGGCGATTTCTGGGAGGCCGAGCCCGAGCATCAGGACTATCTTGAGCGGATCCCCAACGGCTATACCTGCCATTTCCCGCGTCAGGATTGGGTGTTGCCCAAACGCGGATAAATCTTTGGGGCGGCTGAGGGCCTGCCCCGGCTTTCCCCCAAGTTCCTCAAAGCGGAACCCGATGGCCACCCCATCAATCATAAAGTCGACCGGATCAGCCTGTTCCTGCGCGCGCTTGGTCAGGTGTCCTGTCCGACCTTTGCCATGCGCGGCCAGCCGCATTCGAGGCACGGGGATGTTCCTGGCCTGCCCGGTATCTCAGGTGCATCAATCGCGGGTGGCGAGCGCGCAGAGGGTTCTGTTCCGGGTCTGCGGTTGCATCGGGGCCTTGGCGATCCTAACTCTTGTAAGACGCCTTTCGATTTCAAGGACAGCCCTATGACCGACGCGCCCGCCTTTTGGAACAAGATCGCCCAGAAATACGCCGCCCGCCCCGTGGGGGATCAGGCGGCCTATGAGGCGACGCTGGACCGTGTGCGCCACTGGCTGACCGCACAAATGCGCGTGCTGGAACTGGGGTGCGGGACCGGGTCGACCGCCGTTACGCTTGCCCCGCATGTCGGTGAGATGGTCGGCACCGATTTCGCTGCCGAAATGATCGCCATTGCGCAGGCCAAGATCGGTGATCAGCCCAATTTGCGCTTCGAAGTCGCGCAAGCGGCGCAGGCGGGCGGCACTGATCGTTACGATGCGGTGTTGGGGTTCAATCTGTTCCACCTTGTCGATGATCCCGCGGCCACCTTTGCGCATATCCACGACATGCTTGCCGATGGCGGTCTGTTCATCTCCAAAACCCCAGCGCTTGGTCACAAGTGGTTTCTTTGGCCGCTGGTGCGCGGGATGCAACTGGTGGGCAAGGCCCCCAAGCCCGTGTTTTTCTGGCGGAGCACCAAGATCGAAGAAATGATCGCGCAGGCGGGGTTTGAGATCATGGAAACCGGAGATTACCCCAAATCCCTGCCAAGCCACTTTGTCGTGGCGCGCAAGATCTAGGCCCCCATATTTTGTGGCGCTGCGTCTTGTCCAACACAAAACACGCATCCCTTACACGGGCAATTCCCGGCACTGACCTGAAACAGGCCTGGTTTCATCTCTTTGGCTAATATCCCCACTGGCGGCCGCGCAACAGCCCCCGCGCGGAGCGGCGCGGCTTACGCAGCCGTTGCTTTGCGTAAACCTTTCTGTGACGTCACGTTTGCGGGTGACAGTCCGGCGGTTCTTGTCTTTTGTGAGACCAACACAGGAGGGGAGCCGTCATGACCGACTATCCGCATATGCTCAAGCCACTCGACCTGGGATTTACCACGTTGAAGAACCGTGTCCTGATGGGCTCGATGCACACCAATCTCGAAGAGCGCGGCGACTGGAACCGCGTGGCCGAATTCTACGCGACGCGCGCGCGCGGCGGGGTTGGCCTGATGGTGACGGGTGGCATTGCCCCCAACCGCGAGGGGGGCGTGTTTGATGGCGCTGGTGGGCTGTATACCGAAGAGGATATGGCGCATCACAAGATGGTCACGGACCGGGTGCACGAGGTCGGCGGCAAGATCGCCATGCAGATCCTACACGCGGGGCGCTATGCCTATAGTCCGGCCTGTGTCGCGCCCAGCCCGATCAAATCGCCGATTTCCCCTTTCCCTCCCAAAGAGCTGGACGAAGATGGTATCGAAAAGCAGATCGCGGATATTGCCGAATGCGCCCGGCGTGCGCGCGAAGCGGGGTATGATGGGGTCGAGGTCATGGGGTCCGAGGGATATTTCCTCAATCAGTTCCTTGTGACCCACACGAACAAGCGCACGGATCGCTGGGGGGGCGCTTATGAAAACCGCATGCGCCTGCCGATCGAAGTGGTCAAACGCGTGCGCGCGGCGGTGGGCGAGGATTTCATCGTCATCTATCGCCTGTCGATGATCGACCTGATCCCCAATGGGTCAACCCACGAAGAAGTGGTGCAACTGGCGCAGGAAATCGAAAAGGCCGGTGCCAATATTCTGAATACCGGGATCGGTTGGCACGAGGCCCGCGTTCCAACTATTGCCACCAGCGTTCCGCGCGCGGGCTTTGCCTGGGTGACAAAAAAACTGATGGGCAAGGTGGGTATTCCCATCATCACTTCGAACCGGATCAACACCCCCGAGGTGGCCGAAGACATCCTGTCGGACGGTGCGGCTGATATGGTTTCGCTGGCGCGGCCCTTCCTTGCGGATCCGGATTTTGTCTCAAAGGCCGAGGCCGGGCGTTCGGACCTGATCGCGCCCTGCATCGCCTGCAACCAGGCCTGTCTGGATCACACGTTTGGCGGCAAGATCTCAAGCTGTCTGGTCAATCCCAAGGCGGCGTTTGAAACCGAGTTGGTGGTCACAAAGGCTGCGGCTCAAAAATCCGTGGCCGTGGTGGGGGCAGGGCCTGCGGGGGTTGCGGCGGCGCTGACAGCGCGTGATCGCGGCCACGCTGTAACGCTGTTTGACCGCGCGGATCAGGTGGGTGGCCAACTGAACATGGCCAAGCAGGTCCCGGGCAAAGAAGAATTCTGGGGTCTTGTCGACTGGTTCGAGGCCATGCTGAAAGAAAAGCAGGTTGACGTGAAACTGGGCACCGAGGCCACGGCACAGATGCTGGACGGGTTCGATGAGGTGATCATCGCCACCGGCGTGCGCCCACGTGATCCGCAGATCCCCGGTCAGGACCACCCCAAGGTCCTGGGCTATGTCGATGTGCTGCGGCACAAGGCCGAGGTCGGGAAATCGGTTGCGGTGATCGGTGCGGGCGGCATCGGCTTTGACATGGCCGAGTTCCTTGTGACCGGCGAAAGCCCCACGGAGAACCTGCCGGAGTGGATGAAGGAATGGGGTGTGACCGACCCCGAAGAGGCCCGCGGCGGGCTTGCCCCCGCGGGGCCGCAACCGGACGCACCCGAGCGGCAGGTTGTCGTGCTGCAACGCAAGCCCGAGAAACCCGGCAAACGTTTGGGCAAAACCACCGGCTGGATTCACCGCGCAGCGCTGAAGATGAAACAGGTCCAGATGAAGGCGGGCGTCAACTATGAACGCATCGACGACGCAGGTCTGCATATCTCCTATGGGGAAGCGCGCGAACGCCCCGAGGTGATCGCCTGTGACAATGTCATTTTGTGTTCCGGTCAGGTGAGCGAACGCGCGCTGGCGGACGCCCTTGAGGCGCTGGGCAAGACCGTGCATGTGATCGGCGGTGCCGATCTGGCCGCCGAACTCGATGCCAAACGGGCGATTGATCAGGGCACGCGGGTGGCTGCGACGCTTTGATCCGGGAATAAAGACTGCGCCGGGGTCAAGCCGGGCACACAACCTGTGCGCAGTCGCACTTTGTCAGGACTTGTTCGCTATCCCTGTCGGGCGCATCTGAGATGCAGACAGAGACAAGGGAACGGTCATGGCAAAACTTCCGACGTTTTTCATCTCGCATGGTGGCGGGCCCTGGCCTTGGGTGCCGTCCATGCGGCAAGAATTCCGCAATCTCGAAGCCTCGCTCAAACAGATGGTGCAGGATCTGCCGGAACGGCCCAAATCGGTGCTGATGATCTCTGGCCATTGGGAAACCCCTGTGGCCACGGTGATGAGCGGGGAAACCCCGCCGATGGTCTATGACTATCACGGGTTTCCCCCGGAAACCTATGATGTGCGCTATCCGGCACCCGGTGATCCGGAGATGGCGGCCTATGTTGTGGACCTGTTGGAAGGCGCCGGGATCGAGACCGCCTGGGACGGCACACAGGGCTATGATCACGGGACCTTTGTGCCGATGCACGTGATGTACCCGCAGGCGGATATGCCGCTGTTCCAGCTCTCTATTTTGAAATCCTATGATCCTGGGGCGCATTTTGCCATGGGCCGCGCGCTGGCGCCGCTGCGCGATGAGGGCGTGTTGATCGTGGGGTCGGGGCTAAGCTATCACAACCTGCGGGCCTTTGGACCGACTGCAAAAAAGCCGTCACAGGCCTTTGATCGCTGGCTGCATGACACGCTGGCCCTGCCCGCGAGCGCGCGCACCGGGGCGTTGGTCAATTGGGAGCAGGCCCCCCATGCCCGCGATTGCCACGCGCAAGAAGATCACCTGGTCCCGATCTTTGCCGCGCTTGGCGCCGCCGAAGATGAGACCGCCACCCGGATCTATCACGACCGTGATCTGTTTGGTGGGGTGACGGCCTCGGGCTATCGGTTTGGATAGGTTATTCGACGATGATGGTGATCATATCAGACGTCACCGGGGTGCTGTGCGGCACGTGGCCCGCGTCCCCCATCACCAGCTGCAGCGTGTGCTTGCCCGGTTCAAGCTCAAGCGTGACCTGGGTCTGACCGCCACCGAAATGTTTGTGGTGGTCATCTGCCGGCAGGCCATAGGTCAGCTCGTCTGCGCCGTCTTCCCCCTGACCCAGCGGCGGGCGGTCAATCAGCAGATGGTGGTGCCCGGTGCCGTCCTTTTCGACGCCCGCAGGCGCGACGCCCATGTTCTCAAGACCAAAGGCAATGGTCAGCGGTGATTGCACGGTGTCCCCATCCGCAAGCCCGATGAAATAGACCTTGGCGCCTTCGGGGGCGGGGGTGTCTCCGCCTGCGATGAGGGCGCTGGCAGAGAGGGCAAGGGCCATAACGGCCGGTACGAGTGTCTTCATAATCTCCTCCAAATAAATGATTTGCGCGTGTTTCCGCAGGGGAAGCCTAGCACGGATTTTCCTGTGTGGGCTGAAATTTGCCATCCCTGAGAGGGCGGGAATGTCTGACTGGACGTATCCGGGGGCCTGTGATCGTGTGGCGACAAATTGGTTTGAGGTGCCGTTATGTTAAAATCCGCCGGGTGGCGTTTTGCCATTGTGGGTCTGTTGACCCTGTTCATGTTTATCCCACTGTTCTTCGCCGCCGAGGTGATCGATGGGCGCAAGCGCTATTCGCAAAGCACCATCCAGACGGTCGGCGCGGAATGGGGCGGGGCCCAGCGCCTGTCAGGGCCGGTGATGGTGATCCCGGTCGAGCGGCACTATACGGTGACGGTGCGCAAAACTAAGCGGGACCCGGAAAGCGGGGCTGTTTTGCGTGATCCGGTTTCAGACGTGCCGCTACAGGAAAATGTACAGGAACCGCGGGTGGATCGGGTCAATCCCGTCTACCTCTTCCCTGAACGGTTTGACGTCACCATCGCCACCCAAACCGAAATCCGCCGCCGGGGGATCTTTCGCGCCCCTGTCTATCAGGCCTCCACCACGGCGCAGTTCGACTTTGATCTGGATCTTGTGAATCAGGTGATCGACCAAGAGCATAAATTGCTGTGGGATGAGACCGAGATCCGCATACGCGTGTCATCGAACCGGGCCCTGCGCGGGCAGGCCGAGATCCTGGCAGATGGCGAAAGCCTGATGGCCGAACCCTTTACCGAGGATGCCGGGTTCTGGGTGGCGACGGGGGATCCGCGCGGGACCAAGCTCTATGACCTCAGCCTTGGGTTCAACGGCGCACAAGAGCTGTTCATCGCGCCGGTGGGGCGGACATCCCAGATCACCATGACCAGTGACTGGCCGCATCCCAGTTTTGCCGGGGGGTTTTTGCCCAATGAACATGAGGTCAGCGACGCGGGCTTTCGTGCCCATTGGACCATCCCGCATCTGGCGCGCAGCCTGCCGCATGTCGCCCGCGAGGACAGCAGCGGGCGGGCCCGCTCCAACGAGATGTCCTTTGGTGTTCGGCTGATCGAGCCCAATGATTTCTATCAAAAGGCCTATCGCGCGGCGCGCTATGGGATCTTGTTCATTGCGCTGACCTTTCTGACCATTTTGCTGACCGAAAAGGTGGGGGCGCGGGCCACGGATCAGCGCCCGGCCCATCCGGTGCAATACATCCTTGTGGGGCTGGCGCAGACGGTCTTTGTGCTGTTGATGGTGGCCTATGCCGAGCATCTGGGTTTCGAGGTCAGTTACCTGATTTCTGCGGGCGCGGTGATTGGTTTGCTCACCTTTTTCGGGGTTGTGGCGCTTAAGCTTGGGCGCCGGGTCTGGGTGCTCAGCACCGCATTGGTGATCGTTTACGCGGTGCTATATCTGATTTTGAAATCAGCGGATTACGCGCTGTTGGCGGGATCGACCCTTGCGTTTTTTGCACTGGCGGTGACGATGATCGCCACCCGCAACGAAGACTGGTATGGCCCGGCCAGACCCCCAAAAGCCAAGGCGGTCAAACCCGATGCGCCGCCGGTGGCCGGATCCGACCTTGGGGCAGGGTGACAGGCCCTGTGCTTCGCGCTAAGACAGGCCCTGCGCTTTGCACCAATCTGGCAAAGCGCAGGGGGAAATCATGATCCAGGTCTTTTTGTTGATGGCGGGGCTTTGGGCGCTGGCGCGGTGGGGGCTGCGGTCCAGGACACTGGCCTATGTGCTGCCCCTGATTGTGCTGCTTGGTGTCATCGCGGTGCATGTGACCTTGCCTGACGGGCATCCCCTGCGCGCGGCGACCGGCGAAAATGCCCGTGATTGGATCGTGCTGTTGGTGTTGGTGGCCGTTGCGATGGCTTATCGCTGGGGCTTGGCCAAGCTGCGCGCGCGTGCCGCCCCACCCGAGACCGCGATGCCCTCTGATGCGCCTTCGGGGCCCTTTGCCCCCGGAGAGTTGAACCGCTATGCCCGGCATATTGTCCTGCGCGAATTGGGGGGTCCGGGCCAGAAACGCCTGAAAGAGGCGCGGGTTCTGGTGATCGGGGCCGGGGGGCTGGGATCGCCAGCCCTGCACTATCTGGCGGCGGCCGGGGTCGGGACGATCGGCGTGATCGACGACGATCTGGTCGATGCGGGCAACCTGCAACGGCAGGTCATCCACCGCGATGAAGACATCGACACGCCCAAGGTTTTCTCTGCCGAGCGCGCGATGAAAGCCATCAACCCGTTTTTGACCGTGCGCCCCTATCAGCGCCGCCTGACCGCCGAGATCGCCCAGGATCTATGCGCCGAATACGACGTGATCCTGGATGGGACCGATAATTTCACCACCCGCTATCTGGCCAATGAAACCGCTGTGGCGCTGGGAGTGCCGTTGGTTTCCGGCGCCCTAAGCCAATGGGAAGGCCAGCTGAGCGTGTTCGATCCGGCACATGGCGCGCCGTGTTATCAATGTATCTTCCCCGAGGCCCCCGCCGCCGGTCTTGCGCCCTCCTGCGCCGAGGCCGGGGTTCTGGGGCCGCTGCCCGGGGTTGTCGGGGCGATGATGGCTGTGGAAACGGTCAAGCTGATCACCGGGGCGGGGCAGCCCCTGCGGGGCGAGATGATGATCTATGACGCGCTTTGGGGGGAAACCCGCAAGATCGGGCTGAAACCGCGTGGCGATTGCCCGGTTTGCGCGGCCAAACAGGGGGTGTGATGCGCCTGCTGGGGCATACGCTGATCGTGGGTATGTTGACCATCCTCACGCAGTTGGGTGGGCTGGCCTGGCTTGGGGCTCTGGGGTTTCGCAGGCGCCTTCTGGCCTTTGTGTTGCTGTATGCGGTGATCTGGGTGGGCGCGGTTCAGCTGGCTCCTTTGGGCGGGCGGCAGGCCTTGCCCTGCTTTGGTGAGCCCTTGCAGATGCAATCCCCGTTTTATTGCGTCACCCTGCGGCATTTCGTTAAGCCCGAGCTGGCGGATCTTGCCGGGGATGTCGCCGCGCGCGTCGAAGCGGAATTTCCCGGCACGCTCACCTTGGCGCTGGATGGTGGCTTTCCCTTTTTCGATGGCTTCCCGCTGTTGCCGCATCTGTCCCACAGTGATGGCGAAAAGCTGGATTTCGCGTTTTACTACACCGATGCCATGGGGGGGTATCTGCCGGGCAAGACGCGCTCTCCGTTGGGGTATTTTGCCTTTGACGCCCTGGATCATCAGATCTGCCCCAAGGCCTGGCCGACCATGCGCTGGGATCTGAGGCCCTTGCAATCTGTCTTTCCGGGCCGCCCGCTTGACGTCGCGCGCACCAGGGCGCTGGCCACCGCGCTGCTGCAAGATCCGCGCTTGGGTAAGATGTTTCTGGAGCCCCCCCTGTCAGAGCAGATGGGGCTAAGTCATCCGAAACTCAGATTTCAGGGCTGTCGCGCTGCCCGGCACGATGACCATATCCACATTCAGCTATAGTGGTATCATCCCGCCATGTGTGGACGAATCGGATTGCCGGGACTGTCTTGGGAACAGTTTTACGCGTGGCAGCGTGGAGAGCTGGATTGGGATGACGTGCACCGCGATCCCGATGCGCCGCTGGTGCGGGCCAGCTGGAACATCAAACCCACGCAGCAGATCGAGATCGCCTATGCCCAAGAGCGCAATCTGACCGCGACCACGGCGCGGTGGTGGTTTGTGCCGGAATGGTTCAAAGGGCCGGCGACACAGTGGAAACAGACCACCTTCAACGCCCGTATCGAAACCGCCCACCAAAAACCCACCTTCCGTCAGGCCTGGCGTCATCAGCGCTGTGTCATTCCCGTGGCGGGCTATTATGAATGGACCGGCGCCAAGGGGCAAAAACAGCCCTGGTGGATCACGACGCAGCGCAATGCGCCCGTGATGTATCTGGCCGGGTTGTATGCGCGGCGCGGGGACGAAGGGCACAGCGCCACAATCCTGACGCGCACGGCCTTGCCGCAGATCAGCCATATCCACAGCCGCACGCCGGTGATCTTGTCCCAAGAACAGCTCTGGCCGTGGCTTGGGGCGGATATTGACGATGATGAGGTGATCGAAACCCTTGGCACGGGGTTTGAAGGGCGGATGACCTATCACAAGGTCGCCCCCTTTGGCCGCGACGACGAAGGCCCCGAACTGACCGAGCCCCTCCGCTCCCTGCTTTGATATTGTGCAAATTTGCACGGGAGGTGTGATGTGGTGGTTGCATGTGCGCTCTTGTTTGCTGGAGCGTATCTGCCATCTTGGATCTCAGGACCGTGAGACAGAAGAGGGAGAAAGACATGAGCTGGAACCCAAGCCAACCGGGCGCTGACAGCCCGATCGACACCCTGATTATTCCGCGCGCCCGTGATCTGGGGGGATTTGAGGTGCGCAGGGCGCTGCCCTCGGTACAGCGGCAGATGGTTGGGCCGTTTATCTTTTTCGACCAGATGGGCCCGGCCGACTTCATCACCGAAGGCGGCATCGACGTGCGCCCGCACCCGCATATCGGGCTGGGCACGGTCACCTATCTGTATCAGGGCGAATTCGAACACCGTGACAGTCTGGGCACCCATCAGATGATCCACCCCGGTGAGGTCAACTGGATGGTCGCGGGGCGCGGCGTCACCCATTCGGAACGCACCAGCGCCAAGACCCGCGCCACGCGTCACAGCCTGTTTGGCATTCAGACATGGATTGCCCTGCCCGCCGCCAAAGAAGACATGCCCCCGGATTTCGAACACCATAAACAGGCGGCGCTGCCCATCATCCGGGATGCGGGGGCCGAGGCGCGCTTGATCCTTGGCAATGCCTATGGGCAGACTAGCCCTGTGACCATGCCGTCCGAGACCTTTTATCTGGATGTGGTCTTGCAACCGGGCGCCCAGTTCCCGCTGCCCGACGACCACGAAGATCGCGGGATCTATGTCTCGCAAGGGGCGATTGAGGTGGCGGGACAGGTCTTTGACGCGGGGCAGATGATGGTGTTTCGGCCCGGGGATGCGGTTTCCGTCAAGGCCGGGCCACAGGGCGCGCGGCTGATGGCGCTGGGCGGGGCCACGATGAGCGAGGATCGCTATATCTGGTGGAACTTTGTGTCATCGTCCAAGGACAAGATCGAGGCGGCAAAAGAGGCGTGGAAGCGCGCGGACTGGGCGAACGGGCCGTTCGACCTGCCGCCGGGCGACACCGATGAGCACATCCCCATCACCGCCGAACTGGACCGCACGCGCCCGCGCAAGGCGGATGCGCATTGAAGATTAACCCCTGTGCGCTTAGGTTTCGGGGCAACCTACAGGAGATTGCCACATGACCAACCCGCTGTTGTCCAACTGGGAGACCCCCTTTGGCCTGCCCCCGTTTGACGCCATCAAGGATGCGGATTTCGCACCGGCTTTTGATCAGGCGATGCAGGCAGATCTGCAAGAGGTCGCCAAGGTCGCGGACAACCCGGATGCTCCCACCTTTGAGAACACGATCGAAGGGTTGATGCGATGCGGTCACGCGCTGGACAAGGCGGCGGGCGTGTTCTTTAACATCGCGGGGGCCGACAGCAATGAGACCCGCGAAGCGATCATGCGCGAGTATTCTCCGAAATTCGCAGCGCATAGTTCGCAAATCTATTCGAATGCCAAATTGTTTGACCGCATCCGCACGGTCTGGGAGGCGCGCGATACCCTTGATCTTAGCGACGAACAGGCGCGGGTCTTGATGCTGGTGCATCGCAACTTTGTGCGTGCGGGGGCCGCGCTTGAAGGGGTGCAATCGGATCGGATGACTGCGATCAAGAACCGTCTGGCCGAGCTGGGCACCGGGTTCACCCAGAACCTTTTGGCGGACGAACGCGAGTGGTTGATGGAATGTTCCGAGGACGATCTGGGCGGGCTGCCCGAGTTCGTCATCGGGGCCATGCGCACCGCCGGCCAAGAGCGCGGCCTGGGCCCGGTCGTGACCCTGTCGCGCTCGGTGATTGTGCCGTTTCTCCAGTTCTCGCCACGGCGTGATCTGCGGCAAAAGGCCTATGCCGCATGGGCCGCGCGCGGCATGAATGGCGGGGCGACCGACAACCGCGACATCGCGGCCGAGACGCTCACATTGCGCGAAGAGCGGGCCCGGCTTTTGGGCCACGACACGTTTTCCGCTTTCAAGCTTGAGACCGAAATGGCAGGCACCGCCGAGAACGTCGAAACCCTGCTGATGCAGGTTTGGGAACCGGCCAAGGCGCAGGCCAATGCGGATGCCCGGATCCTTGAGGACATGCTGCACGCCGACGGTATCGACGGCCCGCTTGAGGCCTGGGATTGGCGCTATTATTCGGAAAAGCGCCGCAAGGCCGAACACGATCTCGATGAGGCCGAAGTCAAACCCTATTTCCAGCTTGAGCGCATGTTAGAGGCTCAGTTCGCCTGTGCGAACCGGCTGTTTGGCCTGGAATTTGCCGCGCTGGATGTGCCGCTCTATCACGAAGATGCGCGCGCATGGCAAGTCACCCGCAACGGCGACACCGTGGCCGTGTTCATCGGCGATTATTTCGCGCGCGGCTCTAAGCGGTCGGGCGCGTGGTGTTCGGCCATCCGGGCGCAGGCGAAATTCCCCGACGTGCAGATCCCGCTGGTGGTGAACGTGTGCAACTTTGCCAAGGGGGACCCGGCGCTGTTGTCATATGATGATGCGCGCACGCTGTTCCACGAATTCGGCCATGCGCTGCACCAGATGCTGTCGGATGTGACCTATGAGATGGTCTCGGGCACCTCTGTGGCGCGGGACTTTGTCGAACTGCCCAGCCAGCTGTATGAACACTGGCTGGAAGTGCCCGAGGTGCTGGCGGAATATGCAACCCATGCGGACACCGGCGAACCGATGCCCAGGGATCTTTTGGATAAGGTCCTTGGCGCCGCGACCTATGACATGGGGTTCCAGACGGTGGAATATGTGGCCTCGGCGCTGGTTGATCTGGCGTTTCACAACGGTCCGGCCCCCGCTGACCCCATGCAAAAACAGGCCGAAGTGCTTGCGGCGCTGGGCATGCCCCGCGCCATTGGTATGCGCCACGCGACCCCGCATTTCGCCCATGTCTTTGCCGGCGACGGATATTCCAGCGGGTACTACAGCTATATGTGGTCCGAAGTCATGGATGCCGACGCCTTTGAAGCCTTTGAAGAGGCAGGGGGGGCGTTTGACCCGGACATGGCGCGCAAGTTGGAACAGTTTATCCTGTCCAAAGGCGGCTCAGAGGACGCACAGGAGCTGTATCTCAAGTTCCGCGGGCGTATGCCGGGGGTTGACGCCCTGTTGAAAGGGCGTGGCTTGGCGGCCTAGAACGGTTGGCGGCTCAGGGTGAACCCCTGGTCCGCCAAAAGGTTCAACACGCCGTCTTTGCCCCCAAGATGCGCGGCGCCAAAGGCCACGACAATCGGCCCCTTGGTCTGTTGCGACGCCGCAAGGATCACCGGAATCCAATCGTGGTTGCGCCGGGTCAAAAGCCCCGCGCTGATCAGGTCATTGATCTGCGCCACCTCGTCTTTGGACATTGACGTATATTCATGCAGCAGTTCCTGAGTGACGAACCAGCCCTCGATATGGGCCTGTTCGAAATAGGTGATCAGCATGGTTTCGATCATGTCCTCAAGCGGGCCGTCATCGGTCAGGGCGCTGCGGATCATGGCCAGTTGCTGATCCATGGGGATGGCATCAAAGGCGCGAAACCCCGCATCATAGGGTTCAAGCGCCTGGGTGGGCAGATCAAGCGCCGCGGCGCTGGCCTCTAGCTGGGCATCCAGCCCGTCCTGTTGTGCCAAAAGACCCATCATGCAGGGCGGGATCGATAGCATCATCGACAGGTACCATGGCCGCATCTTGGCCCCCATGGCCGCCGGAATACCCCGCGCGTTCAGGGCCTCTGCCAGCGCCTGCCATTCATGGTCCGGCAGGATCTCGGGCAGGCTGGTGTCGGTCAGGACGAACAGCTCGGGGCGGGTGCCCATGGCGTTGGTCAGTTCGGTCTGCTCGGCCTCGGTCATCTCAAGCAACAGGCGGTCCGCGCGTTGCAAGACGGGCTCCAGACGGGTGACGATGGCGTCAAACCTCGGATCGCCAAGGTGCAGGGTGCCAATCAAGTGGATGATTTCATCGCCACGCGTGGCGCGCCAGTGGTTGCCCTCGGCATAGGGCGTTTGGGCCACATGCATTTGCATCGCGTGGGTCTGCGCCTGCGTCATGCTCGGGCGAAGATCCTGCCCAGCGCATTGTGCCTGCGCCTGTCCCCCGACGCCAATCCAGATCAGAGCTGCCCAAAACCACTTACGCATGTCGAAATCCCATATTCTGTGCCCGCCCACAATGGCCCCGCGCGGCCGGGTGGACAAGGGGGAGATCCTGGGCGAGTTTGTCCCCATGAAGCGTGAGAGCGATTTATACGGGCCGGTCAAATCCCTGCTTGAGGCGCAGGGCTATGCGGTCAAGGGCGAGGTGGGCGCGGCCGATATGGTGGCCCTCCGGGATCAGGACCCCCCGGTGATTGTTGAGCTCAAGCTGACCCTTTCTCTGGCGCTGTATCATCAGGCGATTGCCCGGCTGTCCATTACCGATCACGTCTATATCGCCGTGCCCAAACCCTCTGGCCGGACGGCGCGGCGGGGGCTTCGGGACAATCTGGCCATGTGTCGGCGGTTGGGTCTGGGGATGATCACGGTCAATACGGATGGCCGGGCCGAGGTCCATTGTGATCCTGGGCCCTATGCGCCGCGCAAAAGCAAAGTGAAATCCGCACGCCTCCTGCGGGAGTTCCACAGGCTGCGCGGCGATCCCAATGACGGTGGCGCGACGCGGCACGGGATTGTGACGGGCTACCGTCAGGATGCGCTGATCTGCGCGCGGTTCCTCGTGGGGGCGGGGGCATCGCGCGGGCAGGACGTTGCGCGCGCCACCGGGGTGAAACAGGCCACCACCTTGATGCGCAACAACCACTATGGCTGGTTTCAAAAGGTGGAAACGGGCGTCTATGACATCACCCCGACCGGGCGGCAGGGGCTGATTGATTGGGGCGACAGTCTGGATGACGCCTAACGCATAGGCCCTTGGCCGGGGGCTGCCCTATGACAATCCCAACCAACGCGCCAGCCGCAGTCTTTCCAGTGCTAGGAACATCCCCAAAGGACCCAGAATACCCATCAAGGTGCCAAGCGTCACATGCAGCACAAAGGCCTCGATTCCCAGCTTGCTTAACGCAATGCGGGTTGCGGCGGTAAAAGCGGTATGCACCAGAAAGATCGGCATGGAGTAGCGGCCAATGACAATCAGCGCCCGAATGGCCTTAGTCCCGTCATAGCGATCACTCAGCCATTGCACGCAGCGCAACAGGCAGACAGAGGTGACAAAGGCCCCCAGCGTGGTCACCAGCGGGCCTTGCGGCAAAAGCACGGCAAAGCCATCCAACAGCACAAATCCCAATGCAGCCAGCCAGACCGGCAAGGGCAGGGCGCTGCGCAGATAAGGGCTGATCCCCAGACCCACACCCAGACAGATAAAGGGCAGATGGGCCAGGGTCTCCATGTACCAGGGGCCCCACGTGGGGTGGTAGGGGACAAAGAACCAACTGACCCCGGTGAGCGCGGCCAGCGTGTACCAGAGGGTCGGACGCCTGTGGCTTTGGGGCCAAAGGGTGATGACAATCGCCAGACCTAGTTGCAAAAGAAACATCGACCAGAGGAACCAGAAATGGTCCATGGGCGGCAGGGGAAAGCGGAAAATATCCCCCAGCGACACCTGTGTGGTGGTGCTGCCCCCGGCCAGCACGCGCAGGGCGGTGAAAACCGGTGTCCAGATGAACAGCGGATACACCAATCGCAGCGTCAGGTTTACCCCCAGATCGGACAGCCGGGTGGCCTGCACCCGCGCAATCAGGAAAAACCCGCCTACAATAAAGAAGGCGGGCATGCGAAACAGCGCAAATGCGGCCTCAACCCACCGCCATAGCGCCGCCGCATGGTCCATCCCCGCCGAGGCCAGGCCATCCCAGCAATGCCCCAGAACGACGACCGCCATGACCAGCCCCCGGGCCACGTCGGGCCACGACAGGCGGCGCGTTTGTTCAGGGGCAGGGGGGGCTAAAGAAGGGGCCGTATCCGCCATAATCAACCATCAAATCAGATTTCCATGCGGGCAACCCTATTGATCTGGCCCTAAGAGGCAATAGTCAAAGGCCCCTAAACATAAGCAGGCTTAGGGCTAGGCTTGGGACCGGGGGACCGCACGAACAGGAAGTTCGGATTTTCTCAAATCGCGCGGTTGACTCCTGCAAATCGCGTGCCTAACTATTTCGCCGTTAGCACTCATCAACTGTGAGTGATAACGGCCCGGATCGCAGACAGCGGTTGGGGCCCAAGGACAAACACTTTGAGCTAGGAGCTGCAAAGATGGCATTCAAACCGCTTCATGACCGCGTGCTGGTACGCCGCGTAGAGAGCGACGAAAAGACCGCCGGTGGTCTGATCATCCCCGAAAGCGCGAAAGAAAAGCCCGCTGAGGCCGTAGTGGTCGCATGTGGCGAAGGCGCACGCAAGGACAGCGGCGAGCTGATCCCGATGGCCGTTTCGGAAGGCGACAAGGTTCTGTTCGGCAAATGGTCGGGCACCGAGGTTACCGTCGACGGCGAAGAGCTGTTGATCATGAAAGAAAGCGACATCTTGGGCATCATCGCCTAAGGCCACCTCGCTTTTCTGATACTACTGAATTCTTAGGAGAATACACATGGCCGCTAAGGACGTGAAATTCGACACAGACGCACGCAACTCGATGCTGCGCGGCGTGAACATCCTGGCAGATGCTGTCAAGGTGACCCTGGGCCCCAAAGGCCGCAACGTTGTTCTGGACAAATCGTTCGGCGCACCGCGCATCACCAAAGACGGTGTATCTGTTGCCAAAGAGATCGAGCTGGAAGACAAGTTCGAGAACATGGGCGCGCAGATGGTGAAAGAAGTTGCTTCGCGCACCAATGACGAAGCAGGCGACGGCACCACCACCGCCACCGTTCTGGCTCAGGCCATCGTCAAGGAAGGCCTCAAGCAGGTTGCAGCGGGCCTGAACCCGATGGACCTCAAGCGCGGCATCGACCTGGCGACCGCGCAGGTTGTCGAAGGCATCAAGGGCATGGCCCGCGAAGTCAAAGACAGCGACGAAGTTGCGCAGGTTGGCACCATCTCGGCCAACGGCGAAGCAGAAATCGGCGGTCAAATCGCGGACGCGATGCAAAAAGTCGGCAACGAAGGTGTGATCACCGTTGAGGAAAACAAAGGCCTCGACACCGAAACCACCGTTGTGGAAGGCATGCAGTTCGACCGCGGCTACCTGTCGCCCTACTTTGTGACCAACCCGGACAAGATGATCGCAGACCTCGAAGACTGCATGATCTTGCTGCACGAAAAGAAACTGTCGTCGCTCCAGCCGATGGTTCCGCTGCTTGAGCAGGTGATCCAGTCGCAAAAGCCGCTGCTGATCATCGCGGAAGACGTTGAAGGCGAAGCGCTGGCGACCCTGGTTGTCAACAAACTGCGCGGCGGCCTGAAAATTGCTGCTGTCAAGGCACCTGGCTTTGGCGATCGCCGTAAGGCCATGCTGCAGGACATCGCAATTCTGACCGGCGGTCAGGTCATCTCCGAAGATCTGGGCATGAAGCTCGAGTCCGTGACCATGGACATGCTGGGCAACGCCAAGAAAGTCGAAATCACCAAAGACGAAACCACCATCGTGGACGGCGCCGGTGAAAAGGCAGAAATCGAAGCGCGTGTTGGCCAGATCCGCACCCAGATCGAAGAAACCTCGTCGGACTACGACCGTGAAAAGCTGCAAGAGCGCGTTGCCAAACTGGCAGGCGGTGTTGCTGTGATCCGCGTCGGCGGCATGACCGAAGTCGAAGTGAAAGAGCGCAAGGACCGTGTGGACGATGCTCTGAACGCGACCCGCGCTGCTGTCCAGGAGGGCGTCATCGTTGGTGGTGGTGTTGCTCTGGTTCAGGCCGGCAAGGCGCTGGAAGGCGTTGAGGGTGCGAACTCGGATCAGAATGCCGGTATCGCAATCGTGCGCAAGGCGATCGAAGCTCCGCTGCGTCAGATCGCGGAAAACGCAGGCGTTGACGGCGCGGTTGTCGCTGGCAAGGTCCGTGAATCGGATGGCGCATCGTTCGGCTATAACGCTCAGACCGACGAATATGGCGACATGTTCGGCTTTGGCGTCATTGACCCGGCGAAAGTCACCCGTACCGCTCTGGAAGATGCGGCATCGGTTGCAGGCCTGCTGATCACCACCGAAGCCATGGTTGCGGACAAGCCTTCCGAAGGCGGCGCAGGCGCAGGCGGCGGCATGCCCGACATGGGCGGCATGGGCGGCATGATGTAAGTCGAATTCCTTTTGGGAATTCTGTCTGCACAGGCAGTGCAAAGGCGCCCCTGCGGCGCCTTTGTCACGAAAAGCCCCGCAGGTGATACACTGCAAAGGCGCCCGCATGGGCGCCTTTCGTCTTTGCTGGGCCACGCGCCGATCTGATGGGCGGTCAGAAGCGGCATGGGCACAGATATGTCCCAGATTGCGTTTTGCGTTCAAAGATACGGCTGGTATCTTTGTGTCCAGAGTGGAAACAAACTGTTTTCATAGTGCTCGACCCCCTTAGGTCATGTGCATTTTCTTAAGTTTTGCTGTTTAGTGTTCCTACAACCTTCAGACGATTTGGAGACCTGCCATGAGCCGGCGCGACGCACGCAAAGCGATTTCGCTTCATCTGCCCGATGAGTTGCGCAAGCGTATTGTCGAGACATCGACGGCGCATTTGCCGTTGGCCTATCTGGTGCGTCAGACCCTGCGTCAGGCCATGGACGCAGGCACAGGCTGGGAGGTCGAGGTCGCTCCGGGCTATGCCCGCCCGATCCTTGTTCAGCTGTCGACCGAAGAATTGGCACGTCTGGCCATGTGGACCGCAAAACATGAGGTCAGCGACGAAGTCGCGATCTTGTCGCTGATATCAACGATGGTCTGACAGGCAGGCTTTTGCGGATTTTCCATAAGTTTTCTCAGGGGTTTCTCTGGGCCAAAAGCCGCACAGGGGCCCACACAGTGTTTGACCAGACGCACGCCCCCTGACACCTTGCCCCCACTCAATTGGGCAGATTCGGTGGGCGCAATGCACTATATCCTCGCAGCCATTCTCGTGGTGATCAGCTGTTTCTCGGCCACGGCCGAAGAAGGCGGGTCGCGGTTTGCCATTGGCAACGATCTGTATCGTGGCGGTCAGACGGTCACGATCAAGGACGACGGGCTGGATGATGTGTTCCTGACGGCCATGCGTGTCAGCCTGCGCCGGGCCGTGACCGGCTCTGCGCATGTGGTTGGCCGCTGGGTCGATGTGGACGCGGATCTGGGGGGCAGCCTCTATGCGCTGGCGCAGAGGGTTTCGGTGGACGCGCCGGTTTTGGGGGATGTCTCGGTCGTCGCCCAGCAGGTGAGCGTCACCGCGCCGGTGGCCGGGGATTTGCGCTCATGGGGATCTGAAACCACGGTTGCGGCGCCGGTCAAAGGGACCGTGTTGATCTCTGCCGAACTGGCGTCGATCAACGCGCCCATCAGCGGCGACGTCGCGATCCTGGCCAATGAGGTGGACTTTGGCGAGGATGCGCAGATCGAGGGCCTGCTGACCCTGTATGAAACCCGGGTCGGAACCTTGGTGGTGCCCGCACATGTGGCCCCGCAAGAGCGTATTCAAAGATTGCCCCGCACCGATGCGCCCAAAGCGCCGGATCTGTTCGGCGAAGCGGCCAAGCGCAAAGCCAAGCAGGAAGCCCGCGCAGCGGCCGAGCGGGGGGATGATGGGTTTCAATGGCCCGCCTTTCCGACCGCGTTTGTACAAAACTGGGTGATCTTGTCGCTGGTTCTTGGCCTGATGGCCTTTGTCCTGCCTCGTTTCCTGCGGGATCTGCTGGACGAAGCCCGCGACACGCCCGGAGCGGTCATGCTGTGGGGGGCGATTGCGCTGTCGGCGCTGTTGGGGGCTGTCATCCTCAGCGCGTTGACGCTGTTGGGCATGGTGATCACCCCGGTCATTCTGGTGGTGCTGGTGCTGGCGGCCTTGGGCGGATATTTGATGGGAGCCTATCTTCTGGGTGCGGTTCTGCTTGGCTTTGCGGGACGCAGGCCCGACGCACCGGCCAACCGGGTGTTGGCGGCGCTGGCGGGGGCCTTGGCCGTGTTGCTGCTGGGGGTGATCCCGGCGGCGGGATGGATCGTGATGATCCTCGTCACGGTGCTGGGTCTTGGGGCGCTGGTGCTGCGCTTGCTTGAACCTGCCCTGTTCTCGGAAACATGAGCGGTCTGTCCCTGCGCCTGGAGCAGGCGCTGTGGTCCCGGGGCGCGCGTCTGGTGGCCGGTGTCGATGAGGTGGGGCGTGGACCGCTTGCCGGCCCCGTGGTGGCCTGTGCGGTGATCCTGGACCCCGATGACATCCCCGAGGGGCTGAACGACAGCAAGAAACTCAGCGCCAAGCGCCGTGCGGTTTTGGACGAACAGCTGCGCGCACGGGCGCATTTCGCCCTGGGCGAGGCCAGCGTGCAGGAAATTGACGACATCAACATTCTTCAGGCCAGCTTTCTCGCGATGCGCCGCGCGCTTGAGGCCCTGCCGGTCAAACCGGATCACGCGCTGGTGGACGGCAATCGCCTGCCGCCAAATCTGCCCTGTCCCGCGACGTCGATTGTCGGCGGAGATGGCGTTTCACCGTCGATTGCGGCGGCCTCAATTGTGGCCAAAATACGGCGAGATTATGTCATGCAGGCATTGGCGCAACACCACCCGGAATATGGGTGGGAAACCAACGCCGGATACCCGACAAAAAGCCACAAAGACGCGCTGCAAAAATTCGGTGTAACCCCACACCATAGGTGTTCGTTCAAACCGGTCCACAATATCTTGTATCAAGGCTAAATCGTAAGCTTTTGATTCAAAAAAGAATTTGACGCCGAATCGTCAATGACTCATCTTGAGGTCAACCAATGAGCGCGAAAAGCGCCGGGGACTTGAGGCAGAGATGACGAAAACAACCACGCGCAAGGGGGCGAAAACGCTTCCCTTAAACACTATTCTATCCGGTGATTGCATCGAGGTGATGAACAGCCTTCCTGAGGCCTCTGTTGACCTGATCTTTGCCGATCCGCCCTATAATCTTCAGCTCAAAGGGGAACTTCATCGCCCCGATAATTCACGGGTTGATGCGGTGGATGATCACTGGGATCAATTCAGCAGTTTTGCCGCCTACGACAGATTTACCCAAGACTGGCTCAAGGCGGCGCGCCGATTGCTCAAACCCAATGGGGCGATTTGGGTGATCGGTTCTTATCACAACATCTTTCGGGTCGGCGCCGAGATGCAGAACGCGGGTTTCTGGATCCTGAACGATGTGGTCTGGCGCAAGTCAAATCCCATGCCGAACTTCCGGGGCAAGCGCTTTACCAATGCACATGAAACGATGATCTGGGCCTCTAAGGAAGAGGGCGCGAAATACACCTTCAACTATGAGGCGCTCAAGGCGCTGAACGAAGGTGTGCAGATGCGCAGCGATTGGGTTTTGCCGATCTGCAACGGCGGCGAGCGTCTGAAAGACGCCAATGGCGACAAGGCACATCCGACCCAGAAACCGCAATCCCTGCTGCATCGTGTGCTGGTGGGCTCGACCAATCCCGGTGACGTGATTCTGGATCCCTTCTTTGGGTCCGGCACAACCGGTGCGGTGGCCAAGATGCTGGGCCGCGACTGGATTGGGATCGAGCGCGAACCGGCCTATCGCGAGGTCGCCGAGACCCGTCTGGCCGAAACGCGCGCCTTTGACAAAGCGGCGCTCAAGGTCACAACGTCCAAACGTGCGGAACCCCGCGTGCCCTTTGGCCAATTGGTCGAACGCGGCATGCTAAGCCCCGGTGAAGAGCTTTGGAGCATGAACGGCCGTCACAAGGCCAAGGTGCGCGCCGACGGTACGCTGATTGGGGATGACATCAAGGGCAGCATCCACCAGGTCGGGGCCAAGCTGGAAGGCGCCCCAAGCTGCAATGGCTGGACCTACTGGTGCTTCAAACGCGATGGACAAACGGTTCCGATCGACGTTTTGCGCCAACAAATTCGGGCGGAAATGGCCGAAAAGCCAAACTGAGTTTCAAGAACAACACCAACACCGCCAGTGCCCCGCCAACCGCGTGGGCGCTCGACTACCCCGCCTGTTCGTCAGGCGGGGCTTTTTGGTTCTGCCCAGGGGAAACACGGTCTTGCAAAGGGCGCGCGCAGCGGGTCTTGTGCTGGATAACGGGGAGAGAGCCATGGATATACGCGCGCTGGTGATGGGGCTGTTGTTTGCCCTTATGTGGTCGTCGGCCTTTACGTCTGCGCGGATCATCGTGGCGCATGCACCGCCCTTGGGCGCATTGGCGCTGCGGTTTTTGATCTCTGGCCTGCTGGCGGTTCTGATTGCGCGGATGATGGGGCAAAGCTGGCGGCTAAGCCCAAGCCAATGGCGGGCGACCATCATTTTCGGGATTTGTCAGAATGCGCTGTACCTTGGGTTGAATTTTGTCGCCATGCAAAAGATCGAAGCCTCGCTTGCGGCGATTATTGCCTCGACCATGCCGCTTTGGGTCGCGCTTGCCGGGTGGCTGATCTTCCGCGAAAAGCTGCGCGCGATGACGATCCTGGGTCTTATGGGGGGCTTTGTCGGGGTCACCTTGATCATGGGCAGCCGCTTTGGGGGCGGGGCTGATCCTATGGGCGTGTTGCTGTGTTTCATCGGCGTGCTGGCCCTGACAGTGGCGACGCTGACGCTGCGCGGGGCCACATCGGGCGGGAACTTTCTGATGGTGGTCGGTCTGCAAATGTTGGTGGGAAGCGCCGCGCTCTGGCCCTTTGCTGTCAGCCTTGAGGAATTTGACGTCACCTGGAGCACGTCGCTTTTGGTGGCGTTTGCCTATACCACGGTTGTGCCCGGATTGGCGGCCACCCTTGTTTGGTTCCACCTTGTGAACCGGGTCGGTACGGTCAGGGCGGCGACGTTTCATTTCCTCAACCCGTTTTTTGGTGTGGCCATCGCGGCCTTGCTGTTGTCCGAGCGGTTGGGCCTGTTGGATCTCATCGGGGTGGCCATCATCACCGGGGGGATTTTCGTGGTGCAGCGGTCGCGCCTGGAGCGGGTTTAACTAAAACTGTATCTATTCATGGTGCCAAAACGGGCAGGCCAGGAAGTTATTTCTTAAGTCCGAGAGGCGATGCTGGGCGGATTGCAGGCTAAGGGCCTGTTGACCTGCGAGGGAGCCATGAGCAGATTTTCAATCCGTATCCAGCTATTCTTTCTGGCGTCTGCCTTTGTTGTGGCGCTGGTGACCGTTTCGGGGATGTCATGGGCCATCAAGGCACGGTTGCAAAACAACCTGAGCCAAGATCGTGAACTGTTTGTCCAAGAGGCCTCGCTGCGCGAAATCCTGATAAAAATCGATGAGGCAGAAAGCGCGATCCTCGGATACGCGCTGGGAAAAGAGGAAGGCTGGGCCAACTTCACGACCCGTTGGGAAGAAGGGCACGAGGCGATCGAAGCCTCGATCAACCTGTTGGTCAACAGCCAGCACCAAAATGGCGGCACGCAGGCGATGATCGACGAATTGCAGGCGATTTCAGAGTCTTTGCGGGCCTTGGAACCCCATTTTGATGAGGTCGAAAGCGAGGCGCTATTCGGGCAAACCGATAGTGTTCGGAACCTGCTGCAACCCGTGTTTCTTGCCACCAACCAGCGTTTGAGCCAACTGATTGCGCATGCTCAAGAAGAACTAGAGGCCTCGCTGGAGCGTACACAAAATTCGATCTCCAAATCCAATATTGCTGTTCTATCGGTCTCCGGGATGGTGATTCTGGTTACGCTGTTCGCAACCTATTTTTTCGGTCGTGCGCTGGTCTCGCCGATTGATGCCGCTGCCCAAACCGTTTCCCAGCTTGCAAACAAGGATTTCAGCGCAAAAATATGTGGCGCGGATCGCAAGGACGAACTGGGGCAGATCCTGAGGAACCTCGCCTGTTTACGCGATGAACTGAGAACCGCGGATGAGCAACAAAGACAGGCGCAAAGGGAAAATGACCTGCGCATCGACCTGTTCCAAGCCTTCAGCGCCTCTTTGGGGTATCTGCGATCTGGTGATCTGAGCCACCGCATGGTGGTGAATGATTGGCAAGAACTTGGGTCTGAGTACGTGATGCTGTGTCAGGACTATAACAACCTATGCGTTGCGCTGGATGAAATGGTCTCCGAGTTGAGGAACAGCGCGCGCACCGTTGAAAGCAGCGCAAACGGCCTGGCCGAGATGTCCTCTGATATGTCTCATCGTGCGGAAAGCCAGGCGGCCACGCTTGAGGAATCAGCCGCGTCTCTCGAAGAGCTTTCCGAACGGGTCCAGCAGTCTGCGACACGGGCGCAAGAAGCCAAGGAACTGGTCGTCGAAGGGCGCCGCCGTGCAGAAGAGGGTGGAGGCGTGATGCAAGACGCGCTGGAAGCCATGAGTTCAATTGCCAAATCGTCGGATCAGATCACTCAGATCATTGACGTGATTGATGATATTGCGTTCCAGACCAATCTGTTGTCTTTGAACGCGGGCGTCGAGGCCGCGCGCGCGGGGGAAACCGGACGTGGTTTCGCAGTGGTCGCATCAGAAGTGCGGAGCCTGGCACAGCGCGCCGCTGAATCCGCCAATGAAATCAAAACTCTGGTGTTGAACAGCACGCAGCAAGTCCAAGAAGGACAAGAGCTTGTCACCGCAACCAGCGAGACACTAGGACATATCGTTGAAAGCGTGAATGTGGTGTCGGACGCGGTTTCCGCCATTGCAGAAAATGCGGTTGAACAGGCCAACAGTGTCCAAGAGGTGAATGTGGGCGTTGGCGAGCTTGAAAAGGTCACGCAGGAAAACACCCTGGGGGTGCGCCAGACCAAGGATTCGAGCCAAGGGCTGTCATCTGAGGCAATGCGACTGACCGATCTGCTGTCAAAGTTTCGCGGTTTCGGCGAAGCAGACACCCGGCCGTCTGACGATGTGCAGACCGTGGAAACGCCTCCAAACTATGGGGAAATCGTGCTATTCGACGAAGCGGACTTGCCGGAACCACCGCAACGACAGCCAACAGTCACCACCACTGCTGAGCCTGTGACACCGGCCACCGAAGAGCAGCACATCCCGTCGGATGACACTTTCAACCTGGCCAGTGCATTCGTATCGGACGACGACACATCGCCCGTTCCCTCAAAGAAGGATCAGACGATTGCTCCTGACGCTTCGTCGGAGCCAGAACCGGAGGCGCAGCAAGAGCAAACATCCCCCACACCTATACAGCAGCGCCAAACCGACCAAGGTGGCGATTGGCAGTCCGAGATCGATCGTATCGAAGACAGTGAGGTCTATCAGCCCAAAGATGCCAAGGCCGTGAACAAATGGGAAGATTTCTAAGCGGGGTTAGGTCGCCAACGTGCCGCCGGCCCCGCCAACCTGTCCGCGATGCAAAAGGTAGTGGTCCAAAAGAACACAGGCCATCATCGCTTCGCCTACGGGGACCGCGCGAATTCCGACGCAGGGATCGTGACGTCCTTTGGTAATGATCTCGGTATTTTCGCCGTCCAGGGTGATGGTTTTGCGCGATTTCAGAATGCTGGACGTTGGTTTGACCGCAAAGCGAACCACGATGTCCTGACCGGTTGAAATACCCCCCAGAATGCCACCTGCGTGGTTCGAGCTGTAGATAGGGCCGTCTGGACCCATGGTAATTTCATCGGCGTTTTCGGTGCCAGTCAGGCAGGCGGCGGCCATGCCTTCGCCGATTTCGACGGCTTTAACCGCGTTAATGCTCATCATCGCGGCGGCCAGATCCGTATCAAGCTTGCCATAGATCGGGGCCCCCAACCCGGCGGGGGCACCTTGGGCGGTGACTTCAATGACGGCACCGACACTGTTGCCCGATTTGCGCAGGGCATCCAGATCATCGGCCCAGGCGTTCGCGGTCGCCGCGTCCGGGCACCAAAAGGGGTTGTTTGCCACTTCCGACAGGTCATAGGCAGTGGGGTCTGCTTTGCGGTGTCCCATCTGAACCATGTAACCGGTGATTTTCAACCCCGGGAGCAATTGGTCAAGGGCCGCGCGCGCAATGCCTCCGGCTGCCACGCGGGCTGCGGTTTCGCGTGCCGAAGACCGACCGCCCCCGCGATAGTCCCGCAACCCGTATTTCTGGTAGTATGTGATGTCGGCGTGACCGGGGCGGAATTTCTGCGCGATCTCGGAATAATCCTTTGATCGTTGATCCGTATTTTCGATCATCAACTGCACCGAGGTGCCGGTGGTCTTGCCGTCGAACACGCCCGACAGAATGCGCACCGCATCGGGTTCACGCCGCTGCGTGGTGTATTTGTTTTGCCCGGGCTTTCGCAGATCCAGCCAGTGTTGCAGCATCTCTTCGTTGATCTCGATGCCCGGAGGTACGCCATCGACGGTCGCGCCCAAAGCGGGGCCGTGGCTTTCACCCCAGGTGGTGACACGGAAGAGATGTCCGAAGGTATTCATGCTCATGGCGGTCTCCTTTGACTGACTGACTAGGGCACCGGGGCCATGGTCTCAAGGGGTTTTGATCAGGCGCATGGCCAAAGAAAAAGCCCCGCTGTGAAAGCGGGGCTTTGAAATGTCAGGGATGGGCCCTTAGCCTTTGTATTTGATCGGCTTCCACAGGCGTTTGTTCACCAAGTACAGCAGCGACGACAGCACCAGCAGGAAGAACACGCCGACAAAGCCCGCGCGCTGGCGGTCCATCATCTTGGGTTCCGCCGCCCACATCAGGAAGGCCGAGACGTCCATCGCTTCGTGGTGCAGATCGTTCGAGTGACCATCGGCGTACTCAACATCTTCGCCGGTCAGCGGGGGCGCCATGGCGATCCAGCCACCGGGGAAGGCGGTGTTTTCGTAGAACAGGGTGCCTGCTTCTTCTTTTTCCTTGCCGGTATAGCCGGTCAGGATCGACGCGATGTATTCCGCGCCCCCCATGCCGTTCACCAACTGGCTGATGCCTGTGCCGTAGGGACCGTGGAAACCCGCACGGGCTTTGGCCATCAGCGACAGGTCAGGCGCCGCAGGGTCACCACCTTCGGGGAAGAAATCAACCGGCTTGGCGGGGCGGAAATCGCCGTCGCCGTCGTTCAGCTCGGGATCCCAGGTCTCAAAGTTCTGCTCTGCATAGGCACGCACTTCGTCTTCCGAGAAGTGGGGGCCGCCCTCATCCGCAAGGGTGCGGATGGGAACGAACTTCATGCCGTGGCAGCTTGAGCAGACCTCGGTGTAGATCTGAAGACCGCGCTGAAGCTGGTGCTGGTCAAAGGTGCCGAAGGGGCCTTCGAAAGAAAAGGCAAAGTCTTCGATGTGGCCTGCACCACCGGCGGCATAGGCGCCACCGGTCGAGAGGGTCAGGGCCGAAAGGGCCGCGAGGGTGAGTTTCTTGAACATCTTATTTCTGTCCTTTCACTTACTCGGCCGAACCGGCTTTGTCAGATTTGCCGTAATGCGCATCAAAGTCTTCTTCGATGGTTGCAGGCAGCGGCAGGGGCTTTTCGATCACACCCAGCAGCGGCAGCAGCACCAGGAAGTAGCCAAACCAGTATGCCGAAGCGATCAGCGAGAAGCTGGCATAGGGCTCTTCTGCGGGCATGGCACCCAGCCACATCAGCGCGAAGAAGTCGATGACCAGCAGCCAGAACCACCATTTGAATTGGGGACGGTACTTGCCCGAACGCACGCTTGACGTGTCCAGCCACGGCGCCAGCGCCATAACAGCGATCGCGCCGAACATCGCCAGAACACCAAAGAACTTGGCGTCGATGATGCCGCCGGTCACGATGGAGGCCAGCTGAACCACCCAAACGTCCGCGGTAAAGGCACGCAGGATCGCGTAGAACGGCAAGAAGTACCATTCCGGAACGATGTGTGCAGGTGTCGCCAGTGGGTTGGCTTCGATGTAGTTGTCGGGGTGACCCAGATAGTTGGGCATAAAGCCGACAATCGCCATAAAGACCGCCAGAATGATCGCCAGCGCAAACACGTCTTTGATGACGTAGTAGGGCCAGAAGGGAACGGTGTCTTTCTTGGCGTTCTCTTTGCTGTCACGGCGAACTTCGACACCGGTCGGGTTGTTGTTGCCCGTGGTGTGGAAGGCCCAGATGTGCACAGCCACGAGACCGGCAATCACGAAGGGCAGCAGATAGTGCAGCGAGAAGAAGCGGTTCAGCGTGGCGTTGTCCACCGCCGGTCCACCCAGCAGCCAGGTCTGGATCGGCTCACCGATGAACGGGATCGCGCCAAACAGGCCGGTGATCACGGTCGCACCCCAGAAGGACATCTGACCCCAGGGCAGTACGTAACCCATAAAGGCGGTGCCCATCATCATCAGGTAGATCAGCATGCCGATGATCCATGTGATCTCACGCGGGGCCTTGTAGGACCCGTAGTAGAGACCACGGAAGATGTGCGCGTAAACCGCAACAAAGAACAGCGACGCGCCGTTCATGTGGAAATAGCGGATCATATGGCCGCCGTTCACGTCGCGCATGATGTGCTCAACCGAGGCAAAGGCGTAGTCCACATGCGGCGTATAGTGCATCACCAGCACGATGCCGGTGACAATCTGCAACGCCAAGCAGAAGGTCAGGATGATGCCCCAAATCCACATCCAGTTCAGGTTCTTGGGTGTGGGGATCATCAGGGTGTCATAGGCAAGGCCAACGATCGGCAGGCGCTTGTGCAGCCACTGCTCGATGCCGGTCTTGGGTTCGTAATGGTCGTGCGGAATACCGGACATATGCGCGTCTCCTTATCCCAGCTTGATGGTGGTTTCGTCGACAAACTCTGCCGGCGGGACGGGCAGGTTCTCGGGCGCCGGTCCTTTGCGGATACGGCCCGAGGTGTCGTAGTGCGACCCGTGGCAGGGGCAGAACCAGCCGCCGACGCCATTGGCGGTGTATTCACCGGCATTGTCCAGCGGCACACAGCCCAGGTGGGTACATACGCCCATTTGCACCAGCCATTCGCCGGCTTCGTCCATCGCGCGGTTTTCGTCCGCTGCATCCGCGGCCGCGTCGATGTTCGCGTTGCGGGCAACGCCGTCGATCAGGGTCGACAGGTCGACGTTGCGCGCGTCTGCGATTTCTTCTTCCGTCCGGCGGCGGATGAACACCGGCTTGCCCAGCCATTTGACTGTAAGCTGGCTGCCGACTTCGAGGCTGGACACATCGACGCGAATCGAGGCCAGCGCGCGAACGTCTGCCGAGGGGTTCATTTGGTTAACCAGAGGCCATACGGCGGCGCCGGTTGTGACAGCCCCCGCGCCTGCGGCGGCGTAGTAGAGAAAGTCTCTACGGGTGCCTTCGTGATCGTCTGCGTGTGACACGAGGTTCGCTCCATTGCTGGGGGCCACTATTGGCCGCAATAAAACCATCAGGCCGCAGCGACGCCACGACCAATCTGACGGGCTTTTAGCGGGGGGAACCTAAGGGGTAAAGCATTCAAAAGCGCGGTTTTGCTCTTAGCGCGGATGTGTCGCGGTTGTAGCGCAGTGGGGGGCGTTCATCGTGGAAACTTGTGCGCGATCCACTTGGGAATCACCCTGACAAACGGACCCCACGGCGTGCCTGCGCCAGATCAGCGCCAGAGATGATTCTCTGATATGGGTTTGCCTGGCTTACCCTGAGCCTACCCCTGGGGCGCGGTCGCACACATGGATGGGCGCGCGCGGAAATCGGCATACCAATTGGCCAAACCGTCGTGCCCCTTGCGCCATGCGCGGGCCTCAAGCCGAAAGTCCAGATAGCCTAGGGCACATCCCACCGCGATTTGGCCGATATCAAGCGGGCCCGCCAGATGGCTGATCCAACGGGTGTTCAACACATCCAAGGCGCGGGTGATCTTGGTCCATTGACCTTCGACCCAATCGGAATGCTGTTTTTCTTCAGGGCGATACCGCCCCTCATAGACCATAGAAACCGCGGCCTCCATGATCGCATCCCCCGTTGCCTCAAGCGTCAGGGTTTCCCAGGTGTGCGTGTCGGAATACAGGCCCGTGCCCGCGCGCGCGTCCAAAAAGCGGCAGATCACCCGGCTGTCATACAGTGCCGGACCATCGGGGCGCACCAGGGCCGGGATCTTGCCCATCGGGTTCGCCGCCACAAGATCCGCGTCCGGCCCATAGGGCGATGCGGTGACCTGAACAAGTTCAACGTCATCAGTCTGACCGGTTTCATGCAGCGTCACAACGGTTTTGCGCACAAAGGGCGAGGCAGGGGAATACATGAGCTTCATGGCGGTCCTCATTGGTGGATGAGGCGACTATGCCGGGGGAACCCCAAAGGGGCAAGCTAGCCTTTGGCCTTTGGGTGGGTCGCGTCATAGACCTCCATCAGGCGGGCCTGGTCTACGGCGGTATAGGTTTGGGTTGTCGACAAAGACGCATGGCCCAGCAGTTCCTGAATCGCGCGCAGATCCCCTCCGGCGGACAGCAAATGCGTCGCAAAGCTGTGGCGCATGGCGTGGGGGGTCGCGGTGGCAGGTAGCCCAAGCCCGAGCCGGGCCTGTTCTGTTGCTTTTTGCAGTTGCCTTGGATTCAGGGCGCCACCGCGTGCGCCGCGAAACAGGGCGCGCTGGGGCTCTGGGTCATAGGGGCACAACCGCAGATAGGTCTCGATCGCCCGCCGGGCGACGGGCAGAACCGGCACCACCCGCTCTTTTTGGCCCTTGCCCAGGATGCGCAGGGTTTCACCGATGGGCAGATCCGCCCCGGTCAGGCTGAGCGCCTCGGATATCCGCAACCCCGAGCCATACAGCAAGGTCACCACAGCGGCGTCGCGCGCGCCCTGCCAGCTTTCGTTGGATTGAACTTCGACCATATCCAGCATGGCCTTGGCGGCATCTTTGCTCAGGGGGCGGGGGAGTTTTTTCTCAAACTTGGGGGCACGGATCGACAGCACAGCGGTGGGTTCAAACCCTTCGCGTTCCGCCAGCCAGCGGTAAAAGCTTTTGACCGACGAAAGCTTGCGCGCCATCGAGCGCGGGGCAAGATCCTGACCGCGCAGATGCGCCAGCCAGGCCCGCATGTCCCGCGTGTGAACCCGTGCCAGCGGCGTCAGCCCCTGAGGTTCCGCATGGTGCAGCGTCAGGAAGGCGATGAAATCCAGAACATCGTTTTGATAGGCGGTCAGGGTGTGCTCTGAGGCACTCTTCAATGCTTTTTGTGATGCAAGCCAGGTGTGCAGCGCGTCCGTGGCTGCCGGTGAGATGTGAACCGCGCCCGTCCCGCTCACGCCAGCCAACGGCGCATGGCGCGCTCAAAGACACCGGCGAAAAAGGCCAGCAGATCGGTCCCCTGTTGTGGGGTGAACTGATGCGGATCTTCGGCGCCCATGACCAACAGGCCGGGCAGGCGTCCGGGACCGAAATCCAGTTTGAGACAGGCCTCTGAGCGGATCCATTCCGCCTTGTCGCCATAGATCCGGCCATCGCCTTGCTGAACCTGACGCAGCGTGACCTGACGCAGGGGGGCTTCGCGACCTGCGGCCAGATAGTCTTCGACAAAGCCGGGCTCGGCCACCGAAAGCACGTCGCCTAGGCGGCTGACGGCCGGTTCTTGGTCGTTTTGGCCGGATTCCAACACCAGTTTGACCACATCAACGCGCAGGATGTCCGAAACATCGCCGCCCAGATCCTTGAGAAAGGGTTCAAATTCCAGCGGATCAAGCATGCGCAGTATGGCGCGGTGAATCTGGTTGGTGCCTGCCAGGTTTTCATAAGCGGCCGCAATCACCGAACGGTGCGTGTCTTCCAGACGATCCAGCCGGGCTTCCAGCCGTTCCATGGCGATGCCGCGCAGATCAATGATATTGCCGCCCATCGCGCGCTCGTTCGCGGCGATCAGCGCATGCATCATCTCTTGGTCGTCCAGGATCATATCCGGGCGCGAAATGATGGATTCGCGGATAGAATCGTCGATGCGTTTGCGCGTGCTCATGGAAATCCTGACTGCTTTTGGATGCGGGGCGCTTGTCGGCCTTTCTTGTTAAATGCCGCCCCGCGCCCCGCTCTGTCAAGGATTTCTGCCTGAAGCTGTGCCAGAACCTGTACCTGAAACCGGGCCTGATCCTAGGCCGCGGCCGTGTCGCGCTGGTCTGTAGTCAGTCGATAGCCGACTCCCCTCACGGTTTCGATGTCGATCTCGCCTGAGATGGGTTTCAGATAGGTGCGCAGATTGCAGAAATAGACATCGAATACCCGGGAATCCGGCTCATCCTCAAAGCCATAGATATGGGTCAATAGCTCGCTGCGGGTCACCAACTGATTTGGGCGCAGGCAAATATATTCCAGCAGTTCGTATTGCTTGGGCCCCAGTTTCAGGGGGCAATCATAAATATAGGCCCGCCGATTGGGCAGATCCAACTGCAAGGGCCCCAGATCGGCACGCGGCATCGCCAGCCCCCGGTTGCGGCATGCAACGGCGCGCAGCCGCAAGATGACTTCGTCGACGGGCGTGTGCATGGGGATCACGGCGTCGGCCCCGGATTGAAACCAACTGCTGATCTGGTCATTGTCTTCCTCTGATGAAAACAGAGCAATCGGGGTGTGGGGGCCTTTGCATTTGAGGTCAGACAGGCTGAGCCGGTTGGGTTTAAGCTGCGATCCCTCCAACAGCAACATGTCGCTGGCGGCAAGGCGTAGAAAATCTGGCGTGTCCTCAGGGCGGTCAATGCGGGTCAGCAAAGTGCCCTGATCAGCCAGCTCTTGTGTAAGGGTGATCATGGGCCAGCTGGTTTCGGCTACAAGGTATCGCATAGCGGTCTCCTGCGGTGCCGGGCAGTTCAATGAACGCAGGACACTCTCAATTCGTAACAATGTCAGGGAAGCGCCTTCTGGTCCTTTGGTCCGGATATTCACGCCGGACGCTGGCCGCCTTCTGCGGGTGAAACGTGTTCTATTTCCGGAATGTGGGTGAAATGTGGCGTGATTAAGGATTGATGACCTGCATCAAGGCAACTTTGAACGGGTTGCATATTTTCAGAGCAGGAGGATTGAACCATGTACCAGAAAATTCTTGTTCCCGTGGCCTTTGAAGAGGGTGGCAAAGAAAAGTCTGGCAGGGCGCTGGGGATTGCCGCCGCGCTGTTGGCTGAGGGTGGTGAAATCTCGGTTTTGCACGTGATGGAACAGGTTCCCGGCTATGTTGTGAACTATCTGCCCGCCGATTTCAGCCGCGAGGCACGCAATGCGCTGCAAGCCGAACTGGACAGCCTGGCGCAGTCGGTGCCCAACGGGCAGGGCGTGCTGGTCGAAGGGCACTCGGGGCGGACAATCCTGGATTGGGCAGAGGAAAATGGCAGTGACCTGATCGTCATTGCATCGCATCAGCCGGGGATGCAGGATTTGCTGCTGGGGTCGACGGCAACGCAGGTGGTGCGCCATGCCCGATGCGCGGTGCATGTTCTCAGGTAGGTTTCCAACAGATGTATCCCGGAGAGGGGCGTGCAATCCTGCCCACGACACTCCGTAAGCGTGTTTGCACAAAGAGAGGCGGTCTTTGATTGTAGGGTCGTCGTGTGGCCCAGAAACGAAAACGGCCCGTCACGCGTTGGACGGGCCGTTGTCATGAACACACAGGTGTTTAGCCGACCGTATCAGCGCATCGCTGGCACAGTTCGGGGTGCTCGGCCACGCTGCCGACGTCCGGCAGGACTTTCCAGCACCGGGCGCATTTCTGACCCTCGGCAAGATCGGGAACCGCGGCAACACCCGAGATGTCTTCGATCCGCACCGCGCCTTCGGGCGCGTCTTTTCTGACAAAGGTGATGTTCGAGGTGATGCAGACATCTGCGAAATCCTCGGCCGAGATCACATCGGTCAGCGTGTCATCCGCCAGGTAAACCGTGGGCGCACCTTGCAGGGACGAACGGATCACCCCTTCGGAACGCGCGCCCTCAAGGGCCTGTGTGACCACGCGGCGCGCGTCACGGATGACCTTCCAGCGTGCGTCCAGATCCGCGTCCAGCCAGCCCTCGGGGGTTTCCGGGAACTGGGTGAAATGGATCGAACCATTTTCGTCGCCGTCCGGGCCAAACTGCCAGGCTTCGTCAGCGGTAAAGGCCAGAACCGGGGCCAGCCAGGCGGACAGGCGCTTGAAGATCTCATACATGACGGTCTGGGCCGCGCGACGGCGCTCGCCATCCAGCGGATCGCAGTACAGGCAGTCCTTGCGGATATCGAGATAAAAGGCCGACATTTCATTGGCGCAGAACGCATGCAGCGCGGTGTAGGCGGGCTGATAGGCGTAATCCTTGATCGACTGGCGCATGAAGGTGTCCAGTTCGGCCAGACGGTGCAGCATCCAGCGCTCCAGCTCGGGCATGTCGTCGCGGGCCACGGGGTTGGCGGTGTCAAACCCCTCAAGCGCGCCGGTCAGATAGCGCAGCGTGTTGCGGAAGCGGCGATATTGGTCCGAAGTCTGTTTCAGGATCTCGTTGCCGATGCGGATGTCTTCGGAAAAGTCCGAGGTCATCACCCACAGGCGCAGAACATCGGCGCCAAACTGGTCGATCACCTTTTGCGGGGCGACAACGTTGCCCTGCGATTTCGACATCTTATAACCCTTTTCATCCAGCACGAAACCATGCGTCAGGATGTTGTCAAAGGGCGCGCGGCCACGGTTGCCGGACCCCACCAGCAGCGATGACTGGAACCAGCCACGGTGCTGGTCGGACCCTTCAAGATACAGATCCGCCGGGCATTTCAGATCGTCGCGCGGTTCCAGTTCGAACGCATGGGTCGAGCCGCTTTCGAACCATACATCGAGAATGTCAAAGATCTGCTCATAGTCGTCCGGGTTGCGGTCATTGCCCAGGAAACGCGCGGGCGGCGAGGTGAACCATGCGCCTGCGCCCTCTTCGCGGAAGACCTCGACCACGCGGTCCATGACCGATTGATCGCGCAGCGGCTCGCCGGTGGCCTTGTCGACAAAGACAGCGATTGGGATGCCCCAGCTGCGCTGACGCGAGATGCACCAGTCCGGGCGGCTTTCCACCATCGAGCGGAT
The DNA here is from genome assembly GCA_025210345.1 of Pelagimonas sp. GTDB lineage: Bacteria > Pseudomonadota > Alphaproteobacteria > Rhodobacterales > Rhodobacteraceae > JAOARQ01. Next base: position 19,411 of record JAOARX010000025.1, on the reverse strand, counting down.
GCGGTTGCGGCCGGTTTCCGGGAAAAAGTTGGTGTCTTCGATGGATTTCAGCGCGGTGTCGCGGATGCCGGTTTTGTCGAGTGAGATGAACCACTGCGGCGTCGCGCGGAAAATCACCGGTGCCTTGGAGCGCCAGGAATGCGGGTACGAGTGCACCAGCGTGCCACGTTTGCGCAGCGCGCCCGCCTCGGTCAGCGCATCGCAGACCGGGTCGGTGGCTTTGAACACATGGATGCCGGTGAAATGCGGAACCCGGTCGGTATAGGTGCCATCATCGTTCAGCGTGCCGATCATCTTGACGTCATGCTGGGCGCAAAGTTTGGCATCGTCTTCGCCGTGGTCGGGCGCCATGTGGACAATGCCCGTCCCCGCGTCCGCTTCGACAAAATCCCCGGCCAACAGCGGGCGCGGGCCGTCAAAGCCCAGATCCGCAAGCGGATGCGTGCAGACCATGCCGGCCAGCAGGTCTTTGCCCAGCCCCTCGACGCCGGTCATCTTGGGGGTAAAGCCCAGCGTTTCCGCAATATCATCCAGCAGGGCGCGGGCCACGATCAGGCGTTCGCCCTCTTGTGCCAGCGATCCTTCCTGGACCTCGGTGACTTCGACCATCACATAGTCAATGTCGGGCCCATAGGCCAAGGCGCGGTTGGCCGGGATGGTCCAGGGCGTGGTGGTCCAGATCACGGCGCCTGCGCCGATCAGCGCGTCATGCGCGGCCTCAACCACAGGGAAGCGCACGTGAATCGCGGTGGATTTATGGTCGTGGTATTCGATCTCGGCCTCGGCCAGCGCGGTCTTTTCGACCACCGACCACATCACCGGCTTGGCGCCACGATACAGCGCGCCGCTCATCAGGAATTTGCCCAGCTCGCCAACGATATAGGCCTCGGACTCTGGTTTCACGGTCAGATAGGGGTTGTCCCAATCACCGTTGATGCCAAGGCGTTTGAACTCTTCGCGCTGAATGCCAACCCAGTGATCCGCAAAGGTCGCGCATTCGTCACGGAAATCCATGACGGCGATGTCGTCCTTTTTCTTGCCCTCCTTTTGGTACTGCTTTTCGATCTGCCATTCGATGGGCAGGCCGTGACAGTCCCAGCCGGGAACGTAATTTGTCTGATAGCCGGTCATCTGCCAGGCGCGGTTGATCACATCCTTGAGGATCTTGTTCATCGCGTGGCCGATGTGGATGTTGCCATTGGCATAGGGCGGGCCGTCATGCAGCGTGTACATGGGGCGGCCCGCGCCGCTTTCGCGGATGCGGGCGAACATGTCCAGCTTGTTCCAGCGCTCAATCATCTCTGGCTCGCGCTTAGGAAGGTTCCCACGCTGCGGCATGGCCGATTTCAGCTTGAAGATCGTATCTTTGTAATCGCGTGTCATAACAGGCCAGATCATGTTGAGGGGCGGGGGGCATCGGGCCACCCAACCACGTTGAATTCAGCGCCGAGCGATAGCGAGTTGCCCCTTGAAACGCAAGACCATTGCACTGGTCCGCTAGGGTCAGGACCGATTAATCCTGCGCCGCCAGCTCTGATTTCGCGAAATATCAGGGGTTCGCGCCGCGCCGGAAAGGGTGGTTCCCTTTTCAAGCGGCGCGGGCCGCTGAGATGATGCGACATCAGAGCCCTTCGGGGGCGTCGGATCTTGCCCATGGGCTGCGGTGCATCTGATTGAAATAAAACCCCTATTCCTGCTCAGATGCGTCTTGCCACGAACAAGATCTGGCGCACTGGTGGTGCTGGTTGAATGGGTCGTGACCCTAGGAAAGCAGACCAGAATACAAGAGCAGGCCCCAATCGGCCAATTCCTTTTCGGCCTTGGCCCATTGCATCCCGAATGCCAGCGGGTCCAATCCAAGGATCTGGCCAATCTGGGTCAGGCTGCGTTGTCCGTTGATCCCGCCAATGATCGGAGCGGCCTCGCGCGGCAGGGTGATCGCGCTGCTGACGCCGTGTGACGTCATCGGCAGGGCTTTGCCCTGCGCCACCGCGCGGGCCAGCTTGTCCGGTTGCACACCGCGCAGATGCGGGATCAGCTTGCGGTTGCTGCCGCGCGCGATCTTGCGCACTTCGCCATCGGGCACCGCATAGGCCGCGTGCAGTTTGATGGTCCCGCGCAGCTTTTCCGCCAGCGCCATGGCGGTGTCATCCTGCATCCCCTGGGGGCGCGGCGCGATGCGGGACAGGTCATACAGGGCGGGGGTGCAAAAGCTTTGCAGCCGCCAACCGGTGTTGGTCAGGACCTCCAGCAACCCGCCGACATCATAGGCGCGGTCCTGGCTGTGCAGCAGCAGGTCATAGAACCCCGCGTCGCTTTGTTCGTGATCGCTGAGATGCGGATTGACCCGAAAGGGGTGGCCCGCGGGCAGGTCGGCCACGATTTTCTGCGCCTGTTTCAGGCGCTCCGGCGCGGACAGCCCGTCCAGCAGCGTGGCAAAGGCCTCTTGCAGCGGATAGACGCCAGAGCGCCCATAAGGCGCATAGACCATGAACCCCAGCCCGCCCCCCGGCGCCAGCGCCGCGCGCAAGGCGGCGAACCCGGCCTCCGGGTCGGGCAGGTGGTGCAGCACGCCGCAACAGTCGATATAGTCGAACGCACCAAATTCCGCCGCATCCAGAAGCGACCCGGTGTGAAAGGTGATGTTTTGCAGCCCCCGCGCCTTGGCGCGCGCCTCGGCGATGTCGCGCGAGGCGGTGGAGAGATCGACATAGGTGATGTCATAGGGGCGGTTCGCGCTGGTCAGCACCTGCGCCAGTTGGATCAACCCGTCCCCGGTGCCCCCTCCGGCCACCAGAATGCGGATGCCCTTGCTCCAGTCGCGCTCACCACCAAACAGAAAGTGATCCATCTCAAGCGGATGCGAAGGCGACCCGGTGATCAGCCGCCTGGCCTCATCGGCGGGGTCCCGGGCGGGATAGGGGTAGGCTTCGTATTGTTCCTGAACACTGACCATCTGAACCGTCTTTCTTGTTTTGCCTCAGCACTCTTCACAGGTGGCGCCGGGGCACAAGGGGCTATCTTGTCCCAGACGCTGCCCTCAGGGGCGTTTGCGGGCCAGTTCCAGCCGCGCCTCGGCCAGGGACATGTCCTTGATGATCCGGCCACGTTCGTCGCGGTCCGAGGTCTCAAGCAACTCCTGGCGCAGCCGCGACAGCTCTTGCGAGAGGGCCACCACTTCGGGCACGGCGCCGTTGTCCTTGAGGATCCGGTTGAACACCGCGTTCTCGGGATCGTCACAGGGGGGCAGGGGTTTGCCCGCACCTTCGAGATTGTCAAAGGCGCCGTCTTTTTCGGCGGCTTGAATGCGCGCGTTGATCAGGTCAATCAGCGGATGGTCCATGCCCCCTCCTGCCACGCGCACCGAATGGGTTCAAGTCGCGTGTCCATGGTGGGCATTTGCCCAAAACGCAGCGTAAATCGGCTTATGACGCAGGGCTTCCCCCCTTGCGTGACCCCTCAAAGCACCGCAATGTATGGCAAAACGACATGAAATGGGAGGGGAACGGCCATGTCCTATGCAGGGATCAAGGATCGTGACGCAATTGCCGGGCAAATGCCGTGGCAAGAGCGCGACGTGCCGGTCACGCTTTGGGAGCGACTGAACAAAACCGCGGATCAATTTGGCACACGCCCGGCGTTCAGCTATCAACTGCTGTCCGGTGCCAAAGACAAGGCCGAGACGATCACATGGAACGATCTGCGTGAGAAAACCGCACAGGCCGCGAACCTGTTTCGCAGCCTGGGGATTGGCGAAAACGACGTGGTGGCCTTTGTCCTGCCCAACGCCAACGAGACCCTGTATACCCTGCTGGGGGGCGCTGTTGCCGGGATCGTGAACCCGATCAACCCGCTATTGGAACCCGAACAAATCGGAGCGATCTTGCGTGAAACCGATGCCAAGGTCGTGGTCACGCTCAAACCCTTTCCCAAGACCGACGTGGCAGAAAAAGTGGCCGAGGCCGTGCGTCACGCGCCCCATGTGCACACCATCCTTCAGGTCGATCTGAACCGCTATCTGACGCCGCCGAAATCCTGGATCGTACCGCTGATCCGTCCCAAGATGCCCGGTAACACCCACGCGGACATCAAGAACCTGAACAAGGAATTGGCCAAGCAGCCCAAGACCTTGCAGTTCGAGGACAGCACCCAGGACCGCATCGCGGCCTTTTTCCACACAGGCGGCACCACCGGCATGCCCAAGGTCGCCCAGCACAAATATTCCGGCATGATGTACAACGGCTGGCTGGGGGCCACGCTGCTGTTCGATGAGACCGATAACATCATGTGCCCGCTGCCGCTGTTCCACGTCTTCGCGGTGCAGGTGATCGTCATGGCGGCGCTGTCTTCGGGGGCGCATGTGGTCTTTCCGACGCCTGCGGGCTATCGCGGTGACGGGGTGATGGACAACTTCTGGCAGTTGTGCGAGCGCTGGAAAATCTCTTTCATCATCACCGTCCCCACCGCCGTGGCCGCGCTGATGCAGCGCAAGGTGGATGCGGATATCTCGACCGTGAAAACCGCCTTTTCCGGCTCGGCGCCCATGCCGATGGAGCTGTTCAAACGCTTTGAGGAAACCTGTGGCGTCACCATCTGCGAAGGCTATGGCCTGACCGAGGCCACCTGTCTTGTGGCTGTCAACCCGCCCGACGGCGAGAAAAAGGTTGGCTCAACCGGGATCCCGCTGCCCTATACGGATGTGAAGATCACCAAGATTGTCGATGGCGCCGCCGTGGAATGTGCCACCGATGAGATCGGGGAAATCTGTGTCGCCAATCCCGGTGTCTGGCCCGGCAACACCTATACCGAGGCGGACAAGAACGAAGAGCTGTATCATTTCACCGATTACCTGCGCACGGGGGATCTGGGGCGGCTGGACGAAGACGGCTATCTCTGGATTACGGGGCGCGCCAAGGATCTGATCATTCGCGGGGGTCATAACATCGACCCCGCCGAGATCGAAGAAGCGCTGCAAACCCACCCGTCCGTGGCCTTTGCCGGTGCCATCGGTCAGCCCGACAGCTATGCGGGTGAATTGCCCTGCGCCTTTGTCGAACTGGTCGAGGGGGCAGATGTGACCGAGGCCGAACTGCTGGAGTACGCCAAGGTGCATGTGCACGAACGCGCGGCGCATCCCAAGCACATGACCATCCTGCCTGAGCTGCCGAAAACCGCCGTGGGAAAGGTGTTCAAACCGGATCTGCGCAAGATGGCGATCACGCGGGTTTATAATGAGGCGCTTGAAAAGGCCGGATGCCCGGCGCGTGTTGTTTCGGTCCTTGATGACAAAAAGCGCGGGCTGATTGCTGAGGTCGAGAGCAATGGCGCCGATGCGTCGGTCGTAGGAGAGATCCTTGGCGCCTACACCCGGCCATGGGAATGGGCCGAACAGGCCGCTGCCGCCGAATAAATGCATCGTCCAAGATGTGAAAAGACCAATGTGATAAGGCCGGGGATTTCCCGGCCTTTTACTTTACAAATCAATGGGTCCAGAACTTAGGTGTGCCGTATGACAGGATCAATCGGTGTCATGGGGCCGCCCAGGCGCTCTTCCAGGGTGCGGGCGATCTGCAACAGGCGGGCTTCGCCGCGGGGCTGGCCAATCAGTTGCAGCCCGACAGGTATCCCGCGCGGGTCCCGGCCCACGGGCAAGGACAGCGCGGGCAATCCGCACAGGGTTGCGGGAAAGGCAAAGCGCAGCCAGTCCAGATAGTCGTGTGACGCGACCCCGGCGATCTCGGTCGGGTATTCGACCTCAACCGGCAAGGCGCCTATTCCGGTCACGGGGCAGGCAATGACGTCAAAGGTTTCAAGGAACTGGCGCATCGTGTCATACAGGCGCGCGCGTGTGACCTGGGCGTCGCCCAGCTGATCGAGTGTGATCGCGCGCCCGTCTTCGATGTTCTGGCGCAGGGTTGGTTTGTAGTGATCTGTCATCGCCTTGGGGGCGTGGCGATAGGCGGTCCACATGGCAAAGGCGCGCAGGTGGCGGAAACACTGGTCGACCCCGTCCAGCCGTGGCGCGGCGTCTTCGACGTCGATGCCGTTGCCGTTCAGCCGGTCCATGGCCCCGCGCAGATGCGCCTGCATCTCGGGGGTGACGGGACCCAGGCCGCCCAGATCTGGGGCAAAGGCCACGCGCACAGGCCCCGCGTCTTGCAAACACGTGGCGAGATAGCTGGTTTCTGGCGCGGGGAACGAACCCGGCCATGCCGAATGAAACCCCGCCATAGCATCCAGGAACAGGGCGCAATCGGCCACGTTTCGGGCCATGGGCCCTTCGACCGGGGTGGTGTCAAACCCCATCAGGGGATGGCCACCCCCGGCGACACCCGGCGAGGGGCGCAGGCCGACAATGCCGCAAAAGCTGGCGGGGGTGCGCAAAGATCCCCCCAGATCCGACCCTTGGCTCAGCCAGACCTCGCCCGCGGCCAATCCCGCCGCGGCACCACCCGATGACCCGCCCGCGTTCATCCGCGTGTCCCACGGATTGCGCGTCGGCCCAAAGACCGCGTTAAAGGTGTTGCCGCCGGCCCCCATTTCGGGGGTGTTGGTCTTGCCCATGACAATGCCGCCGCGCCGTTCCAACCGTGTCACCAGCGGATCCGAGGCCTCGGGGATGAAGTCGGACAGGGCGGGCGTGCCATAGGTGCTGCGCACCCCCTGAACCGGGGTCAGGTCCTTGATACCTATGGGCAATCCGGCAAGAGCACTGTCCGTGCGCACATTCCGCGCGGCGCTGCGCGCGCGATCAGCGCAGGGCGTCACCATCGCATTGATCACCGGAGAGGTCCGGGCCTGTCGGGCCAGGCTGGCTTCGACCAACTCAGGGGCGGATACCGCGCGCTTTTGCAAAAGCGCGATCACCTCACGCGCGCTCAGCGCGCATAGATCGGGGCCGGTGAACGCAGGCTTAGCAGGCGCCATCTTTGTCCGCGCAGAACATGTCGTAAAGCAGGCCGATCACGCGGCTCGTGCTTTCGTTGGCAAGACTGTAGTGGATCGTCTTGCCGTCCCGCCGGGTGACAACCAACCCCTCTTCGCGCAGCCGCGCAAGCATCTGGCTGACCGCCGCCTGACGAATGCCCAACAGGTTTTCCAGCTCACCCACAGATTTTTCACCCGACCCCAGATGACACAGGATCATCAACCGCCCTTCGTGGGCAAGCGTCTTGAGAAACGCTGCGGCGTTCTGGGCGTTGTTTGCCATTTCATCGGGCGGAGCAGGCATCTGTTGTGCTGGTTCCATGAAGCTCTCATTCGTTGGGTTTTGGATACTATAAGCGCTGCGCAGCCAAATTGCGAGATCAGGTTTTCGGCGGTGCGCCCCCCTCGAAAACGTTGTCATTCACATAGTCGCAGGGCGCGTCCTGCATCTGAAGATGCAGCCCCGTATCGGTATAGGGATGGGCGCGGGCCAGGGCTTCGTCCACCTCGATGCCAAGCCCCGGCGCGCTGGGGGCGGTGACAAAGCCTTCTTCGACGCGGATCGTTCCCTTGATCAGCGCGTCATGGAACGGGGTTTCGATGGTTTCCGCGATCAAGAGGTTGGGAATAGAGACCGCAAATTGGAGGTTCGCCGCCCATTCGATCGGTCCCGCATAGAGATGCGGTGCCATCAAGGCGTTGTGGGCTTCGGCCAGCGTGGCGATCTTTTTGGTTTCCCAAATGCCGCCCGAGCGCCCCAGCGCCGGTTGCAAGATAGATGCGGCGCCCTGCTGCAAGACGGCCCCGAATTCCGCCTTGGTGGTCAGGCGCTCGCCGGTGGCGACGGGGACGGTTTGCATCTGGGCGACGCGCGCCATTTGCGCGATGTTGTCCGGCGGGATCGGCTCTTCGAACCACAAAGGCTGATAGGGGGCGACGGCCTGACCCATGCGGATGGCACCGGATGTGGTGAACTGCCCATGCGTTCCGAACAACAGATCAGCCTTGTCACCGACCGCCTCGCGGATGGCTTTGCAAAAGGCGACCGAGCGCGACAGGTCCGACATGGCGGGCTGATGGCCTGCGCGCATGGTATAGGGTCCGGCGGGGTCGAATTTCACCGCCGTATAGCCCCGCGCCACACAGTCCGCAGCGGCCTGGGCGGCCATGTCGGGCGAAATCCAAAAGTCGGGCAGCGGATGGTGGGGCAGGGGGTACAGATAGGTATAGGCGCGGATGCGCTCGTTCATCATGCCACCGATCAGCGCCCAGACCGGGCGCTCCCGGCTTTTTCCAAGGATGTCCCAACAGGCGATTTCAAGCCCGGAAAAGGCCCCCATCACCGTCAGGTCCGGCCGCTGGGTGAACCCAGAGGAAAAGCAGCGGCGAAACAGGCGTTCGACGTTTTCCGGGTTTTCATCCAGAAAATACCGGTCGAACAGATCGCGGATCACCGCCTGCATGGCGCCGGGACCAACCGAAGAGGCATAGCATTCGCCCCAGCCGACAATCCCGTCATCGGTGGTCAGCTTGACCAGGATCCAATAGCGCCCGCCCCAGCCGGGGGCCGGTGGTGCGGTGACGATGATGTCGAGATCCCTGAGTTTCATAGGCCCCTCCCGCAGGTGTTCAGAACACGATGACGTTGCGCCGCGCGCCGCCGGTCTTGGTGTCGGCAATGGCGTCGTTGATCTGCTCCAGCGACCAGCGGCCCGAGATCAGCTCATCCAGTTTCAGCCGCCCCTGTTCGTACAGGTCCGCCATCCAGGGGATATCGCGCTGGATGACAACGTCCCCCATTTTCGAGCCAACCATCTTTTGCCCCATAAAGGCAGGCACAACCGGTTCGTATTGCGCCATGGCGCCGGTGTGCGGCATACCGACCATGATCATGCGCCCGCCGTAACCCATATAGCGCATTGCGTCCTCATAGGCGGGGATGGCGCCGACGGTCACGGCCACCACATCGGCGCCGCGGCCCATGGCCTTGATGGCGACCTTCCACGGGGCCTTGTCCGTGCCCAGAACCCCGTGGGTGGCGCCGAATTCCTTGGCGATTTCCAGCTTTTCTTCGCTCATGTCCACGGCGACGATGCGCCGGGCGCCAGCGATGCGCGCGCCCTGAATGGCGTTCAGGCCCACGCCGCCCGCGCCGATGACCACCACGTCTTCGCCCGCGCGCAAACCGGCTGCGTTGACCACCGCGCCGATGCCGGTGATGACGCCGCAGGCCAGCAGGCAGACGCTTTCGGCGGGCATGGTTTCCGGCATGGCGACGATCTGACTTTGATCGACGACGACTTTTTCGGCAAAGGCACCGCAGTTCATCGCCTTGACCACCTCGGTGCCGTCATCCAGCGTCAGCGCGGGCGGCGTCGCATCGGGTGTGGCGCAGATCGTGGGTTTGCCCGAGGCACAGGTGGGGCAGGTGCCACAGGCCTTGATCAGGGTCACAACCACGCGCTGTCCCTCGGCAAAACCGGTGACATTGGGCCCCAGCTTGGTTATGCGCCCAGCCGCTTCGTGGCCATAGACCGCCGGCAGATCCCCACCCCAGCCGCCGTCCGCATAAGAAATATCCGAATGACAGATCGCGACCGCTTCTAGCGTGACTTCAACCTCGCTGGCGACGGGGGCGCGCAGGTTGATGTCCTGGATTGTCAGGGGGGCACCGAATTCGGTGCAGATGGCTGCTTTTATCTTGGTCATGGGGCCTCCTGTTTTCGGTAGAGTGCGCAAACGCAGCCGGACTGACTATCCCGAATCCGACATGCCGCCATCTTGACGTTACGGAGCGCGTCTGAGGCGCAGCATCACGGGCACCGCGATCAGCACCAGAACCAAGGCCAGCCAGAACGGCGCGCCGGGGTTCGGATCTGCGCGGGTCTCGGCGGTGAAATAGGCAAAGCACCAGGTCATCACCAGAGGCGATACCACATGCGCCACCGCGTTGGTCGAGGTGAACACGCCTTGCAGCTCACCTTGTCGGTCATTGTCGACCACTTTGCTCATCATGGCCTGGATCGCGGGGGTGAAAACACCGCCGATGGCCGCCAAGGGGGTCAGCGCCAGCGCCAGCGCGCCATTTGTGATCACGGCGGTCAGGGCAAAGGCCAGCGCCGTCACCCCCAGGCCGAACAGGGCGGCGCCGCGCTCGCCCAGATGGCGGACAATCACGCGGATCAGGCCCGCCTGCGCGATGGCCATGGAAATCCCGAACACCGCCAGCGACAGCCCGGTCATCCACGGCCCCCAGTCAAAGCGCGCCTTGACAAAAAACGTCCAGATCGCGGGGTAAATCGCAAAGGCCAGTTGATAAAGCAACAAGACCAACAGCCCCCGCACCACCCCGGTCAGATGCGAAAGCGACTGGAAGGCGCTGAACGGGTTGGCGCGGCGGGGATGGAAACGGGGTGCGCGCTCAGAGGTGGTTTCCGGAAAGGCGACATAGCCCAGCAGCATGTTCGCGGCGGTCAGCGCACCCGCCGCCCAAAAGGGCGCGCGCGTGTCGATGTCGCCCAGGAACCCACCCAGCACCGGCCCCAATACGAACCCCAGACCAAAGGCGGCGCCGATCAGGCCAAAGCCGCGCGCGCGATCTTGCGGGCCGGACAGATCCGCAATGGCCGCCGAAGCGGTGGAATGCGTGGCCGAGGCAATCCCCCCAAGCGCCCGCGCGAAGATCAGCACCAGCAAGGTGCCCGCCAGCCCCATGATCACATAGTGCAGCACCAGCAGCGCAAGACAGACCAGCAGCACCGGCCTGCGCCCGTGGACGTCACTGAGCTGGCCAATGGCCGGGGCAAATACAAATTGCATCAGCGCAAAGATCGAACTGAGAACCCCACCCCACAGCGCCGCCCGGCTCAGCCCCCCGTCCGAGACCTCTTGGATCAAATCCGGCATCACCGGGATGACCACCGAAATGCCCATGGCATCGACCATGACGGTGATCATCAGAAACAAGACAGCGGGCGAACGGATGTTCACAGGGCACCTCGCACCGCGGCGACAAAGGCGTGGGCTTCGTCCGGGGCGGTTCCCAGACGTTGGCGGTAGTCAAAGAAATCTTCAGGGATTTCAGGGTGTTCTTGCGCTGTGATGGCCATAAGGCTTTGCCCGGTATCGCGGGCCTTCAGGCACATGTCCTTGACCTTGGCCTGCGCATCGGGGCGGCGCATGGTCTTGGCCAGCTCAAACGACAGCGCTTCGGCCAGGATCATCCCATCCGAGCTGTTGAGGGTTTTGCGCATCTGTTCGGGATCGGCGCTGATCGACTGGCACAGGGTTTCCAGATGCGTCGCGGCACTGGCGCCCGACAGCACCAGTTGCGGCAGCGTCAGCCACTCGGTGAACCAGGCGGCCCCGTCACGTTGCTGGCGATGCAGCCCCGCGCCGGACAGCGTGGCATGCAACCCCAGCGCATGCCGCGCCAGCGCGACAATGGCCGACGGCCCCACCGGGTTTTGCTTTTGTGGCATCGTCGAAGAGCCCCCGGTTGTCGCCAGCCGCACTTCGGACACGCCCGATTGCGTGGCACTCAGCAGGTCTTCGGCGATTTTACCAGCGGCCCCCGCGCTGCGGGCAAACCAATCCGCGATGTTCAAAATCGCGCTGCGGTCGCTGTGCCAACTGCGGCAAGGATCAGCAAGCGCCAGTTTCTCGGCCATGTCGGCGCGGATCGCCGCCGGGTTTTCCCCCAGTTCGGACGCGGTCCCCGCAGCCCCTGACAAAGACACGATCAAGGATGTCTCGCGCAGTTGCGGCAGCGCCTGTAGCAAGGCCATCAAGGGCCAGCCCCAGCCCGCCACCACCGCGCCAAAGCTGGTGGGCGTGGCGAATTGCCCATAGGTGCGGGCGGCCATCGGGGTCTGTGCGTGGGTCTCGGCCTGATGGGCCAGGGCCTCTAATATGGCTTTCAGACGGGTTTCCTGGTGGCTGATCGCCTGACGCAGGCGCAGCATCAACCCGGTGTCCTGAATGTCCTGCGAGGTCGCGCCCCAATGCAGGTATTGCGCGTGTTCGGGCGCCTGCATTTCCTGCCGGAACAGCGCCACCAGGCCGGGGACGCTCACACCGTTTTGCCCGGTTGCCTTGGCCAGCGCACCGGGGTCGATCTGAATTTCAAGCGAGGCCCGGTGAATCGCGTCGGCACTGTCTTGCGGGATCACGCCGCGCGCGGCCTGAACCTTGGCCAAAGTGCCCTCGACCAGCATCATGGCGCGGATTTCGGCGGTGTCGGAAAACAGGCGCTCGGTTGCGCCTGACGGGAAAAGGCTGCGCAGATGGGCGCTGTCGAACGGCGTTGCGGACATGGTTACTCCTGATGGCCCTGGGTGCGGAAAAACGCGGTCAAAATCGCGGCATAATCCGCAGGCTTTTCGACACAGGGCAGATGCCCCGCGCCCCGGATCAGCGCAAAGTTGGATCCGGGAACAAGGTCCACGGTTTCGCGCACCAGATCCGGCGGGGTTGACCCATCCTCCGAACCCGCGATCCCCAGCGTGGGCAGGCGAAGCCCGCTGGTGGGGGTGATGAAATCGGTGCCCGCAATCGCCGCCGCACATCCGGCCCAGCCCTGTGCGGGGGTGCGCAGGAACATATTGCGCCAAGCTGGGAAAGCATCACTTTCGTGGAAGGCCTTGGCAAACCAGCGCTGCATCGTGGCATCGACGACCGCGCCCGGGCCACTGGCCAAAACCGCGTCAATGCGCTCTTGCCACATGTCACGGGTGCCGATCTTGGCCCCGGTATTGGACAGCACAAGCGCGCGCACCAGATCCAGCCGCTTGGCCGCCAGCCCCTGTGCGATCAATCCGCCGATGGACAGCCCAACAAAGATCGCATCGCGAAAGCCGTTGAGATCCATCAGCTTTTCCACATCCGCCACGAGGGTGCCCATGCTGTAAGGCCCATCCGGCACATCCGACAACCCATGCCCCCGCTTGTCGAACCGCAAGATCCGCAAGCCCTGTGGCAACAAGGGCAGGATCCCATCCCAAAGCCGCATATCAGTGCCCAGCGAATTGGCAAAGACAACCGGGGTGCCGTCCTTTGGCCCGGTCACGCTATAGTTCAGGCGCACGCCGCCAATATTCGCTGTCTGCATGGGAACTCCTGTCATTTGTCCAAGGTGTAGCCTGCTTGCGGGCAACAAAAAAGGGGGCGCGGGGCCCCCTTTGATCGAACCGTCCGGTCCGTGTCAGTTGATCGAGACGATCTCGAAATCGAACACAAGGGTCTTGCCGGCCAGCGCATGGTTTGCGTCCAACGTGACCTCTTGGTCGGTGATCTCGGTGACGGTCACGGGAATGACCTGACCGGTGGGCGATTGCATTTGCAGCTGGATGCCCACCTCAAGCGGGATCTCAGCGGGGATGTCCGCGCGCGGGATGGCCTGACGGGCCTCTTCGTGCACGGGGCCATAGGCCTCTTCGGGGGCGATTTCGACCTTTTTCTTTTCGCCCACTTCCATGCCGGGCAACGCCTTGTCGAGGCCGGGAATGATCTGGCCAGAGCCCACGGTGAATTCCAGCGGATCGCGCCCTTCGGAGCTGTCAAAGACAGACCCGTCGGTCAGAGTGCCAGTATAGTGAATGCGAACCGTATCGCCGGATTTGACCTGCGTCATGAGATGTCCTTTTGAGGGGATGAATGGATGAGGCCGGTTTGGCCGGGTGCTCAGATTGGCGGCCACCCTATGTGACCCGGCGCCCGAATGCAAATCCGGCCCGTTGTGGGTGCCAAAAGTGCCCGTTCCCCTTCAGACGATCGTGACCCTAGCAGTCTTCGCTGGGCGGGGCCGGCGTCATGATGCCCACGGGCGCGCCAGACGGATCCTGAATGATCGCGATACGGCCGATGCCCGGCACGTCAAAGGCGGGGCGCATGATCTGGCCACCTGCTTTGGTTGTCGCCTCGGACGCGGCGTCGACGTCATCCACCGCCAAATAGGTAAACCAATGGGACGGCACCCCGTCGAGATGGGTCAAAAGCCCCAGATCCATCAGCCCGGCAACCGGCTGATCCCCCTGCATCGCCACGTAATAGACGCTGCCGGTGTCCGGGTCGGGCATCTCATCAAAGCGCCAGCCGCACAGATCTGCATAATAGGTCTTGGCGGCGTCAACATCGCGGGTCATCAGCTCGCTCCACCAGATTTTGCCGTGATTGGACATGATCATTCTCCCACAAAACTGAATAGATGCCCCCACCCTAGCACGAAGCGCCATGGCACAGGGGGGAAATGTGCGCCTGGGCTTTTCGCCTGTGCCGGAATGTGTCAGGGTCCGCCCAAGGGCTTTCGGGGAGGAAAGAGATGGCCATCACCACCTGCGTGTTCGACGCCTATGGCACGCTGTTTGACGTGACATCCGCCGCCCGTCGCGCCGCTGAACAACCGGGCCGCGACGCCCTGGCTGGGGTTTGGCAACAGCTGGCCGCGGATTGGCGCGCCAAACAGTTGGAATACAGTTGGCTGCGCCAGATCACCGGGGACTACGTGTCGTTTTGGGAGCTGACCAAAAACGGGCTGGACTGGGCGATGGAGCGGGCGGGGCTGACCGATCCGGTCTTGCGCGAAGACCTTTTGGCCCTCTATTGGGAGCTATCAGCCTATAAAGAGGTGCCATTCATGCTGGCGCATCTCAAGGCGCGGGGGATCCAGACCGCGGTTTTGTCGAACGGCAATCGCGATATGCTTGAGGGGGCGGTCGACAGCTCGAAAATGGGGATGTACCTGGATAAGCTGATCTCGGTCGAAGAGATCAGCATGTTTAAGCCCGCCGCCCAAGTCTATGATCTGGTTGGGAAACATTTCGGAACTGCCCGGGATGAGGTGCTTTTTGTATCGTCGAATGGCTGGGATGCGGCGGGGGCGGCAAACTATGGGTTCCGCACCGTTTGGGTCAACCGCATGGGGCTTCCGGTTGACCGTCTGATGGCCCAGCCCGACCTGATCCTGCCTGACCTTTCCACAATTCCCGAGGTGCTCTGATGCCGAAATTCCAAACCTCTGACGGTGTGTCGCTGTATTATTCGGACCAAGGCGAAGGCCTGCCTGTCTTGTGTCTTGCCGGCCTGACGCGCACGACCGGGGATTTCGACTATGTCGCCCCACATCTGAGCGGCATCCGTTTGATCCGTATGGATTATCGCGGCCGTGGTCAATCTGACTGGGCCCCGCATGAGACCTATCAAATCCCGATCGAGGGCCGCGATGCGGTTGAGCTGTTGGACCACCTGAACATCGACAAAGCGGCGGTTCTGGGCACTTCGCGCGGGGGGCTGATTGCCATGGGGCTGGCCGCGACGGTCAAGGATCGGTTGCTGGGCGTGGCGCTGAATGACATCGGTCCGGTGATTGAACCGGCGGGGCTCAAGGTGATCGAAGGCTATCTGGGCCGCGCGCCATCGTGGAAAACCCATGCCGAGGCAGCGCAGGCGCGGGGCGCCGTCATGCAGGGCTTTGCCAATGTCCCGCAGGACCGCTGGCTGACCGAAGTCACGCGCCTGTACAGGGAAACCGACGATGGTCTGGCGATCACCTATGACCCCAAACTGCGTGACGCGGTTTTGGGTGGGGGCGCGCAGCCGGTGCCGGATCTGTGGCCGTTTTTCGATGCCTTCGCGGGCCTGCCCCTGTGCTGCATTCGCGGCGCGAACTCGGATTTGCTCAGCCAGGACACGCTGGACGAAATGCTGCGTCGCCGCCCGGATATGATCGCGGTGAACGTCCCGGATCGGGCGCATATCCCGTTTCTGGACGAACCCGAAGCGCTGGACGCGCTGACGCGCTGGCTGGGGATGCTGCGGCAATCGTAACCGCATGTGTGCCGATCAGATCGACCAATCGACACTCCCTGCGCAAGGGCTATGCGGCCTTTGGCGCGGTCAGGGATTGTAAATCGCGTTCAACGCGCCTTGGGGGCCACCACAGGGCGCGACCGTTTCCAGCACCGTGTCGAGCGTCGGCAGGACGCCGTCGGTGTGGTGCAGGGTGACAATCGCGTTGATATAATCGGTTTGCGCCTCAGGGATCAGCGCCCTGACCCGGTTTTCGCCATAGCGCGCGACCCCCATCCCCACAAAGGCCTCAAAATCCTGATCCAACGCCGCACGCTGCAGCTTTTTGTCGGCAAAACCCTTGCCCTCGATCCAGCCCACATATGAGACCGCGTTGACATAGGCCTGAAGACAGGTCTGGTAGCTTTGCAGGGATTGCGCCTGCGCGGTGTTGGCGATCAGGGCGGATGTCAGTCCAAATAGAAATGTGCGAATCATAGTAGCCTCAAATGCAGATCGGGGCAGGATGGCCCGGCATTTGGGCAAGAACATGACAGGCGCACTGGGCCGCGCCGGGTGCGTGACACTCCGGCACGGCAATGGCCCTGCCCCGGGGGCGAACGGGTCAGCGCAGGTGTTTGGGCTTAGCCACGCTTTTTGCCAAAATCAGCCTTGGTGATCGCGCCGTCGCCGTTACGATCTAGCGTCTCGAACCAGGATGCGGCCCCGTCCAGAAACTCTTGCTGGCTGACTTTGCCATCGCCGTCGGCGTCATTTGCTTTTAGCTTCATCCCGTCAGCGGCGCGCATCATGAGGCCTTTGCCCTGACCTTTCCCTTGGCCTTTCCCGTGACCGCCACCGTGACCGCCACCATGCTCTTTCATGTCATGGGCGCGGGCTTCGTCGAAATGCGTGTATTCCTGCGCATCAAGAAAGCCATCTTCGTTGCTGTCAAAGCTGGCAAAGACATCGCCCCGGCGTTCTTGCAGCTCGGCCAGGGTGACTGTGCCGTCTTCGTTCAGATCCCAATTGTCAAGAAAATGCCCCCCAAGGTTGCCCTGCTGGGCAAGGGCGGGGGTGGCAGCGACGGCGAGGATGAGGAAGAGATTACGCATCATGAATTCCTGATATATTGCTTTTCATATATATAACGCAGGCGCACAGGAATTCCGTCGCAAAACCTAGTCAGTTTTTGCGATTTGGCATGTGTTCATCCGGGTTTCGATCGCGTGGTCCGGTCGGCGGGTCACAGGCCCTTAGTCGGCCAGCACAAACACCCGTTTCGGGTGCAGTTCGCCCGCTTTGAAGACGCCCACGGCCACGGGTTCCCCATCCAGCGAAGCCCAGGCTTCGTCGCCGTAGTCCACATCCGTGGCGATGACCATGCCGGGGTTGCCGTTGCGCAGGCGGGTGGCGCCTTCGTGGGTGGCTTTGACTTCGGGCAGATCTGCAAGCCCCACCTGGAGCGGATGCAAATAGTCATCCAGCGCCGGGGTTTTCGCCATCTCGTCGATCTGCTCAATGCTCAGCCCGTCTTCGACTTCAAACGGGCCGGACCAGATGCGGCGCAGTTCGCGCACGTGGCCATAACATCCCAGCGCTTCCCCCAGATCGCGGGCGATCGCACGGACATAGCCGCCCTTGCCACAGGTCATTTCCAGCGTCACGTGATCATCGTCTTCGCGATCCACCAGCAGCAGTTCTTCGACCCAAAGGGGGCGCGCGGCGATCTCCATCTCTTCGCCATCGCGGGCGCGTTTATAGGCGCGTTCCCCGTCGATTTTCACCGCCGAAAACTGGGGCGGCACCTGCATGATGTCACCGATGAACTGGCCCAGGGCCTCTTTGATCTGCGCGTCGGTGGGGCGGATGTCCGAGGTTTTGAGGATCTCGCCTTCGGCATCGTCGGTGTTGGTCGACTGGCCCAGACGCACGGTAAAGCTATAGGCCTTGAGCGCGTCGGTGATATAGGGAACGGTCTTGGTTGCTTCGCCAAGGGCCACGGCCAATACGCCGGTGGCCTCGGGATCAAGCGTGCCGGCATGGCCCGCCTTTTTCGCATCCAACGCCCAGCGGACCTTGTTGACCACAGAGGTCGACGTCATGCCCGCGGGTTTGTCCACGATCAACCAACCGGAAATGTCACGACCCTTGCGCTTGCGTCCCATGCCTGTCCTCATATTTGGGTGAGGCGCGCGGGGTAGCAAGCGCGCAGGGCCCTGTCAATTCACAGCCGTGCAAAATTTGCGCCAGGGTTAATCCAGAATACCGGCCGAAGAGTCCAGCATACTGTCGATCCCCAGCGCGCCGGTAATGGCAAGGCTGGTTATACCGGGCGGCGCGAGAAGCAACACCGGCGGCGTGCCTTGTCCTGCCAATGCCGCGCTGTTCGGACGGCTCAGGTCCACATTGCCGTTTGGGGTCGAAAAATTAAAGTTCCCGACGCTCTTGCTCGTCCGCGGCTGGGGGCCGGGGCCAACCAGCGCGGTAAAGATAATTGGCTGGCTGGACTGGGCGACAGCAAGGGATGGCAGCGCAAGGGCCGCCACCGTGAGACATGTGTAAATCCGTTTCATATGCGTCCCTTTCAGTAGTCAAAGCCGATTTTCAAAGAAATCTGTTTGTCCCCGGACAACAGCCCAAGCCCCGAGCTGCCCTGCAAGGACACGGTCGTGTCACCGACACGATGCACCACCCCAAGATTGGCATAGCCCCCATGGCGCACCAGATGGGCGCTGAACCGATCGCTTGAGGCCAGCGCCTTGGCGCCGACGGTCAGAACCGTGCGCTCTGCGATCTGATGGCCATAAAGCGCCGAAATTGTTGTTGTGGTGCGTGTGTCTTTGAACTTGCGCCCGCCAAAATCGTGGTCGATCTGGGTGATTGCGTGGTTGAGCGCGCCATAGAGATAGGATTTCGGCCCCTGCGCCATCAGCCTTTGCATGCCAAAACTCAGCGTGCGGGCCTTGCCATCGCTGCTGGCGGGGCCGGTGCCATCGTTGAAAACTTCGGCATTGTCGGCCATGGCAAACCCCAGCGTGGCCACCGTATACACGCCCGTGCGATAGGTCAGATCCACCCCCGCGCCCCTGATCGTCGCATCGGATTTGCCAAAGGGATTGCGCGCATCCAGTGTCGAGGACAACAGATAAACACCGCCCTTGGTCCGCGCACCCAATATGCGGGAATAGCGCAACACATGGGTGAGCCGTTCGCGTTTGCGGTTCTTCGGGCTGCTTTCCGAGGTCGCGTGCCGGATCTCATAGGACAGGGTCTGCATATTGGGCTTTTGCGCCTGTGCCGTCGTGGTCTGCGCCAGCGCGGTGTTTGCCATCAAACCTACCGCCAAACCGGCCAGGACCACGCCAGATTTGGCCAATGCTCGCATCTGGGTCTCCGTCGTTGTTTCCCCAAGCCTAGGGGGCAGGTTATGTTAAGAGGAGTCGTATTTCAAAACCCGGCCTTTCCGTGCCCAAATGATGTATTTTCGCCGCAGCATGAAACCACCAAAGCCGCCCCGGTTGGGACGGCTTTGAAGTGGTTTTTGGGGATCAATGGGGCCTGACCCTAGGCGCGGGTGCCTGCAAAGCGCTCTTGCCACTCTTCGCGTTCCGCGTCGGTGATCTTGCGGAAGGTCACATCGGGCACGGTGAAGGCGTGGCCTTCGGGCAGGATGTTCAGTGCCGCTGCCACATCGGTG
>JAOARX010000024.1 GCA_025210345.1 Pelagimonas sp. | reverse complement strand
TTCCGCTGCTTTTGCCGGTGCCGCACAGGCCATGACTTCCTCCGATGCCGCGCTTGAAAACGAGCTGGGCCGTTATGTTCAGAACGTCGATCTGAACGGTCTGAGCAACGCGGATCTGGCGGCGCTGAATGCGGTCGTGCATTCGGGCGACAGCTTTAACGAGACCAAAGCCGTGATCAAATCGATCCTCGCGCAGAAATGATCTTTGGTATCCCCATCGCGCACCTTTCTCCCCGGTGCGTGATGGACCCTAGACCCAGGTCACATCACCTAGGAAAATGTAACCCGCGCCGTAGATCGTTTTGATCAGGCGCGGGTTTTTTGGATCTTCCTTCAGCTTGGTGCGCAGGCGGGAAATGCGCACATCCATGGCCCGATCAAAGCTTTCACCGGCGGCCCCGCCAAGGCTTTCTTGCATTTGGGCGCGGGTGATCAGCCGTTTCGGGCTGTCCAGGAACAGGCGCAGCACTTCGCCTTCTGCATGGCTGAACGTGGTTTCTTCGCCGGCTTCATCCTCAAGCGCATAACGATCGAAATGGGCGGTCCAGCCGTTGAAACTGGCGGTGTTTGTTGCCTGTGCGGAAACCTGTTTCGGGCTGCGCAGGCGCGCACGAATGCGGGCGACAACCTCGGCGGGATCGAAGGGTTTGATGATATAGTCATCGGCCCCCAGTTCCAGCCCCGTGACCCGGTCCTGCACCTGCGCGCGGCCCGAGATGATGATCACCGTCGCCCCCTGTTCAAGCGCCAGCCGGTGCACAAGGCTAAGCCCGTCCCGGTCCGGCAGCCCAAGATCCACAAGGCAAACATCAGGCGTCATGGACCGCAGCGCCGCCTCGAAATCCGAGGCACGCCCAAAGGTTTTGGTTTGATACCCGGCTTCGGTCAGCGCCTCGGACAGCATATCGCGGATCGCGGGTTCGTCGTCGAGAATGGTGATCAGAGCAGACATAGCGATCTCTTAGATAAATTGCGGGGCAGGGGCCATGCGACGGGGCATCACGTCTCTTGTCCCAGAAAACGAGCCAATTGGTCAGCGCCAAAGGGTTTGGGCAACACGGTGGTGCGGTTGCGCGCCTCGACGTGAAGGGGGTGATCCAGCGGAAGTGAGGTCATCAACAAGACGGGCAGCGCCTTGCGGCAGTCCAACAGGTTTAGCCCGGTTTCCTCCCCTTCCAACTTGATGTCCGACAAGATCAGCGCGATTTCAGGCAGGGAGTTTATCAACTGGCTGGCCTCGGTGACGGAGGCCGCTTCGACCACGCTATACCCCATATCAGTCAGCATGCCGCGGAACAGATCCCGCAGTTCGGGGCTGTCTTCGACCAAGAGGACAAGCCCGGATGAGGGCAGATTGGTTGCGCGTCTGAGCGGAAACCGCAAGGTGATGCAAGCACCGATTTCGTTGTTGTCCAATCGCACGGATCCCCCGGCCAGCTTGGTCATGTCATAGACCATCGCCAGCCCAAGCCCCGATCCTTCACCGCCCTTGGTGGTGAAAAACGGATCAAGCCCGCGTTCCAGCGCCTCATCCGAGAACCCTTTGCCGCTGTCCTGCGCGGTAAATTGCAGCCAGGTGCCTTTGACCTCCTGCACGGAGATCTGGATCTCACCCTTGCCTGCACAAGCGTCGCGGGCATTGAGAATAAGGTTCAACAACGCGTCCTGAACCAGGCCCGAATCCAGCAAGAACCGCCCCTTTGTCAGGGTGTCGACACGCAGCGCGACGTCGCGCGGCAGGGTGGGGGTGGCAAGCGTCTGTAAGTCCGCCATGAAGGGGGCAAGATCCACCGGTTCGGGGTTCCATCTGCGCGGTGAGGTGATGTCGGAAATCTTGTCCAGCATGGTCCCGCCGCGCCGCGCCGCCTGTAGGGTGGCGTTGATCAGCTCTTGGGCGGTGTCAGGCAGGCCCATGCGCTGTAGCCGCGACTGCATTCCCAGGATAATCGTCAGAAGATTGGCGAAATCATGCGCCATGCCCGATGTCAGCTGGGCCGCCATTTCGCGCCGCCGTGTCTGTTGCAAGGCGGCGCGGGCCTGGGTTTCTTCGGTGACATCCAGCGACAGGATATAGGCGCCGGGATCCACTGGATCGGGGGTGAAAACCCCGCGAATGCGCCGCGAAGACATTTCATCGGTGAATTCGAGCCGACTTTGCTGACCGCGCAGGGCTTTTTCCAAGTGGGGTTTGACCCGGGAATAGGCCTGTGGGCCCAGGGCTTGTGATACGTGCAGACCGATCAGCTCGGTCGGGCGCCCGGGCATGACCGAGTTCAACTGCTTGTTCGAAAACGTATAATGCCCCTCCGCGTCGACCCGCGCGATATGGGCCGGGGTCATTTCGGTGGTGGTGCGGGCGCGGGCCTCCAGCTCGACCAACTGGCGGCGGGTTTCCTGAAGGGCGTGGTTGGTGGCGGCCAGTTTCCGGTTGGTTGCGGACAATTGTTCTGCGTGTTTGATCACCTCTTCCGATAGATGTTCGGAACGGGCGCGCAACAATTGTTCCTGCGTTTTGGTCTCGGTGATGTCGGTGTACACCGTCACCCAGCCCCCCCCCGGCATGGGGGCGCCTTCGACGGCGATGGTGCGGCCATTGGCGCGCGTGCGCTCCATGTAGTGGGGCTCAAAGGCCTTGGCCAATTCGGTTCTGTCGCGCACGAACCCGTCGATGTCGTCAATTGGCCCATAGTCCCCGCGTTCCGCGAGGTATTTGATAAAGGCGTTGAAATGAACGCCCGGCTTCATAAGCCCGCCGGGCAGATCGAACATCTCTTGCATGGGGGTGTTTGACAGCACCAAACGCAGGTCGCTGTCAAAGATCGACAGGGCCTGTTGGATCAGGTTGAGCCCCGCATGGGTCAGGGTCAGGTTCGACATACAGCGGTCTCCTTTGGTGCTAGAATGGGCCGCGTCACACGGGAGTTGCAAGCCCGCGGCCCGGGAAATTGTTCTTGGAAATTGCTCTTGTTACAATTTGTTAGATTCTGGAAATCATCACGAAAAAGTTGACCCCCTATCCTGAAGGCGACCAAGATGGGTCCGAGAATCGCAGCAAGCGATCCGGACCGTTAGACAGGTTGAAGGAGATGCCGGACCCCCGGCATTTGGGAGGAACAGATTTGGCATATATGGCAGAGGGCGCAGAGGGACTGCGCTCTATTCCCGCGCTGTTGCAGCGCAATGTCGAACGATTTGGCGACAAAGCCGCCTATCGCGAGAAAGAATTCGGCATCTGGCAAACGTGGAGCTGGAAAGAAACCCAATCCGAGATCGAGGCGCTGGCCCTTGGTCTTTTGAATATGGGTGTCAATCCGGGCGACCACGTTGCAATCATCGGGCGCAACCGTCCCTATCTGTATTGGTCCATGGTGGCCGCGCAGATGGTCGGGGCTGTGCCTGTTCCGCTCTATGCGGATGCGGTGGCTGAAGAGATGGAATACATCCTGTCGCATTGCGGCGCACGCTTTGTGATCGCCGCCGATCAGGAACAGGTCGACAAGGTGATCGAGGTGCAAGAACATCTGCACCAATTCGAGCACATGCTCTATGTCGATCCGCGCGGCATGCGCAAATACGACCACCGTCGTTTGCATGAATACAGCCACGTTCAGGCGCAGGGCCGTGCCGCCTATGACGAGTTGATCATGGATCTGAACGAGCGCATGGCCGCGATCGACTATGATACGCCCTGCGTGATGCTCTATACATCGGGCACCACCGGTAAGCCCAAGGGCGTGGTTTTGTCGAACCGCAACATTATCGAAAGCGCAAAGGCATCGGCCGAATTCGATAAATTAACCGAAAAAGAAGAAATTCTTGCTTACCTGCCAATGGCTTGGGTTGGTGATTTTATCTTTTCGGTTGGGCAGTCTTTCTGGTGCGGGTTCTGCGTGAACTGCCCCGAAAGCGCCGAAACCATGCTGACCGACCTGCGCGAAATCGCACCCAGCTATTACTTTGCGCCGCCGCGCGTGTTCGAAGGCCAGCTGACGCAGATCATGATCCGCATGGAAGACGCGGGCAAGTTCAAGCAGAAGATGTTCCATTACTTCATGGACCATGCGCGCAAAGTTGGCCCGACCATTCTGGACGGTGGCAAAGTGGGGCTGATGGATCGCCTGAAATATATGGTGGGCGAATTCACCACCTATGGCCCGTTGAAAAACGCGCTTGGTTTTTCCAAGGTGCGCGTGGGCTATACGGCGGGTGAAGCGATCGGGCCGGAGATCTTTGATTTCTACCGCTCGATGGGCATCAACCTCAAGCAGCTGTACGGCCAGACCGAAGCAACGGTTTTCATCACCGTCCAGCCCGATGGGCAGGTGCGGTCGGACACCGTTGGTGTGCCTGCTCCGGGTGTTGAGCTGCGCATCGAAGACAATGGGGAAGTGTACTATCGCTCGCCCGGGGTCTTTGTTGAGTATTACAACAACCCTGAATCCACCGCGGACACCAAGGATCCCGAAGGTTGGGTGGCGACGGGTGACGCGGGCTTTATCGAAAAGTCCAGCGGTCACTTGCGGATCATCGACCGGGCCAAGGATGTTGGCAAGATGTCTGATGGCAGCCTGTTTGCGCCTAAGTACGTGGAAAACAAGCTGAAGTTCTATCCGAACATCCTTGAGGCCGTGGTGATGGGCAACGGCAAAGACCGCTGTACCGCCTTTATCAACATCGACCTGACCGCCGTGGGCAACTGGGCCGAGCGCAACAATATTGCCTATGCGTCATATCAGGAACTGGCGGGCCATCCGCAGGTGCTTGAGACGATCAAGGGGCACGTGGAAGAGGTCAACAAATCCGTTGCCGAAGACGAGATGCTGAACGGCTGCCAGGTGCATCGCTTTATTGTTCTGCACAAGGAACTGGACGCGGACGACGGCGAAATGACCCGCACACGGAAGGTGAAGCGCAAGGTTGTGGCGGAGAAGTTCGAGGATCTTGTGAATGCCCTCTATGACGGCTCGACCGAGGTCTATACCGAAACCGAGGTGACCTATGAAGACGGCCGCAAGGGCGTGATCAAGGCCAACCTGGATGTGCGTGACGCGGCCGTGGTGGCCGTGGCGTCAAAGGTGGCGGCGGAATGAGCGTGCTGATGAACGGCGCTCGTGCCTGCGCACATCGCCCCGCCCACCATCCCGCAATCCGCCCCTCAAACAAAGTGAGGCCAACATGACCGCAGCAGCACAACCCTATGTCACGGCAGACGGGCGTCAGATCGGTGATGTCCTGATGGAGATGCGCAATATCACCCTGAAGTTCGGAGGGGTGACCGCGATCAGCGATATTTCCTTTGATGTTCAAGAGGGAGAGATCCGCGCGATCATCGGCCCGAACGGTGCTGGTAAATCTTCGATGCTCAACGTGATTTCGGGCTTTTACACCCCAACCGAAGGGGCCGTGTACTACAAGGGCGCATTGCGTCCGCCGATGAAACCCTTTGAAGTGGCGCGTCAGGGCGTGGCCCGGACGTTCCAGAACATCGCGCTTTTCGAAGGCATGACCGTTTTGGACAACGTCATGACCGGTCGTCTGACACATATGAAAGCCTCGCTGGCGGATCAGGCTTTATGGTGGGGCAAGGCCCGCGACGAAGAGATGAAGAACCGCGAGAAGGTCGAGGAAGTTATTGATTTCCTTGAAATTCAGAGCATTCGAAAGACCCCGGTTGGGCGTCTGCCCTATGGTCTGAAAAAGCGGGTCGAGCTGGCGCGGGCGCTGGCGGCTGAGCCGTCGATCCTGTTGCTGGACGAACCCATGGCCGGGATGAACGTCGAGGAAAAAGAGGACATGTCCCGCTTTATTCTGGATGTGAATGATGAGTTCGGAACCACCATCGCGCTGATCGAGCACGATATGGGTGTGGTTATGGACCTCTCGGATCGCGTGGTTGTCATGGACTACGGCCGCAAGATCGGAGACGGCACCCCGGACGAGGTGCGCAACAACCAAGAGGTGATTGACGCCTATCTGGGGGTGTCGCACTGATGAAACGCACCACGCACAAAGCATGCACACCGCATGCACAATCCATGCATACGCAACGCGCCAAGCCTGAGGGGGCGACATGCTAAAAGACATCTTTATCAATCCCTTCGTGGATATGTTCGCGGCGCCTGACTTTTTGATGCAGGTGCTTTGGGAAGGCCTGGTATCAGGCATCCTTTATGCGCTGATCGCGCTGGGCTTTGTTCTGATTTTCCGCTCAAGCCGGATTTTCAACTTTGCTCAGGGCATCATGGTGGTTTTCGCCGCGCTGACGCTGGTCGGGCTGCATGCCTTTGGTATTCCAGCGTGGATCTCGGTCATCTTAACGCTGGGTGTCATGTATGTGCTGGCGCTGTCGATCGAACGGGTGGTTCTGCGCCCGCTGGTTGGCCAGCCTGACATCATCTTGTTCATGGCAACCATCGGCATCACGCTGTTCCTGATCGGCGGTGGTGAGATCATCTTTGGTGGTGAAAACAAGGTGATGATCACCGAAGAGTTGGGCATCCCGACCGGGGACACGCTGCTTGAGCCCTTTGGTGGCCTGCTGATCTTGCAACATCTGGACATCACCGTTGTGCTGGTTGCGACCGCGCTGGTGGCAGGGCTACTGGCCTTCTTGAACTACACCAAGATGGGCCGGGCGATCCGTGCCCTTGGGGATGATCACCAGGCGGCGCTGTCGGTGGGTATTTCGCTTCAGACCGTTTGGGTTCTGGTCTGGTTCATCGCCGGGATCATCGCCCTGGTCACAGGCATCGCATGGGGCGCACGCGCCGGGGTGAGCTTTGCCCTTGAGGTGATCGCTTACAAAGCCCTGCCGGTGCTGATGCTGGGTGGTCTGGAATCGATCACTGGCGCGATTATCGGCGGTCTGATGATCGGCATCCTTGAGAAGCTTTTCGAAATCTACTGGGGCCAGCCCCTGTTGGGTGGCAATACTGAGACCTGGTTTGCCTTTGTGCTGGCGCTGATCGTGCTGCTCTTCCGCCCGCAAGGTCTGTTTGGAGAGAAAATCATCGAAAGGGTCTAGGCCGTGCCGGCTGGCCCGGGGGGTGCGCGCCCCAGGATGGCCAGCCGGCACGCACCATGCCGAACAGAGCCGACACGCTGTTCGCGTCATGCAGGGAGGGATGTGTCACAAGGAGAGACGTTTCATGGCGAAACTGATCGCAATACTAAACGTGATCGCCTGGTCTGGCTTTTGGGCCTTTGGGTATCTGGCGATGACATCTGGAACACAGGCCAACGGATCGACGGTCATCGCGATCTTGCTGGCGGCCATCGGGGCGGGGATCGGTCTTTGGGCCTGGTTCTGGCTGGTGCGTCATAGCGAAGAGACAGGGTACGCGCGCAGGCCTAACCGCGCCCGACCCACCGAGGATCAGGACGTCCCGGCGTAGCCCGCCGGACCTGATCCGAAACGAAGACTGCGGTGCGGGGGATGAGGAGCCCGCGCGCCACATGGGAGAAGACTGGATAACCAATGCTGTATAGAACCGCAGGACAGTTCAAAACGTCATACGAGGCCGATCAGGCGCTGTTCCCGATCAAGCAGGACGCGTTTCTGCTGGGCTTGATCATGGTGCTTGCCTGGGTGGTCTTTCCGCTGACCGCGAGCGAATTCACCTTTCAAACACTGCTGATCCCCGTTCTGATCTATTCGCTGGCGGCGATGGGGCTGAACATTCTGACGGGATTCGCCGGTCAGCTTAGCCTTGGCACCGCAGCCTTTATGGGTGTGGGCGCCTATGCGGCCTACAAGATCATGACGCTGATGCCCTGGATGAACCCGATCATCGCGATCTTGCTGTCGGGGATCTTCAGCGCCGGTGTAGGGGTGGCCTTTGGTATTCCGTCTTTGCGGATCAAGGGGTTCTATCTGGCGATTGCCACCTTGGCGGCGCAGTTCTTTCTGGTCTGGCTGTTCGAAAAATGGTCGTGGCTGTACAACCACAACGCATCTGGCGCGATCGAAGTGCGCAACGTCGAGATGCTGGGCGTCTATGTGACCGGTCCGTTGGCCTCGTCGGTGGTGCAATACTATGTGGTCTTGTTCATCGTCAGTCTGCTGACCATTGTCTGCATCAACCTGACACGCGGCAATCTGGGCCGCACCTGGAAAGCCACGCGCGATATGGACATCGCGGCGGAACTGATCGGCATCAACCTGATGAAGTCGAAACTGACCGCCTTTGCCGTGTCGTCGTATATCGTTGGGGTTGCCGGTGCGCTGTTCGTCTTTATGTGGCGCGGTGCCGCTGAACCGAATCTGTTCGACATTCCGCTGTCGTTCCGCATTCTGTTCATCGCGATCATCGGTGGTCTGGGCTCGATCATGGGCAACTATCTGGGGGCGATCCTGATCGTCGGCTTGCCGGTTGTGCTGAACCTGATCCCAGAAGCCCTTGGCATCCACATCGACAGCGCGCTGATCGAACATCTGAACATCATGATCGTGGGCGGTCTGATCGTCTTCTTCCTGATCGTCGAGCCGCATGGCCTGAACCAACTGTGGCGCCTGATCCGTGAGAAACTCATCATCTGGCCTTTCCCGCACTAAGCGGGGCAGGTCACTCTTTTCCAACTAAATTCTGAAGACATCCATAGGGAGGAAATGTCATGAAGAACTTCACCAAGCTGGCAATCGCCGCCGTCGTGGCGGGTGTGACTGCCGGGGCCGCACTGGCCGAAGGCCTGTACACGCCGAACCTGTCGTACCGGACCGGCCCCTTTGCGGCCACGGGCATTCCGCTCATGAACGGTCAGGCAGACTATGCGAACATGCTGAACGCCCGTGACGGTGGTGTTGGCGGCGTCAAGCTGGACTTTGAAGAGTGTGAAACCGGCTATTCGACCGAAAAAGGTGTTGAGTGCTACGAGAAAACCAAAGGCAAGGCAATCGTGACCCAGCCGTGGTCGACCGGCATCACCTTGCAGGTTCTGCCTAAGACCAACGTGGATCAGATCCCGATCCTGGCGCCGGGCTATGGCTTTTCGCCGATGATGGACGGCAAGACCTTCCAGTGGGCGTTCAACATGCCTGCCGGGTACTGGGATGCTGCGGACATGATCCTGCAGTTTCTTGAAGGCAAAGGGGACCTGAAGGGCAAAACCATCGCGTTCCTGCACCTTGACCACCCGTTTGGCAAAGAACCCCTGCCGGTTCTCGAAGCCGCCGCTGAGGCTCAGGGCTTTAACCTGATCAAGGTTCCGGTTGGCCTGAAAGAGATGCAAAACCAGTCGGCTCAGTGGCTGCAAATCCGCCAGAAGCGTCCTGACTATGTTGTCATGTGGGGCTGGGGTGCGATGAACGCTGGTGCGATCACCGAAGCGGTCAAAACCCGTTACCCCATGGAAAACATGCTGGGCGTCTGGTGGTCCGGTCATGATGCCGACCTGAAGATCGTTGGTGAAAAAGGCAAAGGCTATAAGTCTATTTCCTGGTCCTTCCCGGATCCGAGCGCGCCTGTCATGGCAGACATCAAAAAGCACGTGGTCGACGCGGGTAATTCCAGGTCGAACGAAGAAGAGATGCAGGGCGTCTTTTATTCGCGCGGCATGGTGATGTCGATGATGCTGGCAGAAGGCATCAAGGTTGCTCAGGAGAAATACGGCACCGCCGAGATCAACGCAGAACAACTGCGCTATGGTCTGGAAAACCTGAACATCACCGAAGAGCGTCTGGCCGAACTGGGCATGACCGGCATGGTTGCGCCTTTCTCGACCTCATGTGGCAACCACACCGGTCACGCGGGTGGCTGGATGCTGGAATGGGATGGCGAGAAATTCGTCAAAGCCTCTGACCACCTCAAGCCGCGCGTAGACACCTATGCTGCGCTGGCGGCAAAAGGTGCTGCTGACTATGCCGAGGCCAACGCGCCCTGGCCCGTCAACGAAGAGTGCGGTGGCTAATCGCCTTTGAACCCCTCCCCGGCGGGGCAACCTGCCGGGGGATCTGCGAATTTTTTGCAAAGAGAAGTAGACGCAATGCTCGATGCTGCACCCACCAAAGAGACCCTTCTAGAGGTCAACAATATCGAGGTGATCTATAATCACGTGATCCTCGTGCTGAAGGGCGTCTCGCTGACTGTTGAAAAGGGCGGTATCACTGCGCTGCTCGGCGGCAACGGCGCGGGCAAAACCACAACGCTCAAGGCGATTTCGAACCTGCTGCACTCGGAACGTGGCGAAGTCACCAAGGGCTCGATCGAATATCAGGGCGAGAACGTTCAGAATCTCGATCCCGCGCAGCTGGTGAAACGGGGGGTCATTCAGGTGATGGAAGGCCGTCACTGTTTTGAACACCTGACCGTCGAAGAAAACCTGCTGACCGGTGCCTATACCCGCAAGGATGGCAAGGGCGCGATCGCGGCCGATCTTGAGATGGTGTATAACTATTTCCCCCGCCTCAAGGAACGCCGCCGGTCGCAGGCTGGCTATACCTCGGGTGGGGAACAGCAGATGGTGGCCATGGGCCGCGCATTGATGTCGCGACCGGAAACCATCTTGTTGGACGAACCGTCCATGGGGCTGGCCCCGCAGCTGGTCGAACAGATCTTTGAGATCGTGCGCGCCGTGAACGAAGGCGAAGGCGTGTCCTTCCTGTTGGCGGAACAGAACACCAACGTTGCCCTGCGCTATGCGCATTCGGGATATATCCTTGAAAACGGCCGCGTCGTGATGGAAGGCTCGGCTGCTGAATTGCGCGAAAACCCCGACGTGAAAGAGTTCTACCTGGGCATGTCTGACGAAGGTCGCAAGTCCTTTCGCGATGTGCGCTCGTACCGCCGTCGCAAGCGTTGGCTGGCGTGATTGCGCATCTTTCTCGCCTGAAACTTTATGTGTCCCCGATCTGGCATCATCGCATGCCAGGGTTGGGGCGTGACAAACGGAACCTGTCATGACCACCTTTTTTGACGATTTGGAAACCCGCAGCCAAGACGCCCGTGAGGCGGCTCAGCTTGAGGCTCTGAATGTACAGCTTGCCAAGAATGGCATGGATCCGGTTCAGGATCTTTCGGACTTGGCGGCGCTGCCCCTGCTTCGAAAATCCGATCTGGTCGCACGACAGTCGGCGAACCCGCCGTTCGGGGATCTGCCGGTATCGAACTATGTGCATGTCTTTCAGTCCCCCGGCCCGATCTACGAACCCGGCGGCGGTAGCCATGACTGGTGGCGCATGGGGCGGTTCCTGAATGCCGCCGGGATCGGCAAGGGCGACGTCGTTCAGAACTGTTTTGGGTATCACCTGACCCCGGCAGGGATGATCTTTGAAAGCGGCGCGCGCGCGGTTGGTGCCGCGGTACTGCCTGCCGGCACCGGCCAGACCGAGCTCCAGGCCCGCGCGGCCAAGGACATCGGTGTCACCGCCTATGCGGGCACGCCGGATTATCTCAAGATCATCTTGGAAAAAGCCGATGCGATGGGGCTTGAGCTGAACATCACCAAGGCGGCTGTCGGGGGCGGCGCGCTGTTCCCCAGCCTGCGCCAGTATTACGCGGATCGCGGCATTCAGTGCCTGCAATGCTATGCGACGGCGGATCTGGGCAACATCGCCTATGAAACCCCGGCCCAAGAGGGCATGATCCTGGATGAGAACGTCATCGTCGAGATTGTGACCCCCGGAACAGGAAACCCGGTCGCCGAGGGCGAAGTGGGCGAAGTGGTCGTCACGGCGCTGAACCCGGATTACCCGCTGATCCGGTTTGCAACCGGAGATCTCAGCGCGGTTCTGCCCGGCCAGTCGCCGTGCGGACGGACCAAC
The DNA here is from genome assembly GCA_025210345.1 of Pelagimonas sp. Taxonomy (GTDB): domain Bacteria; phylum Pseudomonadota; class Alphaproteobacteria; order Rhodobacterales; family Rhodobacteraceae; genus JAOARQ01. The sequence goes on along the minus strand of JAOARX010000024.1, from coordinate 126,034 downwards.
ACCCGGATCAAGGGCTGGATGGGGCGCGCGGATCAGACCACCAAGATCAAAGGCATGTTCGTGCGCCCGGAACAGGTTGCGGATCTGGTTGCCAAACACCCCGAAATCGACCGCGCCCGAGTGATTGCCTCGCGCGATGGCGAAATGGATGTGATGACGGTGCAGCTTGAAACCCAGGGCACCGATGCGGACAGCTATGCCAAATCGGTGGCGGATCTTCTCAAGCTGAAAGGCAAGATCGAGCTGGTCGCCCCCGGGGGCCTGCCGCGCGATGGGCTCGTGATCGAGGACGCGCGCAGTTACGACTGAGACAGATCCCGTTCCCGAGGAGAGAAGGCGCGTCCCTGCCGCCTTCTGGGAATGTGTGGATCCGGGGGTGGCGGGGAACTGCCACCCCTTTGTTGTTTTCGGCGAAACCCTGCGCGCGATCTGCCCACCGGGTTGTGGGGCTTGTGCGCCCGTGCCCTTGAGGGGCAGGCTGACAGGCAACAGCAAAGGATACGCGCATGGGGACCATGAAATCGACGATCGCGGCCGGGATCATTGGCTGGGGATGGGCATCCGGCGCTTTGGCGGCGGGGGATGCCTTGGTTGTGGGCAACGGGCAGTTCGGCAGGTTGCAGACACTTTTGGGGGCGACGCGGGTGGCGGATGCGGCGCAGACACTTAAGGCGCATGGGGTGGCCATGACCTTGGCGCGGGACGCGGATGGTGTCGACATGCGCGATGCCTTTGCGCGCTTTATGGGGGGGATTGCCCCCGGTGATGCACCGGTGATTGTGATCTTGTCGGGCGTGTTCATGCACAGTGCGCAGGGCACCTATTTGTTGCCGGTGGACGAAGGCCAAGACATTGATGCAGCACGGGTTTTGACCGAAGGTCTGGCGCTGGACACTGTCCTGACCGTGCTGGCGCGCCATCCGGGGCGCGCCCTGTTGGTGCTGGGGGAAACCAGCGCGGACCCACGCGGTGGGACCTATCTCAAACCGGGAATTGGGCAGCTGGATATTCCACAGGGGGTGAGCGTCGCGCAGGGGCCCGCCCTGGACGTGGCGCGCTTTGTGGCGCGCGATCTGCCGATGGGAACGCCCCTCGTGGCGGCGGCGGATGCGCATGAGCTGACCGTGTCGGGCTATGCCCCGACCACCCATGTGGTTCTGCGCCCCGAAGACATCGAAGCCCCCGACGCGCCCCCCGTCATCAACCCCGAGCCAGATCACGCGGCCTGGGACAAGGCGCAGGCGGGGGACAGCCAGGACAGCTATCAGGCCTATCTGGATCGCTATCCGGACGGGCTTCATGCGGCGGCGGCGCGCCAGCGTCTGACGGCCATCGCGGCGGACCCGCTTTATCAAGAGCGCCGCGCAGAGGAAGCCCTGCAACTGGACCGCGCGGCGCGGCGTGAAATCCAGCGGGATCTGACGATTCTTGGCTTTGACACGCGGGGCATTGACGGCATTTTCGGCAAAGGCACCCGCCGGGCGATTGGCTTGTTTCAGAAAAAGACCGGGCTTGTGGCGACGGGCTATCTGGATGCGGATCAGATCGCGCGGTTGGATCAGATCGCCGCCACGCGCGCGGCCGAGCTTGAGGAAGAGGATCGGCTGCGCCGCGCCGCCCGGGCGCAGCTGGAGCGCGCAACATGGCAACAGGCCATGGCGGACGGGCAAGAAAGCAGTCTGCGGCACTATCTGGAGGAATTCCCAGACGGGCAGCACGCCGACGAGGCACGCGCCCTGGTCGCGCAGATTGATGCCCGGCGCGCAAAACGCGCTGCGGCGCAGGACCGCCGTGCATGGCGTCGCGCTGCGGAGCGGGACACCTCTGCAGGCTATCGCAGCTATCTTGAGACCTGGCCGCAAGGCGCCTTTGCCGATGAGGCTTCGATGCGCCTGAAAGAGATGGACCGGGCGGTGCAGCACGACCGCGATGTACAACAGGCCAAAGCCCAAGAGGCGAGCCTGCGCTTGAACCCGGTGGCGCGCAGCCTGGCCGAGGCCCGTCTTAGGGCGTTGGGATTGAACCCGGGACCGACAGACGGAAAGTTCACCGTCCAGACCCGTGATGCCATTCGGGCTTTTCAGGCCGAACGGGGATTGCGCGAATCGGGTTTCCTGGATGAGCAGACCGTGGTGCGCCTGTTGGCGGATGGGCTGTTGGGGCGCAACTGACCCGCAGCTCCCGCCAAACCCGGCGAGACACCTGCCAGACCCAGAGAGCCGCACCAAGACAGCCAAACCCAAAGAAAACAGTCCAGAGAGAACAATCAAGGGGCCTGAAAACAAAACAGCCGCCCCAAGGGGCGGCTATTTCGACGTGCTCGGTTGCCCGAACAACCCAGTGTTTCTTAGCCCTGACGCGCTTTGAAACGACGCTGAGTTTTGTTGATCACGTATACACGGCCCTTGCGGCGCACAACGCGGCAGTCGCGGTGGCGCTTCTTGAGCGAGCGGAGCGAGTTTGCAACCTTCATGGTGTCATCCCCTGTCTGTCGCGGCGCGCGAGCGCCCGTTTCTGCCAATGCCCTTCACCCCGGCCTGACCCTTCGGTCCTGCCCGGCGTTCCGGACGATGAATTCATGGTGGGCGATACTGGGATTGAACCAGTGACCCCTTCGATGTCAACGAAGTGCTCTACCGCTGAGCTAACCGCCCATGAAACCTGCCCGATCCGTGCGCCCCTGAAAGAAAGGGGCGCGGGTGAACCGCGCCGGTGGTGGGTCTATAGATGGGTTTAAATCTGGGATCAAGGGCTTTTGATGAACCTTTTTTTCGGGTTATGCTTTGCACAAAGGAGCAAACCCACCGTGACCCCTTATTACATGCATTTGCCCAAGGGCGCACGCGCAAGCGTGGTGTTTGCTTCGCCGCATTCCGGCGCCTTTTATCCGGAAAACATGCTGCAACGCTCTGTTCTGGATGATCATTTGATTCGCTCGTCCGAAGATGCGTTTGTCGATCAACTGTTTGATTCGGCCCCTGAATTCGGCTCTGCCTTTCTGCGCGCCGTTTTTCCGCGTGCCTATGTGGATCTTAATCGCGCGCCCGATGAGCTTGATCCGGCGTTGATCGCCGGGGTGCGGGCGTCCGGCCACAACCCGCGCGTGTCTTCGGGGCTTGGCGTTATTCCGCGTGTGGTGTCCAACGGTCGTGCGATCTATCGCGGCAAACTCAGCAAACAAGAGGCCGAGGCCCGAATCGATCAGGTTTGGCGCCCCTATCACGCACAGCTGCGGCACTTGCTGGACGAGGCCCGCGCCGCACAGGGTTTCGCCGTCTTGATTGATTGCCATTCGATGCCGCACGAAGCCCTGGCCAGCGTCCAGCGTGACCGCGCGCGGCGTCCTCAGGTGGTGTTGGGGGATCGTTTCGGGGCGTCCGCTGCCCCAGAGATTGTCGATCAGATCGAAGCGGCCTTTGTCGATGTGGGCCTGCGCGTTGCGCGGAACGCCCCATTTGCCGGGGCGTTTTCAACCCAGTATTACGGCCGCCCCTCACGCCATCAGCATGCGGTTCAGATCGAGATCGACCGGTCGCTGTATATGGATGAGGCCAAGATCGAACCGCACGCGGGCTTTGATGACTTCCGCGAGATGCTGCAGCAGGTGACGGCGCGTATCGCCGCCATCGGGGTAGAGGACCAAAGGCTGGCCGCCGAATAAGCACTACGGGCGGAACAGGCGGTCCAGGGCACTGTTCAGCGGTGCCGGATCGGACAGGACCAGACGCACGGGCAGGGTCAGCACCTTCATGCGAAATTCTGGCGGAAGGCGCACGGCATCCTTTTCCGTTGTCACCAGTTGGGCCCCCAGCATAGCGGCATCGCGTTCCAGCCGTGCCAACAGGCTGGGTGTCAGCGGTTGGTGATCGTCCAGCGCCTGCATGCCCACAAGCTCCGCCCCGAGATCGCGCAATGTGGCAAAGAATTTCTCGGGGTGACCGATGCCCGCAAAGGCAAAGGCGCGCATGCCCTGCCAATCCATTCCGGTCTGCAGCGGTTCCAGATGTGCCGTGACCCGTGGCAACGTGATCCGCCCCCCCCAGGTCTGATCAAACCGGCTTTGGGTGCCGGTCGGGCCGATGGAAATCAGCAGATCGCCGCGCGCCAGGCCGGTGGCAACCGGTTCGCGCAGCGGCCCAGCCGGTAGGCAGCGTCCATTGCCAAAACCGGCCACGGCATCGACGCACAAAACTGATAGGTCTTTGGAAACGCCCGGATTTTGAAAGCCATCGTCAAGAATGATGGCCTGCGCGCCCGCCTGTTGCGCCGCGCGTGCGCCCTTGGCCCGGTCGCGGGCGACCCAGACGCGGGTAAAGGCGGCGATCAAAAGGGGCTCGTCCCCGGTGTCTTCGGCCGTGTGGTGGCGCGGGTGGACCTCAACCGGTCCGGATACCTTGCCGCCATACCCGCGCGAAACCACATGTGCGGTGATCCCGCGTTCAGACAGCAGTTGCACCAGCGCGATGACCGTCGGGGTCTTTCCCGTCCCGCCTGCGTTGATATTGCCGACGCAAATCACCGGGACATCGGGCCGGATCTCTGCGGGGCGCGCGATGCGTCTGGCGGTGGCCCGGGCGGTCACGGCGGCCAAAGGCGCCAAAAGGCGGGCCTGCCAGGCTGGGGTCTCGGGCGGGGTGTTCCAAAAGCGGGGTGGGCGCATCACGCGAGGGCTTTCTTGTCGATATGGTCCGAGATCTCTGAGATGACCTTATCCTCCATTTCCGCGCCAGAGGAAATCACCTCCCATCCGGCATGGGCCATGGTCGCCGCCAGATCCGGCGCAACGAGGTTCGAAACCGCGCTGGCCAGCGAATCCCCATCGCGCACAATCCGTGCCGCACCAGCCCCCGCCAGTAGCGAATAGGCGGGCAGATACTGGCCCACGTGGGGACCATACAGGATCGCCGCCCCCTGGGCCGCGGCTTCGAACGGATCGTGTCCCCCGATCCCGGGGGCCAATGACCCCCCCAGAAAGACCAGTGGCGCCATGCGATACCACAGTCCAATCTCTTCGGGGCCTTCGGTCAGCAAGACCTGGGTATTTTCATCGGGGGTCTCCCCCATGTCCCAGTTGCACACGCGCAGTTTCGCCTGCTTGGCGGCATCCAGAATGTTCAGCGCTTCTTCTTCGTGCTCGGGAACAATGATCAGCACCAACCGATGCGCAAGACGCACCGCCTGCCGGTGGGCATACAACACGTCCCGCATTTCTGACGCGCGCAGATGCGCCGCCAGCCACATGGGACGGCCAGCCAGTTTTTCGGCGGCCTCTTCGTAAAGCGCGTCGTCACAGGCAAGCGGGGGCTGGGCCGCCACAAGCGCCGCGCCGCGGCGGATGTTTTGGTGGTCGACACCCAGGCGCCGCAGCCGCCGCGCGGCGGCACTGTCGGTGCTATAGAGGGTATCAAACAAACGCAGCGCGGCCGGGGCCGGATCGGGGAACCACTTTGGAACGCTGACCTGCCAGGGCCTGTCTTGTGCATCCAGCAAGATCAGCCGCGCCCCCCGATCCCTTGCACAGGACAAGACCGCAGGCCGCAAATCCTGACCGGCCCATAGCACGACATCTGGTTGTAAATGCTGAACAAAGCTTTCGCAGGCCCCCAGTTTCTCCGGGGGCAGGGGGACGGGCATAAAATCGCCACCCGGCGCATCGCAACCGGTCAGCGCAACCTGAACATCGGGAAATTGCTGACGAAACCGTTGTCCCAGGCTGGCCAATGCGCGGGCCTGTTCGGGCCGCGCACCATAGGCCCAGACCAAGGGGCCCTCTGGTCGCGCGGGCAGGTCTTCCAGCGACGACGCCCCCCCGCGCACCAGCGCAAGATAGGCCGACAGGGAAAGCGGTCGCCTGTTCAAGCGTTAACCCAGCGCCTCGGTCGGCGACTGGGCCTGACCTTCTTCACGCAGCCTGTGCAGATGCGCAATGAAATAGCGCATATGGGCGTTGTCCACCGTGCGCTGCGCCTCTGCCTTCCAGGCGTTATACGCGCTTTCATAGTCCGGAAAGATGCCCACCACATGCAGGTCCTCTACATCGCGGAACACGGTTTTGGTGGGGTCGACAAGCTCTCCGCCGAACACAAGATGAAGCCTTTGCATATGGTCATTCTCCCGATGGGTCGCGGTTTTCGTTTCCGGCAACCTAGAGCAATCGCCCCAAGGGTCAAGCCAACCGCAGGTGTCTTGGCATAGATGCGCAACGATTAAGATCGCGTGACGCGCCCTGTTTCATCTCTTTGAAAATATCCCGGGGAGTCTCAGCCCCGGGCTGAGACGGGGCAGCGCCCCGACCCGTTTACAACAATTGATCCAGCAGATCGGCGTGCAGCATCGGGTTCGCCGCCAAAACCCCGTCGTTTTGCGGCACCGCCCCGTTAAAGCGCAGCGGCGCACCGCGCTTATTGCTGACTTTCGCCCCGGCCTCTTCGAGGATCAGCGCACCCGCAGCGATGTCCCATTCCCAGCTTGGCCGAAAGGTGAACATGGCGTCAAAGCGCCCTTCGGCCACAAGACTAAGACGATAGGCAAGCGACGGGCGGTGGCTGCGCCGGACCTGCGGCACGCCACGCGGCCAGTGTTTGGGTTCAAGCGCCGGGCGGGCGGCCAGCACCTCGGCGTCGGTGGCCTGTTCGCGTCCGCCGACCGCGATGGGGACGCCGTTCATGCGTGCCCCTCCGCCTCGTGTGGCTGTATACATTTTTTCTTTCATGGGTAGGTATACCACGGCGGCCACCACCTCGCCGTGTTCGACCACGGCCAGCGCATGGGCCCATGTCTGCGCCCCCTCGATAAACGAGCGCGTCCCGTCAATCGGGTCGATGATAAACACCCGTTCCGCATCCAGTCGGGTCTCATCATCGGCGCTTTCTTCGGACAACCAGCCATAGTCACCCCGCGCGCTGCGCAGGTGCTCTTCCAGCGCGGCGTTCACAGCCATATCGGCCCGCGTCACGGGGCTGTTGTCGTGATCCTTGTACACCACCCCAAGGTCCGATCCGCCCACGAACCCGCGCGCGACCTCGCCCGCCATATGGGCGGCGTCGATCAAAAGCGAAAGATCATTCACCGGCAAGGGTCAGCCCCTCTACCAAGAGTGACGGCACCACGCGCGACAGCCAGGGACGCGCATCATTGGCAGGTGTCAGGGTTTTCAGCATATCACGCAGATTGCCCGCAATGGTGACGCCCGAAACCGGATAGGCCAATTCCCCCCGTTCGACCCACCATCCCGCGGCCCCGCGCGAATAATCGCCCGTGTTCGGGTTGATGGTGGACCCGATCATCGACGTTACCAAAAGCCCCGTGCCCATCTGCGCCATCAGTTCGGCGCGCGTTTGCGTGCCCTGTGTCAGGGTCAGGTTCCATGCGGCCGGATGTATGCCCCCCGAAACCGAGCGCGCAGCGTTCGCGGTGCTGTCCAGCCCCAGTTTGCGCGCATTGGCCAGATCCAGCGTCCAACCGGTCAGGCAGCCATCATCCACGATGGCCCTTTGGCGCGTGGCCAGGCCTTCGGCATCAAACGGGCGTGAGGCCCCGGCCCGCGCGCGGTGAGGATCTTCGATCAGCGACATGCCCCTGGGCAGGACTTGTGCCCCCATATCGTCGCGCAGCCAGGATGCGCCGCGCGCGATGGATGTGCCGTTGATCGCGGACATCAGGTGCCCAACCAGCGAGGCGGCTATCCGTTCGTCGAACAGCACCGGATAAGCCCCGGTTTGCGGGCGCTGCGGGTTCAGCCGCTCCAATGCGCGCTCCGCTGCGGTTTGTCCGATCTCTTCAGGGCTGCGCAGGTCGCTTTGAAACGTGCGGCTGTCCCCGTCATAGTCGCGCTCCATCCCAAGGCCGTCGCCCCCAATGGCGACGCATGAGGTGCTGCGCGAGGTGCGCTCATAGTGCCCCGCAAACCCGTTGGTTGCGGCCAGCGCTACGGATTGGGCGCTATAGCTGCTGGATGCCGATTGTACCTGGCTGATCCCTCGCACGGCCTGCGCTGCGGCTTCGGCCCGGCGGGCGTCGTCCTGTAGTGTGGCTGCGGCGGGTTCGGGGCTCGGGTCTGCCAATTCAAGCGCCGCGACATCCCACGCGGTTGCCAGCTGGGACGAATCCGCCAGTCCGACATAGGGATCCTCAGGCGCTTCATGGGCCATCGCCACGGCCCGTTCGGCCATGGCCTGCATGGTTTCAGGCCGCGTGTCAGACGCGGATACGATGGCGGTTTTCTGCCCCACAAACACCCGCAGGCCGATGTCGCTGCCCTCGGCCCGTTCGGCCTGTTCCAGTTTGCCCTCGCGGACATCAATGGAAAGGGCCGTGCCCGTTATGGCAATCGCATCGGCGGCATCGGCCCCGGCCTTCTGAGCGGCCTCGATCAAAGCTTGGGCAAAGTCTTGCGGCGTGTTCATAGAGGGGCCTCATAGCAGATATGTCAGTTCAGCGGAGCGGTGACGGCGATGATCGGCCCCATCGCCCGTCCAAGATCAGAGCGCCCCAGTTGGGGGGCATGGATGCGGGACACATTTCCGTCCAGAAACAGGGCATTGGGCAGTTTCAGACCATCCCGGAACAGCCGGGCAAATTCGTGAAAGGTGACCGTGTTGTCGGAAATCACAAAGGTGGCCCGTGTCCCATCGGCGCTTGTCCCCACGCCGTTGCGAATATAGCGCGAGGTCGAATTGGCCAGGAACCGGGGGTGAAGTTCGCCGTCGATCACCAGCATCGGGCCGGATTGCGTCGCGTGGGTGCAGCCGGGTTTGCGGGCCAGATAGGCGCGCGTTTCAAACACGTCCGTGCGGGTGTCGCGAATGCACAAAATACCATTGGGCAGCAGGCCAAAGTTGCCCGGACCGGGATTCGAAATCACCCGCATCTGGGTTTTGCCGTCTTCAATATAGTGGCCGACCGGCGCGCGATCTTCGTGATACATGCCACCGTTCATGGCAAAGGTCAGCTGTTGTTGCTGGTCAGTCAGAGCTGTGTCCAGGGCCTGAAAATGCCCATAGGGCTCACCTGATGCCGCCGCGCGAAAAACCCGGATCTCTTCTGTGCGCGCGTCTACCGTGCAGGCTGTATACAGGTTGTCGTCATATTGAATGCGTTTGCAATCAACAGCATAGGACGCCGACGCCGCCAAAGAGCCTATCGCCATGGCCAGCCCGAACCAAAGTTTACGAGCCTTCGACATCCCGGCGCACATCTTCTTTGTCAAACAGGCGGCGCGAATCTTCGAGCCGGTCAAAGGTATCATCGGCGCGAAAGCGCAGCTCAGGGGCAAAGCGCAGCTTAAGCCCATGGGTCACAGCGCGGCGCAGTTCGCCCTTGTTGCGCTTGAGGCAGGCGAACATTTCTTCTTCTTTGCCGCCACCCAAAGGCATCAGATAGCAGGTGGCAATGCGCAAATCGGGCGAAACGCGGACTTCGCCCACGGTGATATAAAGGCGGTTGAGATCCGGATCGTGGATTTCACCGCGGGTCAGCACCTCGGACAGGCGCCTGCGGATCAACTCGCCGACGCGGCGTTGACGCTGGCTTGGGCCGGATGTGTCTTGGAACTTATTATGAGCCATAGGGCAGGCATACGCCCTCTGAGAGGTTTTGCCAAGCGGGGGCTGGCACGCTAAGAGGACGTAACTGGAGTTAGGAGAGCAAAGCGATGACTGAATTGCCGGGCGTGGTGATCACGGGCGTGTCGGGACGCATGGGACAAATGCTGGTGCGCGAAGTGGTGGCAAGCGACAAGTTGCGCTTGGCGGGTGCGTTGGAACGTGAGGGGCACGACTGGGTTGGCCGTGATGTGGGTGTGGCCATGGGGGGCGCCGAACTGGGCGTGACCGTAGGCGATGACCCGCTGGAGGCCTTTGCCAAGGCGCAGGCCGTGATTGATTTCACGGCGCCTGCGGCAACGGTGGCCTATGCGGATCTGGCGGCGCAGGCGCGAGCGGTTCATGTGATCGGAACGACGGGGCTGTCAGAGGCGGATCTGGAGCGGATCGGGCACGCAGCGCGTCATGCGGTCATTGTACGGGCGGGCAACATGTCGCTGGGGGTGAATTTGCTGACCCAGGTGACCAAACAAGTGGCTGCGGCATTGGATGCGGACTGGGATATCGAGATTATCGAAGCGCACCATCACCATAAGGTTGACGCCCCCTCGGGCACCGCCCTGATGTTGGGCGAAGCTGCTGCGGAAGGGCGGGGTGTATCGCTTGATGAGGTCTCTGACCGAGGTCGAGATGGGATCACCGGGGCGCGCAAGCGCGGTGACATCGGCTTTCATGCGGTGCGTGGTGGCGACATCATCGGTGAGCATGAGGTGCTGTTTGCAACTGGCGGCGAACGGATCGCGATCAAGCACATGGCGTCAGATCGGTCGCTGTTTGCGCGTGGCGCGTTGAAAGCCGCGGTCTGGGGGCAGGGGCAGAAACCGGGGGAATACGACATGCTGGACGTGTTGGGTTTGAAGGGCTGATCGCCCTGCGCCCGCAATCCAAAGCGCGCCCACCCGCCCACCCCGCGCATTGTCTTGAGGACCCAGGGCGATCAGGGGCCTCCGGCGGGGATATTGGACAAGAGATGAAACAAAGCCGCATGGTGCTGTTTGGTCACCATGCGGCTTTGCCAACTCAGCTGTGACAACCGGCCATTGGGCGGATCGCCATTGCTTCACCTCTTGCGGTCATCGGCTTCCCAGCCTGTACCGCAGATACATCAGGCCTCGGCTTGGTTAATTTGCCTTTAACCTGCGTTTCATCTCTTTGAAAATATCCCACGGGGGTGTGGGGGTGTGAAACCCCCACGCTGACCGTGTTGCTTGGTGCGGGCCTCGATCAAAAATCGATGGCGATGCCTTTTTTCTCCCAGTCGCCATAGCGCGCGGGGTCAGGTCCATCGCGCCCTCCCAACTCTTTTGGGCGCGTCTTGGCCTCTTCGTCGGCCTTGATACGGCGCGCTTCGGCTTCGGCCAGGGCGCGCTGGGCCGCAGGGGGCAGTTCTTGGGGGGTATCTGACATGTCGGCTTTCCTTGCAGTTGGTGCATTGATATACGGGCGGGCATTCCCGGGGCAAGTCGCCCCGTTTTCAGTTTCGCCGGAGACCGCATGTCCAAAGCCCCGAGCCCCGCACGTAAAGCCGCAGTTGACCTGTTAGATCAGGTGCTTGACCAGGGGCGGCCCCTGTCCGAGGCGCGCTTGTTGGAGCGGCTCGAGCCTGCAGATCGGGCAGCGGCACAGCGCTTGTCGCTCCAGTGTTTGCGCGGATTGGAACGGGTGGATCGTCTTTTAAAGCCGCATCTGCGCAAAACCCCGGCACTGCGGGTTATGAACATCTTGCGCTTGGGCACGATCGAGCTGTGCTCGGGGGGCGCGGCGCATGGTGTTGTCAGCGACTGCGTCGAGATCGCCGCACGGGGGAAGCGGACGCAGGGGGCCAAGGGGTTGGTGAACGCGGTGTTGCGCAAGATCTCGGCACAGGGGCCAGAGGCCTGGGGGCAGCTTCGCGTGCCGCGCCTTCCGAAATGGTTGCGCAAGCCCCTGGCCGAGGCCTGGACCCCCCAGGCGGTTGCGGCGATGGAGCAGGCCCATTTTGACGGAGCCCCCTTGGACATCACGGTGACATCCGATGCCGAAGGGTGGGCCAAAAAGCTGGGCGGCACGGTTTTGCCAACCGGATCTGTACGCCTGGAGGACCCGGGCCAGGTGACGGCTCTGCCCGGTTTTTCCGAGGGGGCCTGGTGGGTGCAGGATGCTGCTGCGGCCCTGCCTGCGCGGCTATTGGGCGATGTGGCTGGGCTGAAGGTTCTGGATATGTGCGCCGCCCCCGGTGGCAAGACCTTGCAACTGGCCGCGGCTGGGGCGGAGGTCACGGCGCTGGATCTGTCCCAGGCGCGATTGAAACGGGTGGAAGAGAACCTCGCCCGCACGGGATTGCGTGCAACGGTGGTGGCCGGGGACGCGATGGAGCACGTGGGCCAGTATGACGCCATCCTTTTGGATGCCCCCTGTTCCGCCACCGGGACGATCCGGCGCCACCCGGACCTGCCCCACGCGCATAAAGGTGAACGGATTTCTGAGTTGATCGGGCTGCAAGAGGCGATGCTGGCCCACGCCCTGACCCTGTTGAAACTCGGCGGAAAGCTGGTTTTCGCCACCTGTTCGCTTTTGCCCGATGAGGGGGAATGCCACATCGAAGAGGCGCTTGCGCAGGTTCCGGGGCTCAGCGTGCTGCCCCTTGACCAGCCCTGGATCGAAGACAGCTGGCGTTCGGATGAAGGCGGGCTGCGCCTGCGCCCGGATTATTGGCGTGACCGGGGCGGCATGGACGGCTTTTATATGGCGCTTTTGCGCAAGTCGTGACATCCTGCTTGGCCCGTGGTGTCAAAGGCAGTGACTCGGACTGGTGCGCGGGGTATAAGCTGGGCAAACAAGACCCGGAACGGGTGAACTGAGGCTGGGCCGATGTCTTATGGACAGAAATGGAAAAGTGCGCATGCGCGCTTGATGAACCGCGTTCAGGCGCGGCTTTCGGCGCGGGCGCGGCCCGCGGACGGGTTCGTATCGCAGCCCGAACCCCGTACGATCGGTTATTTTGCCCGAGGCAGGCAGATGATGGCGGGCAATCTGATGTTTGCCGGTCAACTGGTCGAGGCCAAGGGGCGCCCCCTTTGGGAGGTCGACTGCGATAGCGCTGCCTTTTCCGATGAAATTCAGGGGTTTACCTGGCTGGATGACTTGGCTGCCGTGGGGGATGTCAAGGCGCGCAAACTGGCGCAGGACTGGTTGTTTGGCTGGATTGAACGTTATGGGCGGGGGCGTGGTCCGGGGTGGACCCCGGATTTGACCGGGCGGCGGGTGATCCGCTGGGTGCATCACGCCCTTTTTGTCCTGCGCGCGGCGTCCCCCGAACAACATGAGGCGTTTTACAAGGCGCTGGCGGCGCAGACCCGGTTTTTGTCCAAGCGCGGGCTTTCGGCGTTGCCGGGGTTGCCCCGGTTCGAAGCCATGACGGGCCTGTTGTACGCGGGGATCTCCATTCAGGGGATGGAGGCGCATATTGCCCCGGCGATCAAGGCGCTGGCCGTGGAATGCAGGCGCCAGATTGATGAGCAGGGCGGGATCATCACCCGCAATCCCGAAGAGCTTTTGGAGGTGTTTACGCTTCTCACCTGGGCGCAGGCCGCCCTGGAAGAGGCGGGGCAGCATGCCGATCCCGAGCACCTGAAGGCGATCACGCGCATCGCGCCGACCCTGCGCACGTTGCGGCATGCGGACGGTGGGCTTGCGCGCTTTCATGGGGGCGGTCGCGGCCTGGACGGGCGACTGGACCAGGCGCTGGCGGCCTCGGGGATCAAGGCGAAACAGGGGGATGGTCTGGCGATGGGCTATGCGCGCCTGAATTGTGCGCGGACCTCGGTGATCATTGACGGGGCCTCTCCGCCGATGGGGGTGGCCTCGACCCATGCGCATGCTTCGACCCTTGCGTTTGAACTGACCTCGGGGCGCCGCCCCCTGATCGTGAACTGCGGGTCGGGTGATGGCTTTGGCGAAGACTGGCGCCGCGCGGGGCGGGCGACACCGTCTCATTCGGTGCTGTGCCTGGCTGGATATTCCAGCGCGCGCCTTGCGCCGGCGCGTTGGGTGGGAATGGGCGAGGCAGAGCTGCTAGAAGGCGCGCCCGCAGACGTGCCTTTGCAACTGGATGTACAGCACGAAAAGCGCCGCTTTGAGGGCGCGCATGATGGCTATCTCAAATCCCATGGATTGACCCATGCGCGCAGTCTGGAGCTAAGCCTGGACGGCCGCACCCTTGAGGGCGAAGATTACCTGGTTGCTCTGGATGCCGCGTCGCGCAAGCGATTCGACACCGTCATGGATGCGACCCGGCTGGAAGGGGTGCCCTATCAGATTCGGTTCCACCTGCATCCCGAGGCCGATGTGGCGCTGGATATGGGGGGGCTGGCGGTCTCTGTGGCGCTGCGATCGGGGGAAATCTGGGTGTTTCGCTTTGACGGACCGGTGGAAATGACCCTTGAACCCTCGGTTTACCTTGAAAAAGGCCGTTTAAGGCCACGTGCGACACAACAGATTGTTTTATCTGGTGCTGCAATGCAGTATTCGACCCGCGTCCGTTGGTCTTTGGCCAAGGCGCAAGACACGGCCCTGGCCGTGCGCGATTTGGCGATGGATGAGATGGACGATTCTGTCTGATACTCATCTGGGGAAAATCCGATGCAAGATCTCGCGCCTCTCCGCCGCGCCCTTCTTTCTGTTTCTGATAAAACCGGTCTGGTCGAACTGGGCCAGGCCTTGGCTGCGCGCGGGGTCGAGATCCTGTCCACCGGTGGTTCAGCCAAGACGCTGCGGGACGCGGGCGTCGCGGTCAAGGACGTTGCCGAAGTCACCGAGTTCCCCGAGATGATGGATGGCCGCGTGAAAACGCTGCATCCGCGTGTGCATGGTGGCCTGCTGGCGCTGCGCGACAATGAGGCCCATGTCGCCGCAATGCAGGACCACGGGATTGGTGCGATCGACCTGTTGGTTGTGAACCTGTATCCGTTCGAAGCGGCGCTGGCGCGTGGGGCAGATTATGACGAGATGATCGAAAACATCGACATTGGTGGTCCGGCGATGATCCGTGCTGCCGCCAAGAACCACGCCTTTGTCACCACCATCGTGGATGTGCAGGATTACGACGCGCTTTTGGCCGAACTGGATGCGAACGACGGGCAGACCTCATATGGGTTCCGCCAGCGTCAGGCCCAGATCGCCTATGCGCGCACGGGGGCCTATGATGCGGCTGTGTCGACGTGGATGGCAGGCGCCGTGAATGAACCCACACCGCGTCGTCGTGCCTTTGCCGGTGAGCTGAAACAGACCCTGCGCTATGGTGAAAACAGCCACCAGCAGGCGGCCTTTTATACCGATGGGTCGCACCGCCCCGGCGTGGCGACCGCAACCCAGTTGCAGGGCAAAGAGCTGTCCTACAACAATATCAACGACACGGACGCGGCGTTTGAGCTGGTGGCCGAGTTCGATCCGGCGGACACGCCTGCCGTGGCGATCATCAAGCATGCGAACCCCTGCGGTGTGGCCAAGGGGGCGACATTGGTCGAGGCCTATCAAAAGGCCTTTGACTGCGACCGCACCAGCGCCTTTGGCGGGATCGTCGCGCTGAACCAGCCGCTGGATGCCGAGACGGCCACCAAGATTGTCGAGATCTTCACCGAAGTCGTGATCGCCCCCGGCGCGTCGGAGGCGGCGAAAGAGATCTTTGCCGCGAAAAAGAACCTGCGCCTGCTGCTGACCGATGGGCTGCCCGATGTGCGCAAACCGCTGACCGCCTACAAACAGGTTGCTGGCGGTGTCCTGGTGCAGGACAAGGACGTGGGCTATGTGGGCATGGATGACCTGAAGGTTGTCACCGAAAAGGCCCCGACAGAGGCCCAGATGCGGGATCTTCTGTTCGCATGGAAAGTGGCCAAGCATGTGAAATCCAACGCGATTGTCTATGTCAAAGATCAGGCCACGGTCGGCGTGGGCGCGGGTCAGATGTCACGTTTGGACAGCGCCAATGTGGCGGCGTCGAAAGCGGGCCGCATGGCGGCGGATCTGGGTCTTGCGGAAAGCCTGGCCAAGGGCTGTGCCGTGGCTTCGGATGCGTTCTTTCCCTTCGCTGATGGGCTGCTCGAAGCGGCGGCGGCAGGGGGCACCTGCGTGATCCAGCCGGGTGGCTCGATGCGCGACCAAGAGGTGATCGACGCCGCCAACGAAAAAGGCCTGGCCATGGTCTTTACGGGCATGCGTCATTTCCGTCACTAAGATGAATGTGGTACCCTTCAAAGCGGCGCTCGGACTTGGGCGCCGTTTTGTTGTGTTGCCGTAAGGTCACCCGTGAATCCTATGGTGTTCCCGAGCGGAGTGGATTTATTCTAATTCGCGCATGTTTGCGTTTGGGTGACGCTAAGTCGCTTTTGTCTGACACAAAAGCCCGCTGGTGTTCCTTGGCGTGATCCCGGAAAAACATAACGTTACGTGAACTGACACAAGGTGTAACCATTTTGTCAATTGATCTGAACCCGCCCCGGCAAAATATCTCTCGGCTCATGTGGCAGGTGGCACTGGCGGTTTTCCTTGTGGATCAACTCACTAAGGTCTGGGTTGTGCATGTATTGGATCTGTCTCACCTACGGGTGATCGAGGTTTTCCCACCCTATCTGAATTTCAAGATGGCGTGGAATTTCGGGATTAATTTCGGCCTGTTCGGACATGGTTCCGATCCCAATACCAAGTGGATCTTGATCGCGCTGGCGTTTGCCATCGTGGCCTTTGTCCTCGTTTGGGTGCGCCGCGACCCCCCGGGCAAGCTTGGGCTGATTTCCGCCGGTCTTTTGGTGGGCGGGGCCTTTGGCAATGTGCTGGACCGTGTATTATATGGCGCAGTGGCGGATTTCCTGAACATGTCGTGCTGCGGATATGACAACCCGTTTGCCTTCAATGTCGCGGATATCGCCATCTTTGCCGGGGCGTTTGGGCTGGTTCTCTTTCCAACGGACAAAAACGCCTCGTGACGCCGCCCTTGAGATAGGGTAAGGCTGTGGAACGTTGAACTGGAAGGGGTGGCTGATGCGAGCGTCGCATGTGGCACTGATTGCCTTGGTGGGATTGGCAGCTTGTAGCACGTCGGACAAAGAGCCGCGTGTGCTGCACGAATTGCGGACATTCTCGGGTGAGCCCGAAGAATTCGGTATTTTGCCGTCCAAAGAGTTGGTGCAACCCGAAAGCTATAGTGCCTTGCCGTCGCCCACACCGGGTGGCTCAAATCGCGTTGATCTGACACCCAAGGCGGACCTTGTTGCAGCACTGGGGGGCAATCCTGCGCGGTTGCAGGCCGGTGAGGGCATCGGAGCGGGTGATGCCGCGCTTGTGAAAAGCTCAAGTCGCTTTGGCCGTGACGATCAGATCAAGGCCAAGCTGAAGGCCGAGGACAAGCAATACCGCCGCACCAAGGGCCGGTTTACTTGGTCGCTCTTGCCGCGAGATGATTATAACTATGCGTATCGTCGGCAATCGCTTGAGCCCTATGCCTGGATGCAACGCTATCGTCGCGCAGGCGCCCAAACCCCGGCCGCGCCCCCCGAATAGACATCGGGAACAGATATTGTGGGCGGGCTTTTCCCGCCCCGATTTGCCAGTGCCTCACAAAAGCGTCAGCCTTGATAGCTTGAAGTTAACCTTTCAAGCCGTAAGTTTTCTTTAACCATGTTTCAGAAAAGGAAGGGCGCTATGAAACGACTTCTGACCGGTTTTCTACTTAGCACCAGCCTTGGCCTTGGGGCGTCCCCGGGGATGGCCAAGGACCAGGTCACGGGATTTACCCTTGAAAATGGCATGGAGGTGGTGGTGATCGAAGATCATCGCGCCCCCGTTGTTGAACACATGGTCTGGTATCGGGCCGGATCGGCGGATGAGACGCGCGGCGTTTCAGGAATCGCGCATTTTTTGGAACACCTGTTGTTCAAGGGCACCGAGACCTTAGCGCCGGGCGAGTTCAGCGCCACCGTGGCCGCCAACGGGGGCACCGACAACGCTTTTACCAGCTATGACCAGACCGCCTATCACCAAAGGGTTGCGGCGGATCGCCTGGGGCTGATGATGCAGATGGAAGCGGACCGGATGCTGAACATTCGCCTGTCCGAGCAAGACATTCTGACCGAGCGCGAAGTGATTATCGAAGAGCGCAATCAACGGGTTGAAAATGATCCTTCGGCCCTGATGCGCGAACAGATGCGCGCCGCGCTCTATCTGAATCATCCCTATGGCACCCCGGTGATCGGCTGGCGCCATGAGATGGTGACGCTCGATCTGGAGGATGCGCTGGACTATTATCGTAGCTTCTATGCGCCCAACAACGCGGTCTTGATCGTCGCCGGAGACGTCACTCCGCAAGAGGTCCGCGCCCTGGCGCAAACCCACTATGCGCCCTTGGCGGCCAACCCCGATCTTCGGCCGCGCGACCGGGCGCAAGAGCCCCCGCAACTGGCGGCGCGCCGGATAGAATTCGCGGACCCGCGTGTTGCGCAGCCCTATGTGTTGCGCAGTTATCTCGCACCGGAACGGGATCCGGGGGATCAGGAAAAAGCCGCGGCGCTGACGTTGTTGGCCGAGGTCCTCGGCGGTGGTCAGACTTCTGTTTTGACGCAGAAATTGCAGTTTGAAACGCAAAAAGCCGTCTATTCCGGGGCTTGGTATTCGGGCACCTCTTTGGATGACACCAGCTTTGGGCTGGTGATCGTGCCAACACCGGGGCATTCCTTGGATGAGGCCGAGGCGGCATTGGATCAGGCGGTGGCAGAGTTCCTGCAAGAGGGGGTCGACCCGGACCAATTGGAGCGAATCAAGTTTCAGCTGCGCGCGGCACAGATATATGCGCGCGACAATTCGGGATCGCTTGCGCGGCGCTATGGGGATGCTCTGACCTCTGGGTTGACCATCGAAGATGTGCAGGCCTGGCCCGATATTCTGGCGGCAGTGACCGGCGAAGACATCATCGCCGCCGCGCGCGAGGTGTTCGACCCGAAGAAATCCGTGACCGCGCATTTGAAAACGCAGGAGGCCGCACAATGATCCGGGGGCTTGTTATTTCCGCATTCATGGCGCTGGGCACGATGGGCAGCGCCGGGACCGAGATCGAAATTGTTGAAACACCGGGTGGGTTTACCGCTTGGCTGGCCGAGGATCACTCTATCCCCTTCGTGGCGCTGGAACTGCGGTTTCAAGGGGGCGGATCGCTGGATCTGCCGGGGAAACGCGGGGCGACCTATCTGATGACCGGACTTCTCGAAGAGGGGGCGGGGGATATGGACGCGCGCGCGTTCACCGAGGCCAAAGAGCGTATCGCTGCCCAGATCGGCTATGACATGGGGGATGATACGGTCAGCGTATCGGCCAAATTCCTGACGGAAACGCGCGATGACGCGGTCGCGCTGATCCGGCAAACCCTGGTTGCGCCCCGGTTTGATGAGGTTGCGATCGAACGCGTGCGACAGCAGGTCCTGTCCGGCATTTCCTCGGATCTGAAGGATCCCGATGAAATCGTTGGGGACGCGTTTTATGCGCAAATCTATGGCGATCACCCCTATGCGACGCCCCATACCGGAACGCTGGAAAGCGTCGCGGCCCTGACGCGCGATGATCTGATCGCTGCGCATAAGGGGGTTATGTCTCAGGACCGGGTGTTTGTCTCTGCCGCCGGGGATATCACCGGCGAAGAGCTGGCCTTGGTCGTGGACCGTCTGTTGTCTGACCTGCCGAAAACCGGGCTGCCGATGCCGCAACCGGTCGAGGTGACCACCACCGGTGGGGTGACGGTTGTGCCATTTGATACCCCACAGTCCGTGGCGATCTTTGGTCACAAGGGCATCAAGCGCCACGATCCCGATTTCTTTGCGGCCTATGTTCTGAACGAGATTCTGGGTGGCGGCGGGTTTGAGGCGCGCCTGATGACTGAGGTGCGTGAAAAACGCGGGCTGACCTATGGGGTCTATTCCTATCTTCTGCCCAAGGATCACGCCGAACTGATCGTCGGGCGCGTGGCCTCGGCCAATGATCGCATCGCCGAGGCGATTTCCGTGATCCGAGAGGAATGGGCCAAGGCCGCATCCGAAGGGGTCACCGAGGCGGAACTGGAGCAGGTGAAGACCTATCTGACAGGCGCCTATCCCCTGCGCTTTGACGGCAACGGGCCGATTGCGCGGATCCTTGTCGGGATGCAGATGGACGCGCTGACCCCGGAGTACATCAAGACGCGCAACGCCAATATCAACGCTGTGACGCCAGAGGATATCCGGCGTGTTGCCGGGCGTCTGTTGCAGCCGGATATGCTGGATTTTGTCGTGGTGGGCAAACCTGAAGGTCTGTAATCGCCTCTGGCGTCGGAGCGAGGGGGCTGTCTGCCCCCTCGCGCTCCCCCGAGGATATTTGTGACCCAAAGAAACAGGCAAAGAAAAAGGGCGGGGAAGAAACCCGCCCTGGTTTGTTTTTGCAATCCGAAGTGCTGTCAGAGCAGGCCCGCATGGGCCAGCGCTGCGTCCAGCTTGGCTGCGGTGGCGTCGGTGACGGGCAGCAGCGGCAGGCGCACTTCGTTCTCGCACAGCCCCAGTTTGGACATGGCATATTTGGCGCCACACAGGCCGGGCTCGGTGAAGATGGCATTGTGCAGGGGCATCAGTTTGTCCTGAACCTCAAGCGCTTTGGCATAGTCTCCGGCCAGGCAGGCCTCTTGCAGTTGGGCGCAGAGCGCCGGGGCCACGTTTGCGGTAACCGAAATACAGCCAACTCCGCCTTGGGCGTTGAACCCATGCGCGGTGGCGTCTTCGCCTGAGATCTGGGCGAAATCGGCGCCGCAGGTCATGCGCTGGGCACAGACGCGGGCCAGATCACCGGTCGCGTCCTTGACGCCGACGATGCGGGGCAGTTTGGCCAGTTCGCCCATGGTGTCCGGCGACATATCCACCACCGAACGGCCGGGAATGTTGTAGATCACGATGGGCAGCTCCGCGCTGTCATGCGCGGCTTGGAAATGCGCCATCAAACCCGCCTGAGTGGGTTTGTTGTAATAGGGCGTCACCACCAGCGCGCCATCGGCACCGACAGATTTCGCATGCTGCATAAAGCGGATGGTTTCGGCGGTGTTGTTCGATCCCGCCCCGGCAATCACGGGCACGCGGCCCGCCGTTTGGCGCACCACGGTTTCAATCACCGCTTCGTGTTCGTCGTGGGTCAGGGTCGGGCTTTCGCCGGTGGTGCCGACGGGCACCAGACCGTGACTGCCCTGATCAATTTGCCAATCAACCAGGTGTTTGAGCGTATCAAAATCCACTGAGCCGTTCTTAAACGGCGTAACCAGTGCAGGCATTGATCCTTTGAACATGACACGCTCCTTTCGTTTCTCTTCGTCATGGCCGGAGGAAAACCGCCAACTTGTGGCACTGGCCAGAATGTGAGTTGAAGCCTCACGAGGCCGAGCTATCCTCCGTTAACGGGTCTATCCCCGTTCAGATCGGAAAATGCAAGAACATGTCGAGATTGGCCACGTTGTTATTCATCCTCTGCATCCCCTTTGCCGCAGCGGCGCAGGGGACAGGGCAGGGTTTGTTGAAAGCCATGCAAGCCATGCGCGAAGGAAACTGGGCGGCGGCCCGTATAGATGCGCGCATGGATGGGCGGGAATCAGTTGATCTGATTTTGTGGCATTACCTGCGCGCTGGAAATGGCGACGCAGCCTTGGCGCAGGAATTTCTGGCGCGCAATCCCGATTGGCCAGGCCTGCCGTATCTGAAGGAAAACGTGGAAATCGCCATGGCCGAGGCCCGTCACGATGCGGTTTTGGCCTTTTATCAGGGCTATACGCCGCGCACGGGCACTGGGGCGATGTCTCTGGCACGGGCGCATTTATCCAAGGGGAACAAGGCGCTGGCGGAAAAGGTTGTGATCGCCGCTTGGTCTGATCTGGCATTGTCCGCGGATGAGCGCAGCGCCTTTCGCAAGGAGTGGGGCGCGGTGATCAAACCGCATGATCGCGCGCGTCTTGATATGGCGCTTTGGAAAGGTTGGCGCAAAAATGCCAGCGCGATGGTGCCTTTGGTCAGTGAAGATTGGCAGGCCCTGGCAGAGGCGCGGCTGGCGCTGCGGGCGCGGGCCGCGGGTGTGGATCGTCTGATCGAAAAGGTTCCGGATGCTCTGCGTGACCATCCGGGGCTGGCCTATGAGCGGTTCTATTGGCGGTATCGCAAGGGGCGGCACAAAGACGCGGGTGAAATGTTGCTTGAGCGGTCCGCCACCGCCAAATCGTTGGGCGAGGCCAGCTATTGGGCGCGGCCTCGGCGTGATCTCGTGCGTCGTGAAATGCGCGCGGGCAATCACGTGCGCGCCTATCGGATGGCGTCGCAGCATTGGCTGACAAAGGGCAGCGATTTCGCGGATCTCGAATGGCTGTCCGGGTATCTCGCGCTGCGGTTTCTGGACCGCCCGGATGTGGCGCTTGAGCATTTTGAACGTTTCCGTGGCGCCGTCTGGACACCGATCTCGCTGGGGCGTGCCGGGTATTGGCAAGGCCGCGCCCATGAGGCCTTGGGGAATGCGGATGCAGCCCGGGCCGCGTATCAGCAGGGTGCAAAGTACCAGACGTCGTTCTACGGGTTGCTTGCCGCTGAAAAGGCCGGGGTGGGGCCGGATCCGGCGCTGGCCGGGGCAGAGGATTATGGTGATTGGCGGGACGCTGAATTCACCCGGTCTAGCGTGTTCCGTGCCGCGATTTTGCTGTTGCAAGTGGGCGAGTTGGATCTGGCTGAACGCTTCCTGACGCATTTGTCCGAAGGATTGAGCCCACAAGACAAGGGGCGTTTGGGGGCGATGCTGATCGAAATGAAGCGCCCCCATATTCAGGTGATGCTGGGCAAGCGCGCGGCGCAGGAAAGTCTTGAAATACATAGTGTGTACTATGCTTTGCATCCCGATCTCGTCGCGACGGACTTTCCGGTTCCGACCGAATTGGTGCTGGCCATTTCGCGTCGCGAATCAGAATTTGACCCCAAGGTGATTTCGGGTGCCGGGGCGCGTGGATTGATGCAGCTGATGCCGCGCACCGCAAAAGAGGTCTCGGGCAAGCTGGGGCTGAGCTATGGCAAAGACAAACTGCTGAGCGATCCGGCCTATAACGCGACCTTGGGGTCGAGCTATCTGGCCGAGCTGTCAGATCGGTTTGGCGCAAATCCTGTCATGATGTCAGCGGGTTACAACGCTGGACCATCCAGGCCGGATAAATGGATGGCGCAGTTTGGCGATCCGCGAAAGGGCAAGGTGGATGTCGTCGATTGGATTGAACACATCCCCTTTGATGAAACGCGCAACTATGTGATGCGAGTCACCGAAAGCCTGCCGGTTTATCGCGCGCGCTTGGGGAAAAATCCCCATCCGGTGCCGTTCAGCAAGGAATTGGTCGGGGCGACGATGACGCGGCGCTAGGCGCAGGATGAATGGGGCCTGGCCCTAGGACTCGTCGCTAAGGCGGGCGCGCCACAGTGTGAACAAGCCCGCACTGACGATGATGGCCGCGCCAAAGGCGACGTTCAATTTCAGGGTTTCCCCGAACAAAAAGATCCCCAACCCGCTGGCCCAGACCAGATGCAGATAGGCAAAGGGCTGAACCGCGCTGGCTTCGGCATAGTCATAGCATTTGATCAGGGTGAAATGGCCCGCGACCCCAGAAACACTGAGAACCAGCATCCAGATCCAGTCGGGGCGGCTCATGGGTTCCCAAAACCATATCCCCACCAGTGTCGAAACAACCATGCCCGCAACCCCGGTATAAAAGAACGAGGTGTTCCCACCGTCACGCTGCGCCATGTAGCGCGTCATCAAGCCGTAGACGGCGAACATCAGCGCGGAGATAAAGGGTACCAGCGCATTCAAAGAAAACACGCCCGAGGACGGGTTGAGAATGATCAACATGCCCACAAAGCCCACGCCGATCGCGACCCAGCGCCGCCAGCCGACCTGTTCCCCCAAGACCGGACCGGACAGGGCAGCGATCAAAAGGGGGTAAACCGCAAAGACGGCGTGGCTTTCGATTAGCCCCAACAGGACAAAAGCGATGATCGCGACGATGATCTCAATGGCCAGCAACGCGCCCCGCAGGATTTGCAGGCCGGGACGCTGGCTTTTGACTGCCTTGCGCAGACCGCCGGGTTGCCGGGCGGCTAGGGCCACGACAAACGCCGCGAAAAACCAGTAGCGGATCATAACCACCATCATGGAATTATAGGCATCGGCCAGATGCCGTGACATCCCATCCTGCAACGCAAAGATCAGCGTCGTCAGCACCATAAGCCAGATGCCGATCTTGTTGTTTTGTTGAGTCATTTCGTGCTTTCGGCTGGGCCCGTGGTTTGCGGCCAACGGGCGGTCGTCATATGTCTTTTCCGACCGTATCCGGGGATTCGCGTGACCTCTAGCCCATGGGCGGCAAGCGTGCGTCGCACATGGCCTGCGGCGGTATAGGTGGCTATGGTGCCGGTGGGAGCCGTATGGGCTGCGACTTGTCCCATCAGGTCTTCGGACCAGAGTTCAGGATTCTTGGCGGGGGAAAACCCGTCCAGAAACCACGCATCGGCCTTGGCGCCCCAAAGTGGAAGCGTTTCGCGGGCATCCCCTGTGATCATCCGAAACGACAGGTCTGGCAGCGAAAACCGCTGTGCGTTTTTGTTCCAAAACGGGGCGAGTTCGCGCGCGATCTCGGTCAGCGCAGGAAAACCCGCCTGGGCGCGTTCCATATCTGGTCCGCTCAGGGGGAAGGCCTCGAAGGTGGTGAACCGCAGCTGGCCGGGAATGCGGGCTGCGCGCCACATCTGCAGCGTCGCCAAAAGATTGAGCCCCGTCCCAAACCCCAGTTCAGCGATGTGAAAACCGTCGCAAAACCGGGCAGGCAGGTCATTGCCCTGTAGAAACACATGCCGTGTTTCCGCCAGACCGTTTTCCAGCGAATAATAGGGATCATCAAAACGCAGCGAGACGGGAACGGTCTCGCGCCATTCAAGGCTCTGGTCGGCCATCGCGAAACTCCTTAGAAGGTGAACGCGTTGTGACGTCAGGGGGCAAGGATGGCAAGTGTGGATGTGACGGTTCGTGGGGCTGGGGCCTTTGGGTTATCCGTGGCCTGGGGCTGTGTGCAACGAGGCGCCCGCGTGCGTGTGGTTGATCCCTATGGGCCGGGGGCGGGATCGTCTGGCGGATTGGTCGGGGCGCTTGCGCCACATGTTCCGGAAAACTGGAACCCCAAGAAAGCCTTTCAATTCGAAAGCCTGATCATGGCAGACGCCTTTTGGGCCGAAATCCATGAGGCCGGTGGGACATCGCCCGGATATGGGCGTACGGGCCGGTTGCAACCGATTGCGGATGATCATGCGTTGGATCTTGCAAAGCAGCGGGCGCAGGGGGCGCGGGTGCTTTGGCAGGGGAAGGCGTGTTGGGAAATCGTGTCGCGTGACGAGGTGGGGGATTTTGCCCCTGCAAGCCCCACGGGCCTATTGATCCGCGATACGCTGACCGCTCGGATGCATCCGCGACAGGCCTGCGCCGCCTTGGTTTCGGCTTTGCGCGCCAAAGGGGCGGAGATCGTCGAAGAGGCTGCGGATCAGGGGCAGGTGGTCTGGGCAACCGGGTGGCTTGGCCTGCGCCAGATGTCGGAGCAGATGGGGCGCAAGATCGGGGATGGGGTGAAGGGGCAGGCGGCGTTGATGGGGTACCCTGCTGAAAATGCGCCGCAACTTTTTGTCGACACATTGCATATTGTACCGCATGCGGATGGGACCGTGGCGATCGGATCGACCTCAGAGCGGGCGTTCGAGGATCCGGCGGCAACCGATGATCAGCTTGAAACCTTGATCGAAAAGGCGCGCATGGCGCTGCCGGTGTTGCGCGACGCGCCGGTTCTGGAGCGATGGGCCGGGGTGCGGCCCCGCGCGCGCAGCCGTGCCCCGATATTGGGGGCGTGGCCGGATCGGCCCGGGCATTTCGTGGCAAACGGGGGGTTCAAGATCGGGTTTGGCATGGCGCCCAAGGTGGGGCAGGTGATGGCGGATCTTGTCTTGGATGGGCGCGATGCGATCCCAGATGGGTTTCGCGTCGAAAACTGCTGACATGGACGCATCGGGGCGCGGAGCTCTTTTGACAAATTCGCCCCGCCCACCCGTGCGATCCCAGATGGCGACCTAGTCGAACTTGCGGGACGGGGCGAGGACTTTGGCTTCGCCGATCAAGACCTTTTTGCCGTCAACCGAACAGTGGCAATCCAGGGTTACACGGCGTTTGGCATGATCGATATCGACCACTTTGACCTCTGCGTAAACCATGTCACCGGGACGAACAGGGGCGAGAAACTTGAGCGTCTGGCCCATGTAGACCGTTCCGTGACCCGGAAGCTGTTCCCCGATCACCGCTGAAATCAGCCCGGCGGTGAGCATGCCGTGGGCGATGCGACCCTCAAAGATGGTGTCATTGGCATATTCATCGTCCAGATGCACCGGGTTGCGATCGGTCGAAACCTCAGCGAACATTTCGATGTCCTTGTCGGTCACCTGCTTGCGCAGGTACCGTGACATGCCCATTTCGATGTCTTCGATGCAAATCGTTCCGCGCGGCAGATTGTCCAACATTACGTCCCTCGGTTGAAAGCTTGGGTAATTATGAAACGCCAAGCGGATAGGTTTCGTAACATTGTTACTTTGCAGTTGCAGAAAAATCAAGCAGAAAGGCGGTTACCTCAGATAGCCTATCGCATAGGTCGGCGCGCAGCTTTCTTTTTGAAGGTAGGCACTTAGCGCCGCTAGATCCGGTTGTTGTTCGGTCTGGGTCTCGGATTTTGCGAGACCGCCGGTGATAAAGAGGGAATCAATATCTTCGCCCATTGCGCCGGAAATATCCGTGTGCGGTCCATCACCGATTGCCAGTATCATTTCATCCGCGATACCCGGTTTAATCGCGGCCAGACGGCGGCGCGCCAGATCATAGATCGGAGGATGGGGTTTGCCGAAATAGAGGCTTTCACCGCCCATTTCGGTATAAAGTTTCGCAAGCGCCCCCGCGCACCATTCACGCACCTCTCCGCGATCGACGATGATATCGGGGTTGGCGCACAACAGCTTGAGCCCGTTCTGCTTGGCCAAGAGGAACTGACCGCGATAGACGGATGGGTCTTCGAGCGGATCAAAGGGGCCGCAGCAAACGATGCCTTCGGCCTCTTCTAGGCTGGTTTTCTGGATGTTGACCGGGTTTTCAAGGATCGAGAGGGGTTCGAAAAACGCGGTTCCCTCTTCGCCGCCGATAAACCAGACTTTTTGCCCGACGGCGCCCTGGAACATGGCTGCGCGCGCGGAATCGCCAGAGGTTGCGATGCTGTCATAGGCCGCTTTGGGAACGCCAAACCCCTCGAGCTGAATTTCCACGCTGGCGCGGGGGCGCGGCGAGTTGGTGACCAAGATCACGATGCCACCCCGGTTGCGATAGGCAATCAGCGCATCGACAGCGTCAGGATAGGCCCGTACGCCATTATGGACGCAGCCCCATAGATCAACAAACAATGCGTCGTAGCGGTCTGAAATCTCGGCCAGAGAAGAAACGATCTGGGACATGCGGGCTCCTGTTGGTTTTGGCCGCACTTAAGGGGCGTGTGTGAGAGAGTTACGTGACAGTTTATTGATGACCTTGCAGGCGCTCGACGTAAACGCGCATCTCCTCGGCCTCTTGACGGGCTTCGCGCAGGCCATCCATGGCGGCGGAGAGCTCGGCTTCGGTCTGGGCCAGTTGATTGGTCAACTCGGCCTCACGCTGTTGAAGATAGGTGATCGCCTGATCGCGGGTCTCTTCGGCTTCGTGCAGTTCCTGGCTCATGCGTTCGAGCTGATCCATGTCGGCCTGGCTGACGCGACGAAAGCGATGGACCAGCCAATGGGCGAACCAGCCAAGGCAAAAGGCCACAAAGAGAATGATGGCCGTGACAATGATGAATTGCGATCTGTCCATCTTAGTTTCCTTCTGCGGGAGTGTTGTCCCCGTTCTGATTTTCTGTCGATGTCTGCCCGGGCTCTTGGGTCTGTGCGTCCGTCGCGGTTTCATCCGCGGGGGTGGCCGTGTCCTCGGGTTTGAGCAGCTTAAAGGCGATGCGGCGGTTTTCTTCGCGGCCCTCTTCGGTGTCATTGGTGGCAATCGGCTGGACTTCGCCATACCCCTGCACCACGTAGGATCGGGTGGGCACGCGGCGCTGACGCAACGCATCCAGAACCGATTGTGCACGATCCCGCGAGAGGGCTTCGTTCATTTCTTCGCGGCCCTGGCTGTCGGTATGGCCGCCGATCTCAAGCGGAATATCACCGCATTTCTTCAAAAGATCGGCCAGTTCGTCCATAATGTCCTCGGCCGAGGCATCGAGCGTGGCGGACGAGGGTTCAAAGGTGATTTTCCGGTCTCCGATGATCTCGACGATCAGCGTCTCGCATTCTTCGGGACTGGGCAGAGCGAGAATCGGGTCAAGCCGCTCTTCGTAGGTAACGCGAATATCGATGATTTCGGCTTCGCCAAGTTTCGACGCCAAAAGGGCGGTGATCTGGGCGGTGGCGTCCGGGTTGCCGGTGACACCGGATACAGAGATCTTGTCCGGGGTCACGGTGACAGAGCCCTGGGCGATAAATGACAGAGCTTCCAGTCCGGCAAGGGTGCGGGTGGCCCAATCCATCGGCAGGCCGTCCACGACCCGGGCCGCAGTGGTCACGGATTTCGACGTAAAGCGCGCGCGGGCATAGCTGTCGGCGGTTTGCCGGGCGATGTCGCTGGACAGGCGGCCGCGCAGCTCGACGTTGCCGTCTTCGTCAAGGCTTGCGGTGAATTCGGGCGGGCCTTGTTCGCTTTGGTCAACGGGTTTGGGCAAAACGGCCTGAAGCGCAAAAACATCCGGAAGACGTGTTTCCAGCTCGCCAACCACGCGATCAAACAGGGCTTCGTCAGTGCCCTCCAGCGCAAACAAGGCGATGTCGGCATTGTTGAAGGTGACCGACCCGCCGCCAAGTTCAGAGAGCTTGTCGATCGCCATTTCGACCGCTTCGGCCCAATTGCGCGAGGGCGTGCCCAGCCCCAGGGTGCATGAGGCCTTACCCGCAAGTCCCGCGCGGCGCGCGGCCTTGAGGATCTTGTCACTTGCCGCCTCGGTATCGGCGGAACAGGCGTCAAAGCGGGTGCCGCTGTCGTCGATCAAGAACCGCAGCGAAAACGGCGAGATCACCGGGCGCGGCGCCGAGATGTTCAGCTCAAGCGCGACGCCCTCAGGTTTGCGCCGCGACAGCGTGGCCTCTAGGTGGCTTTTGTGCTGGATGCCTTCGCTCATGGCGGTCACGGCCACGCGTTCTGCGTCTGCCGAGATCTTTGAGCGCGGCAGATCCTTGAGCGCCTTGGCTGCAAACTCTAGCGCTGCGTCCCAGCCTTCGGGGGCCGGGAAATCCGAGCTTTCCAACAGATCCGCGACCTGTGTGTCGCCGACGGCATTTTGAAAACGCGCAATCAGGGCCATGCGATCGGTTGAGGCCGGCACCAGCCCGATCACCGAAACCCCCGCATCATTGCGCAGGATTTCGATCGAGAAATGCGGCGGCGCCAGCTCTTCGGCTTCTTCGACCAGCATCTGGTCAATCACCCGGCTGGCATCCACCACGCGACCTGCGACCGACAAGGCGCGGAACCGCGCGGCTTCGTCCGGGGCGGTGCCGATCAGAAAAACCTGAAGCCCATTGGTATCGGTTTCTGCCCATGTCAGGGCCTCTTTGTCCAATTCGGCCAGAACATCCGTTTTCGACGCCCGTTCAATCGCACCGACTGCGAATTTGGCGGCGACAAGGCTGATGGCACCGGCGGTGACAAATGCACTGGTCGTGATGACAATCGACGAAAGCCGCATGAAAGGTATTTCCCGTGTGTGTTCTTAGCCTGATACGCAAGCCGGGCGGTTTTCGCAATCAGACGATCACCGCAGCGGCGAAAAACAGCACTGGGATGAGCCCGGTGTATTTGTTCGCGCGAAAGAGGTGCATCAGGTTGTCTGGATCATCCATGTCCATTTTGCGCATCTGCCACATCATGTGCCAACCCATTGCCCAAGGCCCGGCCAGCATAATGACCAGCGACATAATCTCGCCTTTGGGGGCGGCGGTGATGATGGCAGCGCCCATCAGGACCACGGTTGCGACCATAAAGCGCGCCAGCCATTTGGGCGTGTTGTCGCCAAACAGACGCGCGGTGGATTTCACGCCGATCAGGGCGTCGTCTTCCTTATCCTGATGCGCATAGATCGTATCATAGAACAGCGTCCATGCCATGCCTGCGAGATACAGATAGACCGCCGCCCAGCCCAGGCTGCCGCTGTGCGCCGTCCACGCCAAGAGCGCCCCCCAGTTGAAGGCGATGCCCAGGAACACCTGCGGCCACCAGGTAAAGCGCTTGGCAAACGGGTAGATCGCAACCGGGACCAGGGACACTATGCCCAAAAGGATGGCCGGAGTGGGGTAGGTCAGCAGGATTGCAAATGAAATCAGGGCCTGAACCCCCGCCCAGGCGAGGGCCTTTTTGACGCTGACCTGCCCCGAGGGGATCGGGCGCGATGCCGTGCGTGCGACCGACCCGTCAAAATCCCGGTCTGTGATGTCATTCCAGGTGCATCCCGCGCCGCGCATCAGCCATGCCCCGACAGCGCAGCTGGCAAAGATCCAAAGATCAAACCAACGTGGCTGGCCATCGGCGATCATCGCCAGCAACAGCCCCCACCAACATGGCAACAACAACAGCCATGTGCCAATCGGCCGGTCAGCGCGGCTGAGACGCAGATAGGGGCGGGCAGCCGGGGGCGCCCAGTGGTCCACCCAATTGCCTTTGACCGCGTCATGAACCTGACCTTTGGGCGCGCGCGCCTCTGGTTCTTTTTGATTGCCGGACATATGTTGCGCCTTATGAAACCCAAGATCCGTCTTTATGTAGAGCACCCTTTGTCTGCGGGGCAACAGGTTAGCCTGACGCGGGAGCAGGCGCATTACCTGTTTGGCGTGATGCGGCTGTCGCGTGGGGCGCAGGTGGCGCTGTTCAACGGGCACGACGGGGAATGGTGCGCCGATGTCGTCGAAGTTGGCAAACGTGGCGGCGATTTGATCTGTCAGGCGCAATCCGCGCCGCAGATGGACCCGCCGGATCTGTGGCTGTGCTTTGCACCGATCAAAAAGGCCCGCACGGATTTTATCGTCGAAAAAGCCACCGAGATGGGCGCGCGCCGCATACTGCCTGTACACACGCGGTATACGAATTCGGAACGCATCCGGCAGGACCGCTTGCAGGCCCATGCAATCGAAGCCGCCGAGCAATGCGGCGGCACCTTTGTACCCGAGGTCGCGCAGTTGCAAAAACTTGATGCGCTTTTGGATGCCTGGGGCGAACGCAAGATCCTGTTTTGTGACGAAAATCTTGTCGGTCAAAACACGGCATTCGCAACACAGACCGGGGATCCATGGGCGATTTTCATAGGGCCAGAGGGGGGCTTTGACGACACCGAGCGTCGTCGTTTGCAAGCCATGCCCCAGGCCCATTCTATCAGTTTGGGTCCACGTATTTTGCGCGCAGACACCGCTGCGGTGGCTGCTTTGACCCTGTGGCAAACCCATCTCGGAGACTGGACATGATCCGCAAAGCCGAAGCCAAAGACGCCCCCGCCATCGCCGCCTTTCTGGAGGCACATATCGAGACCTCGATGTTTTTATTGGGGAATTTGGTGGCGCATGGCACCGATAACCGCGATCACCCGCATGGCACCAGCTATTTCCTGCGCGAAACCGGTGAGGGGATCAACGGCGTCTTTGGCTGCACCAACGGCGGTTTCCTGATGTGCCAGCTGCCCGGTCTTACCCCGACAGAAGCACAGACCTATGCGCATCTGCTCAAGGGCTATACGTTTCAGGGCATGACGGGGCAGTCAGAGCAGGTAAAGACCATTCTCGACGCGCTGCCGATTGACCCCAATATGTGGTCCTGCAATCGCGCAGAACCTTTGTATACACTGGATGTTTCATTGATTTTAGATCAAAAGGTGGATCTTCGCCCCTCGACCGAGGCGGAGATTCCCATGCTGGTCACGTGGTTTGAGCAGTATTTTCAAGAAACGGCAGGCCCCCAGGACAACGGCCTGGAACGCGCTCTGCGTGCGGTTCAAACCGGACAGCACCGCATTTTGTGGGAAGGGGACACCCCGGTCGCGATGACGGGTCTGAACGCCCGCTACAAAGGTACGGTGCAGATCGGCAGCGTTTTTGTACCCACTGAGTTGCGCGGACAGGGGCGCGCAGGGCAGGCGATCCTTGCCCATTTGCATGAGTTGCATCACAGCGACGGCGTGGCGCAGGCCATTTTGTTCGCGGCCTCGGACAAAGCCGCCAAAGCCTATGAACGCATTGGATTTGCCTATCGTGGGGAATACCAGGTTGCCGTGCTTGCGCGCCCGCAGATGCTGGACACCCCCGCATGAGCCTGATCCGCCCGGAAATCACCGCGGCCCTCTATCGCTGGCAGGAAACCGTGATTGGCGTCGCGGTTTCGGCGCTTGGCTTTTATTGGGCGTTTTTCACCGGTGGCGGGCTTTTGCACTGGATCGGCTATTTCCTGGCCATCTTTGGGGGCATTCTGGCCTTTTTGGGGGTGCAACGCGGCCGGTTTCGCGGGGCAAGCGACGGTCCAGGATTGGTCAGCGTCAATGAACGTCGGGTGACCTATTTTGGCCCGCAATCCGGCGGGATGGTCGATCTAGACAATCTGGCCGAGCTGATTCTGGACGCAAGACTGGCGCGCCCGTGCTGGATCTTGCGCGAGATTGGCAGCGATCCCTTGGAGATTCCGCTGGGGTCACGTGGCGGCGAGGCGCTGTTTGACGCCTTTGCCGGTCTGCCCGGCATCCGCACGGAACATATGTTGCGCGAAATGCAGTCTGAACAGCGTCACCGAGTTGTGATCTGGCAAAGTGAGGAACTGCAAAACTCGACACGCTGGCTGCATTGACACGGGCGCGCAATCGCATCATGGCTTGTAACCCAAGCGATGCGACAGCCCTAGGAGCAGCCAAATGTCCATTCCTCAGTCCGGCGGTGGGCCGATCGAACGCCATGAGCAACTGGCGGAATATATGGCCGAGGGCTGCAAGCCGCGCGAAGAGTGGCGCATTGGTACCGAACACGAGAAATTCGGCTATTGCAAAGATACCCTGAAACCGCTGCCCTATGAGGGAGATCGTTCGATCAAAGCGGTGCTCGAAGCGCTGCGTGATCGCCATGACTGGGCCCCGGTCGAAGAGGGCGGCAATATCATCGGTCTCACCAAGGATGGGGCGAATGTTTCGCTGGAACCCGGCGGCGCCCTGGAACTGTCGGGCGCGCCGCTTGAGACCATCCACCAGACCTGTGACGAGGTGAACGAACACCTGCGCGAGGTGAAAGACATCGCCGATGAGATCGGTGTGGGTTTTATCGGCCTTGGTGCCGCGCCGATCTGGACCCATGATGAAATGCCCCTGATGCCCAAGGGCCGTTACAAGCTCATGGATGCCTATATGGATAAGGTCGGCACCGCGGGCAAAATGATGATGCGGCGGACCTGCACCGTGCAGGTGAACCTTGATTTCTCATCCGAAGCGGACATGGTGCAGAAAATGCGCGTGGCCATCGCGTTGCAACCGGTCGCCACGGCGCTGTTTGCCAATTCACCGTTTTTCGAAGGCAAACCCAACGGACACAAATCCTGGCGCTCGCGCATTTGGCGGCATCTGGATGATGCGCGCACGGGCATGGTGCCGTTTGTCTTCGACGAGGGCTTTGGCTTCGAGGCCTGGGTGCAATACGCGCTCGATGTGCCGATGTATTTTGTCTATCGCGACGGCGAATATGTCGATGCGCTGGGCATGTCGTTCCGGGATTTCCTGAAAGGTGAGTTGCCCGCGCTGCCCGGTGAAAAGCCCACGCTGTCGGATTGGGCCGACCACCTGACCACCGCCTTTCCCGAAGCACGTGTCAAGAAATACATTGAAATGCGCGGCGCGGATGGTGGCCCGTGGCGGCGCCTGTGCGCATTGCCCGGGCTGTGGGTTGGCCTGACCTATGACCAGGGGGCGCTGGATGCGGCTTGGGATCTGGTTAAGGGCTGGGATGCCGAGACCCGCGAAGCGCTGCGCGTGG
Source organism: Pelagimonas sp. (assembly GCA_025210345.1). Classification (GTDB taxonomy): domain Bacteria; phylum Pseudomonadota; class Alphaproteobacteria; order Rhodobacterales; family Rhodobacteraceae; genus JAOARQ01. The sequence goes on along the minus strand of JAOARX010000024.1, from coordinate 92,244 downwards.
CCGCGTCGGTTGATGGGCTTCAGGCCGAGGTCAATGGCATCCGCATGCATGATCTGGCGCGCGAAGTGATTGATATCGCGGACATGGGGCTCAAGGCACGGGCGAAACCCGGTGCCGGCGGGCTTGTGCCGGATGAAACGCATTTTCTGAATGCGCTGAAAGACAGTGTGCAGACCGGCAAAGTGCCCGCCGATGAATTGCTTGAGGTCTACAAAGGCGAATGGGGCGGCGATCTGACCCGCATCTATCGCAATTACAGCTACTAACCCAAGGGGTTAGTAGCCAATGGCGCAGCCGTCTTTGCGCGGATCAGAGGCCCCTTCAAGAACACCGCTTTCGTGGATTTGGATCGCTTGCGCGCCACCGATGGCGGTTTCGGGAATGACCACATCATGTCCGCGCTCAGTCAGGTCGCGGCGCACAGCGTCGCTATAGCCGCGCTCCACCTGTAGTTGACCACCATCAGCAAAGCTGCGGGGCGCATCCAGCGCCTCTTGCAGCTCCATTCCGTAATCCGTCAGATTTGTCACCACGCGCGCGTGGCCGTTTGGCTGGTACTGTCCGCCCATCACCCCAAACGGCAGGCTGACCCGCCCGTTGTCGCGCAGCAGGGCTGGAATGATCGTGTGCATGGGGCGCTTGCCCCCCATGAGTTCATTTGGGTGTCCCTCTTGCAGGGTAAAGCCTGCCCCCCGGTTCTGAAACAAAATGCCGAATTTGTCGCTTGCGATCCCCGATCCAAAGCTATGAAAAATCGAATAAATCAGCGATACCGCCATGCCATCCCGATCCACCACGCTTAGATAAACCGTGTCTTTGTGAACCGCCTCTGACAGCGCAGCGGGGGCTGCCATTGCGCGTTTTGGATCAATGAGGGCCGCAAGGTTTTTGGCCGTTTCGGGATCCCGCAGATGCGCCAGTTTGGACATGTGGTCCGGATCCGCCAAAAAGCGGTTGCGCGCATCATAGGCCAGCTTGGCGGCTTCGGCTTCGATATGCACGCGATCCGCCCCCAGCGGGTCCATGGATGCGAGATCAAACTGCGACAGGATATTCAACAAGAGATGTGCCGTGACGCCCTGACCGTTGGGCGGATGTTCCAGCAATTCGCGGCCTTTGTAGATGTCCGAAAGCGGGGCTCCGACCGTGCAGCGGGTGTTGGCAAAGTCGTCCGCCGTGTGCACCCCACCAGCTTTGGCCAGCGAGGTCAGCATGTCTTCTGCAACCTCTCCGGCGTAAAACCCGTCGCGCCCGTCCTTGGCGACGCGCCTGAGCACCTCGGCCTGACCGGGCAGTCGGAACAGATCCCCCACCTGGGGCGCCTTGCCATCCCGCAGATAGATGTCACGCGCGGTGCCCTGCAGGGTGCCGGTCGCGATTCGCCAGTCGAACACGGTGCGCGGGCCAAGGGGCACGCCGTGTTCCATATAGTGAATGGCCGGGGCCAGCACCTGGTCGAGATCCAGCTTTCCCCACCTGTCCGACATGGTGCAAAATGCGTCAATTGCGCCCGGCAGCGTCACGGCATCAACGTGATGCAGCCCGACGGTTTCGGCGCCTTGGGCGCGCAGATGTGCGGCATGCGCCGCCTTGGGCGCGCGCCCGGAACCATTGACGGCGACGGGATCTTCATCCGGTTGGGCAATCAATGCAAAGCAATCCCCGCCAATGCCGGTCATCTGCGGTTCACATAGGCCAAGGGACAGCGCACAGGCGATGGCCGCATCCACCGCGTTGCCGCCTTGTTTCAATATGTCGATGGCGATTGCGGCCGATAGCGGGGACGACGTGGCACAGATGCCACTCGTGGCAAAGACGGCTGACCGACCGGTTTGCTGGAAATTTCTCATATGTGGGTCCCTCGCTGCGTGCCGCTTTTTGGTGCAGCGCTTGGAGAATACGGGGTCTTCGGGAAAGATCAATTGCCTGTTAGTTCCTCGACGCCGCGCACTGGGTGGGGGCAATTGTCGCGCGGCGCCGAGGGAAGCCTTTGCAGCTACAAGACACGTTATGCTGTTGGAAAAAGGCCAAAATAAGGTCCGGTCCTGAAGATTTAACGGCGATTGTGGCGCGAAAATCCGACCCAAAGCACGGCTAAGCGCAGCGGGACATCCCGAAGGAGACCTACCGCATTCGGCAGGTTGATCAGGTTGGGATTTGGGGGAGTTAGACCTCGGCACCGCGCACTGGGTGGGGGCAATAACAGCGCGGTGCCGAGGGAAGCTATTGCAGCTTACAAGACATGGTATGCTGGGAAACCGTGTCCGGAATGGGGCGCGCCCGTGGTCATATTGCGCAATCTGCAAGGTTTGATTGTGAGCACAGCCGTGGGTTACACAACCAACGGGATTTCCAAAGACAAATGATTGCACGCGTTCACCGGATCATATCGATAGGTGAGATTCCTGGTGTTCGTGCGGATCAGGTACCAGCCAAATCCCCCCTCCGGCAGGTCGGCGGTGGCAACGTCAATCGACGCCAGCGTTCCTTCTGGAAGCTTTCCATTGGGCATGGGCTGCCCGTAGTCACGGAAAGTTGCGTGAATGGTGCTGTCATGTACACGCAGTCTGACTTCGATTTCGCCATCTGGTGATTCACGATAAGCGTGTTCGACGATATTGTTGAGCGCTTCGGCCAATACCACCTCCCACAACGGGTTCAAACCAACCACATCTGCCGTTGGATCAAGTTTACTGCGCAGGTCAGCCATGACAGACCGGACCGCCTCTGACGTGCTTTCAAACAGATAGCGGTGCCAAACTTGGCCATCCTCGCTGAGGTCAGTGTGGAGCTGCATATTCGTCCGCCTTCAACGGTCAGGCTGCCACGGCATCCTGGGCAGAGGGATGGATTTGAAAAATCGAATCCATCCGTGTCATGCGAAACACCTTGTCGACGGTATCTGACAGAGCTGCGAGTTCGAGTTTGGCCCCCTGCGGCATGAGTTTCATCACCGCGACAATCGCCCCCAATCCGCTTGAATCGATGAAATCGACGTTTTGAAGATCCAGGACCACACGGCCCGTTTTCGAACCCAGCTCTTCGCGCATCAGATCCTTAAAGTGGATTGCAACCGCGGCATCAATGCGGTCTGCCTCAATGGTGATGACATCGATCCCGTCGAGATTGCTATGTGTGAAGTCCATGATCGCCTCTTAGATGGTTCTGACGGCAAGACTAGACGCCAATCCTTACCATTCTGTATGCAGGGGCAGCATTACGGAGGATAAGGCATGAAAGAAGTTGTGATTACCGGGGCATCACGCACACCGATGGGTGGGTTCCAGGGCACATTTTCAAACGAAACAGCAGCCAAACTGGGCGGAGACGCCATCGGCGCAGCGCTGGAACAGGCGGGCAGGCCAAATGTGGACGAGCTGCTGATGGGCTGCGTTCTTCCGGCTGGTCAGGGGCAGGCCCCCGCCCGCCAGGCTGGCTTTGCCGGCGGGTTGGGCGAATCTGTGCCCGCGACGACCCTGAACAAGATGTGTGGATCCGGAATGAAGGCGGCGATGATGGCCTATGACCGCCTTGCGCTGGGCGATGCCGAGACCATCATCGCAGGGGGCATGGAAAGCATGACCAATGCGCCCTACATCATGCCCAACATGCGTGGCGGGGCGCGCATCGGCCACCAAAAGACGCTGGACCATATGTTCCTGGACGGCCTCGAAGACGCCTATGACAAGGGGCGCCTGATGGGCACCTTTGCCGAGGATTGCGCCGAAAGCTTTCAGTTCACCCGCGAGGCGCAAGACCAATATGCGCTGGCCTCTTTGTCCCGTGCGCTCGAGGCGCAGAAATCCGGTGCCTTTGACAACGAAATCACCCCGGTCACCATGACAACCCGGAAGGGCGAGGTCGTGGTAACTGAGGATGAACAGCCCGGCAACGCCCGCCCGGAAAAGATCCCACAGCTCAAACCCGCCTTTCGCAAAGACGGCACGGTGACACCCGCCAACTCGTCTTCGATCTCGGATGGCGCCGCTGCATTGGTTCTGACCACGCGTGACGCTGCCGAAGCTTCGGGTGCGACCATCCGTGCGCGAATCATGGGGCATGCCAGCCATGCGCATGCGCCGAACCTCTTCCCCACGGCCCCCGTGCCCGCAGCGCGCAAACTGCTGGAGCGCCTGGGCTGGTCGATCGACGATGTGGACCTGTGGGAAGTGAACGAAGCCTTCGCGGTTGTTCCGATGGCCTTCATGCATGACATGGGGATTTCCCATGACAAGGTGAACGTGAACGGCGGTGCCTGCGCTTTGGGCCATCCGATTGGGGCTTCGGGCGCGCGTATCATGGTCACCTTGCTGAACGCGCTGGAAAAGCGCGGCCTCAAGCGGGGTATTGCCGCGATTTGCATCGGCGGCGGCGAAGGCACAGCCATCGCGATTGAGCGCGCCTAACCCTTCACCTTTTTGCAAATATCCTGGGGAATCGCCGCAGGCGATGGGGCAGAGCCCCGCTTCCCGGGACACTTGGGGATCACCATGACCGTTGATTACAACACCCTTGCCAAGACCATAGCTGCGCTGACCGAGGGGGAAACCGATACGGTGGCGTTGATGGCGACACTTGCCTGCGAGATTCATCAAGCGGATGATCGCTTTGACTGGACCGGATTTTACCGCGTAACCGCGCCCGAGCTTTTGAAAATCGGTCCCTATCAAGGGGGGCACGGGTGCCTGACCATTCCGTTCTCACGGGGGGTCTGTGGTGCATGTGCCCGCACAGGGCAGGTTCAGCTGGTGGATGACGTCGACGCATTCCCCGGCCACATCGCTTGTGCAACCAGCACGCGTTCGGAAATTGTTCTGCCGGTGAGCGATTCTTCGGGGGCGCTGATCGCGGTGCTGGACATCGACAGTGACCAGCCAAACGCCTTTACCACTGCGGATGCAGAGGCGCTGCAAGCGATCTTAAACGACACGTTCTGCCGTATTTGACGGCATTCCGCGGTGCGGCGTGGAATTGCTGCGTCGCATCGTGAAAAAATGCTTTATTTTTTCATCCGACCATGGTTTCGTGAAATTAGCCCTGAAAATTTCACGAGATGCGACCCAACATGACCGCGCACCCGCCCCCTCCGAACACGCTTGGCGCCGATATTCGTGCGCTGCGCAAAGCGCGCGGGGTGACGTTGCAGCAGCTTGCGGATCGCATGGGGCGCTCTGTTGGCTGGATCAGCCAGGTTGAGCGTGACCTCAGCGACCCCACGCTTGAAGACCTGCGCAGCTTTGCGGCCGAGTTTGACGTGCCCGTTTCCATGTTGCTGCGCCCCTCGGCTGCGGTCCCGCAAGAGGCCGGTCGGGTGGTGCGCGCCAATGCCCGCCGGCCCATCGGCCACAGCATTGACGGGCTTTCGGAAACGCTTTTGTCACCGGATCTGACCGACAGCTTTGAGATGGTGCACTCCACCTTTGAACCCAACTCGGCCATCACCGTACCCGTGACGCGCCCAACGCAGGAAGTGGGATTTCTGCTTTCGGGGCAGCTTGAAATCACGATTGCCGGTGAGGTCTATCAGATCCAGCCAGGCGACAGCTTTCGCATCAGGGGTGAATCCTTTCTTTGGGCCAATCCCCATGACACCCCCGCAGTGGCGGTCTGGGTGATTTCGCCCCCCGTTTACTAACCAGACACCACATCAAGACCCCGTCAGGGGGGAGGAGACCGAACATGAGCGATTTTCCAACACAGGCCCGCGTGGTCATCATCGGCGGCGGCATCGTTGGATGTTCGACGTTGTATCATCTGGCCAAGAAGGGCTGGACCGATTGTGTTCTGCTCGAAAAAAACGAACTCACCGCCGGGTCGACCTGGCATGCGGCGGGCAACGTGCCGACCTTTTCGAACGCGTGGTCGATCATGAACATGCAGCGCTATTCGACCGAGCTTTATGCGCGTCTGGGTGAAGAGGTCGATTATCCGATGAACTATCACCAGTCGGGTTCGATCCGACTGGCGCATACCAAAGAGCGCATGCAGGAATTCGAACGCGCCCTGTCGATGGGCCGCTACCAGGGCATCGAAATGGAGATGTGGACCCCGGAAGAAACCAAAGAGCACTATCCCTTTATCGAAACCCATGACCTGATGGGCGTGCTGTGGGATCCGACCGATGGCGACATTGACCCGGCGCAGGTGACGCAGGCTCTGGCCAAGGGCGCGCGCGACATGGGCCAGAAAATCATCCGTTTCTGCCCCGCTTCGGGCGTGACGCAAAACGACGATGGCAGCTGGGTGGTGCATACCGAAAAGGGCGACATCGCCTGTGACTATGTGGTGAACGCCGCGGGCTACTATGCCCAACGTGTGGGTGAGTGGTTCAAACCCTTTGGTGGTCGGACCGTTCCCGCGATGGTTATGGAGCACCAGTATCTGTTGACAGAGCAGATCCCCGAAGTCGAAGCCTGGTCCAAAGAGCACGGGGGCAAGCTGCCGCTGATCCGCGATGTGGACGTGTCCTATTACCTGCGTCAGGAAAAGCACGGCTATAACCTTGGCCCTTATGAGCCCAACTGCAAGGGGCATTGGATGGGCGAAGACGATCAGATGCCGGATGATTTCAGCTTCCAGCTCTGGCAGCCGGATCTTGACCGGATCGAAGACATCGTCGTCGATGCCATGGCCCGTGTGCCGCTGATGGAAACCTCGGGCGTGTCCAGCGTGATCAACGGACCGATTCCCTATGCGCCGGATGGCCTGCCGATGATCGGCCCGATGCCCGGTGTGAAAAACGCCTTCGAAGCCCACACCTTTACCTTTGGCATCGCCCAGGGGGGCGGCGCAGGCAAGGTGATGGCGGAATGGATTGTTGACGGCCAGACCGAATGGGACATGTGGTCGTGCGATCCGCGCCGCTACACCGACTACACCGATCAGGATTACTGCAACCAGAAGGGCATGGAGGTCTACGGCAACGAATACGCGATGCACTTCCCCCACCATGAATGGCCCGCGGCGCGCGACAAAAAGCTGTCGCCGGTGCATGACAAGGTCAAGGAACTGGGGGGTGTCATGGGCGCCTATAACGGTTGGGAACGCGCCAATTGGTTTGCGCAGCCGGGCGACGATACATCGCTTGAGGCCACGCACACCTGGGGCCGTTCTGGCCCATGGGAGCAGCGCGTCAAAGAAGAATGCGAAGCGGTGCGCGATCATTGCGGCGTGCTGGATCTGCCGGGCTTTTCGCGGTTCTCGGTTCAGGGGGAGGGCGCGGCCGAAGCCCTGCGCGGTCTCGTGACCGGTGGGCTGCCCAAGGTCGGACGCATGAACCTTGTCTACATTGCCGACGATCGGGGGCGGATCCTGACCGAGATGTCGTGCAAACGCCAGGGCGAGGATGATTTCGTCATGATCACCGCCGCCACCGCACAGTGGCACGATCGGGATATCCTGGTGAACGCGATGCCCGAGGGGGTCAGTGTCACCGATTTGACCACCACCCGTGACACTCTGATCGTGACCGGCCCCACATCGCGCGAGATCCTTGCCGGGCTTTCGGATGCGGATCTGAACAGCGGCTGGCTGACCCATCAGGCAGCGACCGTCGCCGGGCAGCCCGCAGATCTGGTGCGGGTGTCTTTCGCCGGGGAACTGGGCTGGGAGGTGCACGCATTGAACGAACACATGCCCGCGATCTATGCCGCGATCCTTGAGGCAGGGGCCAAGCCCTTTGGCATGTATGCGCTCAACTCGCTGCGCCTTGAGAAAGGGTATCGCACCTGGAAGGGGGATCTTTCGACCGATTACAGCCTGTTTGAAGGTGGGCTTGAGCGGTTCGTCAAACTGGATAAACCGCAGGATTTCCCCGGAAAAGCCGCGTTGCAGAGCGAAAAGCAACAAGGCAGCGCCAAGCGTTTCGTGACGCTTCTTGTGGATGCGGGGGCGTGTGACGCGCCGTATATGTCCTGCCTCTGGTCCGGTGACGAAATCGTCGGGGAAACCACCTCGGGTGGCTGGGGCTATCGTGTGAACGCATCGATTGCGCTGGGCGTGGTCCGCACGGATCTGGCGGTGCCGGGCACCGAGTTGCAGGTTGAGATCTACGGCGAGAAATTCCGCGCCGTCGTGCAGGAAGACCAGCCGCTCTGGGATCCGGAAAACGCGCGAATCCGCGCATGAAACAACGCGGGCCCGCACAGGTGGCGGGCCCGCCCGCGAGGGATCATATGAACGCGCAGATTTCCCCGAAGACCTTAACAGATGAGAGCACCCCAGAGCGGGTGCTGGTCGATGTCATCATCGCACAGGGTTTTGTCTTGACCGAGGTGGCAGCGATCGTGGACACGCTTCGCATCGCCAACCGCGTGACATCGGAACCCCGGTTTGAATGGCGGTTTTGCAGCGTGGACGGCGGTCTGAAAGCAAGTCCCGCCGGCGCTTTTCTCAAGACCGAAAAAATCTCGCAGCGGCCTGATGCCCACTATGTGTTTATTGTCGGGAATGCCGATGCGGATCACCCGCAGCTTTCGCTATCTAGCGCGATCAAAACCTATGCGTTTCGGGGGGCGCGGGTCTTTGCCCTTGCGGAGGCCGCTGGCCGATACATCAAGGATGCGGGCTTGTTCGAGGATGAGCACACAACCCATTGGGAAAACACCCTTTTGCTGCGCGAGCAACTGGGCGCATTTGACCCCAAGAACGCGATTGCATCCGCCAATGGGCAGATCGTGACCTGCGCGGGCATGAGTGCGACCGTGGATGTGGTACTGACACTGGTCGGCAAGCATCTGAGCGCAGCCGCGAAACTGACCGTCGCGGACATTCTGCTGCACGAAAAAATCCGCGATTTCGACACCCAGCAGCCCTATGGCGGGGCCAGCAGCAACACGACGGGCGATCCGGAATTCGACCAATGTATCGGCATTATGCAGGCCAATATGGAAGATCCTCTGCCCATCTCCGAGATCGTGTCGGTGCTGGGGATTTCCAACCGCTCGCTGGAACGCAAGTTTCGCTCGTATCTGAGCACGACACCCAACACCTTCTACCGCGAATTGCGCCTGTCCAAGGCCAACAATCTATTGCTCAACACCAACATGAGCGTGCGCGAAGTCGGACTGGCCTGTGGCTTTGCCAGCGGGTTTTCCGCGCTCTACAAATCGTTCTTTGGAGTGACACCCGGGGCGATGCGCCGTGAACGCCGAAAAGGCGCCGTCAGTTCCGAAATCGGTATAATCTAGTACATTTGCTGTCGCATTTTATACATTGGCTCGGGGGAAAACGGGTCAGATGCGTGGGACAGGTTCCGCAAGGGGAGAAAAAAGATGAGTTCACTGCCAAATCAAGCCCGCGTGGTTATCATCGGCGGCGGTGTCGTCGGCTGTTCCGTGGCCTACCACCTGACAAAGCAGGGGTGGAAAGACGTGGTGCTTTTGGAACGCAAACAGCTCACGTCAGGCACCACATGGCATGCCGCCGGTCTGATCGCGCAACTGCGCGCTACGGCGAATATGACCAAGTTGGCCAAGTATTCCCAAGAGCTTTATGGCGCGCTAGAGGAAGAGACAGGCGTGGCCACGGGGTTCAAACGCGTGGGCTCGATCACGGTTGCGCTGACGGACGAGCGCAAGGAAGAAATCTATCGTCAGGCTGCCATGGCGCGTGCCTTTGGCGTCGAGGTCGAAGAGATCGACAACGCCCGCGTGGCCGAAATGTATCCCCATTTGAACCTCGAAGGGGTGAAAGGCGCGGTTTACCTGCCGCTTGATGGGCAGGGCGACCCGGCGAATATTGCCCTGGCGCTGGCCAAGGGCGCACGGCAGCGGGGTGGAATTGTCAAGGAACGGATCAAGGTCACCGAGATCGTGAAAGAGGGCCGCAAGGTCACGGGCGTCGATTGGGTCAGCGACGATGGCAAGGAAAGCGGCCACATCGCCTGTGACATGATCGTGAACTGTGCGGGCATGTGGGGCCACGAAGTTGGGCGTATGGCGGGGGTGAACGTTCCGCTGCATGCCTGTGAACACTTCTACATTGTCTCTGAACCGATTGAGGGGCTTGAACAACTTCCTGTGCTGCGCGTCCCGGACGAATGTGCCTATTACAAGGAAGATGCAGGGAAAATGATGCTGGGCGCCTTTGAGCCCAACGCCAAACCCTGGGCGATGGACGGCATCCCGGGGGATTTTGAGTTTGACCAGCTTCCCGAAGACTTTGACCATTTCGAACCGATCCTTGAGGACGCGGTCAACCGCATGCCGATGCTGGCCGAGGCGGGGATTCACACGTTCTTTAATGGCCCAGAGAGCTTTACACCGGATGACGCCTATCACTTGGGCCTTGCCCCGGAAATGGACAACGTCTGGGTTGCGGCTGGCTTTAACTCGATCGGGATCCAGTCTGCGGGCGGCGCGGGCATGGCGCTGGCACAATGGATGGACAGCGGGGAAAAACCCTTTGACCTGGGGGATGTGGACATCAGCCGCATGCAGCCGTTCCAGGGAAACAAACAGTATCTGTTTGAGCGCTCGAAAGAGACCTTGGGCCTGTTGTACGCGGATCATTTTCCTTATCGCCAAAAGGCCACCGCGCGTGGCGTGCGCCGGACGCCTTTCCATCATCACCTGAAGGAGCAGGGGGCCGTGTTTGGTGAATTGGCCGGCTGGGAGCGTGCCAACTGGTTCGCGAACGAAGGTCAAAAGGCCGAGTACGACTATACGTGGAAACGCCAGAACTGGTTCGAGAACTCGGCGGCCGAACATCGCGCGGTGCGGGAAAATGTCGGCATGTATGACATGTCTTCCTTTGGCAAGATCCGGGTGGAAGGGCCAGATGCCGAGCGCTTTATGAACTATATCGGTGGGGGCGACTACTCGGTCGCCAATGGCAAAATTGTCTATACCCAATTCCTGAATAGATCGGGCGGCATCGAGGCGGACGTGACCGTGACGCGGTTGACGGAAACCTCCTATCTGGTGGTGACACCCGCCGCGACGCGACTGGCAGATCAGACCTGGATGATGCGTCACGCGGGGGCTTTCAATGTTGTGATCACCGATGTGACCGCGGGCGAGGGGGTTCTGGCGGTGATGGGGCCGAACGCCCGCAAGCTGCTTGAAAAGGTCTCGCCAAATGATTTCAGCAATGCCGTGAACCCCTTTGGCACCGCGCAGGAAATCGAGATCGGCATGGGGCTCGCACGGGCGCACCGCGTGACATATGTGGGTGAGCTGGGCTGGGAGATCTATGTCTCCAGCGACATGGCCGGCCATGTGTTCGAAACGCTGCATGAGGCTGGGCAGGACATGGGGCTTAAGCTCTGCGGTATGCACATGATGGACAGTTGCCGGATCGAGAAAGGGTTCAGACACTTTGGGCATGACATCACCTGCGAAGACCACGTGGTCGATGCCGGGCTGGGTTTTGCCGTGAAGGTTGACAAGGGGAGCGATTTTATCGGGCGCGAAGCGGTGATCGCCCGGAAAGAAAGCGGACCTGAGAACAGGCTGGTCCAATTCAAACTCACCGATCCCGAACCGCTGTTGTTCCACAATGAGCCCATCATCCGGGACGGGGAATATGTCGGCTATCTGTCGTCGGGTAACTATGGTCACACGCTTGGTGGCGCGATCGGGCTGGGGTATGTTCCCTGTAAGGGTGAGAAAGCGGCGGATGTCTTGGGGTCGACCTATGAGATCGACGTTTGCGGCGCAAAAGTGCGGGCCGAAGCATCGCTCAAACCGATGTATGATCCCAAGTCCGAAAGGGTAAAGGTGTAAAGCGCTTATAAAGCGCCTTGGCAAGCCCGTTCAAAACTGGCTTGTTCGCTCTCAACCTGGCCTTCACTTTTTGTGATCAATCACTTCACAAGAATTGCGCTGTGCAACGGATCCTAAGCGCGCTAAGCCGGGGCCAGGAGGCCAGAATGAGTGCAGCTAATATTTCCGAGAATCGTGATACCCCTCAAGGGCTTGCTTTTGCGTTTGGGGCCTATTTCCTTTGGGGGTTCTTGCCGCTTTACATGAAGGCTCTTGCACATGTCCCTGCGACCGAAGTGGTGGCGCATCGGGTGTTGTGGTCCGTTCCGGTGGCCGGGATTTTGTTGATCGTGCTCAAACGCACAGATGACCTGAAAGCTGCGTTGAAATCGCCGCGCACCCTGTTGATGGCCGGCGTCACAGCGGCGTTGATTTCCCTGAACTGGAGCATCTATGTCTGGGCCATTGCCGAGGGAAAGGCCCTTGACGCGGCTTTGGGGTATTACATCAATCCCTTGTTTTCGATCTTGTTGGCCTCGCTTCTCTTGCGCGAGGGACTTACCAAAATGCAATGGGCCGCCATCGGTTTGACCTTTGTGGCGATCGTGATTTTGACCGTTGAAAACGGCAGTTTGCCGATGGTTGCCATCGGGCTTACCGTGACATGGGGGTTTTATGCCTTTTTCAAGAAATCGCTGCCTGTTGGCCCCAATCAGGGGTTCTTGCTTGAGGTGTTGATCCTGACACCCTTTGCGTTGGGATGGGTTTTCTGGCTTGGGGTCACGGGCAAAGGTCACTTGCTGACCGATATCCCCAACACCCTGTTGTTGCTGGGATGTGGTGTCGTGACGGCCGTGCCGCTGATCCTTTATGCCAATGGGGCCAAGCTGTTGCGACTGTCGACCATTGGCATCATGCAGTATATCGCCCCGACGATGATCATGCTGGTGGCTGTGTTCGTGTTCGGAGAACCCTTTGGCCAGGCGCGCGCCATTGCCTTTCCGATGATCTGGGCCGCCTTGGTGATCTATTCGATCCCGATGATCCGTCAAATGCGCGCAGGAAAGTGATCCCGGATTTCCCGTGCCAACATCTCTGCCCACAGCGCATAGGCCTGGGCAGACGGGTGATAGCCATCGCGCGCGACAAAGCTTGGGTCCGGTTCAAATTCGGGGCGCAGGTGGCGCACCTGCGGCAGCGCCTGAGCGACCTGTGCAACGCCGCGATCAAGCCGCCGAGATTGCTGTCCCAGGACCCAACGCAGTGGATGTGGGAGCGCGGGGAACAGGGCCATGTCCGGCACCGCGCTGAGGATGATCAAACGCGCATGAAATTCTGCGCTCAGCCGAGCGACCAATTGGGATTGCTGTTGGATGAACCGACGTTGCGAGACCCCGCGTGTGACATCGTTCACACCCAATGAGGTCATGACCACGTCAAACGCTCCTGTGATATTGTCCAATCTTTTTATCGCGTTCTGCGTGGTGTGGCCCGTGGTGGCCTCCAGCGTCCAGCTCACGTCGTAGTCCTGCGCCAACCGGGCGGACAATTGCCCGGACAGGGCCTGGTCCTGTTGGTCAACCCCGACGCCCGCGCCCGCACTGTCCCCCAGGATCAATAGGCGCAAGGGTGGGCCCGATCCCAAACGCCCGGACCGTGGACCAGTGGCTTCGGGCAATTTCAACGCGGTCTTGCGCACCTGCAAGGCCTGATACGCCAAAAGGGGGATAAGCGGGATGCGCAGGATCTGATCAAACATGTGGGCTCCTTTCGCCGCAGGTTTGGCCACAGATCACGTGGAGACAAGCGCGACGTTGCGGGACGCAGCCCGTTCCGATAGGGAGCGCGCATGAGCGCATTTTACGATCCCCCGACCGACCCCATCGAAATCCTGCACGAGGACTCTGATCTGTTGCTGGTGAACAAACCCGCGGGGCTGTTGTCGGTGCCGGGCAAGGGGCCTGAACTGGCGGATTGCCTTTTGACGCGGCTAGAGATCGCCTTTCCGACCGTGCGGTTGGTGCACCGGCTGGATCGCGATACCTCGGGTGTGATGGTTTTCGCGCTGACGGCCCATGCGCAAAAGCATCTCAACCTGCAATTCGAGACCCGCAAAACCAAGAAAACCTATGTGGCGCGGGTGGCGGGGCAGGTGATGGAAAAAGAGGGGCAGATTGATCTGCCGCTGATCGTTGATTGGCCCAACCGCCCCCGCCAGATGGTGTGTCACGAGACCGGGAAACCCGCTGTCACTGACTGGAAGCTGTTGAAATCAAAACAGGATGAAAGCCGCCTGCGTCTTTTTCCGATCACTGGACGAAGCCACCAACTGCGGGTTCATTTGCTGTCGATCGGGCATCCTATTCTTGGGGATGTGTTTTACACCCCTGAAACCGCAGATCAGTTTCCCCGCATGATGCTGCATGCAGAGGAATTGCGGGTGAACCACCCCGAAACCGGGCGTGGGATGAAATTTCGTGCAAAAGCAGATTTTTAAGCGGCAATGTCACAAAGTGTTTGTGCATAGGGCGGTGACGCCCGCATGAGTATCCTCGTTGTAGGAGTTCCCATATCCGCGGCTTTGTGCCCAGTGTAATCAGCCGCGTTGCTCTGCCTTTCAAATTGCGCGTCAAACCGATCCGCGTGGTCTTTGCCTGGGGGTTGGCCAAGGGATCGGTCACAACACCTGTGGATCGAAAAAATTTTCGAAATATAAAACTGATGGTTGCGGATCTTACGCATGTCGTTTTTGCCTTTGGGCAGGTCGAGATAGAGGCCAAGTTTGTTTTCCAGCGGTTTGTTCGCCAAGATAACATCACCTTTGCCGCCCTGTGTGACAGGATTATCCTCGCCTATCTTCGCTATTGCGTGGACGCCTGGCCGGATGGGGTGCAGCCGGTGATCAAGGGCTGAATTGAAACGCGCCTGAGGATGAGCCTGAGCGACAGATGAAAACACCCGCGACAGCGGACTGGCGCGGGTGTTGTGTTGCGAATTTGGCCAGTTGGCTTATTCAGCCCAGCCTGAGACGGCTTTGATCTCGACAAAGTCGTGAATGCCCCAGCTGCCGCCTTCGCGGCCATTGCCGGACATCTTCATGCCACCAAACGGAGCGCCCGCGCCGCGGCCAACCCCGTTCATTTCCACCATGCCCGAGCGCAGCTTGCGCGACAGGCGGTTACAGCGCGCCTGATCTTGTGACTGCACATAGTTGGTCAGGCCATAGTCGGTGTCATTGGCGATCGCGACGGCTTCGTCCTCATTTTCGAATTTGAGGATTGCCATGACCGGACCAAAGATTTCCTCTTGGGCGATGGTCATGTCGTTGGTCACATCGGCGAACACGGTCGGGCGTACGTAAAAGCCTTTGTTCAACCCATCCGGGCGGCCCGTCCCCCCGGCGACCAGGCGGGCGCCTTCGTCGATGCCCTTTTGGATCAACCCCTGGATCTTGTTCCACTGCGCTTCGTTCACGACGGGGCCGATGTGGCGGCCTTCTTCCGACGAGGGACCAACCTGGACCTTGCTGGCGACGGCTGCGGCTTCTTCGACGACCTTGTCGTAGACCGAGGATTCCACCAACATCCGCGACGGCGCATTACAGCTTTGGCCGGTGTTCTGCATCATGTGAAGCACAGAGCGTTTGACCGCCTTTTCATCCGCATCCGCAAAGACAAGGTTCGCCCCCTTGCCCCCCAGTTCCAGATGAACGCGCTTGATCGTATCGGCGGCGGCCTTGGAAATGAGCGTGCCCGCGCGGGTTGAGCCGGTGAAGGACACCATATCGACATCTTTATGGGTGGTCAGCTGCGTGCCCACGCCCACGCCATCGCCGTTCACAAGGTTGAACACACCCGGCGGCAGGTCGGCGGCATCCATGATTTCCGCAAAGATCATCGCGTCCAGCGGCGTTTCCTCGGAGGGTTTCAACACCATCGTGTTGCCCGCAACCAATGCGGCCCCCACCTTGAGCGTGACCTGGTTCATCGGCCAGTTCCACGGGGTGATCAGCGCGCAAACG
Organism: Pelagimonas sp.; assembly: GCA_025210345.1. Lineage (GTDB taxonomy): Bacteria > Pseudomonadota > Alphaproteobacteria > Rhodobacterales > Rhodobacteraceae > JAOARQ01. Next base: position 76,518 of record JAOARX010000024.1, on the reverse strand, counting down.
CCCACGGGTTCGTGCAGGATCATGGTGTCCGGCGCGCGATCCGAAAGCGGGCGTTCCCACTCAAAGGCCTTGGCGGCACGAATGAAGTTTTTCAGATGATAGCTGCCCGCGCCAACCTGGCTGGTCCGAGCCAGATCAATGGGCGCCCCCATGGTTTGGCTCATGGCCTGCGCCAGATCCTCGGACCGTGTCAGATAGGCGTCAAACACCCGCTCCAGGGCCGCGATCCGCTCTTCGGCCGGGGTCTCCATCCAGCCGGGCAGGGCGGCCTTGGCGGCTGCGATTGCAGTATTGGTATCTTCTTGACTTCCAAGAGAGATCACTGCGCAGGGCTCTTCGGTCGCGGGGTTGATCACATGGTGATCATTCGGGGTGACCGGGTCGACCCACTGGCCGTTGATATAGAACTGGCGTTTTTCGATCATGCTGTCCTCCGGGCCGGGTCGCGGCCGTTTTTGATCAAATTTCCGGGGCACTGTGGCACTCCTTGCGGGATCTGACAAGAGAGGGCTTTACAGTGGCTGATTGAGCCTTACCTATGCATCAACTAAGCAATTCACAAATACCACGGAAAGGTAGGCCCATGGCTTTGCGTATCAATGATGAAATTCCAAATCTTACTGTAACCACCGATTTGGGTGAGCTGACCTTGCATGACTGGCAAGGCGACGCATGGGCGATTTTGTTCAGCCATCCCAAAGACTTTACCCCGGTGTGCACCACCGAGTTCGGGGCGGTGGCGCAGCTGGCCAAAGAATGGGACGCGCGCAACACCAAGGTGATGGGAATTTCGGTTGATGGTGTCGATGAACACAAGGGCTGGAAAAGTGACATCGAAAAAACCGCGGGCGCGCCTGCGGGCTTTCCGATCATCGCAGACGAAGATCTGACCGTGGCCAAGGCGCTTGATATGTTGCCGGCTGACGCCTATCTGCCCGATGGCCGCACCCCCGCAGACAGCGCCACCGTGCGGTCGGTGTTCATCATTGCACCGAACAAAAAGGTGCAGCTGATGATGACCTATCCCATGTCCGTGGGTCGGAACTTTGCCGAAATTCTGCGGGCTTTGGATGGGCTCCAGCGGACCTATGAACAGCCGCTGGCCACCCCGGCGAACTGGGAATACGGCCAAGACGTGGTGGTTGCCCTGTCGCTGGACGACTCCGCCGCAGAAGAGAAATACGGCAAGCTGGATATCAAGCTGCCTTACCTGCGTATGGCGAAGAACCCGGAATGATCCCGGAATAAATTTGGGAAAACAGGTTTTTGGGGCGTCCGATGCGGGCGCCCTTTTTGCTGGGCGGACGGCCGAGGGACGGAATGCGCAAGATCCGGGGTTGCGCTTTTGTTCCTGCTTGGTCAGGGTGCCCCCGTTCACCTTCGCACAGGAGCCCGCCATGTCCTTTACCCTTGCCACCTGGAACATCAACTCGGTGCGGTTGCGCAAAGACCTGGTTTTGCAATTGATGGCCGAAGAGGGGCCGGATGTGTTGTGTTTGCAGGAATGCAAATCTCCGGTTGATAAGATCCCGCATGATGTCTTTGCCGAGGCGGGGTATCACCACATGGTGGCGAATGGGCAAAAGGGCTATAACGGCGTTGCGATCTTGTCGAAACTGCCCATCCAAGAGGCCGGACGCGAGGATTTCGCTGAATTGGGTCACGCGCGTCACATCGCGGGCAAACTGGAAAACGGGGTCACGATCCACAATTTCTATGTCCCCGCAGGGGGCGATGTGCCCGATCGCGAAGTGAACGTGAAATTCGGTCAAAAGCTGGACTACCTGACCGAGATGCGGGATTTCTTTCGCGCCAATGCCCCGGAAAAATCCATTCTGGTCGGGGATTTGAACATTGCCCCGCGCGAAGATGACGTCTGGGATCACAAGAAGCTGCTGAATATCGTCAGCCACACCCCCATCGAGGTCGAACATCTTGCACAGGTGCAAGAGGCCGCAGGCTGGATCGACATCACCCGCAAGGACATCCCAGAAGGTCTGCTGTACTCTTGGTGGTCCTACCGCGCGAAAGACTGGGACGCTGCGGATAAGGGACGGCGGCTGGATCATGTCTGGTCAACGCCGGATATTGCCAATGCGGGGCATTCAAGCCGTGTTTTGCGCCATGTACGTGGCTGGGAAAAGCCCAGCGACCACGCGCCGATATTCGCAACGTTCGATCTTTGAACTCGTCTAAAACCGCTGTGCAGAGGTCTGGCTGAAATTGTGGCCGAAGTTCTGGTACAGGAACATTTCGCTCTGAACCCGCCAACAGGCGTGCCATTCACCGTGAGAAATTTTTATGACGCGGGCCGGGTCGGGCTTGCGTTGCGCGGGGGCTAGTCTGAAGGCGCGTTTTGACGGTTGGACGCGCTGCGCTGTCGTGCCCCTTGCAACCCAGGCCGCTCTGATCCATCTACATGTCAACGCAACCGCAACCAGAGGCGGAGACAAAGATATGATGGAACTGGGTGGCGCAGCCCCGGCTGGCGATTTGATCAAGGATGTGACCGAAGCGGAGTTTATGGCCGAAGTGGTCGAGGCATCCCAACAGGTGCCGGTGATCGTGGATTTTTGGGCCCCGTGGTGCGGCCCCTGCAAGACGCTGGGCCCCGCGCTTGAGGCCGAGGTGATGGCCGCCAAAGGCGCGGTCAAGATGGCCAAGATCAACGTCGACGAAGCCCAGATGATCGCGGGCCAGATGCAGATCCAGTCGATCCCGACGGTCTATGCGTTCTGGCAGGGCCAGCCGATTGATGGGTTCCAAGGCGCGCTGCCTGCATCCGAGCTGAAGAACTTCATCGCCGGTGTGATTGAGAAATCTGGCGGCGATGCTTCGGGCGGGTTGGATGACGCTGTGGCGGCGGCAGAAGAGATGCTCGAAGCGGGCGCAGCCATCGATGCGGCCGAAACCTTTGCCGCGATCCTTGGCGAAGAGCCCAATCACGCGGCGGCCTATGGTGGCTTGGTGCGGGCCTATATCGCGGCAGAGGACCTGGAACAGGCCGAAGCCGTGTTGAACGGCGCCCCGGCCGAGATTTCTTCGACACCCGAGCTGGAGGCCGCCCATGCGCAGCTTGAACTGGCCAAGCAGGCGGCCGACGCGGGCCCCGTGGCCGAGTTGAAAGCCCAGGTTGAGGCCAACGCGGACGATCACCAGGCGCGGTTCGATCTGGCGCAGGCGCTGCACGCATCCGGCGACGCCGAGGGCGCGGTTGCGCAATTGCTGGAGCTGTTCCGCCGGGATCGAGAATGGAACGATGGCGCGGCCAAGACGCAGCTGTTCACCATTTTCGATGCGCTCAAAGCCAATGACCCCGTGGTGCTGAACGGGCGCCGCAAACTCTCAAGCATGATCTTTGCCTGATCCCGCGTTTCGCGCTAGGCTGACCCCATGAGTTGGACCAAAGACCTGCCGGATGTGCTGCCGGTGTTTCCCTTGACCGGGGCGCTGCTGCTGCCCCGTGCCCGCCTGCCGTTGCAGATCTTTGAGCCCCGCTATCTGGCGATGCTTGAGGATTGTCTGAAAACGGATGCGCGCTTGATCGGCATGATCCAGCCCAATGAGGTCGAAGGGCGCGGGGGGCACGGGTTGCATGTGATCGGATGCGCGGGCCGTGTAAGCCATTTCACGGAAACCGATGATGGGCGCTATCTGATCACGCTGTCGGGGATCTCTCGTTTCCGGATAGTACAAGAGATCGAGGGGTTCAGCCCCTACCGGCGTTGTCAGGTCTCGTTTGACGGGTTTGAGCGCGATCGCTCTAGCCAGCGGCGCGATCAGAGCTTTGACCGCGCGGCCTTTTTGGCGTTGCTGGATCGGTTTTTTCGCGCGCGCGACGTCGAGGCGGATTGGAAAACGCTCGAAGATGCAGATGACGAACTGCTGGTGAATTCGCTTTCGATGCTGCTGGATTTCGGTCCAGAGGACAAACAGGCCCTGCTTGAGGCACCGTCCCTGGCGACGCGGCGCGAGACCCTGGTGACCTTGATGGAATATGCCCTGCGGGGTGGTGAAAAGGATGTGCTGCAATGAGCGACGTTTTGTTTGATCGCCGGATGCTGGAGGCCCTGATCTGCCCGGTGACGCAGGGACGGCTGACCTATGACGCACAGGCGCAAGAGCTGATCAGTAAAGGCGCCGGGTTGGCGTTTCCGATCCGTGATGGGATCCCGGTCATGCTGGTCGACGAAGCGCGCAAACTCGACGACTGAGCGGGCTTTGGCGGCGCATATGGATATTTTTGAAGAGATGAAGCCCCGGGCGCGGCGCCTGTTTCATCTCTTTGTAAATATCCAAAACTGCGCTGTCAGAACCACCAAACGCAGGGCTTTTGGGATTAGTGCCGTGTGATTGCGCGTGCAAAAATCTCGGGGGCGGCATTGCCGCCTGAGATGGTGCAGATCACGGTGTCACTTTCGATTTCTGACTTGCGAAACAACGCCGCCGCCAGCGCGATGGCGCCGCCGGGCTCGGCCACGACGTTGAGGTGTTGAAATGCCAGGGACATGGCACGCAAGGCTTCGTCGTCCGTGGCAACAAGCCCCGGACCGCACAGGCGATGCAGGATTGGAAACGTCAGTTCACCCGGGCTGGGCGTGAGGATCGCATCGCAAAGACCCCCAGATTGCGCTGCGTTGGTTTCGCGTTTCCCCGAGCGCAGCGAACGGGCGACATCGTCGAACCCCTCTGGCTCGGCCGGGCGGACGCGCAGGCCGGGGGCATGGGCCTCAAGCGCTAGGGCAATGCCCGACGTCAGGCCACCCCCGCCGCAGCACACGATCACATCGGCCTGTTGGATCCCCAGTTCAGACGCCTGCTCTGCGATCTCAAGTCCGCAGGTGCCCTGGCCCGCGATGACCTGTGGATCGTCATAGGGTCGGATCAGGGTCAGGCCGCGATCCAACGCCAGGCTTTCCCCGATCTCTTCGCGGCTCTCATTGGCGCGGTCATACAGCACCACCTCGCCACCCAGGGCGCGCGTGCCTTGGATCTTGGGCGCGGGGGCATCTGATGGCATGATGATGACGGCGGGCACGCCAAATGCGCGGGCCGCCATGGCGATGCCCTGCGCATGGTTGCCGGAAGAATAGGCCAGGATGCCGCGCGAACGGGTTTGGTCTGACAGGGCCGAAATCGCAGACCAGGCCCCGCGAAACTTGAAACTGCCCGTGTGTTGCAGGCATTCCGCCTTGATCAGCACCCGCCGCCCGGCGATGTCATCAAGATGCGGCGACGACAGCAGCGGTGTTTTCAGGGCATGCCCGGCAAGGCGGGTCCGGGCTGCGGCAATCAAGTCGATGGTCACGGTGGGCTGCATGGGGGCTCCTATTGCGTTGCGGCCATAGGGGCGCGGCATCGCAGTGCTGTCAACCGATCAAATCGGACTTGCGCGCAAGGCTGGCAGAGGGCAGCCTGCCGCCATGTTGGAACGGGTGTTTGAAAATGAGGGTCAGCGCAGCCGGGCGTTATACTCGCCCTGCGAGCGATATCGCTATGGGCTGGAACGGATCTGGGATGAGACTCGGCCCTGGGTCACCTATGTGATGCTGAACCCGTCGACAGCCACCGAACTGAGGAACGATCCAACCATCGAACGCTGCCAGCGGCGGGCTGTGCAGCTGGGATTTGGCGCGATGCGGATCGCCAACCTGTTTGCGTTTCGCGCCACGCATCCCAAAGATCTCAAGCGTGCAGAAGATCCCGAGGGGCCTGAGAACACCGCGCTTTTGCATCGGTGGACACAGGGCAGCGCCATGACCATCGCGGGTTGGGGCGCGCATGGGGATCTGCTGGGGCAGGGGCGGCGCGTGGCGCCTGTGCTGGACGGGGATGTGCGGCATTTGGGGCTGACCAAAGCAGGCCACCCGCGCCATCCGCTATATGTGTCCTATGCGGTTTCGCCGCAGACCTGGCCAAGGGAGGCACGGTATGACTGAAGGTTCTCCAACTGATCAGGGCCTTCCGCTTGAAACCCGGCAAGCCCAGCTGCACACGGATCTCAATCGGCTTTCAGACGAAGTAGAACGGCTGAACGGGCATCGGTTCGTGCAAATGCATAACTCGCCTATGCGTCTGATTTCATTTCACTTTCTAAGGGGTTTGGCCTTTGGCCTGGGCACTGCGCTCGGGGCGAGCCTGCTGGTGTCTTTGCTGGTGTTGCTCTTGGGGCAGATCGAAGTGGTGCCGATCATTGGCGGGCTGGCCACCGACGTCTTGCAAGAGATCGAACGCGCGCGCTGACCCAAAGGTTATGTTAACCCGTTTACCCGAAACTCTTTGGCGAAACCCATGAGGCCCGCGATAATGCCCTGTGTTTTCGAACAAGGATGGGTGTGATGTATCTCCTCGCAGGTCTGCTAAGCATGATGTTGATTGGCTCGGTCGTGATGGTCTCTACCGGGGGAGAGGACGATGATGCCGATGATGATCAGAGCAACCTTGATGAAGCCGAACAGGAAGAGGGCAGCACCACCGACGTCAGCGAAGACCCCTCTTTGTTCGACAAGCTCGGGATAACCGAACCCCAGGGTGATGATGACGGGGGCGACGCGCAGCCCGGTGATGAGGCCGTGACAGAGACCGGAACAGAGGGGTCGGACCACCTGACCGGCGCGGCGGGCGCTGATGTTCTGAACCTGGCAGGGGGCGCGGATCAGGCCCATGGTGGCGAAGGTTCGGACACGATCTTTGGCGGGGCCGGAAATGACACCCTGCACGGCGAAGATGGCGATGACCTGCTTGGTGGCGGCGAAGATGACGACCAGATCTATGGCCACGATGGTGACGACCGTTTGGATGGCGGCGGAGGCGACGACCGTCTTGAAGGGGGATTGGGGGATGACGCCCTGGATGGCGGTGCCGGCGATGACATCTTGCATGGGCGCGAAGACGACGATGCTCTGAATGGCGGCCTGGGTCGCGATACGCTTTCTGGTGGGGGGGGCGACGACATGATCAGCGGCGTCCTGCGCGCGGCCAATGGGGATGACCTTGATGGGACCGATTACCTGAACGGTGGCGATGGTGACGACACCTTTGGCATTGGCAACGGGGATGTGGTCACAGGCGGCGAGGGCGCGGATAGCTTTGTTCTGGGTGACTGGATCGTGCAAGAGGCGGCTGAACTGGTTGATTTCGATCCCGGTGAAGATCAGCTTTTGGTGGTCTATGATGACAGCGGATCGGATGATGCGCCCTTGGTTGAGATCCGGGCAAGCGTGGACGATCCGACGACGTCCGAAATTGTCGTGGGTGGGAATGTGCTTAGCCTGCTTCCCACTGCGGATGCCCCACCGTTGGAGGATGTCGTGCTGATCGGTTCAAGCGATGCCGGGGTTTTGGGGTTCCAGTAACCGTTGGGCCCCGCACCCTTTGACCCCAAACATGCAATGCCCCCCAGGGGGCATTTCGACCTTTGCGAATCATGTAAAATCGCGTAAGAGCGCGCATCCGCCATGGCGGATTTCTCCACGGGCCCTGCTGGACGACATCCCGGCTTGTGCCATAACCCTTTATTCTCGAAAGGAGACCCCGATGTCGATCACGCCGGAAGAAAAAGCCCGTCTGATGAAAGAATACGGAACCAAGGAAGGCGACACCGGTTCCCCGGAAGTTCAGATCGCTATCCTGACCTCGCGTATCTCTACCCTGACCGAGCACTTCAAAACCCACAAGAAGGACAACCACTCGCGTCGTGGCCTTCTGAAATTGGTTGCTCAGCGTCGTAAGCTGCTGGACTACACCAAGGGCAAAGACGAAGCGCGCTATCAGGACCTGATCAAGCGCCTGGGCATCCGTCGCTAAGACCGCCCGCGCAGGCAGGCCGGCCAACGGCCTTGCCAAACAAGATCAAAGAACGCCCGTTCCGGTTGGAACGGGCGTTTTTGTGTCTGGCGGGTCGGGACAAAGCACAGCGCAGCCTGAGAAACGACCCCTTGTGCGCAACGAAAAGGGGCACCCAGAGGGCGCCCCAATCCTGTCCAACTGTCACGGATGTGATCAGTCTTCTTTTTTCTTCTCTTCGCGCGGGATCTCGGTGCCGGTTTCCTGATCCACCATCTTCATGGCCAGACGCACCTTGCCGCGATCATCAAAGCCCAGGAGCTTGACGAACACTTCCTGACCTTCCTTCAGAACGTCCGAGGGGTGGTTCAGGCGGCGGTTTTCGATCTGCGACACATGCACCAGACCGTCACGTTTGCCAAAGAAGTTCACGAAGGCACCGAAATCGACGATCTTGACGACCTTGCCTTTGTAGATCTCGCCTTCCTCCGGCTCGGCCACGATCGAGTGGATCATGTCATAAGCCTTCTGGATCGATTCACCGTCGGGCGAGGCGATCTTGATGATGCCGTCGTCGTTGATGTCGACCTTGGCACCCGAGGTTTCCACGATCTCGCGGATCACTTTACCGCCCGAGCCGATCACTTCACGGATCTTGTCGGTGGGGATCTGCATGGTTTCGATGCGCGGTGCGTGAACCGAGAATTCAGCCGCTTCGGTCAGGGCGCCGGACATCTTGTCGAGGATGTGCAGGCGACCGGCCTTGGCCTGTGCCAGCGCCTTGGTCATGATTTCGGGGGTGATGCCCGCAACCTTGATGTCCATCTGCAAAGAGGTGATGCCGTTTTCGGTGCCAGCCACCTTAAAGTCCATATCACCCAGATGATCTTCGTCACCCAGAATGTCGGTCAGGATGGCGAAATCGCCGTCGTCTTCCAGAACCAGACCCATGGCCACACCGGCAACCGGCGCTTTCAAGGGAACACCGGCGTCCATCATGGACAGCGAACCACCACAGACCGATGCCATCGAGGACGAGCCGTTGGATTCCGTGATCTCGGACACCACACGCACGGTGTAGGGGAACTCGGTCGCGGCCGGCAGAACCGCCTGCAACGCGCGCCATGCCAGTTTGCCGTGGCCGATTTCGCGGCGACCGGGCGACCCCACGCGGCCCACTTCGCCAACCGAATAGGGCGGGAAGTTGTAATGCAGCATGAAGTTCGAACGATAGTTGCCATGCAGCGCGTCGATGATCTGCTCATCGTCGCCGGTGCCCAGCGTGGTCACAACCAGACCCTGGGTTTCGCCACGGGTGAACAGAGCCGACCCATGGGTGCGCGGCAAAAAGCCGGTTTCGCAAACGATGTCACGCACTTCGTCCAGTGCACGGCCATCAATACGCTTGCCTTCTTTCACAACGGTGCCACGCAGCACGCCGGATTCCAGCTTTTTCAGCGCCGAACCCAGGTTTGCGTCTTCTTGCTGTTCCTCGGTCAAGGACGCAATGATCGCCTCCTTGGCAGCGGCAACCGCGGCAACGCGGTCTTGCTTGACGGTGATGGCATAGGCGTCGCGCATCTGGGCTTCGCCCGCGGCTTTGACCGCTTCGAAGATTTCGCTGTAATCGGGGGCTTCGAATTCGAAGGGCTCTTTGGCGGTCTCTTCGGCCAGATCAATGATCAGGTCGATGACCGGCTGCATTTGCTCATGTGCAAACAGAACCGCGCCCAGCATTTCCTCTTCGGTCAGCTCATAGGCTTCGGATTCAACCATCATCACGGCGTCTTTGGTACCCGCGACAACCAGGTCGAGACGCTGCTCGGGGTTGTTGCGCAGCTGATCCATGTCGTCGACGGTCGGGTTCAGCACATATTCGCCATCTTCGAAACCAACGCGCGCGGCGCCGATCGGGCCACGGAAGGGGGCGCCGGAAATGGTCAGCGCCGCCGAGGCCGCGATCATCGCAACCATGTCGGGGTCATTGACCAGATCGTGCGAGAGCACGGTGCACATGACCAGGACTTCGTTCTTAAAGCCGGGCACGAACAGCGGGCGGATCGGACGGTCGATCAGACGCGCGGTCAGGGTCTCTTTTTCGGTCGGGCGCGCTTCGCGCTTGAAGAAACCGCCGGGCACTTTACCAGCGGCATAGTATTTCTCTTGGTAGTGTACGGTCAGCGGGAAAAAGTCCTGCCCCGGCTTTTGTTGCTTGGCAAAGGTCACGTTCGCCATGACGCTGGTTTCGCCCAGCGTGGCGATCACGGTGCCGTCCGCCTGACGGGCAACCTTGCCGGTTTCCAGTGTCAGGGTCTCTTCGCCCCACTGGATGGATTTCTTAACTTCGTTGAACATCATCTATTCCTAGCTGGAGGCACTCCGGGGCCCTCCCCGGTCCTCCGTTGTCATGGTGGCCCCATTGCCACCGACCTCTATCCTTCTTGCACGCGCCCGAGGCCAAAGGCGTCACGTCTCAGATGCCATCGCCCATAGCCTGTTTTCCACGGTTTTGAAAGCAAATTTGCACCCGGGCGGCTGAGGTCGCCAAACTCTTTTGTTCTGGAATATCCCGGGGGAATATCCTGAAAGAGAAAGGGGCAGGGCCCCAAAGGATTTTCGAAAATCCTTCCCCCGCGCCCCCGGTCATTTCCCTAAACCCGCAGAAAAAGCATGCAATTTTGCGCATTCGTGATAACCAACGGGAAAATCGGGACCATTCAGGGTTATTCAGGACCGGGGCATTCAATGAACCTACTTCAAATCACATCATTTCTGATCGTACTGGCCGGGGTTTTTGGCGCGATCAACTATTTCTTTTTGCGGCTGCCCTCTGCGATCGGCATCCTTGTTGTGGCTCTTTTGGCTTCGTTTTGCGCGTTGCTTTTGGACATGGCTGTGCCTGCGCTTGAGATCGCGGCGACCTTGCGGGGCACGGTCGAGGGGTTCCATTTCTCGGATGCGCTGCTTGAGGGGATGCTGGGGCTGTTGCTGTTCGCGGGGGCGCTGCATGTGAAGCTGTCAGATCTGCGGGCGGTCTGGCCCACGGTTTTGTTGATGGCGACGATCGGCGTGGCGCTGTCCACCGCGGTGATCGGCGTGGGGTTTTCGTGGCTGACGGGAGCGCCGATTCTGATCGCGCTGGTCTTTGGGTCATTGATTTCACCCACGGATCCGGTTGCGGTCATGGGCGTTTTGAAAGAGGCCAACCTGAACAAGACGCTTGAGACCAAGGTCGCCGGGGAAAGCCTGTTCAACGATGGCGTGGGCTATGTCGTGTTTCTGGTTCTCGTGGGCCTGGCATTTCCGCATGATGCCCATGGCGAAGGCGGCGCGATGGGGGCGATCAAGCTTTTCGTGCAAGAGGCCTTTGGCGGTGCGGTTCTGGGGCTTGCCTTGGGGTGGCTGACCTTCCGGGTCATGCGTCACATTGATGATTATTCGCTTGAGGTTCTCTTGACCCTTGGTCTTGCGTTTGGTGGCTATGAGCTGGCGATCTGGCTGCATGTTTCAGCGCCCATCGCCGCGGTTTGTGCAGGCCTGTTGATCGGGGATATCGGTGCCAAGCATGGCATGTCGGAAGAAACCCGCGAATATGTGGACAAATTCTGGGTGCTGATCGACGAAATCCTGAATGCGATCTTGTTCATGCTCATCGGGTTCGAGGTTTTCGCGGTGCAGCTGGAAATAGATTTCCTGGTGACCGGCGTCATTTCAATCGCGCTGGCGCTGGTTGGGCGTCTGACCGCCGTGGCCGTGCCCATCATGATCCTGAAACCCTTCCGCGTGTTTGCACCCGGGGTGACGCCGATCATGACTTGGGGTGGGCTTAAGGGGGGTATCTCGGTTGCGCTGGCCCTGTCCTTGCCCGACAGCGAATGGAAGCCGCTGATCCTGACCGTCACCTATGTCATCGTGATCTTTTCGATCATCGTGCAGGGATTGACCGTTGGCAAGCTGGCGCAAAAGGTGGGGCGTGAGCCCGAGTTGATGTAACTGCATCCCGCGCCCATGCAACAAGGAAAGCCCCGGCCCCTGCGTCGGGGCTTTTGCGTGTGGCGTCTGGCTGGGCTGTGCGGGCACTTTTCATCCCGGCGCATTCTGGGTACCACGTCTGGCATGGTCATTTTTGAGAACATCATCACCGATCGCGGGTCGAAATATGCGGTCTCGGGCGGCGCTTGCCGGTCGGCCGAAGACGCCAAGGCCTTTTTGAAGGCGCTGAAACGCAAAAAGAAATTCGCCAAGGCAACGCATAACACCTGGGCCTGTTTGACCGATGCGGGGGTGCTGAAGAACGACGATGGCGAAAGCGGAGCGGGGATGGTGATCGTGCGCATGCTGGAACGCGAAGCGGTGCGTGACCAGATCGTCGTGGTTACGCGCTGGTATGGGGGCAAACACTTGGGCGGGGACAGGTTCCGGCATGTCCAAGATGCGGTGCGCCACTATCTGGACCATGCCGGCGGATAAGATCAAAGGGGGCAGGCGGTTGGGCCGTTGCTTGAGTTGACGCACAGTGCCCATGCGTCAGTCGCGGGCTCCGCCCCAGGCAAACAAAATGCCCCCGATGATCGCGCTGGCGAGGCAGACGACAAAACCTGAAACCGTGGCCCAGCCATCTCCCGTATCGCGCGCAAACCCAAGATCAAGCGGCGTAAGGTGATGCAGCCAGAAACCCGCCAGCGGCAGGGTCATCATAAAGCATAGCGAATTGAGAAGCGGCGCACGCCCATCCAGCAGACGCTTTACCGCGGCAATCGCACAGATCATGAAAAGTACCGACAAAAGCGCGGCTGCGGCCAGAATACCCATATGAAAATCTCCTGTTGAAATCTGCCGATACTGCGGGCGTTGGAACAGACTGCACCGTTTTGGATCAAAAAAAAGGCCGGGCGCAAGGCCCGGCGTAGTCCAACAGGGAGGTGCCTGTGATAACCCGCACAGGCGTCGGGAACCGATATTGATACAGATAAAGGTGCGCGCGCTGTGCATCTTTGATCTACGTCAACATAACCTGACCTTAGGGCAACTTGACATAAACTTCGTTAACGAAACGTCAGTTGATCCGCGGCGTGGCTCAAATGTCTCAGGCTGGCCGTCACGTCACCAGGCGATAGCCGCCACTTTCGGTCACCAAAAGACGGGCATTGCCGGGATCGGGTTCAATCTTTTGGCGCAGGCGATAGATATGCGTTTCCAGCGTATGGGTGGTGACCCCGGCGTTATATCCCCAGACCTCATGCAGCAGCGTATCGCGTGGCACCACGCCATCGGTCGAACGGTACAAGAATTTGAGAATATTGGTTTCTTTCTCGGTCAAGCGGATCTTGCTGTCGTCTTCGCGCACCAAGAGCTTCATCGAAGGCTTGAACGTGTAGGGGCCGACGGTAAAGACCGCGTCTTCGGATTGTTCGTGCTGGCGCAGCTGGGCGCGGATGCGGGCCAGAAGCACCGGGAATTTAAAGGGTTTGGTGACATAATCATTCGCGCCCGCATCCAGCCCCAGGATGGTGTCGGCGTCGCTGTCATGTCCGGTCAGCATCAGGATCGGTGATTTGACCCCCTGTTTTCGCATGAGTTTGCACAATTCGCGCCCGTCTGTGTCGGGCAGCCCCACGTCAAGGATCACCAGATCATAGGTTTGCTCTTTGACGCGGGCCATCGCGTTTGCGCCGCTATCCGCTTCGAAGACTTCGAAATCTTCGGTCATGATGAGCTGCTCGGCCAGCGCCTCGCGCAGGTCGTCATCGTCATCGACGAGCAGGATGTTTCGCAGCTGTGCCATGGTCAAAACCTCTTGAAGACTTGTGTTTTCATCCAGATGTGGCCAATTGTGCAGCCCTGCAAGGATTGCTGCAAGCGGATCACGCGCTCGTGTCCGAGGGCGGGAAATGTTACAGAAATGAGGGTGGTTTTGAAACATGACCACCGAATTATGACAGGAGGGGCGCCGTGACCTTGGGGCCGAATTTGAATGACATGCTGGCCCGCGCGCGGGCGGACCTGCGCATGGGTGTTCCGGTTCTGCTAACCGGCGAGGGCCAGGCCCTGCTGGTGCTGGCGGCGGAAACCGCCTGTCCCGCGCGGTTTGCGCTGATGCAGTCGCGGGGCGCGGTTGATCTGGTTGTCACCGGGCGGCGGGCGGAAACGCTCAAGGCGCGGGCCTATGACGGAGATGTGGCGCGAATCCTGTTGCCCGAAGGCGCGGGGTTGGACTGGGTGCAGGCGCTGGCGGATCCGGCGGACGATCTGCGTGTCCCGATGAAAGGCCCATTGCGCACGCGCCGGGGGGGGGACTGCGAACTGCAAAGACTGGCGATCACATTGGTCAAATCCGCACGGCTGCTGCCGGCGGTGTTGGTGCAAGAGGTGACCAATGCCCTGGCGCTGGCCGGCGAAGAGAACCTGACGCTGATCCCAGCCAAGGCCGCCGCACCGCATGTGATGGAACTGGCCGAGCTGGGCCATGTGGTGGCTGCGCGTGTGCCATTGGAGGCGGCGCATAACACGCGGTTGCATATTTTCCGCCCCGAAGACGGCGGCGAAGAACATTACGCCATCGAAGTGGGCCGCCCGGATCGCGACAAACCCGTGCTGGCGCGGCTGCATTCCGCCTGTTTTACCGGCGATGTGCTAGGGTCGCTCAAATGCGATTGCGGGCCGCAGCTGAATGCGGCGTTGTTGGCGATGGGGCAGGCGGGGGCCGGGGTGCTCTTGTATCTGAACCAGGAAGGGCGCGGGATTGGGCTGGCCAACAAGATGCGCGCCTATTCGCTTCAGGACCAGGGATTTGACACGGTCGAAGCCAATCACCGTCTTGGGTTCGAAGATGATGAGCGCGATTTCCGGCTTGGGGCGCAGATTCTCACGAACATGGGGTTCAGCGCCGTGCGACTGATGACCAACAACCCCGGCAAAATCGCCATGATGGAGCGCTGTGGCATCACCGTACACGAACGCGTGCCGCTGAAAGTCGGAGAAAACGCCCATAATGAAAAATACCTGGCGGTAAAGGCGGCCAAGTCGGGGCATCTGCTGTGATTGCCGCGATGTCCCCCATGGATATGGTGCTGACACCACGCGGGCTGCGCTTTGCGGGGCAGATGTGGCCGTGCACGATTGGCAAGGGGGGCATTCGCCACGACAAGCGCGAGGGGGATGGCGCCACGCCGGTTGGCGTGCATCGGATCACGGGCATGATGTATCGCCCGGATCGCATCTGCGCCCCAACCCCATGGGCCAGACCCATTCGTCCCGGTGATCTGTGGTCTGATGCTTCCGGGCAGGCGGATTACAATCACTTGGTGCGTGTCCCCTATGCGCATAGCCACGAAACCCTGCGGCGCGGGGACCGGCTTTATGATCTGGTTTTGCTGACCGACTGGAACTGGCCCAATTCCATTGCGGGCAAGGGGAGCGCGATTTTCTTGCACAGATGGCGCAGACCCGGTTTCCCGACCGAAGGCTGCGTCGCCTTTCGCCCCGATCACCTGCTGCAGATCTCAAAGAGGATCACACCGGGTAGCCGGTTGGTGGTTTCGCGCAATCTGCATAATTCTTGGGCGGCTGCCTGAAAAAGAGCTGAAAATGGGGCCGGGTTTGGCCGCTAACATCGCAAAATTGGCAGAATCATCCGGCTTTGGGCAGGGGGATCGGGCGGAATATGTTCTGGATGCGCCGTGTTAAGGCGGCGTTTTTGGCTGAAATGTCGTCGTAATCTGCCCAATTGTGCTGTGTCGACGAATAAGCCACCAAAAATGCACTAATGTGGTTGAAACTCGCATCAAGCCACGCTTTAGTTTGTATCCAAGACAGCGGTGCAAAACCGCGATACACAAACAGGGAGCCTGGTTTGGCGGATAACGGAAACGCGGATGCGTTCGTCGAATTCGAACGTGTGCAAAAGAGCTATGACGGTGAGACACTTGTCGTCAAAGACCTGAACCTGACCATGCCGAAAGGCGAATTCCTGACGATGCTTGGGCCGTCCGGATCTGGGAAAACCACCTGTCTGATGATGCTGGCCGGCTTTGAGACGGCGACACACGGCAAAATCAAACTGGATGGGGTCGATATCAACAACATCCCGCCGCACAAGCGCGGCATTGGCATGGTGTTCCAGAACTACGCCCTCTTCCCGCATATGACCATCGCTGAGAACCTGTCCTTTCCGCTGGAAGTCCGCAAAATAGGCAAATCCGAGCGAGAGCAAAAGGTCAAGCGCGCGCTGGACATGGTGCAGATGGGGGCATTTGGCGGGCGTCGCCCCAGCCAGTTGTCCGGCGGCCAGCAACAGCGTGTTGCCCTGGCCCGTGCGCTGGTGTTCGAACCCGAACTGGTTTTGATGGACGAACCGCTTGGCGCTTTGGACAAACAGCTACGTGAACACATGCAGTTTGAAATCACCCGCCTTGCACATGAGCTGGGAATTACCACGGTTTACGTGACCCATGACCAGACCGAAGCGCTGACCATGTCGGACCGCGTCGCCGTGTTCAACGATGGCCGTATTCAACAGCTGGCACCACCGGATCAGCTGTATGAAGCGCCCGAAAACAGCTTTGTTGCGCAGTTCATCGGTGAGAACAACACCCTGGAAGGGGTGGTGTCCGAGATAAAGGGCGACACCTGCGTGGTGCGTCTGGATGACGGAGAAGAGCTGGACGCGACCCCGGTCAATGTGTCCAAGGTGGGCGAGCGAACCCGCGTATCCATCCGCCCCGAACGTGTCGAGTTCAACAAGGATCGTCTGCAAGAGGGCGCGCATACGCTCAAGGCGGAAGTTCTTGAATTCATTTACATGGGTGACATCTTTCGCACCCGTTTGCGGGTCGCTGGCAACGATGAATTTGTGATCAAAACGCGCAACGCACCCGATCAGGTGCGCCACAATGTGGGATCAACCATCGAAATTGGTTGGCTGCCACAGGATTGCCGCGCGCTGGATGCGGACTGACGCAGATTGATATCGAAATACCCTGCACCGCCCCGCAAGAGGGCGGGTAGGGGTTAGTCGTGGGATTGATCGCCGGGGCCCGTGGCGCAATCCCCTAAAAGAACGGGTAAATTAGGGAGTATGAAATGAAACTCACCAAAACCTTTCTCGCGTCGACCGCGCTGACCGTTGCTGCTGGTGCAGCCGTTCAGGCGGAAGACATGGCCATGGAAATGACCTTTGTGTCCTGGGGTGGTGCCTATCAGGCCAGCCAGGTCAAAGCCTACATTGAGCCCTACCTGGAGCTGAACCCCGGTCTCAAAGTCACCTACGACGAAAGCTCGGCCGAAGCGACCGCGAAAATGCGCGCCATGTCCGAAGCCGGCAATGTGACCTGGGACGTTGTGGACGCCGTGATTTCGGACACCATCCGCATGTGTGACGAAGGTCTGGCGATGGAAATCGACCACGACGCGGTTCTGGCAAAAGGCGACGATGGCTCGCTGCCGACCGAAGACTGGGACGGCCAGCTGGTTTCGGACTGCTACATCCCGCTGATCGTTTATTCGACCACTTTCGGTTATCGCACCGACCTGGTTGGTGACACCGCGCCGACCACCGTTTGTGACGTATTCGACACCGCCAAGTACCCGGGCAAGCGCGCGCTGCAAAAGCGTCCGATCGACAACCTCGAGTGGGCTCTGTACTGCGATGGCGTGGCCAAGGACGAAATCTATGACGTTCTGGACAGCGACGAAGGCGTAGACCGCGCGCTGGCCAAACTGGACACCATCAAAGACGATGTTGTCTGGTGGACCGCGGGCGCGGAAACACCCCAGCTTCTGGCAGACGGCGAAGTTGTGATGGGTTCGACCTTTAACGGTCGCCTGTTCTCGGCCATTGCCGAGCAGGGCCAGCCCATCGGCATGCTGTGGGACATGCAGTCCTATGACCTTGACGGTCTGGTGATCCCGGCCGGTCTGCCGGCGGATCGTCTGGCACGCGCGCTGGACTTTGTGAAATTCGCAACCGACACCACGCGTCAGGCGGATCAGGCGGCTTACATCTCTTACGGTCCGGCGCGTAAGTCTTCGGCACCGCTTGTTGGCAAGCACAAAGAGCTGGGCATCGACATGGCGCCGCACATGCCGACCGATCCGGCCAACGCGACCAACGTTCACATGTATGACTACGAATGGTGGGCAGACAACCGTGACGATATGAACGCACGTTTCGAAGCCTGGCTGGCGAAATAATTCAGCCTTAGCGGGGCAGGGTTTCACCTTGCCCTGACCGACCCGCGGGGACACTCGCGGGTCATTGCGACCAAGTGTGAGGCACCCATGCCCAAAGGCTATATCATTGGCCACATCACCGTGACGGACCCGGACGCCTATCAGGAATACATCGCGCGTGACACGCCGATCCTGCATCGGCTGGGCGGGCAATTCGTTGTCCGAGGTGGACAATCGACCGTCATGGAAGGCGAGGTGCACCAGCGCCACGTGGTTATCGAATTCCCAAGTTATCAGGCCGCTTTGGACGCCTATAACGACCCGGATTATCAAGAGGTTGCCAAAATTCGTCACGCAACAGCGGACAGCACGATTTTGGTTGTCGAGGGGGCAGAATGAGCGACGCAACCGATATGAACGGCCCGGTTCTGGCCGCAGACGGAACCCCACTCAAGCGCAGTCTGGCCCGTGCCCTGCGCCGACAAAAGACGCGCGCGTTGTTGCTGATTGCACCGCTGCTTCTTTTCATTTTGGTCAGTTTTATCCTGCCCATCGGCGACATGCTGTATCGCTCGGTCGAGAACAGGATCGTCATGGAGACCCTGCCAAAGACGGTGGTTGCCGTTGCGGATTGGGACGCGAACAGTGGTGAATTGCCCTCTGAGGCGGTCTATGCCGCGCTGGCGGCGGACATCAAGGCCGCGGCTCTGGCTAAGAAGCACACCAAGGTGGCGGTGCGCCTGAACTACGAACAGCCCGGCATTGCATCCGCCTTTAAAAAGCTGGGGCGCAAGGCCAAGAAATTCGATCTTGAGGCCGGAGGCCCCTGGAAAGATCAGATCATTGATATTCATAAACGCTGGGGTGAACCCGAAATCTGGCGTACGATCCAGACCTATTCGCCCCCTGTTACGGCTGGGTATTTCCTGAATGCGGTTGACATGCGCGTCGGCCCTGACGGTGCCGAGATGCGCCCGGAAAAGGAACGCATCTACAATGCGCTGTTGGTGCGGACGCTGTGGATGTCTTTGTTGATCACAAGCTGCTGCATCTTGTTGGCCTATCCGGTGGCATGGCTACTGGCGAACCTGCCGACTCGCACGGCGAACCTATTGATGATCCTTGTTCTTCTGCCTTTCTGGACCTCGCTTTTGGTGCGGACCTCGGCGTGGAAAATCCTGCTGCAACAGCAAGGCGTGATCAATGATATTCTCGTGTTCATCGGGCTTGTCGGGGATGATGCGCGCCTGCAGATCATCAACAACCAGTTCGGCACAGTGGTTGCGATGACACACATCCTGCTGCCCTTCATGATCTTGCCGATGTATTCGGTGATGGCGACGATCCCCCCTGCGTATCTGCGTGCGGCGAAATCGCTGGGTGCCACGGATTGGACCGCCTTCTGGCGCGTCTATTTCCCGCAAACGGTTCCAGGCATTGGTGCGGGATCGATCCTCGTGTTCATTCTGGCGATTGGCTATTACATCACGCCTGCGCTGGTTGGGGGCACAAAGGGGACATTCATTTCGAACCAGATCGCCTATCACATCTCGACCTCGCTGAACTGGGGTCTGGCTGCGGCGCTTGGGTCAATCCTTCTGGCGGTGGTTCTGGTGCTCTACTGGGCCTATGACAAAATCGTCGGCATCGACAACGTTAAGCTGGGGTAAATGATATGAGCGGACTTCCTCCTTATGCATCCACCGGCCAGCGGGTCTGGTACTATACCTTTCGGATTTTGTGTGGGCTGATCTTTTTCTTCCTGATCGCACCGATTGCGGTGGTGATCCCGCTAAGTTTCAACTCGCAGGATTTCTTTACCTTCACCAAGGAAATGCTGAGCTTTGATCCGGATGGGTATTCTCTCAAGCACTATCGCGATTTCTTTAGCAATCCGGACTGGCAGGATGCGCTGAAGAACTCGATCAAGATTGCTCCGATGGCGACGATTATCTCGGTGTCGTTGGGAACGCTGGCGGCCATCGGCCTGAGCCAACCGCATGTGCCCGCGCGGCGTGCGATTATGGCGATCTTGATTTCACCGATGATCGTTCCGCTGATCATCTCGGCGGCGGGCATGTATTTCTTCTATTCGAAGATCGGTCTGGCAGGCACCTATTGGGGTGTGGTTCTGGCCCATGCCGCATTGGGAATTCCCTTTGTGATCATCACCGTAACCGCAACTTTGGTCGGGTTTGACCGGTCTTTGACCCGCGCGGCAGCGAACATGGGCGCGGACCCGGTGACGACCTTTTTCAAGGTGCAGATGCCGCTGATCCTGCCCGGCGTGATTTCTGGCGGATTGTTTGCCTTTATCACGTCGTTCGACGAAGTTGTGGTGGTGATTTTTGTTGGTTCGGCCAAACAGCAAACCCTGCCTTGGCAGATGTTCACCGGCCTGCGCGAACAGATCAGCCCGACTATTCTGGCGGTGGCCACGATCCTTGTCGTGATCTCGATTGCGCTGCTGGCGACGGTCGAAGTGTTGCGCCGCCGGTCCGAGCGTCTGCGCGGGATGAGCCCCGGCTAACGGGGTTTCCTAAAAAAAGAACGATTTTTGGCGCCGCGTGGGAAAAAACCTGCGCGGCGTTAAATCTTTTGAGAGGAAAAATGGACGATTTTAGCGGGACTCTTGAAGCAGGAGAACTGTATGTCCAGTCTCGACCCGAAACTGACCGATGTGGGTGGTAATGAAGCCGCCTTTAGCCTGAATGAACTGTTCTATTCATTCACAGATGAGCGCGGGGTGATCCAGACCGGCAACGCGGTTTTTCAGCGTGTTTCGGGCTATAGCTGGAGCGAACTTGTCGGGTCGCCCCACAATCTTGTCCGACACCCGGATATGCCAAAGGGGTTGTTCCACATGTTCTGGGAACGGCTTAAGGCCGGTGAACCAGTGGGCGCCTATGTCAAGAATATGCGAAAGGGCGGGCGGTTTTACTGGGTGTTCTCCCTGGTTTTGCCTGTCGAAGACGGGTATTTGTCAATTCGGCTCAAGCCAACATCGTCGATGTTTCAAAAAGTTTCTGAAATCTATACAGACGTGCGGCAAAACGAACAGGAAAACGGTCTGACTCCGGCACAAAGCGCTGCCTACCTTGAAGAAAAGATCGGCGTGTTGGGCTTTGCAAGCTATGCGGATTTCCAGGCCGATGCCCTGTCGATGGAATTCGATTCGCGCCTGCGCCAGCTTGGGCGCCACGAACAGCCCCTTCAGCGTCGCTTCTCAGATATGTCTGAGGCGATTCAACAGGTTTTGATGGAAACCTCTGAGATGACCGAGGCCTTCAAGGCCATCCGTACGGTGCCCATGAACATGCGGATCATCGCATCGCGGCTTGAAAATGCGGGGGGTCCGATCAGCGCCATTTCAGTGAACTACAGTCAGATGCTGGAAGAGATGAGCACATGGGTGAATACCTTTGTGGATGGGGATACCTGTGCCTTTGCCCGGATCCGATCTGCGATCCACAAGGGGCAGTTTCTGAGCTATGCGATTGCTTTGGAAGAGGAAATGCTCATCCAATTCCAGAGTGAAGAGGTGCACGAGGGCAATGAGCGATCCCATCAAAAGGTCGCAGAGCAGCTTCGGGAACATAGCGCCAAGTTTGTTGAGGATATGTCGACCGCTTTGGTCGGTGTCGAAAGCGAAGCCAAACGTTTCGCGCGTTCGGTCCTGGATATGAAGCGCTATGTGACGGGCCTGAGTTCGACACGTATGATGTGTAAAATCGAAAGCGCGGCACTGGCAAACTCCGGGACCGCCCTTACCGGCATCGTCGAGCAGCTTGACGTCTGCCAAAACGAAATTGAGGAAAGATTGGCCAAGATTGTCGAGCTGAATTCTGTGATCCAGAGCAACACCGCCATGTTGCGTTCACTGGTCTAGCGGGACACACCCAACCCGCTCACCCGACATTGGCAGGCCATATATGCGTAAGGGGCGGATGATCCGCCCCTTGATCTTAGCCGTTGCAAAGTAGCTTATGCGCGAACCAGCTTTTCATAGCTTTCTGCGATATCGCGGGTCAGCGCACCGACTTCAAACGTATAGTCGCCGATTTGGCCCACAGGCGTGACTTCGGCGGCTGTGCCGGTCAGCCAGCACTGCTCAAAGCTTTCGAGTTCTTCGGGCATGATGTGGCGTTCATGCACGGTGATGCCTTTTTCCTTCAGCATCTTGAGAACCGTCTGGCGGGTCAAACCATTGAGGAAGCAATCCGGTGTCGGCGTATGCACTTCGCCATCTTTGACGAAGAAGATGTTCGCACCGGTCGCCTCGGCCACATAGCCGCGGTAATCCATGAACAAAGCGTCGGAACAGCCTTTGGCCTCAGCCTCATGTTTTGAGATCGTGCAGATCATATAAAGACCCGCTGCCTTGGCGCGCACCGGGATGGTTTCGGGCGAGGGGCGTTTCCACTTGGCGATGTCCAGTTTGGCGCCCTTGAACTTTGCGTCGCCATAGTAATTGCCCCATTCCCACGCCGCGATCGCCAGCCGGACCGGGTTCTTCGCAGAGGCGACCCCCATGTCTTCGCCCGCGCCGCGCCAGGCCACAGCCCGAACATAGGCATCGGTGAACCCGTTGACTTCCAGCACGGCCTTTTTCGCCGCTTCGATTTCATCCACGGTATAGGGGATCTGGAAATCCAGTTCACCCGCCGAGAAATGCAAGCGCTCTGAATGTTCGCGCGACAGGAAAATCTTGCCGTTATACGCGCGCTCACCTTCAAACACTGAGCTGGCGTAATGCAGGCCATGCGTCAGGACATGGACATTCGCCGAGCGCCAGTCGACCATTTGGCCGTCCATCCAGATTTTGCCGTCGCGGTCGTCATATGATCCATTTGCCATCGCCAGTCTCCTAAGTGCGATTTTTCGAAAGTTGCGCAAAATTAGTCCGGTTCGGACATAAAATTACGTAGAAACTGCGACTCGCTAACAGTTGTCACTTGGAATGTCAACAAGGCTGACTTAAAGTGGGGCAAAGCGAATGAGGTATAGCAATGGCAGAAGGGCAGAGCGGGCAGGGGGAAACCCTGCTGTTTTTGACCGATGAACAGCTGCGCCAAGGGAGCGAAGCGATGTTCTTTGCCTACCGCGGGTTCACTGCGGATCCCGACCGGCTGCTGGTCGACAAGGGCTATGGGCGCGCGCATCACCGCGCCATTCACTTTATTCACGGGGCGCCGGGGACCACGGTTAACAACCTGTTGACCATTCTCGGGGTAACCAAGCAGTCATTGAACCGCGTGTTGCGCACGCTGATTGACGACGGGTTGGTCGAAAGCCGCGTCGGACGTCTGGACAAGCGCGAGCGCCATTTGTTTTTGACGGATGCTGGCGAAGCCCTGGAACATGAATTGTCCGAAGCGCAGCGTGCGCGCATGCGTGCGGCCTATCGGCAGGCCGGGCCAGAGGCGGTTTCCGGGTTTCGAAAGGTGCTCGAGGCGATGATGGATCCAGAAATGCGCCGCCAGTATCTCAAGATGCGCGGAGGACGCGGATGACCGACACTGATACGCATCTTTTGATCGTCGATGACGACGAACGAATTCGCGGACTGTTGCAAAAGTTCCTGATCCGCAACGGCTTTTTGGTCAGCGCGGCGCGGGATGCCGCGCATGCCCGGCGTCTGTTGCAGGGGTTGGACTTTGATCTGATCGTGCTGGATGTGATGATGCCGGGCGAGGATGGCATCAGCCTGACCCGGGGCATTCGTGAAACCAGCCCCACGCCGATTTTGTTGCTGACCGCCCGCGCCGAGACAGAGGACCGCATCAAGGGACTTGAGGCCGGGGCGGATGACTATCTGGCAAAACCCTTTGAACCCAAAGAGCTTTTGCTGCGGATCAACGCGATTTTGCGGCGCATGCCCGAGGTCTCTGCACAAGATGTGATGCCCAAGCTTTTGTCGCTGGGCACCTATCGGTATGACATCGAGCGGGGGGAAATGTGGTGCGGTGATGATCTCGTGCGCCTGACCGCGACCGAAAGCCAGCTGATGAAGATTTTCTCGGGCTGCCCCGGCGAACCTCTGAGCCGTGCCAAACTGGTCGAAGAGCTTGGCCGCGACAAAGGGCAGGCACAAGAGCGGGCCGTGGATGTGCAGATCACCCGGTTGCGGCGCAAGCTTGAGGCGGATCCCAAGCAACCGCGCTATCTCCAGACCGTTCGGGGGGCTGGCTATATGCTGGCGCCCGATTGATCTGGTGGTATTTGGATATTTTTTTAAAGAGATGAAGCCCCGCGCGGCGTGAAACAGGGAGCACCTTATGGCGACAGCGTTGATCACCCATGCGGATGGGCTGGACCATGTGACCCCGTCGGGGCATCCAGAGCGCGTGGCGCGGTTGGAACATGTTTTGCACGCGCTTCAGGATTTGGACCTGACGCGGGTTTCTGCGCCCGAGGCCGCGGATGAAGACCTGTTGCGCTGTCATCCGCAAAGCCACCTGGATCGGATCGCAGCCGCCATACCCGATCAAGGATTGGGACAATTGGACGAAGACACTTGGCTGTCACCGGGCTCGATGCGGGCGGCGCGCCGCGCGGCGGGTGGGGTGATCAAGGCGGTGGATCTGGTGCTGGCGGGCGAGGTGCGCAATGCCTTTTGTGCCATGCGCCCCCCCGGTCATCATGCGGAAAAGGAAACCCCCATGGGGTTTTGTCTGTTCGGCAATGTCGCGGTTGCCGCGAAATACGCCCTCGCGCATCATGGGTTGTCCCGCGTGGCGGTGGTGGATTTCGATGTGCATCACGGCAATGGCACGCAGGATCTGTTGTGGGACGAGCCGCGCACGCTGTTTGTGGGCTCGCATCAGATGCCGCTTTGGCCGCATTCCGGCAGTGCGGACCAGCGCGGCGCGCATGACACTGTGCTGAACCTGCCGCTGCCCCCCGGATCGGGCGGGGCCGAGATGCGCGCGGCCTATGCCCCGGCGCTGTCACGGCTTCGGGCCTATCAACCTGAATTGATCCTCGTGTCCGCCGGGTTCGATGCCCATCAAGATGACCCGTTGGCCAATCTCAACTGGTCGCTTGACGATTTCCGCTGGATCACGGATCAGATCTGCGACGTGGCGCGGGAATGTTGCCAGGGCCGGGTGGTTTCCACCCTGGAAGGCGGTTATGATCTGGCGGCGCTTGCGGCTTCGGCCCGGGTGCATGTGGAAAGACTTTTGGAGGCTGGCGCATGAGCGACCAAACACCCGTGGAAGAGATGAGCTTTGAACAGGCCATGGCCGAGCTGGAGCAGGTCGTTGGCCAGTTGGAGCGCGGGGACGTGGCCCTTGAGCAGTCCATCACGCTGTATGAACGCGGGGCGCTGTTGAAAAAGCGCTGCGAGGCCAAGCTGAAAGAGGCCGAAGAAAAGGTCGCTGCCATCACCTTGGATGGGGATGGGAACCCGGCTGGCCTGAAACCTGTTGAGGGGCTTTGATGGCGCTGACCATGGTGGCGTTTCCCCAGGCGCTTGCGCGCGCGGGTGAACTGTCGCAACGGGTGATTGCGCAGGCGCTGGCGGGGCAGGATGACAAGATTTCGCAGGCCATGGGCTATGCGGTCGAGGGTGGTAAAGGGCTTCGGGCGTTTTTGGCGCTGGAAAGCGCGCGGTTGCATGGGATCTCTGCCGAGGTTGGACAATATCCGGCGGCGGCGATCGAGGCGATGCATGCCTATTCGCTGGTGCATGACGACATGCCCTGCATGGATGACGACGATCTGCGGCGCGGCAAACCCACGGTGCATCGCAAATGGGATGAGGCCACGGCGGTTCTGGCCGGGGACGCGCTGCAAAGCCTGTCGTTTGAGCTGCTGTGTCTGACCGATTGCGCGCCACAGGGGCGGCTGGCGTTGATCCAGGGGTTTGCACAGGCCGCGGGCGTGCGTGGCATGGTGGGCGGGCAGGCCATGGACATGGCCGCCGAGACATCAGACGTGCCGCTGACGCTAGAGGAAATCACCCGGCTTCAAGCGGGCAAAACCGGCGCGCTGATCAACTGGTCCTGCGAAGCGGGGCCGATGATGACCGGTTCAGACGCCAGCGCGATGCACCAATACGGCAGCCGTTTGGGGTTGGCGTTCCAGATCTGGGACGATGTGCTGGACGTTGAGGGCTGTGCCAAGGCCGTCGGCAAGGCCGTCGGCAAAGATGCAGGGCGCGGCAAGGCGACGTTCGTCAGCCTTTTGGGCCTGGACGAGGCGAAACGCCGCGCATCTGAGCTGGTGGAACAGGCCTGCGACAGCCTATCTGTATATCACGGCGATGCGGATTGCTTGCGAGAGGCCGCGCGCTTCGTTATTTCGCGTTCAAACTGACGCCCTGTTTTTACTCAAGGGAAGGCCCATGTCGGACCAACCAAGCACGCCTCTTCTGGACAAGGTCCAGTCGCCCGCCGATCTCAAACAGTTCTCGGATAGCGAACTGGAACAATTGGCCCATGAGTTGCGACAGGAAACGATCTCGGCCGTGTCCGTCACGGGCGGGCATCTGGGGGCCGGGCTTGGGGTGATCGAGCTCAGCGTTGCGCTGCATGCGGTGTTTGACGCGCCGCGCGACAAGATCATCTGGGACGTGAGCCACCAGTGTTACCCGCATAAGATCCTGACCGGTCGGCGCGACCGTATCCGCACCCTGCGCACCGAGGGCGGGCTGTCCGGGTTCACCAAACGCTCTGAAAGCCCCTATGACTGTTTTGGCGCGGGCCATAGCTCGACCTCGATCAGCGCGGCGCTTGGCTTTGCGGCGGCGCGGGATCTGGGGGGTAGCTGTGACACGGGCCACGGCGATGCGATTGCCGTGATCGGCGATGGCTCCATGAGCGCGGGCATGGCCTTTGAGGCGATGAACAACGCGGGCCATCTGAAAAAGCGCATGATCGTCATTCTCAATGACAACGAAATGTCGATTGCGCCCCCTACCGGCGCGCTGTCCAGTTATCTCAGCCGTCTGTACGCCGAAGCGCCGTTCCAGGATTTCAAGGCCGCCGCTAAGGGGGCTGTCAGCCTACTGCCCGAACCCTTCCGCGAGGGGGCCAAACGCGCCAAGGAAATGCTTAAGGGCATGACGGTCGGCGGCACGTTGTTCGAGGAGCTGGGGTTCAGCTATCTTGGCCCGATTGATGGTCATGACCTGGACCAGCTGTTGCCTGTGCTGCGCACGGTGCGCCAGCGCGCAACAGGTCCGATCCTGATCCATGTGCTGACGAAAAAGGGCAAGGGGTATCACCACGCTGAGAATTCGCCGGATCGCGGTCATGCGCGGGCCAGGTTTGATGTGATCACCGGGGAACAGAAAAAAGCGCCGTCCAACGCGCCCAGCTATACCAAGGTCTTTGCAGAGGCCCTTTTGCAAGAGGCCGCGGATGATCCGCAGATCTGCGCGGTCACGGCGGCGATGCCGGATGGCACCGGGCTGGACCTGTTTGATAAACGCTATCCCAGCCGCTGTTTTGACGTGGGGATTGCCGAACAACATGGTGTGACCTTTGCCGCGGGCCTCGCGGCCGGTGGGATGAAACCCTTTTGCGCCATGTACTCGACCTTCTTGCAGCGCGGCTATGACCAGGTTGTGCATGATGTTGCGATTCAACGGCTTCCGGTGCGCTTTGCGATTGACCGCGCGGGGCTGGTTGGGGCGGATGGAGCGACCCACGCCGGGTCGTATGACATCGCATTCATGGCCAATCTGCCCGGCATGGTGGTCATGGCGGCCGCGGATGAGGCCGAGCTAAAGCACATGGTGGCCACCGCTGCCGCTTATGACGACGGCCCCATCGCCTTTCGCTATCCGCGTGGCGAAGGCGAGGGGGTTGATATGCCCGCTCGTGGTCAGGTGTTGGAAATCGGCAAAGGGCGGATTGTCCGACCTGGCACGCGGGTTGCGCTTTTGTCCTTTGGCACGCGCCTGGGTGAAAGCCTCAAAGCCGCCGAAGCCCTGTCCGCCAGGGGCATCACCCCCACCGTGGCCGATGCACGCTTTGCCAAACCGCTGGATCGCGATCTGATCATGCAACTGGCCACCGACCACGAGGCCCTGATCACCCTGGAAGAAGGCGCAACCGGGGGTTTTGGCAGCCACGTGGCCCAGCTATTGGCCGAGGAGGGTATTTTCGACACCGGTCTGAAATTCCGCTCCATGGTTTTGCCCGATACCTTCATCGATCACGCCAGCCCGCGCGCCATGTATGATGCCGCCGCGATGAATGCCGAACATATCGAAGCCAAAGTCCTTCAGGTGCTGGGCGTCGAAACCCTGAGCCAGCGCGCCTGACCCCGGGTTTCATCTCTTCAAAAATATCCCGGGGAATCCCGATCTCGGCTCGGGATGGGGCAGCGCCCCTTGCCTGCGCTTACATCAGGTCCAGGGCCACGCTAAGGAGCGTCGCATAGAGCCCGGCCCCCAACGCATAGCCCGCGATCAGATAGACCCCGTCGCGGGTCATCAACCCGAACATCATCAGCGACATGGCCCCGGCGCTTAGTGATGTGACAAAGGGCAAAATCTCCATCAAAGGCCAGGACGCGGCCATCAAAAGCGCCACGACATAGGTGCCGAGCCGAAACGGGGCGGTGGTCAATAGCGGCAGTCGCACGCGCGTGTGACGATCCACCCACCCGGCCGGTCGTCCGAGCCAATCCACGGCGCGTGACATGCGATCCGCGCTTATGGATCGGCCCATGATCACCTGCGGAAGCCAGAGGTGGTCATGTCCGATCAGTGCTTGGACGCTGACCAGAAAAATGATCACCGCCCCCAGGGTTGGGGTGCCCGGTATGCCCGACACCGGCGAGACAAGCACCAGGGCCAGCGTCAAGATCACGGCGGCGAATGATCGTCCCCCGATATGCGAAAGCACGTCACGCACGCTGATCCGGCTGGCCCCGACATCGGGGCGAATGGTTTGCAAAAGGTTGGTCAGCGTGTCAGGCGACGGTGTCATTTCGCGTTCAAAAGGGCGTGCAGCCCCTCACGATAGCTTGGGTAGGTCAACGGCCCAAAGGCCGCTTTCATGCGTGCATTCGAGACACGTTTGTTCTCGGCATAGAAACTGCGGGCCATTGGGGTCATGTCAGCGGTCTCAAAGTCGATCGCAGGTGGCTCGGGCACCTCAAGCAGATGTGCCGCATGGCTGAGCACATCTTGGGGCGGGGCCGGGTCGTCGTCACAGACATTATATATGGCACCGCTGTCGGGCTGTTTGATCGACGCCGCAAGCACCCGCGCGATGTCGTCCACATGGATGCGGCTGAACACCTGACCCGGCTTGATGATCCGCCGCGCGTTGCCGGTTTGCACCTTGGAAAACGGCCCGCGCCCGGGGCCGTAGATCCCGGCGAGACGAAATATATGAAGCGGCAGAGTAGGGATGGATTGCCAGGCCTGTTCCGCTGATTTTCGCCAAAGGCCGCGACGGGTGCCCGGAGTAAGCGGGGTCGTTTCGTCAACCCAGGCGCCCCCGTGATCCCCGTAGACGCCGGTCGTCGACAGGTATCCCAGCCACTCAAGATGCGCGGCACGGGCAACGAGGGCATCCTGGGCAAGCCGCAGACTTGGGTCGCCTACGGCGTCTGGTCCGGCGGAAACAAGGATATGGCTTGCGTCGCCAATGGCGCTGGCCACGTCCTCGGTCGCCCAGCGAACAGGTTCAACGCCAAGGGCTGTGAGCGAGGCGGCTGATTCGGCAGTTCGATATGTGCCAAGCACGCGCCAACCCTTGGGGTGTAGCAGGTTACACAGCGCCTTGGCGCAGTAGCCATGTCCCAATGTCAAAAGTGTTTTTCCCATGTCTCCTAGGTGAGGGTACGCGGGGGAAATGGCAAGTGTTACAAAAAGTGCTTTGAGGAGGGTGATTTGTAACGTATCTTGATCCGGAAGGCCTGTTGCGCGACAGGTGGGCTGGTTTTAGCAGGAATGGCCTGCCTCGGATCGGGGCGGAAAGGGAGGGCAGATGTATTCGCAAGGATTGATCGGGGCCGATGGGAAAACATCGGAAACCGAAGAATTTCTGGCAGCGTTTCAAAAACGCATTGATGCCGAGGAAAAGATTGAACCCAATGACGCGATGCCCGAGGGGTATCGCAAGACCTTGGTGCGCCAGATCGCCCAGCATGCGCATTCCGAGATCGTCGGCATGCTGCCCGAGGGCAACTGGATCAATCGCGCGCCCAGCCTGCGCCGCAAGGCCGCGCTGCTGGCCAAGGTTCAGGATGAGGGTGGGCATGGGCTTTATCTGTACTCCGCGGTTGAGACCCTGGGGGTGAGCCGGGAAGAGGTGACGGAGGAGCTGCATTCCGGCAAAGCGAAATACAGTTCGATCTTCAACTATCCGACCCTGAGCTGGGCGGATATTGGCACCATTGGCTGGCTTGTTGACGGGGCGGCGATCATGAACCAGATCCCGCTGTGTCGCTGTTCGTTTGGGCCCTATTCCCGCGCGATGATCCGCGTGTGCAAGGAAGAGAGCTTTCACCAGCGTCAGGGCTATGAAATCGTTATGAAGCTGGCGCAGGGGACGCAGGCGCAAAAGGACATGGCGCAGGACTCGATCAATCGCTGGTGGTGGCCCGCGCTAATGATGTTTGGTCCGAGCGACAAGGACTCTGCCCATTCGGAACAGTCGATGAAGTGGAAGATCAAGCGGTTCTCAAATGATGAGCTGCGTCAGCGTTTTATCGACGCGACCGTGCCGCAGGCGCACTATCTTGGCCTTGAAATCCCGGATCCCGATCTGACGTGGAACGAGGAAAAGGGCGGATATGATCACGGCGAGATCGACTGGGATGAGTTCTGGCGGGTTGTTGGTGGTGGCGGTGTGATGAACCGGGACCGGGTGCGTGATCGCAAAGCGGCCTGGGATGAGGGGGCATGGGTGCGCGAAGCCGCTCTGGCCCACGCCGAGAAACGACGCGCGCGCCAGATGGCCGCAGAGTAAGGGCTGCGGGACGGAGCGGCGCTTGTGCCCCTTGGGCACGTCGCCCCGCCCACCGTCCCGCAGATCAGAGCTGCGCTCTGAGTTTTGGATATTTGGGAAGAGATGAAGGAGGGGGACATGGGTTCCACAACGCCTCTTTGGGAAGTGTTTATTCGGCCCCGCAACGGGTTGAGCCACAAGCATGCGGGATCGGTTCACGCGGCGGATGAGGTCCTGGCGCTGCAGGCGGCACGGGATGTGTACACCCGTCGCGGTGAAGGCATGTCGGTTTGGGTTGTGCGGTCTGCTGATGTTTATGCCAGCGATCCGGATCAGGCCGATGAGAATTTTGAGCCGACCGCAGACAAGATCTATCGGCATCCGACCTTCTACGACATCCCCGATGAAGTGGGGCACATGTAATGGCACTGTGGCAAGCGGTTCTGGAACTGGCGGACGACCATCTGGTGCTGGGGCATCGGTTGGGTGAGTGGTGCGGCCATGCGCCCTTGCTTGAGGAAGATCTGGCCATGCCCAATATGGCGCTGGATCTGATCGGCACGGCGCGGGTGTTGTATGACCATGCGGGTCAGCTTGAAGGGGCTGGGCGGTCAGAGGACGATCTGGCCTATCTGCGGGGGGAGCGCGAGTATCGCAACCTGTTGCTGGTTGAGCGCCCCAACGGCGATTTTGCTCATACCATGCTGCGCCAGCTGTATTTCGCGGCTTTCATGGAGCCCTATTGGCGCGCCGTAGAGGGCAGCAGTGACGCGGTGATTGCCGGGGTTGCTGGCAAGGCGCGCAAAGAGGTGGCCTATCACATTCGCCACGCCGGCGAATGGGTGATCCGACTGGGGGATGGCACGAGCGAAAGCGCACAACGGATGCAGGCGGCGGTGGACGCGTTGCATCTGTATACGGCTGAATTGTTCGAAGAGGGCGCGTCGGCGGGCGAAGAGGCCTTGCCGGATCGCGCGGCGCTGCGTCCGGCATGGGATGCGACCATTGCCGAGATCTTTGGCGCGGCGGGTCTGACCGCGCCTGAGGTGCGCTATCCTCAATCAGGGGGGCGCTCGGGCATTCACGGCGAAGATCTGGGCCATATGCTGGCGGTCATGCAGGCGCTGCATCGTGAACATCCCGGAGTGAACTGGTGAGCACAGCGCCCCATATCGCGCAGATGGATGCACAGACCCAAAGGGCGTGGGAGGCGGGGTTTGCCGTTCCCGACCCCGAGGTGCCCTGTGTTTCTGTCGGCGATTTGGGCATTTTGCGCTGGGTGCGTATCGAAGAGGGCACGGTCATCGCCGGGGTCACGCCGACCTATTCAGGCTGTCCTGCGACCTTGGCCATTGAGCTGGCGATCGAGGCGGCCATACGCGGCGCGGGGTTCGATCACGTGCGCACGCAAAGGGTGCTAAGCCCTGCCTGGACCACCGATTGGATCACGCCGGAAGGTCGTGAAAAGCTGCGCGCCTATGGCATCGCGCCACCGGTGGATGGATCGAATGCAGGCAAGGGGGCGCTTTTTGCGGAAACGATCATCACCTGCCCGCGCTGTGGCAGCGACAACACGCAACGTATCAGCGAATTCGGCTCAACCGCCTGCAAAGCGCACTACCAGTGCCGCGCCTGCGCCGAGCCGTTCGACTATTTCAAATGTATCTGAGGAGGGCGCCATGTTTCATCAACTGAAAGTGGCTGACGTCCGCACCGAGGGCAAAGATGCCGTCGCTGTGACATTCGACATTCCCGAAGCCCAGCAAGGGGTCTTTGCCTTTGAGCCGGGGCAATATCTGACCCTGCGCGCCAAGCTGAACGGCGAAGATACGCGGCGGTCTTATTCCATCGCCTCCGCGCCCGGGGCGCCTTTGACCGTCGGCGTCAAACAGGTGGACGGCGGGGCCTTTTCGACCTTTGCCCAGGGCCTTAAGGCTGGGGATATGATCGAGGTGATGCCCCCCGAGGGCCGCTTTGTCACAAAGGGCGAAGCGCGTCTTGTGCTGATCGCCGCCGGGTCCGGGGTCACGCCGATGCTGGCCATTGCGCAAGATGCGCTGGCGCGTGGGGCCGAGGTGGCGCTGGTGTTTGGCAACCGCAATTCGGAAACCATTATGTTCCGCGAGACACTGGAAGATCTGAAAGATCGCTACATGGACCGGTTTACGCTGGTGCATGTCCTGAGCCGCGAGCCGCAGGACGTCGACCTGTTGCACGGTCGTGTGACCGGTGATCGCATTGTTGCGCTGGCTGATGCGGGCACGCTGGATCTGGCTGCGGCGGATGGGGTGTTCTTGTGTGGTCCCGGTGAGATGATCGAAGATGTGGCCACCAAGCTTGAGGGCAGGGTGCCCGCCGACAAGATTCACTTTGAGCGGTTCTATACCGAGACCGAGCGCCCCGCCCGGTCTGCCGCTGCTGAGGCCGCCGCGGAAAACGGGGTCGAGGTGTCCGTGGTTCTGGATGGCGCGCGCCGCTCTTTCCGCGTCGAAGCCGAAGACGACAATGTGGTCGCAGCGGCGGCCCGTTCCGGGCTGGATCTGCCATATTCGTGCAAAAACGGCATGTGCTGTACCTGTCGCTGCAAAGTGGTCGAGGGCGCGGCCGAGATGGCCGTGAATTTTTCGCTGGAACCCTGGGAGCTTGAGGCGGGCTTTACCCTTGCCTGCCAGGCGCGCCCGACGACGGAAACGCTGGTTCTGGATTTCGACGCAAGCTAACGCCTAAAGCGGGCGCGACGGAACCCAGGCATAGCCATCAGGACAGATCAGATAAGCCTCACGCAAGCCGTGGGGCTTGTTTGTGGGGGGCTGTAAAACATGCATGCCCGCGTCTTGGGCGCGGGTGGTGGCGGCATCCGGATCGGTGTCATACAAGCGCAGCTCAAGCCCGGCACCGCGAGGCGGGTTTTCCGGCAAAAACGCCTGATAGGGGTTGACGTGATAGGTGCCGTCAGCGTGCAGTTGAAACACGTCACGCCCATAGCGCAAAATCGCGAAATCCGCGCTGATGCGAAAGGCCTGCATTTCAAACACCGTTTGCAGCATGCGGGCCTGTGCCGGAACATCGCGCACGATCAGATTGACCCCTATGCCCCGCAGGCTGGCGCCGAATGCTTCGGCGGAAATGGTTTCGTAATCCATTGCGGCTCCTTTACAGTCCTGTCGCTTGCGCCCATTGCGACAAGCTGTCACTCTCACCCGAAAGCGTGGAGAAAAAGTGATGCAAGATCAAGCGGACCGGCCAGAAATCATCAGCGTGGAAACGCCGGCCCCCGAGATGTTTGACGACGCCAGGCTTGCGGTTGAGCGGCTGTGTCAGCTTTACGATGATGCCGCACATTACCTGCGAGATCGTTTTCTGGGGGCCATGTCCGGTGGACATCCCGGCGTGCGAATCCGCGCCTATTACCCCGAGATCCGACTGACAACCACGACCTATTCCAAGGCCGACACGCGGCTAAGCTTTGGGCATGTGTCAGAACCGGGCACCTATGCCACCACCGTGACCCGCCCGGGTATGTTTCGGAACTACCTTGAGCAGCAAATCGGGCTTTTGTTGAAAAATCACGGGGTCAAGGTGCAGATCGGCCCATCGGATACGCCGATGCCAGTGCATTTCGCCGTGGCCAATTTTCCCGATACGACGGTGCCGCAAGAGGGCGCCGGGGCCTTTCCTTTGCGGGATGTTTTTGACGTGCCGGACCTGGAAACCACCAACGATGACATTGTGAACGGCGTTTGGGAACCCGTCGGCGGTCGCCCGTCCCCCCTGGCCCCGTTTACGGCGCAGCGGGTCGACTATTCTCTTGCGCGGCTGGCGCATTACACGGCGACGGATCCAGAGCATTTCCAGAACCACGTGTTGTTCACCAACTACCAGTTTTACGTCTCGGAATTCGAAACCTTTGCACGTGAACAATTGGCCGATCCGGACAGCGGCTATACCAGCTTTGTCAGCACCGGAAATGCCGAGATCACCACGCCAGATGGCCAGATCGAAACGCCCATGCGTATGCCACAAATGCCGACCTATCATCTCAAACGCGAAGGGGGCGGCGGGATCACTTTGGTCAACATCGGGGTGGGGCCGTCGAATGCCAAGACCGCAACCGATCACATTGCGGTCCTGCGTCCGCATGCCTGGCTGATGGTGGGGCATTGCGCGGGGCTGCGGAACTCTCAGAGCCTGGGGGATTTCGTGCTGGCCCATGCCTATCTGCGCGAAGATAAAGTCCTGGATGATGACCTGCCGGTATGGGTGCCGATTCCCGCTCTGGCTGAAATGCAGATCGCGCTTGAAACAGCGGTCGCGCGGGAAACCCAGTTGGAGGGTTATGATCTTAAGCGGATTATGCGCACCGGAACCGTGGCGACCGTCGACAATCGCAACTGGGAGTTGCGAGAGCATTCTGGCCCGGTTCAACGCTTGTCGCAGTCCAGGGCGATTGCGCTGGATATGGAAAGCGCGACGATTGCTGCAAATGGCTTTCGCTTTCGGGTTCCCTATGGGACCTTATTGTGCGTCAGCGACAAACCCCTTCATGGTGAACTCAAGCTGCCGGGCATGGCGTCAGATTTCTACAAGACCCAGGTGGCGCGGCATTTGATGATCGGGATTCGCGCCATGGAACACCTGCGAGAAATGCCTTTGGCCCGGATTCACAGCCGGAAATTGCGCAGTTTTGAGGAGACCGCGTTTTTATGAGGCGAAAACGGTGGAAAACCTCTATTTTATTGGGGTTTTCGCCTGTCAGATTGTTGCGTTCCTTTCGCAGTTGCGATTTTATCTCGCCACAGAGGCCCAAAGCGTTGGGCAGGTAAGGAGACCATGAAATGGCGACAAAACCGATGACAAAAACTCAGCTGGTCGCGGCACTGGCCGAGAAGATGGATGCAGACAAGAAAACCGCGGGTGCGGCTCTTGACTCGATCATCGACATCATCACTTCGGAAGTGGCAGCCGGCGGCGCCGTGACCCTGCCCGGTGTTGGCAAGATCTATTGCAAAGAGCGCCCTGAGCGCATGGTGCGCAACCCGGCCACCGGCGAGCAGTTCAAAAAGGAAGCGGACAAGCAGGTCAAGATGACTATTGCGAAGGCTCTGAAAGACGCTGTGAACGGCTAAGTTGACGCAAGCCTTGATGACAGAAAGGGTCGCCTGGCGGCCCTTTTTATTTGCCTGCGATGGCGTGAATTCTTTCTATATGCAGCTTATATACAGGGTGGGCAACGGATTTTTTGAAATCCGTTTTAAAGGTTTTTCGAAAAACCTTTGCCCCGCCCAGACGCACTGGACGGGACAAAATTGTAGGGATCGTTAGCCGAACACGCGGCCCAAAGCTCCGTCCACGGCCTCGATGATCTGATTGATATCATCCTTGGTGGCAATCAGCGCCGGCGAGAAGCACAATGTGTTATTGTAACCCGGAACCGAGCGATTGGTGGCGCCGATGATCACACCCTGTGCCGCGCAGTCGGCCACAACGGCCTGGACCTGCGCTTCGTCTGCCGGGCTGCGGCTGTCACGGTCGGCTACCAGTTCGGCCCCCACAAACAGCCCCTTGCCGCGCACATCGCCGATCGCGGCATGCCGGTCCATCAGGTTGTTCAATTGGTCGACCATATAGTCCCCCATGTTTGCGCAATTCTCAAGAAGCCCTTCTTCTTCGATGATTGCCATGTTTTCGATAGCGGCGGCGGGGCCCGCGGTACATCCGCCGAAGGTGCTGATATCGCGGAAGTAATTCATGGGATCGCCCGCGTCGTCTTTGAACATGTCAAACACGGCTTCGGTTGTGGTCAGGCAGGCAATGGCCGCATAGCCCGAGGCGACGCCCTTGGCCATGGTCACCATATCGGGTTCGATTCCATATTGCTGATAGCCAAACCACTTACCGGTGCGGCCGACGCCACAGACCACTTCGTCGATGTGCAGCAAAATATCGTATTTGCGGCAGATCTCTTGTACCTTCTGCCAATATCCTTCGGGCGGTGTGATCACGCCTCCCCCGGCGGTGACCGGCTCAAGACAGAGCGCGCCGACGGTATCGGCGCCTTCGCGCAAGATCACCTGTTCGATCTGATCCGCGGCCCATTCTCCGTAGTTCTCAACCGGCGCCCCCTGATCGCCCGCGCGGTATTCAAGGCAATGCGGGACACGCACAAACCCCGGCGTATAGGGGCCATATTGTGCGCCCCGTTCATCCTGACCGCCCGCCGAAAGCGCAGCAATCGTTGTTCCGTGATAGTCGCGATCACGGTACAGGATTTTATGTTTTTTTCCGCCATACTTTTTGTGTGCAATCTGGCGCACCATCTTAAAGGCTTTTTCATTGGCCTCGGAACCCGAGTTGCAATAGTAAACGCGGCTTTGCCCCGGCATCTTAGCGATCAGTTTTTCGGCAAAAATGGCCCCCGGGATCGAACCTGCGGCCCCTGCGAAATAGTTCATGCGCAAGATCTGGTCATAGACCGCCTTGGCGATCCGTTCGCGGCCATAGCCCACATTGACGGTCCACACCCCGCCCGAGACCGCATCAAGCAGCTCATGGCCCTCTTGGTTCCAGACGCGCATACCTTTGCCTTCGACCATGATATTCGGGTCTTTGGTTTCAAACCCCTTGTGCTGTACCAGATGGTGCCAGACATGCGCCTTATCGGCATCAACCACATGCGAGAGGTCATTTTGTGAATAGGTGCCGTCCATGGCGCGGGCCTCCTGTTGTACGGATTCTTGACTGTGTATTCTGTAAGCAGATGAGACCTATTCAGGCACGGTCGTTAGGGCCAATTTGAAGAGCTGTATAAGGCCAAATTCGGGGGATTGGGCGGGTAGGAGTTTGTATTTTCGATGTGACAATGTTGGAAAAACAAAGGTTTATCCGTAATTCTCATTATCGGGTTTCCAACGCGTTGATGAACTTCTTGTTCGAACCACTGGAAAAAACATTGATCGAAACCCGGTTTTCAGTTCGGATCGTCGTAGGCCCACGAAACGAGGGGCCGCCTATGCTGATCGCCAGGGCAGTCGCCAGAGTGCTGGGATGCGATCTGAACAACAGGGAGAACGACATGACCTTTAAAACCAAACTTATGGGCGCTGTCGCCGGTTTGGCCGTGATGACAGGCGCGCATGCCGCAATGGCCGACGACATTACCGTAGGCTATTTCCTCGAATGGCCCATGCCGTTCCAATATGCCAAGGCGACCGGCATGTATGACGAAGCCCTGGGCGGCAAAGTCAACTGGGTCAGCTTTGACACCGGCACCGCCATGAGCGCGGCTATGGCGTCGGGCGATGTGCAGCTGTCGGTCAGCCAGGGGGTGCCCCCCTTTGTGGTTGCGGCAAGCGCGGGACAGGATCTGCAGATCCTGGATGTGGCCGTCAGCTATGCGGACAATGACAACTGCGTTGTGCATGCGAACCTTGAAATTGATAAGGACTCAGCCGGCGAACTGGCCGGCAAAAAGGTCGCCGTGCCGCTGGGCACCGCTGCGCATTATGGCTTCCTCAAGCAGATGGCGCATTTTGGCGTAGATGTGGGCGGGATGGAAATCGTCGATATGGCGCCGCCGGATGGGGCCGCTGCCATGGCGCAGGGGTCGGTTGACATGGCCTGTGGTTGGGGCGGTTCGCTGCGCCGCATGACCGAATACGGGAACATCCTGCTGACCGGTGCGGAAAAGGAAGAACTGGGCATCCTGGTGTTTGACGTGACGTCGGGCCCCTCGGGCTGGATCGCGGAAAACTCGGACACGGTATCGACCTTCCTGAAAGTCACCGCTCAGGCGAACGCCATGTGGGCAGATGAAGCGAACCACGCCAAGATGCTGCCGGTGATCGCCAAGGACGCTGGCATGGACGAAGACGCCACGATGTCGACCATGTCGACATTTGTTTTCCCCGGTGTCGACGATCAGCTGAGCGACAAGTGGCTTGGCGGTGGCGCGCAGGAGTTCATGAAAGGCGTGGCGGATGTATTTGTCGCAGCCGGCAGCATTGATGCCGCACGCGATTCCTACGCCGACAATGTGAACGCTGGCCCGCTGGGCGCCGCGAAGTAACTGAAATCCCGCTCCTCCCGGTTTTGCGGGCGCGTATGAGGATGCACGATGTGCATGGATGCGCCCGCAAAGCTCATGCAGGAGCGCCCCTACCTGAAAGGCAGGATATGAGCGGTCTTTCGATCGAAGGGCTTTCTATGCGTTTTGACCTCCCGAATGGGACGTCGGTTCAGGCGCTTCAGGATGTGTCCCTCACTTTGGCTGAAGGCGAGCTGATGAGTGTTCTCGGCCCCTCTGGCTGTGGTAAAACCACGCTTTTGAATATTGTCGCAGGCTTTCTTGCGCCGACCTCTGGCGACATCACCATGAACGGTCACAAGGTGACCGGACCGGATGCGGAACGCGGTATGGTGTTTCAGCAAGGTGCGCTGTTCGAATGGATGAGCGTGCGTGACAACGTCAGTTTTGGCCCCCGTATGGCGGGCAAATCCGAAAGCGACTGGGGGGCGCATGTGGATCACCTTCTTGAGGTCGTAGGGCTTCAGGATTTTCATGAAAAGGCGATCTATGAGCTTTCCGGTGGCATGCAGCAGCGCGTTGCACTGGCCCGGTGTCTGGCCAATGATCCCGATGTGATCTTGATGGACGAGCCACTTGGCGCGTTGGATGCCTTGACCCGCGAAAAGATGCAGTCCCTTGTGCTGAAGCTTTGGAAAGAGACGGGCAAGACGATCATTCTGATCACCCACTCGGTTGAAGAGGCCCTGCTGCTTGGCGAGCGCTTGTTGGTCATGGCGCCGCGCCCGGGGCGTATACATAAAGAATACAGATTGCCTTTTGCGGATCTTGGCGTTGGCCAGGACCTGCGCGAGGTCAAGAAACACCCTGATTTCGCCACCACCCGCGAAGAGATCCTGTCGATGATCTGGGACATGGAAGAGGAAATCATGGGTCGGTCGGAGGCAGCATCATGATTGTATTCCTGATTTATGCAGCGATCTTTGTCGCGTCCTACTTTATTGTGAAATTCGTCGTTCACCGGTCGGTCAACGATTTCACGTCGCTGAAGACCGTGACCTTTGGCGACGAAAGCGCCGTGGTGCCGGATCGTGCGGCGTCGATCATTTCGGTCGTGGCGATATTCCTTTTGTGGGGGGCTTTTACCGGGTCCAAGCTGGTTCCGGGTTTCCTGCATGCACCGGGCCCTTTCATCGGTGACGCCAGCTTTACCTACACCGCCACAGCTGATGGTGTTGCATCCGATGACGCCACGGTCACGGTTCGGGTGTTCAAGGTGGGTACCGATAGCGAAGATCCGGTGATCGAACCCGGTGACGGTTGGGCCAAGAACGATGTGGCCTCGGTCGGTGCCTGGCGCTCGGGTCTGATCCGCGTGGACAAGAACGACACCCACGGCCGCAAGGAAGGCCACAAGATTGTCGCGGTCAATGGCCAGTCCATCGCCCCCGGCGGCAGCGTCGAGACCGAGTTCGGCCGCGTGGGCATGTCCCCCAAGGGCACGCTGAACTTTGAGCCTGCCAAAGGCCTGCAAATGGAACCCATCTGGTTGCCCCCGCCCGAAAGAGTGGTGTCGCGGATGGCTGAAATCGCCAGCAGCGGCTATCGCGGCAGCACCCTGTGGGAGCACCTTGGATATTCGCTGTTCCGCGTCGTGGTTGGCTTTTTCTTTGGTGCGCTGGTGGGTATTCCGTTGGGCTATGCCATGGGCCTGTCCAATTGGTTCCGCGGCTGGTTTGACCCGATTGTCGAGTTCATGCGGCCGGTGCCACCGCTTGCGCTGATCCCCTTGGTGATCCTATGGGCGGGCATCGGAGAGGTCGGCAAGATCATTCTCTTGTTCCTGGCTGCGCTCTGGATCATGGCCATTGCGGCGCGGGCCGGGGTGTCGGGTGTCGCCATCTCAAAGGTGCACGCGGCCTATTCCCTGGGTGCGAGCAAGTTCCAGATCATGCGACATGTGATTGTGCCCAACTCCTTGCCCGAAATCTTTACCGGTGCGCGGGTTGCCATGGGGGTGTGTTGGGGCACGGTTGTGGCCGCCGAATTGGTCGCCGCTGAAAAGGGCGCGGGTATGATGATCATGGTCGCCTCCAAGTTCCAGCTGACCGATATCGTGATCATGGGCATCATTTTGATCGGTATCATTGGATTTGGTATCGATATCCTGATGCGGCTGGCTGAAAAGGCCTTGGTGCCCTGGAAGGGCCGGATCTAGGTTCAACCGACCCACAAAAGCCAATGCCCTGTCCCGAAGGGGGCAGGCTTTTTCTTGTGTTTTTTGGATAGGCGTGGCTGTGTTGCCGTCGCATCAGGATGTCGCTTCAAGACGTTACATCAAAACAAGGATTTCCCCCATGCCCGCGCCTAAGAATGCCTTTAAGGCCGCTTTGAAATCAGGTCAGGTTCAGCTGGGGTGCTGGCTTGGGCTGGCCGATTCCTATGTGACCGAGATTAGCGCAACCGCCGGATTTGACTGGCTTTTGATCGACGGAGAGCATGCGCCAAACGATCTGCGCAGCACGCTTGCCCAGGCGCAGGTGATCGCGGCCTCGGGCTGCCACCCGATTGCGCGCCCGGTGTCTGGCGAGACCTGGATGATCAAGCAGTATCTCGACGCAGGTTTTCAGACGTTGTTGATCCCCATGGTGGAAAGCGCTGACCAAGCCCGGGATCTGGTGGCCGCCGTCACCTATCCGCCACATGGGGTGCGCGGGGTTGGCGCGTCGCTGGCGCGCGCGTCGCGGTTTTCCGGGATCGAAGATTACACCCAGACGGCTGATGCAGAGATCTGTCTGCTGCTGCAGGTGGAAAACCGCAAAGGGCTTGGGGCGCTGGATGACATTTTGACGGTGCAAGGCGTTGATGGGGTCTTTATCGGCCCGGCGGATCTGGCCGCTGACCTTGGGCATCCCGGAAACAGCAATCACCCCGAGGTGCGCGCGGCCATTTTGGACGCCATTCGGCGGATTGCACAGGCGGGTAAGGCCGCCGGGATCCTGACGCTCGACACGGAACTACAGCGCGACTGCCTTGAGGCGGGTGTGACCTTTCTGGCGACGGATATTGACGTGACCCTTTTTGCAAAAAATATGCGGGCCAGCGCGGCTCGGGCGCGGGATCTGTTGGGGTGACCCATTTTTCTGTAAATATTTGTTTTTAATGATATAAAGCGTAAATTGAGTGAGCGTTGCTAAGGGGGTAATCCGGCTTGGGCTTCGCTTATGCCAACCTGTGTGCGCTACCTGGCCTGTGCCAGAACCTGATCCCAAACTGCACCACTCGTGCGGTGACTGCCAATGCAGAGGTGCATCGCAAGACGTGTTGCGGAAGGGATCAGGCCACGGCCTTACAGGCGGGGTACGTGGTATTGACAACCTAAGCCCCCGCGTGCGCGTACCATGGCACGACATCAAGGCGCTCGACACGAAATCTCTTTGTAAAGAGATTTGCAAATTCCTTTGTAAGGAATTTTGTCTCGCTCAAGTCGGTAGGCCCACTCAGCATGGCGGAAACGGCGCAGGGGCGGGCCGCGTGTGTACGTCTCTTAGACGGGTCGATGATTGATGCTGATCCGTCTGATGCTGCGCGATTGCTTGAGATCAGCTCTGACGCGCTTGAGGCCGCCGCCCAGTGCATTGGGAACGCCTGCAAGGTCTTCTTTATCCTGGGGGATGGGCACAACAATTCGAATGCGCGCAACTTTACCTATCTGGCGTCAACCAGCATGTGCGATTTCAATGCGATCCCGCAGCCGGCTCAACTCCGGTGAATGATCTGGCCTGGGCGGTGGGAAGGATGTTCTGATCGCGATGACCTGCCGCCCCTGCCGTTCTGAAGTGGTCGAGGCCGTGCGCATCGCACGTGAGCAGTGCATGACCGTCACCGCGATTTCTGACAGCCCGGCCAGTCCGATCATATTGGCGGCGCAGCACGGGTTTTGCGTC
The DNA here is from genome assembly GCA_025210345.1 of Pelagimonas sp. Lineage (GTDB taxonomy): Bacteria > Pseudomonadota > Alphaproteobacteria > Rhodobacterales > Rhodobacteraceae > JAOARQ01. The sequence goes on along the minus strand of JAOARX010000024.1, from coordinate 33,676 downwards.
TCTTGCGATACGCCCCAGTTTCGTCGCGGCCATTGCTTTGCTTGAGACACTGCTCAGCTTTGTGATCTCGGTTGCGTCGGACAAGATTGTGACCGTGTCGAGACATTCCACCCACCCCGCCATCAGCTGGGCATTTATGAAGTGAAACCCGATTGATCGCGGGGCCAGGGTGTCGAAGGGGCATCCGCGGCGTCTGTTTTCCGTTGCGGCCAATGGGGTATCAGCGACCAAATCCGCATCAGGACCGCGACTGATTGCCCCCGAACACGGTCCGCCTAGGTGCGGGAATCGTCCAGCATCGTTGTCACCGCCTCAAGCAGATCGCGCCGCATTACGGGTTTCATCAGCCGGATGTCGCTGGGGCGCAGGCCGTTTCCATGAACCGTCGCCTCGGCCGCGTAGCCGGACATAAAGATGACGGGCAGCTCCGGGGCTTTGGCGCGGATGGCCTTGGCAAGTCCGGTGCCCTGAAGCTGACCAGGCATGACGATATCCGTCAGCAAAAGGTCAAAGTTGCGGTCTGTTTCAAAAATCTCGATCGCCGCATCACCACTGGCTGCGCTGACAACGTGATAGCCCGCGGCCCCCAGCATCGCGGTCAGAACGGTGCGCACATCGTCTTCGTCTTCGGAAAGCAAAATGCGCTTTTCACCCGAAGAAAGCGGCGCGGGCTGCGCCGTCATCGCAGGATCGGGGGGCGCATCCGTGGCCGGGAAATACAGCTTGAATGTCGTGCCGACACCTGGCTCGGAATAGACTTGGATGGTGCCGCCGGATTGGCGCATGAAGCCCTGAACCATGGACAGCCCAAGCCCCGAACCGCGCCCGGTTTCCTTGGTGGTAAAGAAGGGCACAAAAATGTTTTCCAGGGTGTCTTGATCAATGCCGACACCGGTGTCTGACACAGCAACCATCACATAGCGACCGGGTTCAAGCTCTTCCTGGCGGCTATCGATATAGGCCTCGTCAATGCGCACATTGGCGGTCTCGATGGTTAGGTCCCCCCCGTTTGGCATGGCATCGCGTGCGTTCAAGATGAGATTGATCAGGGCGTTTTCCGTGGCACCGGGGTCAGCCTGAACCGACCACAGGCCCGCCAGCAAAGAGGTTTCGATGACCATGTTCGTCGGGAGCGTGCGACTGGTCCAGTTCTTGGTGTCGCGGACCAGTTTGTTCATATCCACGATCACCGGATCCAGCGGCGCGCGCCGGGCAAAGCTCAGCATGCTTTTTGTCAGGCTTGCCCCACGCAGCGTGGCCTCGATTGTGGGCTGTAGCAGCTCTTTTTGGCGTTCACTGGTGATTTCGTCCTGAAGCAGTTCGAGGTTGCCCAACACGATTGCCAGCAGATTGTTGAAATCATGTGCGACACCGCCGGTCAAGTGCCCGATGGCTTCGAGCCGCTGAGATGCGGCCAGACGATATTGAAGTTCCTCTTTGTCGGCCTGTTCTTCCAGTTGGCGGGTGATGTTACGAATGGACCCGCGCACAAGGCGCTTGCTGTCGGGGGGGATACGGACCAGCGAGACCTCACAGGGAATTTCCCGCCCGTCGCTATGCAGGTGGTTCCAGCGAAAGACCGGGTGCTCTCCGTCCAGCGCTTGTTGCAGATACTTTCTGGCAAGCACATCGCTGGATGTGCCGCAGGGTTGCCTTTCGGGACTCATATTGGTGACGCTGCCTTGGCCCAGCAATGTCGCGCGGTCGACGCCAAACAAACGCTCGGCCGGGGTGTTTACCGCCACAAAGCGCCCCAGATCCAGATCGAAGATGGTAATGGCATTGGGGGCATATTCCACCATCTTTTCGAATTGGTCATATTTTTCAGCGGCTTCGTTGCTGGTGTTTTGCCAAGATTTTCGCATGCCATGCAGCAATAGCGCCAAAACCAACGCAGGGATCGCTACGGAAAACACCAGCGTCACCCAGATTTCAGTTCGCGCCGCCCAGTCGCGCAACGGCAGATCAGGGGCTTGGAAGATGCCAAGGACATACATCACAGAGACACACATCAAAAAGCAGATGATCCCTGCCAAGAGGGCAAAGGTTACGCGCCGCTCGAACACAGCGGCGGTCATGGCCACCAACATGGGCAGATAGATCACGCCACTATCCGCAATCCCCTGTGTTGCAATGGGATAGGTTAGACCTTGCAGATAGCCAGCCACGATCAGACCAATACGAAGCCGCAGGAATCTGCGCGCGCGTAACACCAAGGCGGGAAGGATGGCGCAGACCGTGAAAATGACCAGAAGAGCGACCATCATCCAGCTCGAACTTTCGAGGCGAAGCAACCCAATAATCAGCCCGATCAGCGCACCGACGGACAGGATATCAGCGCTTTGATGCAATGCCCGTTCCAAGCCAGCGCCGTAGGTGTTGCTGGGAGCAAGATCGGCGTTCGGCATTGTCTTGGTCATAATTTCCTAACTCTGCTCTCCTGGGAGATCCAGGCAAAAAGCGGTGCGCGAAAACGGGCAGTGCGCGATTGCCACGGGTCTGAGGGTCGCGCGCACCTGTGGCGTTGTCAACGTTTGTGTGCTGATAAATGGCACCGACGGCGTAGGCTTGGCTAAAGCCCGCGTCCCCAACGCGGATGCAGATCATCGATGATCATCGGGTGAGAATGCTCACGCCGGCCCTGAAGATGTGGGTGATCGGTGGGCAGGTTTGCGTGGCTGTGCCTGACGTCAATCGGGTCGGTTGCGGGCCAAAGACGCAGGGCGATGAACAGGCCAACCCCAGACAGAGCTGCCAGACCCAAAAGCGCGGGAATGGTGCCAAACGCCGTCATAAGCCACCCCGCCAGCGGATAACACACCAACCAGGCCGCGTGCGACAGGGCGAATTGGGCGGCAAATACGGCGGGGCGGTCTTCGGGGTGGGCCGAGCGCGCCAACAGGCGGCCTGCCGGTGTCAAAACCGTAGAATAACCCATGCCCACTGCCAGCCAGGCGATGGTCAGATACAGCCAGCGCAGCTCGGTCACGGACAGGGTTGCCGCAAGCCCCAACAGGGCGGCTCCCATCACCGCGGCGCCAGCGAACATGACAGGGCGGTCCGGACGTGTGTCCAATAGTCTTGGCAGCATCATCGCGGCAATCATGCTGCCGGCTCCGAATGCAAACATGGTCCAGGCCAGTGCTGGTTCACCCAGAGCCAGATCCCCGCGCACCAGGACGACCGTATTGACCAGCACCATGGCGCCAGCGCTGGATACCACAATGTTCAGCCCCATCAATCCACGCAGGCGGGGCGTCGCAAGATAGATGCGGATTCCTCGGGTGGTCCGATCATAGACCCCGCGCGGCGCACCGGGTTTCGGATCCGGCAACGACACTGCCAAGACCAATAGCGCCGAGGCAAGAAAACCCGCAAATGCCCCCAGGAACAAGGCCTGGTAGCTGAGGACAATCAACAACAGCGCCGCTATGGTCGGGCTGATGATGTTCTCCAGATCCGAGGCCAGACGCGACAGCGACAACGCGCGGGTGTATTCGGCTTCATCTGGTAAGACGTCCGGGATCGTTGCTTGGAACGTGGGGGTAAAGGCCGCCGACGCAGCTTGCATCAGAAATATCAGGCCAAAGACATGCCAGGTTTGCGCGACAAAGGGCAGGCACAGCATGGCGAACGCCCGCACAAGATCCAGCCCGACCAATAGCACCCGCCGGTTCACCCGTTCGGCAAACGTCCCCGCGATCGGGGCAATGCCGACATACGCCACCATTTTGATGGTAAAGATCGTGCCAAGGATCATCGCGGCCCCGTCCGGATCCAGATCATAGGCCATAAGGCCAAGTGCCACGGTCGCCAGCCCCGTACCCATAAGCGCAATGAGCTGCGCTAGAAACAGATGTCGATAGGTTCGCTTGGCAAGAAGGCTGAACATGTTGGGCTCATAGATAGCGTGTGATGGATTTGAGAGCATCCGGGTCAGAGGGCGATTGGGCACTGAGGCAGTGATCAATATGATCATGGATCAGGGTCTGCTTGGCGTTGCGAATGGCGCTTTCAACCGCTTGCAGCTGCTGCGCCAGTTCCACACAGGGGCGGCCTGCTTCGACCATGACGATCACCGCGCGCAGATGCCCGTCCGCGCGTTTGAGACGGGATACGATTTTCGGATGGCTTGAATGTGGGTGGGATGTGCTCATGCTGAGTTTGCTATCCCCCTGGGGAGGATCTGGCAACCCCTATGTACCCACAAAATCGCCGCGCGGCTTTTGCCTGACAGGTTGGGATCACTCAGCAGCGTTTTAAGGGAATAACCACACATTCCATGTTCATTGGGCTTGGCAAGTGTTTGACTGAACGTTTAGCTTCGCCACAAGCAACACGGGAGGGGGCTGGTGTGGCCCAAAGGCGAACGTGAGTGAAATGACGCAGGATCGCGGGATTGCCCCCTCAAACGGACAGTTGTTCGGCAGGCAATTGCGCCGCCGCATTCGCGTTTTGGGGGTGCTGATCGCGCTGCCGATCTTTGTTGCGCTCATCCATGTCAGTCATATGGAACGCAAAGCCGTGATCGACACACACACACAGCGTGCGGAAATGGTGGCCAGTTTGTTCCAGAATCGGCAGAAGGTCCTGTTGCGTGGCGCGGCGAAAGTCATGGATGATTTTGCGCGTTTGCCGAATATCAGGAATCCGCACGGGGAAGGATGTGACCGGGCCATGGAGGCCCTCGAACCGTTGATCGCCAGGTATTACACCCTGTCCGTGGTTGGGTCGGGTGGTGGTGTGATCTGTGGCACCGGCGGAGCATGGGGGGGAGATAATCTGAAAAACACGCCGTATTTTCAACGTGCGATGCAGCAATATAATTTGGCGATCGGGCTGGGTTTGCCCTCTGGAGAAACGGGGGGTGGATCCGTCATCTATATGCGGCCCCTGGGCGCCATTGGCTCGGATAGGATGGTGGGGGTGACCATGCTCAGATTGTCGCTGGAGTGGTGGCGAGATCCGCTTGCGGCGATGACACAAACCCAAACGCCCTTGGCGGTTTTGACAAATGCGCAAGGGGTGCGCCTGTCGGGCGTCCGCGACCGCGACGCGATGGTGTTGGGCGATATCTCGACACGCAAGGACTGGGCAACCCAAAAGCAAGGGGTCATGGCCCTGAGCGATTTTGGTGAAATGGGTCGTCATATCGTTTATTCCCTTGGGCTGCTGTCCGAGCCGCAAATTGGCACGGTTTTCCTGCATCTTGCGCTTCCTGTTGAAGCTGAGCTTCAGGCGGTACAAACCCGGTTATGGATGCGATTGTCATTGATGGCTGTGGCGTTCTTGGTGCTGGGGCAATTGGTGATGGCGGTCACGCAGCGCACTATTTCCCAACCCGTTGAGGGGCTGACCCGCGAGATCAAGGGCATCGCCAGAAATGGCGAAGGGAAATTGACCGTTTCTGATCGCAGTGTGCGTACGGTTGCGGAATTTGGCCAGATATCAGACAGCTTTCGCCAGATGTCCGCCGAGCGCCAAGAAGCACGCGCCGACGACCAGCGCCGTTTGGCGCTGATGTCAGCCCTGTTGGATGCGGTGCCAGACACGTATTTTCGCGTGGGCCCGCAGGGTGAGATCCTAGACTATCGGAGCGAAGACAGCACCAATCTGTACCTGCCGCCCGAGGCGTTTATGGGGCGGTTGGTAACGGATGTACTGCCCCCCGATCTGGGGCGGGACTTTAGACGACATCATAAACGTGCCTTGGCCACGGGGCGCACCTCTTCGTGGGATTACGCCATCGAAGTCAAGGGAAAGGTGCAATATTACGAAGCCCGGATTTGTGTTGTCTCTGGCGGGCCTGAGGCAATCGTCATCGTGAGAAACATCACGGGCCGAATGCGGGCGGACCGCAAATTGCGTGCCACCGAAGAGCGCCTTGACCGGATCATCGCCAACCTGCCGGGGGCGGTGATCCAGCGCCGCTATGACGGGGGGCCCTTGGGAAAGGTGACGTTTATCAGCGCAAAATGTGAAGAGATCTGGGGCATTCCAGCCAGGGATTTGCAAGCGGATGTAAGCCTGTTTGGCAAAGCGCATGATCCCGATGATCTGCCGATCTTCTATGCTGAGCGCGAGGCCGCCTTTCGCGCGGGCCAACCTTTTTACAGACGGTTTCAGATCACCCACACAAGCGGCGAAACCCGCTGGGTCGACTATTTTTCAACGCCCCCCTATCAGCATAGCGAAAACGGCGACCACTATGTCGAGGCCTTTGCCCTGGACGTCACACGCGAAGTCGCCGCGCAAAAGCGGTATGAACGTGAACGTGAGGTGTCGCACCGTGCGCAAAAAAGCGAAATGATCGGGCAACTGACCGGGGGGGTCGCGCATGACTTTAACAATTTGCTTGCCGTCATCATGGGAAATTTAGAGCTGCTGCGTGATGATAACACCAATTCCGCGCAAAGTGCTTTGATCAACAGCGCTTTGTCCGCAACGCAGCGTGGCGGGGATCTGACGCGCTCGATGCTGGCATTCGCCCGCAAGGCACCGCTCAGCCCGCAACGGATCTATCTGAACGACCTTGTCCTTGAACAACGCGACTGGATTGGGCGTACGCTCCCGGCGCGGATTTCCCTAGAAACGGATCTGGCCGACGATCTGTGGCCGATCGAAGCCGATACCGGCTCGACCGAAAGCGCTTTGCTCAATCTGATATTGAATGCGCGTGACGCCATGGAGCAGGGCGGAAACCTGCGCATCGAAGCCAAAAACCTGTTTGTCGAACAGCGGATTCGGGACGGGCATGATGCCGATTTGGCACCGGGGCGCTACGTGTCGCTGTCTGTCAGCGATACGGGCCATGGCATCCCGCCCGAGCAGCTTTCGCAGGTGTTTGAGCCATTCTTCTCCACCAAGGCGCCAGGGGCCGGATCGGGTTTGGGATTGTCGATGGTGATGGGTTTTATGCGACAGTCCGGAGGAACGGTTCAGGTTGAATCCCTCCCCGGAGAGGGCACGACTTTCAGGCTAGTTTTTCAAGCTGTCAATGAGGACCAAGACAAGTTCCAAGGCCCAGCAAGGGTCGAAGTGTCTTCGGGCGTGTTTGCAGGTCGGCGCGTGTTGATCGTCGAAGACGAACCGGATGTTTTGACCATTCTTGTCAATGGGTTGCGCAAGGCAGGATTTGAAGTCCGTGCCGCAGGTTCGGGCGATGAGGCGAAGGAAATTTTTTCCAAGGACCCGGAATTTGATTTGTTGATCAGTGACATCGTGATGCCTGGGCGCCTGCAAGGACCGATGTTGGTCAAAGAGCTACGCAGCATCCGGCCGGACCTGCCCGTGGTCTTTTTGTCTGGATATGCCAGCGAAACATTGGTGCAAGAATATGCGCTGCGCGATGAAGATATTCGGCTGATGAAGCCTGTGCGCCGGGCGGATCTGTTGCGCGCAGCGGCGCAGGCACTGCGAATTCAGACTGAGGATTAGGTGGATCTACCTGGGGCGCAGGGCCTCGATGTCGTGATCCGCCAGACCGATTCCCTTGAGGATGATGCGTTTTACGTTGTGTTTGACATCCGCCCACTGCGCGTCATTCAGGGGGGCGCCGCCGTTCAATGTGTCGATCTGATGCCCAAAGTCCGCGTAATGCTGGGTCGTCGCCCAGATCATGTACAGCAGGTGGCGCGGGTCGACCGGATCCATCAACCCTTTGTCGATCCAGCCATTTATCACAGCGATGCGGCTGTCGGTCCATTCGGCCAGGGCGGTTTCCAGATAGTCCTGGATCACGGGCGCGCGGTGCATGACTTCGTTTGCCCAGACCTTGGACCCCGCTGGATGCGACCGCGAGATCTCTAGTTTGGCGTCGATGTACTTGCCGATCCCTTCGGCGGGGCCGGGCGAGGCTTCAAAGGTGTCGGCGGCGGTCAGCCAGATGTTGAAAATATTCTCAACCACGCGCCGATACAGCGCCTCTTTTGTTGAGTAATAATAGTGCAAATTGGCCTTGGGCAATCCGGCAACATCCGCGATCAACTGCATGGTTGCGCCTCCAAACCCTGCTTCTGCAAAGACTTTTTCCGCTGCCTGTAAAATAATCCGCTCGTTCTCTTGGCGGATTTCGCGTTTGGTTTGGGGGCGCGGATCCGAGGACATCTGAATCTTTCCAAATTTATTTCTTGACCGTGTGGTCAAGATGCATAGCCTGAAACTGACCAGTTAGTCAGCATTAAAGATGAGCGAGAGGTATCAAACTCTCAGCCACATGAAAACAGGGAGATATGGGATGGCTGCACCCGGAGAGAACCTGCGCGTCAACGGCGACCGCCTTTGGGACACGCTGATGGAAATGGCCAAGATCGGCCCCGGCGTCGCGGGCGGCAACAATCGCCAGACCCTGACCGACGAAGACGGCGAAGGCCGGGCTTTGTTCCAGACATGGTGCGAAGATGCGGGGTGTTCCATGGGGCTCGATACCATGGGCAACATGTTCGCGACCCGCCCGGGCACAGACCCCGAGGCACTGCCTGTCTATGTGGGGTCACATCTTGATACCCAACCGACCGGCGGCAAATACGATGGAGTGCTGGGGGTTCTCAGCGGGCTTGAGCTGGTGCGCACAATGAATGATCTGGGCATCCAGACCAAGCATCCCATCGTCGTCACCAACTGGACCAACGAAGAGGGCACGCGCTATGCCCCGGCGATGCTGTCATCGGGCGTTTTCGCGGGCATCCACACCGAAGACTGGGCCAAGGACCGGGTCGATGCCGAGGGCAAGCGATTTGGCGATGAGCTGCGGCGCATCGGTTGGGAAGGGGACGAACCGGTCGGCGCGCGCAAGATGCACGCCATGTTCGAACTGCACATCGAACAAGGCCCCATCCTTGAGGCCGAGGGCAAAGACATCGGTGTCGTGACCCACGGGCAGGGGCTCAGCTGGACCCAGGTGACGATCGAAGGCAAAGATGCCCACACGGGATCGACCCCCATGCCCATGCGCAAAAATGCCGGGCTTGGTATGGCGAAGGTACTTGAAAAGGTGGATGAAATTGCCTGGTCCCACGCGCCGCATGCGGTGGGGGCCGCGGGGCATATTGACGTCTATCCCAATTCGCGCAACGTGATCCCCGGCAAGGTGGTGTTTACCGTCGATTTCCGCTCGCCCGAGCTGGATGTGATCACCGATATGGAGGCGCGCCTGCGGGTCGAGGGCCAGAAAATCGCCGATAACATGGGGCTGAGTATCAGCTTTGAAAAGGTGGGCGGCTTTGATCCGGTCAAATTCGATGAGGGCTGCGTCAGCGCCGTACGTGGCGCGGCCGAACGTCTGGGCTATAGTCATCTGGATATCATTTCGGGGGCGGGTCACGATGCGTGTTGGATCAATCAGGTTGCGCCCACCGCGATGATCATGTGCCCTTGCGTTGATGGGCTTAGCCACAATGAGGCCGAAGAGATCAGCAAGGAATGGGCCACGGCGGGCACGGATGTGTTGCTGCACGCGGTGCTGGAGACCGCTGAGATCGTCAGCTGACGGCATATAAACAGATATACGGGGCCGTTGGGCCCACAGGGAGACAAGCCAATGACAACAACGATCATCAAGAACGGAACCGTCGTCACAGCCGATCTGACCTATAAGGCCGATGTGGCCATCGAGGGTGGGCGGATCACGGAAATCGGCCCGGATCTGAAGGGTGACAAGCAACTGGACGCCACGGGGTGCTACGTGATGCCGGGCGGGATCGACCCGCATGTGCATCTGGAGATGCCGTTCATGGGCACCTATTCCAGCGATGATTTCGAAAGCGGCACCCGCGCCGGGCTGGCGGGGGGCACCACGATGGTGGTGGATTTCTGCCTGCCCAATCAGGGTGAAAGCCTCTTGGATGCGCTCAAACGCTGGGACAACAAATCGACCCGTGCGAACTGTGATTACTCGTTCCACATGGCGGTGACATGGTGGGGCGAGCAGGTCTTTAACGACATGCAGACCGTGGTGCAGGACCGCGGCATCAACACGTTCAAGCACTTCCTCGCCTACAAAGGCGCGCTGATGGTGAACGATGATGAGCTGTTCTCAAGTTTCAACCGCCTGGCCGAACTGGGCGCGACGCCCATGGTGCATGCGGAAAACGGCGATGTGATCGCGGAACTGTCAGCCAAACTGCTGGCCGAGGGCAACACCGGCCCCGAAGCGCACGCCTATTCCCGCCCGTCGCAGGTCGAAGGCGAAGCCACCAACCGCGCGATCATGATCGCGGATATGGCGGGCGTGCCGCTCTATGTGGTGCATGTGTCCTGCGAAGAGGCGCACGAAGCCATCCGCCGCGCCCGTCAGCAGGGCAAACGCGTCTGGGGAGAGCCGCTGATCCAGCACCTGACGCTGGATGACAGCGAATATTCCCACCCCGATTGGGACCACGCCGCGCGCCGGGTGATGTCGCCGCCCTTCCGCAACAAAAAACACCAAGACAGCCTGTGGGCCGGCCTGCAATCCGGGTCGCTTTCGGTGGTGGCCACGGATCACTGCGCCTTTTCGACCGCGCAAAAGCGGACGGGCATCGGCGATTTCACCCAGATCCCGAATGGGACAGGTGGGCTTGAAGACCGTCTGCCGATGCTGTGGACCCATGGGGTTGCCACCGGGCGCCTGACGCCAAATGAATTTGTCGCCGTGACTTCGACCAACATTGCCAAGATCCTGAATTGTTATCCGCGCAAGGGGGCCATTTTGGTTGGCGCCGATGCGGACATCGTTGTCTGGGACCCGGAAAAGGAAAAGACAATCAGTGCTGAGGGCCAGCAATCTTCGATTGATTACAACGTGTTCGAGGGGCACAAGGTCAAGGGCCTGCCGCGCTTTACCCTGACCCGCGGCCATGTTGCGGTGCATGACGGCGACATTCGCACACAGGAAGGTCACGGCCAGTTTGTCGCCCGCGAACCCAACGCGACGGTGAATACATCGCTTAGCCAGTGGAAGGCGTTGACCGCGCCGCAGCCGGTCCAACGCTCGGGCATCCCCGCGACAGGGGTGTGACACAGATGACGGCACTTCCTGTTGTCGAGGCCAAGGGGCTCGACCTTACGTTTCAGACCAATGACGGTCCGGTTCACGCCCTCAAAGGGGTGGACCTGACCATCAACAAGGGGGATTTCGTCAGCTTTATCGGCCCGTCGGGCTGTGGCAAGACAACATTCCTGCGCGTCATGGCGGCGCTTGAGCACCCGACCGGCGGCTCAATCACCGTCAATGGCGTCAGCCCCGATGAAGCCCGCAAACAGCGCGCCTATGGCTATGTGTTCCAGCACGCGGGGCTGTACCCCTGGCGCACCATCGCAGGGAATATCAAACTGCCGCTTGAAATCATGGGGTTTTCCAAATCCGAACAGCAAGAGCGCGTCGAACGCGTGCTCAAGCTGGTGGATCTTGAGGGCTTTGGCCCCAAGTTCCCCTGGCAGCTGTCGGGCGGCATGCAACAGCGCGCGTCGATTGCGCGGGCGCTGGCCTTTGATGCGGATATCTTGTTGATGGATGAACCCTTTGGCGCGCTTGATGAAATCGTGCGCGACCACCTGAACGAACAGCTTTTGGCGCTGTGGGACCGGACCGGCAAAACCATCGGCTTTGTCACCCATTCGATCCCCGAGGCGGTCTATCTGTCGACCAAAATCGTGGTCATGAGCCCGAGACCCGGGCGGATCACCGATGTGATCGAAAGCACCCTTCCGCGCGAACGCCCCCTGGATATTCGCGACACACCCGAGTTCCTGGAAATCGCCCATCGGGTGCGCGAAGGCCTGCGGGCGGGGCATGCCTATGATTAAGCGCGTCCTTCCTGTCTTGACGGTGGTCGCCGCGATCATCGCGCTGTGGTACGCGGCGGCGGTGCCGATGAATGGCAAATGGGCCAAGGATCAGGCAACCCGCGCCGGGATCGACCTGACCACCCGGGCGCTGGTCCTAGACACCTGGAGCCAGGATCGCCCGCGTCTGCCCGCGCCGCATCAGGTGGTGCAAGAGCTTTGGAAAACCACCGGAGCCATGGTGCTTAAAGGGCGTGCCATGTCAAAACGCAGCCTGATTTTCCATGGCTGGATCACCTTGTCAGCCACCATGCTGGGCTTTGTGATCGGCACGGGGGCGGGCATCTTGTTGGCGGTTGGCATTGTCTATAACCGTGCGATGGACATGTCGGTGATGCCCTGGGCCATCGCCAGCCAGACCATCCCGATCCTTGCGATTGCGCCGATGATCATCGTGGTGCTGAATTCAATCGGGGTGCAGGGCTTGATCCCCAAGGCGATCATTTCGGCCTATCTGAGCTTTTTCCCCGTTGTTGTCGGCATGGTGAAAGGCCTGCGCTCGCCGTCGCGCGAACAGCTGGATCTTTTGGCGACGTATAATACGCCGGGCGCGGCCGGGTTCTGGAAGCTTCGCCTGCCCTCGTCGGTGCCTTATCTGTTCACGGCGCTCAAGATCGGCATGGCCGCGTCCTTGGTAGGTGCCATCGTTGGTGAGCTGCCCACGGGCGCGATCCGGGGCCTGGGCGCGCGGATGCTGACCGGAAGCTATTACGGTCAGACCATTCAAATCTGGTCGGCGCTGTTTGCCGCCGCCATCCTTGCCGCCACGCTGGTGGGCATCATCGGTATGATCGAGCGGGCCACGCTTAAACGGATGGGGATGCAGTCATGATCTGGTTTCTTATCGCCTTGGTGACCTGGGGGCTGGGCTATGGCATCAACCACGTGCTGGCCAATGGCCCCAACCGCCAGACCCGTGCCGTGAAACTGATCGTGCCGGTGATCTTTGGCGTGACGCTGCTGATCATCTGGGAGGCCCTCGTGCGGGGGTTTGAAATTCCCATGGTGATCCTGCCGCCCCCCACCGCCATCGCGGCCAAGTTCGCGGCAAGCCTGAGCATCTTGTGGGTCGACTTTGTGCAGACCTTCATCAAAGGTGCATTGACGGGCTATGTGATGGGCTGCGGATCGGCTTTTGTGGTCGCGATCCTGATCGACCGGTCGCCGTTTTTGCAACGCGGCCTGCTGCCGGTTGGCAACTTTATCGCGGCACTTCCCATCGTTGGCACCGCCCCCATCCTGGTGATGTGGTTCGGGTTCGACTGGCAGTCCAAGGCGGCCGTCGTGGTGGCCATGGTGTTTTTCCCGATGCTGGTGAACACCGTACAGGGCCTTGCGTCGACCGACCGGATGCAGCGTGACCTGATGGCCACCTATTCCGCCAGCTATTGGCAGTCTCTGGTCAAGTTGCGCTTGCCTGCGGCCATGCCCGCGGTTTTCAATGGGCTTAAAGTTGCGGCAACCCTTGCGCTGATTGGTGCGATTGTGGCCGAATTCTTTGGCAGCCCGATCAAAGGCATGGGCTTTCGCATCTCGACCGAGGTCGGCAAGCTGGGCCTTGATATGGTCTGGGCGGAAATCACCGTCGCTGCCATCGCGGGATCGGCCTTTTACGGAGTCGTCGCGCTGATCGAAAAATGGCTGACCTTCTGGCACCCGTCACAGCGGGGCTGACGAACAAGAGACACGCATAAAGACAAGAACACCAACAACCATAACCAACCGGGAGAAAGACAATGCTAAATCACCTCAAAGGAGCCATCTGTGCCGCAGCGGCGCTGACAGCCGGAACTGCCTATGCCGCGGATGACGTGACGCTTCAGCTTAAGTGGGTCACGCAGGCGCAATTCGCGGGCTATTACGTGGCACTGGAAAACGGGTTTTACAAAGACGAAGATCTGAACGTCACCATCAAGCCCGGTGGCCCGGACGTGGCACCGGTGCAGGTGCTGATGGGCGGCGGGGCCGATGTGATGATCGATTGGATGCCCTCGGCGCTGGCGGCGCGTGAACAGGGTGCGCCGGTTGTGAACATCGCGCAGCCGTTCAAAAGCTCGGGCATGATGCTGACCTGCCGCACCGACAGCGGCATTGAGACCCCTGCCGATTTCCCGGGCAAGACCCTGGGGGTCTGGTTCTTTGGCAATGAATACCCGTTCCTGAGCTGGATGAGCTCACTGGGGATTTCGACCGAAGGTGGGGATGGTGTCACCGTTCTCAAACAGGGCTTTAACGTGGATCCGATCCTGCAAGGCCAGGCGGAATGCGTATCGACCATGACCTATAACGAATACTGGCAGATCATTGATGCGGGCCTGACCGACCAGGATCTGATCACCTTCAAATACGAAGACCAGGGTGTCGCGACGCTTGAGGATGGTCTGTACGTGAAAGAAGAGCGTCTGGATGATCCGGCCTTTGTTGATCAGATGGCCCGTTTTGTGCGCGCCTCGATGAAGGGGTGGAAATGGGCCGAGGAAAATCCCGAAGATGCGGCGATGATCGTGCTTGAGTATGACGAAACCGGTGCCCAGACCGAAGCGCATCAGATCCGCATGATGGGCGAAGTGGCCAAGCTGACCGCAGGCTCGGACGGCGCGCTGGACCCGGCGGATTACGACCGCACCGTGTCCACGCTGATGGGTGGTGGCTCGGATCCGGTGATCACCAAAATGCCCGAAGGCGCATGGACCCATGTCGTGACGGACGCCGCGCTTAAGTAATCTGGGCGCGCAGAGCGTTCCGAAATCCCTGCTGATCCCTTAGGGGGTCAGCATTTTTGTATACAGATTGACAAGAAAGGCCTCTGCCCCATCCAGGGTATCCGGGCCGGTCAGAATATCAATCTGCGCGCCGAAATCCGCATAATGCTGGGTCGTCGCCCAAATGGAATAGATCAGGTGATCGGGATCGACCCGCGCAATGCGGCCTTCGTCCATCCAACGCGCGAACACGGCGCTTGTCTGGTCGAACAGCTGTTTCAGATCCCCCGCGAGATGTTCCCGGACGCGCGGCGCGCCCTGCACGATTTCATTGGCAAATAGGCGGCTTTCGCGCGGCATGTCACGGCTCATCTGCACTTTGCGCCGCACATAGGTCAGGATCTCATCCAGGGGCTCGCCATCTTGATCAATCTCGCGCAGGGGGGCCAGCCATGCGTCGACGTGCTGATTAAGCAGCGTGACAAACACCGTTTCTTTGTTGGCAAAGTAATAGATCAGGTTCGGTTTGGACATATTGGCCTGTTTCGCGATTTGATCCAGGGTCGCCCCCCGGAACCCATGCTGCGAAAACACCTCAAGGGCCGCTGCCAGAATGGCGTGCCGATTGCGGATCTGGACCCGACTGAGGGGTTTGGTCTTGACCATGGTGAAACCTTTCTCAACACGCGACGGCGCGCAATTGACGCTGTTTATCAAGGCATGCGTGTGAAAAAAAGGGGCACTTGGGGGGATTGCCAGGGGATGCGCGTTGCAGGTGATGAACGCGCTGGTCGGCGACACGCGAGAGGGGCGGGATCATCAGGCCGATCCTGCCGGGCAGGTGGTTCCGGTGACATCACCGCCGCTGGTGGGGGCAGATACCCTATCGGGGGCGTGAACGAAAACGGGGGCCCGTGACAGGCCCCCGAAGTGTTAGAAAGTTCCGTGCGTTCCGGCGCACTCAGGCGTGCACATTGTTGGGATGCGTGGTCCAGTTGGCATAGGGTTCGACCTTTTTGCCGGTGCGCTCGTCTTCTTCGCCCAGGGGGATTTCGCGCATGGTGATGCAATCCTCAACCGGGCAGACGTTGACGCACAGGTTGCAGGCTACGCATTCGTCATCTTTGACGGTAAAGACCCGGTCTTCTGACATGGCGATGGCCTGGTGCGAGGTATCTTCGCAAGACGCATAACAGCGGCCACATTGGATGCATTTGTCCTGATCGATCTCGGCCTTGGTGACATAGTTCAGGTTCAGGTCCTGCCAGTCCTTGGCCTTGGGCACAGCGCGCCCGACGATCTCGTCGATCGAGGCAATGCCCTTTTCATCCATGAACTGATTCAGGCCGGAAATCATTTCCTGCACCACCTTAAACCCATAGGTCATGGCGGCGGTACAGACCTGCACGTTCCCTGCGCCAAGCGCCATGAACTCGACTGCGTCGCGCCATGTGGTGACGCCGCCGATGCCGCTGATGGGCAGGCCTGCGGTTTGCGGGTCGCGGGCGATTTCCGCCACCATGTTCAGCGCGATGGGTTTGACCGCCGGGCCGCAATAGCCGCCATGCGCGCCCCAGCCGTCGATGGTGGGTTCGGGGGCAAAGCTGTCCAGATTGACGCCGATGATCGAGTTGATCGTATTGATCAGGCTGACCGCATCCGCCCCCCCCGCCTTGGCCGCGCGGGCCGGAAAGCGGATGTCGGTGATGTTCGGCGTCAGTTTGACGATGCAGGGATAGTCAGAGTGCTTTTTGACCCACTCGGTGACCATTTGGATATAGTCCGGCACCTGGCCCACGGCTGATCCCATGCCGCGCTCGGCCATCCCGTGCGGGCAGCCAAAGTTCAGTTCGACCCCATCCGCGCCCGTGTCTTCGATGCGGCGCAGGATGTCTTTCCAGGGGCCTTCTTCGCAGGGCACCATGAGGCTGACCACCACCGCGTGATCGGGATAGTCCTTTTTCACGCGGGTGATTTCCTCGATGTTGACCTCAAGCGGACGGTCCGTGATCAGTTCGATGTTGTTCAGGCCCAAAAGCCGCCGGTCTGCGCCGTGGATCGCGCCGTAACGCGGTCCGTTGACATTGACGACGGGGGGGCCGGCTTCGCCAAGGGTCTTCCAGACCACACCACCCCAACCGGCTTCAAAGGCGCGCCGGACATTGTATTCCTTGTCCGTGGGCGGGGCCGAGGCCAGCCAGAATGGGTTTGGGGATTTGATTCCAATAAAGTTGCTTGTCAGATCGGCCATGGCTTAGGCTCCTTTGTTCTGATCGGCCACCAGACTGGCGTGAATGTCTTCGGCGGCATCGCGGCCCTCGGCCACGGCGGTCACGGTCAGGTCTTCGCCACCTGAGGCGCAATCGCCCCCGGCCCAGACCCCGCTGACCGAGGTCTTGCCGGTCGCGTTCACCTGAATGCGGCCCCCGTCCAGTGTCAGCACATCGGGGGCACCCGCAAGCGTCTGGCCAATGGCGCGCATGACCTGATCGGCGCGCAGGGTGATTTCCTCGTCGGTGCCCGTTCGGGTAAAGGTCACTTCGCCGCTGGCGACGGATTTGGGTGTGGCGTTGAACAACAGGTGTACGCCCTTGGACGCCGCCAGATCCTGTTCGAACTGCGAGGCGGACATGTTTTCCTGCCCCTTGCGATAGGCGATGGTGACGGTCTCGGCCCCCAGGAGTTTCGACTGGATGGCAGCGTCAACTGCGGTCATGCCGCCGCCGATCACCACCACATCCCGACCCACGGCGATGTCGGTCTTGTCTTTGGACTGGCGCATCTCGGCGATCCAGTCGACGGCGTCGCACAGACCGTCATGTGCGCCCTCCAGCATCAGGGCATTCACGCCGCCCAGACCCATGCCCAGGAACACGGCATCGTGGTCTGCCTGAAGCTGCTCCAGGGTCACGTCGCCACCCAGGGAGACACCGGTTTTCACCGTGATGCCACCGATCGACAACAGCCAGTTCAGCTCATCTTGGGCAAAGTCGCCGGGGGCTTTGTAGGCGGCAATGCCGAATTCGTTCAGACCACCCGCCTTGGGGCGGGCATCCAGGATCGTCACATTGTGGCCGTGCATCGCAAGGCGGTGCGCACAGGCCAGACCGGCCGGACCCGCGCCAACCACCGCCACGGATTTCCCGGTCTCGGGTGCGCGCGCGTAGGGCTGTTGACCTGACGCCATCTGTGTATCGGTGGCAAAGCGCTGAAGCTGGCCGATGATCACGGGTTTGCCCTCGGCCACCTCGCGGACACAGACCTCTTCGCACAGGGTTTCGGTTGGGCAGACGCGGGCGCACATGCCCCCCAGAATGTTCTGATCAAAGATCGTGCGGGCCGCGGCTTCGGGCGTGTCGGTCGCGATCTGGCGAATGAACAGCGGAATGTCGATCGAGGTCGGGCAGGCGGTCATACATGGCGCGTCATGACAGAAATAGCACCGGTCCGCAGCGACGCGGGCCTCGTGTGCGCTCAGCGGGGGGTGCAGATCGGAAAATCGTTCGGAGAGTTCAGGCGCTGGCGTGCGTCCAGCGGCGATCCCCTGCGTGGGGGCTGTCTGAGACATTGTGTTGGCTCCCTGTTGGTTGGCTGAGATCAGTTTATGCGAGGCGCATATTTTATCAATTGGTAAAATTTATTTTTTGCAGATTTCCTGCCGCGTCGGTCAGGGTGAGCCAGTCGTTTCAAGAGGGGGATGAGTTAAAGCATTGTTTTTAATTCATGAAATTTACTGCCCAGGAATTGGGCGTTAAAAGCTTTAAGTATGAAATATTATGACTTGAAGCAAATTCACAGCTGTCCTAGCGTAGGATTCGTATCAGCAGTGAGGAACAGCAATGCGCTTTGCATGCCTGGGAGGAGGGCCAGGAGGGCTCTATTTCGCGATTTCGATCAAGCTGCGTCAGCCCGATGCAGAGGTGGTCGTGGTTGAGCGAAACCGACCCGATGACACCTTTGGGTGGGGCGTTGTTCTGTCCGACGAAACCCTTGATAATCTCGCGGAGAATGATCCCCAAAGCGCGGCGATGATCCGCGAGAAATTCGCCTATTGGGATGACGTCGCCGTGCACCATCAAGGGCAGCGGGTGGTGTCCACGGGCCATGGGTTTTGCGGCATCGGTCGCAAGACGCTGTTGTTGGTGTTGCAAGAACGGGCGCGTCAACTGGGGGTTGAGATCCAGTTCGAAACCGAAGCCCGCCCGGCAGCGGACTATGCCCGCGCATTTGATGTGGTGGTGGCCAGTGATGGCCTGAACTCGAAAACCCGTTCCGAGCACGCCGAGGCGTTCCAACCCGAAATCGACACCCGCAAATGCCAGTTCGTCTGGCTGGGCACACATCAGAAATTCGACGACGCCTTTACCTTTATCTTTGAAAAAACCGACAAGGGCTGGATCTGGGCGCACGCCTATCAATTTGACGACGACACGGCGACCTTTATCGTTGAATGCACACAAGAGACATTCGAAGCCTATGGTTTTGGCACAATGTCCCAGGCCGAAAGCATCAAAACATGCGAAATGATCTTTGCCGATCATCTGGACGGGCATGCATTGATGAGCAACGCCAACCACATTCGTGGCTCCGCCTGGCTGCAATTCCCGCGCGTGTTGTGTGAAAACTGGAGCCACGAGAACATCGTGCTGTTGGGGGATGCCTCGGCCACGGCGCATTTCTCCATCGGGTCGGGCAGCAAGCTGGCTCTGGAAAGCGCCATGGCGCTGGCGGATTACATCACCGATGAGCCGACCTTGGAGCAGGCCTTTGCCAAATACCAAGACGAGCGCCGTCTTGAGGTGCTGCGCTTGCAATCCGCCGCGCGCAATTCGCTTGAGTGGTTTGAGGATGTCGAGCGCTATCTTGATCTTGACCCGGTGCAGTTCAACTATGCGCTGCTGACCCGCAGTCAGAGGATCAGCCACGAAAACCTGCGCGAACGGGATCCGGAATGGCTTGGGGATGCGGAACGCTGGTTTCAGGAACAGGCGGGTGCCCCCGTCACAGGCACTGCGCGGGCCCCGATGTTTGCCCCCTATCGGCTGCGCGATATGGTGTTGAAAAACCGGATCGTTTTGTCCCCCATGGCGCAGTACAAAGCCGTGGATGGCTGTCCGACGGATTGGCATCTGGTGCATTATGGTGAGCGCGCCAAGGGCGGGGCGGGCCTGATTTTCACCGAAATGACCTGCGTGTCGGCACAGGGGCGGATCACGCCCGGCTGCCCCGGCCTGTATGCTCCCGAACACGAGACCGCTTGGGCGCGGATCAACGCGTTTGTGCACGCGGAAACCGAGGCCAAGACCTGTTGCCAGATCGGTCACGCCGGGCGCAAAGGGTCAACCCGCGTTGGGTGGGAGGGCATGGACCAACCGCTTGCGGCCGGGAATTGGGATCTGATCAGCGCCTCGGCCCTGCCATGGTCCGACGGGAACGCGACCCCGCGCGAGATGACCCGCGACGACATGGACGACGTGCGCGCTGCGTTTGTCGCGGCGGTTGGCATGGCGGATCGCGCGGGTTTCGACATGATTGAGCTGCATGCCGCGCATGGCTATCTGCTGTCTTCTTTCATCTCTCCCGTGTCCAACCAGCGCGGGGACGCCTTTGGTGGCAGTCTGGAAAACCGGCTGCGCTATCCGCTGGAGGTGTTCCGCGCCATGCGGGCCGTCTGGCCGGCGCATAAACCCATGTCGGTGCGCATTTCGGCGCATGACTGGCTGGGTGACGCGGGCGTGACACCGCAAGAGGCGGTTAAGATCGCGCAGGCGTTTGTTGAAGCGGGGGCGGATATTCTGGACGTCTCGGCAGGGCAAACCTCGCCCCAGGCCCGGCCGGTCTATGGGCGCATGTTCCAGACGCCGTTTTCGGATCGTATCCGCAACGAAGCCGGGATCGCCACCATGGCCGTGGGCAATATCTATGAGCCCGACCATGTGAACTCGATCCTTATGGCGGGGCGGGCCGATCTGGTGTGCCTGGCGCGTCCACATCTGTCTGATCCCTATTGGACGCTGCATGCGGCGACAGATCTGGGGGATCGTCAGGAAGTCTGGCCAAAACCCTATGAGGCAGGCCGCGATCAGCTGTGGCGGCTGGCGGATAAAGACGCAGAAACACTGGGGAATGTGTGATGGATCTTGATGGCGCACATGTGGTGATCAGCGGTGGCGGCACCGGGGTGGGGGCGCAAATCGCCCAGGACATGGCCCATGCGGGGGCCAAAGTCACCCTGTTTGGCCGCCGCGAAGCCCCTTTGCGCGCGGTGGCCAAACAGCACAAGTTCATTGGCTACGTGATCTGCGATGTGACGGATGGGGATGCGGTGCGCGGGGCGATCCGGCAGGCGCGCGGGTTGAACGGTCCGGTCACGGTCGCCGTCGCCAACGCGGGCGCCGCCGAAAGCCTCCCCTTTGCCAAGATGACCTCTGATCACCTCAACAACATGCTGTCTGTTAATCTTGTGGGTGTCGTCAACCTCTGGCAGGCTGCGTTGCCCGACATGCAGGCGGCGGGTGAGGGGCGGATGATCGCGCTGGCCTCGACAGCCGGGCTCAAGGGCTATTCTTATGTGTCGGCCTATTGCGCGGCCAAACATGGGGTGGTTGGGCTGACCCGCGCTTTGGCACAAGAACTGGCGGCGACGGGGATCACCGTCAATGCGATCTGCCCTGGCTTTATCGAAACGCCGATGCTGACCGCATCGGTTGAAAACATCACGGCCAAGACCGGGATGACCAAAGAGCAAGCGGCCAAAGCCCTGCGCCGGGGCAACCCGCAGGATCGCTTTATCCAAACCGATGAGGTCGCGGGCGCGGCGCTCTGGCTGTGTTCGCATGCGGCGCGGTCGGTCAACGGGCATACGCTGACCCTGAGCGGGGGGGAGATATGACCATGTCTGAGGCCGTGTCAAAGGATCGTTTGCGGCTGTGGCTGCGCCTGCTCAAGGCCACCCGCGTGATCGAAGCGCAGCTGCGCGAAAATCTGCGGCGCGACTTCGCGACCACCCTGCCGCGCTTTGACGTGCTGGCCGCCCTGTCTATGCATCCCGAAGGCCTCAAGATGAGCGCGCTGTCCGGCGTATTGCGGGTGTCAAACGGCAATGTCACGGGCATTGTCGACCGCTTGACCACCGAGGGGCTGGCCGAACGGGTCGCCGTGCCGGGGGACCGCCGCGCGGCGCAGGTGCGGCTGACCGCAAAGGGCAGCGAAGAATTCGCCCGACAGGCAGCCGCGCATGAGGCCTGGATCGACGATCTGTTGTCCCAATTCGACCAAGAGGACGCCGTGGCGCTCTCCGCGCAATTCGACCAGCTCACCCAGCATTTAACCCAAAAGGACACCCGCTGATGCGATCGGACGTGACCCATTTCCTGTGTGATATCCGGGACGGCATCGCCCATGTGGCGCTGGATCGTCCGGATCGCAAGAACCCGCTGACCTTCGACAGCTATGCCGAACTGCGCGATTGGTTTCGCGATCAGGCCTATGACGACAGCGTCAAGGCGGTGGTGTTTGGGTCTAACGGAGGCAACTTTAGCTCGGGCGGGGATGTGCATGACATCATCGGACCACTGACCAACATGTCAATGAAGGAGCTCTTGGCCTTTACCCGCATGACCGGCGATCTGGTCAAGGCTATGGTCAATTGCGGCAAACCGATCATCGCGGCGATTGACGGAATCTGCGTCGGGGCCGGGGCGATCATCGCCATGGCATCAGACCTGCGGATCGCGACGCCGGATGCGAAATGCGCCTTTTTGTTCACACGCGTGGGCCTGGCGGGCTGCGACATGGGTGCCTGTGCCATCCTGCCCCGGATCATCGGCCAGGGGCGCGCGGCCGAGCTGTTGTATACCGGGCGCAGCATGACCGCCCAAGAGGGCGCCGCATGGGGGTTCTACAATCAGGTGGTCCCGGCGGACAGCCTGGGCGAAACTGCGCTATCCCTGGCCCGGCGCATCGCGGCTGGCCCGAACTTTGGCCACATGATGACCAAAACCATGCTGGCGCAGGAATGGTCTATGTCGATCGAACAGGCCATCGAGGCCGAGGCCCAGGCCCAGGCGATCTGTATGCAGACCGGCGACTTTGAGCGCGCCTACCACGCTTTTGTCGCCAAGCAAAAACCGGTGTTCAAGGGGGACTGATGGCGGATCATAGTTTTCTCGACTGGCCGTTTCTTGAGGATCGGCACCGGGATCTGGCGCGGGGGCTTGAGGCCTGGGCCGTGGATCATCTGGGGGCGCTGGACCACCGGGACACCGATGCAACCTGCCGCGCCTTGGTGGCGGATCTGGGCCGGGCCGGGTGGCTTGAGATGACCGCGTCGGAGACCGGGCAGATGGATGTGCGCAGCCTGTGTCTGGCGCGCGAGATCCTGGCGCGCCATGATGGATTGGCGGATTTTGCCTTTGCCATGCAGGGATTGGGGACCGGGGCGATTTCTCTGTACGGGACAGAGGCGCAAAAGGCCACTTGGCTGCCCAAAACCCGCGCGGGCGCCGCGATTGCGGCCTTTGCCCTGACCGAACCCGGCTCTGGTTCGGATGTCGCCAACAGCACGATGACCGCCATGCGGGATGGGGAGGACTATGTCCTCAACGGCGAAAAAACATGGATCTCGAACGGTGGGATTGCCGATGTCTATACGGTGTTTGCCCGCAGCGAAGCCGCGCCGGGGGCAAAGGGGCTGTCGGCCTTTGTTGTCCCAGCGGAAGCGCCGGGCCTGACCGTTTCCGAGCGTCTGGACACCATGGCCCCGCATCCCTTGGCGACGCTGCAGTTCCAGGATTGCCGCATTCCCGCCGGCGCGATGATCGGCGCGCCGGGGCAGGGGTTCAAGATTGCCATGTCGGTGCTGGATGTGTTTCGCACAACCGTGGGCGCGGCGGCGCTGGGCTTTGCCCGTCGGGCGCTGGACGAAGCGGTGAGCCGCGTGCAATCGCGCAGGGTCCAGGGGGCGCCCCTGGCCGATTTGCAGATGGTGCAGGGGCATATCGCGGATATGGCGCTGGATGTGGATGCCGCGGCCTTGCTGATCTACCGCGCGGCCTGGACCCGTGACATGGGCGCGCCGCGCATCACGCGCGAGGCCGCGATGGCCAAGCTGTTCGCGACGGATCAGGCGCAAAAGATCATCGACACGGCCGTGCAGTTGCACGGGGGCGATGGGGTGCGTTCGGGCGAACCGGTCGAGCGGCTCTATCGCGAAATCCGCGCTCTGCGCATCTATGAAGGGGCGTCGGACGTGCAACGCGTGATCATCGCCCGCCAAACCTTGGCTGAATTGGGGGCACAGACATGAGCACAGATCCCGAAAAGCACGGGGCCGAGACCGATTTTTCCCGCAAGATGTCTTATGGGGACTACTTGCATATCGATACGATCCTATCGGCGCAGCACCCTTTGTCGGATGCGCATGATGAGATGCTGTTTATCGTGCAGCACCAGACATCCGAGCTGTGGATGAACCTCATGCTGCACGAATTGGGCGCAGCGCGCGCCGATATTGCCGCCGAGCACCTGCCCGAAGCGTTCAAAAAGCTCGCGCGGGTGTCGCGGATCATGGAGCAGCTCAACAGCGCGTGGGACGTGCTGCGGACGATGACGCCCAGCGATTACACCACCTTCCGCGATCAACTGGGGATGAGCTCTGGCTTTCAATCGCTGCAATATCGGCTGATCGAATATGCCCTGGGCAACCGCAATCTGGCGATGGTGAAACCCCATGCCCACGATGCGACCGCCAGCGCGCGGTTGCAGGCCGAGCTGACGCAGCTGTCGCTGTATCAAACCGTGTTGGCCCATGCGGCCAAGCAGGGGCAAGATGTGCCCCAAGAGCTGATCAACACACCCAGCAACGCGCCGCATCAGCCAGATGATCGGATCATGGCCATGTGGGCGCGGGTCTACGGCGATCCGGCGGCCCATTGGACGCTGTATGAAATGGGCGAAAAGCTGGTTGATCTCGAAGACTATTTCCGCCGCTGGCGTTTCAACCATGTCACCACGGTCGAACGGGTGATCGGGTTTAAACGCGGCACTGGGGGCACCGGGGGTGTGGATTATCTCAAGAAAATGCTGTCGGTCGAGCTTTTCCCCGAGCTGTGGCACGTCCGCACGGATCTGTGAAAGGCTGCGACATGCTGGGACCAAGCGCACATATCGACACCTTCTGCCGGGATAACCTGCCCCACCCCGCGCACCAGCCGGATTTCCTGCTGGAGGGGTTCGACTATCCTGAGCGGCTTAATGTGGGGGTTGAGCTGACCGATGCCATGGTCGCGCGCGGGTTTGGGGATCACACGGCGCTGATTGGCAATGGGCGGCGGCGCACCTATAAGGAGCTGACCGATTGGACCAACCGCCTGGCCCATGCGCTGGTCGAGGATCTGGGGGTCAAGCCCGGCAACCGCGTGTTGATCCGCTCCGCCAATAACCCGGCCATGGTCGCCTGCTGGCTGGCCGCAACCAAGGTCGGCGCCGTGGTCGTCAACACCATGCCCATGCTGCGCGCTGGTGAACTGTCAGCAATTGTTGATAAGGCTCAGATCACCCACGCGCTATGTGATACGCGCCTGATGGATGAGATGCAGCGCTGCGCTGAGGCCTCCGATTATTTGACATCGGTGACGGGCTTTGACGGGACCTCAAACCATGAGGCCGAGCTGGATCAGCTTGCGCTGGAAAAGCCGGTCCGCTTCGATGCGGTTGAGACCGGGCGCGATGATGTGGCGCTGTTGGGGTTTACCTCGGGCACCACTGGTTCGCCCAAGGCGACCATGCATTTTCATAGGGATCTTTTGATCATCGCCGATGGCTATGCGCGTGAGGTGCTGGGCGTCACCCCCGATGACGTCTTTGTCGGCTCGCCGCCCTTGGCCTTTACCTTTGGATTAGGTGGTTTGGCGCTGTTTCCGCTGCGCTTTGGCGCGACCGCGACCTTGCTGGAAAACGCCGCCCCGCCGCAGATGATCGAGATCATTCAGAAATACAGGGCGACCGTGTGCTTTACCGCGCCCACGGCCTATCGCGCCATGTTGGCGGCGATGGAACAGGGGGCGGATCTGTCCAGCCTGCGGGCGGCGGTATCGGCCGGGGAAACCCTGCCGGCCCCCGTCTATCACGACTGGATCGAAAAGACCGGAAAACCCATGTTGGACGGCATCGGCGCGACCGAGCTGTTGCATATCTTTATCTCGAACCGGTTTGACGATCATCGTCCCGCTTGCACCGGCAAGCCTGTGACCGGCTATGAGGTGCGTATCCTTGGCCCCGATGGTCAGCCGCTTCCGGCCGGGCAGGTGGGCCGTCTGGCGGTGCGGGGGCCGACCGGGTGTCGGTATCTCGCGGATGACCGGCAAGAGGCCTATGTGCAAGATGGCTGGAACATCACGGGGGATGCGTTTGTGATGGACGACGCGGGTTATCTGCGGTTTGCCGCCCGCAATGACGATATGATCGTGTCCAGTGGCTATAACATCGCCGGGCCCGAAGTCGAAGCCGCCCTGCTTGCGCATCCGGCGGTGTCGGAATGCGCCGTGATCGGCGTGCCGGACGATGCGCGCGGCGCGATTGTCGAGGCCCATGTGGTTCCCAGCGATGACACGGGCGGCGTGACGGGGGACGCGCTGGTGCAGGCCCTGCAAGAGCACGTCAAAGCGACCATCGCCCCCTATAAATATCCGCGCTCCGTGGTGTTCTGCACGGCGCTTCCCAAAACGCCAACGGGCAAAATTCAGCGCTTTCAGCTGCGGCCCGGGGGTGGGGGTGAGAAATGTTGAGTTAGTGGTTGACCCCATGAAAATTGCGTTGATCAATGTCGGTTCGGCAGAGAGAACAGGCTCTGCACATCATTCCATCACAAAGCGCCACAAGAGCGTGTGATGGACCAACACGGAGGAAAGACACGATGAAATTGAAAGCACTTGCCCTGGCCAGTTGTCTGGCGGCCCTCGCGGTGCCGACCTGGGCCGAAGGGGTCAAGGTTGGCATGATCACCACGCTGTCCGGCGGTGGTGCGGGCCTTGGGATTGATGTTCGCGATGGTTTTATGCTGGCGGTGAAACAGGCGGGGCGCAGCGATCTTGAGGTCGTGATCGAAGACGATCAGCGCAAGCCCGACATCGCCGTGCAACTGGCCGACAAGATGATCCAATCGGAAAAGGTCGACGTGCTGACAGGCATTATCTGGTCGAACCTTGCCATGGCCGTGGTGCCAGCGACAGTTGCACAGGGCAAATTCTATCTTTCACCCAATGCGGGGCCTTCGGTTCTGGCCGGGAAGGGCTGCAACCCCAACTATTTCAACGTCGCCTGGCAAAACGACAACCTGCACGAGGCGGGCGGCGCCTATGCCAAGGGGGCGGGGTATCAGAACTCGTTCATATTGGCGCCCAACTATCCGGCGGGCAAAGATGCGCTGACCGGGTACAAGCGCACCTATGGCGGCGATCTGGCGGGTGAGCTGTTCACCAAACTGGGGCAGACCGATTACGCCTCTGAAATCGCGCAAATCCGTGCTTCGGGGGCGGACAGCGGCTATTTCTTCCTGCCCGGTGGCATGGGGATTTCCTTTCTCAAGCAATATGCGGATAGCGGTCTGGACATTCCGATTGTCGGCCCGGCCTTCAGCTTTGACCAAGGTATCTTGCAGGCGGTGGGCGATGCGGCGCTGGGTGTTGTGAACACCTCGCAGTGGAACAAGGACATTGATAACGCGACCAACGCGGCCTTTGTCGAAACCTTTCAGGCAGAATACGGCCGCCTGCCGTCGCTCTATGCAAGCCAGGGGTTTGATACCGCCAACCTGTTGATTTCTGCCATGGACAAGGCCGATGTGAAAGACGCCGATGCCTTCCGCGCGGCGCTTCAGGCGGCTGATTTTTCCTCGACGCGGGGGGATTTCAAATTCGGCCCGAACAATCACCCTGTGCAGGACATCTATGTGCGCGAAGTGATCAAAGAGGGGGAGGTCTATACCAACAAGATCATCGGCACCGCCCTAAGCGACCACGCCGATGTCTATGCGGCCGAGTGTAAATTCTAAACCTTTCGTTGTGGGGCCAGGGCCCCACAGCTTTGCCCCGGGTGGGGTTTCATCCAAAGAGCTACCAACACAATCCCGGAGTGTTTCGGGATATGGGGACGACTGTCTTGACCCTTTTGTTATTCATCGAACAGCTTTTGAACGGGCTGCAACTGGGCGTGATGCTGTTTGTCATGGCCGCGGGGCTGACGCTGGTGTTTGGCGTGATGGGCCTGATCAATCTGGCGCATGGATCGCTGTTCATGATCGGGGCCTTTGCGGCGGCGGCGGTGGCGGGGGCGACCGGGTCGTTTCTGTTGGCACTGGCGGCGGCGCTTGCGGCCTCGGCGGCGGTGGGGGCGCTGGTCGAAGTTGTCGTGATCCGGCGGCTTTATAACCGGGACCATCTGGATCAGGTTCTGGCAACTTTTGCGCTGATCTTGATCTTTTCCGAGGGCACGCGCTGGCTGTTTGGTTCTTTCCCGCTGTTTCTGAATATTCCTGCATGGCTTGCGGGCCCTGTCAGCCTGCCGGGCGGGATTGAATACCCGCTGTACCGATTGGCGCTGATTGCCGTGGGGCTGGCCATTGCGCTGGGGCTGTTCTTGCTGATTTCGCGCACACGGCTGGGCATCCAGATCCGCGCGGGTGAAAACGATCGCGAAATGATCGCCGCGCTGGGCGTGGATATTTCGCGCCTTTATACTATCGTTTTCGCGCTCGGCGCGGCGCTTGCCGGGCTGGCCGGCGCATTGGTTGGCGCAATTCAATCGGTGCAGGTGGGCATGGGGGAACCTGTCTTGATCCTTGCCTTTGTGGTGATCGTGATCGGTGGGATCGGGTCGATCAAAGGGGCCTTGGTGGCGGCCTTGCTGGTGGGGCTGACGGACACGATGGGCGGCGTGTTGCTGCCCGCCTTGTTCAAGACCTTCATGGCGACCTCGGCGGCGACCTCGGTCGGATCTTCCCTGGCGTCCATGGCCATCTATATCCTCATGGCCGCGGTGCTGATCTGGCGCCCGACCGGATTGTTCGGAGCACGCGCATGAGTCGGGAAACCCTGTTTAACATGGCCATGATGGCCGGGCTGATCGCCTTCCCGCTATGGGCGTGGATGGTGGATGAGCCGTTCCTGATCACGCTGGCCACCAAGGCGGTGATCCTTGCCCTGGCGGGGGTTGGCCTGAACCTGGCGCTTGGGCTTGGGGGGCTTGTCAGCCTGGGCCACGCGGCGTTCTTTGGCATCGGCGGCTATGCCATGGGCATCCTTGCCAGCCATGCACAAACCTATACGCCGCTGATGGAAAGCCCGATCCTGATCGAAGGCACCAAGTCCATGCTGGTGATCTGGTTAACAGCCGTGGTGGCAAGCGGCCTTGCGGCGCTGGCCATCGGTGCGCTCAGCCTGCGCACCTCGGGTGTGTATTTCATTATGATCACACTGGCCTTTGGTCAGATGCTGTTCTTTTTCGCGATCAGCTGGCCCGCATATGGCGGCGAAGACGGCCTGTCGATCTATGTGCGCAACGGCTTTCCCGGTGTGAACACGCTGGACCCCATACAGTTCTACGGCTTGTGTTTTGCCATTCTGGCGCTGGTGCTGTTGCTTTGCGCACGCCTTGCCCGGGCGCCGTTTGGCCTGGCGCTGAATGCGGCCCGGCAGGTGCCCGAGCGGGTCGAGACCATTGGCATTTCACCCTATAAGCTGCGGCTCGTGGCGTTCACGCTGTCGGGGATGATCACCGGGCTGGCCGGGGCGTTGTTCGCGGATCTCAACCGCTTTGTCAGCCCGACCATGTTCAGCTGGCAAACCAGCGGAGAAATCATGGTGTTCATCATCATCGGAGGCGTCGCGCGGCTGTTTGGCCCGGTGGTGGGGGCGGTGATTTTCATCGCGCTTGAGCATCTCTTGGGTGGTTTGTCAGACTATTGGCATATCTATCTGGGGGTGCTGCTGCTGGGGATTGTGCTGTTTGCGCGGGGCGGTGTGATCGGCTCGCTTGTGGGCAAGGAGGTGACGCATGACTGATGTCATCCTTGAGACCCGCGGGGTCAGCAAATCCTTTGGTGCGCTTCAAGCCAGCAAGGATGTGACGCTGGATCTGCGCGCCGGCGAGATTCACGCGTTGATCGGCCCGAACGGCGCCGGAAAGTCGACCCTGATCAAACAGATCGCCGGTGGGGTGCGGCCCGATGCGGGGCAGGTGTTCCTGGCAGGGCAGGATGTGACCGGATTGACCACCGCGGCGCGGGCCAAGCTGGGGCTGGGACGCACGTTTCAGATCTCGGCCCTCGCGATGGAGGACACGGTGCTGCAAAACGTGGTTCTTGGGGCCTTGGGCGCGGCGGGCAGGCCGTTTCGGTTCTGGCGTCCTGCCCTTGAGGATCGCGCGCTGCGCGAGGTGGCCCAGGATGCGCTGGAACGTGTGGGCCTATCAGAGCACACCCGCGCCACCACCTCGGAGCTGTCGCATGGGCAGCGCCGCCAGCTTGAGGTCGCCGTGGCCCTGACGCTGAAACCCAAGGCCTTTGTCATGGATGAACCCATGGCCGGGCTGGGGACGGGGGGATCGCAGCGGCTGACCGGGTTTCTGGACGGGCTGCGCACCGAGGCCCCGATCCTGTTGGTGGAACATGACATGGATGCGGTTTTTGCCCTGGCGGATCGCATTTCTGTGCTGGTCTATGGCGAGGTGATCGCAACCGGCACCGTTGATGAGATCCGCGCCAACCCTCAGGTTCAGGCCGCTTATCTGGGGGACGCAACATGAGCCTTCTGTTGGTTGAAAACATCAGCGCATCCTATGGCGCGACCCAGGCGCTGTTTGGCGTCTCACTGTCCGTGGACGAGGGGCAGGTTCTGGCCCTGATGGGGCGCAACGGCATGGGAAAGTCGACGACGGTCAAGACGATCTGCCGCCTGCTGCCCCTGTCTGGCGGGCGCATCTGCGTGTCGGGTCAAGACACCGCACGCCTGGCTGCGCATCGGCTCGCGCAGCTTGGGGTGGGGCTTGTTCCCGAGGGGCGGCGATGCTTTGCCAGCCTGACCGTCCGTGAAAACCTGATCGCGGCGGCGCGGCCCGGTCATTGGGATGAAGCCCGCGTGGCCCAGCTGTTCCCGCGCCTCCGTGAGCGCCGCGACCAGCGGGCGTCGTCCTTGTCCGGAGGCGAGCAACAGATGCTGGCCATTGGTCGCGCCTTGATGACCAACCCGCGTTTGCTGATCCTGGATGAGGCGACCGAAGGGCTTGCCCCCATCGTGCGGCAAGAAATCTGGGCCGCCATCGCCAAGCTGAAACAAGAAACGGGGATGGCCATTTTGTTGGTCGATAAGTCTTTGAAAGAACTGGCACAGGTCGCGGATCAAGCGGTGATCTTGCAGCGCGGCAAAGACGTCTGGCAGGGGGCCATGTCGGCGTTGGATCACGATACGACAACCCGGTATCTGGGGGTGTGACGATGGAATTCATCTTTCCCCAGAAGGTGCTGTTCAAACATTGCGATCCCGCCGGGATCGTCTTTTATCCGCGATACTTCGAGATGATCAACGATTGCACCGAGGCGTTCTTTGACCAGGCGCTGGGTTGCCCCTTCGAGACGCTCTTGCAAGAGGCGGGTGTGCCCACTGTGCAAATCAACACCGGGTTTCAAGCGCCCAGCCGTCACGGCGACGCCTTGATCCTGACCCTGCGTGGCGATGGCCTTGGACGCAGCCACTTTACCCAAAACATCACGGCCACCTGTGACGGGCAGACGCGTTTTACCTGCCAGTCGACGCTGGTCTACACCACGCGCCAAGGGCAGCCCCAACCCTGGCCTGACACCCTGCGCCATCACCTGGCCCAGTTCACCGGAGAGACCCCATGAGTGCCAATACCGTCATCCATCCCAAGGGCTGGGCCCCCGCCAAAGGCTATGCCAATGGCATTCTGTCACCCGAAGGGATCCTATACGTCGGCGGGCAGATCGGTTGGAACGCCAACCAGATCTTTGAACATCACGATTTTATCGGCCAGATGGAACAGACGCTGCGCAATGTTCTGGATGTGGTTGAGGCTGCGGGCGGGCAAGCCGCCGACATCACGCGCCTGACCTGGTTCGTGACATCAAAAAAGACCTATCTGGCGCATCAGCGCGAGATCGGCGAGGTATACCGCAAGGTCATGGGGCGCAACTTTCCCGCCATGTCGATGCTGGTCGTGGCGGATCTGATCGAAGACCAGGCGCTGTTGGAGATCGAGGCTACGGCGCATATCGCAAAAGGACCCACCCCATGACCCCGTCTCTTCCCCGCAAAGACCTGTTCGAAATCCCCGATGGGGTGATCTATCTGGATGGCAACTCGTTGGGCGTGCTGCCCAAAGGCGCGGCAGAACGGGCCACACAGGTGATCAACGATGAATGGGGGGCGCAGCTGATCAAAGCGTGGAACACCGCCGGGTGGATGGCCCTGCCACAACAGGTGGGCGATACCATCGGCCGGCTGATCGGCGCGCCCGCGGGATCTGTTGCCACCGGCGACACCCTGTCGATCAAGGTCTATCAGGCGCTGGCCGCCGCGCTGAAAATGCGCCCCGACCGCCGTGTGATCGTGTCGGACAGTGGCAACTTTCCGTCTGATCTATATATGGCGCAGGGGCTGATCGACACGATCGACAAGGATTATGAATTGCGCACCCCCGCGCCCCAGGACGTGATGGATGCCATCACCGAAGACGTGGCTGTGGTGATGCTGACGCAGGTGGATTACCGCTCGGGGCGGATGCACGATATGCAAGCGATCACGCAACGTGCCCATGCCGTGGGGGCCGTGATGATCTGGGATCTGGCGCATTCCGCCGGGGCGGTGCCGGTCGATATGGCCGGGTCGCAGGCCGAATTCGCGGTTGGCTGTAGCTATAAATACCTCAATGGCGGTCCCGGCGCGCCTGCGTTTATCTATGTGCGTCCGGATCTGGTGCTGGATGTGAAACCCGCGCTGGCCGGCTGGCTGGGCCATGACGCGCCCTTCGCCATGGAACTGGACTATCGCCCGGCCATGTCGACCGAACGCATGCGCGTTGGCACGCCCCCCATCTTGCAGCTTGCGGTGCTGCAACAGGCGCTGAGCGCATGGGATGGCGTCGACATGCAGGATTTGCGCGCGGCCTCTGTCGCGCTGTCCGAGTGCTTTATTCAGGAAGTCGAGACCCGCTGCCCCACATTGACACTGGCCAGCCCCCGCGATCCCAACCTGCGCGGCTCGCAGGTCTCATTTGCCTTTGAGCACGGCTATGCCGCGATGCAAGCCATGATCGAGCGCGGGCTGATCGGGGATTTCCGCGCACCCAATATCATGCGATTTGGCTTTACCCCGCTGTACCTCGATGAAAAAGACGTGGTGGCCGCCGCTGAAATCATCGAAGATGTGATCAACAATGACCTCTGGCGCGACCCGAAATACCACGTCGTGTCCCGCGTAACCTAAAGGACAGCCCATGACCTGCGTCTTTGTGCAAATCCAATGCAAACCCGGAACCACCTATAAGGTGGCTGATGAAATCGCCCTGCGTGAGTTTCATTCCGAGCTGTATTCCACCAGCGGCAGCTATGACCTGTTGATGAAACTCTACATCCCCGAGACCGAAGATGTCGGCCGCTTCATCAATGACAAGCTGCTCGATATTGACGGCATTGAGCGCACCTATACGACACAGACCTTCAAGGCTTTCTAAGACACAGTAAGCGTTGCATCCAGCCCCCGTCTCGCCGTGGCCCTGTGGCGGTTTAGTTCCGCCCCAAGTGCTCGTTTAATCCACCTTTCTTTCGAATGCGACCGGGCTTTTCCAGCCCAGTGCTGAGTGACGGCGCCGCGTGTTATAGAAGCCGTTGATGTATTCAAAGATAGTTATTTCAGCCTGACGCCGCGTGTCCCATGGCTTCCGCCAGATCAGTTCAGCTTTGAGGGTCTTGAAGAACGTCTCGACGGCGGCATTTTCGTAACAATTGCCCTTGCCGCTCATAGACACCTGGAAGCCATGCTGACGCAGGATTTTTTGATAGTCGTGTGAACAGTATTGCGACCCGCGATCTGAGTGATGAATGCAGCCCTTAGGCGGTGATCTGAAGGCGATAGCCATCT
>JAOARX010000023.1 GCA_025210345.1 Pelagimonas sp. | reverse complement strand
GCACCTGGCTATCGGTCACAGCGCGCCCTTTCCCCCGGCTTCTGCCGAGCTGTTGCAGATCATATTTTGCTTGAAGGTGCGGACGTGTTGCGCCCGCGATTTGCCGATTACTGGCAGTATTTTCCGATCAGCCGGTAGAACGGCCACGCTCAAGCAAGCACATCACAGGTCTATACTGACGGTGTCGAAAGAACGCGCCTAGCCGAGCAGGCAATCAACAAAATTTCGGGCATGGATTGGTAAAAGTGCCCCACGGCAGGTTTCAGCGTGGGGCACTTTTGCGTTAAGCGGCTGATAATTATTCACTTTTCGGAGGTATTTCAAGTCCTGCCGGGCCTACCAATCCACCGAAAATAAAAGCGCTGGCAAGGGCTTACCCGTCGTCTTTCACGCGCCAACGCGTGGCACCGCGCTCCCAGCGTTGAACAATCTGGTATTCGATCAAAAGCATCACGGTGGTGAAACTCAGCGCGTAGGACAGGACATGGGCCGTATCAAACAGCTGAAAATACAGATGGATCTGAAACCCTACACCGTTTGAGCGCCCGAGAAATTCAACCACCAGAACGATCTTCCAGATCACGGCAAGCCCATTGCGCGTGGCTGTGGCCAGAAACGGGCTGATCTGGGGCAAGATCACGTGACGCAGCCGCGCGGGCAGCCGCATGTTGAACACCTGCGTCATCTCTGAGACCCCGCGATCAAGGGTGCGCACGCCTTCGCGGATCGTGACCGTCACCATGGCCGCCTTGTTCAGCGCCACGGCAACGACCGCGGCGGTTTCATTCAATCCGATCCATAGGTAACACAGCACGATCACCACCAAAGCCGGCAGGTTCAGCATCACCGTCACCCAGGGGTCAAGCCAGCGGTTGAGCCGATCCGACAGGCCAATCAGCACCCCCAAGGCCGTTCCCGCCCCCATGGCGAGACAAAAGGCCAATATCACCCGGCGCAGCGTCGCGCCCATGTGCAACCAGAGATCCCCGGCCTGTGCCTCGGACCAGATCACATGACCGACTTCGCGCGGTCCGGGTAGAATAGAAGGATCGTCCCCGATCCAGGCCGCCAAAGCCCAGACCAGCCCCATGATCATCAGCGAAATCAGCGGTATTCCCGCCTGCGCCCGTTTCATCGCCATCCTCCCAACCCTAGCTGCTCATGAACCGACGGCGTCCGCAAGCGCCGATATCCACTCCGCGACCAAGGTCGCATTTCCGCCTTCGCAATGCCCGCCTACCGTCGCTGCATGTGCGCTAAATCAATTCTATCCGGCCTTTGGGGCCTGTTATGTGCTGCGGGTCTCCTGCTTGGGTCCCCCGGTGCCAACGCCGAGCCTCTGCCTCCTGAAAAACTGGCCGAGCGCATCTTTGCCCCCATGTCGATGGGGGCCGCACTGAATGACGTTGGCGTGCATGAATTGTTGAACTCTGGCGGAGCGCATGCGGGCTATGTGTTCCAGACCGAGCCAATGGCGCCCCTGCCCGGGTTTTCCGGCAGTGCCATCAATGTCTTGGTCGTACTGGACCTTGAAGGGCGCTTTCTGGACATGCAGCTTTTGTCCCACAATGAGCCGATCTTTGTCTCGGGTCTGGGCGAGGCGCCCTTTCATGCCTTCTTTGAGCAATACCGCGGCCATTCGATTTCGGACAATCTTGTGGTCGGCACCCCCTATGGCGATGGCGGCGACGGCAACGGGCTGGTCTATCTGGACGGGGTGACCAAGGCGACGGCCTCGGTTCGGATCGCGCATGAATCGATTCTGGCTGCGGCCTTGCAGGTTGCGCGCGAAAAGATGGGGGGGCTGTCGGCCGGGCCGCCTGCCTACCCGGATCCCACGGTCGACGAGGTGCTGAGCTGGCAGGATCTGCTGGATCAGGGGCTGATCACCCGCCATACCGTGACCAATGCCCAGGTCGATGCCCAGTTCGCGGGTACGCTTTGGGAAGACGACGACCCCGAGGCACAGGATTTCCCGCAAGAGCCCTATCTGGATCTGTGGATCGCGGATCTTGGCCCAAGGTCGATCGCGCGCGCCCTGCTGTCCAAAGATGCGCTCGAAGAGCTGGATGCCTTTACCAGCATTTCCACATTCGACGAGCCGGTGTTGATGATTGAAACCGCCCGCCATGGGCTGGTATCACCGGATTTTGTCCGCAACACTGCACCGGATTGGATCTCAGTGACACAGGGGGGCTTTCCCATTGCGCTGCGCGATGCGGATCTGTTCGTGGAACTGGCCGATGAGCTCCCCGACGAGCTGCACGAAGGTGTCGCAATGATCCTGCGCACCGACCGGCGCCTGGGATTTGACCCGGCCAGCCCGTGGGACGTTCAGGTCAAGGCCCTGCGGGAACATGGGATGTTTCAGCCCGAGATCGGATCCGTGTCCCTGGATGTCACCCACCAGACGCCGGAACGCTTTTTCGTGCGCCCCACGCCCCCCCGGCGCCTGAGCCCGGTCGAAGAGGCGGTGCGCAATCGCCAAACCGATCTGATCATCTTGGCAGTGGGCCTGATCGCCCTCATGCCGCTTTTGTACTGGGGCCAGTCCCGTTTGGCCGGGCTAAGCGGCTATACCCCGGTGCGCCTGTCGATCCTGGCCAGTGTATTGGGATTCATCGGCTGGTGGGGCCAGGGGCAATTGTCCATCGTCACCCCCCTGGCAAGCCTGCAGACCGCACTGTCCGGCGGCAGCTATGCGTTCCTTCTTTATGATCCGTTTTCTCTGTTGGTCTGGGGCGCGGCGATCGCAGGCTTTGTCCTGTGGGGACGGGGATTGTTTTGTGGTTGGTTGTGCCCTTTTGGCGCGCTGCAAGAATTCGCGCATCATCTGGGACGGGTTTTGCGGCTGCCGCGCTATGAGCCCTCGCCGCTTTGGGACAGCCGTTTGAAGCAACTGAAATATGTGGCGCTGGCGGGGCTGATCGGCGTTACCCTTTATGCCCCGGAGCATATGGACAAAGCCGCCGAGATTGAGCCCTTTAAAACCGCGATCACCACGGTCTTCCTTCGGGAATGGTATTACGTCGCCTATGCGGCTGCGTGGTTGGTTTTGGGGCTTTTTGTGTTCAAGGGATTTTGCCGCTATCTGTGCCCTTTGGGGGCGCTGATGGCCATCGGGGGCGCGTTGCGTCTGCGAAAATGGATTCCCCGCCGCCTCGAATGCGGAAGCCCCTGCCAATTGTGCAGCGTCAAATGCCAGTACGGAGCCATAAGCCCCGCCGGGGCCATCCAATATGACGAGTGCTTTCAATGCCTTGACTGCGTTGCGATCCACGATGACGACAGCCGCTGTGTTCCCTTGATCCTGGCCCAAAAGGGCAAACGCCTGAAACCCGCCCGCGATATATCGGGCCACCCGAACAAGGTCGCGTGAACATGCTGAACCGACGCCGTTTCCTGTCACTTTCCGCCAGTTTCGCCTGCCTTCCACAATGGGCGCAGGCCTCGGAGTGGCGCGGGATTGCCCTGGGGGCCGAGGTCAGCATTTCGCTCTATGGTCCCAAAGAGATCACTCAACCGGCCCTGACAAGCATTCCCGCTCAGCTTCGAAAGATCGAGGCCCTCTTTAGCCTCTATGACCCCTCTTCCGCGCTGGTTCAGCTGAACCAGAACAAGACCCTGCTGGCGCCGGATCCGGCGTTTGTCGCGCTTGCTTCTGACATCACGCAGATACATGAAAAAACCGACGGTCAATTTGATCCGTCGGTTCAGTCCATGTGGGAATCAGCACCTGAAGAAACCCCTGCAACATCCTGGAAAGATGTGGCAATATCGCACGCTCAGATTGCCCTCGCGCCACATCAATCCCTCACGTTCAACGGAATTGCACAGGGCTGGGCCACCGATCATATCAGCGGGATGCTGCATGAGTTAGGGTTTGCCAAAGCGCTCGTGAACATCGGCGAGCACCGCGCCCTGGGTGGGCCTTTCCGGCTGGGCCTGTCCGATCCACGACATGGGCATGTGGGCCAGGTTTCTGTTGCGGGCAGCGCCATCGCCACCTCCAGCCCCAAAGCCAGCCAGATCAGCGGGCGGGACCACATTGTCTCTCCGACCCATCGACCGGCCCTTTGGTCCTCGATCAGCATCGAGGCCCCCAATGCGATGCTGGCAGACGCGCTTTCCACCGCTGCGGTGTTTATGCCGCCTGCACGCCTTGCGCGGTTGAAATCGGACTTTGATCTGCGCCGTATTATTGCAATTGCGCCAAATGGTGATCTGCGCAGCATCTGACAAAAAACCCCGGCTGTTTCCAACCGGGGTTCCCTTGGTCTTGGTGTAGGCTTTATTCGGCCGAAGCGACGGCGCGTTTTGCCATCACGCCCACAAGATGGGCACGATAAGCGCCG
The DNA here is from genome assembly GCA_025210345.1 of Pelagimonas sp. GTDB lineage: Bacteria > Pseudomonadota > Alphaproteobacteria > Rhodobacterales > Rhodobacteraceae > JAOARQ01. The sequence continues at coordinate 129,595 of JAOARX010000023.1, read as the reverse complement.
GATCCGTGCACATCGGAGATCATGCTATCCCCTGACAGAGCAAGCCCCTCAAGCGCCTCGGGCGCAAAATTCGCCGTCAGCGCGGCCTCGGCGTCTGCCCAGCGGAACACACCGTCTTCTGAGGCGCCTGTCACCGCGACGCGCACACCATCCGCCGCTTTGGTCACGAACACACCCACCAGCGCAAACCGCGACGCGGGCTGTTCGAACTTGGCATAGCCGGATTTTTCCGGCACCGGGAACTTAACCGCCGTGATGATCTCGCCCTCGTCCAGAGCTGTGTCAAACAGCCCTTGGAAATAGTCATCCGCCGCGATTTCACGGGTGTTGGTGACAATGGTCGCCCCTGCCCCAAGCGCCGCAGAGGGGTAGCAGGCGGATGGATCGTTGTTGGCCAGCGATCCCCCAATTGTGCCGCGATTGCGCACCGCAGGATCACCAATGCCACCGGCCAGTTTGGCCAGTGCGGCAAAGCCACCCGCTTCGGCTGCCACCGTTGCATGGGTTGTACCGCCACCGACGGTGATCACCCCGCCATCGCTGCTGACACCCTGCATTTCGGTCACGCCCGACAGGCTGACCAAGGTTTCTGGCGCCGCGAGGCGTTGTTTCAGGGTCGGGATCAGGGTCTGACCACCACCCAGGGCCTGCGCGTCTTCCTTGCTCAGCGCAGCAGCCGCATCTGCAACGGTCGAAGGCCGTTCAATATCAAATGCATACATATCGTTTCTCCATCACCCCAATCGAACAGGCTCCTGTTTCTTTGGGTCTCAAATATCCTCCAGGGGGTCTGGGGGATGGAAAATCCCCCAGCGCTCTTGTTCATCCGTTCATCGCCGACCAGACGCGTGACGGGCTCAGCGGCATGTCCACATGGGTCACATCATGCCCACCCGATTGCAGCGCATCGATCACGGCATTGACCACCGCGGGCGGCGAGCCAATGGCCCCGGCCTCGCCACAGCCCTTGACGCCCAAGGGGTTGTGGGTACAGGGCGTGACGCAGGAATGATCGACCGCAAAGTTCGGCAGATCATCCGCGCGCGGCATGGCGTAATCCATGTAAGAGGCGCTCAAAAGCTGACCGTTCTCATCATAGACCGCGCCTTCCAGCAGGGCCTGTCCGATCCCCTGCGCCAGACCGCCATGGACCTGACCTTCGACGATCATCGGGTTGACAACATTGCCAAAGTCATCGGCAGCGGCAAAGCTTTCGATGCTGACCTTGCCGGTTTCCGGATCGACTTCGACCTCGCAGGCATAGGCGCCCGAGGGGTACGTGAAGTTCGAGGGATCATAAAACGCGGTCTCTTCGAGCCCCGGTTCGATGTCTTCAAGCGGATAGTTATGCGGCACATAGGCGGCCAGCGTCACATCGCCCCAAGCCACCGATTTATCGGTGCCCGCGACAGAGAACTGCCCGTCTTTCAGTTCGATATCCCCTTCAGACGCCTCCATAAGATGGGCTGCTATCTTCTTGGCTTTGTTTATGATTTTCTCGGTCGCCCGCACCATGGCAGACCCGCCAACCGCCAAAGACCGCGACCCGTAGGTTCCCATGCCCATCGGCGTATTGGCCGTGTCACCATGCACGATTTCCACCATGCTTTCGTCAATACCGATCATCTCAGCAATGACCTGTGGGAATGTGGTTTCGTGGCTTTGGCCGTGACTGTGCGAGCCGGTCATGACAACCAGACCCCCGGTGGCGTTCACACGCACCGTCGCACTTTCATACAGGCCCGCGCGTGCGCCCAACTGCCCCACAAGGTTCGACGGCGCGATGCCGCAGGCCTCGATATAGCAATTCACACCAAGCCCGCGCAGTTTGCCGTTCTTTTCGCTTTCCGCGCGGCGCGCCGCAAAACCATCCCGGTCGATCATCTTTTCAAGCTGATCCATGGTCGCGTGGTAATCCCCGGTGTCATATTCCACCGCGACGGGGGTCGCATATGGGAATTCGGTGATAAAGTTCTGACGGCGCAGCGCGATCGGATCGACGCCCAGTTCCCGCGCGGCTTTGTCGACCAGACGCTCGATCTGATAGGTCGCCTCGGGGCGGCCCGCGCCGCGATAGGCGTCGACCGGAACCGTGTTGGTAAAGACCGCTTTGACATTCACATAGATCAGCGGCGTCTTGTAGTTGCCCGCCATCAAGGTGCCATGCAGCCAGGTGGGAACCGAAGGCGCAAAGGTCGACAGATAGGCGCCCATATTGGCATAGGTATCTGTACGCAAAGCGGTAAAGTTATTGTCCGCATCCAGCGCCAGTTCGATCTTGGTGACATGGTCACGACCGTGGCAATCCGAAATGAACGCCTCGGAGCGGGTCGAGGTCCACTTGACCGGGCGGTTCAGCGCCTTGGCGGCAAAGGTGCAAAACGCCTCTTCCGCATAGTGGAAAATCTTAGTGCCAAAGCCCCCGCCGACATCCGGCGCCACAACGCGCAGCTTGTGCTCGGGGATGCCCAGAACAAAGGCCCCCATCAAAAGACGGATCACATGCGGGTTCTGCGACGTGGTGTACAGCGTGCTGTCATCGCTGGCGCGGTCATAATCCCCCACGGCCACGCGCGGCTCCATCGGATTGGCCACCAGACGCTGGTTGACCAGCTCAAGCGTGGTGACATGCGCGGCCTTTTCAAAGGCCTCGTCAACCGCGCCCTTGTTCTCTTCGACAAAGCCCCAGTCATAACACAGGTTATCACCCAGATCGTCATGCACCAGTGCCGAACCGCTGTCCAAAGCGGCCTTCATATCCACCACGGCGGGCAGTTCTTCGATGTCCAGGTCGATGGCTTCGGCGGCGTTGCGCGCCTCTTCGAGGCTGTCGGCCACGATCGCGGCAATCGGATCGCCCACATGGCGAACCTTGCCCTGCGCCAGAACCGGATGGGCCGGTTCTTTCATCGGCTGGCCATGCTTGTCGGTGACCTGCCAGCCACACGGAAGCCCGCCCACACCTTCGAAATCCGCGCCGGTAAAGATACGCACCACGCCGGGCATGGCCTCGGCTGCGCTGGTGTCGATGCTGGTGATTTTCCCATGCGCCATGTCTGAGCGCAGGAAGTGGACATAGGCTTGTCCACGCAGGTTGATATCGTCAGTATAACGGCCCTGGCCCGTCAAAAAGCGGTGATCTTCCCGCCGTTTGGGGCTTGCGCCAATGCCATGATCCTTCGGCATGGTATTTCCTCCCTTGGGTGGCAGTTTTTCTCTGCCTGTCAGCTATTTACGAGAGATTCCTCAATCTCTCATCGCTTGTTATTCAGCGGCAATCGCGCCCACGTCCTGGCCGCTGGCGGCCATGATCGCCTTGACGATGTTGTGATACCCGGTGCAGCGGCAGATATTGCCGGACAGATAGGCACGCACTTCGGCCTCGGTGGGTTTTGGGTTGTCTTTCAGCAGCGCGGCGGCGGACATGATCATCCCCGGCGTGCAAAACCCGCACTGGAGCCCGTGGTGTTCCTGAAAGGCCGCCTGAATTGCACCCAGCGACCCGTCTGCATTGCCCATGCCTTCGACGGTCGTCACCTCGGACCCGTCTGCCTCGGCGGCGAACATGGTGCAGCTCTTGACCGCGTTCCCGTTCACATGCACCACGCAGGCGCCGCACTGGCTGGTGTCACAGCCCACATGCGTGCCGGTCATTTCCAATTCATCGCGCAGAAATTCGGTCATGAGCGTATTGCCCTTCACCGATTTGGTGACGGATTTCCCGTTCACCACCATTGTTACTTCTGCCATGTTTCTCCTCCCTGAGATACGTGTTCTGGCTGCTGTCAGGCCGAAAACTCAGCTGGACACCATGCGCTTGAACCACCCTTTTTTCCTGGGGGCATCCGTGCCCTCTTCGGTGGTTTCTTCTTCCTCAGCAGGCCCTTCGAGGGCCTCCTGAAAACTGGTAAAAAACTGATCCGCCATCTTCTTGGCAAACCCATCAATGATGCGGCTGCCCAATTGCGCCAGCTTTCCGCCAACCTTGGCGTCGACGTCGTAGGTCAAAAGCGTGCCGCCATCCTCGCCCGGGGCCAGGGTCACGGTCGCGCCCCCCTTGGCAAAGCCTGCCGCCCCGCCTTTGCCCTCGCCGTTCAGCGTGACACGGTTGGGGGCTTCCATGTCGGAAAGGGTCACTTTGCCCTTAAAGGTGGCTTTCACCGGCCCCACTTTTTGGACAACCGTCGCCTCAAACCCGTCATCGGCGTTGCCCGCCATCTCGGTACAGCCCGGCACGCAGGCCTTCAGCACCTCAGGATCCAAAATCGCGGCCCAAACCGTGTTCTGATCCGCAGAAATGGTGCGAGAATCGTTCATATGCATTGGGTTGCTCCCCCTTTACTGACCAGCCTAGGCGCGAAGTTGCCGGCGGGCATATAAGACCAATGGCTAGGTTCACCAGCTGGGCGCATGGTGTCTCAGGCCATAGGATTCAAAGATATCTTTTATCTTTCCGCTCGATAGGGCGTCTTGAACCGCATCTCCGACCGTATAGGCCAAAGGGCGATAGGCGAAATGAACCGCTGTCCCCAAGGTCCAATTGGACTTGGCCAGACCCGCAAGGGGCGGTTCATGGATCGCGATCCCCGGACCGGCGTGGAACTCAAGCTGGGCCCTTGGACCCATGGCGGCCATGGTGTCACCAGCATTCAGCGCCGCCATCGCCTGGGCCATTTGTGCATAGCGGCGCACACCTTTGGCAGTTTGCCCCCCCGCAAAGCTGGTCAGGTAGAAATCCGAGATCGAGTCATTCTCAACCGCGACCGTATCAAATCGGAAATAGGCTGGGACAGGTTTGTCATCCTCTTCATACACATCGGTCCGATAGGCAATTGCGATGCGCTCTTCATGATATTGCCCAGGAAAAACAGCCTGTTCCACGCGACACTTAAAGTGAGAATCATAGGGGATGCGCATCATGACATTGGAAACGGAACCGCCAATCAGCGGACCTTTCCAAATGTTGAAACGCAAATCTGCTTCCAGATTTTCCCCAGCCGCAACAAAGCGGAACCGCGGCGTGACCCCGATATAGTCGGCAATCAAACCCGCGATTTCAACGTCCACGCCCCTGGGCTTGCCCTTTTCCTCCCATGAGTACGGGGCAAAATCCTCGTAGACGGCAAAGGTCATAAACCCCTGCTCCATGATCTGGTCCAGCTCTTGCCCGACAATATCACGACTGGCGTTTTGGGGTTTTGCCTGTGGGATGTGGTCTGCGCAGGGGTCATCAGCCAGCGCGGGCGACCCCATCAGGATCACCCAAGACATCAAAACCGCCCCAAACCCGCGTCTGATGCGCATTTAATTCGCAGCCGAAAGGCCAATGGTCAGCGCCTCGGTGGCGCGGGTCACGCCGTCCGCGCTGCCATCGAGCAAAGCAGCCGCACGCGATGCGGCGCTATCCGCAACCGGCGCCCCCGATACGGTTTCAACCGCAGCCGCCAGTTCAACCAACCGCGCCTTGTGGGCTTCGACATCAGCACCACCCGCCGCCAGCGCATCACGGATGCCTTTCAACTCATCCGAAATCTCGGCCATGGAATCGTCATCCGGGCGTGTTTCAATATAGGTGCGGATGGCCCAGGCGGCCTCTTGCCCCAGCAATTCGCCAAAGGCCGGCATCTTGGTGATCCCATTTTGGGTATACCCCTCGCGGAAGCGTTCAACATACCACTCGTCGCCGTATTCTTCGGCTTCCAGGAACCGCAAATCAGGCGCCAAACCGCCGGAAATCACCTCAAGCCCATGACAGCGCGCGCAGTTTTGATTGTACCCCGATGCGCCAATTTCCACAGCCAAAGACCAAGTGTCTTCGCCAACGGCTTCGGCGCGGTAGGGGTTTTCAATCAGCCACTCTTCGTCAAGCGCCGGCAGCCCAGTTGTGTCCACCGCCTGGGGCGCCACATCCCCATGTGCAAGCGCCTGCACAGGCATGATCAGCATTGCCCCCAAAGCCACACGTCGCACAGCCATGAAAAATTCGTTTTCCATACTCAATCCTCCCTACCAAAACCCCTTGGGGTCTTGTGTCCTGTCCCAGACCTACGACAGGGCGGGCGGCCTCTTCTATTGGACTTTCGTGGCGCGAAGACCCGCGCCGGTCAGACCTAAGTCGTATTGCCGATCCCGGTGCCCTCCCTAGGCTGAATATGGTGGGAGGACACAATGAAACGAACGATTGCAGCTGCGTTTGCCGTCATGCTGAGCATGGCACAAATCGCGCATTCTCAAGAGGTTAAGGTTGCATACCTCAGGCAAGAACCCGCGCCAAACCCGACCCTGTCCAATCTGGATCCCGCTCCAAAAGACATGGGCGTCGCGGGGGCGGAACTGGCGTTGAAAGACAATGCGACCACCGGTCGTTTCATGGGGCAAAACTGGTCTCTCGACGTGGTGTCCGTACCGTACGAAGGAGATTTCGCCAAAGGACTGGCGCAGGCGCAGGCCATCAGTGACCTCATCTTGATCGACGCTCCCGACGCGCAGTTGTCGCAGGCCGTGCGCGCCTCTCAAGCGCTGTTCTTCAATGTATCCAACCGCAGTACGGCCCTTCGAAACGCCGGGTGCAGCGACAACCTGCTTCATACCATTCCATCTCAGGCCATGCTTGCTGACGCGTTGATGCAATTTGCCCTCAGACGCAAATGGACAAGGCTGACCATGATCAAAGGTGTCTCCGCGCAAGACGAGGCAATCGCGGTCTCCTACGCCAAAGCCGCTGGCAAATTTGGCCAAACGATCACCGCAACCAAAACCTGGGCTTTTGACGCCGACATGCGCCGGAACGCCGCGCAAGAGGTGCCGCTGTTCACCCAGGATCTGGGGGAGTATGACCTGCTGCTTTTGGCGGACGCCGCCAATGACTTCGCGCGCTACGTTCCCTTCAACACATGGCGCCCCCGGCCCACCGCCGGTGCCGAAGGCCTGCGCCCCGTGGCCTGGGATCCCGTCGTCGAACAATGGGGCGCCGCACAATTGCAGTCCCGCTTCGAGGATCTCGCCAGCCGCCCCATGGCCCGCGTGGACTACGCCGCCTGGGCGGCCCTGCGCAGCATCGGCGAAGCGGTGACACGTACAAAATCCAACGATCTCAATACGCTGCGCAGCTATCTTCTCTCAGAGGAATTTGAACTCGCAGGGTTCAAGGGCAGGCCCATGACCTATCGCAGCTGGAATGGGCAGCTGCGCCAACCCATCCCGCTTGTGCATCGTGGCGCATTGGTCGCCCAGGCCCCGCTGGAGGGCTTTCTACACCAGCACACGGAACTGGACACACTCGGCACAGATCAGCCAGAAACCGGCTGCACCGCCTTCAAGCCCTAGGCTTCATCTCTTTACAAATATCCTGGGGTCCGGGGCAAAGCCCCGGCGCGCATGACAAGGACCACCGCTATGAAACTGATCCCAACCCTCACCGCGTTTCTTCTGGCCAGCACCGCCATGGCCGATGAAATCTGGGTGACCAATGAAAAAGACGACACTGTCTCGGTCATCGATATTGAGACCTTGGAGGTCGTTCAGACCTATCCCACCGGGGAACGTCCGCGCGGCATCACCTTTGCCAAGGACTATTCCGTGGTCTATATCTGCGCCTCTGACAGCGATGCGGTTCAGGTCATGGACCCGAAAACCGGCAAGATCCTGCATGATCTCCCGTCGGGCGAAGACCCCGAACAATTCGTGCTGCACCCGGACAACCGCCATCTCTATATCGCCAACGAAGACGACGCGATCACCACCGTCGTTGACACGCAGACCCGCCAGGTCGTGGCCCAGATTGACGTGGGGATCGAACCCGAAGGCATGGCCGTCAGCCCCGATGGCAAGATTGCCATTACCACCTCGGAAACGACCAATATGGCCCATTGGATCGACACGGAAAAACAAGGTCTCTTTGCAAATACATTGGTGGACAGCCGCCCGCGCCACGCAGAATTTGTCAAAGATGGCAAAGAGTTGTGGGTCTCTTCTGAGATCGGCGGGACGATCACGGTTTTTGATGTCGAAACTCAGGATGAGCTGGCCAAGATCAATTTCGACATTGCGAACATCCACCCCGACCGCGTCCAGCCTGTTGGGTTTGAGCTGACCAACGCCGACACCCACGCCTTTGTCGCGCTGGGGCCGTCGAACCATGTCGCCGTGGTCAACGCGGACACCTATGAGGTCGAAGACTATATTCTTGTGGGTCGGCGCGTCTGGCATATGGACTTTAACGCCGACCGGTCGCTTTTGTTTACCACCAATGGCGTGTCGGGCGATGTGACCGTTGTCGATGTGGCCAAGCGCAAAGCGTTGAAAACCATCAAGGTCGGGCGCTTTCCCTGGGGCGCCGCCTATCGGCCAACCAACTGATATTCATCGAATAAGTCCAAAAACAAAGGAAACCACATGAAAAACCTTGTCCTGACCGCTTTGTTGGCGCTCGCCTTGCCCATGGGGGCCATGGCCAATGACGATGATGACGACGACAACAATTTTGGCCTTGCGGGTTTGCTGTCTGCAAAGAACAAACAAGACCTTGAACCCATTCAGCTGTCCGCTGGCATGCCGCTCACTTCGTCCCCGTGGGAGCTGAAATCCGGAACCTATTATGAGTTTGAGATCCAGGGCGACGGCAGCCAGGAACTGGCGCTGGTCGGTCCTGAGTTTTTCCGCGCCATCTGGGTGGATGAGATCGTCGTCGAAGGGCTTGAGATCCGCCCGCTGGGGATCGACAGTGTCGAGTTCGACGAGGCCGGAGAAATGGAAATCGGGTTTGTCGCCATCAAACCCGGCAGCTATTATCTAAAGGTGCCAGGATCCACCGGTGAGACCCAACGTCTTGAGATCACGATAAAATAATGAGCATCGAAACCGAGAACCTAACCTATCTCTACGGGACGAAACGGGCCCTGGATCGCGTTAGTTTCACGGTTTCACCGGGGCGCGTGACCGCGCTTTTGGGGCCAAACGGAGCGGGTAAATCCACGCTGTTTGGCCTGCTCACGCGATTGATGTCCGCGCCAGCCGGGCGGATCCGCATTGCGGGACATGACCTTGCCCAAGAGCCCCGCGCCGCCCTGGCGCTGATGGGGTTGGTGTTCCAGCAGACGACTTTGGATCTGGATTTGACCGTCCGTCAGAACCTTCGCTATTTTGCCGCCCTGCACGGCATCACCGGGCGCAGGGCACATGAGCGGATCCACGAGGTTCTCGCGCAGTTGGACATGTGTGAGCGCGCTGACGAAAAAGCCCGCAATCTGAACGGTGGTCATCGCCGCCGCACCGAAATTGCGCGGGCGCTGTTGCATCAGCCCAAGGTGCTCCTTCTGGACGAGCCAACCGTGGGACTGGATGCGGCCACGCGTGAGAGCATCACCCGATACCTGCATGATTTGGCGATAGAAAACCACCTGACCCTTCTTTGGGCCACCCATTTGACGGATGAGGTCTACGACCAAGACGACATCGTCTTGCTGCACCGGGGACGGGTCTTGCACCAGGGCCGCGCCGAGGTGCTACGGGGGGCAAACAGTCTGAAAGACTGGTTTCTTGCCTGCACCCAGACTGAGCCCCAGACCGGGGCCCTGGCCCAACCAAGGGGCGAGCTATGAAACCTATCTGGGTCTCGGCATTTGTCGCCATATGCACCCGGGAAGCTCTGCGCTTTGTCCATCAGCGCGAAAGGTTTCTGGCGGCCTTGGTGCGTCCGCTGGTCTGGCTGTTGGTTTTTGCCGCCGGGTTCCGCGCGGCGCTGGGTCTGTCGATCACCCCACCATATCAGACCTATATCACCTATGAGACCTACATCGTTCCGGGATTATGCGGAATGATCTTGTTATTCAACGGCATGCAAAGCTCTCTTTCTCTGGTATATGACCGCGAAATGGGGTCTATGCGGCTGTTGATGACGGCGCCCCTGCCCCGGTGGTTCCTTTTGATTTCAAGACTTTGCGCGGCGACATTCATCGGAACTCTTCAGATTTACGTTTTCTTGGGTATTGCCGCCCTGTTCGACATCACCATGCCTGCCATCGGCTATGTTGCGGTGCTTCCTGCCTGTCTGGTGGCCGGGGTGATGCTTGGGGCATTGGGGTTGGCACTTTCGTCCTTGATCAAGCAGCTTGAGAACTTTGCGGGCGTCATGAACTTTGTGATCTTCCCGATGTTTTTCCTCAGCTCGGCCCTCTATCCCCTTTGGAAAATGGCGGAATCCTCTGAGCTGCTGCACGCGATATGTGCGCGAAATCCTTTTACCCACGCCGTCGAACTGATCCGATTTGCCCTGTATGGCGCGTGGAATCCCGGCGCGCTGATGTGGACCGTGCTTTTTGCACTGGTGTTTATGGCGCTTGCCATTTGGGGCTATGATCCCGCGCGCGGCCTACGACGAAAGCACTAAGCTTTGCCGCGGCGGCCTATGGTACTGTGTCCCCGGAGGATCCTGACATGCTGAAAAATGCCCTTTGCTGTGCTGCAATTGCCCTTGCTGGCGCGGTCTGTGCAGAAACGGATGATAATATCGGTCAGCTTAACCCCGAGGAAATGAGCTGGCGTTCATTGGTGGATCGGGCGGAACGCGGTGAAACCGGGATGGTTTTATGTTCGTCCGGCTACATGATGACCAAATCCGGTGACCACGAAAGCGCCCGAAAACTGTTCGAGGCCTGCGCGCAACAGGGCTGGACCGGGACGATGACATGGATGTCCTACATGGACAACAACGGTTTCGGAGGAGAATACGATCCGGATGCCAGCGCCGCATGGGATCGCCGCGCCGCCGAGCTTGGCGACCCGATCGGCCAATTGAACCATGGGGTTAACCTGCTGCGGGGCCATGGGATCGCGCGTGATGAACAGCTGGGTCGACAGATGGTGGATCGCGCTGCACAGGCGGGCATCGAGGCCGCGCAGCGTCTGAAACGCGCCGATTATGATCTGGATGAAATCACACCGGATGCTGACAACTGGCGCTACGCCCCGCTGTTCTAGGCTCTGGCCCCGCAAGTTCGATCCCCGCAAGTTCGGTCAATGTCGCGGGGGTCCCCTCAAGCCGCAAAATGCGATCTGCCAGCCTATGCGCCTCTGGCGCCGCGTGGGTCACAAACAGGGTGGCTACCGGATGGCTTTCGCGCAACTCCATGAAAAGCTGCATCATATCCTTTGCCAAACGGTCGTCCAGCGACACAAAGGGCTCATCCATCAACAGCAGATCGGGTTTGGCGGCAAAGGCGCGCACCAGGGACAGCCGCCGCTGTTGACCAAGACTAAGCCGGTTGGGAAAGACATCCCCACGCCCCGCCAATCCGACCTGCCCCAGCAGCCTGTCTGCTTCGCGACATGAGATCCCCGTGGTCAGGGTCAGGTTCTGCGTCACGCTGCGCCAGGGCATCAGCGTGGGTTCCTGAAACACAACGGAGATCCGATCCGGGCGTCTGACCGTCCCACCGTGACGTTGCAGCCCGGCCAGAATCCGCAGCAATGTGGTTTTACCGATCCCGGATGGCCCGGTCAGGGCAACCGTCTGCTGCGCACCGATGGACAAGGAAACCGGGCCCAAAATCGCATGCCCTCCCAGGCTCAGCCCGGGCAGCGACAGGTCAGCGACAGGGGGCGCCGCTGGCCTGGTGATCCTATCAACTTCGGCTGGCAACTCAGCTTCCCGGTTGGACAAACACCCCATCGGGAAGGTCCACGGCATCGCCCACAAGGTCACTGCCGCCCAGCTCTGCCATCAAAGACAGCATCTTTTGTGCGGCACCTTCGTCGACCGGTCCGGGATCGGGAATACCCGCACGAAACCCGGCCTTGAGCGCATCAAATTGCGCATCGGTTTTCGCCTTCATCCGCGGGCGCAGGCGGTCCCATTCAGCGTCATCCACCGCTAGGAGGTCCTTGGCATCGCGCGATGCGCTGGCCATGGCCTGAACCAGTTCGGGATGATCTCGCAGCATGTCGCCTTTCAGGACATAGCCCAAAAGCGGCGTTTTCGGATCAAGTCCCAGCGCCGTCGCCGCCTCTTCGACGGTGATCAGCGGCTTCATGCCGCTGGCCTCCATCTTGGCCAGGAAATGCCAAAAGTTGATCGCCCCGGACAGCTCTCCCTGAAGGGCAGTTTTGAAGATCAGCGGCGGGGCACCAAAGACCTGTTCGGTGTCCTCCGCCAGATCCACCCCCAGTTCTTTTTCCGCATAAGCCTGCAAGATCAGCCAGCTTTTGTCCAAGGGCCCACCGGCAATGCCGATCTTGCCCCCTTTCAGATCCGCCAGGGATTGGGCCGCGCTGTCGCCGGGCACCATCACCGCCCCCACAGCCCGGCTGTAGGGGATAAAGACATAGTCCTTGCCCGCCGCCCGCTGCCGCGCAACCCAAAGCCAATCCGAGACAATCACATCCGCCTCACCGCCCTGAAACGCCACTTTCGCAGCGGATCCGCCGGCCACGCCCTGCACCTGCAGGTCAAACCCGTGTTTTTCGTCCAACCCATTGTGGGTGATCACATCCAGTTCCCAGTTCACCGTGCCGAATTTCAGCACCGAAGCCTTGAGCACGGGCATATCCGCCCAGGCCCCCGTGCCCCAGACCCCTGTGCTCATGGAAACCAATGCGATTGCTGCGGCGGTGCGCAGGCGCGTCATTACAGTCATAGTCACCTCCCTAACGCCTCTCGGGCGTCCTGAGGTCACACTAACAGCCCCGCGCGGCCGCTCTATACGACCAATGGACAGGGGCGCGAAGGGTCTTGGATTGACATGGATCAACGGGGCGCAGCCGGGGGGGCCTAAACTGGTCGCATATCACGCATACCAGATTGGAGACCCGCCATGCGCCTTTTGACATCGCTCGCCACCCTCTGCCTGTTGGCTGGTCCGGCCGCCGCGGACAGCTTTGAAACCATCAAGATCAACGCAGGCCAGGCCCTGTTCGACAATGAGTGCCGCCGCTGCCATGCTGTTGATGCGCAAGATGCCTCTTATGGGCCCCCCTTGGAGAATATCCTGTATCGCGCGGCGGGCAGCTATGCAGACTATGACTATTCCATCGCGCTTGAGGCCTCGGGCATCGTTTGGACCCCGGCGGCGCTGCGCGCGTGGATGGCGGATAACGCGGGGTTCATGCCCGGCACCAAGATGCGCCATGTGGGCATTCAGGACCGCACGGTTCAGGATTTCATCCTGGCTTACCTGACCTCGATCAGCCAGCAGGACAATTCACAAATTTCCGATTAATCTCAACGCCTTGAAATACAAAGCTAAAGCGGGTGGATCACCAAACCGGGCAGCCAGTGGCTGTCCGGGTCCGCAGGCTCCAGATCCGCGGGGCCAACCAGTCGCAGATCCCCCGCCGGAGGGGGCGCCGACAACAGATCCATGTCAATTTCATGCATGGTGCCACGCAGCCTGTTCCCCTCAGGGGACAAGACATAATAAACCCCGTTCCAAAGATCGATCCCATAGCTTCCGGCGCGCTTCCAAACGAATAGGAAATCATACTCCAGATCGACAAGATCCTTGCTTATTTCCCGTTTGATTTCATAGGGGTAAGGCACATGACACCAAAGCGTTTCGGGCCCCTCTACGAATTTGAACGGTCGCATGGACAAAAAGTGATCCGTAAAAGCGTCAAAGCGCATGTCGATGGCGTAAGATCCGCCTTGCACCGCAAGCTGGGCGATCTCGATCTGCGCCCCGTCGCCATCCACAAGCGCCACCGCATACCCCCCATCCGTCAATGGCGAAGCCGCCTGCGCACCGACCGCAGCGGCCAGCAGGGCGCCGCACGCTCCTAGCGTGAACACATGTTTCATAGCCACCTCCCAGAAGATGATTCCTCTTGACCCTGCGCTATCGGGAACCGGTCGTGTCAAGGGTCTTGTGGTCGTACGACCTATGGCGCGTACCCTGTCAAATCGCTTGGCCTATACTTGCCGGTGGATAGATGCCCCTGGCAACGGTCATGGGCACGCGGGCCGAGGAAACCCGCGCTACCATCAAACGGGAGGACCGATATGAACAGATTTGTCGCCGCAGCGGCCATCAGCCTGATCGCAGCCACCGCTGTGCAGGCGGAAGTGACCGAGGACATGCTGGCCAATGACCAGACCATGACCCATCAGGTTGTCACCAATGGCATGGGCCGCCACCTTCAGCGCTATTCGCCGCTGGACACGCTGAACAAGGAAAACGTCAAGAACCTTGTCCCCGCCTGGGCCTTTAGCCTTGGGGGGGAAAAGCAGCGCGGTCAGGAAACCCAGCCGCTGGTCTATGACGGGATCATGTATATCACCGGCTCTTATTCGCGCCTTTATGCGATTGACGTGAAGACCGGCAAAGAGCTTTGGCAATATGATGCGCGCCTGCCCGAAGGCATTCTGCCCTGCTGTGACGTGATCAACCGCGGCGCGGCGATCTATGGTGACAAGATCATCTTTGGCACGCTGGACGCGCGGATCGTTGCGCTGAACGCCAAGACCGGCGACGTGGTCTGGCGCGACAAGATCGCCAGCTACAAGGCGGGCTATTCCTATACCGCCGCCCCCTTGATCGTGAACGGCCTTGTGGTCACCGGCAACTCGGGCGGTGAATTTGGCATCGTCGGCACGGTTCAGGCCCGCGACGTGAACACCGGCGACATGGTCTGGGAACGTCCGGTGATCGAAGGTCACATGGGCACGCTGAACGGCGAAGAAAGCACCATGACCGGCACGTTGAACGCCACCTGGCCCGGTGACATGTGGAAGACCGGCGGCGGCGCGACTTGGCTGGGCGGATCTTATGATGCGCGCACCGATACGCTGATCTTTGGCGCGGGCAACCCGGCGCCCTGGAACAGCTGGCTGCGCGATGCGGGTCAGAAAAACGACGGTTCGGGTGACAACCTGTATGCGGCGTCGCGGATCGGCATCAACCCGGCGGATGGCGAAATCAAATGGCACTTCCAGACCACCCCGCGCGAGGGCTGGGACTATGACGGTGTGAACGAAGTGGTCGCCTATAACGACCGCGACGGCAACCAGCGTCTGGCCACGGCAGACCGCAATGGGTTCTTCTACGTGCTGGATGCGGCGGATGGCGGCTTTGTCGGGGCAACGCCCTTTGTCAAAGACATCTCTTGGGCTGAGGGCATCGACGAAAACGGTCGCCCGATCTTTAATGAAGAAAACCGCCCCGGCGATCCGTCCAAGGCTGCGGATGGCAAAAAAGGCGAAGTTGTCTTTGCCTCGCCATCGTTCCTTGGGGGGAAAAACTGGATGCCCATGGCTTTCAGCCAGAAAACCGGCAACTTCTATGTGCCGTCCAACGAATGGGGCATGGACATCTGGAACGAGCCCGTGACCTATAAAAAGGGTGCGGCCTATCTGGGGTCCGGCTTTACCATCAAGCCCAACTACGAAGACCACATCGGCAGCCTCAAGGCCATCGACCCTGACACGCTGGAAGTCAAATGGGAAGCCAAGAACGACGCCCCCCTATGGTCGGGTGTCATGACCACCGGGGGCGGTCTGGTGTTTTACGGCACCCCCGAGGGCGAGTTCATCGCGCGTGACGACGAAACCGGCGAAAAACTGTGGTCGTTCCAGACCGGCTCGGGCATCGTGGGCCAGCCGATCACTTGGGAACAGGACGGCGAGCAATATGTCTCGATCATCTCGGGCTGGGGCGGCGCGGTTCCACTCTGGGGGGGGGAAGTGGCCAAAAAGGTCAACTACCTGAACCAGGGTGGCCTGCTGTGGACCTTCCGCCTGCCGAAACAACTGGCTGCGGCGAACTGATCCCTTTGCCACTGACACAGAAACGCCCGGTCCCTGAGCCGGGCGTTTTTTGCTGCCGCGATTCCATTCTCGAATGCCGTCGGCCGGGCCCCCTGTGGGGACCCAGACCCGCGGTCGCCACCTTTGATCCGCTAAAGCGGTCTCATTGAAGGAAGTTCAGGTTTTCCGCCTGGACAGACCGCGCCGCCCGTCACTGCCACTTGGCCAGGCATCCCGCCTCGGCCTGTGTCAGACGCTGTAGCGCCACCTCAACCCCTTCTCCGGATGCCCGTGCATTGCGCCAGATCTTCAGACATGAGGTGACAGACCAGGGCAACACCGCCTGCGCCATCCAGGCCCGCAGCTCGGGTGGGAGACGATCAAAGTCGCGCATGGGATCGCCTGCGCGTTTGCGCCGGGGGATGTGCTGTCCGCCATTGCAGGCGGGGCGCTTATCTTTCGATGTCTTGTCAGCCATGAGTACCAGATATGTTATTTCATAACGCAACTCAATCCATTGGATGCATGAAATGCAACCGACCTTGCGTTTCGTTTATTGTCAGGATCAGCAGCCCGAATGTCACAGGGTGACATGCCCCGCAAAACAAGAGGGGCACCGCCCCCCTTTTGTGGTTTCGCCCTTTAGCGCGCTTTGAACAAACTGCCCAGGATCCCGCGCACCATGCGCCGCCCGGTGGTGCCGGTCAGCTCTTTCATCACCATCTTGCCCATGGCTTCGCCAAAGCTGGGGGATTTGCGGGTGCGGCGCGAGGTCGAGCGGCTGACACGTGTGCCGCTATAGCGCCGCGCAGCGCGGTATTCACGCGCCTGCATTTCCATATCCTCTTCTTCGCGCTCCGCCTCTTGCGCGGCGCGGGCCGCGGCCTCTGCGCGGGCTTTGAGCATCTCATAGGCCGAATGCCGGTCAAACCGGACGTCATATTTGCCCGCCAGATCAGACCCCGCCATGACACCCGCGCGTTCCGCCGTGGTGATCGGCCCAAGCTGTGACGAAGGCGGGCGGATCAAGGTGCGCTGCGCCATGCCCGGAATGCCCTTTTTCTCAAGGGTCGAGGTCACCGCCTCGCCCACGCCGACCTCGCGGATGGCCTGTTCGATATCGAATTCAGGGTTCTCACGATAGGTCTCCGCCGCCAGTCTCAGGGCCTTTTTATCCCGGGCCGTAAAGGCGCGCAGCGCGTGTTGAACCCGGTTGCCCAACTGGCCCAGAATATCCTCGGGCACATCATCCGGGTTCTGGGTGATAAAATACACCCCGACCCCCTTGGACCGGATCAGACGCGCGACCTGTTCAACCTTGTCGACCAATGCCTTGGGCGCGCCGTCAAACAGCAGATGCGCTTCGTCGAAAAAGAAGACCAGCTTGGGTTTGTCCGGGTCGCCCACCTCGGGCAGGGTTTCAAACAGCTCGGAGAGCAGCCACAACAAGAAGATCGAATACAGTCGCGGGGACGCCATCAACGTGTCGGACGCAAGGATATTCACCTGCCCGCGCCCGTCCGGCCCGACCCGCATCAGATCCTCAAGATCCAGCGCGGGTTCTCCGAACAGACCGCTGCCGCCTTGATTGTCCAGCACCAGCAAGCGGCGCTGAATCGCGCCGATGGAATTGACCGAGATATTGCCATAGCGCAGCGCCAGATCTTTGCGGTTCTCGCCAATCCAGACCAAAAGCGCCCGCAGGTCGGCAAGATCCAGCAGCGGCATGCCCTCTTCGTCGGCCAGACGGAAGGCGATGTTCACAATGCCCTCTTGCGGTTCCGACAATTCCAACAGCCGCGACAGCAAAAGCGGACCCATTTCGGCGACAGTGGTGCGCACCGGGTGTCCCTGTTTTCCAAACAGGTCCCAGAACACGGCGGGGAAGGCCTCGTAGGTGAAGCTGTCAAAGCCGATTTTTCCATTGCGCTCTTGAAAGGCGCCATGCAGCTTGTGATCCGGGCTGCCCGCCTTGGCCAAGCCCGACAAATCGCCTTTTACATCGGCGAGAAACACCGGAACGCCCGCCTTTGAAAACCCTTCGGCCAGGATCTGCAAGGTCACGGTTTTCCCGGTTCCCGTCGCCCCTGCAACCAAACCGTGGCGATTGGCATATTTCAGCTTGAGAAACTGCTTTTCCCCATAATCGCGGCCACCGCCGCCCAAAAAGATATCATTCGACATTTCAAAGCCCCGCTGACCGTACGCCCCCGACCATACTAAATTAACCTTTTGATGCCAGTGTGTTTTCGTTCCGGGGCGTCATGTCCTCTCCTGCTCCGGGACGACTTCCTCCCTGTCAGACTGGCCGCGCCCTATGGCGCGGCTTTTTTTGGATACAATCTTGGCAAGGGTGCAAGATCCTTACCCTTAGCGGCCGGGGTCCGTTTTGTTGGACTTTTCTCCAAGCCAATGGAAAATAATCCAAAAACCCTGTTGACCCCGGACTGATTCCTTCGTAGCGTTCGGCCAATAACAAAGTCGGCCAGTCCGACAGGGAGCGATAATGGAATGGGGCCAGCGTGGCCCCATTCCTTTTTCCGCCCCCCTCGTCCACCATCCCCAACCCGAATCTAAGGGTACGCATGCCGGTGTTCGGCAACCAAGTGCCATGGCTTTGACTTGCGTGGCAGGTTTTCGCGGGCTAGGCCATACAAAGTGTTTTCACCCCTGACACCGCCCAACGGCCATGTTAGGTGAATTTTGAAACGACAGGATTTCAGAGGACTTCCATGAAAAACCCGCTTCTTCTTATTTCGTTGATGGCCGCCCTTGGCGCCGCGCCCGCTCTTGCCCAAGAGACCACTGCGCAAACCCCTGCCCCCGAGGCCGAAACGACCGAGGCGACCACCGAAGCTGCGCCCGAGGGCACTCAGGAAGGTGCCGAGACCTCCGGCAATGGGCTTGATCTGGGGGAGGCCGCGGCCCCACAGGGACCCCAGACCTATCTGAAAGCCACGCATGGCGATTGGCAGATCGAATGCATCGAGCTGGCAGATCGCGACGACATCTGCCAGATGCAGCAACTGCTGCTGGATGCGGCGGGATCGCCGGTCGCAAAGGCAGAGATCGTCAAGCTGGCCAATGGCGGACAGGCCGTAGCCGCGGGCACCATCGCGGTGCCGCTGGAAACCGCGCTGCGCGAAAAGCTGACGATTGCCGTCGATGGCAATAATGCCCGCAAGTATGAATATTCGTTCTGCAGCCAGATCGGCTGTATCTCGCAGGTTGGGTTCACAGCGCAAGATATCGCCAGCTTTAAGGCGGGCGCAAAGGCGACGCTGACCCTGGTTCCGGCGCTGGCCCCCGGTCAGAAGGTTCAGGTTGAAATGTCGCTGACAGGGTTCACCGCCGCCTACAACGAAGTGTCGGCGCTCACCCAATAAGCTCTGCTTACCCATTAAAAAAGGCGCGTCCCGCGGGGCGCGCCTTTTGCGTGTCTGTTTTACATGTCTGTTTTGCCATGTCCCTTTTACATGACACCGTAGTCCATGCGCTTAGGGTCAAGACCCTAGTGCGCGGCGCTTTTGTTGCCGCCGAACAGTGGGATCAGCACCTTGACCACAATCGGGATCAACACGAGCCCAACCGCAAGGCCAAGAATGAAATCCGCCCCGGCGGTCAGCAACCATTCCACCCCACCATGTCCCGCGCCAAAATCATGGGCGAAGTGCTTGATGGTTTCATAGGGCAGATGCCAGCCCATTTCGTGCAGGCTGTGAACAATGATCGACCCGCCAACCCACAGCATCGCCGCCGTGCCGATGATCATCAGCGCCTTAAGAAGCCAGGGCATGAATTGCACAATCCCGGCGCCCAGACGGCGGGTAAAGCCTGTCACCCCGTTTTTGTTCATCCAAAGCCCCACATCGTCCATTTTGACAATCACGGCAACAGCGCCATAGACAGCCATGGTGATCAGCACGGCGACAACCGCCAGTGTCACGGCTTGCATCCAAAAGGTTGGCGCTTCGATCGCTGACAGGGAAATGACCATGATCTCGGCCGACAGGATGAAGTCTGTCTTGATGGCCCCTTTGATCTTTTGCTCTTCCAGCTGCGCCGGGTTGCCGACATCATGTGATCCGTCCGGGCCGGGGGTGTGCTCATCATGGGGCATGACCGCATGTACGATCTTTTCCGCCCCTTCAAAACACAGATAGCCGCCCCCAAGGATCAGCAACGGCCACACCAGCCAGGGCGCAAAGGCCGCCATCAGCAAGGTGGCTGGCATCAACAACACAAGCTTGTTGATCAGCGACCCCCGGGCGATCCGCCAGATGATCGGCAATTCGCGCGCGGGGGCAAACCCCTGCACATATTTCGGCGTCACCGCGGCATCGTCGATGATCACCCCGGCGGTTTTCGACCCGGCCTTGGCCGCAGCCGTCGCAATATCATCGACCGACGCGGCCGCCACCTTGGCGATTGCCGCCACATCATCCAAAAGCGCAAGAAGTCCGCTCATACCACCCTCCGAAATGTCTGGGGCACCCTACCTGTGCTCGCGGTCAGGGCAAGGGGGAAACGATTCCCCCGCGCCACCAGACCTGTGCAGCGCGTTACCGCAAACCTTCAAAATTCCTGATAATACGTTAGCGCCACCAAGGCGGATTTCCACCTCTTTATCGCTAACACATTGACAGGTATCGCTAACATCCCATGGCGACTGACATTTCACCCTAGGCAGCCCGCACAGCGGCTACTATAGGAAACACAAATTCTTAACACCTTCAGGAGACGCGCTCATGACCGTCACAGTTGGCATCAACGGGTTCGGCCGCATCGGTCGCTGCACTCTGGCCCATATTGCTGAATCGGCTCGCAACGATGTTCAGGTTGTCAAAGTCAACGCCCCGGGCCCGCTGGACACCCACGCACACCTGCTGCGGTATGACAGCGTTCATGGCCGCTTTCCGGGTGAAGTGAAAATCGACGGCAACACCATGGACCTGGGCCGCGGCCCGATGGAGGTCATGTCGTCGTACGAACCCAACGAGCTGGACTGGGGTGGCTGTGACGTCGTGCTGGAATGCACCGGCCAGTTCAACGACGGTGAAAAGGCAAACGTGCACCTGGGTCGTGGCGCGAAATCGGTTCTGATCTCGGCCCCTGCCAAGAACGTTCAGAAAACCATCGTATACGGTGTGAACCACCGCGACCTGGAACAGGGCGACACGATGATCTCGAACGGTTCGTGCACCACCAACTGTCTTGCGCCGCTGGCCAAAGTCCTGGACGAAGCCATCGGCATCGACAGCGGCATCATGACCACCATCCACGCCTACACCGGTGACCAGCCGACGCTGGACCGCCGCCACAAGGACCTGTACCGCGCCCGCGCGGCCGCCATGGCGATGATCCCCACCTCGACCGGAGCCGCCAAAGCGCTGGGTGAAGTCCTGCCGAACCTCAAGGGCAAACTGGACGGATCCGCCGTGCGCGTGCCCACTCCAAATGTCTCGGCTGTTGACCTGACATTCTACGCCAAAAAGGACGTCAGCGTCGCCGACGTCAACGAGGTCGTCCGCGAAGCCGTCGCCGGCCATATGGGCATGGTGATGGGATACGATCCTGAACCCAAGGTCTCGATCGACTTCAACCACACGGTCGAAAGCTCGATCTTCGCCCCCGACCAGACCAAGGTCACCGGCAAGCGCCTGGTCCGGGTTCTGGCGTGGTACGACAATGAATGGGGTTTCTCGGCGCGTATGGCCGATGTCGCCGCGGCCATGGGTCGCCTGCTGAACTAAGCAAACCGACCAGACTTGATCTCATTGTGCCCGGCCCAAGTGCCGGGCGCTTTGTTTTGGTGCATACCGATAGGATCGCTTGTGCCATGATTTAGGGGCTTTGCCCCTCTAAAACCTTCGGCGCCATTCACCCCAGGATATTTCCACCCCAAAGAAACAAAACCGCGCCCATCCCCTTCACCTTTTGCAAATATCCCGGGGAGCGCGAGGGGCTGGCCCCTCGCAACCCGCCCGCCGCAGGCGCAGATGTCAGAGATAATCCGCGCGGGCCAAACCATATTTGGCCATCTTTTCATTCAGCGTTCGACGGGGAAGGCACAGTTCTTCCATCACCGAAGCGATGGATCCCTTGTGGCGGCGCATGGTGTTGTCAATCAGCATGCGTTCGAAGGCTTCAACATATTCCTTCAATGGCTTGCCCTCGGTTGTCATGACCGGCTGCATCTGATCGTGATCCGCCATCAACAACGAAGCAATCGTGCCCTGCCCGCGCCGCGATTGAAGCACCGCGCGTTCGGCCAGATTGATCAACTGCCGGACATTTCCAGGCCAGGGGGCCTGCAACAACTGTGCGGCCTCTTGCGCCGAGACTTTTGGCGCATCACAGCCATATTCATCCGCGAATTGTTCGGACAGGCGTGTGAACAATGTCAAAATATCCTCTCCGCGGGCGCGCAGGGGCGGCACCACGATTTTCAATGCAGCAAGGCGATAGTACAAATCCGCGCGCAGGGTGCTTTCACAGGTGCGGCCTTCGTCTTGCAGATTGCAGATGGCCACGATGCGGGTTTCGGGGGGCGTGCCCTGATCATTGATCGCCGAGAGCAGCCGCGCCTGCGCCGCATCCGAGAGCACTTCGATATCTTCCAGAACCAATGTCCCGCCGCGAGCCTCTTCCATCGCCGGGAGCCGGGTGTCTTCGGGTTGCATGGGGCCAAACAGGCGCTTCATCAGCGCGTCTTCATCCATGGCACCGCAGGAAATCAGTACGAATTTCTTGGTGCCCCGCACACCAACCGCATGCATCGCATGTGCCACGAGGGTCTTGCCCGTGCCGGTTTCCCCCTCGATCAGCACATGGCCATCCGCCTGCCCCAGGTCCAGGATGTCTTCGCGCATGCGCTCCATTACGGGGCTGGACCCGATCAGTTTTTCCATGATCTGTCCGCCCTCGGACAGCTCGCGACGTAGCGCCCGGGTATCAAGGGTCAGACGGCGGGCTGTTGTCGCCTTTTTCGCCAGTTCCGACATGCGGTCCGGGTTGAAGGGTTTTTCCAGGAAATCAAACGCGCCGATGCGCATGGCTTCGACGGCAATGGGGACATCGCCGTGCCCCGTGATCATGATCACCGGCAAGCCGCTGTCGGCCCCCATCAGCTTTTTCAACAACTGAATTCCATCCATCCCCGGCATTTTGATGTCGGAGATCACAATCCCCGGATAATCGGCGCCAACAGAGCCAAGCGCCTCTTCGGCGCTGGCAAATGTTTCCGTGTCATAGCCCGACAAAGCCAGCCACTGGCTGATCGATTGGCGCATGTCCTGCTCGTCATCGACGATGGCGATTTTCATTGCTTTTGCCATTTTATCTTACTCCGCCGCTTCGATTTTTTCGTTTAATATTGGCAACTGGACGTCAAACACGGCGCCGCCGTCCTCGCCGTTTCGTGCGGTCAGGCGACCGCCGAGTTCAGAGACGATCCCCGATGAAATCGCCAGCCCAAGCCCCACGCCGTCCCCCGGCTGCTTGGTGGTGTAGAAGGGCTCAAACAGCTCATCCAGGTCCTCGATCCCATGTCCATTGTCGCGCACGCTGAGTGTCGCGGTTTCCCCGGCCGCCAGAATGATCTCAACCTGGGGATCTGCCACAGACTTGGTGGCGTCCAGCGCGTTGCGCAAGAGGTTGACCAGAACCTGTTCAATCCGCATCCGGTCGCCCATCACCCGCACCGGGCTGTCCGGCAGGGTCTTTTGGATTTTCACGCGGCGGGATTTCAACTGGGGCTCCATCATCGACAGGCTTGCGGCCAGCGCATCGGCCATATCCACCGGGGACAGGGCATCCTGGCCTTTGCGGGCATAGGATTTCAGCTGCCGGGTGATGGCGCCCATGCGCTCGATCAGGTCATCAATCCGGTGAAAGGCAGACAGGGCTTCGTCAGGGCGATTGCGTCGCAACAAAAGCCGCGCGCCAGCCAGATAGGTTTTCATCGCGGCCAGGGGTTGGTTCAGCTCGTGGCTGACCGCCGCCGACATTTCACCAAGCGCCGCCAGTTTTGAGCTTTGCGCCAGGGATTGTTCGGCCACCACAAGGTTTTGCTGCACTCTTTCGCGCTCAGAGATCTCGCGCTGGAGCCGCGCGTTCAGGGCGCGCAGCTCGACGGATTCCCGTTCAAACAGCGCCATGCGCACTGCGGTCTTGCGGGACAATGTATAGAACGCCAGCGCCGCCAGAATGGCAAAGGCCATCAGCTCAAGCGCCAGCACCGCGTTCACCCGTTCGCGCACGCTTGCATAGGTGGTGAAGGTCGACAGGGTCCAACCGCGAAAAGGGATGCGCCCGTCAATGCGCATCACCGCCTCGCCCCGTAGATAGGTGTCGGCCTCTTGTGCGGTCCAATCGGCGGTGGCGCGGATCGCGCGCTCAATGGCGCTGGCGGCAGGTTGCTGTTGCAGGGCGGTTTCCATGTCCAGACCGCGCCAGCGCGGTTCCGTTGCAAGAATGATCCGCCCCTCGGAATCGCTGACCATCACCGCATCTGAAATGCCGGCCCAGGCGCGTTCGAACTTGGCCAGATCGACCTCGACCACGATCACACCGACGGGATCGCCGGGGCTTTCCATGCGGCGCGAATAGGCAAAACTATAGCCGCCGGTTTCTTTTTCCGTGGCGCTGAAAACCGTGGTATTGGAGCGCAGCGCATCGACGAAATAGCCGGTCGAGCGGTGGTTTTCCCCCAAACGCGCGCGATCCGTGGCCGCGACGGTCCTGCCTTCGTGGTCCAGCAGAACCAGTGAGGCCGCGCCAATTTCATCGACAAAGGAAATCAGGCGTTGCGAGCTTTGGGTGTAGTCTTCGGAATTCAGCGCACCGATCAACGCCGGGTCACGCGCCAACAGCTGGGGCACGATGGCATTGCGGCGCAGTTCCGAAACCAGGTTGCCGGAATAGAGCGCCAACCGAAGCTCGGCGCGGTTGCGCGTTGTTTCGGTAAAGCGGTTGGTCAGCATGAGGTTGGTGAACCAAGCTGTCCCGATCGCCGCAATCAACAGAATGAACAACGCCATACGGACCCGCAATGACAGCGGGGCCGAGCGATTGCTTTCGCGTTTATTGTCAGACGTCGTAGATACTTGAACCATCACAGACAGGATAGGCCTGCCTGCTCAAAGGCTCAAGTCAGGCTTGGGTCAGGGCCTCGGTCAGATGGGCGAAAAGACGCGCACCGTCTTCGTTGCCATGAGCGGATTCCGACGCACGTTCCGGGTGGGGCATCATCCCCAACACACGCGCATTGCCCGACAGGATGCCAGCGATATCGCGGGCCGAGCCATTGGGGTTGTCCGTATAGCGGAAGGCCACGCGCCCTTCGCCCTCAAGCCGGTTCAGGGTTTCATCATCCGCGAAATAGTTGCCGTCGTGATGCGCGATGGGCAGCGCGATCTCGGTGCCGGCGCCATAGCCCGTGGTATAAACGCTTTCCCCATTTTCGACCTTAAGACCAACGGTGCGGCAGATGTATTTCAGCCCCGCATTGCGCAACAGCGCCCCGGGCAGCAGGCCGGTTTCAGTCAGCACCTGAAAACCATTGCACACGCCCAGAACATAGCCACCGCGATCCGCGTGGGCCTTGACCTCGTTCACGATCGGTGCATTGGCGGCAATCGCGCCGCAACGCAGGTAGTCACCAAAGGAAAATCCGCCCGGAACACCAACGATATCAACACCTTGAGGCAGTGCAGTGTCTTTGTGCCAGACCATGTCAACCTGAAGACCGGCCTGTTCAAAGGCGACGGCCATGTCTCGGTCACAGTTCGAGCCGGGAAATACGATGACGGCAGCTTTCATGGTCAGTCCTTTCTGAGGTCTCACGAGGTGAAATCGGTGATAACAGCCACACCCGGGGGCGCCGCATGATTAAAAACGGCCAGTTCGCGTGTCACATCTGACAGCGCGACGCGGCGCGCAATCAAGGGGGTCAAATCAAGCTGACCGCCCTCGACAAGATTGAACAGGCTGGGATAGCGATGCGCGGGCATGCCACGGGTGCCGTAAATGGCCAATTGGCCGGAATAGACCACATCCCAAGGCAGGGTCATCTGCGTGTGTTCGCCCGCGGGCATGCCGACCTGCACCATGCGGCCCAGCTTGCGCAGGCTGCGCATGGCGGCTTCGGTTGTGATTTGGATACCCAGCGCCTCAAGCGCCAGATGCGCGCCCCCGCCGGTGATCTCGCGCACGGCCTGCGCGGCGTCAATCTGCGCGGCATTTACGATCGCATCCGCACCCAGGCCCTTGGCATGGGTCAGTTTCTCATCGACCACATCGACCACAACCACCCGCGCCCCAAGGGCATGCCCCAACAGCATGGCCGACAGGCCCACGCCGCCACAGCCAAACACCGCCAGCCATTCCCCCGGGCGCAACGCCGCGCGCCCGGTCAAAGCCTGCCACGCGGTGGTGACGCGACAGCCAAAGGCCGCGGCCAGCTCGGGCGAGATCATCTCCGGCAAGAGCGCAAGGTTTTCATCCGCGAAGGGCACCGCCACATATTCCGCAAACGCACCGGAACAGGTAAAGCCCGGCAAGACCTGGCTGGAACAGACCGTCTGGTGCCCCTGCGCGCAGTCGGGACAAGATCCGCAGGCCAGAATAAAGGGGGCGATCACCCGGTCGCCCGTCTTCCAGCGGCGCACATCGCGGCCAACCGCAACAACTTCGCCGCAGAACTCATGACCGGGGATATGGGGCAGCTCGACGTCGGGATCCGCCCCTTCCCAGACATGCCAGTCGCTGCGGCATATCCCGGTCGCCAGAAGACGCAGAACCACCCCATCCGCCGGACAGTCCGGATCGGCGACGGTTTCAATTCTGAGATCTTCGCGCCAGTTGCGCAGCACTGCGGCTTTCATCGGCTCTCCTTGGGGCTGGCCCTATGGGACGATCAGAGATGCTCGATGCGGTAGCTTTCGATCACGGTGTTGGCCAGCAGCTTTTCGCACATTTCGGTGATCTGCGCGTCGGTGGTGCCATCGGCCAGCTCCAGCTCAATCACCTTGCCCTGACGCACCGAGCCAACCCCCTCAAACCCAAGCGCACCCAGCGCGTGACGCACGGCTTCGCCCTGCGGATCCAGAACACCTTGTTTCAGCATGACATGCACACGAACTTTCATGACCCGGTCCTTTCGATGGGAGATTGTGATACTCGTTGGCCGCGAAGAACCCCAACAGGGCCAAAATTGCAAGAGTGAATCGTGTTTGCACGCCGGACAAATGGCCCCACGCGCAGCCACGCGGGCCCAGGGGCAGGAGGAATGCATCCAGACCCTAGTCGATGCAGATTTCCATGGCCTCACCCTTTTCAAGGATCGAATGGCAGCCCAGCATATCGGTGTATTGCGAACACTGGCCGCCGGTCTGTGCGTCGCCCAGGCACATGCCCTCGCAATCGAAGGTGTCGGTACAGGCTTTGCCCGCGTCCTTGGTTGGCATGCTACAGGACAGGCCACCAAACGCGTGGATTATCTTGCCACCGGCCGCTGCACAGCTTTGCTCAAGCTGCTTCGCCTCTGTGTCCGGATCCCCATCGGGCTGGCAGGCCACCAGAACAGCCAGCGCGAGGAACGCAATATAACGGGTCATCCTGAAATCTCCTGGGCGTGACACCTGATATGAAAAAGGCGCGGCCTGAGCCGCGCCCCAATAAAGCCGAGCCGATCCCCGGGATCAGTTGATCAGGGTCGGCTTGGTCGCGTGGGTCGCGGTCTTGGGCATGACACCCAGCCGGGTTGCGACCTCGGTATAGGCGTCGGCCAGATTGCCCAGATCCTGACGGAACACGTCTTTGTCCAGCTTCTTGCCGGTTTCGATGTCCCACAGGCGGCAGCTGTCGGGGCTGATTTCATCCGCAACGATCAGGCGCTGATAGTCGCCATCGTAAATGCGGCCGATTTCGATCTTGAAGTCCACCAGGCGAATGCCAACACCAAACATCAGACCGGACATAAAGTCATTCACCCGCAACGCGAGGCTGACAATATCGTCCATATCCTGCTGGCTGGCCCAGCCAAAGGCCGCGATGTGCTCTTCTGTGACCAGCGGATCCCCCAGGGCGTCATCCTTATAGCAGTACTCGACGATCGGGCGCGGCATGGCGGTGCCTTCTTCGACACCCAGACGTTTGCACAGGCTGCCGGCGGCATAGTTGCGCACGATGATCTCAAGCGGCACGATTTCACATGAGCGCACCAGCTGCTCACGCATGTTCAGACGTTTCAGGAAGTGCGTCGGCACCCCCACCCCGTTCAGACCGGTCATAAAGAATTCGGACAAGCGGTTGTTCAACACGCCCTTGCCCTCGATCACGTCCTTTTTCTCGGCGTTGAAGGCGGTTGCGTCGTCTTTGAAATACTGAACGATGGTGCCCGGTTCGGGGCCTTCATACAGGATCTTCGCCTTGCCTTCGTAGATCTTTTTGCGCCGTGCCACTGTGCGATCCCTTTCAATACGGGTGAAAGCGCCACCTTGCGGGCAAGGGGCGCTGTTTGGCGCCTCCTTACTGTATGGGGCCGCGTTGCGCAAGCAATGCAGCGCGTAGCCCCATACAGGCCAAGTGACGCACAGGTGACGCAATCGGGCGCGTTCTTTGTATAAATTGCAGGCGTAGTTTGCCGCATCTGTGCGACTTGCTCTTGCGCCCGCGCGCGCAGGCGGGCATATGAAACAAGACTTTTATGCCCCAAGGGAGCGACGGACATGTCCACTTTTGACGAACGCGAAAGCGCTTTTGAGAACAAGTTTGCCCACGACGAAGAAATGATCTTCAAGGCGCAGGCACGTTGCAACAAATTGCTGGGCCAATGGGCGGCGGAAATGCTGGGCAAAACCGGTGACGACGCCGCGGCCTATGCCATCGACGTCGTGAAAGCCGACTTCGAAGAAGCAGGCCACGAAGATGTGGTGCGCAAGGTTGCCGCCGATCTGGAAGGCAAGGCCACCGCGGACGAGATCCGCGCAAAAATGGCCGAACTGCTGCCCGTCGCCAAGGAACAGGTGATGAACGAAGCCTGATCGGGCTGATCCACAGGCGGCGTGCTGGCCTGTGCGACACAAGTGACGTAAAGACGCGCTCTTCGGGGCGCGTTTTGTTTTTCGGGGTGTTGTTTTCAAAGGCGTTGGTTTCGGGGGGCATTCCTCTCAGGCCGGGCCCGGGGGTTTCATATGCCCGACGCGGGTGTGAGTATGAATATTGCGCTAACAAGCCCCTATGGCTTTTATTCTTTCAAGATTTCCCTTTAACGCTTTGGTCTCCTTCGGTAACTACACCGAAACGCAATCGGTGGAGTGGTGATTTGTGAGATTTATCATGACAAGGGCGCCTGATCTGGCGCGAAAATCCATTCCCCTTCTGCTTGGGGCTGTTCTGGTCTGGGTGTTGTGGGGGAAAGCGGTTGAGCTGGATTGGGGGGCTGTCCACGCCGCTTTTGACGCGATCTCGGCTTGGCGGTGGGGCGCGGCGATATTGGCCACGGCCATCAGCTTTTGGGCCATTGCCCAATATGACGTGGTCGCGCACCGGCATTTTCGCACGCAGTTGGACGAAGGAAAATCCCGCCTTGCCGGCGCTGCGGCGATCTCGGTGGGGCAGACCACCGGCTTTGGCCCTGCGGTGGGCGCTGCTGTGCGCTGGCGCTTGATGCCCGCGCTTGGACATGCGGATGTGCTGCGCATCACCGGGTTTGTGACGCTGTGTTTCATGGTCGCTTGGGGCCTCTTGGTGGCTACTATTGCCCTGCCCATCCTCGCGGGTCTGGCCTGGCTGGCGCTGCCCTTGTTCACGGTGGCGGTTGTGGGCATGGCGATTGTCCTGATGCGGGCGCCGCGCCTGAAACTGTTAGGGGGCAAGATCGCCCTGCCATCGTTGCGGGCGCTGGGACAGTTGGTGGTTCTGGCCGCCTGTGATCTGGTTTTCGCGGGTCTGGCGCTGTATCTTTTACTGCCTCCTGACATGGGGTTGACGGCCATTTCCGTCATCGCGGCCTTTTCCTTAGCGCTTGGGGCGGGGATGGTTGGTGGCACCCCCGGGGGCATCGGCCCGTTTGAACTTGCGCTGGCGGCGTTGCTGCCATTGGCCGATCACGCAACCCTGGCGGCGGCGCTGATTGGCTTTCGCCTGGTATATTATGCCCTGCCCTGTGCGCTGGGGGCCACCTATGCCTTTGTAGCCCGCCCGCTGCGCCAAAAGAACAAGATGCCCGCACCCGGCACGCTGAAAGGGTCGCGCGCCGAACATCCCATTGCCGCGCAGAGCCTGACGCGTCAGATCTGTTCGGTAGACGGGGCCCCCCCCGCAGAGGCCTGTGCGCTGCGCAGCCCGCAAACCCTGACACTGTTCCTTGGGGCGACCAAAGGCCGAGTGACGGATCTGCTGACGCCTCTCAAGCAAGCGGCCAATCAAGAAAACCGCATTCCCTGCCTGTACAAGCTGGACGCCCGCGATGCGGCCCGGCTGCGACAGGCTGGCTGGGCGGTGCGCCCCTTTGCAGTCGACGCGATCCTGAACCCGCAGACCTTTGACCTGCAGGGATCCGAGCGGCGCCAATTGCGCCGCGCCTTGCGCAAGGCAGAGAAATCCGGCCTGCGCATTGCGCGCATCGACACCCCGGATTGGGCCGATATGGAAGCAATCCACCGCGCATGGGAAGCCCCGCATGGCAATGAGCGTGGCTTTACAATGGGCCGGTTCTGCCCGCTGTACCTGGGGGACAAGCACCTTTATGGCGCATGGGAGGGGGACCGGTTGATCGCCTATTGCTCGGCAGTTGACGGGGACGATGAACGCGCGCTTGACCTGATGCGCCACTATCCCGAGCTGCCGCAGGGCACGATGCACGCCTTGATCACCTTTATGATCGAGGACGCCAAACATGCTGGCATCACGCAGTTCTCTCTTGCGGCGCTTCCCCACCCAAGCCTGCCCGCGCGGCTGGCGGATTGCGCGGGTCTGACCCGGTTCAAAACCTGCTTTGCCCCACGTTGGAAACCGCTTTACATCGCGGCCCCCAACCACGCTTTGCTCTTGTTGGCGGCACTGGATATTCGACAGGCGATCTTGTTGCCCAATCCTTTGCCGCTGGCCACCGTCGATCACTGGCACGCCGACAGTTTGATCGACCGCGCGGTGAAACCCGCGACCCGCTTGCTGCGCCGCGCCAGCTAGCGATATCCTGGCCAGAAGGCCCCTCTTGCAATTCAATCCTGCATAGGACCAGATGGGTCGAAACCGCCCCTCGGGCGCTATCTGACCACGCGAGTCCCCATGAACCCGACCCTTCGCGCCTGTCTTTGGATGAGCGGCGCCATCATTTCTTTTTCTGTCATGGCCATCGCCGGGCGCGCCGTGAGCTTGGATCTCGATACCTTTGAGATCATGCTGTTCCGCTCGCTGATTGGGGTCGTCATCATGCTGGCGGTCATTCAGGTCGCGGGGCTGCGCGACCAGATCAATGCACGTGACTTACCGTTGCATGCGCTCAGAAACCTGTCCCATTTCGCCGGGCAGAACCTTTGGTTTTACTCTATCACCGTGCTGCCGCTGGCGCAGGTCTTTGCGCTGGAGTTCACCACCCCATTCTGGGTCATGCTGCTGGCGCCGCTGGTTCTAGGCGAACAATTGACCAAGGCGCGGGCGCTGTCCGCGCTGGTTGGCTTTGTGGGTATCCTGATCGTCACCCGCCCGGATCCTCAGGGGCTTGTATTTGGTCAACTGACGGCTGCCCTGTGTGCAGTGGGGTTTGCGGGATCGGCGGTTTTTACCCGTCGACTGACGCGCACCCATGCAACGGTGAATATCCTGCTTTGGCTGACACTGATGCAGGCGGTGTTTGGCGTGATCTTTGCGGGATATGACGCAAGCATCGCCTGGCCCGAAGCCACGGCCTGGCCCTGGTTGATTTCCATCTCGCTGGCGGGCCTTGTGGCACACTACTGCCTGACCACCGCACTTTCGCTGGCGCCGGCAAGCGTGGTCATCCCCGTGGATTTCATCCGTCTTCCGCTGATCGCGCTGGTGGGCATGTGGCTGTATGCCGAAGCCTTTGATCCGTTTGTCGCGCTGGGGGCGCTGGTCATCTTTGGCGCGAATTACGCCAACATATTGCATGAAAGCCGCAAAACCACTGTTACAAAAACGTGACGCACCTTGATCTCAGACAAATTGACGTCTGGTCAAAATTGACCATTGCGCGGACTCTTGCCTAGGCTCATTGGCAGGAGACAACCCCGGAACAACCGGGAATGTAGGGATCTAAACATGAAATATACAACTCTGGCGCTTGGGGCGCTCGCGATCAGCGCGACGACCGCCCATGCCGCGGGGCTGGACCGATCAGGTCAAAGCACCAGCGCAATTTTTGCCGAGGATGGCGTTTCACTGACTTTCGGTGTGGTAAAACCCTCGGTCACGGGCAAGGATGCCAATGGTAACAAATATGATGCCGGCAAACAGTACAATCAAATCGGCCTAACCTATACACAAAGCATCAACGACCAGTTAACGTTCTCGGTCATCGTTGATCAGCCGTTTGGCGCGGACATCGAATATGGCAACAACCCGACCACCTCTACGCTGGGCGGCACCAAGGCAACGCTGGATTCCACCGGCGTCACCTTTCTGAGCAAATACCAGCTAAATGACCGCGTCAGCCTGTTTGGCGGGGTCGGTGTGCAGCAGGTCGATGCCAAGGTGAATCTGAACGGGACGGCCTATACCACGGCGCTGGGCGTTTCGGCCGTAGCACAAACGGTTGGCGTCGATGCCGGGCAACTGGGGGCCGCCGCAAATGGCGATCTGGCGGCACAGGCCGCGCTTGCAGCGAATGCAAATATCATTGGCGCCGGTGGCCTTGCGGCCGTATTGGGCACCATTCCCGGTGCGATCGCAGGTATTCAGGCGGGGGATGGCTATAAGTTTGAGCTGAAAAAATCCAACGCCCCGACGTTCCTGATTGGTGCGGCTTATGAAATCCCGGACATCGCCCTGCGTATCGCCGGTACATATCGCTTTGAAACCAAACACAAGGCGGACACGGTCGAACGGATCGCGGGCGCGACGGTCAGAAGCGATCTGTCCTTCCGCTCACCGCAGAGCTTCAACCTGGATTTTCAGACCGGCATCGCCAAAGACACTTTGCTGACCGCCAGCTATCGCTGGACCGAGTTCGGCATTCTTGACATCGTGCCGACGCGTCTGGGCTCGGATCTGGTTAACATCGAGGACGGGCATCGCTGGTCCCTTGGGGTGGCGCGCCGTTTCTCTGATGCGCTGGTGGCCTCGGCGACGCTGAGCTATGAGCCCTC
The DNA here is from genome assembly GCA_025210345.1 of Pelagimonas sp. Lineage (GTDB taxonomy): Bacteria > Pseudomonadota > Alphaproteobacteria > Rhodobacterales > Rhodobacteraceae > JAOARQ01. Next base: position 96,526 of record JAOARX010000023.1, on the reverse strand, counting down.
GACCAATGCAAAAACCGTTTCGCCCCTTGGCCCGACAGATGGTCTGGTGGGTCTGTCGCTTGGTGCGCGGTATTCGGTTGAGAACATCAACATCTCGGCTGGCGTCAACTATTCCAAGTTGGGTGATGCCAAGCCCGGCGTCTCTGGCGCCCAGGCCGCCAATTTCACCAACAACCACGTGGTTGGCATGGGCTTTAAAGCCGAATATAAATTCTGATTGGATCACCATCCCAGAATTCTGCGCCCGGGCCCTTGCCTGGGCGTTTTCATGTGTGGCAGGCCCCGTTGCAATCCCTCTCTGGCGCGCGTAGACCATCCCAAACGACAGTCAAAAGGCTCAGAGATGCTTTACCAAACCGCACAGGAATGGCGTGATGCCGCGCAAAAACGCGTTTTGATCTTTGCCATGTCGGGTTTGGGCAAAACCTATGTGTCCAACATGCTGCGGGACAGCGGCACCTGGTTTCACTATTCCGTCGATTACCGCATTGGCACCCGCTATATGGGGGAATTCATCGCCGATAACGCCAAGCGCGAGGCGATGAAAAACCCGTTTTTGCGTGACCTTCTGATGTCGGATTCCATCTTTATCGGGTCGAACATCACCTTTGAAAACCTGTCCCCGGTGTCCACCTATCTGGGCAAACCCGGCAACCCCGACATGGGCGGGCTGGCCATGACGGAATACACCCGCCGCCAAAAGCAGTTCGAACAGGCGGAACGCCGGGCGTTGCTGGACACAGAGTATTTCATTGAACGCGCGCGGGGGCTTTATGGCTATCCGCATTTTGTCTGCGATACCGGCGGGTCGATCTGCGAATGGGTTGATCCCGACGACCCCAAGGATCCGATCCTAAGCGCCCTGTCCGCCTGCACACAGATGGTTTGGATCAAAGGATCGGATGAGCACACCGATGAGCTGATCCGCCGGTTTGACCGCGCGCCTAAACCCATGTCGTATCGCGGGGATTTCCTGACCGAGGCCTGGACCCGCTATCTGGACGAAACCGGCCAAAGCGAAACCCAGGTCGATCCGGATGCCTTTATCCGCTGGACCTATGCGCAGGCGCTGTCGCACCGCCAGCCGCTCTATGCGGCCATGGCGCGCAACTGGGGGCTTACGGTTGATGCATCGGACATGATGACGGTGCGCGACGAGGCCGATTTTACCGATGTAATCGCCCGCGCCATACCCGCCTGACGGTTGATCCACCCCCACGCGAACCTATCTCTGACAGATCCAAACCGCTATAAACGCGATAAATTCAACCCAAGGATGCCGCAAAATGCCCATCAAGCTCCCTTCCACCCTGCCCGCCTTTGACGTTTTGTCGAACGAAGGCGTCATGGTGATGTCGGAAGAGCTGGCCGCGCGTCAGGACATCCGCCCGATCCGCATCGGTCTTTTGAACCTGATGCCCAAAAAGATCCAAACGGAGACCCAGTTCGCACGGCTGATCGGCGCCACGCCCCTGCAGATCGAACTGTCGCTTATCCGCATGACCGAACACCGCAGCAAAACCACCGCGGCGGCCCATATGGAAGAGTTCTATCGCAGCTTTGCCGAGGTCAAGGAAAGCGGCGAGAAATTCGACGGGCTGATCATCACCGGCGCGCCGATCGAGCATCTTCCATTTGAGGATGTGACCTATTGGGATGAGCTGTGCGACGTGTTTGAATGGACCCAGACCCATGTGCATTCCACCTTTGGCGTTTGCTGGGGCGGCATGGCAATGATCCATTATTTTCACAATGTTCCCAAACACATGCTGGATCACAAGGCCTTTGGTGCGGTGCGCCACCACAATCATGCGCCGACCTCGCCCTATCTGCGGGGGTTCTCGGATGACATGGTGGTCCCGGTGTCCCGCTGGACCGAGTTGAAGCGCCCAGAGATCGAGGCCGCAGGTCTGCCGATCCTGATTGACAGCGCGGAAACCGGCCCTTGCCTGGTCGAAGATCCGGCGCATCGAGCGCTTTATATCTTTAACCATCTCGAATATGACAGCGGCACTCTGAAAGAAGAATACGATCGCGATGTGGCGGCAGGGACCCCGATCAACGTCCCCGCGAACTACTATCCCGAGGATGATCCGACACGCGATCCGCAAAACCGTTGGCGCAGCCACGCGCATTTGCTGTATGGCAATTGGATTCACGAGATCTATTTGACCACACCGTTTGATCGCACCCAGATCGGACAGAGCAAAACCGACCTGCGTGGGCATCGGGGCTAGCGCGATTGCGCTTGGTGCCTTTCCGGCCTATCCTCTGATCAGGCAAAGGAAAATTCCAATGGCGGACAGCTCTCTTCCCTTCGATGGTGCAATCAGCGCCTTTTATGAACACGACGCCCCGGATGCGGTGCGCGCCGCCATTCGTGATGCCGACAAAGACGACATCCTTGATCCAGGCTATCCTTATGACGCAGAAATCAAGCGCAAAGCCTATGAGCGCGAGATGGAGGCGCTTCAGGTTGAGCTGGTCAAGATGCAGGCCTGGGCCAAAGCCTCTGGCGCAAGGATCGCGATTGTTTTCGAGGGGCGCGACGCAGCCGGAAAAGGCGGCACAATCAAACGCTTACGAATGAATCTTAATCCTCGGGGCGCGCGGGTTGTGGCGCTGTCCAAACCCTCGGATACCGAAGCGACCCAATGGTATTTTCAGCGCTATATCGACCACCTGCCCGCCGCGGGCGAGATCGTGTTTTATGATCGTAGCTGGTACAATCGCGGGGTGGTTGAAAAGGTCTTTGGGTTCTGCTCGGACGATCAGCGTGAACATTTCTTCAACCAGGTTCCGGATTTCGAAAGGATGCTGGTGGATGAGGGCATTCACCTGTTCAAGTTTTGGCTGAACGTGGGCCGCGCTGAACAGTTGCGTCGTTTTCTGGCCCGCGAAAGCGATCCCTTGAAACAGTGGAAACTGTCTTGGATCGACGTTGAGGGGTTGAAGAAATGGAATGCCTACAGCGACGCCATCCGCGAAACCCTGACGCGCTCGCACCAGGAAACCGCGCCTTGGACGGTGATCCGCACCGATGACAAGAAACGCGCGCGGCTTGCGGCCATTCGCCATGTGCTTGGCGCGCTTGACTATGATCGCAGGGATGATGCCGCGTTTGGCACGCCCGACGCGCGCATCATTGGTGGCCCCGAGATCTGGAGCCAATAACCCCCCATGCGTAAACGCGGCTATCATCATGGCAATCTGCGCCAGGCCCTGATTGATGCGGCCCTGCGGCTGATCGAGGAAAAGGGGCCGACAGGTTTCACCCTGTCCGAGGCCGCGAAACAGGCGGGGGTGACCCCGGCGGCGGTCTATCGCCATTTCGCCGGTCGCGAAGACCTGATCGCCGAGGCCGCCCGGCAAGGCTATGAAATCTTCGCCGACGTGATGGAGTTCGCCTATGAAAGCGGCCAGCCTTCGGCCCTGGCGGCGTTTGAGGCCACCGGTCGGGCCTATCTGGCCTTTGCCCGCAAATACCCCGGCCACTATATTTCGATGTTTGAATCCGGGATTTCGGTCAACCACTCACCCGAATTAAACGCTGTTTCAACCCGCGCGCGGGGTATTCTGGAACGGGCCGCGACGGAGCTGTCCCAGCATATCCCGCCGGAAAAACGCCCACCGCCCGCGATGGTTTCGGCCCATATCTGGGCCATGAGCCACGGGGTGGTTGAGCTGTTCGCCCGGAATTCCCCCGGAACCCAAGCCCCCTTCCCCCCCGAGGATCTGCTGGAAAGCGGGATTGGCGTTTACCTGCGCGGGCTTGGCCTGCTGCCAAAGGATCTGTGATGCAAAAGGTATTTTTCCTGGGCCTTGGCGGTCAAAAATGCGGCTCTTCATGGATACAAGCCTATCTGGCGCGGCAATCGGGGTCAGATTTCGGGCGTCTGGGGGAATATCAGGTCTGGGAACATCACCTGGGGGGGGTCTTTGCCCGCTACAAGGTTGCGCAGCCCAGCCTGCGGACACGCCTGCGCGCGGGTGCGAAGCGGCTTGTGGGTGCCTCCGAGCCCGTCGCGCATCTGAGGTGGCGATTGCAGGCCGATCCCAATGCCTATTTCGATTATTTCGACCAGATCCTGAACCAGCCCGGCATTGTCCGAACCGGCGATATTTCCCCGTCTTACGCGGCGCTGACCCCAGAGCTTCTGCACCAGATCAAATCCGGAATGGAAGCGCGCGGGCATCGGGTCAAGGTGATCTTTTCCATGCGCGACCCGGTGGATCGCATTCATTCGCATATGCGGATGGAAATCGCCAAAGGACGCTTGCCGCACCCCGAGAACAGCGAAACCGCGCTGGCGCAGTTTTATCCCGGTGACGAAGCCGCCGCGCGAACCCGATATGACGCGACGCTGGGCACCATCGCGCAGGTGTTTTCGCCAAACGACACCTATACCTGCCTGTTCGAATCCCTTTTTACCCCTCAGGGCACCGCCGAATTGGCGGCGTTTTGTGATGTGCCTGTGGAAACAGAGGCAGGTAAAACCCGTGTGAACGCGCGGGCCGGTGGTCGGCAGGTGTCGCCAGATCTGGCCTCAGACATCGCAGGACACTATGCGCCGGTCTATCACGCGGTGGCAGCACGCCATCCTCTGATCAAGGATCTCTGGCCCTCGGCGCGGTTTCTGGATCTCTAGCCCGACCCCGATCCCGATGCGGTTGGGCCTGTCAAATGCTGGCCCCCCGGGACCTATCCCAATTGCCCCAATACACCAAAGCCCCAAAGGCCATGGGCAGACCGAAGTCCGCAGATCGGTAAAAAATATGCCCGCGGAAAATACCCCTGACACACAATTTGGGGCGCCGACCAGCGACGCCCCAAAAACAGAATTCCAACTGCGAAATTAGCGCTTCGAGAACTGGAACGAACGACGCGCTTTGCGCTTACCGAACTTCTTACGTTCAACAACACGCGAGTCGCGGGTCAGGAAGCCAGCCGCCTTGAGGGCCGCGCGCAGTTCCGGGTTGTACAGCTGCAGGGCTTTCGAGATGCCGTGCTTGACCGCGCCGGCCTGACCGGTCAGGCCACCACCTTTGACGGTTGCCATCACGTCAAACTCACCTTCGACACCAGCAACCTGGAACGGCTGACGCAGGATCAGCTGCAGAACGGGACGTGCGAAATACTTGTCCATGTCCTTGCCGTTTACGGTCACTTTGCCGGAACCGGGCTTGATCCACACGCGGGCAACAGCGTCTTTACGCTTGCCGGTCGCGTAAGAGCGGCCCAGTTCGTCACGAACGGGTTCGCGCGGAGCAACGATTTCTTCAACTGCTTCAACACCTGCTGCGGCGCCAAGCTCTTCCAGAGAATTGATCTGATCAGCCATTGGTTACACCCGGGTGTTTTTGGAGTTTTTGGAAGCGACGTCCAGAACCTCGGGGTTCTGAGCCTCGTGCGGGTGCTCGGCACCAGCATAAACGCGCAGGTTGGTCATCTGCTTGCGCGACAGGCGGTTGCCCGGCAGCATGCGCTTGACCGCCTGAACGACAACGCGCTCGGGGTGCTTGCCTTCAAGGATCTCTTCCTTGGTGCGCGATTTGATGCCACCCGGATGGCCAGTGTGCCAGTAGAAACGCTCATCGCGCTTTTTACCGGTCAGCTGGATCTTATCCGCGTTGATGATGATGACGTTGTCGCCCATATCCATATGAGGCGTGAAAGACGGCTTGTGCTTGCCGCGCAGACGCATGGCAACAATCGAGGCAAGACGGCCCAGCACCACGCCTTCGGCGTCGATGATGATCCACTTCTTCTCGATATCTGCCGGAGTCGCAGAGAAGGTTTTCATTGGGTATTCCCGTTCATTGAGTTGGGCCGTGCAGTCCCCCACACGGCCCGAAATCCGATAGCGTGGTTATAGAGCAGCGCCGCGCGCAGTCAACCGCATCAAACGCGAATTAACACAGCAAATTCATATAGTTAAAAATATGGTATCATATTACCCCACGAAAATCCGCGAATTCGGCCTGACTCGCACCTTGACCAACGGGCCGCTGGCGGGTCATCTGCGCTGGACTATTCGGGGATCTGAGTGAGCCAAGCGATGAAAGACACGGACCTGCGCCCCCCGCCCCCGGATCATTTCATCCAGCACGATGGCCAGTGCTTTGCCGGGCACCATTTGATCATCGAAGTCGTCGATGGCACGGGTCTGGACGACGAAAACCGCATCCAACGCGCCTTTCGGCAGATTGTCGATGCCTGTGATGCCACCTTGCTGCATATGTATACGCATCGGTTTTCGCCGCAGGGCATCAGCGGCGTTGCGGTGCTGGCGGAAAGCCACATCACCGTGCACACCTGGCCCGAGATCGGCTATGGCGCCTTTGATGTCTTTATGTGTGGCGCCGCCCGCCCCGAGCGCGCCCCCGAAGTCCTGGCACAACTGTTCGAAACCCGCGATGTCCGCGTCAAAACTCTGAAACGCGGCGAAGGGATCGTCTAAGCGCGGTTCGCAAAGGGGGGGATCGAATAGGTCAGGCTGGCATGGGCCACGGGTTTGGGGCTGCCTTCGGAATATAGCAGAACATCCGTCACCGAAAGCGTTTTGCCCAGCTTCAGCACCCTGGCATGGGCCAGCACATCCTTGCCCGCCTCGGGTTTGCGCATGAAATCAATGCTGCAATGGGTGGTGACGGCCAGCGCCTCTTTGCCCACGAATCCCATGGTCGCCACATAGGCTGCCACATCCGCCAGCGAAAACATCGCCGGTCCCGAGACCGTGCCGCCCGGACGCAGGTGTTTTTCATCCTCATGCAGGCGCATCACCAGTTTCTCGGCGCTGAGGCTGTCGATCGAGAACATGCCTTTGACCTGCGGAAAGACCTCGTTGAGAAATTCGGTCATTTCCTCTGCTGCGATCTTGAGTTCCATTGATTTCCTCCCCCATTTCGGGCCAGCTAAGCGGGCAAATCCGGGGAGGACAAGATGCAAGTTCTGGAACGTCGCGACACAAAGGGTGTGGCCTATCTGACAATGAACAGCCCAGAGCGGCTGAATGCCCTCTCGGATGAGATGCTGGCGGCGCTGCAAGAGCAGATTGACCAATTGGCCCAGGATCGCGACACCCGCGTGGTGGTGATTTCCGGCGTCGGCAAGGCCTTTTGCGCCGGTCATGACCTGAAACAGATGCAGGCCGGGCGGCAGGCCGAGGATGGTGGCAAAGCCTATTTCGCCGATCTGTTCACCCGCTGCGCCCGCGTCATGAGCGGCCTGACCCGCCTGCCCCAACCGGTGATCGCACAGGTGCATGGCATTGCCACGGCAGCGGGCTGTCAGATGGTGGCATCCTGTGACATGGCCGTCGCCGCCGAAGGCACGCGCTTTGGCGTGAACGGCGTGAACATCGGGTTGTTCTGCTCGACCCCCATGGTGGCCCTATCCCGCAATATCCCGCGCAAGAAAGCGTTTGAGATGCTGACCACCGGCGGTTTTCTGGACGCCTCCGAGGCCGAGGCCCTGGGGCTGATCAACCGGGTTGTCCCTGCCGATCAGCTGGAAAGCGCCACCTGCGACCTGGCCGAAACCGTTGCGGGCAAGCTCTCGGCCGCGGTCAAAATCGGCAAATCCGCCTTTTACGACCAGATCGGCATGGATCTGGATCAGGCCTATGCCTTTGCCGGAGAGGTCATGGTGGAAAACATGCTGTGGCGCGATACGAGCGAAGGGATCACGGCGTTTTTGGAAAAGCGCACGCCAGATTGGGCGGACCGGTCCTAAGCACCATCTTGGCCAACTGACATCGCCCCCTTGCCACACCGCCGCCCCTTGTCTACATGCGCCTCATGACACAGAGACTTCATATCGTGGGCGGCGGGATGGCCGGGTCCGAGGCCGCTTGGCAGGCGGCCAAGATGGGCGTTGAGGTGGTGCTGCATGAGATGCGGCCCAAGGTTGAAACCTTTGCACACCGCACCGGGGATCTGGGGGAAATGGTGTGCTCCAATTCCTTCCGCTCGGACGACCATGAACAGAACGCCGTGGGGCTTTTGCACTGGGAGATGATGCAGGCCGACAGCCTGATCATGCGCACCGCCCACGAACATCGCCTACCCGCGGGGGGCGCTTTGGCGGTGGATCGGGACAAGTTCTCAGCGGCGATCACATCTGCCATAACATCTCTTGATAACGTGCAGATTTCGCACGAAGAAATCACCGAACTCCCGGATGATGGGCATTGGATTTTCGCCACCGGCCCGCTAACCTCGGCCCGCCTGGGCGAATCCATCCAAGCGGAAACCGGGGCCGATCGGCTGGCCTTTTTCGATGCCATCGCCCCCATCGTCTATGCGGACAGCATCGACATGGACGTGGCCTGGCGGCAGTCGCGCTATGACAAGGGCGAAACCGAGGAAGAGCAAAAGGCCTATATCAACTGCCCCATGACCAAAGCGCAGTACGAGGCCTTTATCGACGCGCTTTTGGCCGCAGATAAGACCGAGTTTCACGACGGCGAGACCGCGAAATATTTTGACGGTTGCCTGCCCATCGAAGTCATGGCCGAACGCGGGCGTGAAACCCTGCGCCACGGGCCGATGAAACCCGTGGGGCTGACCAATCCGCATGATCCGGACACCAAGGCCTATGCCGTGGTGCAGCTGCGCCGCGACAATGCCCTGGGCACGCTTTATAACATCGTGGGCTTTCAAACCAAGATGAAGTATGGCGCACAAGCCTCTGTTTTCAAAATGATTCCAGGGCTTCAAGATGCCAGTTTCGCCCGCTTGGGCGGCATTCACCGCAACACCTTCATCAACGCGCCCACCCTGCTTGACGATCAGATGCGCCTGCGCTCGCGCCCCAATATTCGCTTTGCCGGGCAGGTCACGGGCGTTGAGGGATATGTGGAATCCGCCTCGATGGGGCTTTTGTCCGGGCGTATGGCGGCTGCGGAAATCACCGATCGGACCCTGCCCCAAGTGCCGCAGGACACGGCCCATGGCGCGCTGATCCACCACATCACGGGCGGCGCCGAAGCCAAGAGCTTTCAGCCCATGAACGTGAACTTTGGCCTCTTCCGCCCGCTTGAGGGGATCAAGGGGGGGCGGCGCGGACGCAAAGAACGCTATAAGGCCTATACAGATCGGGCAAAAACGGCGTGGAACGGCTGGCTTGCACAACAATAGCTTGACCTGAATCGGCAGGCGTCAGACCCTAGCCCCATGACGAATAGCTTTCTGGACAAAGCCTATAAGGTCAAAGGCACCAAAGAGACCCAAGCGCTCTATGACGCTTGGGCGCCCAGCTATGACACCGAGATCGCAAAGCACCATTATGTGACGCCCAAGCGCACCGCACAGGCCCTGCGTCAATTCGTGATGGACAGCAAGACCCCTGTTCTGGACGTCGGCTGTGGAACTGGCCTGTCGGGCCAGGCTCTGGTCAGCGAAGGGTTCGACGTTATCGACGGTCTGGATGTATCCGAGCCCATGTTGCGCCTGGCGGAAAAGAAAGCGATCTATCGCGATCTGATATTGTCAGACCCCGGGCTGCCGCTGCCACGTGGGTTTCGCGCCATGGCGGCCATCGGTGTGATCGGCATCGGTGGCGCGCCGATCTCATTGCTGGACGACATGATCGAATCCCTCGCTGTTGGGGGCAAATGTGCGTTTTCCTTCAACGATCTAACCCTGCGCGATCCCGGGTTCCAGGATCGCGTGGACGCGATGATCACCGAAGGCTACGTTTTTGAGTTGCTACGCGAATACGGGGCGCATATCCCGGGAAAGAACCTGAACTCTACCGTCTACGTGCTTGAAAAACTGTGACTTTCACCACCCGTTTTGCGCCCAGCCCAACCGGGCCTTTGCATCTTGGCCATGCCTATTCCGCCCTGCTTGCCCACGATATGGCGCGGGCGCACAATGGGCGGTTTTTGTTGCGGATCGACGATCTGGATCAAAGCCGCGCCCGCCCGCAGTGGGAAAATCAGATCTATGATGACCTGACATGGCTGGGCATTACATGGGATGGTCCTGTGCGCCGTCAGTCGGACCATTTTGGCGCCTACCGCAAAGCCATCAAGGATCTGGCGGCCAAAGGCGGGATCTATCCCTGTCGGTGCAAGCGGCGCGACATCGAGGCCGCAGTTTCAGCGCCCCAAGAGGGCGGGCAACAATTTGGAGCAGACGGTTTGATCTATCCGGGAACCTGTCGCGATCGCCGGTGGGAAGATCGCCGGGACACTGATGCTTTGCGGTTTAACATCAGACAGTTACCCGAAGATCTGGATCTGACGTTTCAAGAATTCGGCCCCGCGCATCGGGGGCTTCACCATGTCACGCCCGCAGCGCTGCAAACCCGGGTCGGAGATCCGATTGTGGCCCGGCCAAACATGGCAGCGTCTTATCATTTCTCGGTTGTGCTAGATGACGCGGCCAGCGAGGTGACGCATGTCGTTCGCGGAGAAGATCTGTTTGAAGCGACCTATATTCAAAGACTGTTTCAACATCAGCTTGCACAGCCAACCCCGGTGTATCATCACCATCGCCTGATCCGCGACGCAGATGGCAAGCGTCTTGCCAAACGTGACGACGCACGCGCCATATCAAAATACCGCCAAGACGGGGCGACCCCCGCAGATATCCGCAATCTGATCGGCCTGCCGCCTCCGGGTTGAAACGGGCGCACCCCAAAGAATTTTCGAAAATTCTTTTTCAGCGCATCCCGCAGCCCAGCACGACCTATTTCATCGGTTTCATCAATTCGACTTCTTCACCTTGAGAAACCGAAGTGTAGAAACACGAACGTCGATAGGTGTGGCAGGCCGCGCCCTCTTGCACCACCACCGCCAACAGGCAATCGCGATCGCAATCCACGCGCAGGTCGATCAGCTGCTGTGTGTGTCCCGAACTCTCGCCCTTGATCCAAAAGGACTGACGTGAGCGCGACCAATAGGTCACTTTGCGTGTTTCCAGGGTCTTTTCCACGGCTTCACGGTTCATCCATGCCATCATCAAAACCTCGCCCGTCCCATCGGCCTGGGCGATACAGGGGATCAGGCCGTTTGCGTCATAGACCAAAGTCGAAGGATCGAAGCTCATCAGAAAAACCTTTTTGCATTGCGTGCTTGTATCCCTATTTAGAAGGGACGTGACAAAAGGAAAAGCCATGTCCGGCGACAGTGATCTGATAAACCTCTATTCGGGCCGCATACTCGAGCTGGCGTCCGATATTCCCCATTTGACCCGGCTGGAAAACCCGGACGCAACGGTGAAAAAGCGCTCGCCTTTGTGCGGTTCGACCGTGACGGTGGATGTCACCCTGCGTGATGGACGGATCGCGGCCTATGGGCAGGATGTAAAAGCCTGTGCGCTGGGTCAGGCCGCGGCCTCGGTGGTGGGGCGCGCGATTGTCGGGACCACGGTTGATCAGGTGGTCCAAGCGCGTGACGCGTTGTTCGCGATGCTCAAACATGACGGCCCGGTCCCGCAAGCGCCGTTTGACGGGCTTGAAGTTCTGCGTCCAGCGGCCGGGTTCAAAAACCGACATGCTTCGATCCTTTTGACCTTGGACGCGACCTGCGAAGCGCTTGAGCAATCCGGGGCGCGCAGCTCTTAAGGGAAAATTTTCGATCCCGTCCTAGGGTGGCGCGACGCAAATGCGAGCGGGCCATGACAGAACACAGCCAATTAAACGCCCCCGATGCCGGGCAGGAACTTAAGCAACTGACAGAGGCGGCAACAGGCCTTGGGCAGGAAACCGTTGATATCGGGGGATTTCTGGAGGATCTGGATGACCGCTGCAAAGCTCAGCTGACGCAGTTGGCCGGGGTGCGCCGGAACACCACGAATCTGGCCACCTCCAGTGAAACCATGCAACACTCCGTGCACCGCATGGCGCAAACCGCGGATCAAGCGCTGGAACAGATGCAATCCTCGATGTCCTATGTGGCCGAGACGGGGCAGAAATCCCAATCTCTGGCCCAGTGGGTGCGCGCCGTTCATCAAGAAAGCGCAACGGTCGAAGAATTGTTGCAGGGTGTGCGGAACTCTAACACCATGATTTCTGACATCGCGTCGCAGGTCCACATCCTTGCCATCAACGCCAAGGTCGAAGCCGCCCGCGCAGGTCAGGCCGGCAAAGGGTTTTCGATTGTCGCCGATTCCGTCAAGGAACTGAGCCAAAAAACCGCCGATGCGGCTGAAACCATTCAGAAAACCGTGGCCCAATTGTCTGAATGGATGGCGCGGTTGAATCATGGCGCACAGCAAAATGCCAAAGAAGCCGATGACGTGATGGAGCGCAGCGGTCGCACCGATCATGTCATGGCTCAGATCCAAACCGGCATCTCGGAACTGCAAAGCGGTGCGCATACCTTGTCGAACGAAGCAGACAAAGCGCGCCAGGATGTCGATCAAACCCAGGACGCCGTCGGGCTCATCTCGGATTCGATCACCCGCGTCGCCAGCGGCGTCGACGAAGCAAGCCGCAGGTGCCATGTTCTGGTCGATACCTCCGAAGCCATCATGCAACATGCCGTGGCGCTTGGTGGTGACGGGGAAGATTCCACCATGATTGCCCTCGTCCAGGACATGGCCGGACGTGTGGCCACCATCTTTGAGAGAGCCATCAGCCAGGGCCATATCAGTGAGCGCGACATGTTCTCTGAGGATTATCGCCTCATCGCCGGCACGGACCCCCAACAGGTCATGACACCCTTCGTGGCACTAACAGATCGCGCTTTGCCAGCGTTGCAGGAACCCGTGCTGGACCTTGATCCGCGCATCGTGTTCTGTGCCGCGGTTGACCGCAACGGATTTCTGCCAACCCACAACAAGCAGTTTTCGCATCCGCAGGGCAATGATCCGGTTGAGAATGCCGCCAAAAGCCGAAACCGCAGGATTTTCGATGACCGTGTTGGGCTGAAATCCGGTCGCAACACCAAACCCTTCCTCCTTCAGGTTTACCGTCGCGACATGGGCGGGGGGAATTTTGTCCTGATGAAAGACCTTTCGGCGCCAATTCATATCCGCGGTCGCCATTGGGGCGGCTTTCGAATGGGATACAAGTTTTAAACAAAAAAAGCCGCCGCACTCATGTGAGGCGGCGGTCAGTCGCGCGTTCGAAACGTCCGGGGGTCGGTTACAGGCAGGTGAACCGAACAGGGACAGGCAATCGCAATTTGGGACAGGCGGTTGCAGAACCCGAACAAAAACGCAGGCAGAAATCAGATAATCGCTGGCAGGTGCAATGCCCCCACCAAGATAACAACCAAAGAGAGAGCGCCAAGCGCATCTTGCCAAAGCGTGTTTTGCTGACGAAGAAGGGCAGTTTTCACGGTATCTAGCATCCTATGGGCCTCGCTGTTCTCTTTGTTGCTTATTTGTTCTCATATTCTTTACGCTCTGTAAAGAACTTTATGAGAACAAAAGCGAACAAATGTTCTTGGACATTCATCCAACCGTAATCAGCCGCACCGCTTCATCCTGGCGCATCAGCCACAACAGCATGCGCGCGGCCTGCCCCCGTGGGCTGCTCAGATCCGGGTCATCCGACAACAATTTGCGCGCATCACTTTGGGCGATGGCCATCAAACTTGCCTGACGTTCAAGATCAGCAATCTGAAAACGCGGCAATCCTGATTGCGCGGTCCCGATCACATCCCCGGCGCCGCGCATTTCCAGATCCACTTCCGAGATCCGGAACCCGTCTTCTGTTTCTCGAAGCGTGGTCAGACGTTTGCGCCCTGTCTCGGACAGGGGGGGCTGATACATCAACAGACAGGTCGACGCCGCCGCCCCCCGACCAACCCGCCCACGCAGCTGATGCAGTTGCGCAAGGCCGAAGATTTCCGCCCTTTCGATCACCATGATAGAGGCGTTGGGCACGTTCACCCCGACCTCGATCACGGTTGTCGCCACCAATACGCTGGTTTCGCCCGCAACAAAACGCGCCATGGCGGCGTCTTTCTCGGCGGGGGGCATCTGCCCGTGCACGAGCCCGACCCGCCCCTCACCCAGGGTTGCACGCAGATGCTTAAACCGCGCCTCGGCCGCGATCAGATCCGAGTATTCGCTTTCCTCGACCAGCGGGCACACCCAATAGGCCTGCCGTCCCTCGGCAACCGCCTGCGCCAGGTGGGCCACCGTTTCATCAATCCGTTCATTCGAAATCAGCGCGGTTTTAACCGGGGTGCGACCGGGTGGTTTTTCATCCAGAACCGACACATCCATATCGCCATATTGCGCCAATGCCAGCGAGCGCGGGATGGGCGTCGCCGTCATCACAAGGACATCCGCCCCCGCCCCCTTGCGGCCCAGCAAAAGCCTTTGCCGCACGCCAAATCGATGCTGCTCATCGACGATTGCCAACCTAAGGTCCTGAAAGGAAACATCTTCCTGGAAAACGGCATGGGTGCCAACCAGGATCTGGATGTCACCGCGCGCCAAAGCGTTCAGCTTGTTTTGCCGCTCAGCCCCCTTGTCACGTCCCGTAAGAAGCTCCAGTACAACCCCGGCCTCTTCGGCCATCGGTTGCAGTCCTTCCAAATGCTGCCGCGCCAAAATCTCGGTCGGGGCCATCATGACCCCCTGCCCCCCCGCTTCGACGGCAACCAAAAGCGCCATGAACGCCACCAGTGTCTTACCCGCCCCAACGTCCCCCTGAAGCAAACGATTCATGCGCACGGGTTGCGCCATATCTTCGGATATTTCCGAAATCGCCCGTTTCTGCGCATCCGTTGGCTGGTACGGCAGCATGTCCAGCACCTTTGATTGCAATCGGCCCGTGGGTGTCGACGCCACGCCCGCGGCCTTGCGCCGATCTGCCCGCGCCAATGCCAAGGTCAGTTGATGCGACATCAACTCATCATAGGCCAGACGCATCCGAACCGGAGAGGTTACAGCCAAATCCCCGATGTTTTCAGGGGCATGGGCCGCAATCATCGCGTCGTTCCATGTGGGCCAGTCCGCCGTCGCGATCTGGGTTGGATCGATCCATTCATCCAGCACAGGCAGCCGCGTTAATGCGTCTCGCATGGCTTTGACCATGGTTTTTTGCGTGACTCCCCCGGTCAGGGGATAGACGGGTTCAAAGCCGGGCAGGCTTTGCGCATCCTCGAGTGCGAGAATATGATCCGGATGCACCATCTGCGCCATGCCATCGAACAGCTCAACCCGCCCAGAAACGATGCGCGTGCAGCCCACGGGCAAAACCCGGTTCAAATAGTCAGAACGGCCATGAAAAAATACCAGTTGGAAGCGCGTTTGGCTGTCATCGACATCGATCCGATAGGCTCCGCCACGATTGCGAGATGGCCGATGGGAAACCACCGTGATCTGCACGGTAACCGTGCCCGGCAGATCGGCCCCCTGCACGCTTGGACGCAAGGCGCGGTCAATGCCCGAATATGGAAGCGTAAACAGCAAATCCCGTGGCGTTTCGACACCCGTCGTTGCCAGCGCCTGCGCCGTTTTCGGACCGATGCCTGCAAGACCCGTCAGATCAGCAAAAAACGGCCAAAGCGTTTCCGGGCGACCACTCATGCTGAGATCAACGCCAGCCAGCCATCTTCGTCCAGCACGGTTATTCCAAGATCCTTGGCCTTTTTCTCTTTGGATCCGGCCCCGGGTCCGGCGACGACGATGTCGGTTTTCTTGGAGACCGAGCCAGAAACCTTGGCGCCAAGGGCCTCGGCGCGTGCCTTGGCTTCCGCGCGGGTCATTTTTTCCAAAGTGCCTGTAAACACGACGGTTTTTCCCGAAACCGGGCTTTCAGAACTGGGGGCTTCGGGGGGGATGATCCGCGTGAGAGCCAAACGCAACTCATCAAAGGCGGCGCGCTCGGTTTTGTTTGCGAACGCGTCTGACAGCGACAACCCCAAAACCGCACCGATGCCATCCACACCAATCAGATCCGCCCAAGCCGACGCGGCATCGGCGGGCACGTCATAAGATGCAATCGCGGCATCGCGTATCGGTTTCAAGCGCGCGCGGCGGTGTTCGGCCAGCGCATTCAGACGCTCCGCTTGCTCTGCTTGGTCGGCCTTGCGATGTGCAAGCGCAGCGGGCCGGGCGAGATCAAGCGCCTCCACCAAAGCCTCCCAGCTTTGATAATGCCCGGCCAGATCGCGCGCGCCCACTTCCCCGACATGGCGAATACCAAGGGAAAAAATCAGACGAGACAGGTCAATGCTGCGCCGCTGATCAATCGCGGCAAAAAGGTTTGCGGCCGAGGTTTCCCCCCAACCATCCCGGTTTCTCAGTTTCGCAATGGCGGCCGCATCGCGTGTTTGCAAAGAAAATATATCTGCCGGTGTTTTGATTGGCAGCACGGGATCAGCGTGGAACATTTCAATTTGTTTGGCCCCTAGCCCTTCGATGTCAAAAGCCGATCGAGACACAAAATGCTTTAGCTTTTCAATAGCTTGAGCCGGACAAATCAATCCACCGGTGCAGCGACGGACGGCGTCGCCCTCTTCGCGGACCGCGTCCGATCCGCATTCGGGGCACTGCGTCGGGAAGGGGAATGGCGTCGCTGTATCCGGTCGTTTGGACAGATCGACGTCAGCGATCTTGGGGATCACATCGCCAGCGCGATATACCTGAACCCAATCGCCAACACGTAGGTCGCGCCCCTCGCGGATGGGCATGCCGTTTGAATCGCGACCGATGATATAGTCTTCATTGTGCAGCGTCGCGTTCGAGACCACCACACCACCTACCGTCACAGGAGTCAGCCGCGCGACAGGGGACAATGCGCCCGTGCGGCCGACCTGGATATCGATGGCTTCGAGATGTGTCCAAGCCGTTTCCGCAGGGAATTTATGCGCGATGGCCCAACGTGGGGTTGTGGAGCGAAAGCCCAAACGGTCCTGCAACGCCAGGTCATTCACCTTGTAAACGACCCCGTCGATGTCATAGCCCAGGTCCGCGCGCTGCTGTTCGATGCTGCGATAGTGTTCGATCAACTCTTGGGGCGACGCGCAGGCCCGCGTCAGTGGATTGACCTGAAACCCAAGGGCCTTAAACCGGTCAATTGCTTGCATTTGGGTTTCGCCCAATGGCTCGGACAACGCACCCCAGCTGTATGCAAAAAAGCGGAGCGGGCGCTCTTGGGTGATGCGGGAATCAAGCTGACGCAATGAACCAGCCGCCGCATTGCGCGGATTGGCAAAGGTTTTCCCCCCGCGTTCGGATTGCCGGCTATTCAGCGCGGCGAAATCCTGATGGCTCATGTACACCTCACCCCGGACCTCCAACAGGTCAGGAGCCCCCTGCAACTGATGAGGAATATCCTGTATTGTCAGCGCGTTGGCTGTGACATCTTCGCCTTCCGCGCCGTCTCCGCGTGTGGCGGCCTGCACCAGAACTCCATTCTCATACCGCAGTGAGAGAGAAAGCCCATCGATCTTGGGCTCGGCCACGAATGCAAGCGCGTCACTGTGCCCAAGATAACGCTGAATGCCTGCAACAAACTCTTTGACGTCCTGATCTTCAAAGGCATTTGAAAGGGACAGCATCCGCACCGAGTGTCTGACCTTGCCAAACCCATCAGTGGGCGCGGCCCCCACCTGATCCGTGGGGCTGTCGGACCGTTTGAGATGTGGAAAGCGCGCTTCGATTTGCGCATTGCGCTTTTTGAGGCGGTCGTATTCCGCGTCAGAAATCTCTGGATCGTCGGCACCATGATAGGCACGATTGGCCTGATCCAAAACGATCGCAAGCGCCAAGAGTTCCTCTTGCGCTTGCGCTTCGGTCAGAGTGTCCACCGAAATATCAACCATGACAGGACCTTTTTGCTGCGCCGCTCTTTACGAGTGATAGGTGCAGCAGCGATCAAGGTCTAGATCAACCGTTTGCGGCAATCGCCTTTGTCTCATCCAGAGAGGGTTCGGGATCGCGCAGAACATAGCCACGCCCCCACACGGTTTCGATATAGTTATCGTCGCCCGTGGCCTCTGACAGCTTTTTGCGGAGTTTACAGATGAACACATCGATAATCTTCAGCTCGGGTTCGTCCATGCCGCCATAGAGGTGGTTCAGGAACATCTCTTTGGTGAGGGTCGTTCCCTTACGCAAAGAGAGCAGTTCAAGCATCTGGTATTCCTTACCGGTCAGATGAACCGGCTTGCTGCCAACCTCAACCGTTTTGGCATCCAGGTTGACCGAGATTTTACCCGTGCGAATAATCGACTGCGAATGGCCTTTCGAACGGCGAATAATGGCGTGAATGCGCGCCACCAGCTCATCGCGGTGGAACGGCTTGGTCATATAGTCGTCCGCCCCGAATCCAAACCCTTTGATCTTGGATTGGGTGTCATCATCCCCGGTCAGGATCAGGATCGGCGTATCCACCCGCGCCACGCGAAGCTGGCGCAGCACCTCATGTCCGTTCATGTCGGGCAGGTTCAGATCCAACAAAATCAGATCGTAGTCATACAGTTTTGCAAGGTCGATGCCCTCCTCGCCCATATCGGTTGAGTAAACATTCAGATTGGCATGACCAAGCATCAACTCGATACTCTTGGACGTTGTTGGATCGTCCTCTACCAACAGAATTCGCATCGGCTGTCTCCACAGTAATAAATCATTGCTGAACTATTCGTGATCGAAAAAGGTTAACGCCTCCTTACCATATGCGAAACAATCAAAAAAATAAACCTATGGTTGACGATACTTCTGCACACGCGTCACTTTGAGTGCATCATCCCCGTGCTGCGTGGCGGCGGTAATCCATTCAGCCAATTCTTCGTCGCTCAGGCCATAGCGGTCCTTTGCCTGCAATTCAGAAATCAGACCGTATTGCACCGCCTTCACCACCGCACTTTTGCGAGAGGCGACCCAACGGCGCGTGTTTTCCGGGGGGAGATCCGCACGGGTTAACATGCTGCCATCAGGAAGCTTAACAGCGCGGGGGCCATCCACCTTTTTGAGAAACATACCAATACACTCCATGCTCCGGTTGGCCCCATTCAGCCATGCCGCCCTTAACGCCGACTAAAACCAGCCCTTGAGAGTACTTCGGATTTTCCTATATTCCGATCATTCCATGGAGAATCCGCATGCCACTTGACCCTGCCCCGTTGAATTCGCTGGGCTTCCCCAAGCCCCCGTCCGAGACCCGAGTGGTCGTCGCCATGTCCGGTGGTGTCGACAGTTCCGTTGTCGCGGCGCAGCTAAAAGATGAAGGATATGATGTAGTTGGCGTCACCCTTCAGCTCTATGATCACGGCGCGGCCCTGGCGAAAAAGGGCGCCTGTTGTGCAGGGATCGACATCCATGACGCGCGCCGCGTGGCCGAGGAAATGGGCTTTCCGCATTATGTCCTGGATTATGAGAACATTTTTCAAGAAGCTGTGATCGAAGAGTTCGCCGACAGCTATCTGGGTGGGGCAACCCCGGTGCCCTGCATTCGCTGCAATGAACGGGTGAAATTCAAGGATCTGCTTGAAACCGCAAAAGATCTTGATGCCGACTGTATGGCGACCGGCCACTACATCCAGCGCAAGATGGGCCCCAAGGGGGCCGAGCTGCATTCCGCAACCGACGCCAATCGCGACCAAAGCTATTTCCTATTTTCCACCACTCCGGAACAACTGGATTACCTGCGGTTCCCACTGGGTCATCTGCCCTCAAAAGACGCCACGCGCGCCCTGGCCGAGAAATACGGGCTGGCTGTCGCGGACAAGCCCGACAGCCAGGATATTTGCTTTGTCCCGGACGGCAACTATGCGGGCGTGATCGAAAAACTGCGCCCTGGCGCTGCGGAACCCGGTGACATTGTACATGCGGATGGCCGGGTTTTGGGCCATCACAAGGGGGTGATTCACTACACGATCGGCCAACGCCGCGGACTGGGGATCGGCGGGCTGAGCGAGCCTCTTTATGTGGTGAAACTCGATGTGGACAGCAAGCAGGTGGTGATCGGCCCCAAAGACATGCTATCCACCCGCACCGTGCCCGTGCGCGAAATCAACTGGCTGGGCGACACCCCGTTCACCTCGCAAAAGGAATGGCATGTGGCGGTGAAAGTCCGCTCAACTCGCCCCCCGCGCGAGGCGATCATCAGGCCGCTCTCGGACACCACCGCAGAGGTCGAGTTAATCACCCCCGAAGAGGGCATCAGCCCCGGCCAGGCCTGTGTATTCTACGACCCGGATAGTTCACGCATCTTTGGCGGCGGCTGGATCTGGCGCGGGTATTAACGCCCCCAAACGGGGGGCACAGAGTATGCACACTCTAGGCAGAGGCCATGCACCCTCACCCAAATCCAAACGCAATGTGCGTTGCGTTGATCAGCGCGCAAACTCATGCGCGCGCACCAAAATCCGCCAAAGGTGACCACCGCACGGGCCACAAGCAACGCACTCTTTTCACTTCGGAGCCGCCCCTTGCTGTCTGCCGACCGACAGCATCATGACCAAGATGCAAGATGAATTGCCGAGGGCCCCCCGGGGGAGACGGCCATTCTTCTTGTATCTGGGACAGGAGACTGTCAGGCAAAGCAAGCAAAGGGCGGGTCAGACGTGAATGCGCTTTCACTTTGGTGAGCCCTGAAGCAAGACCCTATCCTCCCCGCTTCGCTCACCAATCGCCCCCGCCCCTCTCCCCACGCGCCCGCGTGAGGGCAAAGTGCGCAGCACGTCGCCCGAGACATCAAGCGTGCAGGCCCCGCCTGCATCCCTTATAGCAACAGCTCAAATAAAAACGCCTATACCCCCCCAAGCGCCAGTACCGCGTTCAATCCGCCAAAGGCAAAGGCATTGGACAAGACCACATCCACCTCGGCGTCGCGCGCGGTATTGGGGACCACGTCCAGCGCGCATTCCGGATCCGCCTCTTCGTACCCAATGGTCGGGGCAATCACGCCCTCTTGCAGAGCCATCAAACAGGCCAAAAGCTCAACCGCGCCGGTTCCACCGATCAAATGCCCGTGCATCGACTTGGTCGACGACAACATCAGTTGATCCGCGTGGGTGCCAAACACATCCGCCACAGCGGCGCTTTCGGTTTTGTCATTGGCGGCCGTGCCCGTCCCATGGGCATTGATATAGCCCACCCGCTCTTTCGCGACCCGCGCATCATTCAATGCCCCCGAGATCGCCCGCGCGGCGCCCTGTTTTGACGGCATCACGATATCCGCGGCATCCGACGTCATGGCAAAGCCCAGCACTTCGGCCAGGATCTCGGCGCCGCGCGCCTTGGCGTTCTCATACTCTTCGAACACAAACACCCCGGCACCTTCGCCTTGCACCATGCCATTGCGCGTGGCCGAAAACGGGCGGCAGGCGTCCTTGGACATGACGCGCAACCCTTCCCAGGCTTTGACACCGCCAAAACACAGCATGGATTCAGAGCCACCGGTGATCATGCTGGTGCATAGGCCGGTCCGGATCATCTGAAACGCCTGCCCCATGGCGTGGTTGGAACTGGCGCAGGCGGTGGCGACGGTGAACGAAGGCCCCTTGAGGTTGAACTCCATGCTCACATGGCTGGCGGCGGCGTTGTTCATCAGCTTGGGCACGACAAAGGGGTGAACCCGGTTCTTCCCCTCTTCATAGACCGCGCGATAGTTGTCGTCCTGCGTGGTCAACCCCCCGCCCGAGGTGCCCAGCACCACGCCGGACCGATTGGCCAGCTCACCCGAAAAGATCAACCCCGACTGGGCCAGCGCCTGCCGCGCGGCGATCAGCGCAAATTGAGTGAACCGATCATACAGCGCCAATTGCTGGCGATTGAACACCGCCTCGGCGTCATAGCCTTTGACCTGCGCACCGATCTTGACCGCAAGCCGATCCACATCGCGAAACGACAGCTCTCCGATGCCGCAGCGACCTTCGCGCATGGCCTCATAGGTTTCGGCCACGCAATGCCCCAGCGGGTTGATGGTCCCCGCGCCTGTGATGACAACGCGGTGCATCAGGCGGTCTCGGCGATCAGCTTTTCAATCCCGGCGATGATCTTGGCTACGGATGAGATGTCAAAATCCCCCTCGGAGGGGTCATTAGCGTTAAACGGCACCGAGATGTCAAAGGCCTCTTCGATGGCAAAGATGCTCTCCACGAGCCCCATGCTGTCGATCCCCAGATCCTCGGGCGTGCTGTCCAACGTCACATCGGACGGTTCCAGCATCGCCTGTTCTGCGATTATTGCGATCACTTTGTCCTGAACGCTCATGACAAACCCCACATTCCAAAAGAATTGAGAGTGATTTAGTCATTCCCGGCCAGCTTGGAAACTGCTTTCTTCAACTCGGCCACATCCCGGAACAGTCTGGGCAGGCGTCGAAAGCCTTTATAGGACTCGACGTGGCTGTCCATCTTCATGGCCGGATAGCCAAGCACCACACGGCCCGCGGGCACATTTGACAACACCACAGAGGCCCCGCCAAGCACCGCGCGATCGCCAATGTGAAGATTATCTGACACCCCGGATTGGCCGCCCAAAACCACGTTATTTCCCACCACGGACGACCCCGCGACGCCCACCTGGGCGCAAATCATGCAATCATTGCCAAGCACAACATTGTGTCCAATCTGCACAAGGTTGTCGAATTTACATCCATGGCCCACCTGTGTGTCGCGCACGGTGCCCCGGTCGATACAGCTGTTGGCCCCAAGTTCGACGTCATCCCCGATGCTGACCGCGCCCAGCGAATGGATGCGGCTCCAGCTTTGGCCGTCCTTGCCCTCTGAGGTCTCTGTTCCCTCGGCGCCCAGGCTGGCCCGGACCTTTTCGACGCTTGAGGGCTCGGGCGTGACAAAGGAAAAACCGTCCGCCCCCACAACCGCACCGGGGTGGGCAATGAACCGCGCGCCAATCCTGACCCGCGCGCCGATTTTCACACCCGCGTGCAAGATCGCGCCCGCGCCAATCTGCGCATCCCAGCCGACCTGCACCTGCGGGCCAATCACCGATCCATCCCCGATCACGGCCCCGGCGCCAATCACCGCCAAAGGCCCGACCGAGACATCCGGCCCCAGCCGCGCCGTGGGATCAATCACCGCGCTGGGATGGACGCCCGGCGCATAGCCCTGCCCCGCATCCATCATCGCCGACAGGCCCGCCATGGCATAGCGCGGGCGCGGCGCCAGCAGCGCGGCCTTCAGACCATAGCTTTGCCAATCCGCGCCCTCCCACATCATGGCGGCCTGTGCCTGACTATCCTTGATGCCCTCGGCAAATTCGGGGCGCATGGCCATGGCCAATTGATCCGGCCCCGCCATGGCAGGTTCCGCCACCGAGGACACGGTCAAGCCACCATCCCCCACGACATTCAGGCCCAAAGATGTGGCGATCTGGTCGAGGGTATAGGTCATGGGGCTGCTCCGGTTTGTGTGGCTAAGGGTTTACAGCGTTTGCAGTTTATATTGAACCATCAATCCCCTGCCGCGCCTTGGTGATCTGGGGAATTGGCAAGGGATCTGCCGGGTTGAAACCTGAAAACGCTATAGGTGTTTGCACCAAGCGGCTCAAGATCTCTCTCTGGGAATGGTTGGGCAAGCAGGGTTTGGTGCGCTAGGATGCGCCTATGTTTAAACATCTTCGCCCTTGTTTTCCCGATGATGCTTGTGCTCTCGGCTTGCCAGCCGGAGACATATACCGCCCAAGCCCCGCTTGGGGATGGTGCGAGCGCACGTATGCAGATCAGCGGATCGTTTTCGCTGCAAAGCGACTGGAACCGATCTATCGTCATCGAAACCCCGGAAGGTCAGATCGTACAGCCCCTATTCGAAGACACAGGCTGGTGGCGCGGGTCGCATCTGTATCTGCACCGCTCGGGAACCTATGTGGTGCATGAGGGGCAGAACGGTTGTTTTGCCTTTGTGCTTGAACCGCTGGCGTTTCGCTCCCGCGCCAATATATCTTGCGAAAAACAACAGGTTTCGGAGCATGAGGCCCGCAAAGTGTTTGAGGGCCTGCCCGCGTCCAATTATTATGACGGGCTTTACTATGTCGGGCGTTGGGTCGAACAAGGTCCCGATCATGCCGCAGGCCGCCTCGTTTTTCAAAGCGTTGACACGCTTGCCGAAGGCGAACTGCCCGACATTCTATAGGAACATCACCCTACAAACCGCCCCGGAGCAAGCGCCGCGATGATGTCACCCGGCAGGACCGGCGTGCGATCAGACAGCAAATCCGCCGCCAGCTGTGACAGCGCGGGCGCGGTCTGGAACCCGTATCCGCCCTGCCCGGCCAGCCAGAAAAACCCCTCCGCCTGCGGATCGAACCCCACGACGGGCGCGCGGTCGGGGGCAAAGCTGCGAAGCCCGGCCCAATTGCTTTCGATCCGCCTGATCGCATGGTCCACGTTTTGCTCATAGCGAAACAGCCCCTCGGCCAGCACCATATCATCGGCCCAGGCATCGCCTGCGGGGACCGGATCTTCTTCGGCGGGGCTGATCAGCAGGGGGCCGGGGGTGGGCTTGGCGTACCAGGTTTCCGCCGCGCAGGCGAACAGCGGCCAGCGGCGCATGTCGTGCCCGTCTGGCCCCGGCACCACCGCCACCGAGCGGCGCAGCGGCGTGATCTCAATCGGCAAAGCCCCCGCCAGCGCACCAATGCCCGAGGCCCAGGCCCCCGCCGCATTCACCACCACCGGGGCCATATGCTGGCCCCTGGGGGTGTCGACCGTCCAGACCCCGTTTGCCCGCGACAGCCCGGTGACCTGCGCGCGGGTGTCGACCCGACCGCCCCGGGCTTTGAACAGGCGCAGATAGCCCGCTTGCATACGGTCCACGTCGATCTCATGGGTGTCCCATTCAATCGAGGCTTTGACGATCCGTTCGGGGCGCAGGATGGGCACCAGATCACAGGCCTGTTGGGCATCCAGAACCTCGATCCCCTGCGCGACCTCAAGATGCGCGTTCAGATCCGCCAGCACCCCGTCATGGGCCACCAACAGCTCACCGCGCAGGGTCAGCAGACTGTGGTCGCTGATCCCCTCCGGGGCCTCAAGAACCGGCGCCGAGACCGCATTGAGCGCGCGCAACACCGGGTTGCCATAATTACGATTGAACACCGCAATCGAGCGACCAGAGGCGTGATACCCCGTCACCGGTTCCTGTTCGAGCAACAGCACATCGTGATCGCCCGCCAGCTGCGCCGCCGCGCTGATCCCGGCAATCCCCGCGCCAATGATGATGATGTCCGGCATGGCCTGTTCCCCGGTGGAAACAAAAGGTGAGATACGAAAAGCACCGCCCATGACGATCCTGCCGGGCGGTGCTGTTTCATCTCATACTCGGGTGCGTTTGACCAGTTAGCTTTCGCCACCCACCCTCAAAGCAACCCCTTGGCTTTCCAAGGCTTTCCAAAGGCGACTGTCGCGCTGATACACATCATTGCGATAGTTCATCTGCCCTTTTGCCTTGGTAAAGGCCGTGCGGTAAATCAGGTGCACCGGCACGTCTTCGATCAGGTCCACCTTGGTTTCACGACCGGTGCGCAGGATCGACTGGAAATAGCCCTTTGGGTCGGCCTCTTGCTTGGCCAAAAGCGCATAGCCAAAGTCATGCGGATCATCGAGACGGATGCACCCGTGGCTAAAGGTACGCACTTCGCGGGCGAACAGATGCTGCGACGGCGTGTCATGCAGGTAGATATTGTATTTGTTCGGGAACATGAACTTGACCGACCCCAGCGCATTGCGGGGGCCCGGAGGCTGGCGCATGTTGAACGGGAAGCTGCGCGAAGAATATTGCGAAAACCCATGCCCGCGGCTGACCACGCGTCCGCGCCCGTCGACGATCTCAAGATGTCCGACCGCACCGGGGTTGGAACGCAAAAGCGGCAGGTATTCCTTGACGATGATCGAGCGCGGCACATACCATGACGGGTTGATCACCATATGCTCCATCACATCCGAGAATTCCGGCGTGCGGCGGTCACGATCCTGATGACCAATGACCGAGCGGGTTTCATAGGTCAATTTGTTGTCGTCAATGATCTGCGCGTGATAATTCACCAGGTTGACCCGCACGTGACGTTTGCCCATCCCTTCGGGGGTGTTCAGCCAGCGTTCACGCTCCATCGCGACCATGATGGATTTCAGACGTTCCTGGGGCTGGACATTGATCGCCTTGAGGGTCGATCCACCGGCGACACCATCGGGTTCAAGCCCATGATCCTCTTGGAACAGCTGCACTGCCGCTTGCATGCGGTCATCAAAGGTGGTCGACAGCGATGGCGCGAGATAGCCCATGGCCGTCAGACGATTGCGCAGGGCGATGATGTTCTTGCCCGACTGGCCCGGTTTGTGTTTCGATCCACCGACCTTGGGCCCCCAGCCGCCATTGCGAATGCGGTGCTCAAGCTTGAGCTTGGCGCGCATCAGGCGGGCATATTCCGGGGTTGCGGGCACAAGATCACGGATGACGGCGCGGGGGTCTTCGGATGTCAGGCGCGCCAATAGCATCCCACCCGCGCGGCGCGGGGGCTTGCGCTTGATGCCCTTGACGACTTTGCCGGGCTCAAGCACACCCGATTGCAGATCATGCGCGAAATTCAGAAAAGTCTGGGTCAGTTCGATCTCAAGCAGGCCGCGTTCACGCCCGGTCTGGGCCTGCGCCATACGATCCAGCAAATCCTGCGCGCTGTATCGGCCTCTGGGTAACCCGTGGTCGTCGGCCATGTCAAAGGCCTCGATCAGTGCCAAGCGGCGGGCCCGGTCCTCTGCGCCCTCACCGGTCCAGATCGGTGCGAATCCCCTGTCACGGTAAAAGCCCGCGACGCTGTCATCGCCTTCAAGATTTTCTGCCACGGCTTGCTTATATGCTGTCAATTTTAGCGCAAACCCGTCTGCGGTTTCCGCGGCGATTCCCCCGCTCCACATCAGGCCAGCGGCCAAAATCACGCCCTGAGCAGCCCGAATTGCCGCAGTTTTCGCTTTGAAATCCATACGTGTTCCCTTTACGCCAATACGCGCCCTCGCCTTGAAACAGTTTTCCAATCAATGGGCTGCCTTGTCCACTCACTTTTGTGACAGACGGGTAAACAGGGCGCAAACGCACCCCTCAGACATCTCCGCGCGCCCCTTCGACACCCAGAAGCCACAGTCCGCCGATGATTAAGCGGAAAATAGCCCATTTCCCCTTGATCAATCCGAAAAGGAAAAATCGCTTCTTTTTTGGTAACACGATTCGTGCCATACAAACTGCGACTTCCGGGGCTTGAGGACAGCTTGTACCGGGGTTGGGCCAGAACAGGCCCGTGATGGACGACGCTTTGACATGATGTCAGCTTGGTATGATGTCGGTGGCGCTGGCCGACCACCAGATGGTCGCGGAAACAGCGGCAGGTGGATGATAAATGAACGGCACGCATCACGTTTGCGGGCAGTAGACAGGTAAACGCGACTTACGGGACAGGCGCTTACACATGACAAAATTGAACTCTGGCGGGATTTCCCGCCGCGGTCTTCTTGGGGCTTTTGCTGCATCAGCTGTTGTTGCGGCTCCGACCTATTCCAATGCCGCTGGCTTTTTGCGCGGGGCAGGCGATATTCGCCGTCTGCGCATGTATTCCGGCCGCACCGGCGAACGGATCGACATGATCTATTGGATCGAAGGGCACTACCTGGCGGATGCCATCAAGGAAGTGAACTATTTCATGCGCGACTGGCGCACCAATGACGTCAAAAAGATCGACACGCGCACGCTGGACATCATGGCGGCGGCGCACAATCTGATGGATGTCACGGAACCCTACATGCTGATTTCCGGCTATCGCAGCCCCAAGACCAACGCGATGCTGCGCTCACGCTCACGCGGGGTGGCCAAGAATTCGCGCCACCTTAAGGGGCAGGCGGCAGATCTGCGGCTGTCGTCCCGCTCGGTTGGGCAGATGGCGCGCGCGGCCTCGGCTTGCGCGGGCGGTGGCGTCGGGCGCTATTCAAAGTCGAACTTTGTACACATGGATTGCGGTCCGGTCCGCACCTGGGGGCGGTAAGCGATCCGGGGCAGCCCCTGCCCCGCTCAACCGTCCCGGTCCTCAGCGGATGGGCGCCTTTCGGGGCGCCTTTTTGTTTGCGCACAGCTGCTGCGGACGAAATCACACCAAGCGCGACGTAGAATCCGGCACACATCGTCAGGGCATCGCAGAAACGCTAAAACACCCGCGCGGAAACGCAAAAAGCACCCGCGCGGAAACGCAAAAAGCACCCCGAAGGGTGCTTTTGCCGACCCCCGAAGGGAATGGCGCGGTTGACGGGGCTCGAACCCGCGACCCCCGGCGTGACAGGCCGGTACTCTAACCAACTGAGCTACAACCGCATTGCAGTGCACGACCCAGATCTTTCAGCAGCGTGGCGCGGTTGACGGGGCTCGAACCCGCGACCCCCGGCGTGACAGGCCGGTACTCTAACCAACTGAGCTACAACCGCCCGCTGCTGCCAGACCGTGTCGGCCTTGGCGTGAGAGGCCTTTTATGGGTGCCCCGCGGTGGCGTCAAGCGGTTTCGCACAAAGAAAATACAAAAATCATCCAAAGCCTTAATTTGCTGGATTTACACCGAATTCACCTTCTTGCTGCCACCCTCGGAACGGGAATTTCACGTTGCGCTTCGGCCACGCCTGCGCACCAGAGGTTAACAAAGGGTGAATTTTTCTTGAACATCAAACGTCTGTTCGGTCTTGTCGTGAAATCTGCTTGCCATTTTCTGCCAGGGGTGGCCCCAAAATGACTATTCTTTCGCGTCGGACCTTCCTGTCCGCCGGTTCTGCCTGTGTGCTGCTGCGTCCCGATTTCGCCGAGGCCGCGCCCACCATCAAATTGCCCAATGATATCGCGAGCCGCGATGCGGCCACCATCACCGCCATCAAGACACGCACGCCCATCGTGGCGATGACCTTTGATGACGGGCCCCATCCGACTTTGACCCCCGCCTTGCTGGACATGCTCAAGGCGCGCGGTCTGCGCGCCACCTTTTACCTGATCGGCAATCGCGTGGTAACATGGCCGGACATCGTGCGGCGCATCGCCGATGAGGGGCACGAGATCGGGAATCACTCATGGAGCCATCCGAATCTGGCCAAACACTCGAATCGTTCCGTGTTGGACCAGATCGACCGCACGTCGGATGCGATTTTCAAACTGACGGGTCGGCCCCCGGTCACCTTCCGCCCACCCTATGGATCCTTCAGCAAACGCCAGCGCCTGATGCTTTATAAAGAGCGTAATCTGCCCACGATTCTATGGTCAGTTGATCCCCAGGATTGGCGCCGTCCCGGCTCCAAGACCGTGGCCAGCCGCATCCTCAAAGGGGCGCGGTCGGGCTCAATCATTCTGGGGCATGACATCCAAAAAGGCACCGTGCGCGCGATGCCGAGCACATTTGACGGGCTGACGAATCGCGGGATGAAATTTGGCACCGTCAGCCAGATGATGGGCTGGCCCCTTTGGCAATCCCGCAAGTTTCGTGGGGTCTCTAAGGCGCAAAAGTCCTAAGGATCCCCTGCGTCCTTCGCCTTTTTTGGGGGATGTCTCTCTCTTTTAGGTAGGCATCCCTACCCCTTTGAGGGGCGTATGGCGATTTCACATAATTTGTTTGGAAAATTATCGCGCTACACGGTAATTTGGAGGTCCGCCTGTGGCCATTCGTATATTCGGTCAGGCGGTTGAGTTAACTATTGCTATATATGTGGTATCGTGAAATCTCTGTTCGAGCATACTGTTGAAGTGCGCGAGTTGCTGGGGGGCAGCACCTTTCTAAGTCCTCACGGCGTCGTACGGCTTATCAACCATCCCACAACCCGCACCTATACTTTGCTGGTGTTCGTGGTTCTGTTCACCACAGACCTGTCCAATCTGCTTTTCTATTTTTTGTTCTGGACCGTCGTTTTCATATGGGTGGGGGCCCTTTGCGTTTTTTTCCTGGTCCTGATCGGGCAGTTCCTGTGCATTGCCCTGATTGAGCAGCTTTGGCGCGTTGAACTGCGTCCGTTCCGTACCACGCTGTTTGTCCTGGCCGCTTTTGTCAGCGCCTTCTTCAGTGAACTCATGGGATTGGGTCTGAGTGGCGGTGCAAATCCGGTGAATAGCTGGCCCGATCTGCCGATCTATGTGTTGATGGCCGAGGCCTTTGGCCAAATCTACTTTCGCATGATCTTACCGCCGATCATCAACACGATGCTGATCGCCCCCGGCAATGCGTCGACCGTGGACCCCAATAAGGCACCGGGCATCCAGCCCCACGCCCCGCCGCCAATAGAGCCCGCCCAAAAATCCCACCCACCCTCTTTACCGGTCGTTCACCCCCTGTTGAACACACCGCAAGCGATCGTGCCGGTCCCGACCCCCAGCCGCAATATTCTGATCGGATCCGCGCCTATCCCCCTTGCACAACTGCGCCTGATCGAAGCGCGCGAGCATCATGTTCATGTCACCACCAAGACCGACAGCATGACGCATCGCGCCAGATTGTCGGACATCATCGCGCAAACCGATACGTTGGATGGCATTCAGCCCCATCGCTCTTGGTGGGTGTCCGCAGGGGCGGCGCGCAGTTTGACCCGCGAGGGGCAACGCCATGTGCTGCATCTGGATGATGGCACCCAGGTGCCCGTGGCGCGTTCGCGGGTGGATACGGTGCGGCGGTTTCTGGAAGACTGCAAAGAGACCCAGTAAGTCGTGCCCCCGTGGTCGGCTTAGGCCTTTACCCGCTGCCCCGCGTTACTTATATAATCTCTCAGGATTACGATGAGGACAGACATGACCGACCAGAGCCCCCCGCTTGAAGGTGCCCCGCTGATCGCGCCCTCAAGCACAGATCACGCCCTGTATGATTCGGTCGTCGAGGCCTGCCGGACCGTTTTCGACCCGGAAATCCCCGTGAACATCTATGATCTTGGCCTGATCTACACGGTCGACATCAATGACCAAAACGAAGTGCGCGTGATCATGACCCTGACGGCGCCGGGTTGCCCCGTGGCCGGGGACATGCCGGGATGGGTGGCCGAAGCCATCGAACCCCTGCCGGGTGTGAAACAGGTCGACGTGGAACTGGTGTGGGAGCCGCCCTGGGGCATGGACATGATGTCCGACGAAGCGCGGCTTGAGCTGGGCTTTATGTAGGCCACCGCGTCTGCGCGATTTCAGGAAGCCTTCGGGCTTCCTTTTTGTTTGGCGTTGCTGGATCGGCAAGGGGGCCACTATGGGGCCACCATCTGTTGGCGGTGGCCTGCAGAGCGCCCCAAAGGAAGTGAAACACTTTCCCCATCACGAAAGGAAGCCAAATGGCTTCCTTTTCAGCAAGGGAAGTGATATGACTTCCTTTATGAACATCGCAGTCCTCACCGGAGATATTGTCGGATCAACCGATCTCAGCGCAGATGCGCTGGACGACATCATGCACGCCCTGCACGGCGCCTGCGGCATCATCGCGGGCTGGGACAGCAATTTGCAGACCGCATTCGCGCGGCAAAGCGGAGACGGCTGGCAGCTGGCCCTGTCCGATCCCGGCTTGGATTTCCGCGCCGGTCTGTACCTGCAGGCCACATTGCGCAGTCTCGACAAAACACATCGCAGCCGAATCGCCTATGCCACCGGGAACGGCACGCCGCCCACACATGCGACCGACCTCAACAGTGCAACAGGCCCGGCCTATACCGCATCCGGGCGGCTGTTGTCGCAAATCTCTGGGTCCAGCCTAATGGCCCATGCCGACGGCGGTGCCCGCAGCGCGACAATCGCCTTGGCGGATCACATATCCCAGGGCTGGACCCAGACACAGGCGCAGGCCTTGTGCGAAACGCTCCCCCCCACCGCCGGCCCCCGCGCCGAGGTGGCAAAGCGGCTGGGCATCACCCGCGAGGCCGTCAACCAAAGGCTGTGGAGCGCGGGTTTTCCAGCCCTTGAACGGGCATTGGAGGCATGGGAAACTGTCGGCACGCACCCCCGGGGCGCACAGACATAACAAACAGGCCCTGCCCATGCTGAGCATCTCCCCTGCCATTGCCCAGACCTTTGCGGCGCTGCTTTTGGCCCATGTTCTGGCGGATTTTACCTTTCAAACCAATTGGATGGTGACACACAAGCGCAAGCCGCGGGTGTTCATCTTGCATATCGCTGTGGTCTTTGCCCTCACAACCCTGGCACTGGGCGGGGTCTGGCAGGTGGCTTTGGCCGTTGCCCTTGCACATCTGGTGATTGACGCGGTCAAGACATGGGCCCTGCCCCAACCTCTGCGCAACGGGCTGACCGCCTATCTGTGCGACCAGGGCGCGCATGTGGTGACGCTGGCCATCACCGCCGCCTGGTGGCCGGGGGCCATGGCGCACGGGGCCTGGGCCGATTGGGCCGCGCTGGCCCTGCCCGCCGTGATTGTCGCAGCCGGGGTGATCATGACCGTGCAGGCGGGCGGCCATGCGGTGGACATGTTGACCGCCAAGTTCCGCGACCAGATCAACGAGGGCTCGGGTCTGCCGGACGCCGGACGCCTGATCGGCCAGCTGGAACGGCTGATGATCTTTCTGCTGGTGCTTGTGGGGCAGCCCGCGGGCGTGGGGTTTCTGATCGCCGCCAAATCGGTTCTGCGGCTGGACGCCGCCAAGGACGACCGCAAGATCAGCGAATATGTGATCATCGGCACGCTGGCCTCTTTTGCCTGGGCGCTGGCCACCTCATTTGCCACGCTGTCGCTTCTTGAGATCACGCAGTCAAAGCCTTAGATATAGGCCAAGAAAAAGAGGTATCCCATGTTCAGCATTCCCGGCAAGAACGCCGTCAGCATGACCGACAAAGCCGTGGCCCAGATCCGCAAGCTCATGGAGCGTGACGGGCGGCATGGGCTGAAGATCGGCATCAAAAAGGGGGGCTGCGCGGGCATGGAATACACCATGGATTACGTGGACGCGGCCGAGCCCAACGACGAAGTGGTGGAACAAGACGGTGCGCGCGTGCTGATCGCCCCCATGGCCCAGATGTTCCTGTTCGGCACGGAAATCGACTATGAAATCGGGCTGCTGGAATCGGGATTCAAGTTCAACAACCCCAACGTCGAAGACGCCTGCGGCTGTGGCGAATCGATCAAATTCAAGGGCGTGGAAGAGCTGGCCGCAGAACAAAACAACGGCCTCACGGTTCAGCCGCCAAAATTGACATGAGCATCTCGCCCGAGGATATCGCCTTTGCCAAGGATCTGTTTTCCGGTCTGGGCGACATCACCACGCGGCGCATGATGGGTGGTCTGTGCCTGTATCACCAGGGCACGATTTTCGCGATTGTGCATTCCGACAGCACGCTTTGGATCAAGGGCGCGGGCGCCTTTATCGACCGGCTCGAAGACATGGGCCTGACCAAATGGTCCTATACCCGCAAAGACGGCAAAACCGTCGAAATGCCCTATTGGTCTCTCCCCGGCGAAGCCATGGACGACCCCGAAGAGGCCTGCGCCTTGGCACGCGAGGCGTTGCGATATTTGTGAAACACGACGGCAAAGGATATTTTTGCGATGCCTGAATTTAAAACACCAATCACCATTGAATATCTGACCTCCGACCAGGATCCTACACAGGCCATGGCTGCCGAAACCGTCGCAGCCGGGGCTGCGGTTGTCGGGCTGGTCTATCAAGCCGCAAAAGATGGCATCCCGCTGTTGAAATCAGGCACGCCGCTTTTGGTCTCTATTCGCGCCTCCCGACCTCTAAGGCCAGAACACTACCTGGTCGAACTTAATATCAAGAATCAGGGGCTGCACAGCATTCGATTGAACGATATTAAGACCGCGCAAAGTCAGGACATACAGGTCACATCATCACAGGGCTCTTCCATCCAAATCGTGGAGAACCCTAATCGAAGAGGGGTGATCTGCCCTTTGCTTCCGCAGGTGGTAACCCCCGGTGAAAGCGTTGCACTGGAGGTGCGCGCTCCGATCGAGGCATTCTATAATCACACCAAAACAAAGGCGATTCCCATGAAGTTCGGCACACTCGTTTTGGGCTATACCGACCTGTCAGAACCAAAGGAATCGCAGCTGACTATCCCATTTCACCTGTTTGATCTTCCACGTCCTGAAGATGCACATAGGTCTGATTAAACCGCTTTTGCAGGTGGTCCCCTGCGGTGATCGCATCCCCTGATCCAAGCGGCGCCACGTTGGTTTCATGGTTTGGATTAAAGAACAAAGGCACGGAAATGCGTTCCTCCGCCGTGCCTCTGACCCGGTGCAGCGTCGCCTTGACCTGACCGCCGCTCCACATCTCAAGCATCTCGCCAAAATTGATGATAAATTCACCGGGGCGGGCGTTGACCGCCATCCAGTCGCCTTGCGGCGTCAGCACCTCAAGCCCCGGCACGCCATCCGTGCCCAAAAGCGTCAAACAGCCGTAATCCGTATGCGCAGCAATGCCGAAATCCTTGTCCCCCGCCCAATCCGGGCGCGGCGGGTAATAATTGCCCCGCAACAGCGCCATGGGGCGATCGAACTTGTCATCGAAATACCCGCGATCCAGCCCAAGCCCCTCGGCGATCCCGCGCAAGAGATCCATCGCCACGGCCCGTGCATCGCAATAGTAGGCCTGAATGATCGCTTGAAACCCCTCTGGGCGGTCCGGCCACAGATTGGGCGCATAGACCGGCAAAGAGCTGCTCTCTATCTCGAAACCGCTGTCAAACACCTGTTTGTAATCCGGGTTGGCCTGCGGGTCGACCTGTTCCGACTGCGGACCGCCCCATCCCCGGTTCGACCCGGTGACCGCCATGTCAACGGCGCGCTTCTCATCCTCGGGCAGATCAAAGAACGCGCGATAGGCCGCCAGAACCAAACGCATGCGCGCCGGTGTGATGGCCGTATTGTGGACGGTCAAAAACCCCGCCCCCCGCGCCCCGTCACGCAGAGCATTCAGGGTTTCAGCATCGCGGGCCGCCAGCTTTTGCGCATCTATCCGTGGGATCAAGGCTTCTTCCTCTCGAAAAACCTGCTACATCAGGGGCAAATTCAAAGATGAGGGACGATATGCGGGTGAAATTGGCTGCGGGCAATTGGAAAATGAACGGCACGCGGGCGGATTTGGCCCAATTGGCGGCCATGCAAGAGGCAACAGGCAAAGCCGAGATCCTGATTTGCCCGCCCAGCCCGCTGATTTCCGCCGCAGCCGAGGCAGCCGGTCAGATTGCCATCGGCGGGCAGGATTGCCACGCGAACACATCGGGCGCGCATACGGGCGATATCTCGGCGGTGATGCTGAAAGATGCGGGCGCGAGCCATGTGATTCTGGGCCACTCCGAGCGCCGCTCGGACCATGGGGAAAGCGACGCGGATGTGCGCGCCAAATGTGTGGCGGCCTGGGACGCGGGCCTGAAATCCATCGTCTGTGTGGGCGAAACCCTCGACCAGCGCGAAGCGCACAACACATTGGACATCATTGGCGGGCAATTGGCGGGGTCGATCCCGGATGCGGCCACCGGACACAACCTGGTTGTCGCCTATGAACCTGTCTGGGCCATCGGCACCGGCAAGATCCCGACGCTGGACCAGATCGGCGAAGTGCATGATTTCATGCGGGTCAAACTTGAACAGCGCTTTGGCGAAGGGGTTGGCCGCTCGGTCCGTCTGCTATATGGCGGCTCGGTCAAACCGGGCAACGCCGCCGAGATTTTCGGCGTCTCGAACGTCGATGGCGCGCTGGTGGGGGGGGCGTCACTGAAGGCTGCAGATTTCGTGCTGATCATCACCGCCCTCAACGCAAGCTAAGGGCGCGGACCAAAGACATCGGCCTGAGGGGCAGTCCAGCAGACAAGCAGACAGGCAAAAGGCGACGTTCGGGATGGAACGTCGCCTTTCGTCTTTCTGACACCAAGCGCGCGCCAGCGCACCTTGAGGTCAACCCCGAAAGATCACTTGGTGATGATCTCTGGCCCCATGAAGTGATTGGGCAGGAAGGTCGAGATCGCGGGGATATAGGTCACCATGATCAGGAAGACGAACAGAACCGCCAGGAACGGCAGCGCCGCGCGCACAACCCGCATCATCGGCATCCCTGCCACGCCCGAGGTCACGAACAGGTTCAGACCAACCGGCGGTGTGATCATGCCGATTTCCATGTTCACCACCATGATGATACCCAGATGGATCGGATCGATTCCCAGCTCGATCGCAATCGGGAACACCAGCGGCGCAACGATCACCAACAGGCCCGAGGGCTCCATGAATTGGCCACCAATCAGCAAGATGATGTTGACGATGATCAAGAAGGTCACCGCCCCAAAACCCGCCTGCAACATCGCGCCCGCGATCTGTTGCGGGATTTGCTCATCGGTCAACACGTGTTTGAGGATCAGCGCATTGGCGATGATGAACATCAGGGTAATGGTCAGCTTGCCCGCGTCGAACAGCGTGTTCTTGGTGTCGCGGTGGAAAAACGCCGTGATCAACGCAATGGGCTTTTGCAGCAAAGTCTTGTTGCGCGTGCCCTCTTTGTCATGCAGCGGCCCCATGTCGCGATAGATAAAGTTCGCAATGAAGAAGGCATATACCGCGGCAACCGCGGCCGCTTCGGTCGGGGTAAAGATCCCGCCATAAATGCCGCCCAGAATGATCACAATCAGGAACAGGCCCCAGATGGCGTCAAAGCCCGCTTCGGCCACTTCGCCCCAGCCCTTCCATTCGCCTTTGGGCAGGTTCTTGATGCGCGCAATCACATAGATGGTGATCATCAGCATCGTGCCTGCCATCAGCCCCGGAATGACACCCGCGAGGAACATGCGCCCCACGGAAACCTCAACCGCCGAAGCATAGACCACCATCACAATGGACGGTGGGATCAGGATGCCCAGGGTGCCCGCATTGGCGATAACACCCGCCGCAAAGTCCTTGGAATAGCCCACCTGGCGCATGCCGGCGATCACGATCGAGCCAATGGCCACAACGGTTGCCGGGCTGGATCCGGACAGGGCCGCGAACAGCATGCAGGCAAACACCCCCGCAATCGCCAGACCGCCGTGGAAATGTCCGACGATGGCGATGGAAAAGCGGATGATCCGCCGCGCCACGCCGCCTGTCGACATGAACGACGAGGCCAGAATAAAGAAGGGGATCGCCAAAAGCGTATAATGCCCCGCCATGGCCTGGAAAAAGCTCTGGGCAATCGACGCAAGCGAGGTGTCCGACAGCACCAGCAGGAAGATCATCGAAGAAAAGCCAAGCGAAACCGCGATCGGCACGCCGATCAGCATCAGGCCGATGACCATGGAAAAGAGAATGACGACGTCCATGTCTTAGTCTTCCTTGTTCATATGGGCGACTTCGTCGACCGCATCTTCGGCTTCGTGGCTGACGATCAGACTTTCGGCCTGGCCGGTCCAGATGCGCAGGCCGGCCTGCACAAAACGGAACAACAACAGCGCCGCGCCAAAGGGCAACATCGCATAGGGGATAAAGCGCGGGATCTTTTCATAGGCTTCGCCTTCGTTGATCCAGGGCTCGATAAAGCGCAGCCAGTCCGGCATGCGGATGTCATCCACCTCGTACCAGGACCGATACGACGTGCGCTTCATCTCTTCGAAGCCCAGCGGGAACCAGCGGCCTTCGGTCTTGGGCAGGTTGGCAAAGTTGGCCCAATAGTCCCACGCCCCCTTCATCAGCAAGAACGCATAGGCCACGCAGACCGCAGCGGCAATCAGGCCCAGCACGCGACGGGTATTGGGCGACACGATATTGAGGATCGCATCAACCCCCAGGTTGGCTGTGGTTTTCACCGCATAGGAAACCCCAAACAGCACCAGCCAGGCAAACAGGATCAAGGTGGCCTCAAGCCCCCAGATCAGGCCCGAATTGAACCCATAGCGCAGCACCACATTGACGAAGGTCACAATCAGCATGCCCCCCAGCAACATGGCGATCACGGTCTCTTCCAGCTCATTGATAAATTGGCCCCAGAGCGAGCTCTCGGACGGGTGATGAGAAGACATGCCCCCTCCCCTTCCATGCGCGGGATGTGGCCCCGCGCGTCATGATTTCAAGATGATTGGCAGCCCCCCACGGGTGCCAGAGGTCCGGGGCCCGCGGGCCCGGAAAAAGCCCGGCCCCACAGGTTGGGGACCGGGCCGTTTGGCTTAGTGCTGGGCGTTGATCGCCTGGGCCGCGTCAATGTTTTCCTGACCCACGTCAGCCACGAACTGATCCCAAACGGGCATCATGGTTTTCACCCATGCGTCACGCTGTTCGGGGGTCAGCTGGCGGACAACACCACCGGCGTCGATCACCTGCTGCTTGGCGGCCTGGTTCACCGCATAGGCTTCGCCGTTGCGGGTTTCGGTCACTTCTTCGATGATGGTGGCCAGCTGGTCACGCACGTCGTCGGGCAGGCTGTCCCAGAAATCGGTCGAGGTCACAAGCAGGTAGTCGATGATCCCGTGGTTGGTTTCGGTCACACCGTCCTGCACTTCAAAGAACTTTTTGCCGTAGATGTTCGACCAGGTGTTTTCCTGACCGTCGACAACGCCGGTCTGCAGCGCGCCATAGACTTCGGAAAAGGCCATCGGCTGGGGCGATCCACCCAGGGCCGCCATCTGGGCCTTGAGCACCTCAGAGTTCTGCACGCGGAACTTGAGGCCACTGGCGTCAGAGGGGTTTTCCAGCGGCTTGTTGGCCGACATCTGTTTCATGCCATTGTGCCAGAACGCCAGGCCCAGCAGGCCGCGACGCGCCATCGACTCTTTCATCGCCTGACCGGTTTCCGACCCCTGGAACGCATTCACGGCGTCCATGTTCTTGAACATGAAGGGCAGGTCAAAGATGCGGAACTGCTTGGTGAAGGCTTCGAATTTCGACAGCGACGGCGCCGCCAGCTGGACGTCACCGTTCAACATGGCTTCGAGAACCTGGTTGTCGTTGTAAAGCGTCGAGTTCGGGAACACCTCAAGGCAGGCCTTGCCGTTCATCTCGTCGTTCACGCGCTGTTCCAGCAGCGAAGCGGCGATCCCTTTGGGGTGCTTGTCGGTGTTGGTGACGTGGCTGAACTTGATCACGATTTCGCCATCGTCGCAGCCCGCCATTGCGCCGGTTGCAGTGGTGGCCATGACAGCCACAGCGGCCGCCGACATCAGAAACTTTTTCATTGGTATCCTCCCAGATACATCCAGTTAACTGGCATTTCGGTCCGCCACAGCGAATTGAGGGCGGGCAACGCAACGATTCCGCAGCTGGCGAATCGGATCA
Organism: Pelagimonas sp.; assembly: GCA_025210345.1. Taxonomy (GTDB): domain Bacteria; phylum Pseudomonadota; class Alphaproteobacteria; order Rhodobacterales; family Rhodobacteraceae; genus JAOARQ01. The sequence continues at coordinate 57,415 of JAOARX010000023.1, read as the reverse complement.
AGAGATTGCCCGCATTTTTGGCAAATACGCTTATTTTCAATGCATTAACAAAAATATCTAACGAATCATCCGGGCGAATCGACAGCGCTTGTGCGAAAAGCCGCACAGGCCCGATCCACAGCTGTGCGGAATCCCGCACAGTCCAGATCACCCGCCCCGGAACAGCTCGGGTTTGAGCCCATATTTCGTGAGCTTGTCGTAAAAGGTCTTCCGCGGGAGCTTGAGCTGCTCGGCGGCCTGGCTGGCACGCCCCTTGGACTTGCGCAGCGCCTCGACCAGCAGCGACCGTTCTACCTGCGCCAGCCGCTCGGCCAGGCCAAGCCCCGAACGGGTCTCTTCTTCTTCGCCCAGCCCCAGCGCAAACCGCATGGCGCGGCTCATGAGGGCGCGCGCGTTGCCCGGCCAGTCCTCGGCCATCAGGCGCGCCAGCAGATCCTGAGAAATCTCGGGGGGGGTCAAACCCGCCTGTTCCGCCGCCTGCGCCACATAGTGCCGAAACATGACCGGAATGTCCTCGGGTCGTTCAGAAAGCGCGGGAATGCGCAGGTGGCAGACCTGCAAACGATAATACAAATCCGTTGAGAGCGCCCCGGTTTGAACCGCCTGCGCCAAATCCTGGGTGCTGCCCGCGATCAACAGCGCCCCACCGCGTTCAAGCGCATCATTCAGCGCCATCTGCGTGTCCAGCGGCAATTGCGTGATCTCATCCAAAAACAGCGTCCCACCCGAACATGTGGTCCAAAGCTGTTCGAGCTCGGATCGTTCCAACCCGGTGGCGGCGCGTTTTTCAAACGGGCCTTTTGAGCGCGCGGACGACAGGTGGATCACTTCGGCCACCTTCGACACGCCCGAGCCGGGCGCCCCCGTGACCAACGTTTCCGTCCCGGCCCGCGCCGCCATCCGGGTGCGGCTGCGCAGCGTATCGGCCAGGGGCGAGATGCCAAAGAGCATGCGCGCCGCTGGATCCCCTGCCTCAAGCTGGCTTTTGAGGTGGCGGTTTTCCAGCACCATTTTCCGGGTCTTGAGCGCGCGTTCAATCACGCTGATCAACTCATTGGGACCACAGGGTTTTTCGAGGAAAGAAAAGGCCCCGGCCGCCATCGCGCGCACCGCCATGGGAATATCCCCTTCCCCGGTCAACAAGATCACCGGCAGATCGGCGTCCTGGGTCAGCGCATAATCCAGCAGGTGAAACCCGTCGCGACCGGGCATGCGGATATCTGACACGATCACACCACCAAAGTCAGAGGTGATCAAGTCCTTGGCTTCGACAAAGGACCCCGCGGTGCGGGCGTCAAACTCTGCCAGTTCAAGCGTCTGCCCCAAGGCGTCCCGCACAGCGGGATCGTCATCGACCAAAAGAACGGTGCGGCTCATGCTGAGGGGCTCCTTGGTTGCGTTTCGGCTTCGGGCCAGTAATCCAGCTCGACGGTAAATTCTGCGCCCTGTTCGGTGTTCCTGCCCCGGATCTGACCCCCAAAGCTTTGAACAAGACCATAGGAAATCGACAGCCCCAAGCCCATGCCATCCCCCACCTCCTTGGTGGTATAAAACGGCTCAAAGATCCGTTCCGGATCGGCGATCCCCGGTCCAAGATCACGGATTTGCACCCGTGGTTTTTCTGCCATTTCCAAACGCAGCCAGATCTGTTTCTCAGACTGTCCATGCATGGCGTCGGCGGCATTGTTGATGAGGTTGACAAAAACCTGGGTCAATCGAACTTCGCCACCACGAACGAAGCAATTCTGATCTGGAGCATTCAGATTAAGCAACACTTGATCACTCCTCAGCCGTGTCTCGGTCAGTTCAACCGCCTGCTTCAGCACCTCTGACAGATCCACCCGGCCCACCGGCTCATTTTCATTGCGCGCAAAGGACCGCAGGTTTCGAATGATGCGCGCCGCCCTGTGTGACAAATCGGCAATTCTTGTCAGATTGTCACGCACCCGATCCACACGACCACGTTCCAAAAAAGCGCCCCCGTTTTCTGCAAATTGCCGGATCGCCATCAGCGGCTGGTTCAGTTCGTGGCTGATCCCTGCTGACATCTGCCCCAACGCCGAGAGCTTGCCCGCCTGCACCAGATCGGCCTGTGCACGACGCAGCGCCGCCTCGGCCTCTTCGCGTTCCGTGATCTCATGGCGCAACGCGGTGTTGGCGGTTTCCAGATCCAGCGTGCGGTTTTGAACGCGTTCTTCCAGCAGGCTATTGGCGCTTGCAAGCGCCCTGCGCCGCACCGTCGCAAAGAACAGCATCAGCCCAAATACCAGGCACAGCGCCACCACAACCGCCGCTTGAAGCGCCGCAAGCCGGTCCGCGGGGGTCGCATCCACCAACGCCAGTCCCGTCATGCCAATCACGGGCAAGGGTCGGGTCAGGTAAAGGGCGTTTTGCGGCACATAGGGGCTAAAATCCTGTTCCCAAATCTGATGCCCGGCTTTCTGTCGGCGGATGAGACGGGCGTTTTGCTTGTCCGCCCCCATCACACCGGTCTCGGAGAAGACCCAGGACAACAGCTCAGATCGGTTGGTGACAAAAACCTCATTTCTGTCATCCAGGAACATCACCGCCGGGTTGGACCCGCGCCAATCGCCCTCAACAACTGACACACTGACGATTAGCGTCAGAACGCCACGAACTTTTCCCGAAGGCTCAAAAGCCGGGGTTGAGAAATAAAACACCCGCCCATATCGCGGATCCCATCCGTGAGAGACCCCCAACGCCCCGTCCAAGGCCCGCTGAAACCAGGCCTTGTCCGCCATCTGCCCCTGCGGACGGCCCGATGCAGAGGCCAGAACACGTCCGTCACGATTTGCATAAAATGCCTCAAGCGCACCGGTCCGGTCTGCGCTTTTCAGCAACAGCCGCTGCGCAGCATCAGCAAGAGTTCCCGCATGCAGGCGCGCCAGTTCAGGATGTTCGACCAGATGCACCGCCACCGAGCGATACCGCTGTAGCCGCGCCACCAGCCTGTCTGACGCAAGCGCCAGATCCGCCTGCCCGCGGGCAGACACCTGATCAAGGGCTTGCGCGTGGCCATATAGCCAGACCCCCCACCCCAACCCGGCCACAAGGGTCAAAAACAGCGTCACCACCAACGCGCGGGGATAGATCGTTCGAAACATCCCCCTTCCTAGCGCCCCCTTGCACCCGTTGCCAAGTCAGGTCACCTTGCCCGAATGCAGCGTTTTTCCCAATCCCCGACCGACCCCTCCTTTGTACAGAACCCCTATGCGTTCTACGAAACCCTGCGCGGCGCCCAGGACTGCCCCAATGACCTGGCGTTTTGGGAGGCCTACAACATGCCCTGCGCGGTGTCGCATCGGGCGGTCAGCGCCCTGCTGCGCGATCGCCGGTTCGGGCGCGAGATCCCGGCCGAATTGACGCAGGATCCGCCTGCGCATTTGAAACCGTTCTACGCCGTCGAACAGCACTCCTTGCTCGAACTGGAACCCCCCAGCCACACGCGGCTGCGTGGGTTGGTGTTGCGGGCCTTCACGTCCAGACGGATCAAGGCGCTTACCCCCGAGATCACAACCCTGAGCCACCGGTTGATCGATGCGTTCCCGCAAGACCAGAGCTTTGATCTCCTAAGCGCCTTTGCGCAACCCATCCCGATCATCGTGATTTGTCGCCTGCTGGGCATCCCCGAAGAGATGGGGCCGCAGTTGCTGCAGTGGTCCAACGACATGGTCGCCATGTATCAGGCCCGGCGTGATCACAATGTGGAACAGCGGGCCGCCGATGCTGCCCAGGCGTTTTCAGACTATCTGCGGGCCTATGTGCAAACACGCCGCAAGAGCCCTGCGGATGATTTGATCTCACATCTCATCAGCGCCGAAGAGGAAGGCACGCGTCTCAGCACCGATGAGCTGATCACAACCTGTATCTTGCTGTTGAATGCCGGGCATGAGGCCACGGTGCACACCTTGGGCAACGGCGTAAAAGCACTGTTGGAACATGATCTGCGGATCACGCCGGACACGGCCGACACCACCGTCGAAGAGATCCTGCGCCACGATCCACCTTTGCATATGTTCACGCGCTACGCCTATGAAGAGATCACGCTGTTTGGCCACCGTTTCCAACGCGGCGATCAGGTCGCCTTGCTGTTGGGCGCGGCAAATCGCGATGCGGCGGTATGGGACGCCCCGCAGCGATTTGATCCCCGGCGCCCCATCCAGACCAACACCAGTTTTGGGGCGGGGCTGCATTTTTGCATTGGCGCCCCGCTTGCACGGCTTGAGATGCGGATTGCCCTGACAATCCTGTTCGAGCGTTGCCCGCAGCTGCGCCTGAGTGCCCCGCCGCACTATGCCAACCTCTATCATTTCCATGGGCTGGAACGGCTGATGGTCCGCGTCTAAAGCGGCAACGCGGTGGTGGCCTTGATCTCTTCCATCGACAAAAGCGCCGTCACATTGTGCACTTTGACCTCTGAAATCAGCGCCTGATAGAACACGTCATAGGCGCGTGCATTGGCGACGCGCACCTTGAGGATATAGTCGATGTCGCCGGCCAGCCGGTGCGCTTCTTGCACTTCGGGACGTTCGCGCAGGGCCGTCAGGAACTTGGCCTGCCAGTCGGCCTCGTGCTCGGATGTGCGGATCAACACAAAGAATGTCGCTTCGAACCCCAGCGCCTCGGCATCCAGCACAACGGTCTGCGGGCCGATGACCCCGGCCTCTTTCATTTTGCGAATTCGGTTCCATACTGGCGTCTTTGACGACCCCACCGTCCGCGCGATTTCATCCAGCGATTGTGCCGCGTCGCGTTGCAGTTCGACAAGAATTTTCCGGTCTGTTGCGTCGATTTTCATCATCTGTTCCTGATTTTGGCCTTTTCGGGAACCAAACGCCCGATCTGCCACCCTGATAGAACAACTTTCCTTATTTCCGCAAGGGGCTAGGCAAATAGGGGGACAATTTCCTAAATCACACTCAGAAAGACGAAAGGAGACCACCATGGTTTTGCAGCGCATATTCCGCACAGTGACATCCCGGGCCAAGGGCCATCGGGACGCAATGCCGCTCATGCCGGTCTGTTTCGTCGGCGCGGGGCCCGGCGATCCTGACCTTTTGACGATCAAGGCGCTCAAGGCCTTGCAAGAGGCCGATGTGATCATCCATGACCGCCTGGTCAGCGCGGGAGTTCTGGCCCTTGCCGGACATCAGGCCAGGTTGGTGGATGTGGGCAAAGAGGGCTTTGGCCCCTCGACGCCGCAGGCCCATATTGACGCGCTGAATGTGAAATACGCCCGTCAGGGGCTGCGGGTCGTGCGTCTGAAAGGGGGCGATTGCACCATCTTTGGGCGCCTGGACGAAGAGATCGAGGCCCTCGAAGAGGCCGGTCTGCCGTTTCACATCGTGCCGGGCATCACGGCGGCCTCTGCCGCGGTGGCGGGCATTGGCCAGTCGCTGACACGTCGCGGGCGCAATGCCTCGGCCCGGATCATCACCGGCCACGACATGAAAGGCTTTGCCGATCAGGATTGGCGCGCGCTGGCGCAGCACGGCGAAGTCACCGCCATCTACATGGGCAAGAAAGCCGCGCGCTTTATTCAGGGGCGACTGTTGATGCATGGCGCTGCGCCTGACACGCCGGTCACCGTGGTCGAAAACGCCTCGCGCGGCGATCAACGGGTGCTGGCCAGCACCTTGGCCGACCTGCCCGCCACGCTAGACGCCCAGGCCCTGAACGGCCCCGCCCTTCTTTTGTATGGCCTCGCCCCGCGCGATGTCGCCGATCACCCCGTTCTCGCACGAGAGGTCTCGTAATGCCCCGCGAATTCACCCCCAAAGTCCTGACCGCCAATGCCCTGATCGAAGGGGATGTGGTCTATCTGACCGCCGATGACGCCTGGTCGCCCGAACTCTCACAGGCCGAGATTCTGACCGATGAGGCCCATGCACAGCTGCGCCTGGTCGAAGCCAGCGCCCGAGACCACGAGGTTGTCGGTGTTTATCTGGCCGATGTCGCCCCGTCTGATGCAGGCCCCCAACCCACCCACTTCCGCGAAGAGTTCCGCCGCACCGGACCGTCGAACTATCGCCACGGAAAGCAGGAAGAAACCCATGTATAAGTACAACGACTTTGACCGCGAATTTCTGACACAGCGCAACGCGCAGTTCCGTGCGCAGGTCGAGCGCCGGATTTCGGGCGCCCTGACCGAAGATGAATTCAAACCGCTGCGCCTGATGAACGGGCTTTATCTGCAACTGCACGCCTATATGCTGCGGGTCGCGATCCCCTATGGCACGCTGAATTCGGCCCAGATGAAACAGCTGGCCTACCTGGCCGAGCGCTGGGACAAGGGCTATGGCCATTTCACCACCCGCCAGAACATCCAGTACAACTGGCCCAAGCTTAGCGATGTGCCCGATATGCTGGATGCGCTGGCCGAGGTCGGCCTGCATGCCATCCAGACCTCTGGCAACACGATCCGTAACGTGACCGCCGACCACTTTGCCGGGGCCGCCGAGGACGAAATCGCTGATCCGCGCCCCGTGGCCGAACTGATCCGCCAATGGTCCACCGACCACCCGGAATTCCAGTTCATGCCCCGCAAGTTCAAGATCGCCATCACCGGCAGCCCCAATGACCGCGCCGTAACCAAGGCGCATGACATTGGCCTGCGCATGGTCGCGCGCGACGGCGTCGCGGGCTTTGAGGTGATCGTGGGCGGCGGTCTCGGGCGCACGCCGACGATCGGCAAGGTCATCCATGACTTCCTGCCGCCCGAAGACCTGCTGCCCTATCTTGAAGCGGTGGTGAGCGTCTGGAACCTGCTGGGTCGGCGCGACAACAAATACAAAGCGCGCATCAAGATCACCGTGCATGAGCACGGCATCGAGGAAATCCGCGACCTGGTCGCCAAGCGCTTTGAGGAAACCAAAGCCGCGTTTGCCGGGGCGGATCGGGCGCTCTTGCAAGAGATCCAAGCCCATTTCCGCGCGCCCGACTTTGCGGTTCGCGATACGGCGCCCTATGATCTGGCCTATGACAACGATCCCGTGTTCCGCGCATGGGCCGATACCAACCTGAGCGCCCACAAGGCGCCGGGCTATGCGATTGCGCAGATCTCGATCAAGGCGCATGGGGCAACTCCGGGGGATGCCACGGCAGACCAGATGCGCGTGATGGCGGATCTGGCGAAACGCTTTGGCCATGATGAGCTGCGCATCAGCCACGAACAAAACGTGGTGCTGCCGCATGTGCACAAGGCGGATCTGCCCGCGATCCACGCCGAGCTGAAACAGGCCGGTCTGGCCACGGCGAACATCGGTTTGATTTCCGACATCATTGCCTGCCCCGGCATGGACTATTGCGCCCTGGCAACCGCCCGGTCGATCCCGATCGCCCAAGAGATCGCAACCCGCTTTGATGAGCTCAAGCTTGAACATGAAATCGGTGATCTCAAGATCAAGATCTCGGGCTGCATCAATGCCTGCGGTCACCACCACGTGGGACACATCGGCATCCTGGGGCTTGATCGGGCCGGGGTAGAAAACTACCAGATCACGCTGGGGGGCGATCACACGGAAACCGCCGCCGTGGGTCAACGCACCGGGCCGGGCTTTTCCGCGGATGAGATCATCCCGGCAATTGAACGAATTGTTCAGGCTTATCTGGAACAACGTTCGAGCAAAGACGAAGCATTCCTTGCCACCTTTGCGCGCGTGGGCCTGCCCCCGTTCAAAGAGGCGCTTTATGGCGAAGCAGCCCAGCGGACCAAGGCCGCGTAAGAGATGAAAAACACCTCTGCCGGGTTTCCCGGGCGCAATACGGGCGCGGTGCCCGATCGTTCAGACCTCAAATCCCGGGTGGCGGCGCTGAACACGCGCTATCGCCACCACGGGGCCACCGCCGTGCTGGAGGGGGCGCTGCGGGATCCGGATGCGGGTCGCATTGCCATGGTTTCCAGCTTTGGCGCTGAATCCGTCGCACTGCTGCATTTGGTGGCAATGGTGGATCGGATGACGCCGGTCTTGTTCATCGACACGCGGTTTCTGTTTCCAGAGACCCTTGTTTATCAACAGGAAATCGCCGAACGCCTGCGACTGGACAACCTGCGTATCATCAAGGCTGACCAGGCGGTTCTGGACGCTCATGACCCCTATGGCGCGTTGAAACTATCCGACCAGGATCGCTGTTGCGACCTGCGCAAGACCCAACCTCTGAACGCTGCACTTGATGGGTATGACGGCTGGATCACCGGGCGCAAACGCTATCAGGCGCAGACCCGCAGCGCGCTTGAGTTCTTTGAACTCGAAGAGGAAACCGGCCGCATCAAGGTCAATCCGCTGGCACATTGGGGTCCGCAGGATGTGCGCGCCTATATGGAAGAAAACCGCCTGCCACGGCATCCGTTGGTGGCGCAGGGCTATCCCAGCATCGGCTGCGCCCCCTGCACCAGCAAGGTCAAACCCGGCGAAGACCCACGTGCGGGGCGCTGGCGTGGACAGGACAAACAGGAATGCGGGATCCATTTCGAAAATGGCAAACCCGTCCGAACAGGAGAAACGGCATGACTGTGATTGTGCGCGATGCGGGTTTTGCACCCGAAGATTGGACCACGGATTTCGACGGGGCGACAGCGGTTGACCTGCCGTCGGACACCGACCCGGAAACGCTGACCTTCGATGGTGGAACGCAGATGATCCGCATCGACTTTCCCAGTTTCGCGGATGGTCGCGGCTTTACCTTGGCACGGCTGTTGCGGCTGCGCGGCTATACGGGACGGCTTCGCGCCCGGGGGCACGTGATTGCAGATCAATACGCCATGGCGCGGCGGTCCGGCTTTGACGAAGTGGAAATTTCCGACGACCTCGCGGCCCGGCAACCCGAAGAGGACTGGATTTTCCGCTCGGACTGGCGCAAACATGACTATCAGGCACGCCTGCGCGGGTCTTTGCGCACCGCGTAAAGCCGCCCCCCAGGTTTCCCCATTTCACCTGACACAGATCAAAGCTTAGTATAAGGCATCGGTTTTAAGACACCGATGACATAATCTATGATAGAGTTATCCCCCGTGACCGACGTATCCGCTGCCCCCGCCGAAAAGGCCCCCGAACCGCGCAAAATGGCCGTGCCCGATGCGCAGACCGTAACCGAGGTCAAGCACTACACCGACCGGCTGTTTTCGTTCCGCTGTACGCGCCCGGCCAGCCTGCGCTTTCGCTCGGGCGAATTCGTTATGATTGGCCTGATGACCACCAACGAAAAAACCGGCAAGGAAAAGCCGCTCTTGCGCGCCTATTCCATTGCGTCGCCCAGCTGGGACGAAGAGCTGGAGTTCTATTCGATCAAGGTGCCCGATGGACCGCTGACGTCGATGCTGCAACATATTGAGGTCGGAGACCAGATCATCCTGCGGCCAAAGCCCGTTGGAACCCTCGTGCATGACGCGCTTTTGCCCGGCAAACGCATCTGGTTCTTTGCCACCGGAACGGGCTTTGCACCGTTTGCCTCGCTGCTGCGCGAACCTCAGACCTACGAAGACTACGATGAGGTGATCATCACCCACACCTGTCGCGAAGTGGGTGAACTGACCTATGGTCGCGATCTGATCGAGAGCCTGAAAGAAGACGAGCTTCTCAACGAGGTCATCGGCGAAGGCTTTTGGCAGAAAATCAAATACTACCCCACCACCACCCGTGAAGAGAGCCCCAAGATGGGCCGCATCACGGATCTGATGCGCTCGGGCGAGGCCTTTGAAGATTTGGGGGTTCCGCCGCTGAACCCGGAAAGCGACCGCGCGATGATCTGCGGCAACCTGGCTTTCAACCTCGAACTCAAAGAGATGTTCGAGGAATACGGGCTGGTGGAAGGGGCGAACTCGGAACCGCAGCACTATGTGGTCGAAAAAGCCTTCCTCGACTAATCCGGTTCATATCGTGAAACGAAAAGCCCCCGCTGACCTGGTGTCGCGGGGGCTTTTAAGCTGAAGGCCTGGTTTCTTTGGGTCCAAAATATCCCGGGGGAATTCGCCAAAGGCGAAGGGGGCAGAGCCCCCTCCCCGCGTGACGGACCGCGCGGGCCTCACGGTGGATGCGAGCGCAGTTTAGAGACCCAGCGCCGATTTCAACTGATCCAACACCGACTGCAGCGCATCCGGGTTCGATTTGGCCTGTTCCAACAGCGCTTTGGCACCAGTTTTGGCAACCATGCCCAGCTCTGAGCCATCGATGTATTCCGCGACTTTATCATAATCGAAACCATCGACGGTCAGCAGATCGGTGATCGACACATCTGTGGCTTCCGCTGCTGCGGCAGTGCTGTCTGCTGTGGCTTCACCCGCTTGCTCGACGGCCTCAGAGGCGGTGTCTTGCGCGGTTTCCGCAACAGCTGCCGCCTCTTCGGTCACCTGTTCAGCAGCGGCCTGGGTGGCATCGCCGGCCGCTTCGGTCGCGGTTTCAACCGCAGCCTCTGCCTCGGCGGCCTCTTCCGCAACAGTTTGTACAGCGGTCTCAGCCTCGGCGGCGTCTTCCGCAACAGCTTCGACAGCGGCCTCGGCTTGCTCGCTGGCTTCTGTGGTGGCCTCTTGAGCCACATCGCTGGCGGCATCCTGCGCCGCTTCGGTGACCTCGGTCGCTTCGGTTTCCGCCGCTTCAACGGTTTCTGAAACCGCTTCCTCAGCACCCGTCGCGGTTTCTTCAGCCGCCTCAACGCTTTCGGTGACCGCCTCTTCGACAGCCTCCGTGGTTTCTTCTGCGCCTGCGGTGGCCTCATTCACCGCACCCTCAGCCGCTTCGACCGCTTCCTGAGCGGTCTCGGTCACCGCATCAGCGGCCGTATCAACCGCGTCACCAGCAGCATCAACCGCGTCACCGGCTGCGTCGGCCACCGCATCCACGGCATCGGCTGCGGCTTCCGCCGCCTCTTGTGCCTCGGACGCGACGGCCTCAACAGCGCCCTCAACCGCCTCTGCGGCCGAATTCACGGCGTTTTCAGCGGCTTGTGTTGCTGCGGCGGTGGCCTCTTGGGCCACACCTGAGGTGGCTTCGGTTGCTTCGCTGGCCAGTTCGCTCGCGGATTTTCCACTGTACCAGACATAGCCACCAACAGCGACGATTGCGGCAACGACGGCCAAAATCAGGTTTCTCATGTTTGCTTCCCCCTGGAAATCATTTGAGACAATGGCGCCTATGTTTTGGGCGCTTGCCCGAGATGTGCCTTTCGCGCCTGCACACCGCAAGGGGGAAAACGCTGCAATGCAGCAGCAGAACAGGGCTGGATGCGCGTATTCTTGCCAAACGGTCCCGAAATGTGACCGCAAAGGCCTCGCAGGGGACGGAATGTGCCATTTCGACCGTGTTTCATACCTGATGGTCCGTCATCGCCCCCCCGGGGCGCCCCCCTGAAACACGACTGTGTCCAAGGGCGGTCCGGCCGATAAAACCACATTTTCTTAAGGGAATTCGGTGAAATGACGCTTGAAACCAAACCCGCGCAAGTTTAGGTTGCCGCCCTGACTGAATTCGCAAAAGGAGCGATCCAATAGCCCGCCGTCCTCACAATGCGCCTCCGCAGCGCGACACTGGCCCCCGTATCAACGACCGTATTCGGGCCCCTGAAATCCGCCTGATTGGCGCCGAAGGCGAGAATGTTGGGGTTGTGTCCCCGGCGCGCGCCATGGATATGGCTGAACAGGCAGGGCTGGATCTGGTCGAAATCTCGCCGAATGCCAATCCTCCGGTCTGTAAGATCATGGATTACGGCAAGTTCAAATACGAACAGCAAAAGCGGGAATCCGAAGCGCGCAAAAAGCAAAAGACCATTGAGGTCAAAGAGGTCAAATTCCGCCCCGGGACGGATACGCATGACTATGACGTCAAGATGCGCAACGTGTTCAAGTTCCTCGAGAATGGCGACAAGGTGAAAGTGACCCTGCGGTTCCGCGGCCGCGAGATGGCGCACCAGCAGTTGGGCCGTGAGTTGCTTGAACGCGTGGCCGACGACGTCAAGGAAATCGGCAAGGTCGAAAACATGCCCAAGATGGAAGGCCGTCAGATGGTCATGATGATCGGGCCCGCCCCGGCCAAATAAGGTTGTCAGCAAGCGCATATGACCCGCCCCCGTGGCGGGTTTTTCTTTTTAAGAGGGGGCGCCATGTGGAACGATAGGTACAACACGCCAGACTATGTTTACGGGACAGCCCCAACTGGTTTTCTGACAGATCACGCCGGGATGATCCCTGCACAGGCCCGGGTGCTATGCGTGGCCGATGGCGAGGGGCGAAATTCTGTCTGGCTGGCGCGGCAGGGCGCGCGGGTGACGGCGTTTGATCCATCTGAGAATGCGCTTGCAAAGGCGCGCGCGCTCGCAGACCAGCAGGGTGTGCGGGTCGATTATCATCAGGCGGATTTCGCGCAATGGGACTGGACGCAAGCCTTTGACGTCGTGGTGGCCTGTTTTATCCAGTTCTCACCACCTTCCGAGCGCGCCGAAGTTTTCAAGAACCTGGGTCGCGCGGTAAAATCCGGTGGACGCTTGATGTTGCACGGGTACCGGCCCGAACAGGTCGCGCTTGGCACGGGTGGGCCGCCCGACGAAAGCTATATGTACACAGAGGCACTGTTGCGCGATAGCTTTGCCGATATGCGGATCCTCCGGCTCGCGAGCTACGACAAAACACTGCACGAGGGGGCCGGGCATCATGGCCCGTCGGCGCTGATCGATCTGATCGCAGACGCCCCCTAGAAAGGGACCGCCAAAGCGTCTTGAAAGACGCTTGTCAAGGCGCTTGCAAGCGCCTTTGCCTCAGGCCTCGCGCAAGCGCCCACGTTGAGGGATCTCTTTGAGAAGCCCACCAACCCCCATTGCTGCGATATCCTGGGGACCAACCTCCACACCACACAGCAAACGTTCCAACACCCAGTCGGCGCCATTCATCGCGGGCGCGCGGGCGCAGCCGGGCAGCCCGATCACAGGGCGACCCGCCTGGGTGCCAAAAAACAAGAGGTTTCCAGGATCGACTGGCATCCCGAAATATGTGATGTCTCCGCCGGCTGCGATCACCGCCTGAGGCGCCACATCGCGCAGATCCGATGTCGCCGAGCCCGTGAGGATCAGCACCACTTCAGCGGGGCTGTTTTCTATCGCCTGCCTGAGCGATGCCACGTCGTGGGGAACGACCCGCTGCGGCAAAAGCCCAACCCCCAAGCGGTTCAGACGTTCCCGGGTCACGGCCTGCCCCTTGTCGACCAACCCGTCCTGCCCGACCGTGGTTTGGATCAACTCAGCGGTTTCAAAGACCGGTGGCCGCACCGCAAGCGCCCCTTCGCCGGCCAAACAGGCCTGTTCCAGCGCCACTTGGGGCACGGCATAGGAGATGATTTTGACCGTGGCGACCATGCCCCGCACCCCCAGTCTTTGCCAAATGGGCACGGTGGCGACGGTGATCATCGGATCAATGGCATTCAGGGCATGAATGCGCGCAGCGTCCAGCTGAACGATTCCCGGTGTGGCTGCATAGATATTCACCCGCCCCGTCGCCGCCGCCCCAAGACGCAGACCCACAGCCTGCGGATCTGGCACCAGGGCTTGGGCCAACTGTTGCGCGGCAAGGTCCTCGGTGATGTCTGACGGGTCAGGCTGCGCCACCGTGACCGCCTGCAAACCGGCCTGCCGCAACACATCGACATCGGATTGCGTCAGCACCACACCCTTTTTCAGACGCCCGCTGGCGTGGGCGACCGAATGTGCCAATATGCCCCCAACCGCCTCAGCCAGGGGAACAGATCCGAATTTCATCCTATCCCCCTAGCCCTTGCGCAGGACCTGCACCATTTCCGACAGGATCGAAACCGCGATCTCTGCCGGATTGGCTGCCCCGATGTCCAGCCCAATGGGGCCATGTATGCGGGCGATGTCTTGTGCGGAAAACCCGGCGTCCCCCATGCGCTCTTTTCGTTTGGCGTGGGTGCGGGTTGACCCCAATGCGCCGATATAAAAACACTCTGCCCCCAGTGCCGCTTTGAGCGCGGGATCATCAAGCTTGGGATCATGGGTCAACAAAACCAAAGCCGTGCGGCTATCCAGCCCCAGCGCCCGCACCGCATCATCGGGCCAGTCGTGCAAAATTGTTTCCCCGGGAAAGCGGGCCGCACTGCCAAAGGTTTCGCGGGGATCGATGATCACCGGGTCAAACCCCGCCAAACGCGCCATGGGCAACAACGCCTGCGCGATATGCACCGCCCCCACGCAAATCAGGCGCAGCGGCGGATTGTGGATGGCGACAAACCGACGGCTGTCCGGTTCGAACCCCGAGCGGTCCATGCGAAACCGCGCACCATGACCTGCGCCATAAGGCACAAGCCGCCGCGCGCCATCATCCAGATCCACCTCATAGGCGATTGGGCTGCGCGCGGTGCGGGCCGCGACCAGTTCTCGCAACATAGCAACCGGCAGCACCGCGCCTATGGGTTCAACCAAAATGCGGATCGTCCCCCCGCAGGCCAGCCCCACGGCAAAAGCATCCTGATCCGCGACGCCGAATTCCAATACGCGCGCTTCCCCGGCTTCGAGCGCTTCGAGCGCCTCAACAACTACCGCCCCCTCGACACATCCGCCTGAGACAGATCCGTGAATTTCACCCTGTCCAGAGATCGCCAACTGGCTGCCGGTGCGCCGGGGCGCTGAACCCCAGGTTTCAATTACCGTGGCCAATGCCGCGCCCTTACTGGCGTTGTGCCACGCCAGCGCCTGTTCCGGGCTTCCATCCAGTTTGTCGCTCATAGCGCCCCCTTGGGATCATAGGTCATCCCAACTTAGCACGACATACCCCCGTGTCCCCCCCTTCAAAAGTGGTATATCAAGGGGCGCACTGTCAGGTCGTGACGTCGTGTTTGTAAAGCCAGTCGAACTGGCCAAGCATATGCTGAGGAGCGATGCGCCCGGCCAGACCCAGCCCAAGATGCGCCACGCGGCGCACCACGGGGTTGCGCAGGTGATACTTTCGCGCATTGCCATTTGCCGCTTCGATCACGCGGGACACCCGGTCCCGACGTCGCGATTGATACGCGGCAAGACCGCAGTCCAGATCCCAGCCCGCAGCGTCAAGCGCATCTGCCAAAACCCAAGCGTCTTCGAACGCCATATTCGCCCCCTGAGCCAGAAAGGGCAGCGTGGGATGCGCGGCATCCCCAACCAGGGCAACCCCCTGCCCCCACCAGGTTTGCGCAACGCGGTGGCGAAACAATCCCCACAGCCCCGGGGCCTCAATGGCGTGCAGCAGCTGGGGAACGATCCCACCGAAGTGCCCAAAGGCCGCCCGCAGGTTGGCCGGGTCATCGCGGTGGCTCCAACTGCTGGGGGCCCATTTGTCGCGTTCCTGCACCGCAACAACATTCACCAACTGCCCCCCGCGCAAGGGGTAGCTGACCATGTGACAACCGGGCCCCATATGCACCCGCGCTTCGCTTGGGTGATCCATGGTGTTGGGCACCACCACGCGCCAGGCCACCTGGCCGGTGAAAAAGGGATCAGACGCCCCGTTCAGCACAGGCCTCAGCACCGAATGCAGACCATCGGCCCCGACAACCAGATCGCTATCGACCCTATCGCCATTGCGCAAGATGACCCTTGGGGTCCCGCCCGGAACGATCTCTTGCACCTTTTGCAACAGGCGGATTTTCACCCCAAGGGCCCGCGCCCGGGCCGCCAAAACCGCGATCATGTCCGCCCGATGCACGAAACGATAGCTCTGGTCGTCGGGCAGCTGCGTCAGGTCCAGCCGCAGCACCTCTTGCCCCATGGCATAGTCACGCAAAGACACCGCCTGCCCGGCCACGGATTGGGCGAAAAACGCTTCCCGCATCCCCAGAGCTTCAAGGACACGCAGGCCATTGGGGCTGATCTGGATGCCGGCACCGACTTCGCGGATTTCCTCGGCCTGCTCCAACACACGCACCTGGGCGCCGCGCAATCGCAGCGCAATCGCCGTCGCCAAGCCCCCCAGGCCACCCCCGACAACGGTGACATTCATACCTTTCTGAGACATGTTTTCCTGCCCAAAACGCAAAAAGCCGAGGCAATCGCCCCGGCTTTACAGGGGTGCCCCTGTTCATATCAATCGTCGCGGTGAACCTTTTCGCGACGTTCGTGACGCTCTTGCGCCTCGAGGCTCATGGTGGCGATCGGACGCGCATCCAGCCGTTTCAGGCTGATGGGTTCACCGGTCACTTCACAATAGCCGTATTCACCTTCGTCGATCCGGCGCAGCGCCGATTCGATCTTGGCGACCAGCTTGCGCTGGCGGTCACGCGTGCGCAATTCAAGCGCGCGATCCGTTTCTTCGCTGGCGCGGTCGGTCACGTCGGGAATGTTCCGCGTTCCTTCCTGCAGCGTTTCGATCGTGTCACGGCTGTCGGCCAGAATATCGGCCTTCCACGCAAGCAATTTGCGCCGAAAATACTCTACCTGACGGTCGTTCATGAACGGTTCGTCTTCGGCCGGACGATAGTCGTCAGGCAGAAATGACTCTGCTTTCATGGTTTCATTTCCCCCGTCGTCATCAATGTGTGTCATTGTTGATTATCCCAAGTCCCCTGGACCTTCTCCGGGGTCGATCTAACCCATACGCGGTGAATTGTCACTACCGAAAGGTTTCACAGTTATTTTCAAAAAGATGTATTTTTCACATTGACTTACACCCAAACCTGTCCGTCGCTACCAAAACACACTGCGGAACGATTGGATCCAATGTTAGCGTCTTGAGCACCACATGGCGCCAACGCCACCCAATTGGCCGGTGAACCGGGGCCCGCAGGCTTGCACAGTGGCCTGTCATTCAGTACCCCTCTGAACGCAACCGCGCATATGACTCCGGCAATACAGAGACAGACCATGACAAAACGCTTTCAGGGCACAGACGCCTATGTCGCCACCGACGATCTGACCATGGCTGTGAATGCCGCCATCACGCTGGAGCGACCGCTGCTGGTCAAAGGAGAGCCCGGCACAGGCAAGACCGAGCTGGCCCGTCAGGTCGCCGAGGCCCTCGGGTTGCCGATGATTGAATGGAACATCAAATCCACCACCAAGGCCCAACAGGGGCTGTATGAATATGACGCGGTCAGCCGCCTGCGCGACAGCCAGCTGGGCGACGAGCGCGTGAATGACGTGAAGAATTACATTCGCAAAGGCAAGCTGTGGCAGGCGTTTGATGCAGGTGAAAAAGTCGTTCTCTTGATCGACGAAGTGGACAAGGCCGACATCGAATTCCCCAACGACCTGCTGCAAGAGCTCGATAAGATGGAATTTCACGTCTATGAGACGGGGGAAACCATCCGCGCCGTGAACCGGCCCATCGTGATCATCACCTCGAACAACGAAAAAGAGCTGCCCGACGCCTTTTTGCGCCGCTGCTTTTTCCACTATATCAAGTTCCCCGATCACGACACGCTGCGCAAGATCGTCGAGGTCCATCACCCCGGCATCAAGGACAGCCTGCTGACCGCCGCCCTGACCCAGTTCTATGAGCTGCGCGAACAGACCGGTCTCAAGAAAAAGCCCTCGACCTCGGAAGTGTTGGATTGGCTCAAGCTGCTGCTGGCCGAAGACCTGGATGCAGAGGATCTGAAAAAGGACGGTGCCAACGCCCTGCCCCGCCTGCATGGCGCGCTTTTGAAGAACGAACAGGATGTGCATCTGTTTGAAAGGCTTGCCTTTATGGCCCGCCGCGATCGCTAGGGTCCAAAACCTGCCAATCTGCCGCAAAGCCGCCTCGTTTTTCGGGGCGGCTTTCTTCGTTTCGGGCCGCAAACCTGCATACACCCCCGTTCGGGCGGGCACGCTGTTGCCCGGCTGCACAGGTTAAAACATTGTTAAAATTGACCTTTATTCGCAAGCCCGTGATTTATGACGAAAAAATGCTCTTAGGAACAATCTGAACTATTTAGAATTCTTCTTTTTGCCCTATAGTAACCGCACAGAGGACAGAAAAACATCGGATGACTAGATCATCTGAGTACAACAACGAGCAGGCAGGCTTCACAGAGTGTCCCAAAGTAAGACCTTGATCGTGCGCGCTTTGCGTGCCGAGGATGAATTCGCGTGGCGCGGGCTATGGAAGGACTATCTGGCCTTCTATGAGACCACCGTGCCCGATGAAATCTATGCCTCGACATTCGCGCGGTTGCTGGGGGATGACCCCCGCGACTTTAACGGCCTTGTGGCCGAACAGGACGGTCGTCTGGTGGGTCTGGTGCATTTCTTGTTCCATCGTCATGGCTGGAAGATCGAAGATGTCTGCTATTTGCAGGATCTTTATGCAGATCCGTCTGTTCGGGGCATGGGAATTGGCCGCGCGTTGATCGAAGCGGTTTATGCCGCCGCGGATGCCTATGGCGCGCCGTCTGTCTACTGGTTGACTCAGGACTTTAACGATACCGCCCGTCATCTTTATGATCGGATTGGCGTCGTCACACCCTTCATCAAGTACCAGAGGTCGTGATGCGCAAAGCTCGTAAGTACCTGTTGCCGTTCTACCTATTCCTTGGGGCCTGTATGCCGGTTTCCCCGTCGGATACGCCAACGCGCGCGGCCTCGGCCGTGTCGGACGCCAGTTCGCTCCCACCGATGAAATCCTTTGCCGCACCGCGTCCCAGCCGCCCGGTGGCCTCGAACTCGGACATGGCCCGGGATTTCCTGGACCTTGCGTTCAACCTGGAATCCGGGCGCAGCCTGCCGGTTCTGACTCGTTTCGAAGGACCGATTTCCGTGCGCGTCACCGGTGCGCCATCGTCGTCGCTTGGGCCCGATCTCAAGCGGTTGCTGCATCGCCTGCGCACCGAAGCCGGGATCAACATCGCGCTGACCGGTGCGCCCAATGCAAATATCACCGTTCAGGCGGTCAGCCGCGCCGAAATCCGCAGTGCCCTGCCCATGGCGGCCTGTTTCGTGGTGCCAAACGTCACATCGCTGAGCGACTACAAAGCCGCCCGCCGCACCCGTCAGGTCAGCTGGTCGCAACTGCGGTCGCGCGAACGTCTGGCGATCTTCCTGCCCAATGACGCAAGCCCGCAAGAGGTGCGCGATTGCCTGCACGAAGAGCTCGCACAGGCGCTGGGGCCGCTGAACGATCTGTACCGTCTGCCCGATAGTGTGTTCAACGATGACAACGTGCATACGGTTCTGACCGGCTATGACATGACCATTCTGCGCGCCTATTACGATCCCAGCCTGCGCAATGGCATGACACGCAACCAGGTTGCCGACCGCCTACCCGGCATTCTGGCCCGGATCAACCCGCGCGGTGCCGGTGTTGCCCCGCGCCGTCTGGCCAGAACCCCGCGGGTGTGGATTGACGCAGTGCAAACCGCGCTTGGCCCCGGCGCCAACCCGGCCCAGCGTCGGTCTTCGGCGTCACAGGCGCTGAAGGTGGCCAACGCCATGGGCTGGCAGGATCACCGTCTTGCGTTTTCGCATTATGCCATGGGACGGCTGCTTCAGGCGTCAGACCCTTCTGCCGCGCAAGATCACTTTGTCATGGCACAACGGTATTTTGGCAGCGGACGTGAGACCTCTTTGCACCGCGCCTATGTGGCATCGCAGCTGGCCGCCTATGCCATCGCCGCCGGACAGGCCGATGATGCGATCTATCTGCTGACACCCCATCTGGACACCGCCGCGCGCCACGAAAACGCCGCCCTGCTGTCGACGCTGATGATGCTGCGCGCCGAAGCGCTGGAGTTGGCCGGGCGTGTCTCTGAGGGTCGTCAGGTTCGGGTGGACAGTCTGGGCTGGGCGCGCTACGGGTTCGGCTCGGATTGGGCCGTGCGTGCGAAACTGCGCGAAATCGGCTCGCTCAACCCAGCCAGACGCAGAAGAGGCGCGCTATGATCGTAATTGCAGGAGCCATCCTTGGGGCCATCATCGGTGCGCTGACCGCACGCCGTCGCAAGGGCAACGGATTGGACATTCTGCAATATGGGTTCACCTATGCGCTTGCCTTTGCCCTTGTGGGGCTGATCGCAACGATCATTCTGGAAAAGCTGCTCTGAGAGCAGCTTTTTTTGTTTTCAGGGGTATGGAAAACCTGAACACCGTTCATGTTTGAGTTGAACTCACCCTTTAATCGGCCTAGCTTTGTTTTATGAACATCGTTCAGAGGACAGCATGGCCATATTAGTCGACACGCAGCAGCTCTTGCGAGAAGAGCGCATTTCCCAGGATCTTTCGGATCTGATGCATGAACGTTCCCGCGCCCTGATGGTGTCGCTTGCGATCAATGCAATTTTGACCTTTGGCATTTTGTGCGCCACCGGTGGCCTGATCTTCTGGCTGGCGTCGCCCGTGCCCGTGGCCGTGGTCGGGGCGGCGCTGTTGGCATTGGGATATGGGATCAGCGCCCGTGCGTCGGACACATATGCCATGTTCGGTTCAGCGGCTTTGCTGATTGGTGCGGGCATGTTGATCGGTGGTGCCAGTCTTGAACTGGTCAGCACGTACCCAGATATCGCCGGGCCGATCATGATCCCTGCCGGGGCGCTGGTGGCGTGGATATCCGATCGCGCCTTGCAAACGGGGGGCGTCACCGGGCCCTTTGTCCAGGGCAGCGTTTTGCTGATGGGTCTGGCGGCCCATCTGACGGGGCTGGGTCACATGATCTATCTGGCCGAGCTGGGCGGCTGGGTTCCGCCGCTTTTCTATCTCTATGCAAGCGCGGCCCTTGCCCTGGCGGGATGGCGCATTGACGTGCGGCTGATCACAGCGCTTGCGATCATCCCCTTTGCGCAGGCGCTGGACACTGGAACGTTCTATTTTCACGCGGCTTATGTGTTCTACTCGCCTGAATCGACGCTTTCGATTTTGCAACTGAGCGGTCTTGTGGCGCTTATGATCTGGCTTTCGCCCCGTCTTACGGAACGCCACGCGCGCCACAGCCGTACGCTGGGCACGCTGGGTTTGATCGTCGCCAATCTTTGCGCCCTGGTCGGCAGCCTATGGGGCGATTGGGTGGGGGAAACCATCTGGGGGCCAGGGGCGTCACGGTGGCGCTCAGATATGGATTATGACACCTGGAATGCCGCCCGCGACACCTATCGCGAAACCGCGCTGTTCCTGTCTGACAGCGCCTATACCATCGGCTGGGCCGTCATCTTGATGGCGTTGATCGCCTGGTCCGCCATGCGCAACCATCGCGCGGTCTTTAACACGTCGCTCACCTTTGCAGGGATCCACGCCTATACGCAGGTTTTCGAAAGCTTTTATGACCAGCCGCTTGCCTATGTGCTGGGGGGGCTGGCCGCCATCCCGCTGGCCTGGGGTATCTGGCAGCTTGATCAGAAAATGTCGCAACGGCAGGTGATTGGCTGATTGCGCCCCGTTGCCCTGCCCTGCCCCTTGTCCTAGACAGGGGGCATGTTCGTTCCATTCTTCGAAAACCTCCGCAAAGCCGGTGTCCCGGTCAGCCTGCGCGAATATCTGGCCTTTCTTGAGGGTCTGACCGCCGGTCTGGCCACCTATGACATCGAGGCGTTTTACTTTTTGGGCCGCGCGGCCATGGTCAAGGATGAGCGGCACCTGGATCGCTATGATCAGGCCTTTTCGCAAAGCTTCAAAGGGCTTGAAACCATCACCGCCGAACAGGTGCTGGACGCGGTCGATTTGCCCGAAGACTGGCTGAAGAAGATGGCCGAAAAACACCTAAGCCAGGAAGAAATGGACCAGATCGAAGCCCTGGGTGGTTTCGATAAGCTGATGGAAACGCTTAAGGAACGGCTGAAAGACCAACAGGGTCGTCACCAGGGCGGCAACAAGTGGATCGGCACCGCGGGCACATCGCCCTTTGGCGCCTATGGCTATAACCCCGAAGGCGTACGGATCGGCCAGAAAGAAAGCCGCCACCAGCGCGCGGTCAAAGTCTGGGACAAACGCGAATTCCGCAATCTGGACGACAGCGTCGAACTGGGCACGCGCAACATCAAGGTTGCCCTGAAACGGCTGCGTCGCTGGGCGCGCGATGGCGCGGACGAAGAGCTGGATCTGGACGGAACCATCCGCGCGACTGCCGAACATGGCTATCTTGACGTGAAAACCCGCCCGGAACGGCGCAACGCGGTCAAAGTTCTGCTGTTCTTTGATATTGGTGGCTCGATGGATCCCTATATCAAGATCGTCGAAGAACTGTTTTCCGCCGCCCGATCCGAATTCAAGCACCTCGAACATTATTATTTTCACAATTGCCTGTACGAAGGTGTCTGGCGCGACAATCGCCGCCGCTGGGATCAGCAGACCCCGACTTGGGAGGTGCTGAACACCTATGGTGCGGACTACAAATGTATCTTTGTTGGTGACGCCAGCATGTCGCCCTATGAAATCGCCTATCCCGGCGGTGCGAATGAGCATTGGAACGCCGAATCCGGACAGGTTTGGCTGGAACGCGCAAGGGCGCAATGGGCGGATCATCTGTGGATCAATCCCGTGCCTGAACGCCACTGGCAGTACACCCAAAGCATTCACATGATCCGGGACATCTTTGACAACCGGATGGTTCCCATGACCCTGGACGGGATTGACCGGGGCATGCGCCTATTGGGTTAACACTGGGTCGCTACAGTTTTCGGCATTCTCCAGACGCCATTCGCGGCCTGTTAACCTCACAGCAATGTACAAGGCTGAATCTCTCACGAAATCCGTTGGGAGACATCAATGTCGCTACGTATCCGTATTATCGCTGCGATTGTGATTTGCGCCGCAATTTCGGCCGCCTTGGTCGCCACCCCCCTGCTGCTGGGGTCACAGACCCTTGTCAACGAGGGCAGCCACCGCGAATTGCAACAAATCGAAGCGCGGGTTCACTCTGCGCTTGAGATGCGGGTGAACACGGCTTTGTCGATGGCGCAGATCGTGGCGGCGATGCCACGGGTTCAACGCGCGGTTTCCAAAAGCGACACCAAGGGGCTGACACGGCTGTTTGCCAAGAATTTTGAAGAGGTATCGACAGCAACCGGCGTTGCGCAAATGCAGTTTCATACACCCGAAGCGATATCCATCCTAAGAGTGCACAAGCCCGAAAAATTTGGTGATGACCTCTCCAGTTTCCGACAGTTTGTGGTGGAAGCAAATCAAAAACAGCAACCTATGGCCGGATTGGAACGCGGGCGCACAGGCCTGGGTATTCGCGGCATCAGCCCTGTTACGAATTCGGGCAAACATGTGGGCACGATTGAGTTCGGACTGAGGTTTGACAATGCGTTCCTCGAGAACGTCATGGCCGAAACCGAAGGCTGGATCGAGATTTATTTCCTACCGGATCAGTCCGGCACAAGCATCGCAACTTTCGAAGACACACAAGACACCCGCAACCTGGTTCGCATCACGGCAAATTACGACGGCCCCCCCCTGCTCAACTATGATGAGGCCCTGGCCGCTGTCGACACCCCCCGGTATGGGCACTTCACCACGGCAGAGGGAGAGCAATATGAAACCAACCACTTCACCATCCGTGATTTCTCTGGCACCCCGGTGGCATTGGCCCATGTGATCGTTCCGCAAGCGAGCTATGCCGCGATCTCGCAAAGCATCAACCTGCGCGCGATGATCGCCACCGCGGCCGCCATGCTGATTTCATCCTTGCTTGCGTTCTGGCTTGGGGCGCGCCTGACCTCAAAACTTGAAACACTGATTGCCCGGATGAAGAGGCTTGCGCAGGGGGATCTTGAGGTGGATTTCGACGATTTCAACGCAGAGCATGCCGAAATCGGCGAGATGGCCACCCAGATGGAGGTGTTCCGCAATGGCCTGGTCGAAAGCGATACCTTGCGACAACAACAAGAGCAGGCGCAAGCAGAACAGGAGTTCGTGGTCACCAGCCTGGCCGAAGGGCTACGCGATATCGCCAATGGCAATCTGAACACCCGTCTCACCGGAGAATTCCCCATCAGCTATACCCAATTGATCACGGATTTCAATTCAGCAACGGAACAGTTGTCCGATGTGATCAGCGCGATTTCCCATGCGTCGGAATCGATCATCTCCAACGCGCATGAGGTCGAAAAATCAGCTGACAACCTGTCCCAGCGCACCGTAACCTCGGCGGCGACACTGGAACAAACCGCCGCTGCACTGCATCAGATTTCCTCGGCCGCCAATGGCAGCAGTGAGGGCGCGCTCAAAGCCGATGAAAGTGGCCAGGGTGCGATCGAAAAGGCCCGCACCGGAACCGAAATCATCGCCAATACCGTCCGTGCCATGTCAGAAATTGACAGTTCATCAGAAGAAATCGCCCGTATTACGACGATGATTGACGACATCGCCTTTCAAACCAACCTTTTGGCGCTCAACGCCGGGGTGGAAGCTGCGCGTGCAGGCAGCGCCGGCAGTGGCTTTGCGGTGGTTGCCGCCGAAGTGCGCGCACTCGCCCAACGCACTGCTGAAGCCGCGCAGCAGATCAACAAGCTGATCGCAACATCGGGTGAACGTGTGCAGCATGGCGTATCTTTGGTTGGTGAAACCGGGACCGCATTGGATGAAATCCTGCTGGCGGTCGAGGGTGTGACAGAACAAATTCAAGTGATTTCTTCGCTGTCCAGCGAACAAGCCCGTGGCCTAAGCGAAGTGAACATCGCTGTGGGCCATCTGGACAGAGATACGCAGGAAAATGCCAGCTTGTTCCAGGCCTCAAGCCAAACAAGCCAGTCGTTGCTGAAAGAAGGGCAGCATTTGCAAACCCTCGTTAACCGTTTTGTCCTTGCACCAAATGAGCCCGAGCGTTCAGACGACGGGAAAATGGCAGAGGATAAAGCAGCCTGACACAAGTTCCGTAAACCCTACATTGCACTGACATCGGCGCCTATTCTCACACCTGTCCGGGCTCTGATTCAGCGATCCCAATCCGCTCAGATGTCAGGATGGTATCCCACCAGCCATTGCCGTGAAAAAACCAAAAAAATAACTTTGCCCCTCTTGCAACTCGTTTCCCACTTCGATAAATCGCCCCCTATCGGGTGATTAGCTCAGTTGGTAGAGCGCTTCGTTTACACCGAAGATGTCGGGAGTTCGAGTCTCTCATCACCCACCATTACTTCCCAAGACACCTGAAACACCCGCCAAAGCCTTGAAGGGCATTGATAATTGGGGTGTTCTAGCTCCTGTTTCTCGGCAGTATGAAAGATGGTCGGTAAACACCAGTTTCAAGACCGTTCTGCGCAGTGAGATATTGCCACTTTCCCATAGTTTCCAAGGCTTTGAGAGGAAGTTCAGGGAGAGTTCTAGCGAAGCGCTAAAGTCCCGTGTTGAGGGGGCGGGTTTGGCTTGGTTTTCCTGCAAAATGATCTTCTCATTTTCGAGTGCATCGATCTTTTTCTCGTAGGCTTTTATCACCGTTGCATTGTCTGCTTCGATAATTCTGTCCAACAGGACATCGATCTGCTTCTGAACATCGGCAAACTGTTTTTTGTAGGACTTTGCCTCTTGTGCCAATTGTGCGCCTCGGATGATCGCCGACCCAAGCGGCGGACGTAACACTGGCCGAAAAATTGGTAGCAATAGAATGCCCAGTAAGGGGGTGCGAACATCGCATCGAATGCGCAGAGGGTCCCCTCAGTGCCACACTGTCACAAATTGATCCGGCGCACCCGTGCAGCAACTGGGCGCGCCGGGCACCCCTAGCCCGGCACACCCTTTGGGTCCCTCCAAGCCTTTTTGAGGGCCACGCCGCGCTTTCCCGACCACTTGACCACCTGCGACAGGAAATGCGTTCAGAGAGGCGCTACGCGCCCCATGGGCACACCGCCACCGGGGCGGCTCAGGCGTCACCAAAACACCACCAGACCACCAACCATATCCCCGCTAGGCGCGGGCCTATATCACCACACCACCCGCCCATTTCAAAAACCGAAGAACCCGCTCAGATGGTCAGTGAGTGGGCTTGGCGGGTTGGTTGCTGGTATGGTTGAGAGACTGGAACCAGCCCGCGTAGCGGTCGTGTGCGGGCTGGTGGGGTGGCACCAGTGATACATGATGGAGAAAGGTCAAGCGGGCGTTAGCACGAATCATCACCAGAACGGTTGAAGGATCACCAGCCAAGCCAAGATTATCGCCAGATTGATGGTGCGGAAGATCATGCGGCGTCCAGCCGGGTCAAAGCGTTCTTCACGCTCATTGGCTTCCATTCGCGCCCGCGCGGCGTTGGCACCCCGGCGGCATTCAAAGCCTCTGCGATCTGTTGAAGCGTCGAACCGCTTTCACGCATCGGAACGATGATGCTGGAAACGCGCTGTGCAGCCGCGTCAGCGGCGGCTTGGCTAACCCCCTTCGCACGAGCAACGGCGTAGGTTTCGTGTTTTTCGTTCAACAGAGGCGAGCTTCCATCAGACACCAGACCGGGCCTCAATTTGTTCACGCACCAGCGCCTCGATGTGATCGTCCAACGTTCCGGCACGGGCCATTTGCAGACGCCGTTCTGGACGCAACTCGCTCAAAGCTTTTTGACGCAATTCTTCTTTCAAAGACGCGTCCGAAGCGTCAATTGACAGCTTGGCCAATGGCTCGGATGAGACTACATCCGCTGCCCATGCATCCCAACCCGTTGCGTCAATAGGAAGTTCGTTCACCCCCCCACCGATGGAACAAAGGACTTCGGGCATCAGGATCATGCTATCAATGATGCGCTCGCTGACGCGAGCATCCAGCCGGTGCCCAAATTTCCGCGCCAGTGCAACGCGTGCATTCATTTGCGTCTCTTCCAGACGCTTGATTTGGTGTGGCGGCGTGACGGCAAGCTGCGCGTCGATACGCGATTGGCGATCTTTCTCAGCGTTGATCGCGTTCTGGATTGCCTGTGTCATTGTTTGTTGTCCTTGCGTTGGGCGGCGTCAGCCGCCATCAAAATTGGTGTCATGCTGTTTTCATCGAAAGCACGTTTGCTGCGGCAACGGGCGAGTACATCGCCCAGTCGAAAACGTTCTGTCTGCCCTCCGCCTTTTGGACCCGAAGGGTCAAACTGGCTTTCCAGTCGATAAGGATGCTCAATAAGCGTGCGAACACGGTGATAGCGCCAGCCTGTGGCGATACGGATGCAAGCACGAGACAACGTGAACTGTGCCATTCGTGATTCCAGAATTTTAGTGGATTTCAGAACGCCCCCGGCGTCAAACCTGACTGCCACCGGCAGTTTGGCTATGTCTGGAAACATACCACACTTGGCGCCTCACCTCAAAGAACATAAAGAGAACGGTCGCATATTTTTTGAAATCTTACTGAAAGGAAATCACACGCCTTGAGTTGCTGGAAATGTGGCAAAGTTACCATGGAATTTCTGAGGCGCTACCATGGAAATCAAAAAATGCACGGAGCCAAGCCGTTGATTCTACGCGCCTTTTTCTCAAAATGTGATGGTGGGTGATAAGAGATTTGAACTCCTGACATCTTCGATGTGAACGAAGCGCTCTACCACTGAGCTAATCACCCGGTAGAGCGCTTCTAGCCTTACTCCGCAGCCTGTGCAAGGGGGTCGGCGGGTGTATTTTCACCCGCCGAAGTTTGACGCAGGCGCAGGTTCACCACGCGCCCATGGTCAAGCTGTTTCATGCGGACAACCTTGGCCTTGCCCAACGGCTTAAGATTCAATGCGCGCCCTTCAGCCAGCGCTTCGCCAAGAATTTCAAGCGCAGCTTCTATTGCCGGCTTGGCATCGCGTTTCTTGACGCCGCTGCGCGCAACCACCGCCTCGATCAGTTCCTTTTTCCGAAGATCCGTGTCTTCGACAACGGCTGCGTCCGCTTCGGTCACGGTACCGCTTTCCAGGACTGTTTCGGCAGGGTGACTTTCGGGTGTGACCGCTGTCTCTGCCTCGGCTGCTGGGGGTGTCGGTTTGCGGCGTGCTGTCGTTGTTTTCCGGGTGGTACTACGCGTTTTGGTTGCGCCTGTCGTTTTTCGTGCTGTCACCATATCTATGCTCGGCCCCGCTGTTGTTATGTATATATTGTGGGTTCACCACAGTTTATTCGTTAACATTATCGGATTATCACCGTTCTTACCAGCAGTTCTTGACTTGTCGTCGAAAGTGCCCAAAGTGGGTGCGCTGCTTTAGAAATTGATGGGGATGACAATGAGAAAGATGTTTTTGGGGCTGACATTCGCAGCCGTGGCAAGCGCGGCGCAGGCCGGCGGGTATTCCGAACCAAAGGTAACACCACCCGTGGTGGCACAGGCCGCGCAGGAATCCAGCGCGCCAAGCGCGAATTTGGTGATAATCCTATCAACCCTGATCGTCTTTGGTGCCGCTGCCGGACAATAACTGTTTCGATCAGGTTTGAATAAAACCATGGCGCCCTTGTTTCCAAGGGCGCCATTTTATTTGGGCGCTAAACGCTGGCCTTAATGCGCGACGGCACCCGCCTTGGGGCTGTCTTTGGACAGGGCGGCCGCGGCAGCGGCTTCTTCGGCCGCTTCGTCCCACTCAATTGCTTCGGGCTGCGAAACCAGCGCGCGCTCAAGCACTTCGGACACGTGGCGCACCACCACGATCTCAAGCCCCTCTTTGACATTGTCGGGGATGTCGGCCAGATCCTTTTCATTCTCATGCGGAATGAACACGGTCTTGATGCCCCCCCGCAACGCAGCCAGCAGCTTTTCCTTCAATCCGCCGATGGGCATCGCATTGCCACGCAGTGACACCTCGCCGGTCATGGCCACATCCTTGCGCACCGGGATGCCGGTCAGAACCGATACGATCGACGTCACCATCGCCAGACCCGCCGAAGGTCCATCCTTGGGTGTCGCCCCGTCCGGAACATGCACGTGAATGTCGATCTTGTCGAACTTGGGAGGCTTAACCCCAATCTGCGGCGAGATCGAGCGCACATAGGAACTGGCGGCTTCGATGGATTCCTTCATCACATCCCCCAGCTTGCCGGTGGTTTTCATCCGCCCCTTGCCCGGCAGCTTGAGCGCTTCGATGTGCAACAGATCGCCGCCGACACTGGTCCACGCCAGCCCGGTCACCACGCCAACCTGGTTTTCATCTTCCGCAAGCCCATAGCGATGCTTGCGCACCCCAAGGAAATCATCAAGGTTTTCAGAGGTTACAGTGACGTCCTCGACCTCTTTCTTGACAATCTTGGTCACCGCTTTGCGGGCCAGTTTCGCCACCTCGCGTTCCAGGTTCCGCACCCCCGCCTCGCGGGTGTAATAGCGGATCACATCGGTCAGCGCGTCGTCCTCAATTGAGAACTCCGACTTTTTCAGCCCGTGGTTCTTGACCTGTTTGCCCAGCAGGTGCCGTTTGGCGATCTCAAGCTTTTCGTCTTCGGTATAGCCCGATAGCGAAATGATCTCCATGCGGTCCAAAAGCGGACCAGGCATGTTATAGCTGTTCGACGTGGTCACGAACATCACGTTCGACAGGTCATATTCGACCTCCATGTAGTGATCGACAAAGGTCGCGTTCTGTTCGGGGTCCAGCACCTCAAGCATGGCAGACGCCGGGTCCCCCCGGAAATCCTGTCCCATCTTGTCGATTTCATCGAGCAAGATCAGCGGGTTGGTGGTTTTCGCCTTTTTGAGCGCCTGAATGATCTTACCGGGCATCGAGCCGATGTAGGTCCGGCGGTGACCGCGGATCTCGGATTCGTCGCGCACCCCACCAAGAGAGATGCGGATAAATTCGCGACCGGTGGCCTTGGCGATGGATTTCCCAAGGCTGGTTTTCCCCACACCCGGAGGGCCCACAAGGCACAGGATCGGACCCTTGAGCTTGGCCGAACGCGCCTGCACCGCAAGATATTCGACAATCCGTTCCTTAACCTTATCAAGGCTGTAGTGGTCTTTATCGAGAATATTCTGGGCGCGACCCAGGTCCTTTTTCACGCGGGATTTGGTCCCCCACGGAATGGACAGGATCCAATCCAGATAGTTGCGCACCACGGTCGCCTCGGCGGACATGGGGGACATGTTCTTGAGTTTCTTAAGCTCGCCTTCGACCTTTTCGCGCGCCTCTTTGGACAGCTTGGTCTCTGCGATCTTGGCTTCCAGCTCGGCGATTTCGCCTTCGCCCTCTTCCCCATCGCCCAATTCCTTCTGAATGGCCTTCATTTGCTCATTCAGGTAGTATTCGCGCTGGGTCTTTTCCATCTGGGTTTTGACGCGGGTCTTGATCTTTTTCTCGACCTGCAGAACCGACATCTCGCCTTGCATCAGGCCATAGACCTTTTCCAGGCGCTCGGAAATCGACAGGGTTTCCAGCAGTTCCTGCTTTTGCGGCACTTCGATGCCCAGATGCCCGGCGACCAGATCCGCCAGTTGCGCCGGTTCCGTGGCCTCACCGACAGCGGCCATGGCCTCTTCGGGGATGTTCTTTTTCACCTTGGCGTAACGTTCGAATTCTTCTGCAACGGTGTGCACAAGCGCGTCAATCGCGGCGGTATCCCCGGGCATTTCGGTCAGATACTCGGCCTTGGCTTCGAAGAAGCGATCGTTTTCAAGGTATTGGGTGATCTTGACGCGCTCTTGCCCTTCGACCAGCACCTTGACGGTGCCGTCGGGCAATTTCAGCAGCTGCAGCACATTGGCCAGCACGCCGGTGTCATAGATGCCTTCGACCTCGGGATCGTCAACAGAGGGGTCGATCTGGCTGGCAAGCAGGATCTGCTTGTCGTCATTCATCACCTCTTCGAGGGCGCGCACCGATTTGTCACGGCCCACGAACAACGGCACGATCATGTGGGGGAAGACCACGATATCGCGCAACGGCAGCACCGGATATGAGGCGTTTAGGGGGTGTTTCATGCTCGTTTCCTTGATCTTGCAAGATGGCCGCGCGCCCCGCAGTGTGCAGCAACTTTGGACCATCTCCTGTCACGACTATACTAGGTGGGGACGTGACCCGGAAATTCAAGTGAACCAACCAGTTCAAACGCCCCTGCCCCTATGGTGACAAGCAGCATGACGCGCAGGGCCAGCAGGTGCAAGGAGGTTTTGTCTCAAGTTTCTCTTACGCGCGCCCAGCTGATCGACCAGACCCGGCAGAGATGTTGAAAAACCTTCATTTTACTTGTGCTGCGTCAGGGCTTAGTCAGAATGAAATATGAGACAGGAGGCCCCGTTGAACACCCATCTGTCCCTTGGTCCAGGGGCGCGCGCACTGCCTGAGCTGCCCTCCGATCTCAAGGCTGAAACGCCTGCGCAAACCCGCAACGCATTTGTCACACTGGTGACCAACGACGATTTTGCCCGCGGCGCCAAGGCGTTGATCAACAGTCTGAACCTGACCGGGACACATGCGGATCGCGTGGTGTTGCACACGGCTGCGGTCAACCCCGAGCCCCTCGAGCGGTTGCGCGCGTTGGGGGCGCGGTTGATCGAAACCGATCTTCTTCCCTTAAGCGACGCGTTTAATTCCGCCCACGCGCGCCGCGCGCTTCATGGTCGCGCGCCCTTCACCAAGGGGGAAAAACCCGCTTTTCACACGCCTTTGGACAATTTTATCAAGCTGCGTCTGTGGCAGCTTGACTATGACGCCTGCGTGTTCCTGGATGCCGACACCGTCGTGCTGCGCTCCATCGACCGCCTGTTTCGTTATCCCGGATTCTGTGCCGCCCCGAATGTCTATCAAGACCTCGGGGATTTTCACCGGCTGAACTCGGGGGTGTTCGTGGCCCAGCCCTGTCAAGACACCTATGCCCGGATGCTGGATCATCTCGATCAGCCGGGGCGGTTCTGGAAACGCACCGACCAGACTTTTTTGCAAGAGTTCTTTGCCGACTGGCACGGGCTGCCGATATCCTACAATATGCTGCAATATTGCTGGTTCAACCTGCCTGCCCTTTGGCATTGGGATCACATTAAGATCATCCACTATCAGTATGAAAAACCTTGGCAAAACGATCACGGCAAGACCAAGGAACTAGAGCCCCTGATCAAGATCTGGCACGCGTTTGAGCGCGGTGAGATCCCCGATCTTGCGGGCGCGCCCAACCCAGTATGACCCAGACGCCCCCCTCGAAACGGCGGATCGCATTGACCGGCGCAACCGGCTTTATCGGCCAGCATTTTCTGCAGCGCCTTGCCGGAGAAATCACCACGTTGGGACGCCAGCCCATCCCCAATGTCACTCATCAAACCTGGAGCCTCACCGGTGCTGATCCGGATTTGCGCGGGTTTGACACGCTGGTACACACCGCGCTCGCCCATGTGCCCGACCAGTTTCGTGGGGGCGAAGGGGACGATCCCAAGGGTTTCACCACCGCCAATCTGGATGGAACAGGCCGGCTGTTCGATGCAGCGCTGCGGGATGGGGTGCGTCGGGTGATGTTTTTGTCATCGCGTGCCGTATTCGACGGCCTGCCCGACGACACGGTCTTGCACGAAACCCAAGCCACCGGCCCCGCCTCACTATACGGCCAGGTCAAAGCGCAGGCCGAAGCGCATCTGATGTCGCTCCCCCTGACGGGCATGGTGTTGCGGGCCACCGGCGTCTATGGCCCGGGGCCAGATCACAAATGGCGCGCCCTGTTTCAGGACTATCTGCGCGGCGCGCCCGTTGCCGCACGCCGGGGCACCGAGCTTCATGTAGGTGATTTAATATCCGCCTGTAATCTACTGATATCAAGCGATAAGAGTGGAATATACCACGCCTCGGATCTATTGATTGACCGCGCTGATCTGCTGGCCCTAGTCGCCGCTGAGACCGGTTGCAAACATCCGCTTCCCCCAGCAAGCACGCGCGCGGTGAACCCGTTGATCTGCGCCAACCTGCATCAGCTCGGATGGCGCACAGGGGGCTGGGCCGCGCTGAAACGCGACCTGCCCGCCATGTTGGACCAAAGCGCCTAAAGCGGGTCGATATCCCCTTGCGCGCGCTTGGCGTGAAACTCCTGTTCAAAGGCGTCAAACGTGCCCGCCGTGATGGCATCGCGCATGCCCTGCATCAACTCCTGGTAGTAGTGAAGATTGTGCCAAGTGAGCAACATGCCGGAAATCATCTCGTTCGAGCGGAACACATGGTGCAAATACGCGCGGCTGTAATTGCGGCACGCGGGACAGGTACAGGTTTCGTCCAGCGGGCGGGGATCGTCTGCGTGGCGCGCATTCTTGATGTTGACCTGTCCGCGATGGGTCCAGGCCTGCCCCGTGCGACCCGAGCGCGACGGCAGCACACAGTCCATCATATCAATGCCGCGCTTGACCGCTCCGACGATATCATCGGGTTTGCCCACGCCCATAAGGTAACGCGGCTGATCCTGGGGCAGCATGTCGGGGGCGAAATCCAGGCAGCCAAACATGGCCTCTTGCCCCTCGCCAACGGCAAGCCCGCCAACCGCATAGCCATCAAAACCGATCTCGCGCAGTGCCTCGGCGCTTTCGCGGCGCAGGTCTTCTTCCAGGCCACCCTGCTGAATCCCGAACAACATATGGCCCGGACGGTCCCCAAACGCCTCCCGCGAGCGTTTCGCCCACCGCATGGACAGCTCCATGCTTGCACGAATGCGATCTTTCGATGCTGGAAGCGCCGGGCATTCGTCAAATGACATGACAATATCCGATCCAAGCAGTTTTTGGATCTCCATTGAGCGTTCCGGCGTCAGCATATGTTTGGAGCCGTCGATATGCGATCTGAATGCGACGCCCTCTTCGGTGAGTTTGCGCAGATCAGACAGGCTCATGACCTGAAAGCCCCCCGAATCCGTCAGGATCGGGCGTTGCCAGTTCATGAACTTGTGCAGCCCCCCCAGCTTGGCGATCCGCTCGGCTCCGGGGCGCAGCATCAGGTGATAGGTGTTGCCCAGCAAAATATCCGCGCCGGTTTCGCGAACGCTTTCGGGCATCATGCCCTTGACCGTCGCCGCCGTGCCCACCGGCATGAACGCCGGGGTTCGGATGTCGCCACGCGGGGTGCTGATCACACCGGTTCGTGCCCGCCCATCGCGGGCCTTGAGGGTAAAGGATGTCAAAGCCATGCCCTCATGTGCCGCACATCCCGACGCTTGCCAAGCCCAAACCCGCGCGCAAACCCATCTCAGGTGGCATTGCCCCCTTGCCCTGCCTGCGCGAACAGGTCAATTTACACGCATGAGCAGAACACCCACTTACCCGGGAGGCATGTCGGCACTCTTGGCACAATACGAAGGCCGCCGCGATGCCTTTTCCTATGCGGATGGCGAGGCCCTGACCCCACCTGACACAGATCTATCGGCGCTGGCCGGGCAGATCGTGGGCGACCCGTCGCTGGATCCCGACCTGAGCCCGCCGTTTCGCTCGTCTTATCATCGCAAGACCTATCAGCTGCGTCAGGAACTGACCGGCGCGTCAGAGTTGGTGTTTCTGAACGCCATGCTGATCGCGCATCTGCGCAAGCGCGACTTCCCCGAACATGCCCCCGCCCTGTTCCAACGGCTGTGGGCCGAGCAGGGCACACATCTGTTGGAACGGCTCAATCAGCGCTGGCTGGTGTCGGCCATCACCACCTTTGGCGACCACGGGACCAACACGGTTCAGCGCGCCACGGGCCTGTCGCTGACCGCGCTGTTCGGGATGATGAAGCTCTATGAATCCGAGCGCCTGTATTCGGGCAAGCCCCCGGACAAGCCTCACACCCTGACCAAGGCACGCGCCGATCTGCCGATGGAGATGGACGCCTATTCCATCACCAATGGCGGTCTGGACGTGAACCTGATCGCGCGCCTGTGGCAAGAGGCCGAGCAAGACCGGGTCATCGCCCCCTTGGCGCATCACCTTCTGGATCTGTTGATCCACGACGACAAAACCCTGTTTCGCCGGTTGATGATCATGCGCGGGCGCAAGACCCGCCAGATCAAAGCCAAACCCGCCAATGGAAACATTGCGCCGGTGCCGGTGGATCGGCTTGAGCTGTCGCCGGGCACGCTGCGCTGGGGTTTGGTGTCGACCATCAAGGCCCCGCTGCCGCAGATCGCGCGCTTTGCGGCGCATCATCTCGAACTGGGTGCCCATGCGCTGCATATCTATCTGGATGACCCCGATGCCCAGGCCGCATCGTTCCTGTCGCGCCATCCCAGGGTTCATGTCACCCAATGTGACGATGCCTATTGGCAGGCCAGTGGCAAAGAGCGCATGCAGGCCCATCAGAAACGCCAGGCCTATAATGCCACCCGCTGTCTTGGATCGGTTGCGGACCAGTTGGACTGGCTTGGGCATATCGACGTGGATGAGTTCCTGATCAACAGCGGTACATTGGTGCACACGCTGTCGACGGTCCCCCCGGCCACCGCCGCCGTGCGCATTCCCCCGGCCGAGGCCCTGGCCGTCGAAAGCGGCACGCCATGCCATTTCAAACTCAGCCACGCCCAGGCCCAGATCCCCAAGGCCCAGCTGCAGGACATCTATCCCACCTTTGGCCTGCACCTGTATGGGGGGTTCTTGTCTCATACCTCGGGCAAGCTGTTTGCCCGAACGGGCATTCCTGACACGCGGCTGGGCATTCACGCGCTGAAATACCGGGGCGAAGATGCCACCAACCGGTTCAAGCCCCCGGGGTTGTTCCTGGCGCATTTCCACACGGAAACCTGGGAAGATTTTCGCAGCCACCTCGCGTTTCGCCGGGAAAAGGGGTCTTATCGGGCGCGCTCGGAACGGCCCGAGCTGGGGCAGGCCGAACTGTTCAATTTCTTGATGGAAGAAGACGGCGAAGAGGGCTTGCGCGCCTTGTTCGACGAAGTCTGCGCCGACACGCCCGAATTGCGCGAACGCCTGTCTGCGCGCGATATGCTGATCACCCATGCGTTCGATTTCGATGGCGCGGTGCAGCGTGTCTTTGGGGCGTGCCCGTGACCCGCTGGGGGATTGTGTCGACGATCAAGGCCCCCCTAAGCGAGATCCTTGATTTCGCGGCCTGGCATCTCGAACTGGGGGCGCATCGGCTGTATCTCTATCTGGACGACGACGTTCCCGAAACCCTGGCCGTGTTGAAAAAGCACCCCAAGATCAAAGCGCTGCACACCGATCACACCTATTGGGAAAAGCGCAACGGTCGCCCGGTGAAACACCAGGTGCGGCAAAGCAAAAACGCCCGTCATGCCAACAATCGCAAACAAGAGGTGGATTGGCTGGCGCATATCGACGTGGATGAATTCCTGCTGCCGCAGGGATCTGTGGCCAAGCACCTGACCGCCCTGCCCGATGACTGCCTGTGCGCCCGCCTGCGCCCGGTCGAAGCCCTGGCCCCCGATCCCGCCTTCCCGACAGACGACACCCTATTCAAAGCCTTTCACATTCCGCAGCAGCAGCGCCAACAGGCGTCACAAGCCTGTTTTCCCACCTGGGGCCCGCATTTGTCCGGCGGGTTTTTGTCCCATGTGGCCGGAAAGCTGTTTTTTCGCACGGGTCTGAAAGGGCTTGAGATCAAAATCCACAATATCATCTGGAACGGCACGCAAAATCCCGGCCAGATCGAACTGCCTCAGATCGAGCTGGGGCATTTCCACGCACCGGATTGGGCGCATTTCCTGCGTGCCTATCGCTTTCGTCTTGAACGCGGATCCTACCGCAGTGAGCTTAAGCCCCAGGTCCGTCGGGACGGTGCTGTCAATTTGCATGATCTCTTTCAGCTGATCGAATCCGAGGGGGGCGACGCGGCGCTTGCCGACTTTTTTCACGAGGTCTGCACCGCCAGCCCCGACCTCTGTGCACGGCTTGATCAACACGGGTTGCTGCGGCGGCGGAAAATGGCATGCGCCACGCTGCGCAAAAAGCACTTTCCCGGGGTCAATGGCGCATAGACCTGTGACAATCTTCACCGTTAGCGGCGGACTGTGAACAATCCGCCACGCATTTGTGTGCTGAATTTTCACAGTTTGTTGACCTTGAGCCCAGGAAACCTTATGCACCTCTGCGAGGAGACTGCTGCCAAGCCTTGGGTCAACCGGACCCTCTCCCATTCAGACGCGCGGGCCAAGAAAGTGTCCGCTTCGATCGGATACGCATGACAAAATTTTCAGACCTGAACCTGAACCCCAAAGTCCTGAAAGCCGTGGAAGAGGCGGGATATGAATCCCCGACCCCCATTCAGGCGGGCGCCATCCCCGAGGCTTTGCAAGGCAAAGACGTGCTGGGCATTGCCCAAACCGGCACCGGCAAAACCGCCAGCTTTACATTGCCGATGATTTCCATGCTGGCCCGTGGCCGCGCCCGTGCGCGCATGCCGCGCAGCCTGGTTTTGTGCCCCACCCGCGAACTGGCGGCCCAGGTGGCCGAGAACTTTGATGCTTATTCCAAGAACGTCAAACTGACCAAGGCACTGCTGATCGGCGGGGTGTCCTTTAAGGAACAAGACGCGCTGATCGACAAGGGTGTGGATGTTCTGATCGCCACCCCCGGTCGCCTGCTGGACCATTTCGAACGGGGCAAGCTGTTGTTGACCGGTGTTCAGATCATGGTGGTCGACGAAGCCGACCGCATGCTGGACATGGGCTTTATCCCTGATATCGAACGCATTTTCGGCCTTGTGCCCTTTACGCGTCAAACGCTGTTCTTCTCGGCCACCATGGCGCCCGAGATCGAGCGCATCACCAACACCTTCCTGTCTGCGCCCGCGCGGATCGAAGTCGCCCGTCAGGCCACCGCCTCTGAAACCATTGAACAGGGGGCTGTGGTCTTCAAGGCCTCGCGCAAGGATCGCGAGGGCTCTGAGAAACGCAAGGTCCTGCGCACCTTGATCGAAGCAGAAGGCGAAGGCTGTACCAACGCCATCATTTTCTGCAATCGCAAGGTCGACGTCGATATCGTCGCGAAATCGCTCAAGAAATATGGGCATAACGCGGCCGCCATCCATGGGGATCTGGATCAAAAACAGCGCATGGCGACGCTGGATGACTTCCGCGATGGCAAATTGCGCCTGTTGGTGGCGTCGGATGTGGCCGCGCGTGGGCTTGATATTCCTTCCGTGAGCCATGTGTTCAACTTTGACGTTCCGAACCACGCCGAAGACTATGTGCACCGCATTGGTCGCACCGGTCGCGCGGGTCGTTCGGGCAAGGCCTTTACCATCGTGGTTCCCCGAGATGAGAAAAGCTTTGATGCGGTTGAAAGCCTGATTCAAAAGGAAATTCCACGCATTGAGAACCCAGTCAAACCGGTTGAGCGCAAGCCGCGCAAACCCAAGGCCGAGGATCAGCCCGAGGTGCAGGAAACGCGTCCCTCCGAGCCGCGCAAAGCGCGTGAGGATCGCCGCACGGCGGACAACAAATCCCGCAGCGGACGTGGCAAGCCGGATCGCCGCAACGACAACAATGTCGTTGGCATGGGGGATCACATGCCTGAATTCATCGCCCTGAGCTTTGACGAACGTCGCGCCAGCTAAGGTGCAGGATGGCGCTTGGGCCTAGGGGATCGAGCGCATTTTAAACAGTCTATCGGGTGGTTTGCGTGAATTCCTGCCAGCCGATAAAATTGATCGTTTCGTAAAAACGCCGCTTTAAGCCCTGCGTGCCAGTATTGTTGTCATGAAACGTGATACTTTTGCATCCAGCGCGCAGCGGCGCCAATCTGAACGCATCTCCTGCGAAATTCCCGGAATCGCCGTATGCGACACCGGCCTGCGGATCCCATTCAAAACGCTTGATCTTTCACAAGATGGGGCTCGGTTGCGCCTGCACCAACCAATTCGGAAGTTTCCCGGCCACACCTTAGAACAGCTTCAGCTGAATGGTGTTGGACAATTGTTTGTCAATCTGCGCTGGATTCGTGACCGTGAAATGGGCGTGCGTTTTGATCACGCCGACGAGTCAGAGCTGCGTCTTCGCGATCTGCTTGATGAACTGCACGTCAGCGCACAACGCATGACCGGGCGCAGAGCGGCCTCTCAGCGTGCCGGGTAAGGGCATCTGCCCTTTCCCGAAACCTGGATCTTGTCAGGCAAGACGGCTCACAACCACGGTGACCTCGGGCTTTTTGCCGATCTCATTCAGGCAGGCCTGCCGCACGATACGACGCAGCCCGTCTTCCAGTTTATCGTCATCGGTCAGGGTTTTGGCCCCGGCGCGTCCCAGAAATTGGGCCAGATCTTCTTCCAGCACATCCACCAGCGGCGCATTGCTTTTGCCGGTCTCGGTCAAGCCCTTGATCTCGCACCAGGGTTCCCCCAGCGGATCATCGTCTTCGTCCAGGATCACCGTGACCAGCACATGACCGTTCAAGGCCATGCGAATGCGGTCGCGCACGATTCCATCCAAAGCCCCGATTTGCACCGAACCATCCAGATAGGTCCGCCCGGTTTCGATATATTCCGCCACCTTGGGTTCATTGCCCGTCAGGTCGATCATCATGCCATTGACCGACAAGATCCCCTGACGCCCCTTGGCCTGTGACAGCTTGGTGTGTTCGCGCAAATGGCGGTGTTCGCCGTGCATCGGCACAACGATCTGCGGATCGACAACATCCTGAAGCGTTTCCAGATCCGGCCGGTTGGCATGCCCGGAGACGTGATAATCCCCCATGGAATCATCAACGACATCAACGCCTTGTTCGGACAATTGGTTGATGATGCGGATCACGCCTTTTTCATTTCCGGGGATGGTTTTCGACGAGAACAGAAACGTGTCCCCTTCCTTCAGCTCAATCCCGTGAAACTTGCCGCGGGCCAGTTGCGCACTGGCAGCGCGCCGTTCCCCCTGCGATCCGGTTACGATCAGCATCAGGTTTTCGCGTGGAATACCCTGCGCGTCTTCGCTGCTGACCACCTTGGGAAAGCTGTCCAGAACACCGGTTTCGATCGAGGCCTCGATCATCCGGCGCATGGCGCGGCCCATCAGGCAGATTGAGCGACCTGCACGATCCCCCGCTTCGGCCAGCGTTTTGACCCGCGCGACGTTGGAGGCAAAGGTTGTTGCCACCACCATGTTCGGCGCGTCAGCGACCAGTTCGGTCACGGCCGGGCCAACGGTTGCTTCGGAGCGACCGGCATGGCGGGAAAACACATTGGTCGAATCCACGACCAGTGCCTTGACCCCTTGTTTTGAAACCTCGGCCCAAAGAGCGGGATCCCATGGCTCACCCACCAGCGGGGTTTCATCCAGTTTGAAGTCACCCGTGTGGATCACCCGCCCGGCCGGCGTATCAATCACAAGGCCACTGCTTTCCGGGATCGAATGTGAAATCGGCAAAAAGCCCACGCTGAACGGCCCCATCTGCGTGGTGGCAGGCCAGGGCGAACAGGTTTTCACGCTGTCCGGCCCAATACCATATTCAGCAAGCTTGTGCCGCGCGATATTTGCCGTGAAGGGCCGCGCATAGATCCGCGCGCCCAGTTGTTCAAAGGTGTGTCCAACCGCACCCACGTGGTCTTCGTGCGCATGAGTCACGATCACCGCGTCGATCCGATTGCGGTTTTCGATCAACCACGAAATATCGGGCAAAATCAGATCCACACCGGGAGAGCCATCCATATCCGGGAAAGCCACGCCCATGTCGACAACGATCAGGCGCTCTTTCCCCGGTTTGCCATAGCCATAGACATAGCAGTTCATGCCGATCTCACCGGCGCCCCCAAGCGGGAGGTAAATCAGGCGTTCTGCGCTCATGTCTCAAGACCTTTGTTATAGCTATGGATCACGGTCAGCCCGTGCATGGTGAGATCATCCTCGATCGTGTCGAACAGCAGCTCGCCGGTGGCGAACAAAGGCGCAAGCCCCCCGGTCCCCACGACTTTCATCGGGCGACCGTATTCGTCTTTGATCCGGCTGATGATCCCCTGGATCAGTCCCACATAGCCCCAAAAGACGCCAGATTGAATACACGAAACCGTATTTGTTCCGATCACGCGCTCTGGTTGAGAAATGTCCACATGGGGCAGCGCAGCCGCCCCTTGGTGCAGGGCCTCGAGGCTCAGGTTCACACCGGGGGCGATGACCCCGCCGACATATGCACCGTCCTGCGCCACAACATCAAAGTTGGTTGCGGTGCCGAAATCAACCACCACCACATCGCCACCGTGCCGATCAAAGGCTCCGGCGACATTGGCCAGGCGATCGGGGCCAACCTGTGTTCCCGCGTCCACGCGCGGCGCAATGGGCAATTCGCAGCCGGGCTTGCCCACCACCAAGGGACGGCAGCCAAAAAAGCGGTCAGCAAAGACGCGCAGATTCCAAACCACGCGCGGCACCGTCGAAGAAATGATCACCTCGGTGATATCTGCTTCGATTTTATAGTGGGTCATCAATGTCGAGAACCACGTAAAATAGGCATCCGCGGTACGCGCGTGATGCGTCGAGGTCCGCAGGGTACACAGAAAACTGCTCCCGTCCCAAATCGAGAACACGGTATTGGTGTTGCCACAGTCAATGGTCAAAAGCATGCGCCCAGGCCCTTAGAAAAACACGTCCGCTGCCGAAATTGCACATCGGCCCTGCGGCGTCATTAAGACAAGATGCCCCGCTTCGTCCACCGTTTCAAAGGTTCCAGAGGTCTCTTGCGTCCCGGTACGCGCCGTCACAACCTCACCCAGACGCGCGGCACGGGCCAGCCACGCCTGGCGAATTGGCGCAAACCCATAGGTCACAAAGCTGTTTTCGCGCATGTCATAGGCGCTGGCCAGATGGGTGAGAAAGGTCTCAGGCAAAACGCGCACCCCTGTTTCCGACAACAGCGAAACAGGGGGGACCGCGCCCGGTTCCACCTGGTCCGAGGCGGGTGCGGCGATCAGGTTGACCCCGATCCCAATGGCAAGATGCCCCCCCGGCCCGCCGATGTTCTCCAACAAGATCCCGGCAATCTTGCCGCCATGCATAAGCACATCATTGGGCCATTTCAAACTCAGTCCCATTTCCGTGCCGGTCGTGGCTTTGAACGCGTCATACAGCGCCAAAGAGGCAACGAAAGACCGCAGCGCAATCACATCCGGCGTCTCGGTTGGGCGCATAATCAAGGTCGCGGCAAAGTTTCCCGGCGGGTTTTGCCACGCGCGTCCGCGCCGTCCACGCGCCTGTGTCTGGCTCAGCCCCAGGATCCACTCGGGTCCGGTGAGGTCAGGCGCGCGTCTGGCCGCTTCGGAATTGGTGCTGTCGACCGTTTCCAAAATCCGTTTTCCATATGCATCGGGCCAGAGCGTCATATGCTCTGGCCCATGCAATTTCTTTGAGAGATCAACACCTTAGTTGACAAGGGAGGCCGCCGCATTTGCAGCCGAGGCATCGACACCCAGCATGGTAAAGACCCCCAGCAGCATCGCAGCCGCCGACGCCCCGAGAAAGCCAATCAAAATTGGGTTGGATCCACCGTCCAACGCATCACGATTGTCATCGCCGAAATACATGAAGTACACGATGCGCAGGTAGTAGAACGCACCGATAACCGAGGCAATCACACCGGCAATCGCCAGCCAGGCCAGCCCGGCATCATAGGCGGCGCGCAGCACATAAAGCTTGCCAAAGAACCCCAGCATCGGCGGCACACCTGCCAGCGAGAAGAGCAAAATCAGCATCGCCAGGGCTTTGCCCGGCGATTTGGTCGCGAACTGGCCCAGGCTGTTGATATCTGTCACCGGCTGCCCGTCGCGCTCCATCGACAGGATAAAGGCAAAAGTGCCGATATTCATGGTCACATAGATCGCCATATAGACCAGCATGGCTTCGACACCAAAGGCGGTTCCCGCCGCAAGCCCCATCAGCGCATAGCCCATATGCGCGATCGACGAATAGGCCATCAGACGCTTGATGTTGGTCTGACCGATCGCCGCCACGGCGCCAAGGAACATGGACAGCAGCGACAAGAACGCCACGACCTGGCTCCAATCCGCGGTGGCATTGCCAAAGGCGTCATGCATCACGCGGGCGAACAGCCCCATTGCCGCGACCTTGGGGGCCGTTGCAAAGAACGCGGTGACCGGTGTGGGTGCGCCCTCATAGACGTCCGGCGTCCACATGTGGAACGGCACCGCCGAGACTTTGAACGCAAGACCGGACATCATCAACACCAGCCCCAACAGCAGGCCGATAGAGACATGTCCCTCTTCGGCGGTCTGGATGATGCCCGAGAACAAGGTCGTGCCCGCGTAGCCATAGATCAGCGACGCCCCATAGAGCAAAAGACCCGAGCTCAGTGCACCCAGCACAAAATACTTCAGGCCCGCTTCGGTCGACTTGGCGCTATCGCGGCGCAGCGATGCAACCACGTAAAGCGCAAGCGACTGAAGTTCGAGCCCCATGTACAGCGCCATCAGGTCCCCCGCAGAGACCATCATCATCATGCCGACAACCGACAGGGCCACCAGCATGGGATACTCGAACTTGAGCATGTCGCGATG
This sequence comes from Pelagimonas sp., assembly GCA_025210345.1. Taxonomy (GTDB): domain Bacteria; phylum Pseudomonadota; class Alphaproteobacteria; order Rhodobacterales; family Rhodobacteraceae; genus JAOARQ01. The sequence goes on along the minus strand of JAOARX010000023.1, from coordinate 14,196 downwards.
CGCCATATATCCTTTGCCCATGACCAGCACCGCGCTGGCGGCAAGCAGGATCATGACCTTGGCAAAGCGCGCAAAGGGATCATCGTTGAACATGCCGCCAAAGGCGCTGTTTGCCCCCTCACCCGACAGCCCGATCCAGGCCGCCATCACAAGGAACAGACCCGCAGTGGTCCAGACCAAAAGCGAAGCCAGCTTGTCTTTGCCGGTGTAAACCGCCGCGACAAGCGCCACCATGGCGTAAACGGAAATCAGAATTTCCGGCAGGATGATGTTGAGATCAGCCGAGATCATGCCCCGCCCCCTTAATGTCCAGCGGCCTGCGCGGGCGCGGGCGCTGCGCCCAGATCCGCCGCGGCAACCGCAGTTTCATATTGTTCCACAAGATGCGTCACCGATGGTCCGATGCGATCCAGGATGGGCGCGGGATAGACCCCCATCCAGATGGTCATCGCAACCAGCGGCGCGAAAATCGCCTTTTCCCGCGTGGTCATATCGGTGATAGTCTTGAGGCTTTCCTTGATCAGGTCGCCCATGACCACGCGGCGATACAGCCACAGCGCATAGGCCGCCGACAAGATCACCCCGGTGGCCGCAATGGCGGCGATCCAAGTGTTGACCTTAAAGATCCCCATCAGCGTCAGGAATTCACCGATAAAGCCCGAAGTGCCCGGAAGCCCGACGTTCGCCATGGTGAAGAACATAAAGATCAGCGCATAGGCCGGCATCCGGTTGACCAACCCGCCATAGGCGTCGATCTCGCGGGTGTGCATCCGGTCATAGATAACCCCCACGCACAAGAACAATGCGCCCGAGATAAAGCCGTGGCTGAGCATCTGGAAAATCGCCCCGTCGATCCCCTGCTGGTTCGCCGCGAAGATCCCCATGGTCACATAGCCCATATGCGCCACCGACGAATAGGCGATCAGCTTTTTCATGTCTTCCTGAACCAGCGCCACCAGCGAGGTATAGACGATGGCAATGGCCGACATCCAAAGCACCAGATCGGTCATCACCGCCGACCCCACCGGGAACATCGGCAAAGAGAACCGCAAAAAGCCATAGCCCCCCATCTTGAGCAAAATCGCCGCCAGAACCACAGACCCCGCCGTCGGGGCCTGTACGTGTGCATCGGGCAACCAAGTGTGCACCGGCCACATAGGCATTTTGACCGCGAAACTTGCAAAGAAGGCCAGGAACAAAAGCGTCTGCATCCCGCCGATGATCTGGATCCCCAGCACCGAGAAGGTCTCGGATGCGAAGTTGAAGCTCATCAGCATTTCGATGTCAGTGGTGCCCGCCTCGGCGAACATGGCCACCATGGCCACCAGCATCAGAACCGAGCCAAGGAAGGTATAGAGGAAGAACTTGAACGACGCGTAGATGCGGTTCGCCCCGCCCCAGATCCCGATCACCAGGAACATGGGGATCAGCCCGGCCTCGAAGAAGAGGTAGAACAGCACCAGATCCAGAGCCATGAACACGCCAAGCATCAGCGTCTCCAACAGCAGGAAGGCGATCATGTATTCTTTGACGCGATGGGACACATCCCAGCTGGCCGCGATCACCATGGGCATCATGAAGGTTGTCAGCATCACAAACAGGACACTGATCCCATCCACGCCCATCTTGTATTTCAGGCCCAGCATCCAGTCGCGTTCCTCGACCATCTGAAAGCCGGTTTCGGCCGGGTCGAACTGGAACAGGATGAACAGTGAGATCAGAAAGGTGATCCCGGTGGCCACAAGGGCCAGCCACTTGGCATTGCGGATCGCAGCCTCATCCGTGCCGCGCAGGAAAACCGCAAGAATAACGGCCGCCAGCGCAGGCATGAAGGTGACGATGGAAAGTAGGTTACCCATTAGTGCGCTCCTCCGCTGAGCGTCATCCAGGTGATGAAGATCGCAATCCCGATCACCATCCCCAAGGCATAGGTGAAGATATAACCCGACTGTGCCCGGCCCGCGAGGCGGGTGAAGAAGGGAATGATGCCCATGGCGATGCCATTCAGGGTGCCATCAATCACGTTCTGGTCACCGCGCTTCCACAGGAAGCGGCCAATGGCCTTGGCCGGTTGGACAAAGAGGAAATCATAGACTTCGTCAAAGTACCATTTGTTGAGCAGGAACTGGTACAGGTACTTCTGGTTTTCCGCCAGTCGCTTGGGCAGCGAGGGGTTGACGATATAGAACCAGAACGCCGTGACGAAACCGATGAGCATCGCAAAGAAGGGGCTGAGCTTGACCCATTTCGGGACATAGTGCGCCTCATTGATGATGTCGTTGTTTTCATGGGCAAAGATCGCACCGTCACCCGGTTTGCCCGCCAGGACATAGTGGGGTTTCGAATGGGTGTCTTTGGCATGATCCCCGTGGTCATCCTTGGCATGGTCATCCTTGGCGTGATCATCCGTGCCGTGATCCTCATGACCATCCTTGGCGGCCCCATGATCATCCGCATGATCATCACCGTGCAGCGCGGCTGCATCATGGTAGGGCACCCCAAAGAACGCCGCGACCTTGTCGGTTTTGCCAAAGAAGCTGTTGTACCACAGCATCCCCGAGAAAATCGCCCCCAACGCCAGCACACCCAGCGGGATCAGCATGACCATCGGGCTTTCATGTGCGTGTTCATGAGTATGCTTGTTGCCACGACGTTCCCCCCAAAAGGTCAGGAACATCAGGCGCCAGCTGTAAAAGCTGGTGAACAGCGCGGCGATCACCAGCATCCAGAAGGCATAGCCCCCCTGCGTGCCGGCATAGGCGCTCTCGATCACCGCGTCTTTCGACAGGAAGCCCGCGAACCCGATATGCGTCAGCGGAATGCCAACCCCGGTGATGGCCAATGTGCCAATCAGCATGGCCCAGAAGGTGATCGGAAGCTTTTTGCGCAGACCGCCATAGTTGCGCATATCCTGTTCGTGGTGCATCCCGTGGATCACGGATCCCGCCCCCAGGAACAACATCGCCTTAAAGAAGGCATGCGTGAACAGGTGGAACATCGCGACCGAATAAACCCCAACGCCCGCGGCCACGAACATATAGCCCAGCTGCGAACAGGTCGAATAGGCGATCACCCGTTTGATGTCGTTTTGCACAAGACCCACGGTCGCCGCAAAGAATGCGGTTGTTGCCCCGAGGAAGGTGATGAACCCTGTCGCGCTTGGTGCAAACTCCATCAGCGGCGACATGCGGCACACCAAGAACACCCCGGCGGTCACCATGGTCGCGGCGTGGATCAGCGCCGACACGGGGGTCGGCCCTTCCATCGCGTCGGGCAACCAGGTGTGCAGGATCAACTGGGCCGATTTCCCCATGGCGCCGACGAACAGCAAAAAGGCCAAAAGCTCGGCTGCGTTCCATTCGGTCCACAGGAAATGCAATTGTGTTTCCGCCAGCATTGGCGCGGCGGCAAAGATGTCGTCGAATTTCACACTGTCGGTCAGCATGAACAGGCCAAAGATCCCCAGCGCAAAGCCAAAGTCCCCAACCCGGTTGACCACAAAGGCCTTCATCGCGGCGGCATTGGCGCTTGGCTTGCGATAGTAGAAGCCAATCAAGAGATAGGATGCGACCCCCACACCTTCCCAGCCAAAGAACATCTGAACCAGGTTGTCCGATGTCACCAGCATCAACATGGCAAAGGTAAAGAACGACAGATAGGCAAAGAAACGTGCGCGATAGCTCTCTTCGCCTTCCTTGAAGTTCTCGTCATGCGCCATATATCCAAAGGAATACAGATGCACGAGCGCCGAAACCGAGGTCACGACAATCAGCATGATCGAGGTCAGGCGGTCCAGGCGGATCGACCAATCGGTGCTCAGCGTGCCGGATTCAATCCAGCGCAAAATCTGGATGTGCTGCGCTTCGGGGCCGTGGCTCAGGAAGGTGATCCAGCTCAGGGCACAGGCGAGAAACAACAGGCCCGTGGTGATGTATTGCGCGCCCTTGATCGACACAAAGCGCCAGCCAAAACCAGCGATCAGGCTGCCGACCAACGGGGCAAAGAGGATGATCTTTTCCAATGCTTTACCCTTTCATCACGTTGATGTCTTCGACGGCGATGGTGCCGCGATTGCGGAAGAAGCAGACCAGAATCGCCAGACCAATCGCGGCCTCGGCGGCGGCAACGGTCAGAACAAAGAGGGTAAAGACCTGCCCCGCCAGATCCCCCAGATGGGTCGAAAAGGCGACAAGGTTGATGTTCACCGACAACAGCATCAATTCGATGCTCATCAGCAGAATGATCACGTTTTTCCGGTTTAGAAAAAGCCCGAAAATCCCGATGACGAACAGCACTGCCGCCACCGTCAGGTAATGTTCCAAAGGTATCATTGTGCCCTCATTCCATCGGTTCCGCATGGGGGCGCTTTCCCCCAAGAAGTCGTAAGTTGCTATAAGCCCGGGTCTGGGCCTTTGGCGTCAAGCCCCGCTCGGCGCTCTGCGTCAGCCAAAGCCCCCCAGCGGTCTTGATCAGCCAGAACCCCAGGAAAAGCGCGACGCCCCATGGGGTTGCAATATATGTCACAATCTCGCTCACAGGCCCTGCCCCGGTTTGACGTCTTTCAGCTCCATCGCCTTGGCCGGATCGCGATACATCTGCGCCAGAATGTCCTGACGTTTGATGTGCTGGCGATGGCGCAGGGTGAGAACGATGGCCCCGATCATGGCCACCAGCAGGATCAGCCCCGCCAGTTGGAAGATCAAAAAATACTGGTCGTACAGGATCATGCCCAGTGCCTGGGTATTGTGCAGATCCGCAGGCGCGGGGGCCGACAATTGGGTTTCAGCCAGCTCCGAGGCCTCCCAGACGCCAAAGGCCATGGTCAGCTGCATCAAGATCACCAGTCCGATCAGCAAAGCCATCGGCATATATTGCGCCATACCCGCCTTGAGTTCGGCAAAGTCGATGTCAAGCATCATCACCACGAACAGGAACAAAACCGCCACCGCGCCGACATAGACAATGATCAACAGCATGGCGACAAATTCCGCCCCCATCAGCACGAACAAGCCAGCGGAGGACAAGAATGCCAAGATCAACCACAGGACCGAATGCACCGGGTTGCGGCTGATCACGGTGAACAGACCACCAGCAATCGCACCAAGCGCAAACAGGTAGAAGGCAAAGACCATCATGTCTCATTATCCTTTTTTTCTTTGATGACCTCGCGGGCCATATCCATGGCGCGGGTCACGGCAGGAATACCTGCAAACATCGTCATCTGGGAAATCGCCTCGGCAATTTCTTCTTCCGTGGCACCGGCCTCAAGCGCGTGGCGCACGGTCATGCGCACGGGTGTCTCCGCCTGCGCCCCCTGCATGGTCAGCCCCGCAAGCGTCAGCAGCAAGCGCGTTTTCGCGTCCAACCCGTTTTTGCTGATGCCCTTGCCAAACCACATCTCCATCGCGTCTTTGGACATGGTTGGCCAAAGCTTTTCAAACCCCTTCGGGTCGAAAGCAGACAAAGCCGGGTTGATGGCGTTGGCCATTTCCTGCGCCTGCTGCATCATCAGCTCAAATGGGGTTTTCTCGCTCATCGGTAGGGTGCATCCAGCTCAAGGTTGCGGGCGATCTCGGCTTCCCAACGTTCGCCATTGGCAAGAAGTTTATCCTTGTCGTAGAACAACTCTTCGCGGGTTTCCGTCGCGAATTCGAAATTCGGGCCTTCGACAATCGCATCCACCGGGCAGGCCTCTTGGCAGAAACCGCAATAGATGCATTTGGTCATGTCGATGTCATAGCGCGTTGTCCGGCGCGATCCGTCATCACGCGGTTCGGCGTCAATGGTGATGGCCTGCGCGGGGCAGATCGCTTCGCACAGCTTGCAGGCGATGCAGCGCTCTTCCCCGTTGGGATAGCGACGCAAGGCGTGTTCTCCACGAAACCGCGGGCTGAGGGGGCCCTTTTCATGCGGATAGTTCAGCGTGGCCTTGGGGGCGAAGAAATACTTCAACCCCAATTGAAACCCTTTCACAAAGTCCGCCAGCAAAAAGTACTTTGCCGCGCGGCCATAATCGATGGATGCCATTATTCGGTCTCCTCGGTTTTTGGGGTGATGTTTTGGGTGGGCTCAGCCGCCGTGGCGAGCGCCTCCGCTTCGTGCAATGCCGCGGTTTGTGCGGCCTCGTTCAACACATCTCCCAGGTCTTCAAGCGGCATTTCCGCCGCCCAACGAAAAAGAGATGCAGCAATTTCAGTGGCCTGAGGCATCAGATTGCCATCCGCATCCACGTCAGGGATGCCGCAGTCACGCGCAATGAAATCGCCCAGCGAAATCATGTCGACATAACGTGCGTCAAGGATGGCTCTCTTGAGCTCAGACATCTTAGCCCCCCACGGCCCAGCGGGCATAGATGCCCCAGAACAGACCGAATTTGGCGGCAAAGGCGACCCAGACCACCCACACCAGCGAGAACGGCAGGAACACTTTCCAGCCCAGACGCATCAGCTGATCATAGCGGTAGCGCGGGGTGATGGCCTTGACCATGGCGAAGATGAAGAAGAAGAACGCCATCTTGCCAACCATCCACAGCGGCCCATCGGGTAGACCAGGGATCGGCGACAGCCAGCCACCAAAGAACAACAGCGAGGTCAGCGCGCACATCAGGAAGATCGCGATGTATTCACCGGCCATGAACAACAAGAACGGCGTCGCGGAATATTCCACCTGATAGCCAGCCACCAGTTCCGATTCCGCCTCGGGAAGGTCGAACGGCGGGCGGTTGGTTTCTGCCAGACAGGAGATGAAGAACAAGAAGACCATCGGGAAATGCGGCAGCCAATACCAGCTCAGCAGGCCAGCGCCGCTTTGCGCATGCACGATGTCCCCAAAGTTCATCGACCCGGTCGAGATGATCACCCCAATGATGATCAGGCCAATCGAGACCTCATAGGAAATCATCTGCGCCGCAGAGCGCAGCGACCCCAGGAACGGGTACTTTGAGTTGGACGCCCAGCCCCCCATGATCACGCCGTAAACCTCAAGCGAGGACATGGCGAACACATAAAGAATCGCAACGTTGATATCCGACAGGACCCAGCCATCGTTGAACGGGATCACCGCCCAGGCCAGGATCGCCAAGACAAAGCTTGTCATCGGCGCCAGGATAAACACGGGTCGGTCGGCGCCTGCCGGGATCACCACCTCTTTGACGACGTATTTCAACGCGTCTGCCACCGATTGCAGCAGGCCAAAGGTGCCCACCACGTTCGGTCCGCGGCGCATCTGGACAGCGGCCCAGATCTTGCGGTCCCCGTAGACGAGGAAGAGGAGCGAAATCATCACGAATGCAACAACCGCAAGGCATTGCAGCAAGATGATTACAAAGATGCCCAGGGGCGTGGAAAGGAATTCGGCCATCAGATCCTCACACCATCGGTATTCCGTTTTCGGTACAGGCCGAAGCAACGACTTCTGCGTCGATGGTCTTCAACCCACGGGGCAGCGACGCCGAGATGGTGTAAACCGAATCCCCACGCCAAAGCCCGTCCGTTTCTTCGACATTGGTCCGCAGATGACGGGCAAAACCGTATCCCCGGATCAAAGCATATTGAGCGGCGGCGCATTCCGCGTAGGCATGGACATCGTCCCGCCCGCGCGCGCCGCGCATATCCACATGAAAATTGACCAGATCACCATCCAACAAACGTGTATCCACCCCAAGATAAGAAGGGGTGAATTTCGCCTCTTGCTGGGCGCTTTGGGCACAGGCCCCCAGCGCCAGGCCCATGGATATGATCCAGGCGGTCCGCATCATTCAGCCGCCATTGGCGCGGCTTTGCGCTCTTTGGCATTGCGTGACAGCTCTGCCATCAGTTCTGACGCGCGCGCGATCGGATTGGTCAGGTAGAAATCCCACAGCGCGTTTTTGAAGGTCGCGTCGCCCAGCTTGTCCTGTTCAAGCGGCTGCCAGTCGTTTTCCGGCACCTGATCCACCTGCGCCAGATGCGGCACGGCCTCGATCATCGCCTGGCGCAACTCTGCAAGGGTGTTCCAGGGTTGCACGGCACCGATTTCGGCAGACAGGGCGCGCAAGATCGCCCAGTTTTCCTTGGCCTCTCCGGGGGCAAAGCCCGCGCGGTAGGCCAGTTGTGGACGCCCTTCGGTGTTGACGAAAAGCCCGGATTCCTCGGTATAAGCGGCGCCCGGCAGGATCACATCCGCGCGGTTCGCCCCGCGATCGCCGTGGCTGCCCTGGTAAATCACAAAGGGACCGGCATCAATTTCGACCTCATCCGCACCCATGTTGAAGATCACATCACATTCGGCGACGGCGTTGCGGCCCCCTTCGTTGGTGGCATCCACATCCAGCGCGCCAACGCGGCCCGCGGCCACGTGCAACACCATGAACTTGCTTTCGGTCAGTTCGGCAAACTTTTGCGCCGCCGCCAAAACCGCCAGCCCGTCTGCCTCAGAGATGGCGCCCTGGCCAACAATCACGACGGTGTCCTTGCCAAGCGCGCCCTCATGGCCGCCCTCAAGCAGCTTGGTCAGCGCCGCGCGGTCGGTTCCCAGATGCGCATAGTCATATGTCAGATCAACCGCTTCGCCGATCAGGCCCACGGTTGCGCCCGCTGCCCAGGCCTTGCGGATGCGGGCGTTCAGGACCGGAGCTTCGTCGCGGGGATTGGTGCCAATCAGCATGATCGCCTTGGCGTCATCGAGATCTTCGATCGTCGCGGTCCCAACATAGGCCGAGCGATTACCCGCAGGCAGACGCGCGCCATCAACGCGACATTCGACAACCCCGCCCTGCCCTTCGATCAACTGTTTCAAGCCAAAGGCCGCCTCGGTCGACACCAGATCACCGATCAACCCGCCAACCTTGGTCGCACCTTTCAGGGCCGCCGATGCCTTGGAAAGGGCTTCGGTCCAGGAGGCCGGGCGCAATTTGCCGTTTTCACGCACATAGGGGCGATCCAACCGCTGGCGACGCAGGCCATCCCAGACATAGCGGGATTTGTCCGACAGCCATTCTTCGTTCACGCCGTCATGGTTGCGCGGCAAAATGCGCATGACTTCGCGGCCCTTGGTGTCCACACGAATGTTGGACCCCAGCGCATCCATCACGTCGATGGTTTCGGTTTTGGTCAGCTCCCAGGGGCGGGCGGTAAAGGAATAGGGTTTCGAAACCAGCGCACCAACGGGGCAAAGATCAACGATATTGCCCTGCATGTTCGAATCCAGCGTCTGGTTCAGATAGCTGGTGATTTCCGCATCTTCGCCGCGACCGGTCTGACCCATCTGGGTGATGCCCGCGACCTCGGTGGTGAAGCGCACACAGCGGGTGCAGCTGATACAGCGGGTCATGTGGGTTTCCACAAGCGGCCCAAGGTTCAGATCATCCACGGCGCGTTTTGCTTCGTTAAAGCGGGTGCCCGACAGGCCATAGGCCATCGCCTGATCCTGAAGGTCGCATTCTCCGCCCTGATCGCAGATCGGGCAATCCAGCGGGTGGTTGATGAGCATGAACTCCATCACCCCTTCGCGCGCTTTCTTGACCATCGGGCTGTTGGTCTTGACAACGGGGGGCTGTCCTTCGGGACCCGGGCGCAGATCGCGCACCTGCATCGCGCAGGAGGCCGCCGGTTTGGGCGGTCCGCCCACAACCTCAACGAGACACATCCGGCAGTTGCCGGCAATTGACAGACGTTCGTGATAGCAGAATCGTGGCACTTCGATCCCGGCCTCTTCGCAGGCCTGAATGATCGTCATTGCACCGTCTACCTCAACCTCTGTTCCATCAATGATGATCTTGCGGTTGTCGGACATGCTGAGCCTTTCCAGTTGCGTGGCTGGCAGGCCCATCTTCAGATGGGTCGCGCGGTCGCTTGGGTTCTACCGTGACGCGCCGCGCAACACCAGCGTCATGACACCGCAAAAGCGGGAAAAATCGACGCGGTTGAGGGAGTTATATAACAAGTTATGAATGCGAAGAGGCGATTTTAACCCAAAAATAACCTACTGATTTCATAGGGAATAGCCTCTTCACCCCGATTATCGCAGCAAGGCGCCAATTTCGCTTTTTTGGCGAATCTGTTCCTTACCAAACGCGCACAACTGCGCTTTGTTTCCAGCCTCGACACCTTGGTTTTTCAAATAGGCCTCGGCCTTGGCGCGCATCCGGGCTTTTTCCGAATCCTGACCCGTGTAATCCTTGATTTCCTTATCCGAATAACCCAGCGCCCGGGCACGGGATTTCAGGCCATTCGCCTTGGACAGCGCGCGTATCATACGTGCCGAGATCCCATCACATTTCTTGCGGATCTCATCCGCAATCGCGATCATCATCAGGCTGTCGTCGATCTCGGAAACTTCGCGCAGGGGTGGTTTTGCCGCCGCGGGTCCGATCATGGGAACGATCAGCGCGAAAGACAGCACAATAGTAAGAATCAGGCGCATCACTGGCCTCCAGTTACATCAAATCTGAAGGATTTTTGCCCCGGAGCCACGCTGATATTCAATATCAACCAATTTCAGCCACAGATTTCGGCGGTTTTCCCCGTCGATGCGGCTCAGATGTGATTACAAATCCCGGCAACGGCCCGACAACGACAAACTGTCGGTGCCCTGGGCCAGGGTGGCGGGGTCTTGATCCGGCCCCACGGTCCAGTCGATGTCAGACGTGCCGTAGAATTTCAGGCAATGGCGCGTCGCGTGATAGGCAGCCGCCTGGATGGCACCTTCGGGGGATCTCGAAATCCCTCTGACGCTCGCAACAAAGGCCTGCTGATTTTTGCGCCCCTCGGTTTTGACCCCGACGTTAAACCGATGGCCGTCAAAGGTGGGAATCGCCCGGCGTTGCAAACCGGGAACCCCCAGATTGCTCAGGCTGCTGCACCCGGCAGTCGTCAACACCAATGCCGAAACAAGAACCAATCGCATCATCATGCCAATCCCCAGCCTGTATTTTGGGCGCTGCCTGCGCCCGCTTATCGCCGTGCCAATGTCGCCGCTGGCGCGAATAAGGTCAAGCGGTTCGGCCCGCTTTCACACCATGCGCCTTGTGAAATCAAAAAAGGGCACCCGTGGGGATGCCCTTTCGCATATCGGAACTGCCAGGCAGCTTATTCTGCGGCGATCGCGCTGATCTTGCCGGATTTTTGTGCCTTGATCCGGTCTTCGATTTCGTCGCGGAAGTTCCGGATTAACCCCTGGATGGGCCAGGCCGCCGCATCGCCAAGCGCACAGATCGTGTGGCCTTCGACCTGTTTGGTCACATCCCACAACATGTCGATCTCTTCGATTTCGGCTTCGCCTTTCACAAGCCGGTCCATCACGCGCATCATCCAGCCGGTGCCTTCGCGGCACGGCGTGCACTGACCACAGCTTTCGTGCTTGTAGAACTTTGACAGCCGCCAGATCGCTTTGATGATATCGGTCGAGTTGTCCATGACGATCACCGCCGCCGTCCCAAGACCCGATCCAAGATCACCGCGCAGGTAATCGAAATCCATGATCGCGTCTTTCATCTTTTCGCCGCGCACACAGGGAACCGAAGAGCCACCGGGAATGACCGCTTTCAGATTGTCCCAGCCGCCGCGAATGCCGCCGCAGTGCTTTTCAATCAGCTCTTCAAAGGTGATCGACATGGCCTCTTCGACGACACAGGGCGTGTTGACGTGACCGGAAATTGCAAACAGCTTGGTGCCGGCGTTGTTCTGACGCCCAAAGCCCGCGAACCAGGATGCGCCACGGCGCAAAATCGTGGGCACAACCGCGATGGATTCCACATTGTTCACCGTGGTCGGGCAGCCATACAGACCCGCGCCCGCCGGAAAGGGCGGTTTCATCCGCGGCATGCCCTTCTTGCCTTCAAGGCTTTCGATCAGCGCCGTTTCTTCACCACAGATATAGGCCCCTGCCCCGTGGTGCAGATAGAGATCAAAGTCCCACCCAGAACCGGCTGCATTTTTCCCAAGCAAACCCGCATCATAGGCTTCGTCGATCGCCGCCTGAAGCGCCTCGCGTTCGCGGATATATTCGCCACGAATGTAGATATAGCAGGCATGCGCCTGCATCGCGAAAGAGGCGATCAGCGCCCCCTCGATCAGCGTATGCGGGTCATGGCGCATGATTTCGCGGTCTTTGCAGGTGCCGGGTTCGGATTCGTCCGCGTTGATCACCAGATAGGCCGGGCGCCCGTCGCTTTCCTTGGGCATGAACGACCATTTCAACCCGGTCGGAAAGCCCGCGCCGCCGCGACCACGCAGGCCCGAGGCTTTCATCTCATCGATGATCCAATCCCGCCCCTTTTCAATCAGGCCCGCCGTGCCATCCCAATGGCCGCGTTTGCGCGCCCCCGCCAGATCACGGTCATGCATGCCGTAGATATTGGTAAAGATCCGGTCCTGATCCTGAAGCATCTTTTTGTCCTTCTGTTTCCGGCACCTCTGCCGAATCTCAGTCTTAAGCGCACCCGCACCGGTGCCTATTTATTACGCGCTCGCCAGAGCGCAAACCCCATCCAGAGCGCCCAGACAAACCCCGCCAGGGCGGCGAGGTCAAACAGGGCCCGGGTGCGCTGGGACCAGCCCATCTGGCTGCCCAACGCGGTGGCGCCCATCCAGAACAGGGCCACACCCACAATAACAAGCGAGAGAACCCGCCCCTGCCGGTTATGATCCTGTCCCTGGGACATGCGCCCCCCTTACTCTGCCAGCGAGGCGGCCTGTGCCACCCAGCCGAATTTCTCTGCCCGCGCGCGAACGCCAGCGATTTTCGTATCGATCTCAGCCAGATCCGAATCAGTCCATGCGCCAATCTGCGCAAAGGTGTCGACGCCATTTGCCCGCAACGATTTTGCCATCTTGGGACCAAGACCTTTCAACTGTCTCAAATCATCCGCGCCGGAGGCGGTTTTTGTCGATGTCACCTTGGTTTTCGCAGCCAGTTGCGGTTTGGGCGCGGGCGCTTGGGTCTTGGCCTGAACCGGCGCGGCTTTTGGCGCTGCTTTCACCGCGGGCTTCGGTTCGGCTTTGGGGGCCGGCGCCTCCGCCTTGGACACGGCAACAGGGGTTTCCGCTTTGGGAGCGGGCGTTGCCGCAGCCACCGGGATCTCTGACTTTGTTTCCGGTTTGGGGGCGGCTTCGGGCGCTTCTGCGGATTTCGCCGGTGCTTTGGGGGCAGGCTTGGGCTGGGCCATGGGTTGCGGCTTGGGTTGCGGCTTGGCCTGCACCTTGGGCTCTGGGACAGGCTCTTTTTCTACGGCTTTGTCAGCGGCGACTGCTTTCTCAGTCGCGGCCACTTTCGCAGCAACAGGCGCATCCGGGCGTTCCGGGGCGGTGGCGGGTGCAGCGGGCTGTTGGGCTTCGCCTGATTTGGGATCCAGCATCGCAAGACCAATTTGCCAGGGCATCATCATCAGCTTTTGCGCTTCGCGACCGCTTTCAATCGCCAGCTCGGCTTGCGCGCTCATCAGACGAACAATCGGAGAAAAATCGGGGGTTACAAATTTTGGGGTCATCATGGTCACGTCTTCGCTCCATCAATTGGCAAAACGCGGATCATCCGCGTTCCATAAAGCGCCGTTCCTCCCCAACAGTGCCAGTTCAGGCCTCGCACACGCGTTCGATGTGCGCAAGGCCAAGTGGTGTCGCAGGTCTTAGTAGACCTTGCCATCTTCGACGCGCTGCGAGAATTCCGTCTCGCCGCCCGCCGCAAGAATTTTCGCCTGTTCAACCCAGTTGTCGCGGGACACGCGGCCTTTGAACCCTTTCAGGTTGGCGTTGACCCATGCGACTTCCTGGTCGGTCCAGGCGGCGATCTGGTCAAAGTGGTAAAAGCCCATCTCATTGAGAAGGCTCTCAAGCTTTGGCCCAACGCCTTTTATTTCTTTCAGATTGTCAGCACCGCCTTCGCGCGCTTCGCTCAGCTGTTGGGGTTTCTCCCCCTCCTGAGTGCCCTCGACAACGCCGTCTTTGTCATAGTCGACTGCGGTTGTGTCCCCGGCTTCGGGTGCTGATGCGGGGGCTTGTGCGGGGGCGTCCGTTTCGCCCGTATCACCCGCGCCAGTATCGGCACCGCTGTCGGGTTGGGGGGTGTCCCCCTCGGCCTGATAGCTCCAGCTTCCTTTGCGGGCCGCCAGTTCGTCTTCACCTGCCAGTGTCGCAGAGGGTTTGACCACGGTCTCAGCCGATGATGGATCGGGGGATGCAGCGGGGGCTTCTGCTTCTGCTTCTGCTTCTGCTTCTGCTT
>JAOARX010000022.1 GCA_025210345.1 Pelagimonas sp. | reverse complement strand
TTGGACCTGTCGCGGTTTGGAGCGGCCCCTTTGATAGCATTTATTGCAGCAAAGGATATAAACTATGGGGCAGAAACGGACGAACGAATTCCGCCAAGATGCTGTGCGGATCGCATTAACGAGCGGGCTTACGCGTAAGCAGGTGGCTTCTGATTTAGGCGTTAGGCTGTCGGCGCTGAACAAATGGATCACGCTACATCGAGATACTGATTTGGTGTCGAAAGAGGATTTGAGCCTCGCTCAGGAGAATGAACGGCTTCGACGCGAAGTGCGCATTCTCAAGGAGGAGAGGGACATCTTAAAAAAGGCCACCCAGTTCTTCGCGGGCCTAAAGCAATGAGATTTAGGGTCATCGAAGAGCACCGAGACCGGTCCCCGGCCAAACGCCTATGCGATGTTGTCGGTGTCAGCACACGCGGATTGCGGGCCTTCCGAAGTCGTCCTGTCAGCCGCAGACAGAGGTCAGATATGGTCACACTGGCGCACATCAAAGAACAGTCCCGTCTCAGCCTGGGCAGCTATGGTCGGCCAAGAATGACGACCATAGCTGAAGGAGATCGGCCTGGATGTTGGCCATCGCCGTGTGGGCCGTTTGATGCGCCAGAATGGTATATCCGTTGTCAGGACCTGAAAATACAAGGCCACGACCGATAGCGACCACAAGTTCGACATCGCACCCAATCTGCTGGATCGAAACTTCACAGCAGACCTGCCAAACCAGAAATGGGCGGGCGACATCAGCTATGTCTGGACGCGTGAGGGATGGTTGTATCTTGCCGTGATCCTGGCTGCATTCCCGGCGTGTCATTGGGTGGGCCGTCAGCAATCGCATGAAGCGTGAGCTCGCGATCCGGGCGCTGAAGATGGCTATCGCCTTCAGATCAACGCCTAAGGGCTGCATTCATCACTCAGATCGCGGGTCGCAATACTGTTCACACAACTATCAAAAAATCCTGCGTCAGCATGGCTTCCAGGTGTCTATGAGCGGCAAGGGCAATTGTTACGACAATGCCGCCGTCGAGACGTTCTTCAAGACCCTCAAAGCTGAACTGATCTGGCGGAAGCCATGGGACACGCGGCGTCAGGCTGAAATGACTATCTTTGAATACATCAACGGCTTCTATAACACGCGGCGCCGTCACTCAGCACTGGGCTGGAAAAGCCCGGTCGCATTCGAAAGAAAGGTGGATTAAACGAGCACTTGGGGCGGAACTAAACCGCCACAGGGCCAGCTCGAATGTATCATGCAGATTAGGGTCATGGCCGCGTTTTACGCTGGTCAGGGCATCTCGCCACTTAGCCAGTCGTGCACAGGGGTTCACGGCAAGGGATTTCCAGATAGACGGATTACCCTCAATCAGGGCCGCTATGTCTTGCGGTATGCGCATTCAAACGGCGTAAACACCGCTCTTTCGTCGCATCAAGCCGGGGTAAGCAGACAAGTCTTCCATGCCTCATGTGTAACACTCGGGAAGATTAAGCTGTTTGATTTCAACGGCCTCCTGCAACATTAGTCACTTAGGAGATGAATGGTGGAGCCTAGGGGGATCGAACCCCTGACCTCTTGCATGCCATGCAAGCGCTCTCCCAGCTGAGCTAAGGCCCCATTCAAGGTGCAACATCGTTGCCGTGACGTGGGAATTACGCAAAGCCAGCGGGGGGTTCAAGTCCAAAATCGTATCGGACCGAAAATTCTTTCAAATTCCCGCTGGGCACCAACATGAGGAATTCGATGGCGTGTCAGGGACCGTGGGTAAAACGAAAACAGGCGCGCCACGGGGCGCGCCTGCGAAAGCATTCAATCAAAGATCGCTTTACGAATCGTCGTCGTTGCTGGCGACATCGGTGATTTCGTCAAGCGAAACGTTGTCTTCTTCTTCGTCTTCGAGAACATCGTCATCGTCCAAGCTGACATCGACGTCATCATCGTCCAGCAGTTCGACATCCTCAATGTTGTTTTCTTTGGCTTTGTTGGCTTTGTCCGCACCATCCGCCGCAATCATGCTCCGCTTGCCGGTGTCGAGGTTCACGACCTCACCGGTATAGGGGCTGACGATTGGGTCGCGGTTGAGGTCATAAAAACGCTTACCGGTGGTCGGGCACAGGCGCTTTGTACCCCATTCTTCCTTGGGCATGGGAGATCCCCTTCAACTGGTGGTCATGTCGACAATTCGCGCCAACTGCCATAACACGGGCGTCATGTCAAAGCCTTTGGTGGCATCGTGAGCGGACAAAGTTAAGATGAGCCAAATCACCCTACCCGGAAATCCACCAATTTCGGTGGTTTTGCGCCGCTCTGCGCG
This sequence comes from Pelagimonas sp., assembly GCA_025210345.1. Classification (GTDB taxonomy): domain Bacteria; phylum Pseudomonadota; class Alphaproteobacteria; order Rhodobacterales; family Rhodobacteraceae; genus JAOARQ01. The sequence goes on along the minus strand of JAOARX010000022.1, from coordinate 18,140 downwards.
GGCGCGCCGGTTGTCGTTGCGAATCTCTTCGCTGGATGGGCGGGTGACGCTGACGCTGCCGAATTCGGTGTCTGACCGTGAGGGTCAGGCTTTTCTGCGCGACAAAGAGAATTGGTTGCGCGGACATCTGGCCAAACGCGGGGCGGCGGTTTCGGTGACCATTGGGGCGGTTCTGCCGCTTGAGGGCACGCCGGTCACGATTTGCGCGGGATCGGGCCGCAGTGTCAGGCTTGACGGGGATCGGCTGTATGTCCCGGGACCGGCCGATCGGGTCGGGGCGCGTCTGCAAGGATGGCTGAAAACCCGCGCGCGGGACCGGCTGGCAGATATGTCCGACTATTTTTCGGATAAACTGGGCCGCCCGTATGCGCGCCTGACGCTGCGCGACACGCGGTCTCGCTGGGGGTCGTGTACGGCGGATGGCGGGTTGATGTATTCGTGGCGGCTGATCCTGGCCTGGCCCGAAGTGCTGGATTACGTCGCGGCCCATGAGGTCGCGCATCTGCGGCATATGAACCATTCCCAGGCCTTTTGGGACGAAGTGACCCATCTTTACGGGGATTGGTCGTCACCGCGCAAATGGCTGCGCGAGAACGGGCATGAGCTGCACCGCTATCGCTTTGACGATTGACCGGGCGCATAGATGTGATCACATAGAGACATGCAGCCGCTCGTCAAACCTTCCGATTCAACCGGCCCGGCCCACGAACGTGTCTATCGTGGATTGCGCACGCGGATCATGCACGGCCAGATCCCGCCGGGTCAACCGCTGACCCTGCGCGGGATTGGCCGCGAATTCGAAGTCTCGATGACCCCCGCCCGCGAAGCCGTGAATCGTCTGGTGGCCGAAGGCGCGCTGCAAATGTCAACCTCGGGCCGGGTTTCAACCCCCGAGCTGTCACATGATCGGATCGAAGAGCTAGCGGCGCTTCGGGCGCTTTTGGAGGTCGAACTGGCGTCCCGGGCGCTGCCACGGGCGCATATGGCGCTGATCGAGCGTTTGCAGACCATCAATGCCTCGATCGCGGATGTGGTCAGCAACCGCGATGCAGTGGGCTATATCCGCACGAACCTGGAGTTCCACCGCACGCTTTATCTGCGTGCCCAGGCGCCGGCGATGCTGGCGATGGCGGAAACGGTCTGGCTTCAGCTGGGGCCGACCATGCGGGCGCTCTATGGCCGTCTGCGCCGCACCGAGGCGCCGCAATACCACCGTTTGATCATCGCTGCGCTCAAGGCGGGGGATGAGCCGGGATTGCGTCTTGCGGTGCGGTCAGACGTGACACAGGGCCTGCGCATGATCGCCGGCTGATGGCCCATGCCGTCTGTCGCGAAATCCGGGGGATGGTTGCCGCAAGAGACCCCGGAAGGGGCTCCCCCTCCCAAAGGTCTAACCAGAGGTCTGAAGTCTGAGGCAAAGAATTTTTCGAAAATTCTTGCACGCGCCCGTGTCAGGCGTTCAGCGCAACATCCATCAGATCCTTGATCTGCGCTTTGCCTGTCCCGGCAACGATCCGCCCCAGCTCTTTGTCCCCTTTCAACACCACAAGGGTTGAACGGCGCGGGATATTGAGCGATTTGACCAGGTCAGATTTGCCGAACTGATCCCAGTCCACATCGATAAAGACCACCTTTTGGGCATACATCGGGTTCTCGGCCTTTAGCGCATTGATCACGCGCTCTTGTGCGGCGCAGGTGCTGCACCAGCTGGCTTTGAAATCCAAAAAGACAGTGTCGCCGGCAGCAAGATGTTTCTGCACAAGACCCGGCGTATACTCTTGTCCGGCCAGGGCGATGCCCGGTGCGGCAAAGGGCAGGGCGGCGGTAAGGGTCAGAAAATGACGGCGATCCATGAGATGTCCTTTCGGTTAGATGGAAACAGAGAGATCAATCAGCCAGGCGGGAAGCGCACCCACCAGCCAGGCTTCGATCATGTGGTGAAGATTGAAAAACAGCGCGAGGCCAACGGCGACAAAGGTCACCCCCAAAATGGGGCGCGCGCGTGTGGCAAGGTTGCGAAGCTGCGCGTTATATTTGCCCACCGCGCCGCGTGTGCCATAGGCCAGCCCAAGGATCAGCGTCGAGACCCCCAGCGCAAAGAACACCATGATCATGGTCGCACGGCCAAGGTCCTGCCCCTGCGACGCCAGGGCAATGGCGCCCCCCAGCGTGGGGCCGATGCAGGGGCTCCAGACCGCGCCAAGCAAAAGCCCACCCAGAAATTGCCCCCGCAGACCGCTGCGGTCCACGGTGTCCAACTGCGCATCCGCGCTGGTCGCGAGACCCGACGTCGCCTTGCCCAGCAGGCGATCGGCGCCGGGCAAAAAGAGCGCCAATCCAAAAACCACCATCAAGACCGCTCCGGCCTTGGATATCATGTCGATGTCCAACCCGATCAGATGGCCAAAGGCGGTGACACCGACGCCAAGAACGACAAACGACAGGCTCAGCCCGGCGGCCATCACCACGGGGCCAAAGCGACTGGCCTGTAGCGCGGTGGCGATGACAATCGGCAACACGGGGACAACGCAGGGGTTGATCATGGTCAAAAGACCCGCAGCATAAGCAAACAGAAACTCCATGCCACAGATATGCCGCAGGGCTTCGTGGAAGTCATCCAACGAAGCCCTGACACAGTTTCACTAAGGCGTGGGAAATGTTTCGGTGGCTTATGCCGCCAAGCCACGCGATCCGATGTCCAGGAATTTCTTGCGCCGCGCGCTGATTAGATCCGGCCCTGACAGGGTATCCATATCCGCCAGCATGGCTTCGATGGCGCGCCCAACTGCGGCGATGGTGACATCCCGGTCACGATGCGCGCCGCCCATGGGTTCGTCGATCACGCGGTCGCAGACGCCAAGCTTGTACAGGTCTTGCGCGGTCAGGCGCAGGGCTTCGGCCGCTTCGCGCATTTTCTCGGCGTCTTTCCACAGGATCGACGCGCAGCCTTCGGGGGAAATGACCGAGTACACAGAATGCTCAAGCATCGCCACGCGGTTGCCCGCGGCAAAGGCCACGGCCCCACCCGAGCCCCCTTCGCCAATCACGATTGAGATCACCGGCACACCGATTTGCAGGCACTTTTCGGTGCTGCGCGCGATGGCTTCGGATTGGCCGCGCTCTTCCGCGCCGCGCCCCGGATAGGCCCCGGGCGTGTCGATCAGCGCGATCACCGGCAGGCCGAATTTGTCGGCCATTTCCATCAGACGTACCGCTTTTCGATAGCCTTCGGGGCGCGCCATGCCAAAGTTGCGTGTCACGCGCGATTGCGTGTCATGGCCCTTTTCATGGCCGATCACCACAACGGGCTGATCATTGAACCGCGCCAAACCGCCCATCACCGCATGGTCATCGGCAAAGTTGCGATCCCCGGCCAGAGGCATGAATTCGGTGAACAGGGCCTCGATGTAATCCTTGCAATGCGGACGCTCAGGATGCCGCGCCACCTGGCATTTGCGCCATGGGGTGAGCTTGGCATACAGTTCCTGCAGCATCTCATCGGCCTTGCGATCAAGCGCGCTGGCTTCATCTTCGATATCCATCTCATCATTGTCACGGGCCATCGCGCGCAGCTCTTCGGCTTTGCCTTCGATTTCGGCCAGCGGCTTTTCAAAGTCGAGATAGTTGGTCATCGGCAAACTCTCCTTGCGTCAGGCCTATATGGCGCGCGTTTGCGCCAGATGCAACAAAGCAAGATTTGTGCAATGTAATTGGTCAAGCTGGCGGTGAAACGAGCAAAGGGAAGGACCCCATGCGTTACGAAGACAGGTTGCACCGCGTTCTGAGCTATGTGTTTGAAAACCCTGACGGGGATCTGTCGCTGGATGCGCTGGCGGATGTCGCGGCCATGTCGCGGTTCCATTGGCACCGGGTGTTTCATGCCATGACCGGGGAAACCAGCGCCCAGATGGTGCGGCGCGTGCGGTTGCACGTGGCGGCGGGGCGGTTGCTGCGCGAGACGGTCGGAGTGGATCGGATCGGGCGCGACTGCGGCTATCCCAACCCGCGCAGCTTTTCCAAGGCCTTTGGCCAGGCCTATGGCATGACCCCGCGCGCGTTTCGTGAAACCGGGCGCCTGGGGGCGCCCATGCTTATGACGCGAGAGGAACGTAATATGACCTATCCCATTGAAATCCTTGAATTGCCTGCCCGCCGGGTGGCGGGGCTGGCCCATCAAGGCAGCTATATGTCCATTGGCGAATCTTTTGAAAAGGCCTGGGTCATTGTGGCCGAACGTCAGGCCCATGCGCAAATGGGGCCCGCGATTGGCATCTATTATGATGACCCCTCCGCGCGCCCTGAGGCCGAGTTGCGCAGTTTCGCCGGCGCGCAGTGGGACGGTGATGCCGTGCCCAAGGGGCTAGAGGCCGTTGACATCGCAGGGGGAAATGCGGCGGTGCTGACGTTCAAAGGACCCTACGCGCGATTGAAGGACGGGTATGATGCGCTCTTTGGTCATTGGCTGCCCGAGACCGGACATATGCCCGCGGATGCCCCCTGCTATGAAATCTACCTCAATGACCCACGCACGACGGCGCCAGAGGATCTTTTGACCGAGATCTGTTTGCCCCTGAAATAGACAGGGTTACGACCCGATCAGAACAGGGATCATCGACGCGACCAGCAGGCTGGCCATGATCCAGTTGAACACACGCAGCCGCCTCTGGTCCGCCAGCAGGCGGCGCACACCGGTGCCAAGCGTCGTCCAGACCGTGGCGGAAACGGTGCCCAATGCGGCAAAGGTGCCCGAAACGATCAGGATGGACACAACATCCCGCCCCGACGCGTACAGCGTGATGGCCCCCAGCGCCATGGACCACGCCTTGGGGTTGACACACTGAAAGGCCGCGGCTTGCAAAAAGGTCAGGGGGCGCGCATCGGCACTGACCTTTTCGGGGGCCGCCGCATGGGCGATTTTCCACGCAAGGTAAAGAATATAGGCGATCGAAGCGACCTTGAGGATGGTGTAGGACGCAGGCCAGGCGTCGAACAGCTGCATCACGCCCAGACCCACGGGAATAATCATCGTCGGAAAGCCAAAGGCCACGCCAAACAGATGTGGCAAAGTGCGTCTGAGCCCAAAATTCGCACCCGATGCCATCAACATCAGATTGTTGGGACCGGGCGTAAAGAGCGTACCAGCGCAAAACAGCGCGAGGGCAAGGAAAATATCAAGTGTCATGCCGCATTTATTGCCGTTGAACGGGGAATTGAGGTTGCAAATGCTGCATGGAATCGCGGATTATTTGCAATAAATGATAGATCTGGACCATATCGACCACAAAATATTGCGTCAACTGACCCGCGATGCCCGTCAAAGCAACCTGTCTTTGGCCGACAAGGTGGGGCTGTCGCCTTCGGCCTGTCTTCGGCGGGTGCAGGCCCTGGAAAAACTGGGGGTAATCAAAGGCTACCGCGTTGTTTTATCGCCGGAAAAACTGGGCATCGGATTTTCGGCCTATGTCACGGTGGGCCTGAACCAGCACACCAAATCCGCGCAAGAGGCCTTTGAACAGGCCATGCGCGCCGCCCATGAAGTGCGCGAATGCCACAATATCACCGGCGGCGTGGAATACCTGCTGCGGGTCGAGGCCGCCGATCTGGTGGCCTATAAGCATTTCCACACCGAAATCCTTGGCGCGCTGCCGCAGGTGAATACGATCCAGACCTATGTGGTGATGGGGTCTCCCAAAGACGAGCGCGCCTGATGGCGCTAAACCAGGGGATTAAATCCATATGGGTATGATCTGACAATCAACTGTGACAACTCACGCGGTTGTTTCCTGTCCGCCATGCCGGTGGTGCCAACGACAATAAGGGCAAGCGCAGTGAGGGTGAGGTTCTTCATCGGGGGCGCCCAGCTTTAAGGTGCGGATTGGAAACCAAAGCGGCCTGGTGCCCGGTCGACAAATGAAAAAGCCCGACAGCAAGGCCGGGCTTTTCCAAACACATTTGCAGGTCTTAGCTGTTCTGCGCGATCAGCTCGGCCTGTGCGACGATCACTTCGGCCTGTTTGATCGACGCGATGTCGACCAGGCGGCCCTTGTAGACGGTGGCGCCTTCGCCGTTGGCTTTGGCCTGTTCCATCGCCGCAAGGATTTCGCGTGCCTCGGCGACCGCCTCTTCCGTGGGGGTAAAGACCTGATTGGCCAATGCGATCTGCTTGGGGTGGATGGCCCATTTGCCGACCATGCCCAGCGTGGCCGAACGTTTCGCCTGGGCGATGAACCCATCATCATCCGAGAAGTCCCCAAACGGGCCGTCGACGGGCAGGATGCCATGGGTCCGGCAGGCGGCGACGATGGCGGCCTGCGCCCAGTGCCACGGATCGGACCAGTGTTTCTGGCCTTCGCGGATCATGTAATAATTTTCCTGAGTGCCACCGATGCCCGTGGTCTGCATGCCCATCGAGGCGGCAAAGTCAGCGGCGCCAAGGCTCATGGCCTGAAGGCGGGGGGATGAGGCGGCGATTTCCTCTACATGGGCAATGCCTGCGGCGGATTCGATGATGACTTCGAAGGAAACCGGCTTGGCGCGGCCCTTGGCGGCTTCGATGGCGGTGACCAGCGCGTCCACGGCATAGACATCAGCGGCGCAGCCGACCTTTGGGATCATGATCTGGTCCAGACGGTCGCCGGCCTGTTCCAGCAGGTCCACGACGTCACGGTACCAAAAGGGACTGTCAAGGCTGTTGATGCGCACCGACATATATTTGTTGCCCCAGTCCACGGTGTTCAGGGCCTCGATCACATTGGCGCGGGCCACGTCCTTGTCGGTGGGGGCGACGGAATCTTCGAGATCAAGGTTGATCACATCGGCAGCCGAGGCCGCCATTTTGGCGAAGAGCTTGGTGTTCGAGCCCGGGCCAAACAGCTGGCAGCGGTTGGGACGCGCGGGGGCGGCGGGTTGGATACGGAAAGACATGCGGTGCCTCCTGCAAGGAAATTGCGAATTTTCTAGGTTGGGGGTTATTAAATTGCGCAATGCTGCGCAAGCGAAAAGGGCGAGCTGGGGGAAAGGTCCGTGGGAAGATATTCTGCTATAGCCGCTCTTCTTCGAAGATTATTGTCTGATTGGTGAATATATGCGCGAATTTCAGGGAAAACTCCCTGCGAAACTCTTGAAACTGAAGGAACACTAAGATTTTGCGCGCAGGAGAGACCCATGATCCAGACCCCCTATCTATTGTTCCTTGGCGATGCGCCGGATGCACTTGCAGCAAAGGTTGCGCAGGGCATCAAGGATTGGCGTCCTGAGAACTGTGTTGGGCAATATCGGATGGAGGGTTGCAAGGCTGACCTGGGGCTCGTGGATATGACGCTGGAAGAGGCCAAGGCGGCGGGGGCCAAGACACTGGTTATCGGCGTGGCGAATCGCGGCGGCGTCATCAGTCAAGCCTGGAAAAAAGTTTTGGTGCAGGCGCTGGAGGAAGGATTCGACCTGGCGTCGGGGCTGCACAACCTGCTTCGTGATGAAAAGGATCTGGCCGCGGTGGCCGAAGCAACCGGGCAAGCGCTGCACGACGTGCGCGTGCCCGAGGTTGAGTATCCGATTGCCAATGGCAAGAAACGCAGCGGCAAGCGCGTGCTGGCGGTTGGGACGGATTGTTCGGTCGGCAAGATGTATACCGCGCTGGCACTGGACGCTGAGATGCGCGAACGCGGCATGAAAAGCACCTTTCGGGCGACAGGACAGACCGGGATTTTGATCACCGGTGACGGCGTGCCGCTGGATGCGGTCGTGGCGGATTTCATGGCGGGCTCAGTTGAGTATATCACACCGGATAATGATGAAGATCACTGGGACATCATCGAGGGGCAGGGAAGCCTGTTCCACGTGTCGTATTCCGGTGTGACCATGGCGTTGATCCATGGGGGGCAGCCGGATGCGCTGATCCTGAGCCATGAACCCACGCGTGCGCATATGCGCGGCCTGCCGGATTATACGCCGCCCAGCCTTGAGGCCGTGCGTGATATGGCGCTGGCGCTGGCCAAAGTGGCGAACCCGGAGTGTCAGGTGTTGGGGATCTCTGTCAACACGCAGCACATGAATGACGAAGAGGCACTGGCCTATTGCCAAAAGGTTGAGGGTGAGATGGGCCTTCCGACGGTAGATCCCTTCCGCCATGGGGCGGGCCGATTGGTCGATGCGCTGGCAGAGATCTAACGGCTGCGGGACGGGGAGGCGCTTGTGCTGCGCACGTCGCCCCACCCACCGTCCCGCCCGATGTCGCCTTTGAAATCGGGGGGGTGTTGAACGCTGGAGCAGGGTGTGATCTGAGCTCTGTTAAATGGATATTTGCAAAGAGATGAAGCAGGGGGGCGCATGGCCATCACAGTAAAACGGGATGTGTTCAAGCTGGCGCAGGTGTTCACGATCAGCCGGGGGTCGCGGACCGAGGCAAAGGTTCTGACCGTACGGGTGGAGCGTGGTGGACATGTGGGCTTTGGCGAATGTGTCCCCTATGCGCGCTATGGCGAAACGCTGGAGAGCGTCGAAGCCGAGATCATGTCCCTGCCTGCCGATGTGACCCGAGAGGCCTTGACTGCGCTTTTGCCTGCCGGGGCTGCGCGCAACGCTGTGGATTGTGCGCTTTGGGATCTGGAGGCCAAGGCCGCTGGTAAACGCGCGTGGGAATTGGCCGGGTTATCGGCTCCGGGGCCGGAGATCACGGCCTATACACTGTCCTTGGCGGAACCGGATGCCATGGAGGCATCCGCACGAGAACATGCCCACCGCCCCTTGTTGAAGATCAAACTGGGCACGCCCGATGATATGCCGCGTCTTGAGGCGGTACGTCGCGGGGCGCCCAATGCGCGGATCATTGTCGATGCCAATGAGGGGTGGAGTGCCGAAGTCTATGCGGATCTGGCCCCCCATTTGGTACGGTTGGGGGTGGCTCTGGTCGAACAGCCTCTGCCCGCAGGCCAAGACGATGCGTTGATCGGGATGGTGCGTCCGGTGCCGGTTTGTGCCGATGAGAGCTGTCATGACCGGGAAAGCCTGCCCAAACTGAAAGGCAAATATGACGTTGTGAACATCAAGCTGGACAAGACCGGCGGCCTGACCGAGGCCCTGGCCCTGCGCGATGCCGCACTGGCCGAGGGTTATGGCATCATGGTCGGGTGCATGGTAGGGTCAAGCCTTGCCATGGCGCCCGCGACCTTGATTGCGCAAGGGGCGGTGATCACCGATCTGGATGGGCCGCTTTTGCTGGCAGAGGACCGCGACACGCCGCTGGTGTTTGACGAAAAGGGTGTGCATCCGCCAAGCGCGCTGCTTTGGGGTTGATATCCACCAAGATCGGTGACTGAGTGAGACCAGACGCTTCGACAGATGGGGCTTTTCATGCGCTATATTTTAAGTTTTCTGGTTATTTTCGCGATTGGTGTGGTTTCTCAGGCCAAGATGGTTTCGGCCCAGGGGGGCTGGACCGTGACGCTGACAAAAAAGCAAAACAAAGGGCTGGCGGAGTATCAGGCCAGCCCCAATCCCAAGGCCTTTGCAATTTCACCCGATGGGCCCTGGGGGTTCTGGTATGGGGCAGATACCACCGAAGAAAGCGCGAAACGGGCGCTGGGCGCGTGTCGCCAACATCTGCGACGCGGCAAGCGCGACTGCATTTTGTATGCCCGAAATGACAAGGTGGTCACCGGGCAGCAGGTGCAGACCCGAAAGGTGACCAAGGTTTACAAACCGGTGGACGGGAAACTGGCACCGCAGGTGTTTGGGCTGATCAATGCCTCTTTTCAGGGGGATCGGGCCTCCGCGATGCAGGAATATGCGCGGCTGCAACAGCAGAACTATAGTGCGAAGGCGCTGAAATCCGATCCAGCCTTGAGCAAGCTCCTGACCGCCGGTAGCGTGGTTGCAGATGCCAAACGCGCGTGGATGTTCATGTTCTACAAGCGCGGCGGAGAGCAGCGATCAGTTGGCAAAAACGCCATTCTGCAGACCTACTTTGACAGCTGGGTGTCGACAAAGTCCGGGCTGGTGTGCACCTTTGGTGAGCATTGGGATACGGGCAAGGGGATCGGAACCCGCTGCATCGTGATCGACCAGATCGCGAATGGGAAAATCAAATACATCTGGGCCGACCAGGGCAGACCGGTGCGCAAGGCGAATCTGATCGCCGGGGATGCGCGTTGGGGGGCTGTGCGTTGACCCAGATAAGGAAATCGCGCTAGGTCCTGCGCAACAAAAGAAAAGGGAGCGGCCGGACATGACCCGCACTGTATATCTGAACGGCGACTATCTGCCTGAAACCGAAGCCAAGATTTCGATCTTTGACCGTGCCTTTCTGATGGGGGACGGCGTCTATGAGGTGACATCGGTTCTGGGTGGCAAGCTGATCGACTTTGACGGTCACGCCACGCGCTTGCAGCGTTCTCTGAATGAGCTGGACATGCCCGCACCCTGCGATATGGACGAGCTGCTGGCCATCCACCGCAAGCTGGTTGAGATCAACGGCATCGAAGAAGGTATGGTTTACCTTCAGGTGACACGCGGTGCGCCCGATGACCGGGATTTTGTTTTCCCCGACCCGGAAACCACCAAGCCGACGTTGGTTCTGTTCACCCAAAACAAGCCGGGACTGGCCGAAACGGTCAAGCCGCTCAAGATCATCTCGATTGACGATGTGCGCTGGGGGCGTCGCGATATCAAGACCGTGCAGCTGTTGTACCCCTCCATGGGCAAGATGATGGCCAAGAAGGCAGGCGCAGATGATGCGTGGATGGTGCAGGATGGGTTCGTCACCGAAGGCACCAGCAACAACGCCTATTTCATCAAGGGCAACAAGATCGTGACCCGCGCGCTGTCAAATGACATCCTGCATGGGATCACCCGCGCCGCCGTGCTGCGGTTCGCCCAAGAGGCGCAGATGGACGTCGAAGAGCGCAATTTCACCATCGAAGAAGCACAGGGCGCGGATGAGGCCTTTATCACCTCGGCGTCGACCTTTGTCATGCCGGTTGTGGAAATCGACGGGGTGACACTGGGTGATGGTCAGGCGGGCCCCCGTGCGTTGCGCCTGCGTGAGATCTATCTGGATGAAAGCCGCAAGGCCGCGATCTAAGGTGGCCTAGGTCATGCGTGACCTATTCGCCGTTCTCGCCATTATTGCCGCTGTTGTGGGGCTGGGTGTCTTTCGGGTGCCCAGCCAGGATGCGTTGATCGAAGCGGGGTTAACGGCGCAGGCGCAGACCGCGCTTTTGGATGTGGTGCATCCCTTGACGGTGTCGGCGTCCGGGCGCGAGATCACTGTATCGGGCCGGGTCGAAACCGAAGACGCGCGCGCCAAAGTGCTGGCTGCGCTGGGGGCGCTCGACGGGGTTGACGCGTTGCATGATGATCTCGTGCTGCTGCCCAATGTGACGCCCTTTGCCTTTGCGATTGAGAAACGCGATGGGCTGACGTTTGCCGGGCATCTGCCGGATCTGGCCCTGGCCGCGCAGATGACAGATGCGCTGGGCACGGGGGTTGATCTTCCGATTGCCACCGGGGTGCCGGATCGCAATTGGCGCGACATGGCGATACGTCTTGCGCAGGCCACGGGGCGGCTTTTGTCCGGGCGGCTGGAGATATCCGGGCAAGAGATTTCGATCACCGGTGAGGTGCATCAGCCCTGGGATCTGCGCGCGGTTGAGACCTTGTTTGCAGAGCTGCCCGAAGACTATCGTGCGCAGATCAAATTGCGTGCTCTGGATGATGGGAAACCCTATGGCGTGTTGATCACGCGGGACCGGCGCATGGGGCTGCAGATCTCTGGCAAGGTGCCACCGGGGTTTGATGCCGGGGTCTTTGAGCCTTTGGGACCCGCGCAGGATTTTACGTTGCAAGAGGCCCCTTTGCCCTTGCCGACACGCGGGTTTGACGCCGCGCTGGCCGCGGCGGTTTCGGCCTTTGGGGCGGTGCCCGAAGGGGTGCTGAGCGTCACGGCGGATCACATAAGCCTTAGCGGTGGCCCGCTGGATCAAGACCAAATTGGCGCGGTGCAGCGCCTGGCGGGGATCTTGCCCCAAGGCTATGGCCTGCAGTTGGATCTGGTCCCCAAGGGGGATGAACTGCCGTTGCAGGTCCGGGCGCTTTGGGATGGCCAGAAGATGCAGCTGTCCGGCCATGTGCCGCGGGACTTTCCCGAAGTTGATCAGGCGGATTCCGATCTGACCCACGCCCCCTATCCGGATCTGAGCGGTTGGGGCGCGGGCCTGCCCCCGGCGCTGGCGGCATTGCGCGGTCTCACGCGGGGCGAGCTGTTGTATGGGGACAAAACCGTTTTGAACGGGGTTGCCGCCTCTCCTGATGCTTTGGCGCGGGCCTTGGCGGGGCTGGATGCCCCGCCAGCCGGGGAAATTCGCCTTGCCGATGACGGCACGCCCCCGGCGTTTGTATTCGCCTATGATGCGGCGGCGCATTCCGAGGTGACGGGCAAGCTCCCGAACGGGTTGACGGTGGCGGATCTGGCGGTCGGGCTGGGCGTTCCGGTGCTGGGTCAGCCCAGGCTCTCTCCCAATGGGCGGGCGGATCGTGTGCTCAGCGTGCTTTCTGCGTTGCAACCGCTGCTGCCCGAGGTCGACGTTCTGACGCTGCGCTATGGTCCGCAGGCCCTGACGCTGGACGTGCAGGTCACACCGGGAAGCGACCCAAGGGCGTGGCAGCGGCGGCTGGGCTTGGTGCCGGCAAAAGTGTCGGTGCAGCAAACTGAGATGCCCACCGACGGTCATTTGCGGGAACACATGCTCTTGCGGGAAACCCAAGAGGCGCGGGGCGGACGCTGGTTGCCGGTCATGACGTTTGAACCCAGCGCCGATGCCTGTGCGCAACACGGGCCTGATCTGAACAGGCTTGCCTATCGCGACGGGGATTTTCTCCCCCCTGATGGGTCGGTCTGGGAAATCGCGCGGCTGATTGCCGTTGCGCGGCAATGCGTGATCGCGGGGGAGGTGACGCTTGAGATAATGGCGCAGGCGCGGGGCACGGGATCGCAGATCCTGGATCGGCAATTGGCGCGTCGCCGTGCCGAAGCGCTGCGGCATGTTTTGCATCAAAACGGCGTCCCGCAAGCGCGGGTGCGCGCAACCGGTCAGGCGGCTCAGGACGGACAGGCGGACCGAATAGACCTGATCTGGAAATAGGGCTGGTCCGGGTCGGGCCGTGGGATCAGGAGGAATGTACTGTGATCCTAGTGAACCTTGCGGCGCAGCTTTTCCGGCAGGCGGGCGGGCTGGCCTTCGGTCGTGGCGCAGACGGCGGTGACCTCGGCGCGAAACAGCGGTTCCGCGTTGCGCAGGACCTCTTGGGTCATGATCAGCCGCACGCCGGTCACGGCCTTGACCGTGGTGCGCACCTCGAGCCGGTCGTCAAACCGCGCGGGCGCCAGATAGTCGCATTCGATCCGCCGCACCACAAAGACGATGCCTTCGTCGCGCATGGCCAGTTGATCCAACCCCTGCTGCGCCACCCAGTCTGATCGCGCGCGCTCGATATATTTCAGATAGTTCGCATGATAGACGATGCCCGCCATATCGGTGTCTTCATAATAGACGCGGATGGGATAGCTGTGGGTCATGGCGGCCTCCGTTTGGCGCGAGATAATCACGCGGGCGACAGGGCCGCAAGCGATTAGCGCTTGCGCCGTCCCCCGGCGCTGCGGGCGTGAAAATCAGCGGGGCGCTTGGCCACCCAGCGAATGAATTTCGCGATCCGGGGATGGGCGCGCAGCGCATCTATGGTGTGGAAATCGCGGGCCAGCTCGGCCTCGGTCAGGGTGGCGTGGATCTCGGAATGGCAGATCTGGTGCAACAGCACCGTCGGCCCATGTTTGCCCCCTTTGAGCCGCGGGATCAGGTGATGCAGGCTTTGACGGGCATTCGGGGGAATGGGCCGCAAGCACAGCGGGCAAATCGGATCGGTATCGGTGGGGTCAGGCATGCGTGACCTTGTATCGCGCGGCGTCTCGGGGCAAAGCTGGCGTGAAAGGCGAAAGGGGTCAAGCCTGCCATGAACTTTGATTTTCTGACGCAATCGCAATTTGCGCAAAGCGCCCTGGCATATGCCGTGCAGGGGTGGGACATTGCCAAGGTCTGGCTTTTGTCACCTGCGGCCTGGTCTCAGCTTGGTCTGCTGGTCGCGGCCTTTTTGGGGGCATGGGGGCTGACCAAGCGGTTTGGCCCCGTGTTAGAGCGCATTCTGGCGCCGGCGGATGGCGCGGTTTCGATCCTTGCGACCCTGCGCCGGTTCGTGCTGATCTTTGTGCCTTTGCTATTGCCGCTTTTGGCCTGGGTGTTCACCGGTATCGGGGAACAGGCGACGCGGGCTTTGTTTGGGTCGGGGGCGGTGATTGCGCTGGGCAAGCGGGTGTTTTTGTTCATTGCGGCGCGTATTCTGGTCACGCAGATCATTTCGGACGGGTTCCTCAAGGTGCTGGGCCGGTTCATCCTGATTCCGATCATGGCCCTTTATGCGCTGGGCTTGTTGGATGTGGCGACGGCGCAACTGAATGAGATGACCGTCTCGCTGGGGAATATCGAATTCACCTTGATGGCGGTGGTGCGCGGGGTGATTGCCGGGTCGATCCTGTTCTGGCTGGGGCGGTGGTCGAACCAGCAGACCGGCGGCTATATCAACAAACAAGAGATGGAACCCGCGACACAGCAGCTTGCCCGCAAGGCGGCGGAAATCGCGATCTACGGTCTGGCGTTTATGCTGCTCATGAACATCATGGGCATTCCGCTGACCTCATTGGCGGTGCTGTCCGGTGCCATTGGTGTGGGTCTGGGGTTTGGCCTGCAAAAGATCGCGTCGAACTATATTTCCGGGGTGATCTTGCTGCTGGAAGGCCAGGCGACCGTTGGCGATTATGTCGAACTGGACAACGGCATGGCGGGGCGGATCGTGCAGACGACCGCGCGGGCGATGATTCTCGAGACCTATGATGGCCGCTGGATCGTGGTGCCGAACGAGGATTTCATCACCACGCGGATCATCAACTTTTCCGATCAGGGCTCTAGCAACCGCTACGAGGTGCCCTTTACCGTCAGCTACAAGACCGACATCAACCGCGTGCCCGCGATCATCGAAGCCGCGGTGGCCAAGCACCCGGCGGTTCTGGACAAACCCATGCCGCCCGATTGCGAGTTCCGCAATTTCGCCGAACACGGGGTGGAGTTCGCGGTGGAATTCTGGGTGAACGGGATTGATGATGGCAAGAACAAGTTCACTTCAGATGTGGGGTTCCTGATCTGGAACGCGCTGAAGGAAGAGGGAATCGAATTCCCCTTCCCGCATCGCATGATGGTGCTGCGGCCGGACGATAGCGATGTGTGACGCGCTGGTTATTGGCGGCGGGCCTGCGGGGCTGATGGCGGCGGACGCGCTGCTGTCCGGCGGGCGGCAGGTCGTTTTGGTCGAGGCCAAGCCCTCTTTGGCGCGAAAATTCCTGATGGCGGGGAAATCCGGGTTGAATCTGACCAAGATGGAGCCGTTTGAACAGTTCCTGTCCGCTTATGGAAAAGCCGCCCCCAAGCTGCGCCCGATGCTAAAGCAGTTCGGCCCGGATGCCGCGCGCGACTGGGCCGAGGACCTGGGGCAAGAGATGTTCATCGGATCGACCGGGCGCCTGTTCCCCACGGTGATGAAGGCGTCGCCCCTGCTGCGCGCATGGCTGGTGCGTCTGGGGGAAATGGGGCTTGAGACCCGGCTGCGCTGGCGTTGGTCGGGTTGGGACAATGATGGGTTTCAATTTGAGACGCCAGAGGGCGCTCAGAGATTGCACCCGACTGTGACCGTGCTGGCGCTGGGCGGCGCAAGCTGGGCACGGCTGGGGTCAGACGGGCGGTGGGCTGATCTGATGGGCAACGTCGATCTGGTGCCCTTTGCGCCGTCGAATGCCGGGCTGAGGGTGGCGTGGTCCGACCATATGAGCAGGCATTTTGGGGCGCCGTTGAAGAATCTCGCGCTGCGGGCCGGGGGGCTACACAATCGGGGAGAGATCGTCCTGTCCGCGCGCGGTCTTGAAGGCGGAGGGATCTATCCGTTGACCCCGGCTTTGCGCGATGGGGCGGAATTGTCGCTGGATCTGTTCCCGGATCAAAGCGCTGATCAGCTTGCCGCCAAGCTGGCGAAACCACGCGGCAAGCAAAGCCTGGCCAATCACCTGCGCAAGACACTGCGGCTGTCACCTGCGGGGATGGCCTTGGTGATGGAGGTCGCGCGTCCCTTGCCACAAACACCCATGGAACTGGCCAGATTGCTTAAGGCGCTGCCTGTTCCACATGCGGGTGTGCGCCCGATGGACGAAGCGATCTCCACCGCGGGCGGCGTGGCGTTTGGCGGTTTGGATGACCAACTGATGCTGCGATCCCACCCCGGCGTGTTCTGCGCCGGTGAGATGTTGGATTGGGAGGCCCCCACCGGCGGCTATCTTTTGACCGCCTGTCTTGCGACGGGGCTTTGGGCCGGGCAGGCGGCGGCGCGTCACGGGCTCTGACTGCTTGGTGATCGGCAGGATGTGGCCGTTGGCCTTATATTGCTGGCTTTCCCCCTGAAAATCCGCTAAGCAATGTGCTAATCAGAGCCCAGAAAACCGGGCCAAACGAAAGAGCAGGTTCATGGAAGCAGAAACCCTTGCCCTGGCGCAAGAGATTGATTTCTCGTTGTGGGGGCTATTCGCGCGCGCCACGCTGACTGTTAAACTTGTCATGCTGATGCTGATCGCAGCCTCGGTCTGGGCCTGGGCGATTATCATCGACAAGCTGATCGTCTATCGCGCCGCTCGCAGGGAAGCCGCGCGATTTGATCAGGCCTTTTGGTCCGGCGAGCCGCTGGATGAGCTGTTCGAACAATTGGGCCCCGAGCCAAAAGGCCGGGCCGAGCGGGTCTTTGCCGCGGGGATGATCGAATGGCGGCGGTCGCACCGCGAAGATGGCGGGCTGATTGCCAACGCCCAGCAACGCATTGATCGCAGCATGGATGTTTCGATCCAGAAAGAGGCCGAGGCCCTGCAAAAAGGCTTGCCGATCCTGGCGACCGTCGGATCAACCGCGCCGTTTATCGGGCTGTTTGGGACGGTCTTCGGGATCATGAACGCCTTTATCGAGATCGCAGAGCAGCAAAATACCTCGCTTGTGGTTGTGGCCCCCGGCATCGCCGAGGCGCTTTTGGCCACGGGGTTGGGCCTTTTGGCCGCGATCCCGGCGGTGATTTTCTACAACAAGCTATCGGCGGACAGCGACCGCATCCTTGGCGGCTATGAAAGCTTTGCCGATGAGTTCGCCACCATCCTGTCACGCCAGTTGGACAGCTGAGCCATGGGCGCGGGTGTCATGAAAAATGGCGGGGGCGGTGGTCGCAGGCGGCGCGGGCGTCGGCGCGCAACTCAACCCATGGCCGAGATCAACGTCACGCCATTCGTCGACGTCATGCTGGTGCTGCTGATCATCTTTATGGTTGCCGCGCCTTTGTTGACGGTGGGGGTGCCGGTTGAGCTGCCGAAAACCGCGGCGCAGGCGCTTCCCTCCGAGACCGAAGAGCCGCTGACCGTGACCATCGGTGCCGAAGGGCAGGTCCTGATCCAGACCACCGAGGTCTCGCGCGAAGCGCTGGTGTCGCGGTTGCGCGCGATTGCTGCGGAACGATCGGATGACCGCGTGTATCTGCGCGCCGATGGCGGCGTGCCCTACAATGAGGTGGCCCAGATCATGGGCGCGCTGAACGCGGGTGGCTTTTCGTCGATCGGGCTGGTCACGGATGTGGGTGGCCCTGCGCTGAACGGATCCGGCGGGTAAGGCGATCAGGTGAAACGCGGGCTGTATATCTCGGGCGGGGCGCATGCTGCGCTGATCCTTTGGATGCTGATCGGCGGGGTGTTCTCGGCCGAACCGCCCGAGGTGACCGTGGCCGAGGTCACGGTGATTTCCGAAGCCCAGTTCGCCGCCCTGACCCAGCCAGAGCCCGCCCCAGTGCGCCCAACACCCCGCCCAAGACCGCAGCCTGCGCCAGAACCCGCTCCTGAACCCACCCCGGAACCTGCGCCGCTGCCAGACCCCGCACCCCAACCGGACCCGCCGCCAGAACCGGCCCCGGCCCCTGGTCCGGACACTCCCCCCCACCCCGCCCCGGCACCCCCGCCCGCTCCGCCG
>JAOARX010000021.1 GCA_025210345.1 Pelagimonas sp. | reverse complement strand
GGCCAGGACCACGCCACATTTGGCCAATGCTCGCATCTGGGTCTCCGTCGTTGTTTCCCCAAGCCTAGGGGGCAGGTTATGTTAAGAGGAGTCGTATTTCAAAACCCGGCGTTTCCGTGCCCAAATGATGTATTTTCGCCGCAGCATGAAACCACCAAAGCCGCCCCGGTTGGGACGGCTTTGAAGTGGTTTTGGGGGGATCAATGGGGCCTGACCCTAGGCGCGGGTGCCTGCAAAGCGCTCTTGCCACTCTTCGCGTTCCGCGTCGGTGATCTTGCGGAAGGTCACATCCGGTACCGTAAAGGCGTGGCCCTGCGGCAGGATTTCCAGCGCCGCCGCCACATCGCTGGGCCAGCTGTCATCATCCGATTGCATCGCCTCGCGCAGTTCCTTGGCCGCGTCGGGGATGAAGGGGGCCGAAATCACCGCGTACAGACGGATCAGGTTCAGCGCCAGGCCGATTTGCATCGCCGCCTGTTCCGGATCGGTCTTGAAGGTCGACCAGGGCGCGACCTCTTGCAGGTATTCATTGCCCAGAACCCAGGCCGCGCGCAGCGACGCCGCCGCTTTGCGGATCTCGATGGTCTCCATGTGGGCTTCATATTCCCGCAGCTTGGCGGTCAGGTCATTGACCAGCTGGTCTTCGCGCGCACCGCGCGGCTTGCCCGCGGGCACCGCTTCTGAGAATTTCGAGCGGCAGAATTTGGTCACGCGGCTGGC
This sequence comes from Pelagimonas sp., assembly GCA_025210345.1. Classification (GTDB taxonomy): domain Bacteria; phylum Pseudomonadota; class Alphaproteobacteria; order Rhodobacterales; family Rhodobacteraceae; genus JAOARQ01. The sequence goes on along the minus strand of JAOARX010000021.1, from coordinate 10,925 downwards.
AAAGTTGCCCAGCACATCGGCCAGATCCTTGTTCACCCCCTGCTGAAAGCTGTCCCAGGTGAATTCGCTGTCCGAGCTTTCCGGCACGTTCGACAACAGCCACCACCGCCAATAGTCGCTGGGCAGGATCTCAAGCGCCTGGTCCATGAACACGCCGCGCCCGCGCGAGGTGCTGAACTGGCCGCCGTCATAGTTCAGGTAGTTGAACGATTTGATGTAATCCACCAGCTTCCAGGGTTCGCCCGATCCCAAAATGGTCGAGGGGAAGCTAAGCGTATGGAATGGCACGTTATCCTTGCCCATGAACTGGGTATAGGTCACATCCTCGGCGCCCTTATCCGTGCGCCACCAGCGGGCCCAGTCGTCGCCTTTGCCCGCATCCACCCATTCCTGCGCACAGGCGATGTATTCGATCGGGGCGTCGAACCAGACATAAAAGACCTTGCCCTCCATACCCGGCCAGGGGGCGTCGCCCTTTTGAACCGGCACCCCCCAATCCAGATCGCGGGTGATGCCGCGATCCTGAAGCCCATCGCCATCATGCAGCCACTTCTTGGCAATCGAGGTGGTCAGAACCGGCCAGTCCTTTTTGCTGTCGATCCAGGCGTCCAGCTGATCTTTCATCTGGCTTTGGCGCAGATACAGGTGCTTGGTCTCGCGCATTTCCAGATCGGTTGACCCCGAAATGGTCGAGCGCGGATTGATCAGATCCACGGGGTCCAGCTGTTTGGTGCAATTGTCACATTGGTCGCCGCGCGCGTCTTCGAACCCGCAGTTGGGGCAGGTGCCCTCGATGTAGCGATCCGGCAGATAGCGGCCATCCGCATGGGAATACATCTGCGTTTCAGACACTTCGGCGATCAGCCCCTGATCATCCAGAACCTTGGCGAAATGCTGGGTCAGCTGTTTGTTCTGATCCGAAGACGACCGGCCAAAGTGGTCAAACGACAGGCGAAAGCCCTTGGCGATCTCGGCTTGGACCTCGTGCATTTCGGCACAATACTCTGCGACGGGCTTGCCGGCTTTGGCGGCGGCCAGTTCCGCCGGGGTGCCGTGTTCGTCGGTTGCGCATAGGAACATGACCTCATGCCCGCGCGCGCGCAAATAGCGGGCATAAAGGTCCGCAGGCAATTGCGAGCCCACAAGATTGCCCAGGTGTTTGATGCCATTGATATACGGAATGGCGGAGGTGATCAGGTGGCGTGCCATAGTCATGTCCCTAGCGGTTTGAGCCGGGTTTAACGGATGGGCCGCGCAAGGGAAAGGGCGGTGCAGAATTAATGGGCCTGACCCTAATCGCGTGGGTCGCGGAACCGTCCCATCAATCGCCCGATCACAAATGAGGTGCGCGGCGCATAGATATAGGGGGTGCGTTCCGCGGCCCCCGGACGGGCGCGCGCGCGGATGATGCCAAAGGCGATGAGGCCCGCATGGCCCACGGCGATCATGGCAAACAGGGCGGGCGGCCCATAGGTTTCGATCAGGTCCGAGGCCAGCCACGGCGCGGCAATCGCCCCGACAGCATACCAGAACATCAGGGCTGCCGACAGCTCAACCCGTTCATTTGACACGGCAAAATCATGTGCGTGGGCGGCGGCGACCGAATAGATCGGGAAAGAGGTCAGGCCAAAGATGCCCGCGGTGGCCATAATGCCCAGGGTCGGCAGATTGGTCACGGTCGCGGTGAACAGGCAGGTTACAATCGCGGCAACGGACAGCCAGATCAGAACCGCGCGCCGGTCGTATTTGTCCGCCAGCCATCCTACGGGGAACTGCGACAGGGCGCCCCCCGCCACGAAAGACGCCAGAAAGATCGCGATCTGCCCGGTATCAAGGCCCACGCCCGCGCCGTACACAGGGCCGACCATGCGAAACGAGGCCGATGACAATGCCGCAACCAATACCCCCGCAACCGCCAAAGGCGAGCGCCGCCACGCCAGCCCCGGCGCTAGACGCGGCGCGCTGGGGGTGGGCGGTTGCTCTGCGCGCGTCATGGTCAGGGGCAAAATCGCTGCGCAACACAGGATCGCCAGGGCTGTGTAAGATATGTAATGCGCGGCAGGCAGGACCGAAATCATCAACTGCGCCGCCAGCGAAGCGGGCATATCGACCACCCGGTATATCCCCATGGCGCGGCCCCGGTTCTCATTGGTCAGTTTGGCCTGAAGCCAGCTTTCGACCACGGTATAGCTCCCGGCGATACACAGACCCTGCGCCACTCGCAGCGCCATCCAGGCCTGGGCGTTCTCGGTCAGGATATGGCCAAGTATCCCGATTGTCCCAAGCGCGGTGAACACCGCAAAGGCGCGCGAATGCCCCACCGCGCCCATCAGCCGGGGCGCCCACCAGCAGCCGACAAAGAACCCAGCGAAATGGGCCGATCCCAGCAGGCCGATCTGCGATGTCGAAAAGCCAAGTTGAATCCCCGACAGTGCATCAAGTGGCCCGACGCTGCCCGACGAAAGCTGCAACAGCAGCACGGATAGGAAAAGCGAGGCAAAGGACAAAATCAGGCGCATAACACCCCTAGGTTGCAGCAAACGATTGTGGGGTGCAGGTTCGTTTGCGACCCCTCATGCCGCCATCGACCTGAATTGCGCCTGTCCTGGCGCAAAGATGGAATCCGTTGGGCAGATGGGGTCTTTGCGGCTAGGCCTGATGGGACAGGCGTGACGACAACATGCCAAGAGTGTGTTCCATCTTGTCGGACAGTTGCCGGATTTCTGCGGCGATCACGGAAAATCCCTTGCCCTGTTCCCCGATGCGCGCGGCCTCGACCGACGCGTTGAAAGCGATCAACTGAATGTTGCGCCCCAGATCGTCGACCTGATTCACCATATTGCGCATTTCAAGCGAAGTGGTTTCCTGGCGCGCATGACTTTCGGCGCGCAGGCTTTTTGTCATCAGTGTCAGAAAACCTGTGATTGCGCTTTCGACGTTGAAAAGACCGGCAACCCTGAGTGTATTCAACTGATCAGCCTGTCGGTCTGGTGAAAATCCATCTGATGTGACCAGGGCCAGGAACGGGTGCAAGGCCTGTGTTGCTTCAGCGCGCGCTTGTTCGACATCCGGGGGGAGTTGATAGCTGGCCTGCGCAAGCAGGTCATCAAGGTCTTTGTTGAGCATGGTTTGCGCTTCGACAAGGCGGTCCCGGTATTCTTGCCACCTGTTCGTGTAGACGTCTGGTGAAACGTCTTCGTCACGCGGATCCGCCATCAAGACAAGACCCAATACCGCAATTCGGCTGGGGCCGACCGCCATGAAAATCTTGTTTTGAATGGTGTCCAAATTCTGCATGTCAATCTCGCATCACTGCGAAGACAGTTAATCAAACAACCTTAAAAAGAATTGAACCCAGTGAATTTTGGGGGATGCGCCGCGCGCGGGCATCATCTGGATCCCTTGGCAACGGGCGCAGGCACGTTATGTTGGCGCAAACACGCGTAGAAACCGATTCCGCAGGAGAAACCCATGAAAATGAACCCGCTTGGCCGCACCGGTATCGAGGTCTCGGAACTGTGCCTTGGCACCATGACCTTTGGCACCCAGACCGCAACCGATGAGGCACACGCGCAGATGGACTTTGCGCTGGACAGCGGGATCAACTTTATCGACGCCGCCGAAATGTATCCGGTCAACCCGATCCGCGCGGAAACCGTGGGCAACACCGAACGAATCCTGGGCGAATGGAACGCCAAAACGGGGCGGCGCAAAGAGTGGATTTTGGCCACCAAACATTCCGGCGAAGGCTTTGCCCATGCGCGGGACGGGGCGCCCATGTCGTCCAAGACCATCCGCGAGGCGGTTGAAGGGTCGCTCAAGCGCCTGCAAACCGATTACATCGACCTCTATCAGCTGCATTGGCCCAACCGGGGCAGCTTTATGTTTCGCAAAAACTGGAGCTTCGCACCCTGGGATTCGGGGTGGTCGCGCGATCAGGTTGTTGAAAATATTGAAGATTGCCTGGGCGCCCTGCAGGCCGAGGTTGACCGCGGCACCCTCCGCGCCTTTGGCCTGTCAAATGAGGGCGCCTGGGGCGCGCAACAGTGGCTTGAGGCCGCCGGGCGCGTGGGCGGGCCGCGCGTGGCGTCGATCCAGAACGAATATTCGCTGCTGTGCCGCATGGCCGACACCGACCTGGCCGAGGTTCTGACCTATGAAGACGTGGGACTTTTGCCGTTCTCGCCCCTGGCGACCGGGATGCTGACGGGCAAGTACCAAAATGGCGCGATCCCGGATGGCTCGCGCATGAGCATCAACGGCGATCTGGGCGGGCGCAAACAGCCGCGTGTCTTTGCGGCGGTGGAGGCCTATCAAGAGGTCGCGGATCAATTTGGCTTGGACCTGACGCAGATGGCACTGGCGTGGTCGGCGCAGCGGCCCTTTGTGGCCTCGTCCATCTTTGGGGCCACGACGCTGGAGCAGCTGAAACATATCGTCAAAGCATCAGACCTGCGTCTGACCCCTGAGATGTTCAATGCCCTTGATCTGGCGCATCGGGCGCATCCGATGCCGTATTAGGTTCGCCCTGCTCACGGGGAACTTTATCCAACAGCTGTGTCAGATGGTCCGGCAATTGCCGGGCCGAGACATGGGCCTCTTTCACAAGGTGATCAAAGTGGGTGGTCAGCGCGGTGACCCGTTCTGTGTCGCGAAACGCAAGATAGTTCCGACCCAGATAGATCACCCCCAAAAGCGGGCCGAAAATGGTCACCGGGGCGGAATAAAGCCGCCGGGAATCAAACAGATAGATCCGCATTCTGGGATAGAGGGATTGCGATAGGGTGATCAGCATTTCAAGCTGATAGCGCCGCACCTCTGCGGGCAACCCGTGGTAATATCCCGTACCGCTGGCAAAGCTGTGCACTTCGCTAAGCGGCAGGGCGATTTCATAGTCAGAACTGGACGCATTCATCCAGTTCAGCCGGTCGCTTGAGGCGTTGATGGCCTGCTCGGTCGTGCGCCCCAGATGCGGCGCGTATTCCCATTCCAGCATGGTCCGCGTCTTGAGCATATCCGGCAGGCCCGCGGGCACATGGCGGATTTTGTACCCCTCGGCCTCTTGGTGCCAGGCAAAGATCTGTTCATCCACCAGCGCGCGGGGGGCTTCGGTCAGGGTGAGGGCATTGGCCAGCAGATCCGCCGCGTTCTCCGGCCGGTCCGACAAGCCCAAAAGCCAATCCGAAGACACCCCCAGCGCCTGCGCACAGGCCCCCACCAGATGGGCATTGGGCAGGCGCGCGCCTTCATCTTTCAACAGCTGCGAAATGGTCGAGCGATCCACCCCGACGGTGCGCGCCAGCGCCGCTTGATTCGATGCCTTCAGCGTCATGGCCTCAATCAGTCGCGCCCGCAAAAGCGCCGCCCGGTCCCGTTTGTCGATGATATCTCTCATGTGGTGACAAATATCACCATTGCCGAAAAATGTGAACCAGAGACCAACTGCCCAACAGATCACGCAAAGGTTACCCGTTGGAGAGGCAAGGAAAGGAAGCAGATGGAAACGCGCGCGCGCACCTTGGTAAAGTCGATCGTTTGGACATTGGTCGGGTTGGTTTCGATGATATTGGTTGGGCTGGCCTTTACGGGTTCGGTGGCCATTGGCGGTGCCATGGCGGTGGTGAACGCTGTGTTGGGATTTGCCTGTTACCTGCTCTATGAACGCATCTGGGCGCGGATTTCCTGGGGCCGGGATGTGTAGGCGCCCGGTCGAATGGCCCACGCTGGGCATGCTGGCGCTGTGTTACGGGCTTTGGGGGCTGGGCACGACCTGGGCCGCGGGGCTTTGGCTGCCGCTTGGGTTTGTGATGGTCGTGCTGGGCACCACGCTGCACAGTTCCCTGAGCCACGAAGTGCTGCATGGCCACCCCTTTAAATCCGCCTTTTGGAACGCCGCGCTGGTCTTTCCGGGCCTGTCCATCACCGTGCCCTACCTGCGGTTCAAGGACACGCATCTGGCGCATCACCGTGAATCGATCCTGACCGATCCCTATGACGACCCGGAAAGCAACTATTGGGATCCGGCGGTCTGGCGGGATCTGCCGCGCTGGGCGCGTGGGGTATTGCGGTTCAACAACACCCTAGCGGGGCGGTTGTGTGTCGGGCCGGCATTGGGGAATGTCGCGTTTATTCAAGGGGATGTGCGGTTGATTCTGGGCGGGGACCGGCGGGTGATCTACAGTTGGCTGTTGCATATCCCGGCGGTTGCGCTGGTGGTCTATTGGATGGCCATGCTGGGCCAGATGCCGGTCTGGGCCTTTGTTTTTGCGGTCTATGCGGCGCATGGCGTGTTGAAAATTCGCACGTTTCTGGAACACCGCGCGCATGTCGCTGCCTCGGCACGCACGGTGATCATCGAGGATCGCGGGCCGCTGGCGTGGCTGTTTCTCAACAACAATCTACATGTTGTACATCATTTGCATGCAAAAGTGGCCTGGTATGAGCTTCCGGCGCTGTATGCGCAAAACCGGGTCAAATATCTTGGCCGCAATCAGGGGTATCTGTACCCGTCTTACGCCGAGGTGTTTCGCAGGTATTTCCGAAGGGCCAAAGACCCGGTGCCGCATCCGCTCTGGCCTTCTGACTAGGGATCGCGCATAGGGGGTGGATGGAGCTTTGGATATTTGCCACCCTCTGCGCCGCTCTGTTTCAGACCGTGCGCTTCATGCTGCAAAAGACCCTGTCCGCCGGGGCGCTGAGCGCGACGGGCAGCACCTTTGCGCGTTTTGCCTATACGGCGCCGGGGGCGGCGCTGGTGATGGCTGGCTATCTGTGGCTGACGCAAAGCAGTTTTCCCAGTCTCGGACCGGCGTTCTGGTTGTGGGCGCTGGTGGGGGGGATCGGCCAGATCCTCGCGACGGTATTTGTGGTGATGACCTTCAAAGAGCGCAGCTTTGCCGTTGGCATCACCCTGAAAAAGACCGAAGTGATCCAGACCGCGCTTTTGGGGCTGGTGCTCTTGGGGGAATGGGTTTCCCTGATGGGCTGGATCGCCATTGCCGTGGGGCTGGCGGGGGTGCTGTTGCTGTCCAAGACGCCGGATGCTGGATCGCTTTTGCAGGGGCTGCGGTCGCGGGCGGTGCTGCTGGGGCTGACCTCGGGCTTGTTCTTTGCCTTTGCGGGCGTCGGCTATCGCGCGATGACCTTGGAAGTCCCCAGCGAAGACCCGTTGCTGCGCGCGGTGGTGTCGCTGTTTCTGGCCAGTTCGATGCAGGCGCTGATCCTGGCGGTCTGGCTGTGGTGGCGCGAACCCGGGCAGATCCGCGCCGCGTGGCAGGCGCGCGGGACCGCGGTTTGGCTGGGGATCACATCCTGTGGCGGGACCATGGGCTGGTTCACCGCCTTCACACTGCAAAAAGCCGCCTATGTCTATGCGTTGGGACAGATCGAACTGGTGTTTTCGCTGATGGCCTCGGTGTTGTTTTTTCGCGAAAAAATCACCCGGCGCGAGGGCGTCGGGATCGCGGTTCTGGGGGTGTCGATTTTGCTTTTGGTTTTCGCCGGTTGATGTGGGGGTACGCGGGCCTGATGGGCTTTCCCCCGGGGCAGGGCGGTGATATTGCTCGTGTGAACCATGTTCATGGGATTGCATATGACCGAACAAAAGCCCCCAAGCAAAGCCCAGGCGCGCAAGGCCGCGCTGCGTGAAAAGCTGATCGAACTGGCCGAAGCGCAAATCGCTTCGGGGGGGCTTGAATCCCTGCGTGCACGTGAATTGGCAAAAGAGGCGGGCTGTGCCCTCGGGGCGATCTATACGCATTTTGACGATCTCAACGCGCTGATCCTAGAGGTCAATGGGCGCACCTTTCGCAAGCTTGGCGCCCGGGTTGCCGGGGCTGTTGCGCAGACGCAGGGGGCCGCGCCCACGGATCGGTTGATTGCCATGTCGCTGGCCTATCTTGGGTTCGCGGCGCAACAGCATCGGCTTTGGCGCGCGCTGTTTGATGTCAAGATGTCCACCGATGGGCCGGTGCCACAGTGGTATCTGGATGCGCTGGGGGGGCTGTTTTCCTATATCGCCGAACCGGTGTCCGAGCTGTTCCCCGAGATGCCCGAAACCGAACTGGACCTGATGGTCCGCGCGCTGTTTTCGTCGGTGCATGGGATCGTGTTGTTGGGGTTGGAGAACCGCATTTCCGGCGTTCCCATGGAGAACATTGAAAAAATGATTGCACAGCTGTTGGGGCAAATCGGCGGGTAGACCGGCGTGCGGGTCGGGAATACCTTACTTTTGTGAACATTGTTCAATTTTCTTGTTGAACGGTGTTCATTATCTACCTATCTCAATTCGTGAACGATGTTCATGAATGGGAGGGGCCAGATGTTCGCAACGCTCAAAACTCTTGTCACCGGGGCCAATGCCCGCGCCGAGGAACAGATCCGTGATCACTTTTGCATCGAGTTGATTGATCAGAAGATCCGCGAGGCAGAGACCAGCCTGAAGGGCGCGAAATACGCGCTGGCCGCGCAGATCCAACGCGAACGGGCAGAAACCCGCCAGATCGACGCGTTAGAGGCCAAGACCGCAGATCTTGTGACCCGCGCCAAAGAGGCCCTGAAAGCCGGGCGCGAAGATCTGGGCCAAGAGGCCGCACAGGCGATTGCCGCGATGGAAAACGAACTGACATTGCGGCGCGAAACCGCGCAGCGTCTGGAAACGCGGATCTTGCAACTGCGGCAATCGGTCGAGACCGCAAACCGCCGGATCATTGACCTGAAACAGGGCGCAATCGCCGCCCGGGCGGCCAAGAAAGAACAAGACATCCAGAAACGTCTGGGGGCCCATGTGGCCCGGGAAACCGCCTTTGAAGAGGCCGAGACCCTGGTGGCGCGGGTGTTGCAGCGCGACGATCCGTTTGAGCAAAGCCAGATCCTGAAAGAGATCGACAAGGGGCTGGATCAAAGTGACATGGCGGAACGCCTGTCTGACGCCGGGTTCGGCGCCACCACCCGCAGCACCGCCACGGATGTTCTAAGCCGCCTCAAGGCGGACACTTAAATCCAACCCATTGAATTTGTTCATACTCAAAGGAAATACAAAATGTTTAACGATCGCAATGAAAACAGCATGATCATGTTTATCAACTTGGCAGGGGTGGCATTGGCCTATGGGTTGCTGGCCATCTCGCTGTACCTGTCGGTGGATGTGCCGCTGTCGACCAAGGGCTATTGGGGCATGGGGATCGTGCTTTTGACGATCAGCCTGATCAACGTGGTGAAATACCGGTTTGACTGGAAATCCTCCGAAGACCGCATCCGCCGGATCGAAGAGGCGCGCAATGAAAAACTGCTGGAAGAGGCGCTGAAAGAAGAGTGATCTGTCTGACACGTGCCGCGCCCGTGGGGTTATCCCGCGGGCGTTTGTTTGTGCGGGCAATCCCATTGCCAGACTGCCCCGCTGTCCATGGCACGCACGTCCTGGGCGACAAGCCCCAGGAAAATCAGAAAACCCGTTAAGATCAGGCTGGGGGTTTTGGAAAGTCGCATTGTCTCCTCCCGGTGTTTGTTTCCTTTTGTTTGGTCTTATACGAGATACGTTGAAATCTGCGCTATGGATCACCGCATGCGGGTGATTTTGGTGCCGTACAGGCAGCGCGGGAAAAACGGATAGGCATCGGTTGCGAAATAGACATAGCGCCCATTCACCATAGCCCCATTGCATTGATCAAGGTTCCCGGACCCGGCGCGATATTCAAAATCTTCGTTGTAGGTTCCGTCAAAACGCCCGCCGGGTGCGCTTGGACGGCGCCCGGATCTGAGCTGCCAAGACGGTCGGGCGTTGGGGGAATAGTGAATTTCGAACCCATCCGCGGCCCACCCCATCAAGGTTGAACTCCCAGAGGTTTCCAGCGCCGGTGGCATGCCATGGTAATGGTAGATGCCATTGCGATCGACATGGGCGTTCTGATTGTCCAGACCCAGGGCCCGTCGCGCGCCCATCCCATCCAGGTTCCAGCCAGAGGCGCGGTTGCGTGAATGGCCGCGTGGTGAGCGCGCATCATAATAGTCGGCGGTCCCCGGTCGGATGATCACCCCATTGCGGGCGATCCCAGTCACCTGAACCTGCTGTGCGCGTGTGCCTTTTTTCGGATTGGCAGGAACGCAGACCTTAATGCGCTGCGGTTTGATACGATGCGGATTGCCGCGATTGGGGAACTGTCCGCGGGCGTGGTCGGGCAGCCCGTTCGAGGTGATGCAAATCTGCGTTCCTGATCGGCTGATCTTGGCGTTGCCCTGTGCGGATGCCATGAGCGGGCTGCACAAAACAGACAAGCTGGCGACGAACAAAAAGACCCTGGATTGCATGTTCTTCTCCCGTGTTGCATGGGCATTCTACGAAGATGACATCAGTTTCCGTCGGAGCAGGTCAAAAATAAAGGCCGGGGAGATCCCCGGCCTTGTTTGATCACGCTGTCCACATTCACAACTCAGGATACAGCGGGAATTTTTTGCATAGGTCTGCGACCTCTGCTTTGACCTTTTCTTCGACCGCTGCGTTGCCGTCCGGGCCGTTGGCGGCGAGGCCGTCTACGATCTCGATGATCCAGTCGGCGATCTGGCGGAACTCGGCCTCACCAAAGCCGCGGGTGGTGCCTGCGGGCGAGCCAAGGCGGATGCCCGAGGTCACGGTGGGTTTTTCCGGGTCAAACGGCACGCCGTTCTTGTTGCAGGTGATATGCGCGCGGCCCAGGGCCTTGTCGACGATATTGCCGGTCACGCCCTTGGGGCGCAGGTCAACCAGCACGACGTGGGTGTCGGTGCCGCCGGTGACCGTGGCCAGACCGCCCTTGATCAGCTGATCCGACAGCGCCTGCGCGTTGTTGACCACATTCTTGATATAGTCCTTGAATTCGGGGCGCAGCGCTTCGCCAAAGGCCACCGCCTTGGCGGCGATCACATGCATCAGCGGGCCGCCCTGAATGCCG
>JAOARX010000020.1 GCA_025210345.1 Pelagimonas sp. | reverse complement strand
GCGCCTCCATCACCGCGCGGGACACGATGTTCTCCGAGGCAATCAGCTCGATCTCATCGCGCTGGCGGCCAAGTTCATTGGTGATCGAGCCAAAAAGCTCAGGGTCACGGGTGGATAGGCTTTCCGTGAAAAAGCCCGCGTCGCGGCTGGATGAGGTCATTGCAGCGTCTCCTGATGGGATTCGAGTTGTCATGTTTCGTATCGGAAACCAGTCGGGATTCAAGTTAGCAAACCGACGCAACGCAATTTTATTGCGTCATCTCTGGTGCGTTGGCGCAACTTGTGGTTCTTTTGGCGACAAAGAGTGAAGACAGGAAACAGGTGATGTCGCTTCGGATTGCCTTTTGCGCGTCAAACGCGCCGATTGCGCAAGCGGCTTTGGCCGGGTTGACGCGGCGCTATGGGGATCATGCTGAATTCGGCGCGGATGTGATCGTAGCCCTGGGCGGCGACGGCTTTATGCTGCAGACCCTGCACCGGACCGAAGGAAACCCTGCGCCGGTTTATGGCATGAACCGCGGCACCGTCGGGTTCTTGATGAATGAATATTCAGAACATGGGCTGGTGGAACGGTTGCAGGCCGCCGAAGAGGCGGTGATCAACCCTTTGGTGATGCGCGCCGTGGACAAGGATGGCAGGGAACACCGGGCTTTGGCCATCAACGAAGTGTCTCTGCTGCGCGCTGGCCCACAGGCGGCCAAGCTGAAGATCAGCATTGATGACAAGGTGCGCATGCCCGAACTGATCTGTGACGGTGCGCTGCTGGCGACGCCTGCGGGGTCGACCGCCTATAACTATTCCGCCCATGGGCCGATCTTGCCCATCGGTGCCGAGGTACTGGCCCTGACGGCGGTGGCCCCGTTTCGGCCGCGTCGCTGGCGCGGGGCGCTGTTGCCCAAGGCCGCCGAGGTCACATTTGAGGTGCTTGAGGCCGAAAAGCGCCCGGTCATGGCCGAGGCCGATAGCAATGCGGTCGAAAACGTTGCGCGGGTGCACATCCGGTCGGAGCCCGAGGTGGTGCACCGCGTGCTGTTCGATCCCGGCCACGGGCTGGAAGAGCGCCTGATTCGAGAGCAATTTGTGTAAGTGAGAGGGTGATGAGACGAATTTTTGCTTTTGGGCTGGGGCTTTTGACCCTGACCGCCTGCCACCCGACGGCAAATTTGGGTGAAGCGGTGCCCTTTCGCCAGCTCTTAGCCGAGACCAGGGACGCGCCCTATGAATGCTGGAAATACGATGCGGCCAGTCGCACCTGCGAGGGCATCGGGCGTCACCGGATGCGTGGCAATGTGATTGTTTCGGATCTGGAATATGCGGCGGTGCTGCGCGGGCGGACGGTTCGTGTCGATGTCAGCACGCGTGGGATCATCCACGAGGGCATGGCTTGCATGGACGCGGAAAGCGCTGAATTCAACGTGCGCGGCGCACTTAACCGCAAAGAGCGCGAGGTGCTCGAAGGGCTGTTTTCGCTGATCATTGTCGCCATGGGGGATGTCTGTGGGTCTTACTATCGCCGGGAGGCCGGGGGCTATCACACCTGGGGCCGATCTGCGGATGGCAAAAAGCAGGCCAAGGAAACCGGCATCGCGCTGTTCTTTGCCAAGAAACCCAAGCTGCGCGCGGTGAATGCGCCGCCGCAGGGCGGATAAGCACGGTTGACCATTGGGCTGGGGCCGGTGGCCACGGTCCAAGTGGGGGTGCATTGCCTGGTTGCATGGGCTAGATCGGTTATATGACTGAAACTGCCATGAAATCCGAAACCATCGCGGATGTTCTCGCCGAAGAGATCATCCGGGGGGAACAGCCCGAGGGTGCGCGGCTTGCGCAGGACCACATTGCGACGCGGTTTGCCTGTAGCCATGTGCCCGTCCGCGAGGCATTGCAAAAGCTGGTTCAGATGGAACTGGCGGTTTCGCTGCCCCGTCGCGGCGTGCGGGTGGTGTCGCTGACCCGCGAAGATCATCGCGAAATTCTGGATATGCGCCTGGCGCTTGAACCTGTGGCGCTGCGACATGCGGTCGGACGGATTAACGCCGCCGAACTGGAACAGATTGATGTGTTGCGCCGTGCGTGTGACGCCGCTCATGATCCCATTTTGTGGGAGCGCGCCAACCGGGCGTTTCACCTGGCGATTCTTGCCCCCTGCGCACGTCCCCGGTTGTTGCGCCGTATCGAAGAGCTGTCCCGTCTGTCGGCGCATCGGTTTCACGCGCGCTGGCGCGATAGCTGGCACCGGGTTGCCGATCGCGACCACGCGGCCATCGTCGATGCGATCCGCCACGGGGATGCCGATCGGGCCTGTTCCGTGCTTATTCGACATTTGTCCCGCGGCTGAGGCTTGGAATTTTCTATATTTATAGATAGAGGTGAGTCGTGACCTGACGGGTTGCAATAATTATCTATAAAAGGAAGTCTCATGTCAGAATTGGCCCTTGCAAAGCGTCAGGCTTTGCCTGCAACCCTTGTGCGCGTCGCGCTTGCCGTCGGGTTGATCACCCTGTCCGCCAAAATCAAAGTGCCCTTTTATCCTGTGCCGATGACATTGCAGGTTGCGGCAATCCTGTTGGTGGCCGGTTTGGGCGGGCTGCGCTTGGGGGTTGGGGCAATGCTGGGTTATCTTGCGGCGGGCGCCTCGGGTCTGCCTGTATTTGCGGGAACGCCGGAGAAGGGGATCGGTTTGGCCTATATGGTTGGTCCCACGGGTGGCTATCTTGCGGGCTTTTTGCTGGCGGCAGTTCTGGTCGGCTGGGCTGTGGATTGCTATGGCAGGGCGTCAGTCGCCTGGTCTATGCCGATCGGCTTGGGGATTATCTATAGTTTCGGCCTGCTCTGGCTGGCGCAGTTCGTTCCCGGCGACAAGGTCCTTGCCTTTGGCCTACTGCCCTTTTGGATCGGCGATCTGTGTAAGGTCCTGTTGGCGGCCTTGTTGGTGTTCGCAACGCCTGACGCGCTGAAAAAGCTGATCCGGAGCTGACTCATGCTGGATCAGGCCGATACGGACATACAAGCGCGCGCCGATGAGGCCGAAGCCCTGCTGCGCAGCCCCTTGCTGGGGCTGTTGCACCGCGCGGCCGAGGTGCATCGCGCGCATCACGACCCCGAAGACATTCAAAAAGCCAGCCTTCTGAGCATCAAGACCGGTGGCTGTCCCGAAGACTGTGCCTATTGCCCGCAATCGGCGCATCATAAAGAGGTCGGGCTGCAAAAAGAGCATTTCATGAACCCGCAGGCGGTGATTGAAATGGCGGCCCGGGCCAAATCTCTGGGCGCCCAGCGGTTCTGCATGGGAGCGGCCTGGCGAAAGGTACGCGACGGCAAAGAGTTTGACGCGGTGCTTGAGATGGTGCGCGGCGTGCGCGCGCTGGACATGGAGGCCTGTGTCACGCTGGGTATGTTGCAGCCGCATCAGGCGCAGGCCCTGTGCGAGGCCGGGCTGACGGCCTATAACCACAACCTTGATACGGGCCCGGAATTCTATGCGGATATCATCGGCACGCGCACCTATCAGGACCGGCTGGAGACCCTGAACCACGTGCGCGCGGCGGGCATTGAGATTTGTTGCGGCGGGATCATCGGCATGGGTGAGAGCCTGCGCGACCGGGCCGAGATGCTGGCGGTGCTGGCCTCTTTTGATCCACAGCCGGAAAGCGTGCCGATCAACGCGCTGATCCCGGTCAAGGGAACGCCGCTTGGCCATCTCAAGCGCGTCCGCCCGCCGGAAATGCTGCGCATGGTGGCGGCCGCGCGTATCCTGATGCCGCGCACGCGGGTGCGGTTGTCGGCGGGGCGTGACGGGTTTTCCGTGGCGGATCAGATCCTGTGCTTTATGGCGGGCGCCAATTCGATCTTTTACGGGGATGTGCTGCTGACAGCGCCGAACAGTGGCTTGTCCCTGGATGATGCGCTGTTCGAAACTTTGGCGGCCATTCCCGCATGAAAAAGGCCCGGAGCAATCCGGGCCTTCCAGCAGTTTCCGACAAGGATGGGTTACTTGGCGTAGCCCATGGCCTGCAGGGCCTCTTTGATCTCGTCCAGGATGGCGGGATCGTCGATGGTCGCGGGCATTTTGTAGTCCTTGCTGTCCGCGATCGAAACCATGGTGCCGCGCAGGATTTTGCCCGAGCGGGTCTTGGGTAGGCGATCAACAACTGTACACAATTTGAATGCAGCCACGGGGCCGATCTTTTCGCGCACCAGTTTCACGCATTCCTTGATGATCTCGTCATGCGCCTTGGAGGTGCCGGCGTTCAGGCACAAAAAGCCCATGGGCATCTGGCCCTTAAGCTGATCCGCCACGCCGATAACAGCGCATTCCGCCACATCGGGGTGGTCAGCCAGCACCTCTTCCATTGCGCCGGTCGACAGGCGGTGGCCCGCGACGTTGATCACGTCATCGGTGCGCGACATGATGTACAGATACCCGTCTTCGTCGATCATGCCCGCATCGCCGGTTTCATAATAGCCGGGGAAGTTGGTCAGATAGCTTTTCTTAAAGCGGTCTTCCGCGTTCCACAGCGTCGGGAACGTGCCCGGTGGCAGCGGCAGCGGCGTCACGATCGCGCCCAGTTCCCCTGCGGGGAGCTCATTGCCGTCATCATCCAGGATCTTCATGTCATAGCCCGGCAGTGGCACCGAGGGTGAGCCCAGCTTGACGGGCAACAGTTCGATGCCCACGGGGTTGCAGACGCCGGGGTACCCCAGTTCGGTCTGCCACCAGTGGTCGATGATCGGCTTTTCCAGTTGGTTCTGCGCCCAGACGATGGTGTCTGGATCGGCGCGCTCACCGGCCAGAAAGACCTGATCCAGGTTCGACAGGTCGTATTTCTTGACATATTCACCGGTCGGATCTTCGCGCTTTACGGCCCGGAAAGCGGTGGGGGCGGTGAAGAAGGTCTTGACCTTATGCTCTTCGATAATGCGCCAGAAGGTGCCGGGATCGGGGGTGCCGACGGGCTTGCCTTCGAAGACGATGGTGGTGTTGCCGTGGATCAGCGGGCCGTAGCAGATGTACGAATGCCCCACGACCCAACCCACGTCCGACGCGGCCCAGAACACATCGCCGGGGTCGACGTTGTAGATGTTCTTCATGGTCCAGTTCAGCGCGACCAACTGGCCCGCGGTGTGGCGGATCACGCCTTTGGGTGCGCCGGTGGTGCCGGATGTATACAAAATGTATGACGGGTGATTGCCCTCAACCGGAACGCATTCGGCGGGCTCGACACCATATTGAAAGCCGTGCCAGTTATAGTCGCGGCCCTCAACCAGCTCGGCCACTTCTTGTTCGCGCTGGAAGATCACGCAAAAGTCGGGCTTGTGCTCGGCCAGATCAATCGCGCCATCCAGGAGCGGTTTGTAGTGCACCACGCGCCCGGGTTCGAGACCACAAGAAGCGGCGATGATCGCCTTGGGTTTTGCATCGTCGATGCGCACGGCCAGTTCGTTTGCGGCAAAGCCACCAAATACAACCGAATGGATCGCACCCAGGCGCGCACAGGCCAGCATGGCCTCAAGCGCTTCGGGGATCATCGGCATATAGATGATGACCCGGTCGCCTTTTTCGACACCCTTGGCCCGCAGCGCGCCTGCAAGGTTTGCAACCCGGTTGCGCAGCTCAACATAGCTGATTTCGCGCTTGGTGTGGGTGATGGGGCTGTCATAGATGATCGCGGTCTGTTCCCCGCGGCCCGCTTCGACGTGGCGGTCGACGGCGTTGTAGCAGGTGTTCACCTTGGCGTCGGCGTACCATTCATACATGTTGTCGCCGAGATCGAAGAGCGCCTTGGACGGGGCTTCGACCCAGTCAATCGCCTTTGCGGCCTCCATCCAGAATGCTTCCGGATCGGATTTCCAGTTGTCATAAACCTCTTGGTAGCCCATTGGACTCCTCCTCATAAATCCCTGTTTAGTTGATTAGGAAATTGGGTCGCGTGGGGGCAAGCCTGTTCCCGCCCGAAAGGACAAGTTACCGCAGAAACTTTGCAGAATTTCCGATCTGGAAAGCGCAAAGTTTGCAAACTCCGGGATAATTTGCGTCCGGGCGGTATAAACTTTGCGGTTTTGCAAAGTAATTTTATTACCTGCAAACTTACGCCGACTCGCTTTGGCCCGGCCCAATCCGCCAGCGGACGATCAAAGCAACCCCCATTCCGAGCGCGATGAACATGAGCGTGTTTTGACCCAATACCATCCAACCATAGGGCGTGAGGATGCCGTCGATTGAGCGAATATAGTCTCCGCCACCGACTTGTGAGTGGTAGGTCTGATCTTGCCATTGTCGCCAGCCGCGGTAGCGACCAACTGCAATGGACGTCGCTGCGATGATGCCTGCGATGGCGCCGCCCCAACCGGCGGCCTTGCTCCAGCTGACAGGGCTTCGCAGAAGGATGCCCAGGATCGGGCGGCCGATCAGCCAACAACATCCGTATGCGATCGGCAGGCCAAGGATTGCCGCGAAGGGGAGCAGGGAAACCACGCCCATATAGTGGTTTATCTGTGCGCTTTCCCAGAAAAACGGAAGCGCAAAGCCCGCCCACCCCAGAAAGGCAGAGAGGTTGACCGCTCTGCGGATCTGGGTTGGGCTGTAGGCCCTGTTAGCCATAGTGCTTGACCGGCGTGCCCGCGATGGCCGCCATGTTCAGCAATCCGCGCGGCGTAATCGACGGGGTTACGATATGGGCGCGGTTGCCCATGCCCATCAGGATCGGGCCCACCTCAAGCCCGTCGGCCTTCATCTTGAGGATATTGCGCACGCCTGACGCGGCATCGGCATGGGCAAAGATCAGCACATTGGCCGCGCCTTTCATCCGGTTGCCGGGCATGATGCGTTCGCGCAGCTCGGGGTCCAGCGCGGTATCAAGGTTCATCTCACCCTCATAGCAGAAATCGCGCGGTTCGCTGTCAAGGATGGCGATGGCCTCGCGCAGGCGCTGACCCGAGCCCTGAGCGTGGTTGCCAAACTGCGACTGCGAGCAAAACGCAACGCGCGGCTCCACACCAAAGCGGCGGGCGTGGCGCGCCGCGCCTTCGGCGGTGCGGGCCAGTTGTTCGGGCGTGGGCAGCGACCACACATGCGTGTCAGCGATGAACAGCGGGCCGTCTTCCAAAATCATCAAAGACAGCGCGCCATGGGGTTCCAGTTCGTCGTTGCCCAGCACCTGGTTCACATAGTTCATATGCCAGCGATATTCGCCAAAGGTGCCGCAAATCAGGCTGTCGGCCTGATCCAGATGCACCATGATCGCGCCGATGGCGGTGGTGTTGGTGCGCATGATCGCCTTGGCCAGATCGGGCGTGACCCCCTTGCGCTTCATCAGATCGTGATAGGCGGTCCAATAGTCGCGATAGCGCGGATCGTTTTCCGGGTTCACGATCTTGAAATCGCGCTCGGGGCGGATTTCCAGCCCGTGTTTTTCGCAGCGCGCGTTGATCACCTCGGGGCGGCCGATCAGGATCGGGGTTTCGGTGGTTTCCTCAAGGATGGCCTGCGCGGCGCGCAGCACCCGTTCGTCTTCACCCTCGGCAAAGACGATGCGGCGCGATGCGGTCTGGGCCGACTGGAAAATCGGCCGCATGAGCAGCGCGGATTTATACACCGAGGCATCCAGCTTTTCGCGATAAGCCTCAAGATCCTGCACCGGGCGCTTGGCCACGCCGGTCTGCATCGCCGCCTCGGCCACCGCCGAAGACACGATGCCCGACAGGCGCGGGTCAAAGGGTTTGGGGATCAGATAGTCCGGGCCAAAGGTCAGCTGTTCGCCACGATAGGCCGCGGCCGCCTCGGCGCTGGTGGTGGCGCGGGCAAGGGCGGCGATGCCTTCGACGCAGGCGATCTGCATGGCGTCGTTGATCTCGGTCGCGCCCACGTCCAGCGCGCCGCGGAAGATAAAGGGAAAACACAGGACGTTGTTGACCTGATTGGGAAAATCCGACCGCCCGGTGGCGATGATCGCATCTGGCGCCGCTTCGCGCGCGAGGTCAGGCATGATTTCCGGAGTGGGGTTCGCAAGGGCGAAGACGATGGGCTGTTTGGCCATCTGCGCGACATGTTCGTGCTTGAGCACGCCGGGGCCAGACAGGCCAAGGAACAGATCGGCATCACCGATGACCTCATCAAGCGTGCGCAGATCGGTCTTTTGCGCAAAGGCCGCCTTTTGCGGGTTCATGTCCTCTTGGCGGCCCTCATAGACCAGCCCGTGAATGTCACACAGCCAGACGTTTTCGCGTTTGACCCCCAGCTTGAGCAGCATGTTCAAACAGGCAATCCCCGCCGCGCCGCCCCCGGTTGAGACAACTTTGATTTCGTCAAAGGCTTTGCCCGCCACATGCAGCGCGTTGGTCGCCGCCGCGCCAACGACAATGGCGGTGCCGTGCTGGTCGTCGTGAAAGACGGGAATGTTCATCCGTTCGCGGCAGAGTTTTTCAACGATGAAACAGTCGGGGGCCTTGATGTCTTCGAGGTTGATCGCCCCAAAGGTGGGCTCAAGCGCGCAGACAATATCGGCCAGCTTTTCGGGATCGGATTCATCCACTTCGATATCAAAGCAGTCGATGTCGGCGAATTTCTTGAACAGGACGGCCTTGCCCTCCATCACCGGTTTCGACGCCAGCGCGCCGATGTTGCCCAATCCCAGCACCGCCGTGCCGTTTGACACCACGGCGACCAGATTGCCGCGGGTGGTATAGCGGGCGGCGTTTTCTTCGTTGGCCTTGATTTCAAGGCAGGCCTCGGCCACGCCGGGGCTATAGGCGCGGGACAGATCACGGCCATTGGCAAGCGGTTTGGTTGCGCGGACCTCAAGCTTACCGGGCTGGGGGTTCTCATGGTAAAACAGCGCCGCTTGGCGCAGGGTTTCCTTGGCAGAATCGCTCATGCTGTGTCCCGTCTGTCCTAATCGTTTACCCTTAAACCATTTTTTCCTCTGGGCGGATGCCGTTGGGTCATGATTGGGTGATGCTGGGGTCAAACCCCGTGTTTCCCTTAGCAGTTTCATCTTTGAATTGAAATTCGATTTACGCGGATGCAAGGGGGCCTTGCATTCATGCGCGCGCCTTAGCAACATGCGTTGGTTGAACACAGGAGAGGCGGAATGAGTCTGGCAAAAGCAGCGCGCCTGGTGCGTGAACGTGCCTATGCGCCCTATTCGAATTTCAAGGTCGGGGCCGCGCTGCGCAGCACCTCGGGCGGGGTCCATGTGGGATGTAACGTGGAAAACGTCGCCTATCCCGAAGGCACCTGCGCCGAAGCCGGGGCCATCGCCGCAATGATTGCCGCCGGGGATCAGACCATCGAAGAGATTTACGTGATCGCCGACAGCCCGACACCGGTCCCGCCCTGCGGCGGATGCCGTCAGAAACTGGCCGAATTCGCCGATGGGCAGGTCAAGGTCACGCTGGCGACAACGACGGGGGTGGAAAAGGTCATGACCGTGGCCGAGCTGTTGCCCGGGGCCTTTGGTGCGGATCACATGGAAAACGCCTGATGGACGCACGTGAGATCAATGCCCGCCTGCGGCGGGGAGAAGAACTGGCCCCAAAAGATCTGGCTTGGTTTGCCCAGGGGTTGGCCGAAGGAACGGTGAGCGACGCCCAGGCCGGCGCCTTTGCCATGGGGGTGTGCCTGCGCGGCCTGCCCGAAGCGGCGCGCGTTGCGCTGACCCTTGCGATGCGCGATTCCGGTCATGTTCTGGAGTGGAACATGGATGCCCCCGTGGTCGACAAGCATTCGACCGGCGGGGTGGGGGACTGCGTCAGCCTGGTCCTGGCCCCCGCCTTGGCGGCCTGTGGGGTCTATGTGCCGATGATTTCCGGCCGCGGTCTTGGCCACACGGGTGGCACGCTGGACAAGCTTGAGGCCATTCCCGGCTATAGCGTGTCCCCCGATGAAACCCGTCTGCGCCAGATCGTGTCCGAGGTGGGCTGCGCCATTGTCAGCGCCAGCGCCGATATCGCCCCCGCCGACAAGCGTCTGTATGCCATCCGCGATGTGACCGCCACGGTTGAGAGCCTCGATCTGATCACCGCCTCGATCCTGTCCAAAAAGCTGGCCGCCGGGCTGCAATCGCTGGTTTTGGACGTCAAGGTCGGATCCGGCGCCTTTATGAAAACCGCAGACGACGCACGGGCCCTGGCCCGGTCTTTGGTGTCCACGGCAAATGCGGCGGGCTGCCCGACCACGGCGCTGATCACCGATATGACCCAGCCGCTGGCGTCAGAGCTGGGCAATGCGCTTGAGGTCGATGCGTCGATGCGGGTGCTGACGGGGCTGGAACAGGGGCCATTGTACGATCTTACCATCGCCTTGGGGGCGGAGCTGTTGAACATCGCCGGGATCGCGGATGGCGAGGCCAAGCTGCGCGCGGCCATTTCGTCGGGCGCCGCGGCTGAGCGCTTTGGCCAGATGGTCTATGCGCTGGGCGGGCCCTTGCAGTTCGTCGAAAGCTGGCAGCGATACCTGCCCGAGGCCCCGGTGATCCGTGAAGTGCCCGCGCTGGCCTCTGGTCAGGTCACGGCCATTGACGGCGAGGCGCTTGGCCTTGCGGTGGTGCATCTGGGGGGCGGGCGTCTGGTGGAAACGGATCTGGTGAACCCTGCGGTCGGCCTGGCCGAGGTGGTTCGGCTGGGGGACAAGATCACCAAGGGACAGCCGCTGGCTGTGGTCCATGCCGCCCGCGAAGCCCAGGCGGAACAGGCCGCTTTGGCGGTTCAGGGTGCGATCACACTTGGGGATGCCGGCCCGGACCTGCCGCCGCTGATTTCCGAAAGGATCGCATGATGCGGGCGTTTTTGGTGGTGATGGATTCGGTGGGCATCGGCGGCGCGCGGGATGCGGATCAGTATTATAACGGCGATCTGCCGGATGCGGGGGCCGATACGCTGGGCCATATCGCCGATGCCTGCGCCACGGGGCAGGCCGAAGAGGGGCGCAGCGGGCCATTGCACCTGCCCAATCTTGCGCGCCTGGGGCTGTTTCACGCCTTAGAGACCGCCAGCGGCACGCCGCGACCGGCGCTGACTCAGGGCGCGGCAAAGGGGCTTTGGGGGGCTGCGAACGAACTGTCCAAAGGCAAGGACACCCCCTCGGGCCATTGGGAGCTGGCGGGATTGCCCGTGCCCTGGGATTGGCACTACTTTCCCGATGAAACCCCGGCCTTTCCCCCAGAGATCACCACCCTTGCCGCCAAATATGCCGGGACGGACGGGATCTTGGGCAATTGCCACGGGTCGGGCACCGTGATGATCGAACAGTTCGGCGAAGCGCATCTGCGCACAGGTCAACCGATCTGTTACACCTCGGCGGACAGCGTGTTCCAGATCGCTGCCCATGAAGAGCATTTCGGCCTAGAGCGTCTGTATGACCTGTGCACATCGCTCGCGCCGCATCTGCATGACATGAAAGTCGGGCGGGTCATCGCGCGGCCCTTTGTTGGCGCGCCGGGGAATTTCCAGCGCACCGCCAACCGGCATGACTATGCTATCGTGCCGCCCGAACCGGTTTTGACCAACTGGGTTCAGGATGCCGGCCGGCGGGTCTATGCGGTTGGCAAGATTGGCGATATCTTTTCCATGACCGGCATTGATGAGCTGCGCAAAGGCCCCGATGAGGTGCTGATGCGCCATCTGGGGGATCTGGTCGACACCGCCGAAGAGGGCAGTCTGACATTCGCCAATTTTGTCGAATTTGACAGCCTCTATGGTCATCGCCGCGATGTGTCCGGCTATGCCCGCCATCTTGAATGGTTTGACGCTGAGCTGGGGCAGATCCTGCCGCGCCTGCGCCCCGATGACATGTTGCTGATCACGGCGGACCACGGCAATGACCCCAGTTGGAGCGGCACGGATCACACCCGCGAACGGGTGCCGGTGCTGGTGGCCGGGTGCGGTGCGGGGGCCTTGGGTCAGATCGGATTTGTGGATGTGGCGGCCTCGATCGCGGCGCACCTTGGGGTGCCCGCACAGGGCCCGGGACGGAGTTTCCTGTGATGGATGAAGACCAGTTGACCGCCCTTGAGGCGCTGCCAAAAATCGAATTGCACCTGCATCACGAAGGCGCGGCACCGCCCGCCTTTATCCGCCAGCTGGCGCATGAGAAAAAGATCGACCTGTCCAGGATCTTTCGCGATGACGGATCGTATGATTTTCGCGACTTTGTGCATTTCCTGTCCGTCTACGAAGCCGCGACCAGCGTCTTGCAGACCCCCGAGGATTTCGCCCGCCTGACCCGCGCCATCTTGCAAGAAAGCGCTGAGAACGGGGTTGTCTACACCGAGTCGTTCATCTCGCCGGATTTTTGCGGCGGATCGGATCTGGGGGCGTGGCGTGAATATCTGCAGGCCATCAAAGAGGCCGCAGACCAGGCCGAGCGGGATTGGGGGATCACCCTGCGCGGGGTGTCCACCGTGATCCGCCACTTTGGCCCGGACAAGGCCAAGGCCTCGGCCCTGTGCGCGGCGGAAACCGCCGGGGACTGGCTTGTGGGGCTGGGCATGGGTGGCGACGAGAACCAAGGCGAACAGGGGGATTTTGCCTATAGCTATGACATGGCGCGCGAGGCGGGGCTGCAGCTGACCACCCATGCGGGAGAATGGCGTGGCCCCCAAGAGGTGCGCGCCGCGGTGCTGGACCTGGGGGTGTCACGCATCGGTCACGGGGTGCGCGTGATCGAGGACCCGGCCACCATGGACCTGTTGATCGAGCGCGGTGTGACGCTTGAGGTCTGTCCGGGGTCCAATGTGGCTTTGGGGGTTTATCCCCGCCTTGATCAACACCCCATTGAACGCCTGCGCGATGCCGGGGTGCGCGTGACGGTTTCAACCGATGATCCGCCCTTTTTCCACACCACCCTGCGCCGCGAATATCGCAATCTGGCCCAATGCTTTGGCTGGGACCAGGAGGTATTCGGGCAGGTGACCCAGACCGCGCTTGAGGCCGCCTTCTGCGACGAAGACACCCGCGCCACCATCAGCAAAAGATTGGAAACATCATGAGCCAACATCTGACCGTCGTCGATCACCCGCTGGTCCAGCACAAGCTGACCTTGATGCGGGACAAGGATAAATCGACCAACCATTTCCGCCAGCTTCTTAAGGAAATCAGTCATTTGCTGGCCTATGAGGTCACGCGCGACCTGCCGATGACCACCCGCAGTATCGAAACGCCGCTGGTCGAGATGGACGCGCCTGTGATCGCGGGCAAGAAAATGGCGCTGGTGTCGATTTTGCGCGCGGGCAACGGGCTTTTGGATGGGGTGCACGACCTGATCCCATCGGCGCGGGTGGGCTTTGTCGGGCTGTATCGGGACGAAGAAACGCTCAAGCCCGTTCAGTATTATTGCAAGCTGCCGACCGCGCTTGAGGACCGTCTGACCATCGTCGTCGACCCGATGCTGGCCACCGGGAACTCTTCGGTTGCGGCGATTGATCTGGTTAAGGAGAAAGGGGCCAAGAACATCCGGTTCCTGTGTCTTCTGGCCGCCCCCGAGGGCGTGGCTCGCATGAAAGAAGCCCATCCGGATGTGCCGATTGTCACTGCGTCGCTGGATGAGCGCCTGAATGAAAAGGGGTACATCCTGCCCGGTCTGGGCGATGCGGGCGATCGGATGTTTGGTACAAAGTAACGCCCGCCGCAGGCATCGGCGCGAAACCGCCTGAAATCCGCGGTGCGTCCGCGACCCGCTGTAAGGGGGAAAGGCATTAACCCTTTCAACACTTTACACATCACAGGTGATCATGCATTCTGCCCTTACATCTGTGGGGGCAGACATGACATTAAAGACGCTGGCGATCCTCGCCATATTTGTAACCAGTATCGGGAGCGCGCCGCAGATGGTGCAGGCGCAAGGCAATATCCCGGCCAATTTTCCACCCGCCTCGTATAAGGGCGCGCAATTCGTGGACAACAAGGGCTGTGTGTTTGTGCGCGCGGGCTATGACGGTGCGGTCACCTGGGTGCCGCGCGTGACACGCCAGCGCAAACAGATCTGTGGTCAGACGCCGACCTTGGGCGGGCGCAGCGTGCAGGCGGCGGCCCCGGCACCGGCAGCGAAACCCGCGCCCAAGCCCGCGCCGCGCGCCACAACTCGGCCCGTGCAGATCACGCTTGCGCCGCAGCCCAAACCCGAAATCCCTGTGGTCGCCCCGTCGAAACCGGCTCCGCGCCAGATCATGCAGACCACGACGACCGCACCCAAACCCATTCAGATCACCAGACCTGTGCCGCAGGTCGTGCGCGCGCCGGCCTCCAAACCGGTGATGGCGGCGCCCCCGCGGGTGGTGCGCGCGCCTGCCGCGTGGAACCGGGCGCCGGTGACCTGGCGGGTTGCCAATCGGGCGCCTGCCGCCGTGGCCGCGCCCAAGCCCACATTCTACAGTGCCTGTCGTCAGGGGCAGGGCATGCGCACCGCGGATGGGCGGGCGCTCAAGATCAATTGCGGGCCACAGGCCACAACACTCAAGGTCAACGATGCGGCCCCGGTGCAGACACGGGTCACCTATGGCCGCAGCTGGGACGACAGTCTGGATGCCTTGCCCGGCAGCACGCGGATCATGCCAAAGCGCGCCTATGAAAATCTGATGCAATCCAAGGGGTTGTATGTGCCTACGGGCTATCGCAAGGCCTGGTCTGATGATCGCCTGAATCCCTACCGCGCGGTGCAGACCGTGCAGGGCTATCGCCAGACGCAGGCGCTCTGGACCAACAGGGTTCCGCGCAGGAACGCCCTGTCCAAGCGCAATCACAAAACGCGCGAGCCAAACGTCGTGGGCCGGGGGGGGCGGTTGCCGTTCTCCAATCCCAGCTATGACTTTGAATAGCGTGGCGTAACGCGATCCCCAGGGCACGATCCCTGAGGAACAGGCCTTACGCACCAACCTGGCCAAGCCCCACCCAGAAGCCCCGCCCAGACAGGTGGGGCTTTTCGCATGGGGGTTAGCCGCCGCAGATGCCCTGCAAGCGCACCCAATCCGCGTCGCTGAGAACCACGGGGCCCGCCCCGCTGCGCAGGGGGTCGCCTTCGATCAGGGAAAGCGTGGTTTCGCCCGTGACATCAACCGCATAGGCATAGGCCGTGCTGCGGATCTGCGTGGCTTGGAACAGCGCCAAAAGCACGGTGGGGTCGATCTTTGGTGCATCTTGGGCGATGCGGTCTTCGGCATAGGCGCGCAGGGCGGCGTCCGACAGGTTTCCCGTCGCCAAAAGCCGCAGGCTGTTGAAAAATCCGGCCTGTTGAATCAAGTCCGCCAGCGGGTCGGACACCTGCGCGCGGGCGCGTTCCGCCAGAACATAGCCCGCGGCCACATCCGGGTCTTCGTGATCTTCGACCACCGAGCGGTTCAGAATGATGATCTGACCGGGCAAATGGGTGGCGGCGGCCTTGCCTGTGGGGACGATGACAATCTGCCCGGCGCGGCCTTCAAAGGTGCGGGTCGCCAGATGGTTCAGGGGGGCGGCGGCCTCGGCGGTCATGCAGGCTTGGCCCGTCACACGCGACATGTGATCCAGCGCCGCTTGCCCGATCTCTTGCCGCTTGGCAAAGGGCAGGGCGCGGGCGGTATACTCCATCAACGCATCAGGCAGCCAAAAGACCGCCCCAGCCACCAGCGCGGCCGTGACCCCAGAGCCAAGCAGCCAGCGCAGCTTGCCCGGATGCGGGCGGCGCCGTTCGATATCGCGCAAGAGACTGTCGATCCCCGCGATCATCTGGGCTTCGTCTTCGGCGATTTCCAGCGTCTCACCGGGGTCGCCGTCCGGGTGATATACTGCGGGCAGGCCGGTGCCATTGCTGCGTTCCACCGCCGCCAAAGACCAATGCGCCAGTGCTTGCTGGCTTTTGGTATCAAGGATCGTCAGCGAATTGTCCCCAAGCGACACCACGACATTGCGGCGCTGTGAATCGGGGGATTCACGCCACAGGCCCGAGGCCTCAAGCCGGTCGAATTCTTTCAATGCGGTCATAGGGCTGCTCTGCCACGTTTTGCGCAAGAGTACCACACAGGCATTTGGCGGGCAATCGCCGGTGGAAACCAGACCCGAGGGGGATAGCGAGCGCCTCCGGTCATCAGAGCTTGGTGCCGAGCCTAGCTGACCATACTGACCGAATAGGTTGAAAATGCGCGGTTTCGAACCGGGATCACGGCTTGGTATTCCGGGCTTTGGAACAGCCCGTCGACCGCCGCCATGTCAGGGTATTCCACGATCATGATCATCTCGGCGGGCTTTTCACCGATCAGCGCATTTTCCAGTGAGAACTGCTGGATAACCCGGGCCCCGGCCTTTTCCAGCAAGGGGGAGGTGACATCCAGATAGTGCTGAAAGGCGTCTGGTTCGGCCGGGTTGACCGTGACGCAACCGATGACGAAAATACTCATTCTTTATCAGGGGTTTGCACCCCCGCTCCTTCTTTGACCCGATGTCATGATACCGAGCCGAGCGGGGGGAACAAAAGATCTATCAAAGTTCGGTGGCAATGCGTCGCAACTCGAACTTCTGGATCTTGCCGGTCGAGGTCTTTGGCAGCTCTTGGAACACCACTTTTTTCGGGGTTTTGAAGCCCGCCAGACGTTCGCGGGCAAAGGCGATCATGTCGGCTTCTGTCGCGTCGTGATTGTCCTTGAGCTCGACAAAGGCGCAGGGGACCTCGCCCCATTTTTCATCGGGTTTGGCAACCACCGCACACAACAGCACCGCTTCGTGGCCCATGAGACAGCTTTCGACTTCGACGGAACTGATGTTTTCCCCGCCCGAGATGATGATATCCTTGGCGCGGTCGGCGATCTGGATAAAGCTGTCCGGGTGCTGAATGGCGATGTCGCCCGAGTGGAAATACCCCCCTTCAAAGGCCTCGGCGGTGGCTTTGGGGTTCTTGAGATAGCCCTTCATCACACCGTTGCCGCGGAACATGATTTCCCCTTTGGTTTCGCTGTCGCGGGGGACGTCATTCATCGCCTCGTCGGTGACGCGCACCGGTTGCATAAAGGGCATGGCGACCCCCTGACGGGCTTTGATCGCGGCGCGGTCATCCCCCACAAGGTGATCCCATTCGGCCTTCCACGTGCATTCGGTCGCCGGGCCATAGACCTCGGTCAGCCCGTAAACCTGCGTGACGTTAAAGCCCATGGGCTCGATCTTGGCGAGAGTGGCAGGCGCGGGCGGAGCACCGGCGGTAAAGACCTCAACCACATGATCGAAATCGCGCTTTTGATCGTCGGGGGCGTTGACCAGCATGTTCAACACGATGGGGGCGCCGCCGAAATGGGTCACGCCTTCGTCGGCGATGGCATCGAAAATGTCATGGGCGGTGATATCGCGGCAGCACACCACGGTGCCGCCGACGGCGGGCATCATCCAAGTGTGGCACCAGCCGTTGCAGTGGAACAGCGGCACGATGGTCAGATAAACGGGGTGCAGGGTGATGCGCCAGCTGATCACCTGCCCCATGGCATTCAGATAGGCACCCCGGTGGTGATAGACCACGCCCTTGGGTCGCCCCGTGGTGCCCGAGGTATAGTTCAGCGCCAGGCTTTCCCATTCGTCCTTGGGCATCACCCAGTCGAAATCCGCATCCCCGGTGGCCAGCAGGTCTTCGTATTCCATATAGTGGCCATGGGCATGGGCGCCGCCATGGTCGTCGGCGACTTCGATCACCTTGGGGGGCGTTGTCACCATGCCTTCGATGGCTTCGGCCAGAACCGGCAGGAACTGGGGGTCGCACAGAACCACCTTGGCCTCACCGTGATCCAGGATATAGCTGATGGTGCTGACATCCAGGCGGGTGTTGATCGCGTTCAGCACCGCGCCACAGGCGGGCACGCCGAAATGGGCCTCGACCTGCGCGGGGATGTTGGGAAGGATCGTCGCGACCACATCGCCGGGTTCCACCCCCAGCTTGGTCAGCGCCGAGGCCAGACGGGTCACCCGGTCATGATATTCGCGATAGGTCTTGCGATGGGGGCCATAAACCACCGCCAGATGATCCGGCCAGATCTCTGCCGCGCGGGGCAGAAAGGACAAAGGGGTGAGCGGCACAAAATTCGCGTCGTTCTTTTCCAATCCAGTTTCATCACGCATCCAGCCCATGGGACTTCTCCTCAAAATAATGTTGCGGAGAATATGACCAAGCTTTTGGACGGTGAAAAGATGGATTATGGTCCGCGCATGATCATTTCGCCGGGCCGCCAGTATATCTTTGTTCACATCCCCAAAACCGGGGGGACGTCGATGGCGCTGGCGCTGGAAAACCGCGCGCATCGCGACGACATTTTGATTGGCGACACGCCCAAGGCGCAAAAACGGCGCGGGCGGGTCAAGGGGCTGAAGGCACGCGGGCGGCTGTGGAAACATGCGACGCTGGCGGATATCGACGGTGTGGTCACGGCCGCGCAGATGGAGCAGATGTTCTGCTTTACCATTGTGCGCAACCCCTGGGACCGCGCGGTCAGCTATTACCATTGGCTGCGGGGGCAGAGCTTTGACCATGATGCGGTGAGACTGGCGAAAGCCCATGATTTTTCAGAGTTTCTGCGCCATCCCCACACGGTGATGTCACTGCAAAATGCGCCGTATACAAGGTATATGCAGGATGTATCCGGCGTCGAGCGCGGGCAGTTTCTGCGGCTGGAACACCTGGGGCTGGACATGGCACCGCTGGTCAGACACCTGGGATTTCGCCCCGAGATCCCGCATGAAAACCGATCCGAGCGCGGCGCCTATCAGGACTATTACGACGCGGATCTGCGCGATCACCTGGGCCGGATCTGCGCAGGTGATATCGCGCGGTTTGACTATCGGTTTTAGCGGCCGAAGCTGGATATATCGCAGCGTGACGGCTGCGCCCTTGCCCTGATGGAATTGCGGCGCATCCCCGGGCCAGGTTTTATAGGCGGCCACATAGATTTGATGCCGGGATGAGGTGGATCGCCACGCCTGCACAACCAGATCCGACAGGCCCTGGCCCAGCTCCGCGTTGGTTTTTGCGTCATAGCGCTGTGCCCAGATCCGAGCGAGGGCATAGCTTTGCTGCGGGGTCATGTTGTCCAGCCCGACGATACATTGTTCAGATGTGACCGAAAGCTTGACCGGCCCATCAAAGTGATACACGGCATCAAAACCGGACATGACCCCGGTTTTGGACAGATCAACCCGGGAAACCCGGTATCCAAGGGTCCTGAACCGGGCAAACATGGCGTCCTTATCGGGCAAGAGACCGCAGGCCTGCACCGCTTGCCGAGCCTGCGCAAAATCTCGGGCGCTCGCAGGTGTGTTGCTGATGGTTGCCGTGCGCAACTCTGGAACATCGGCGCAGCCGATCAAGGCAGAACACACCACAATCCAGAGGAATGACCACCTTCGCATGCCCGCCTCTCCTGTATTGCGCCAGATCACCTCGGGGAACGCTATGCCGTACCTGTTAAGCTTTCCTGAAAGCGCGATGAATCAATCCCGAACAGGTGTGAACAGCGCGTCTTTCATGCGGCAATCGCGGACCACGTCCTGACCGCAGGGGACAGGATCAAGATCTTTGGACAGGCATACCCGTGCCTCTTGGATCATGCCATCGCGGCAGGTGATGGTCAGCATGTCCTTTTCCAGCCCCGGATTGACCTTGAGAAAGGCCTCTTCGACCACCGAGGTCGGCAGGGTCACGCGTTTGTCCAGCTTGCGAAAGGCCTTGGGGCGGGTGATCGTGCCATAGGCCTCACGCGACAGCGCGTAATAGTCGGTGGCCGACAGGCCGGAACAGACGCCGTGCTTTTTCCACTGGTGCCAGGCAAGGCCGGGCGTGCCCATGATATCCGCCATCTCGGCGGTTTGCTGCCGCGAGGGGTGGCGTTCGCTGGTGGGGCAATAGGCCGGGAAGCCCCGGTGATACTGGGGCCAAAGCCCATGCAGCACCCAACCGTGGTCTTCGTCACATTGGGGGGATTTGCGCGCATCCCCTTCGAGTTCGCACCAATTGGGCGACCAGGACAGGGCCATCACATAATAGTCAAAATCACCGGAACGTTCGCCATCGGCGCGCAGGGCACTGGCGGCAAACAGCATGGTAAGAAACAGGTAACGCATTTTCTCTTTCCCTTGGGGCTCATCCCCCTTATATACGGATCAAGTTTCCCGACAACGGTAACCCGCCCCGAACCTCCGGGGCCGCCCTGGGCCAGATGCCTTGGGCGGGGCTGACAGATATGGCCTGCGGTTTGCCGGGGCCGGTTCATGCGCGGGTCACACCGCATTCAGCCCCCCGCGGCCCGGCCGCGCGTATCGCAAGGAGCACAACAATGGCAAAGCTGCTGCACCCCAAGGCAACCGCCGTTTGGCTGGTCGACAACACCACGCTGACCTTTAAGCAGGTTGGTGATTTCACCGGTTTTCATGAACTGGAAATTCAGGGCATCGCCGATGGTGACGTGGCCGTGGGCGTCAAGGGCTTTGACCCGGTGGCCAACAACCAACTGGTTCAGGACGAAATCGACCGCGCCGAAAAAGATCCGCTTTACAAGATGAAGCTGAAATTCAACCCGGCCGCCCATGACGAAGACAAGCGCCGTGGCCCGCGCTATACCCCGCTGTCCAAGCGCCAGGACCGTCCGAATTCCATTTTGTGGCTGGTGAAATTCCACCCGGAACTGGCCGATGCGCAGATCGCGAAACTGATTGGCACCACCAAGCCAACCATTCAGGCCATCCGCGAACGCACCCATTGGAACATCGCCAACATGCAGCCGATCGACCCGGTGGCGCTGGGCCTGTGTAAACAGTCCGAACTGGACGCCGCGGTGGCCAAGGCGGCCAAGTCGATGGCCTCGGTCATGACCGACGATGAGCGCCGCAAGCTGGTCTCGACCGAGCAGAGCCTGGATATGGACACCGAACCGCGCCTGCCCTCGAACATGGAAGGGCTTGAGGCCTTTAGCCTGTCCGACCCGCGCGGTGACGAGGAAGAAGACAGCAAGGACGACGCCGATTACCTGGATGCGGACAGCTTCTTTAACCTGCCCGAAGGCGGGACTGACGAAGAAGAAGACCGCTAATCCGGTTGGTATTTTCTGAAAAGGGCGGTCCCAGTGGCCGCCCTTTTGCGTTTCGCGGCCCCGTATTCACACGGCATCATACGGCATCGGTGGGCCGCACCTGACCCTAGATGGGTTTGCGGGCCTGCATGGCGGCGGTGATGGTGCCATCGTCCAGATAGTCCAACTCGCCGCCGATGGGCACGCCCTGCGCCAGCGAGGTCAGCGTGACGCGGTGTTCCAGCTGGTCGGCGATGTAATGCGCGGTGGTCTGGCCGTCGATGGTGGCATTCAGCGCCAAGATGACCTCGGAGATGGCTTCGCTTTCGACGCGGGACAGCAGTTGCGGGATGCGCAGCTCATCCGGGCCCACGCCATCCAGCGCCGACAGCGTGCCGCCCAAAACGTGATAGCGCCCCTGAAAGACGCCTGAGCGCTCCATCGCCCACAGATCGGCCACGTCTTCGACCACGCAAAGCAACCCATTGGCGCGGCTCGGATTTTCGCAGATTTCACAAATGTCAGAGGTGCCGATATTGCCGCAATTCAGGCATTCGCGCGCGGTTTCGGACACCTCTTGCATGGCGCGCGCCAATGGGGTCAGAAGCAATCCGCGCTTGCGGATCATCTGCAACACGGCCCGGCGTGCAGAGCGCGGCCCCAGCCCCGGCAGGCGGGCCATGAGGTCGATCAGGGTCTCGATTTCGCTGGTCTGGGTCATCGCCTGAACTGCACCTGTTTGCTTTTGGATTGCCCCATCATGGCGCAAAGCCTGCAAAAGAAAAAGCCGCGCAATCCGGGGGTCCGGCGGCGCGGCTGTTGTCATATGTCGGGCGGTTCAGAAGGGCAGCTTCATATCCGCAGGCAGGCCCATCTCTTCGGTCAGCTTGGCCATTTCCGATTGCATGCGCTCATTGGCTTTGACCTGGGCGTCTTTGATCGCGGCCAGGATCAGGTCTTCGGCGACTTCTTTTTCTGAGGGCACAAAGATCGACGGGTCGATCTCAAGGCCGGTCAGCTCGCCCTTGGCGGTGGCCGTGGCGGTCACAAGACCCGCACCCGCGGTGCCCGTCACCATCATCGCGCCCAGGTCCTCTTGCAGTTGGGTCACGCGCCCCTGCATTTCCTGCGCTTTTTTCATCATCTTGGCCATATCGCCAAGTCCGCCCAGACCTTTCAGCATGTGGCTTTCTCCTAGGTGTTGCCGCGTCCCTTGGCGGGGGCGGTGTAAATTACGGTTGCGATACATATCGCAGTCACAACGCCGATGAACAAGGCGGGAGAGGCGATACAGCCCTCGCTGAGGGCGTGTTGATGGATACCGGTCGCATCGCCGCGATTGCCAAAGACCAGAACCGAGATCAGGATCGACCAGCCCGATACAACCGCAAGGCCACCCCATTGGCTGCGCAGGCGCACCGCCAGCGCCGTGCCCACCATCAAGATCAGGGATGGGGGAAGCGAGGCCAGATGCAGCGCTTCGTCAACCAGCGTGGCGGGGCCAGAGGCCGGATCCCACAGGGGGCGGACCTTGTCACAGACCTCGGCCCAGGCGGCGCCGGGCGCCACAAGCGCCGCGATTGTCGGCAAGATCAGTTTGCGGAGTGTGTTCAGACGCGTCATTCCTCGAAGGGATCCCATTCGTCTTCGACCTCGGGCAGGGCCTCTTCGAGCGCTTCGGTCGCCAGTTCTTCGGGGGTGCGGATGTGGTCAATCTTGGCCTTGGGAAAGGCGGCGATCACCGCCTGCACCATGGGATGCGCGAGGGCTTCGGCTTCGCGGGCCAATTTGGCGGCATCGCGTTTTTCGACCACGGTTTGCGTGGTGGCGGTGTTGACGACGGTGACAACCCAGCGGTTTCCGGTCCAGCGCTGCAAGGCCGTGCTCAGACGCGCGGCCAGATCGGGGGCGGCGTTTTCCGCTGGGGTGAATTCGATCCGGCCGGGCTGATAGGCGGCCAGCCGCACGGCGCCTTCGACCTCGACCAGCAGTTTCACGTCGCGGTTCACCCGGATCAGCTCTAACACATGTTCAAAGGTCGGATAGCGCGCCAGCGCCTGATCGCTGGCCTGCGCCAGAACCGCCCCGCCATGGGCAGCAACCGGACCCGAGGGGCCGGGGTGGGTTGGCATAACCTGGCCCGACATCTGGCCTGTCATTTGACCTGTCGCTTGGCCAGACGTGTGGCCGGGGCCAGAGGCGTTGCCCGGCATACCGCCGCTGTGCAGGCCACCACCACCCGGACCACCACCCGGACTGGGCCCCGGCGGGGGAGGGGGCGTGTCTTGCAGCTTGCGGATCAGCTCTTCGGGGGAGGGCAGCTCGGCCACGTGGGTCAGACGGATGATCGCCATTTCGGCGGCCATCATCGCCGCCGGCGCGTTCGCGACCTCTTCGATTGATTTCAGCAGCATCTGCCAGGCCCGCGACAGGGGCCGCATGCCGATCCCATCGGCAAAGCTCAGGCCGCGCGCCCGCTCATCGGGGGAGATTGTCGGGTCTTCGGCGGCGTCGGGGGTGATCTTGACCACCGAAATCCAATGGGTCAGCTCGGCCAGATCGCGCAGAACCGCAAGCGGGTCAGCCCCGTCGGCATATTGCGCCCCCAGTTCTTCCAGTGCGCCCGCGGCATCGCCCCGCATGATTCGTTCAAACAGATCCATGACCCGGCCGCGATCCGCCAAGCCCAGCATGGCGCGCACCTGATCGGCGGTGGTTTCGCCCGCGCCGTGGCTGATCGCCTGATCCAAAAGCGAAGTGGCATCCCGCGCCGAGCCTTCGGCGGCGCGCGTGATCAGCGCCAGCGCGTCATCGGTGATCTCTGCGGCTTCGGCGGTGGCGATCTTGCGCATCAGGCCGATCATCAGCTCCGGTTCAATCCGGCGCAGGTCAAACCGCTGACAGCGCGACAGAACCGTGACCGGCACCATGCGGATTTCGGTCGTGGCAAAGATGAATTTCACATGCGCGGGCGGCTCTTCCAGCGTTTTCAACAACGCGTTGAACGCGTTCTTGGACAGCATGTGAACTTCGTCGATGATATAGATCTTATAGCGCGCCGAGGCCGCGCGGTAATGCACGCTGTCAATGATTTCGCGCACATCGTTGACCCCGGTGTTCGAGGCCGCGTCCATCTCCATCACGTCGACGTGGCGCCCCTCCATGATGGCCTGGCAGTGTTCGCACTGGCCGCAGGGGTCGGTCGTGGGGCCGCCGTTCCCGTCGGGTCCGATACAGTTCATCCCCTTGGCGATGATCCGCGCAGTGGTGGTTTTGCCGATGCCGCGAATGCCTGTCATCATAAAGGCCTGGGCGATGCGATCCGCCTTGAAGGCGTTCGACAAGGTGCGCACCATCGCATCCTGCCCGACAAGATCGGCAAAGGTTTCAGGGCGGTATTTCCGGGCGAGAACCTGGTATTCGTGCGTCTCGGTCATGGCATCCATCGGCTGAGTTGCGACAAACCTAAGCGCAAGGGGCGGGGGCGTCCACCGGATTGATGTGGCACGCATGCAGCCAAAGGGCGCGGGCGGGCGATTGGGTTGATTCCCGTTCGGAAACGGACGGTTTCCACGCGATCGGCTGCGAATCGTTGGGAGATCAGGCAGAACGGTGTAGCATGGTTAACACTCAGGCCGGATTCTATGCGAAACACCCCGGGGCGCCGCACTGCCATGCAGGCACCTGATGGAACGGGGGCGCAGGTTGGCCTGTCTGAACTCGGGGGCTCCCATGATGGGTGATACGATCATTGTGCGCATGATGGCGGTGGGCGGTGGCATTGTGGCCATGTCCGGCCTGCCCGGCATGCGTGGGGATCTCAAGGGGGATCTGGATCATATCACCGGGTTAAAACCGTCTTTTGTCGTCACCGCCGTCACCCGGGCCGAGCTGGAGGCCACGCGGTCTTCGGATCTGCAGCAATATGTTCAGGATCGTGGTGCGCGCTGGGTTCATATGCCGGTCGAACCGGGGCAGGTGCCGGATATCGAAACCAGTTACCTGTGGGAAGCGGCCAGCAAAGACCTGCAACGCGCCTTGTTGGGCGGGGGGCGCATCTTTGTGCACGGGCTGCAAAACGGCGATCGCGCGGGCATGTTCGTGTTGCGCTTGATGATTGAAACCGGCGAGGCGGCGGATGACGCGCTGGGGCGGTTGAAATCGGTCTGGCCCGAGGCACTGACCTGTGCGTCTCAGTTGAACTGGGCGATGGAGGCCGCGCGCGAACCGGCGCTGTTCGTGCGCCATCGGGCTTAGGGGCAGGACCCTAGGCTGGCCCGCAAAGTTCCTGTCACATTGGCACAATGCGCGCGGACGCAACCGGCATTCGCGCGGACGCAGCCAGCATTGCACAGCTTTAGAAATGTAATGAGACACATGTATCAAACAGCCCGACCTTGATCAGGGGGTGCCATGATCAGGGCGCCTGTGGTGAGAGATTGCAACGACCCAAACGGTACTCGTTGTGGCTGCTTCCTTCCGGACCTGACCAGGTTGGCGAGGCGCTTGCCCGCACAACCTCTCACCGCTGACATAAGCCCAACCTTTGCCGATTGCAACGGTCAGGCGTGGAAATCTTGTTTCGATTTATGCGCGGGGCAGCTAAATGAACCGCATGGAACACAGCTTTGAGATATTCGCAAGCGCCCCACCCGGGCTTGAGCCCCCCCTGACCGACGAGATCCGCCAAGCCGGGTTCACGGCTGTCGACACCGTGCCCGGGGGCGTCACGTTTCAGGGCGGGTGGGACGATGTGATTCGGGCCAATCGTATATTGCGGGGCGCTGGGCGTATCCTTGCGCGCATCGGGTCTTTTCGCGCGATGCACCTTGCGCAGCTGGACAAACGGGCGCGCAAATTTCCCTGGGCCAAGGTGCTGCGCCCGGATGTGCCCGTCAAGGTCGAGGTCACGTGTCGCAATTCGAAAATCTATCATGACCGCGCCGCGCGTCAGCGGATCGAGCGGGCGATTGCCGAAACGGTGGGCAGCCCCATCGCGTCGGATGCGTCTTTGCGAATCATGACCCGGATCGAAGACGACCTGGTGACTTTCTCCATCGATACGTCGGGCGAAAGCCTGCACAAGCGCGGGCACAAAGAGGCGGTGGGCAAGGCACCGATGAAA
This sequence comes from Pelagimonas sp., assembly GCA_025210345.1. GTDB lineage: Bacteria > Pseudomonadota > Alphaproteobacteria > Rhodobacterales > Rhodobacteraceae > JAOARQ01. The sequence goes on along the minus strand of JAOARX010000020.1, from coordinate 71,742 downwards.
GAAACCCTGGCGGCGCTGTTTTTACGCGAATGCGGTTATCGCGGGACCGAGCCGGTACTGGATCCGATGTGCGGATCGGGCACCTTTGTCATCGAGGCGGCGGAGATTGCCATGGGGCTCGCTCCGGGGCGCGCGCGCCATTTTGCCTATGAAGATCTGGCCTGCGACACGGCCCGCCACCCGGATCTGCCGGTGCCGCTGGAACCCGATCTGCGGTTCTACGGGTCCGACCGCGATGATGGTGCGATCCGCTCAAGCGCGGCAAATGCCAAACGCGCGGGGGTGGATCACCTGTGCCGGTTCACCCGCGCGCCGATCAGTGATCTGCAACGGCCCGAGGGGCCACCGGGTCTGATCATGGTGAACCCGCCTTATGGGGCGCGCATCGGCAACCGCAAACTGCTGTTTGGTCTTTACGGCACGCTGGGCACTGTCCTGAAAGCGCGCTTTTCGGGCTGGCGGCTTGGGATGGTGACATCTGACGGGGGGCTCGCCAAGGCCACGGCCCTGCCGCTGCGGGCCGGACCGCCCATCGCCTTTGGTGGCCTTAAGGTGAAACTTTATCAAAGCGACATCCTGTAGCGTTTTGTGGGGCGTCTATCCCAGGGATGATTGTGAGGCATCGCCTCACACAAGGGGCAACGCCCCTTCAAAAACTCTTAATTTATAAGAGTTTTTCCGTCCCTCTCAGGGGCACCGCAGGGTGTTAGACCTGCGAAATCCTTATAAAATCCCGGCCCATTGCGCACCTGCCATCAGATCCTGGGCCACGTGGTGGGCAAATTGGCCACTTGCGGCCACCAGATCCGGAACCTGAACCACTGTCATACCCGCGCGATAGGCCGCCTCGGCGCCGGTTTCGCTGTCTTCGAACACCAGCACCCGGTCGGGGCGCACGTCCAGACGCGCAGCGGTCAGCAGATAGGGGGTGGGGGAGGGTTTTCGGTGTTCCACATCATCCGCGGTGATCACCAGATCAAAATGTGCCGTCAAACCGCTGTGACCCATCTTGCGCCGCGCGCTGTCGCGCTGGGACGAGGTGCAGATGGCCTTGGGCCAGTTCAACTGTTCGAGATGCGCGATCAGTTCACGCGCTCCGGGTTTTATCGGGATGCCCTGGCTTTGCAGCGTCTGCGCATGCGCCACCCAGCGTGCCTCAAGCCGGTCCCGATCCACATCCCCGAACCATTGGCGGATCAGCGTATACCCGCTGTCCACATCGCGCCCGACAAGCTGGTGAAACAGCGCCTCTGTCAGGGTCAGCCCCATTTCGTCAAAGGCCCGCTTGCCCGCTTCGAACGCCTGGGATTCGGTGTCGATCAAGGTTCCGTCCAGATCGAATATCACGGCATCATAACGCATCTTTGGCCCCCAATCACAATCTGGCCTATAGAAACAGAAAACGGGCGACTGTCGAGCCGCCCGATCTCACGCAGTGTGACAGATGTTTATAGCTTGATGCGGAAGGCCGCGAAGCCGTCAGCGCCTTCGCCTGCGTCTTCGAGTGTGACGCCTTTGACATCCCCCATGTAGTCACGCGCCTTTGGGCCGGTTTCGAACAGCACGGTCGTGCCCTCAAGCGGCGCAAAGGACCAGTTGGCATCCGCCTTGGGATCAATCGTGCCCTGTTCGACGATATAGCGCACGATCACGTCGCGGTTGGTGTCGGGGGCCTCAAAGACGATGGTGTCCTTGGTGCCCGGGAAATTCCCACCGCCCGAGGCACGATAGTTGTTTGTGGCGATGATGAACTCCATGTCATCGGTCACGGGCTGACCGTTATAGGCCAGATCGACAATCCGCGCGGCGCCCGGGTTCAGCTCTTCGCCCTTGGGGCCAAACCGCGCGGGCTGGCTCAGGTCGATCTGATAGGTCACCCCGTCCATCACGTCGAAATTATACGACGGGAAAGCGGGGTTCAGCAGGATCGCATCCTGTGAGCCCGCCTCGATCTGGTTGAACATCCCGGCCGAGCGTTCCAGCCAGCCACGGACCTGCGCCCCGTTCACACGCACGGCGCGTACGGTGTTGGGGTACAGATACAGGTCAGCGACATTCTTGATCGCCACGTCGCCCACGGCCACATCGGTGTAATACTCGGGCCCACCGCGACCACCGGCCTTAAAGGGCGCGGCGGCAGACAGGACCGGCAGGCCCGCGTGCTCGGTGCCTTTGAGCATCTCGGCGACATACCACTTTTGGGCGATCGACACGATCTGAACCGACGGATCATCCGCCACCAGCGCGAAATAGCTGTGCAGCGGCGCGGCGGTTTTGCCCACGGCGGTGCGCACATAGGTGAGGGTTTCGTCATGTTCCTGCACGACCGCATCCAGCACCTTTTGATCATCCGCCACCAGCGCCGTGATCGAACGGTCTTCGTTGCGTTTGGAAATCGGACGCGCCTCAGAGGTTGAGGTCACCACGCGCCATGCGTTGCCGTCGCGTTCCAGCAACAGGTCAATCAGCCCCAGATGTGAGCCCCAAAAGCCCCCCATGGTCGCGGGTTTGCCCATCAAGGTGCCCTTGGCCAGATCCACGCCGGGGCGATCCGCATAGGTTTCTGATGGGAACACAAGGTGGCTGTGCCCCGTGACCAGCGCGTCGATGCCATCAACACCCGCCAGCGGAATGGCGGCGTTTTCCATGCCCTCCTCATGGTCAGCGGATCCGATGCCCGAATGCGACAGCGCAACGATCAGATCACAGCCCTGCTCTTTCATTTCGGGGACAAAGGCTTTGGCCGTTTCGACGATGTCGCGGGCCTGCACATTGCCTTCCAGGTGCTTGCGGTCCCAGTTCATCACCTGCGGCGGGGTAAAGCCGATCACACCGATCTTGATCGGGTGTTTGGTGCCGTCGCCCATCTCGATCACGCGGTCCAGGATGACATAGGGTTTGACCAGCGTTTTGTCCTGGCGGGCGTTGGCGCCCTGTTCGCGGGCGATATTCGCCAGCACCACGGGGAACTCTGCCCCGGCCAGCGATTTCTCAAGAAAGCTGAGGCCATAGTTGAATTCGTGGTTGCCCAGTGTCGCGGCGTCATAGCCCAGCGTGTTAAAGGCATTGATCACCGGATGGGTATCGCCGTCTTTCATGCCGCGCTCATAGGCGATGTAATCGCCCATCGGATTGCCCTGAAGGAAATCGCCATTGTCGACCAGCAGGCTGTTGGTGGCCTCGGCGCGGATGTCCCCGATGATCGAGGCGGTGCGGCTGAGGCCTACGGTGTCGCGCGGCTTGTCGGCGTAGTAATCATAGGGAAAGACATGCACGTGAATGTCCGTGGTCTCCATGATGCGCAGATGGGCCTGGTTCGTGGCCGCATGGGCGGAATAGGGGTGCAGCGCAATCAACGCCGCCCCGGCCGAGGACTGGGCCAGAAACGAACGACGGGACAGTTTGACAGTCATTGGAATACCTCGATTGAAGAATGTCAGCGCCTTGATTAGCCCCGGTGCAATGACAGGGGTGTGACAGTGGGGGCTGGAATGGGAAAATCATGCTCTGGTTGAGCGAGTCGCACAAGCATTCCCTTAAGGTCCTGACCTCAGGCCCCGCATTGCACCTTTTGCCAGAACCCGTCAGGGTGCGCGCAAGACAGGGGGGCGCCATGCGACATGCAGAAGAGGTAACATTCGGGGGATCGGGGCTTGATCGCGCGGCAGAGCTGCGCGGGGATATCCCGGCACTGGCGGCCTTGGCCAACGACGGGGCGACCCGCTGCATTGTTTTGTGGCGCGGCAAGCCCCTGGTGCGCGGAGAGCGGGGGCTTGAGCTTGTGCGGCTGCCGCTGGATCACCCGATCATGGCGCATGCCGGGCAGGAACCCGTTTTGCTGGGGCGCGAAGAGGCGGGGGCCATCTTTGCCCATGATATTTCGCACTGGGCGCCCGAGGATCTGGATGAACACAGCCTGACCGCCTTTGTCGATGCCAGCGAACAGGTGCACCCCCGGGTCCCCGACGCGCGCTTTGCTGAATTGCGCATGATCATGACCCGCCTGAACGCGCGCGATGCGGAACTGGCCGCCACCGCGCGGGCCATTGGGTCGTGGCATAAAACCCATGGGTTTTGCGCCCAATGTGGCGCGCCCAGCGTCGTGCACAAGGCCGGGTGGGAACGCATCTGTCCGGCCTGTGGCGCGCATCATTTCCCGCGCACCGATCCGGTTGCGATCATGCTGATCACCCGGGGCAACAAGACCCTGATGGGGCGTTCGCCCGGCTGGCCCAAGGGGATGTATTCCTGCCTTGCGGGCTTTGTGGAACCGGGGGAAACGATCGAAGCGGCGGTGCGGCGCGAAACCTGGGAAGAGGCGGGCGTGCGCGTGGGCGCCGTGCGCTATCTTGCCAGCCAGCCCTGGGCCTTTCCGTCGTCGCTGATGTTTGGCTGCCACGGAGAGGCGATCAGCGACGAGATCAAAATCGACCCCGAAGAAATGGACGATGTGCGCTGGATGACCCGCGAAGAGATCGCCGATGCCTTTGCGGGAAACAATCCGGATGTGTTGCCCGCAAGAAAAGGCGCAATTGCCCATTTTCTTTTGCGAAACTGGCTGGCGGATCGGCTGGATTAGGGGCAGACTGTCGCCCAAACAGAAACACCCCAAACCGTACCTGAGGTCCGCGCATGAAACTGACCGCCCGCGAAGATATCGAAGCCCCTCTGGACCGCGTTTTTGCGGAGCTATCGGATTTCGAAGCCCATGAGCGTCAGGCGCTGCGCCGGGGGCTTGATGTTCAACGGGTCTCTGAGGGGACGGTGATGGGCGAGGGGCGCACATGGCGCGCCGGTTTTGACTTTCGCGGCAAAAAGCGCGCGGCGAATATCGCGCTGACCCGCTTTGCCGCGCCTGAGCAGATGATTTTTGACACGGTGACGGGCGGGCTTGAGGTGCGTCTTGTGGTGGATTTCGTGGCGCTCAGCCGGGCGCGCACCCGCATCAGCGTCGAAGCCGAGCTGGCGCCGAAAACCCTGTCGTCGCGTCTTTTGGTGCAGTCGCTGAAGCTGGCCAAAGGGGGCGTGGATAAGCGCTTTCGCGTGCGCATGGGGGTGATGGCGCGCGATCTCGAAGATAAGCTGCGCCGGGCGATGTAAGATGACCGCGCAAATCCTGAGCGCCCTGGCCGAGGCCCTTGGCCCCGAGGCCATCACCCTTGGCGACGATATGGCGCCCTGGATGCAGGATTGGACCGGGCAATACCAATGGACACCCTTGTGCGTTGTGCGCCCGCGCGACACGCAACAGGTGTCGGATGCACTGCGGTTGTTGAATGCGGCGGGCGTCGCGGTGGTTCCGGTGTCCGGGCACACGGGGCTGGCGGGCGGAACCCGGGCGCAGGGCGCGGTGATGCTGTCGCTGGATCGCCTGAACGCGGTGCGCGACATCCGGCCTGACGCCCGGCTGGCCATTGTCGAGGCCGGGGTGATCCTGAGCGATCTGCATGACGCGGTTGATCCACATGATCTCAGCTTTCCCATGACCTTTGGCGCCAAGGGATCTGCGCGCATGGGCGGGATATTGGCCACCAATGCCGGGGGCTCAAACGTGCTGCGGCATGGCAATACCCGCGATCTGGTGCTGGGGCTTGAGGCGGTTCTGGCCGATGGTCGCGTGGTCGATCTGATGAGCGAGCTGCACAAGAACAACACCGGCTATGACCTGCGCCACCTGTTGATCGGCTCCGAGGGGACCCTGGGCATCATCACCGCCGCAGTGGTGAAACTGGTCCCCAAACCCCGCGCCTTTGCCACGGCCATGGTGGCGGTGCCGACGGTGGGCTCGGCGCTGGCGCTGTTGAACCGGTTGCAGGATGTCACCGGCGGCGCGGTCGAAGCCTTTGAATTCATGCCCGCCGCCTACATGCGCGAATACGCCCGGCTGCATCCCGACACGCGCCCGGCCTTTGATCAGGACTATGGGGTGAACATCCTTGTTGAACTGGGCGCGACCGCGCCGCGCGATGTCACCATGGATGAAGCGGGGCAGGTGCCGCTGGCCACCTATCTCGAAGAGGTGCTGGGCGCATTATTCGAAGAGGGGGCGGTGCTGGATGCGGTCGTCGCCCAATCAGATCAGCAGCGTCAGGACATGTGGGCCCGGCGCGAAGCCGCCGCCGAGGTGTCGTTCAACCGCAAACCTCTGGTGATTGGTGACGTGGCTGTGCCCCTGGACCGTGTCGAGGCGTTTTTGGAGCAGGCCCATGCCAAGGCCCAAGAGCTGGATCCCAAGGTCGAGGCCCTCTGGGTCGCGCATCTGGGGGATGGCAATATCCACTATGTGCTGCTGCCCACGCGTGACGATCCGGCCCTGTTGGACCAGATGCTTGAGGATATGGAGGGCGTGACCCTGTCGCTTGGCGGTACGTTTTCCGCCGAACATGGGGTGGGCAGCTCAAAACTGGGCTCGATGGCGCGGCACAAAGACCCGGTGGCGCTGGAGATGATGCGCGCGATCAAATCCGCGCTGGACCCCAAGGGAACGCTGAACCCCGGCAAGCTGATCCCGCCCGCCGGGTCATATCAGTATCCACACGTGCGATAGGCCGCGTCCAGAATGCTGTTCGGCGGATGCGGCAGGCGCAAAAAGGTCACGCGGCGGTTTTCCGCGGCGTGCGGGTCATAGGTGTTTTTCAACGCATGTTCGCCAAATCCCACGGGATAGAGCGGCACCGTGACGTAGGCGTCGCGCAGGGCCTGGGCCACGGTTCCGGCGCGGCGCTGCGACAGCTCACAGTTATAGGCCGCCCTGCCTTTGGCATCCGTATGGCCGATGACGGCATAGGCGGTGCCCGCCAAGGTCGGATCCTGTAGCGCGTTGATCAGGTTGAAAATCTTGCCCAGCTGATCACCCCGGATCCGGTCCGAGTTGAAATCGAACTCGATGGTGATGGCCACGGAGGGGTAAGACACCTTCCCCTTGGTGGGCGGCGGGGCATCATAGCTGGGGGCCTGCGCCGGGGCCTGTTTGCTGACCGTGGGCGCACCGCCGTTCAGGTCAAGGATCAGGGTTTCCACCTGAATATCCGGCAGGGCATTTTCCAGAACCGGAACACTGGGGTCGGCCTGAACCCCGGCGCAGGCGGCGGGATCGGCGGTTTTCAGACAGCGCGCCATGGGTGAGGCCGCAGCCGGGGATTCGGCCGCCTGTGGCGCCTGCGTGGTGCCGGGGATGTACAGCTCGGTTGTCTGGGCCAATGCGAGCCCCGGCAGGCAAAGGGTTGCCACCAACAGAAGATGCCTCATGTCCGTCTCCTTAATGGGCCAGCACAGGAACCGAGACCGTGGCTTTGGTCACTGCGGGGTTGTGATCTGACAGGGCGCGATAGGTGGTGCCGCTGGCGGCGGGGGTGTCATTGTCCCCCAGATCCAGCGCCAGCACCTCTTTCACCACCGTGTTGTAATGGCCCGTGGCCGGGGTCTGGGCGGCGCAGGACACGGGCTCATAGCCCGCGCGTTCCGCATGGATCGCCTGATCCGAGCCGTTGCACACCGCCAAAATGGTCTCAAGCCCCGGTTCGGTGGTTTTCAGCGTGCCGCGCGGCGGAAAGACATATTGGCTGCCGCCTTTGATCACGATGTCCTCAAGGCCGGGGAAGGGATACAACACACAGCTGCGGTGCTTGTCATCCAGGCTGATCAGGGTCAGGCGACAATCCTGACGCGGTTCAATGATCACGCGCAGCCCTTCGCCCACCTTATAGCTGGGCTTGTCGGTATAGATCGTCAGATGGCTTTGCGCCGCCACCGAATGCTGGGTCGGATCATAGGCCGGGGCCTGCTGCGCATCCGCATAGCTGGTGGGGGCGTGGTGCTGTTTCGCGGCGGGCGGCGTGCTGTGCGTGGGGGCGTAATCGGTGCCCTGCACCACCTTTTGCACCGTGTGGCTCAGCTGTGCGGTGCTGCGGTGGCCCGTGTCCAGCGCCGCATATTCGGTCAGCCGTTCCAGCAGCACGGGATAGGCGGCAGACCACTCATCGCGGGCGATGGGGGATTGGTGCAGCCGGCTGATCAGCCCAGCCATATCCATGCCGCCAAACCCCGCCCGCGCGGTCATCTCTTCTGGGGTGAGCCCCAGTTCATTGGCCGCCTGTTCAAAGCTGATAAAGCGATCAACGTGATAGACAAACAGCCCGCGCACTGGTTCAAGCCCGCCCGCCGTGCCTTCGGGATCAACCCCGGCCGCAGTGAGGGCGCGGGCAAAGTCCTGGGTGTCGCGGGCGAACCAATCCGACACCACATCCTGTCCCGGATAGATCGCGGCGATGGTCTGGCGGACGGTGTCGGGCAGGGCGAAATTGTTCATCGCCACATCGCGCACCGCATCTTCGTTCAGGCGTATGCCCTTGGAATGGCAGGAAATACAAGAGATCCCATTGACCACTTCGCCGGTGCCATCGGGATAGTCATCATCACGCACAATGGCGGTGGGGCCGACGTCCAGACGCGCGCCTTCGGCGGTGTTCAGGTAATAGGCGTGGAACCCATTGGGCAGGGTAAAGATCGATTCCCCCCCGTCATGCAAAAACGCATGGGTTTCGCCGTAGACCTCTTTTGGTCCCAGCGGGTATTCGAAAAAGCTCTGCCGTCCGACCGAGCCCGCAAAGTCGTAAGAGGTCCAGAACATGCCGGTGCCCATGGCGTGGCGCTCGATCAGGCGGTTGTTGGTGGACACGCCCGAGTTCTGGAACCCCGCGCGCACCACCTGTTCATCGCGAATGTTGCGGTTGAGGTCGATGCCCAACAGGCGCTCAAGCCCCGCCACCGTATCGGGCAGCCCCAGCAGGTCGTAATACAATGGCGAAACCGAGGCCGTGGCCGCGAACCAATCCGCGCGCAGGATCGGCACCCGTGTCCCGGTCAGCTGCATCAGCGGGCGCAGATAGGGGTCCGTGTCGCTGGTCATCGCATAGGGATAGCGCGCCTCAAGCAGGTTCCATTTCGCATGGGTCCAGTTCACATCGGGCATGAACACCCGGATCAGCACGCCGTGGTCATCGACCTTTTCGAATTTGAACGGCACCGGGTTCCAGCTGAGCGCATTGATCAGCTTGATCGTCGCCTGACGATAACCCTCATAGTTCTCGGCGCTGACGGTCTGGTCGTTCCAGATGGTGTGCAGTGACAGATAGCGGATGCGGTCGCGGCGGTTGGTGGGCTGGGCCTGAAGATCGTCATGCGCCATGCGGTGCAATTCGGTCAAAGACACGAATTCGCGCGCGGGCGGGGCCTGATCCGCCAGGGCGGTGATCCAATCCGCCACAACGGCCATTTCGGCATCGGTCGGGAAACAGGATGGCTCAAGGCAATCATCCGGCATCGCCGGAAAGGAATATTGGCCGATCACGTCATAAAGCTGCGATTTCATCGCATCGCCCTGGATCACATATTTCGTATCCTGCGCCAGGCGCGCCAGGTCCAGCACATGGCCAAAGCCGGATTTTGAGCTGGTCATGCCCTCTTTCAACAGGCCTTCCTGGTGACAGCGCGCACAGTGTTTGTCGAGCACGGCATAGACCGCCTTGTCCTGATCCGTGGCACCTTGAGGCAGGGGCATCACGTCGCTGGCCCAAGCTGGACCAACCAAGAGGGGACCAACCATGGCAAGCGCGGCAAGGGACTGTTTCAAAAACCTGTTCATATCAAAGCTCCGGCTGTCTGGCATGGGCTGTGGTTGGGGGGACGCCCCCCTAATTACATTGAATGGAAAGATATTTGGCCGAGGACCAGCCAATGGCCGAGGCATCCCCGCGATAGGGGGATTGGCACTGGCCGGACTGGCATTGAATGCGGGCCCAGCCGTTCTTTTGGGCGATGACCCGGACGGTGTCGTTCAGATAGACTTCGGTCAGGATGCGGCCCTTGGTGCTGGCCTTTGAGCGCACGTTCAAAAAGCCCGCCCCGGTGGATCGGTTGTACTGGCTGATCGGTGACAGGCGCACAACGCGGGCCCAGCAGTTTTGGACATAGGGTTTGCGCGATGTCAAAAGCGGCCCATAGACCCAGCCGCTTTGCCCGGTTTGCGACCGGATATTGGCCCAGTCTCCGGACCAGCGGGTGACCGTCACCTGCGTGCCGGGGGCCAGTTCGGCAAAATCGTCATATTGCGTGCCGGGTCCGGACCGCAGGTTCAACCCGCCCGCGTCATTGTTGTCGACATACATGGTCTGCCCCTGAAGCGTCAGCCCACCCGAGCCCGAGCCGATCCCGGACGAAAAGTTCGAGGTCGAGACCACCTCTTGCACAAAGTTGCGCCCCGATGAGCAATAGCTGTCGCCGGGGATGGTGTTCTGGCTTTTGAGGCGGCTCAGGATCCAGTTGGATTCGTCCTTGGCCACCACCTGCAGCGTGATGCCGTAATAGCCGTTTTGCGACAGGAAGATGCGGATGCCCTTGCGACCGGGGAACCATTGGTTCACGAAATCGCGCGCCTGTCCCAGATCGGGACGTGAGGCGGTGACGATATAGCAATGGCTGTCGGACAGGCGGTAATTGCCCGCCACCAGCTTGGTTCCCGCGGCGGGCGACGTGACCCGCGGCGCGGGCGAGCCATTCAGATAGGAAATGCGCTGGCGCACGACCTCGGCGATGCAGCTTTCGTTGGATCCGCAGGAATTGCGGGTCTGGCGCAGCCAGGTGCCCTGCTGCGCTGCGCTGCTGCGCCCCGATTGGCCGCGATAGGCGGTTTCCAGTTGCGCGTCCAAAGCCGCCAGTTGATCGCTGTTACAGATCGCACGTTCCGTCGCGTTCAGGCTGGCCGATGTGCACCACGGACGGCGCGGGCCCTGGGTGACCGGGGCGGGCTGGGGGGCTGGGCTGGGCGTCGCGCATTCTGATGCGACATAGCCCTTGGCGATGATGGCAAACGGGTGGCTGTCGCAGCGATCCAGATAGGCCTTGTAGGCAAAGCACTGGCCATAGGCCTTGGCCTCTTGGTAGAGCGCGTCGCAAATATCTTGCGCCGCGGTTTGCTCTGGGGCCGGTGCAGGGGTTGGGGCCGGTGCGGGGCGCGGCGCGGGTGCGCCCCCTTCCAGCGCGGCGCTCAGCACCTGGCTTTGATCAAGGATCTTTTTCATCGGGATGGCAAAATTCACCGCATCCTTGCTGGACCCGGCGTGATGCAGCCCCACCACCATCTGCGTCGAGGCATCAATCACCGGCGAGCCCGAGTTCCCCGGCAGCGTGTCACAGGTGTGCAGCAGGCGATCCCCCGACAGGGCGGGCCGGTTGGCGCGGCATTTTTCGCGGCTGATGCGCTGGGCCTCACCCATGGGGTGGCCAATCACCCAGAACGGATCGCCGTCCAGCGGATCGAGCGCGGCCAGACGCAGGGTGCCATAATCCGCACTGGGGTCGCCCAGCACTTCGAGCACGGTGTAATCCAGCGATTTCGAGCTTTCGACCGGGGTGGGGATGACCGTATATTTCCGGGTGTTCTCTTCGATCCCCTGCTGACGATACCCCGCCACGAACATGACCGAGTCAATGCGCGACGCCCCCGCGCGTTCATTTTCCAGAATTCCGGGAACGCAGTGGTGGTTGGTCAGAATATGCTTGTCGTCGACAATGAAGGCGGTGCAGGGAAAGACCCCTTTGTCGGTCAGAATATCCAGCCGCCCAACCGCTAGCCCCATCTTGGAAAAGACGCTCTGGTCCGAGTAATTCGTAATGGATTCGTTGTTGTATTCGCCAATCGACAGCTCAAGCTGGATGTCACCGGATCCGGCCGACTGCGTCCGGTTCAGCACCGCGCGGCCAAAGCTTGACCGGTCAAAGCCCAGCAATTCCTGTGCGTGACTTGTCTCAACACCCAGCGCCGCAAGCGCGGCGGCAATGACATAGGTAAAACGACGCATGCGCCCGCCCCCAACTGGAATTCCATCAACAATGGAACAACTGTCCGGGACAGACCCCCATTGAGTCAACGATGGATTTCCCCACCCGGGTTCCAATCACGGTCGGACAGACCGGGTTTAATCGGGTTTGGGGTGGGTTTCGGGAAAGGCGATCGGGCCTTTGTGCGTTTCCCAATCGGCAAACCCATCACGCAGATGCGCGGCCTCGAACCCCATGTCCTGAAGGGTCGCCACCGTCAGCGCCGAGCGCCACCCCGCCGCGCAATGGAACACATAGGTCTTGTTGTCCTGGCCAAAGACCTCGCGGAAATAGGGGCTTTCGGGATCAACCCAGAATTCGACCATCCCGCGCGGCGCGTGGACCGATCCGGGGATGAACCCCTTGCGCTCGCGTTCGCGGGGGTCGCGAATGTCAACGATCACCACATCGGGATCATCCAGCATCGCCATCACTTCGGGCGTGTCATATTCGCGGATACGCGCGCGGGCCTCTGCCACCATTTGCGCCGATGAGCGTTTGAGTTTTTTCATTTGATCCCCCTGTCACACAAGAGATTGACCTGATCCGCGATCGGGGGCAACCCTGTGCGCACGATCAGACGACCACCCACAGGAGCCCCCCTTGACCATCGACCAATCGCTTTGGTGCCATTCCGCCCAGGAAACCCCGACGCTCCCGCCGCAGGCGCTGCCGGATCACGTGGATGTGGCCATTGTCGGCGGCGGCTATACCGGGCTTTCCTGTGCGCTGTTCTGCGCCGAAGCCGGGATCAAGACCCAGGTGTTCGAAGGCGAAACCGTGGGGTTTGGCGGGTCGGGGCGCAATGTCGGGCTGGTGAACGCGGGGCTGTGGCTGCCCCCCGATCAGGTCGAAGCGGCGCTGGGCCCCCGCGGCCCGGCCTTTTTGAATGAATTTGGAGAGGCCCCGGCCCAGGTCTTTGACTTGATTGAAAAGTATCAAATCCAATGCGAAGCCACCCGCGCAGGCACCTTGCATGCGGCCCATGCGCCGGCTGGGCTGCGCGATCTGCAAACGCGCCACGTGGCATGGCAACGGCGCGGCGCGCCCGTCGATCTGCTGGACGCCGGGCAGATGGGTGAGATGACCGGCTCGCGGGCCTTTCATGGCGGGCTTTGGGATCATCGCGCAGGCACCGTGAACCCGATGGGCTATGCCCGGGGGCTGGCGCGTGCGGCGCGCGCGGCCGGGGCGGCGATTGCCACCCAATGCCCCGTGCAGGGGCTGCGGCGCGTCGGGGATGCCTGGCAGGTGGAAACCGCCAAGGGCGTGGTGCAGGCGCGCTATGTGGTCATGGCCACCAATGCCTATAGCACCCAGGCCTGGCCGGGTTTGCAAAAGTCCTGGACCGACATTCACTTCTTTCAACTGGCCACGGCCCCCATGGGCGCGCGCGCCGCGCATATTCTGCCGGGCGGGCAGGGGCTTTGGGACACTGGGCTGATCATGCGCTCGCTGCGGCGCGACCAAGAGGGGCGGGTGATCGTCGGCTCGATGGGGCGCATGGTTGGCACCGCGCAATCCGGGCTCAGCGCGCGCTGGGCACGGCGGATGCTGCGCCGCTTGTACCCGGAATTGGGGGAGGTGCGCTTTGAACATGGCTGGCACGGCACCATCGCCATGACCCCGGATCACCTGCCGCAGATGATTGAGCTGGACCACAACGTCTATGCGCCGATCAGCTATAACGGCCGGGGCGTGACCACGGGCACCTTGTTCGGGCGCAGTCTGGCGCAGCTGGTGCAGGGGGCCGAGCCCGATGCGCTACCGCTGCCGCTGACACGCGCCAAGGGCGTCAACCTCAAGGGGCTGACGGAACGGTTCTACGATCTGGCCTTTACCGCCAATCAGCTGCGTTAGATCGCGATTGGATCCACAAGGGGTCATGAAACTGTGACAGCCCCGCGCTAGGGCAGGGCCAAACCTGGAGGTTTCTGATGAAATTCATTCACATGTCGGACATCCACCTGTCCCGCCCGGGCCGTCTGGTCGAAGGGCTGGATCCCCACGCCCGGCTGGCGCAGGCCCTGTCGCATATGACCCAACACCACGCCGATGCGTCGCATCTGGTGATCACCGGAGACCTGACCCATTTCGGCGAACCCGAAGCCTATGCGGCGGTGCGCGACGCTTTGGAGGGCTTTCCGATCCCGGTGCGGCTGATGATGGGCAACCACGACAAACGCGCGCCCTTTGTGCAGGCCTTTCCCGATGTGCCCCAGGCACCCCAGGGCTTTGTCCACTATGCCGAAGACCTGCCCGCGGGCCGCTTTGTTTATTGCGACACCACCGAACCGGAAACCCACCAGGGGCATTTCTGTGAGGCCCGTGTGGCGTGGTTGGATCAACAGCTTGCGGGGGCGGAAACCGCCTTTGTGTTCTTCCATCACAACCCGCTGCACCTGGGGGATCCGGCCACGGATGAGCTGTCGATCCGCGACCAGGACCAGCCTGCCCTGCATGCGGTGCTAAAACGGCACAAATCCACGGTGCGCCACCTGTTTTTTGGGCATGTGCACGAACCGCTGTGCGGCACGCTTGCGGGCATCCCGTTTTCCGGCGTGCCCTCGACCATGCATCAGGTGATCCCGGATCTGAATTCTGCGTCTTTGTCCGGGTCTGCCCCGCTGGAACCGTCATATCGGGTGGTGCTTTTGCGGGGAGAGGACATCGTGATCCACCAGATCCCCTTTGCCTATGACGGAGAGATCATCTGGCACGGCAACGGGTTTGACGATTGGGCCTAGGATCAGCCGTTTGGTGTCTGGTCTAAACCCCGCGTGACGCAACGATAAACGCGGGGTTGGTTGTGTCGTGCCCCGCTTTGTCCGACTGTTCCCCAAAAGGGGGCAGGGACATGTGAGGGGCGCCATGCAAACTGACAGGTCGTTTGATTATGTGATCATAGGCGGAGGATCCGCCGGGTCCGTGCTGGCAGCGCGGCTGAGCGAAGACCCCGCGACGCGGGTCTGCCTGATCGAAGCGGGTGGACGCGGTGACAGCTGGCTTGTGCGCACGCCTGCCGGGGCGCTGACCATGGTTCCGGGTTGGGGCAAGATCAACAACTGGGCCTTTCACACCGTGCCACAGGCGGGGATGAACGGGCGTCGGGGGTATCAGCCCCGGGGGCGCTGTCTTGGGGGATCATCTGCGATCAACGCCATGCTCTATGTGCGCGGGCAGCGGCAGGACTATGACCATTGGGCGGATCTTGGCAATGAGGGCTGGGATTGGGACAGCGTCCTGCCCTATTTCAAACGCGCGGAATCCAACGTCTGGGGCGAGGATGAGCATCATGGCGCGCAGGGGCCTTTGCAGGTCTCGGATCAGCGCAACCCGCGCCCGGTGACGCGGGCGTTTCTTGCGGCGGCGCACAATCAGCAAATCCCTCAGCGGCGCGATTTCAACACCGGCGACAATGAGGGCGCCGGGCTGTATCAGGTGACGCAGTTTCACGATGCCGAACGGCAGGGGGAACGCTGTTCCAGCGCTGCGGGCTATCTGCATCCGGTGATGAACACACGACCAAACCTGACGGTGCTGACCCGGGCGCGTGCGCGCAGGATCGTGATGCAGGGCACCCGCGCCACCGGGGTCGAGATCCGACAGGGGCGGCGGCTTTTCCGGCTGAGCGCGCGGCGCGACGTGATTGTCAGCGCCGGGGCGTTTGGGTCCCCCCAGCTGTTGATGCTGTCGGGGATAGGGCCGGGCAGCGCGCTGTCCGCGCTTGGGATCAAGGTGGTTCATGATTTGCCGGGGGTTGGTGAGAACCTTCAGGATCATCTGGATGTGACGCTGGGGTTCACCAGCCGCGACACCAACACCTATGGGCTGAGCGCCAAGGGGCTCGGACACCTGTGGGGGCAACTGCGGCGCTGGCGGCGCGATGGCGGTGGCATGATCGCGTCGCCCTTTGCCGAAGGGGCGGCCTTTGTGAAATCCGACCCCGGGGTCGCGCGCGCGGATCTGCAACTTCACTTTGTCATCGCCCGCGTTGAGAAACACGCGCGCAAGATCCGCCCCGGCCATGGGTTTTCCTGTCATCTGTGCGTGTTGCGCCCCAAGTCGCGCGGGCGGGTGTTCCTGACCAGCGCGGATCCGATGGCCGATCCGGGGATTGATCCCGCGTTCCTTTCGTCACCCGAGGATCTTGAGCTGATGGTCAAAGGCGCGCGGCTGACGCGGCGGATTCTGATGGATCCGGCCCTAGCGCCCTATCGCGACCAAGAGCTGTTCGGCGTGCATGATCAGATGAGCGACGCGGATTGGCAAACCCACATTCGCACCCATGCGGATACGATCTATCACCCGGTGGGCACCTGCAAGATGGGCCAGGACGATATGGCCGTGGTGGATGCCGGGCTTAAGGTGCATGGGGTTGACGGGCTGCGGGTGGTGGATGCGTCGATCATGCCGACCCTGGTCAGCGGCAATACCAACGCCCCCACCATCATGATCGCCGAAAAGGCCGCGCAGATCATCCGCGACAGCGCGTAAGAAAAAAGGGGGAAAGGGGCGCTGCCCCCGCCCTGCGGGCTCCCCCGGGATATTTTTCAAGAGATGAAACCCAGCGCGCCCAACGCCCCCTGGGGGGCGAAGGGTGAGATTTTCCGCGTCAGACCGTGCCCCGGGAAGGGGGCGCGACCCATCGCAGTTTCGGCGTGGCCTGGGTGGCATCGCTGTCATCTGTGCCGCGCAGGGCGGATTTGAACACCTGCGGGTCAAAGCCCGCGCCGCCGCGCGGCAGGGCGCCCGTTGCCATCCCCAAAGAGACCATCCCCGCGGTCACCGCCGTGGCGGCGGAGGTGCCGCTAAAGGTGCAAAACAGCGACGAAGGATCAAGATGCACGGTTTCTTCGGCGTCGTTCACAAAGGGATCGTGCAGATAGTTGCCCGGGTTATAGCCGTTTGGTCCGGGGCAGTCGGTCGTCAGGATCTCTTGGGGTTGCATCAGGTGGTCTGCGTTCAGCGTGCCGTCCGTTTCCGAGATCCGGTCAAACAACCCCTGATCATTGTGGTGATCCCGCCGCAACCGATAGGGATCGAGCCGCAGCTCATAGCCACCATCCTCGGAGCGGGTCATGGATTCCATATCCCCCGAGGGGGCATAGATCGTGATGTGCTTGGCATCATCGGGGGAATAGGCGCAGGGCACACCGCTGGCGGAATGCGCCGCCACCGCGACGATGCCGTTGTCCTTGCGCGCCAGCCGCGCGGGATAAGAGACCCGCCCACTGCCATCATTGCCAGCGGCGCACAGGATCGGGCGGTGCTCTGACACCTTGAGGAACAGGGTGTTCAGGGCATCTTCGCCCGCGACCACCGCTTCGGTCTTGTGCCGTGCCCGGGTTCCTAGCGCGCGCGTGTCAATCTCATCGGGGGTGCGCGCGTCTGCGATCACACGCATGGAATCGGGCGTTTGCAGGCTGGCGGCCAGAACGATCACATGCGCGCCGATCATTTCGGCGTAGATCAGGGCTTTGATCATCTCATCGGCGGTGGGCATGGCGCTGGTCGAGATCGGAACGATCTTGCAAAACGGATCGGCCCCGGTGTAGCGCAGCGCAAGATCCAGGGTGCTGACCTGTGCCGCCGGGTTCAGCATCTGCGAGCGGTGCACTTTGACCGTCGCCGGGCGCGCGCCGATGATCCCGGCCATGGCGGTGCCATGGGTGGCATGGGCCTGCGCCGCAGCCGCCCTGCCCAGATCAGCGGGCGGGGTGTTGAACCGCTCGACCAGCTTTTGGGCGGCGGTGTTCAGGATGTCATCGCCATAGTGCTGCGGGGTTAGCCCCTTGAGGCTGTCGGGCACATCCCCGTTGATCAGCGCGCCGCGCGGGTCGCCTGCGAAATCAATCATCAGGTCGTGGTCAATCGCCTCGGCGAGGCAGGGATGATCCCAGGCGACAGAGGTGTCGATCATCGCGACGATCGTGTTTTCGCGGGCGCCACTGGCGGCGGCGAACAGCGGGCTGTCGTCTTGGTAGGTGGCACCGGTGGGATCCGCCGGGTCCATCTTGAGCACACCGATTTCGTGCAGATGCCACAGCGCGTGATAGCTGGGATAGGCGCCCAGGAACAGGGGATCGCCATTGTGGGTCGGGATTTTCGTGGTCATGATCTGATCCTCTGCTTTCAGCGCCATTCCGCCGCCGCGCGGTTCATCAGATCCGCGAGAATGTCTTCGAGAATGGGCAGGAACAGCCGGGCCAGCGTCTTGCCTGCTTCGCTGTCCGAAGCAAAATGCACACCGGCATATTCGCGGTTTTCAGCCACGCGGGCGCAGCGGTCAAACAGCATCGGGTTGCCGGGATGTTCGGGCACCGCGCGCGAAAAGATATGCGCGATGGTGTAGGACTGGAACGCGTGGTTCGATGGATAAGACGAATGGGACGGGTTCTTGATAAAGGGCCGCAGTTGCGGATCCACCTGGTTGGGGCGCAGCGCGCCAAAGCGCGCCTTGTAGCGCAGGCCGACCTCTTCGCACATGGCGGCGACGACGATCAAAAGATGCTCGGTCGCGGGATGCCGACCACCGGGTTCCGTGCCCAGGGGCTCAAGATAGGCGCTCAGCTCAAGCGCGCGTTCGCGCAGGATTTCCGCCCGGCGGCCGGCTTCGGCGTCGGTGGCCAGTTGGGCCTGTTTGCGGTGCAATTCGACGATTTCCTGCGTCAACTGCGCCACCGGAAGCGGGGGCGGAACCGGCAGATCGCGCCATTCGTCGATCCGTTGATGCAGGGCTTCGCGTTCGCGCCAAGGGGCAAGAATATGGGTGCTGCCGCCGCTTTTGCTGTCGCGGTTGTCCCGATTGTCCCTGTTATCGCGGTTGTCGCGATTATCCCGGTTGTCGCGGTTATCGCGATTGTCCCTGTTATCGCGGTTATCCCTGTTGTCGCGATTGTCCCGGTTCAGCCGGGTCAGTGCGATCTGCGTGACCGAGCGCGCGCTTTGCACGCTGACCTGTTGCGGCTCTGGTCTTTGACCTGAACTCAGCCCAATCACATCCGTGAAATGGATCCCCTGCCCATGCACCACAATCGGTGGCCCGGCCAATTGCGCCTTTAGCGCTGTGCTGCTGTCTTCTGACATCGCGTTTCCCCCTTTCAAAAAGCCCTAGTCCAATCCGATGCGCGCCAGTCCCCGCGCAATCGTGTCGTTAATCTCTTGTCCCGATGTACGGAAAATACCCGAGGCCACCCGGCTTGCATTAAAGCTGGGGTCGCGTTTCAATATTGATTGCTTAAGCGCTTCGGCCTCGTCGTGGCGGTTCAAAAAACCCAATGAGGCCGCGGTGTACCGCAAGGCAGCAGAGAAACTGGGCATGCGCGCCAGCGCCAACTGGCCAAAATGCGTGGCCGTCAGGTGGTCACCCTCGGCAAAGGCGATCATGCAGCGCGTGGTTTCAAAGGCATATCGAAACGGGGAATGTCGCGACAGCGCCAGCGCCTGACCCGAGGCCTGCCGCGCCCGCGCCAGCTTGCCCCGGTGGAAATGATAGAGCGCCAAATGGTCCCAAGCCATTGCAATCGTGGGTGAAATTTCGGTGGCGCGGGACATCATGTCAAAGGCCAGCCGGTCCTCTTGCGCCAGGTAATGCAGCGCATATCCGGTCAGCGACAGGTGCACCCCCCCCGTCGGCCCATCCGACAACAGGCTGCGGGTGTGGGCCAGCATGTCATTGCGATAATCTGTGCGATCCTGCCCCCAGGTTTCGCCGATGCGCAGGGTCTGCAGATACAGCACCAGTGCGTGGCGGGCCTTTGGCGAAAGCGGCGATCCCGGATTGGCAAGCGTCTGGCCCGCGGCAGTCAACGCGTCTGGATCAAGGCGGAAGAACAGCGACAACAGGTGGAATGTTGTTGCTTGGGGGGCAGAGGCCGTGCTGAGGATGGGCGCTAGATTGTCCAGCATATAGGCCATGGCCTCGATGGCTTCGGGCGCTTGCGGATCGGTCAGCACATTGGTGCCCAACGGCAGAGCGCTTTGCCACAAGACCCTTGGGCGCGCGGCCTCGGACAACTTGACGCTGACCAGGATGCCGTCGTCAATCGGGTGAACAGCAAGGGTCACAACATGCGACGCGCCACTCGAAGTCGCCATTTGCATCGCATTTGAACCGTGCCAGCGATAGTCAAGGATCTCGGCTTGGCACAGGTCGGCCAGCCCGTCGCTGAGCATGGCGATAAAACTGTCACAAAACGGGTGGCCCGAATGCGGCAGACTGCCGATCAGGGGGTCCACCAAGGCGATGCTCAGCATCGGTGCGGGGTCTGCCTCTGGCGCTTTGGGCAGTGCGATCATCGGATCGAGGCGGGGGGGCGGGCTGTTGTCCGGGGCGGTGCTCTGGCGCTGCCCGCGTAGCCATTCCTCAAACCCTTCTGCACCGTTGTTGGGCAGATCCAGCCCCTCAAGCAATTCGGCGGTGGCGGTGTCACAATCGTCCAGCGCATCCACCCAGATTGCCCCGGGTTTTAACCAGATGGCCTGGGTGTCCGACTGGATCACATCCGCCCCCAGCGGTGCCAGTTCCGATCGCAGCGTGCTGAGTGCGCTGCGCAGCGACCCGCTGGCCTTGCTGGCCTCTGATTCGCCCCAGAACATGGACAACAACGCCTTGCGCGCCTTGCTTTGACGCGGCGACAGCGCAAGAATCGCAAGGAGAGCCTTGCGGAAATTGCCCTTGGGCGTGCAGTCTGTCCCGTCTTGCGCGACCAACCGCATCGGCCCCTTCACAAAGAGCTGCGCGATATGTTTTGACCCCGTCACAGCCCTATCATGTGCATGCAACGTTTTCCGATGTGAAGAATTTTCTCTGTTCGGCGGGGTAATGAATTCCGGCAGTTCGCTGATGTCGGGACGATTGAGCCGCGCGCAGGGGGCAATCGATCGGGTCTGCGACTGCCTTATCCGTTGCTGTGTCACATCCAGATCTCGATCAACCTAGGCGTGAGTGGCTTTGCGCCCCGGACAGGCTGTTCATCGCGACGATTTCCATCAGGTCAAGAAAGGCTTCTTGTTCCGAGTGCCGCTGCGCGGAGACATAGACACGCCCATTCAACTTAAGCTGAAGATCCGATCCGACCCGGGTCAGCCGTGCTTCGCCCGAGGTCCCGCGAAACCGACCACGGGTCGAAAGCCCGGCGGGGTGCTGATCCGAAAGCTCGAACACTTCATCCCCGGTGTCGGGATCAATCGCAGCAAACAACGCGACGGTTGTCGATTTGCACGGGCTTTGCGCAGTGGGCTTGGCCTGTGCCGACAGGCCAATTGATGAACTGATCTGAAGCGTGTCCCCGTCGCGCTCGACCAGGATCCAGTCATTTAGGTGTTTTCCGTCGATTGCAGGGTCTTGGCCCGCTCGCATCCAGGTGTGAAATTGGTAAAGTGTCATGTCTAACCCCCGTTTTTTCCGCAATATCCCCCGAGGGCGTCAACAGAGCGTCAATGGTAAATGCTTTCTTAATTTCCTGACAGGATGGTGCGGGGGCGACCAGATCCACGGCTTGGCAACTGCAGGTGGTCTGAGCCCTTGGGACTGGGCCGCACCCTGAGAACAGTCCAGGCAGAGAGGGATCAAATTTGTGCGAGGGCCGGGGGGCTTTTGCGCAAATTTGGCCGATTAACGCAAATGCGACCCTTTTGGGCGCATACCACAGGTGATTGCAGCCTTGCATATCCAAATGTGGTATCATAATTAAACTATTTAGTTTAGCTTAGGGGCGCCTGATATGACACGTCTACTTCTTGCAGTGATCGCCATGATCGCGGCTTTTTTGGATCCAGTCTGGGCCCAACAAACCGATGCGCCTGACGCAGCACCCCGACCGGTGAAACTGATCCCGATTGAATCTTCTGAGGTGGCGTTCAACCGTCAATTCTTTGGGCGTGTGGCTGCCAAACGGGCGGTGGATGTGTCCTTTCAGACCGGGGGGGAGTTGATGACAATTCCCGTGATCGAAGGGCAGGAAATCGCGGCGGGTGCCCTGGTGGCCGAGCTGGATCTGGATCCGTTTGAACGCGCGCTCGCCCGCGCCGAGGTCAGCCTTGCGCAGGCCCGCCGCGATGCCGAGCGCAGCGCCAAATTGCAAGCGGCGCGCACCGTTTCCGAAGCGCAGGCCCAAACCGCGCAAACCCAGGCGGACCTTGCAGAAATCGCGCTGCGTGACGCGCGCGCCGCCCTGGAGGACGCGACGATCCACGCGCCGTTCGACGCGCTTGTCGCCACCCGGAACGTGGAACCCGGCACCAATATTTCGCCCGGAATGGCCGTCGCGCGGTTGATGGATTTGTCAGAGCTGCGCATCCGCATTGACGTGCCCGAGATCTTGGTCAGCAGCCGTCACAGCGAAAGCTTGCCCGAGTTCCATGCAACCTTTCCGGGTTCGGATTTGCTCTATCCGCTGGAAATGCGCGAATTCAAAGCCGAGGCCAGCCAGGTTGGCCAGACATATCGCCTCACCCTTGCCATGACGCCGCCCGAAGGCACCTCGATCCTGCCGGGGGCCTCTGCGACGGTGCATGTTCGTATCATTGATGAAGAAAAAGGCGTCTTGCTGCCCCGTTCGGCGATTCGCGTGAATGCGGATGGCAGCTTTTCCGCCATGGTCTTTGACAGCACAGATGGGGAAACCGGGCAGGTGCGCAGCGTTCCGGTCACCGTCAGCCCGATGGATGACGCCCGCGCGTTTCGTGTCGAAGGCTTGCCCGAAACAGGCGAGGTGGTCGCCGCGGGTGTATCCCTGTTGACGGACGGCGCGTCAGTGCGCCGGTTTAGCGGGTTCGGAGACTGATCCATGAAACTGTCCTTGGCCCGTGGGGCGATCAATAATGCGCTGCTGACGTGGCTTGTCATGCTGGGCTGCCTGTTGGGTGGCTGGTGGGGCTTTAACGCGGTCGGTCGGCTGGAAGACCCGGCTTTTTCCATCAAAGAAGCCGTCGTCATCACCCAATACCCCGGCGCCGACGCGGCGCAGGTGGCGCGCGAAGTGTCCGAACCGCTGGAAACCGCGCTCCAGCAGATGAGCGAACTCAAAGAGATCCGTTCAACCAACCGCCCCGGCGTTTCGACCATCAATGTCACTATCAAGGACACCTACCGTGCCGATGATCTGCCCGAGGTCTGGGCGGACCTGCGCAATCGGGTGACTGATGCGGCGCGGGATCTGAACAGTGGGGTTCAAACCCCGATGGTGAACGACAACTTTGGGGATGTGTTCGGGGTCTATTATGCGGTGACCGCGTCCGGCTATACCGATGCCGAGATCCATGACATCGCGACCTTTCTGCGGCGTGAATTGCTGGTGGTGGACGGCGTCGCCAATGTGGATGTTTCGGGTCTGCCCGAAGAGGCGCTGTTTATCGATGTGACCTTGCCGGTCATGTATAACCTTGGCCTCAATCCCGGCCTGTTGCAGCAGGCCATTCAGGGTGCGGACACCACGGCGCCTTCGGGGCAGGTGGACAACCAGGGCGAGGGGCAGCGCCTGCAAATCGCCGATGGGTCTGGCAGCGTTGAAGAAATCAGCAACCTGTCGATCGGTACACCCGGCGGTGTGATCAAGCTGGAAGATGTGGCAAGCCTGACTCGGGGGCGCGTGGACCACCCCGGACAGATTATTCGCCACGATGGGGTTGAGGCCTTTACCCTTGGCGTTGCGGGTCTGAATGATCGGAATATCGTCGAAGTCGGGATGATGGTGGAAAGCCGTCTGAACGAACTTAAGGCAGACCTGCCGGTCGGTGTCGAGATTTCTCCGATTTACGAACAGCACCGGGTCGTTGATACGGCCTCGAATGATTTCCTGGTCAATCTGGCGATGTCCGTGGCCATCGTGGTGGTGGTTCTGGCGGTCTTCATGGGCTGGCGCGCGGCGATCGTGGTGGGGGCAACCCTGTTGCTGACGGTGGTGGGCACCGTGTTCTTCATGGCGATCTTCTCAATCGAGATGGAGCGGATTTCGCTGGGGGCGATGATCATCGCCATGGGCATGTTGGTGGATAACGCCATTGTTGTGGCCGAGGGCATGCAAATCGCCATGGTGCATGGCCGAACATCGCGACAGGCCGCCTATGACATTGGTGACAAAACACAATTTCCCCTGTTGGGTGCGACTGTGATTGGCATCATGGCCTTTGCAGGGATCGGTTTGTCACCGGATGCGACCGGGGAATTCCTGTTCTCGCTGTTCGCCTGTATCGGCATTTCGCTGATGCTTAGCTGGATCCTGGCGATGACCGTGACACCGCTTTTGGCGCATTACTTCTTCAAGACCGGCGATGATACGGATGATGAATTCGATGCCTACTCTGGCGCGTTCTTTCGCCTCTATGCTTGGTCTTTGCGCCTGGCGCTGCGGCTGCGCTGGCTGGTCGTCATGGGGCTTGTGGCGTTGACGGTGGTGTGTTTCGTAGGGTTTGGGCAGGTCAAACAGCAGTTTTTCCCCAACTCCAACACCCCGATTTTCTTTGTGCACTACAAGCTGCCGCAGGGGGCGACCATCGGTCAGGCCTCGGACGAAATGTCCAAACTCGAAGCCTGGCTGTCGCAGCGCGAAGAGGTGGTGGCGACCACCGCCTTTATCGGCCAGGGGGCAGCGCGCTTTATCCTGACCTATGCGCCAGAGCAGGCAGACCCAAGCTATGCCTTTGCCATGGTGCGCACCGAGACCCTGGATGAAATCCCGGCGCTGGTTGAAGACCTGCGGACCTTCGCGGGCGAAAACCTTGTCGAGGGCATGTTCCGCACCGAGCGTCTGGTCTTTGGGCCCGGCGGCGGTGCACAGGTCGAAGTCCGGTTTTCCGGGCGGGATCCCGATGTCTTGCGGGCGCTGTCCGAACAGGCCATGCAGGTCATGCAAACCGATGGGCAGCATCTGCGCAAACTGCGCACCGACTGGCATGAGCGCGAGATCGTTCTACGGCCGATTTATGCCACCGATCGTGCGCAAACCGCTGGTGTGAGCCGCGATAACATCGCCACCGCGCTGTTGACCGGCACGCAGGGCATTCGCACCGGGGTGCTCAAAGATGGGTCGCGTCAGGTGCCGATCTATGTGCGCGCGGGGTATCAGGAACAATTGCCGATCTCGCAGATGGTGGTGTTCTCGCAGACCGCCGGGCAGTTCTTGCCGCTTGAGCAGGTGATTGATGGCTGGGAACCCGTGGCGCAGGATACCATCATCAAACGGCGTGACCGGGTGTCCACCATCACCATTCAGGCGGGCATCAACGATGATGTCACCGCGACCGAGGCCCGCGCGGATATCATCGCCGGGATCGAGGCCATTCCCCTGCCCACCGGCTACAAGATGGAATGGGGCGGTGAATTCGAAAGCTCTGGCGATGCGCAGGCGGCGCTGGGGGGAACCTTGCCCGTGACCTTCCTGATCATGGTGCTGATTTCCGTGGTGCTGTTCGGCGCGCTGCGCCAACCGATCGTGATCTGGCTGTTGGTGCCGATGTCGGTCAACGGTGTGGTGATCGGTCTGCTGGGCACAGGTTTGCCGTTCTCCTTCACCGCGCTTTTGGGCCTGTTGTCCCTGTCGGGCATGTTGATCAAGAACGGGATTGTTCTGGTCGAAGAAATCGATCTGGTCCGCGCCGAGGGGCTGCGCCTGGATGAGGCCATCGTCAAGGCCTCCGTGTCGCGTATCCGCCCGGTGTTCCTGGCGGCGGCGACCACCATTCTGGGTATGGTTCCGCTGCTGACGGACGCGTTTTTCGCCTCGATGGCGGTGACTATCATGGGGGGCTTGGCCTTTGCATCGGTGTTGACGCTGGTGGCGGCGCCGGTGCTCTACATGATTTTCTATCGCCGGGACGACAGCCGCCCGGTGGTGGCACAGATCTGAACCTCTTGCGCGGGCCGGGTGATCGGCCCGCGCAGGTCACGGGGACCGCGTGACACATTTGCGCCTTAATAAGACCTTGCAAGCGTCGCAAAGTCTTAAGCGCTGATTAAAGACCTCAGGGCATTTTCAACACAGCACGGAAATCGTGGCGCAGGCTGATCATCCATCGCGGTGACCACCTGCAATCGTCAGAAGGCGCAGTGACACCGATGGTCGGTGTTTTACGCGCAGAAGCGCTTTGGTGTGTATTCAAGAGGCGCTAGAAATGTCGAGTATCCTTACGAACAATGGGGCGCAGACCGCCCTTCAAACCCTGAAATCCATCAACGCCAACCTGTCTGAGACCCAGTCGCAGATTTCGACAGGCAAGGCTGTGTCCAGCTCAAAAGACAACGCGGCCGTCTGGGCCATTTCCAAGGTCATGGAAGCGGATGTCGCGGGCTTCAAAAGCCTGTCTGACTCGCTTAGCCTGGGTCAGGCGACGGTCTCTGTTGCTCGTCAAGCCTCTGAAACTGTTGCGGATCTTCTGACAGAAATCAAAGGCAAGGTCGTTTCGGCGCAGGGCGAAAACGTTGACCGGGCCAAGATCCAAACCGATATCGAAGCGCTGAGCGAACAGATTTCCGCCGTGGTTGGGGCTGCCAACTTTAACGGTGCAAACCTCCTCAGCAACAAGTCCACCACCGAAGGGTCAGGCAGCATTGACGTGCTGGCATCGATGGATCGTGGTGAAAACGGTGTCAGCTCAACCGACATCACCGTGCGCAAACAGGACCTCGGACAAGAGGCCGCGACAATCGCGTCATCGGGCGGCACTTTTTCTGCCGGTGCAGCGGCGGCGACATTGAACGCAACCCAGACCGGGTCGATTGACGTTTCGTCGGTGACGATCGAAGCCGGCGCGGTGTTTTCCCTGAGCGTCTACGGTACGGACGCGGATGATTCGAACTTTACCCAGGCGGATTTCCGCACCACGGCCGGCGCCAACCAGACCCAGGGGGAAATGGCGGCCAGCGATTTGTCCTACATCGCCCGCGAAGGGGATACAGCGGCGGATGTGGCCAGCGCGCTGGCAAGCAAATGGGACAGCTATGCCTCTGAAAACAATCTCGAGTCTTCGGATCTTGCGATTGCGGCCTCGGGCAGCAACCTGAATGTGTCGTCGTCTGTGACCTCGGCGGGGGATGCGATAGTTGTGAACCTGAACCGTCTGGATGCAGATGCGGGCAGCCAAGCGGGTGGCGGTCTGGAAGACCTGGCCAACCTGGATGTGTCCACCCAATCCGGTGCGGAATCCGCGCTTGCCGAAATTGACGGCCTGCTTGAGATTGCGGTGAATGCCTCTGCCTCGTTTGGTTCGGTCGAAGGTCGTCTGGAAACCCAGAAGGACTTTGTTTCAACCATGACGTCGGCGCTGCAATCGGGCATTGGCTCGCTTGTGGATGCGGATATGGAAGAAACCTCGGCGCGGCTGCAGGCGCTTCAGGTGCAGCAACAGCTGGCCACCCAGGCGCTGTCGATCGCCAACCGGGCCCCGTCCAGCCTGTTGTCGCTCTTCCGTTAAGACAGGCTAAGATCAGATTAAGGGGCCTCTTCGGGGGCCTCTTTTGCATCTGGGGCCGCCCCCGTCACGAAGATAGGCGTATTCCACAGATCACATTTGCGGGCCATGTCGGACGGAAAGTCCCGATCGGTAAAAACCTGGTCAAAATCAGCAAGGTTCCCAACGCGGATAGGGGCCGCACGGTTCAGTTTGGAATGATCCGCAACCAGAAAGGCCCGTCTGGATTGTGTCAGGATCGCGCGGCTGACGCCGACCTCAAGGGAATCGTAATCAAGGATATCGCCGTCTTCATCAATCGCCGAGCACCCCATGATCGCCAGATCCAGCTTGAATTGGCGGATGCTTTCGATGGTCAGCGCGCCGATCAGCCCCCCGTCGCTGGCCCGTAGAATGCCCCCGGTGACGATCACATCACTTGAGGCATTGCTGGCCATGATCTGCGCCACATTCATGTTGTTGGTCACCACCAACAACCCTTTGTGATGCAGCAACTCACGCGCGATGGCTTCGGTCGTGGTGCCGATGTTGAGGAAAATACATGCGCCATGGGGCACCGCCGCGGCGCAGTGTTTGGCAATCTCTGCCTTGGCATCGCGGTTCAACACCCGTCGTTCGTCATAGGCAATATTCCGGGAGCCGGACGGAAGCACGGCCCCCCCATGCACACGCATCAATTTGCCGGTTTCCGCCAGTTCGGTCAGATCGCGACGAATGGTTTGCAGCGTCACGTCAAAATATTGCGCCAGCGCGTCGACCGTCACTTTCCCGTCGCGCTCAGCAATATTGAGAATTTCAAGTTGGCGGAGTGTTTGTGTCATGGGGCTCTGCGTTTTTGCGGATGCTTGCACTCTGGCACCGGGAGGGCAAGTGCAGTCTACCGATTTGCCGTGTGCGAAAATGTTCGAAAAATCACAAATCGCGCATAAAACGAAGATTCAGCTTGGTGGCGCCGCTGCTCTGACCTAAAACATGTCCCGAAACCCATTGAAGAATTGGCTTACGATGGGGAGCGGAGATGAGTGATGCAGACGGTCGACGTATTTATCATCGGTGGGGGAATAAACGGCTGTGGCATCGCCCGTGATGCGGCTGGCCGGGGGCTTTCCGTGGCTTTGGCCGAGAAAAATGACCTGGGGTCCGCAACATCTTCTGCGTCGACCAAACTGTTTCACGGTGGCCTGCGCTACCTAGAGTATTTCGAATTTCGCTTGGTGCGCGAGGCCTTGATTGAACGTGAAGTGTTGCTTCGCGCGATGCCGCATATCAGCTGGCCGATGAGATTTGTGCTGCCTTATCATGGGGATATGAGGTTCGAAAGCGACGCGCCGACGTCGCGCCTGCTGTCTTTTGTGATGCCCTGGATGAAAGGGCGTCGGCCCGCGTGGCTGATCCGTCTTGGCCTGTTCATGTATGACCACCTTGGGGGGCGTGACATTCTAAAGGGAACGACCTCGCTGGATCTGAGCACCGCGCCAGAAGGCGGGGTGCTTAAATCAAAGTTCAAACGTGCGTTTGAATATTCTGATTGCTGGGTGCAGGATTCGCGGCTTGTCGTGCTGAATGCCCGCGATGCGGCAAAGCACGGCGCCAAAATTATGACGAAAAGCCAAGTGGTTGGCGCGCAACGCGAGGGTGATCTGTGGCGCGTGACCACCCAAAGTGCCCAAGATGGATCGGTTCAGGAATTTCAGGCAAAGGTGCTTGTGAATGCCGCCGGGCCATGGGTCACAGATGTTGCAAATGGCGTTGTAAAACAAGCGCCTACGGGCAATATCCGCCTTGTCCGTGGGAGCCACATCGTGACACGTCGCCTATTCGAAGGCGATAAATGCTATTTTTTCCAAGGGGAAGATGGGCGCATCGTTTTTGCAATCCCCTATGAGCGAGATTTCACCCTGATCGGAACCACAGACGTAGATCACGAAAGCGCATCCGTTCAACCAAAGTGCACGGATGAAGAAATGCGGTATCTTATTGATTTTGTGAATAACTACTTCAATTTTGAGGTGCTCGAAGAGGATGTCGTTTGGCGATACTCCGGGGTGCGGCCATTGTATAATGATGGACAGGGTGAGGCTTCGGCCGCGACGCGGGACTATACGCTCAAGTTGGATGCAGAGGGTGGTGCGCCTCAACTCACTGTATTCGGGGGAAAAATCACGACGTATCGCAAGCTGTCAGAGGCTGCTTTGCAGATGATTTGCGAATGTCTCCCCGGTGTTTCGGGGCCTTGGACGGCTGGCGCCCCCTTGCCAGGAGGGAATTTCGCGGTGGCTGAACGCCCGAAACACCAAGCGGGAGTCGCCGCACGCTATCCGTTCTTGACCCGCAGCGAATGTGACCGGTTGTTCAGCACCTATGGCACAGAGGTGGATGAGGTTCTGCAAAATGCGGATGAACGCGCGGCGTTGGGTGAGCACTTTGGCGCAGGGCTATATGAGTGCGAAGTTATCTGGATGGTCGAGCACGAATACGCACAAACGGCAGAGGACGTCATGTGGCGCCGCTCGAAACTCGGATTGCACCTGACTGAGGAAGAACAGCGCAGACTTGCTGAATGGTTCGATCGCAGAGGTGTTTGAGCGTTCCCCTTTCGCTGAAAGGATGGCGCTGCGCGAAGGCTGTGCCGTGCGTCCAGTTTGTGGTCAGGGCCTATGGGTTGGAATTGCTCAGCATGGTTAAATTGCGAAAACAGGGGCTTAGGTGGGTTTGGCAAGGCCGGTTGCCTAGCTGAGGAAGCCTTGCCATTGTGTACCACTGGCCCTGATCTTAGCCCGCCAGTTTCTGATCTTCCTCGCCCATCACAGCCTTATGTTCTTCGACCACGAACTGTGAACCCGTTTCAAGTAGCGTTCCAGTCAGTGCATTCAGGGACTGAATCGACGCTGCGGTTTCTTCGAACATGGCAACATTTTGCTGCGTCGAGTTATCCAGCTGAGACACCGCGTCGTTTACCGCGGCTAGGCGATCAGCTTGATGGGTTGTGGAGGTCACAACGCTTTCTATGGCGTCATCCAGGCTTTTGACATAACCAGAAATCTCCTTGATTGAATCGCCGGCCTGCGAAATCCGGTCTGCGCCATCCTCAATTTGTGCTTCGCTTGCGCTGATCAAATTATTGATCTCTTGAACCGCGTCAGACGCCCTATGTGCCAGTGCCTGTACCTCTGTCGCAACAACTGCAAATCCTCGCCCACTTTCTCCGGCCCGGGTCGCTTCGACCCCTGCGTTCAGAGCGAGAAGGTTGGTTTGAAAGGCAATTTCCTCAATCAGTTCCGTTACTTTGGAAATGCGTTTTGACGCTTCGACAATCCGATTCATGGCTTCGATTGCCTCGTTCACGACGGTGGATCCGTTTTGAGCCACCGAGTTCGCGGATTCGGCAGTTCCGCGGGCATCGATCACCTTATCCGTAATCGATTTAACCGAACTTGTCAGCTCGCTCAGGTTGGAAGCACTGCTTTGCAGCGTTGCTGATTGGATTTCGGTGCGCTTTGCAAGATCATTTGCGGCATTCGAAATGCTTGCTGTGTAATCCGAGATCTCGGTAGAGCCATTCAGTACGCTCTTGATCAAACCGGAAATCGATGTCAGCGCTTCGTTCAGGGTGATTTGCAGTTTTCCAAATTCGCCGTTGAAGTTCCCTGTCATACGGTTGGACAGATCGCCGCGCGCCATGGAATGGCAGACACTGGCCACCGAAGCGACGCCTGTTTCGATCGTTTCTAACATCGAATCCAGTTGACCTGCCGCATGGCGAAGCGTGTCGTCGGTATAGTCTGTTTGCAAGCGGCCGGTGAAATCCCCCGCGCTGGCAGCTTCAGCAAGAACAGCGATCTTTTCTTGGAAATCTTCGCGCTCACGCTGAAGTTCTGCCGCGGCTGCGTCTGCCGCTTCTTGTTTGGTTACAACGCCCCGGCGAAGGAGCTCGCGGGTTCCCCAGGCGATCAGGACACCAAGGAGGGCCAAGGCGCTGCCCACCCATAGCACCAGAACACGCGATTGTTCCGTATTTGCTTTCATCAAAGACGCCATTTGACGGCCTTCAAGAGCAATTGCAGCATCTAATTCCTCTAGAGCCGCCAGTGCCGGTCCATCTGAGACCTTAACAAGGGCATCGATTTCGGCCGCGGTGTGTGAGGCCCCAATCAGTCCGACGAGTTGGTTCAGACCGGCTTCGTAATCATCAAGCATGTCTGAGAGCGCTGAAATCGCTTGCTGTTCTTGAACCGAGAGTTCACGCTGCGTCATATCATCAATCGCCGTGCGGGTGTTTTGGATTGCTTGCTCGACCTTGGCGATGCGCGCGCTATCCTGACGTAATACCAGGTTTTTGAACTGGTGGATCATGTTGCCATAGCCAAGCTGGTTGCGCAGACTTGCCAAGGCATCTGCCTTACTGCTTTTGGAGTCTTGTTTCATGCCGGTTGAGGCCAACAGGTTGCCGATTGCCGCAAGTGCAGGGCTGTCATCGATTTTGACCGTCGCATCAATGTCTTCTGGAGCTTTGCCCTCGGCGTACAGAGTTTTGACAGTTGTTGTTGCACTCACATAGGCTTGAACCGTTGAGCGAATTGCCTCTACATCTTGTGCGAATTCAGGCTCGATATTGTTGATGCGATCAAGAGCTGCCAGCGCGATGCCCGCGTTTTGGTTTGCGGATCGATAGTATTTTTCATCCCCTCTTAGAACATAGTTCTTGAAGGCGTGAATCATGCCTCCGTATCCAAGTGATTGAATTAGTTCGTTTTTTGCAATGGTGGTCGGGTTTGCGCGGCGTTCGAATTCTGAAAGAAGTTGCGAAGACGTCGCCGCCCGAGACGCGCCCCAATAGGACATGGCACCGACAGAAACGGCGCTAAACAACATCGACATAATGATAACGCGACTAAGCACGCGGATTGGAAGTGATAAAAGGGCCTGCATGACAGGGGTCTCCAAAAAAAACTTGGTGCAGGTGACACGAAGGGATTTAAGGTTCGGTTACTTCGACCCAACTATGGCACTTTGTCCGGTAGCCGAAGCGCTAGATCCGATAGATCATTTGGGTCTCAACATGGCTGCTGTCGTAAGAGAAGCGGACAACCAGTTGCTGCCCCGCAGCAAGCCCAGGGGCAAGCTGGTCCGTCAACACGAAAACCAGGTCCCGGTTTTTAGAGGCGCTATGAAGTCGCGCCGCTTGAAATCCAAAGGTAGAATTCACCAATGGAAACAGGCTTTTAAATATGGTTTCTTTCGCCGAAAATGCCAGAGTCTGGGGAACGTTTTCCGGTAAATTCATCCCCTTTAATATCGACAGTTCCGGTCGCGACAAAGCCACTTTTTCGATGGCTGAGATCGCGTTTCCTTCGGCGATTTTTTCGATGTCAATTCCGGGAAAATCCGACGCATTTTTACTAAGCAGACACGCGCTGCGACCGCTGGTATGGGTGATGGCACCACGTATGCCTTGGGGCCAGATGGGCGCGCGATTCTGCGCGGTAGGTATGTGGGTTTCGCTGCGGCCCAATGCATGCAACGCATATCGCGCCATGACCCGCCCCGCCAAATAGTCGGCCTGGCGTTTCGCGACCGCCCGTTCCAGCCGATCCGGAAAGGGGATACCGAGACGTGTGTACAGATCCGCTGAGAATTGTTTTTGGTCGAACCGCCCTTGTGCCAGGGCTGTTCCCTGGTGCGTCGTGACCTGGATCTCAGACAGGAAACCATTGCTAACAGATTGAATAAATTGAAAGTCTGGAAGCATGTGAGAGTCACTATCCTGCAATATCATCCTGCATTCGGCAGCTAAGTCTGAACCAGAACCAAGTGGTTGTCCCAGCGAAGATCATAGCTGCGGTTGAAGGTTTCGAACGATTTTCTAAGCCCGACGACTGTGCCTTCTCCAGAGGTCAAAAGAAAGCCTTGGGCGCGTGGGGCCACACCGCAGACATCCGTCAGCGCATGCTGGTGCTCAAGCGTTCCTTGTGCGATGTCAAATACTTGGCACAGTCCTCCGCGCGGAGAGGTGATCGCAACCTGCTGATCGTCGCGTGAAAGCGCAATGCTGCCTGCGTAATTGCGCATCCGTCTGGTGATGTCGTCTTTCGGCTGAAGCAGCCGCACATCTTTCCCGCCCTGCAGCAGGCCCAAGAGCGGCGGGGTTTGACTGGGATCTCCTTCCCATTGCATGGCAAAGGCCACCGTGTCCGACGCGCAGGCCAGATGCCGAATGGAGTTCCTGCGCAGGCCTTGTTCAAGCGTCACCACATTGATCTGTGTGCCGTCGACATGCATGTGACAAAGGTTGGGACGCATCAGAGGGATATTCAGCTTGCTGCGTCCCGTGTCCGGATGTGTTTCGATCCCACCGTTTGCCACCACAAGGCCGTTTTTGTGCCGCTTGATATCATGCGGGCCAACCCCGCCCGATGGAAATTCATCTATGCGGCGGTATCGGTTTTGTGCGTCCCATACGCCAACGACACCGATCCCATTTTCATAATCGTTTTCAGTGGTGTACAGGCGCGTTCCATCTGCTGAGAACACCCCATGGCCATAGAAATGGCGCCCCTCGGGGCTATCCAATTTTGCGATGACCCGACCATCCCGGCAATCAACGACATATGCAAAAAGACCCGGCCGACGGGCGAAGGCCACGACATGCGGCAGCCTGGGGTGCGGCGCTGCCGCGTGGCCACGTGCGGGCAGGTTGACTTGAAATGTGATCTCTCCAAGATCCGAAAGACCACATAAGAGGTGTCTCCCGTCAGGGGCGCGCGCGGCAGAGACATAATCTGGATTGCCCAGATCCGCCCAGCTGGGCATCGGGCAAAGGCCAGTTGCAACAAGCCCGGCAAGAAACGTTCTGCGGTTTGCCATCAATCCCCATCCAATGAGTTGAACCCGGCGGTAAATCCAAATTTCGGGCCGATTTCCGCGGTTAGAACATATTGAATGTACAGGATCTTTTGCTGAAGCGCCTCTAGCGCAAACCGCCCCATCGGGTCAGAGACCGCGGCGAAAACCGGATCATCCAGATCGGACAGGTCGTTCATGGCGCTTTCGAACACTTTCATCAATGCCGGATCATGTGATGAGAGAAGCCCAGCCAACGTCTCCAGGCTCTCAAGAGCAAGGGCCACGTGATGCTGCGAGCGGCCCGAGCGGCGGGCCTCGGCCCGCAGGGGGCGTGGCCGGTCAAAGGTGCCCATGGGGCGGCCAAGACGGACATTTGCGGTCAGTTCCAACCCGGTCGAAAGCGCGGTGAACAGCTGCCGCAGGACTTCTTGTTCATTGCGATAGGTGTCGTTTCCCGGGTTTCGCATCAGTGCGGCATAGGTGTTGCGCCAATCGGCATCAATGGCGGCGCTGTTCTGTGCAATGTCCCGCGCAATGGCCCGGACCAGGGCACAGCGATAGTCTGCAGATCCCATTTCCTTCACATGGTCGTCATACAACAGGAACTCCAGCGCATAATATCCCCGAACAGCGACCGAGACCTCTTGGAACGTTGCAGCGGTCTGAACCGCCGGGTCCTGCGATTGGATCATACGGCCCAGTGCCTTGGGGGTAGAGCTGCGCGGGTCGGGCCAAAAGGCCAGCGCAAAGGCGCGATCATCCGTTTCAGAGGGTCCAAAGCGAAGGTGGCTGACAGCTATCCAGGCATCAAACGCGTCGTGATAGGCCCGCTGCAAGGGTGCGCTGTCTGCCCGGCAATCCGCCTGCGCCGCCATGGACAAAGCCGCCCCGGTTTCAGCCAGGCGCGCATACCCGGGTAGAATATGGCTCTCTACAATGGCGGTCACCGGCGAGTCATCTGCCCAGACCCGGGCACCCAAGACGCTGGACGCGGCAAAGATCAAGGCGGGAATCCAATGGCGCATGTTGCGACCTTTCTTACAGGCTTTCCAAAAAACGGATCAGCGCAGCGCGATCCTGCGAGGGCATGTCGATGACCGCATCACGCTGCGGCTGGGCTTCGCCACCATGCCACAAAATGGCCTCAAGAAGCGAGCGCGCGCGACCGTCATGTAAGAAAAAACTGTGGCCAGATATGATCTTGGTCAACCCAATCCCCCAAAGCGGCGGTGTGCGCCATTCCCGGCCATTGGCCACGGCCTCGGGGCGGTTGTCGGCCAGTCCCGGTCCCATGTCATGCAAAAGCATATCCGTATAGGGCCAGATCAACTGAAAGCTTTGTTCCGGGCGATCCTTTAGACGGTGGGTGACATAGCTGGGCGTGTGGCAGGCCGCGCAACCGGTGCTGTGAAAGATCTCTTTGCCCCTGAGGACCTGTGGATCCTCTACATCCCGACGCGCAGGCACCGCAAGGTTGCGGGTATAAAACGTGGTCAGCGACAGGCCCTGTTGGTCGACTTCGTGCCCGCGCACGTCCTGATCGCCATGCTGCGCAGCCCGGCAGGTCTCTTGGTTTTGGGAACAATCGCCCCAGGGGGCAGGAAACACGGGCGTTGAAATGCCGATATCCCCGGCAAAGGCACTGGCGGTTTGGTCCAGGACGGTGGGCATGCCGGCCTTGTGGCCAAACCGACCCAGCATCGGGCGTTCATGGACTGCGGACCACACGATATTCGGGCGCCCGGAAATGCCGTCCCCATCGGCATCCTCTGGATCGGCCATCGCGAGGATGTCTTTGGCCCGAATGGCCTCCAGCAGGCCAAGCCCGATCATCTGCGGCGCAACCCGCGGGCTGAGCATCGCATCGGGGTGCAGCGGGCCATACCCCAAGTCCGCCGCGGTATAGCGCGGTGCACGCAGCGAGGCCGTTTCCCCGTCCGACAGGGGCACGGGAACCTCTTCATAGTCGATTTGCAGCCGGTATTCGGGCGGATGCCCCGCGAGCCCCTCATCTTGCAACTGCAATCCATAGGTCGGCTCGGGCGCGGTGGCGATATAGTCGCGGATCTCGGCCATGGCCTGGGCTGCCGTTTCGGCCCCTGTTGCGGGGATCGAAATGCGCAGAAACATCGACACGGCGTTGTCGTCGTGGCTCTCGGGTGGGTGCCCACGGCCATCGTCGGGATGACAGCGACCACAGGACCGCGCGTTGTACAGGGGCCCCAACCCATCCGAGGCCTTGGTCGAGGAGGGGGAAGAAACCCAGATTTTCTCGAACATGGCGCGGCCAAGTTCAAAGGTCAGCTTATCCTCAAAGGGCATGTTCGCCGATGGGTGCGAAAAGCTGGGCTGCGTGTCCCCCAGACGCAGGGTTGCGGCCCCGCCCGAGAGCGCTTCGAAGGGTTGGGCGCGTGTGAAATCCATGGGCGCTGAGGTCGCGCGCGTGATGCGGGCGGTTTCGGCCTGCGTGCGGGGCAGGGGGAACAGATGTGATTCGTCAAACGGGTCTGCAAAGGCAGCAGGGCTTGCGACGACGCAAGCAAAGACGAACGCATGGGACAAAGGGGCTGCGAATGATGCGCGGGACATTTGGATTACCTATCGAGCCATCAAGGGCCAGTTGGGGACTACCGATTAGGGGAAAACCCCAGGAGTAACGGCCAAGACGCTTCCGTCGCGCACGGTGTCTTGGGGGGAAGAGGCATTGGGGCGCCCTGATCAGCGCCCCAACAGATCGGTTTATTCGAAGACGGCGTTCGGATTGTCGAGGCTGTCGGAGCCTTCGAATGCGATTTTGTCGACACCCAGCGCGGCGACGACGCGCTCGATCGAACGGGTCTGATCAACAAGGCCGTTCACACCGCCCATGATCAGGGCTTCGCCCTTTTCGTTGCCCTGTTCCAGCATCGAGTCATAGGCGAAACCGCCATCAGCCGCGGCCTTCATTGCGCCGAGGGCCTCCATGGTCGTCGACAGTTTGGCCTGCATTTCGCTGTCCAGAGCAGCGTCCGTTGCAGCCACAAGCGATGCAAGCGATGCCCCTTCGACAACCGATCCGTCCACGCGGGTGTATTTGCCCAGATAGACGTTCTGGATGCCCAGGCCATCGTAGTAGTGGCTGTTGTGCGTGTTGTCCGAGAAGCAATCGTGCTCTTCTTCGGGGTCATTGAGCATCAGGCCAAGGCGCATGCGCTCGCCTGCTTGCTCACCATAAGACAGAGAACCCATGCCGGTCAGGATCGCGGTGATGCCGGCGTTTTCGTCTGACGTCACGGTTGCGCGCGCTTCGCCACCTTCGGCCCACTGCGCCAGCATCCATTCGAGGTCAGACACCAAAAGGTCGGTCGCGGCCTGCAGGTATTGCGCGCGACGATCACAGTTGCCACCGGTGCAGGCGTCGCCCGCCGCGTAATCGGTGAAGGAACGGTTGCCCGCGCCCGCGCCGTGGCCGTTCAGGTCCTGACCCCAGAGCAGGAATTCAATGGCGTGATACCCGGTCGCGACGTTGGCTTCGACACCATCGGCCTCTTGCAGGGTCTCTTCCAGCAGCGCCGGGGTGATTTTCGAGGCGTCAACAGTCGCACCGCCCAGGGTAAAGCTGGGGTTGGCGATGACGTTCAGCACGGCGGCGGGGTTTTCGTCCGACGGGCCGCCATAGCTGGCGTCGACATAGTCGATCAGACCTTCGTCCAGCGGCCAGGCGTTCACTTTGCCTTCCCAGTCGTCAACAATCGCGTTGCCAAAGCGGTAGACTTCGGTCTGCTGGTAGGGGACGCGCGATGCCAGCCACGCCGATTTTGCCGCGTCGAGGGTTTCCTCAGACGGATTTGCGATCAAAGCGCTTACAGCGGCTTGCAGGTCTTTTGCGGTTGCAAGGCTGTCTGCATATTTGGCTTCGGCGATGTCGGCATAGGTGTCCAGAACCGCTGCCTTGCTCGGAGCGTCCGACGCGTTTGCCATCGCACCGAGGCCAAGTGCCAAGGCCAGCGTGCTCGTGGCGAGGGTGAGGTTTTTCATATCAAATCCTGTCTGTAGATTGGTGGTTTGAGCAGAGCGTCATCGCGAGATGGACGCTTTATTTCGTGAGGATCAGCTTTCCCGCACGCGTAATTCTAAGCGTGTAAAGCTGGCCGCTCAGGCGGATCTGGGCGAGATTGCCGCCTTGGGTCAGTTCGGTCGCATCATAGGTCGGAAGTTGCTCCGGCGCTGCGATGTTGTCAGAGCCAATCGGGGTCATTTGCATGTGGTTTCCTTTGGCAGAGTATCAAAGCGGTCCAGCAGACCTTCGATGCTGAAGACGGACGGGAGTCCGAGATTGAATGCGGCGATCAACGTGTCGCGGCATTCGGATCTTTCGCAGCTGTTCTTTGCGGGCGCCGGTGTCATCAACGTTGTCCTGTTGCAGTTTGTCCTGTGCGCATCCGGAATCGAATGCGATCGCGCTGACTATCTGACTAAAATAGTTGGATAAGTCAACCTGATAGATTTGCTTGGGAAATTTTTTGCGGTGCATGACATCAAAATAAAAAAGGGAGAGCGGTTGCTCTCCCTTGATTTCATTTGGGTTTTGGGTGTTCGGCTTAGCGCGTGAACTTTTTGAACTTGACCCGGGTTGGATTGACAGCATCCGGACCAAGGCGACGTTTCTTGTCTTCTTCGTAGTCCTCGAAGTTGCCTTCGAACCATTCCACATGCGCGTCGCCCTCAAAGGCAAGGATGTGCGTACAGATCCGGTCAAGGAAGAAACGGTCGTGCGAGATGACCACGGCGCAGCCGGCAAAATCGACCAGCGCGTCTTCGAGCGCCCGCAGTGTTTCCACGTCCAGATCGTTGGTCGGTTCGTCAAGCAGCAGGACGTTGCCGCCCTCTTTCAGCAGTCGGGCCATGTGCACGCGGTTGCGCTCACCCCCAGACAGGGAACCAACTTTCTTTTGCTGATCGCCCCCTTTGAAATTGAACGCCGAGCAATAGGCGCGGCTGTTCATTTCGGCGTCGCCCAGCTTGATTTGCTCGGCCCCCCCTGAGATGGCCTCCCAGACGGTGTCATCCGCGCCCAGGTCGTCGCGGGATTGGTCGACGTAGGACAGTTGCACCGTATCGCCATAGGTCACGGCGCCTTCATCGGGCTGTTCCTGGCCGGTCAGCATTTTGAACAGGGTCGATTTACCCGCGCCGTTGGGGCCGATGACCCCGACAATACCACCCGGGGGCAAAGAGAAATCCAGGTTCTCGATCAGCAGTTTGTCCCCCATGGCCTTCTTCAGGCCTTCGACCTCGATGACCTTTGAGCCAAGGCGCTGACCGTTGGGGATGATGATCTGGGCGCGCGACAGCTTTTCACGTTCTGACTGGTTCGCGAGATCATTATAGGCCGAAATACGCGCTTTGGATTTGGCCTGACGGGCCTTTTGCCCCTGCCGCATCCATTCCAATTCGCGTTCCAGCGTTTTTTGCTTGGCCTTGTCTTCGCGGGCTTCCTGCGCCAGGCGCTTGGCCTTTTGTTCCAGCCAGGCAGAGTAATTGCCCTCGTAGGGAATGCCGCGTCCGCGGTCGAGCTCAAGGATCCAACCGGTGATGTCGTCAAGGAAATACCGGTCGTGGGTGACGCACAGGATGGTCCCCTTGTATTCGATCAGGTGGTTTTGCAACCAGGCAATCGTTTCGGCGTCCAGGTGGTTGGTCGGTTCGTCCAACAGCAGCATGTCCGGCGCTTCGAGCAACAGTTTGCACAGGGCGACACGGCGGCGCTCAC
This sequence comes from Pelagimonas sp., assembly GCA_025210345.1. Taxonomy (GTDB): domain Bacteria; phylum Pseudomonadota; class Alphaproteobacteria; order Rhodobacterales; family Rhodobacteraceae; genus JAOARQ01. The sequence goes on along the minus strand of JAOARX010000020.1, from coordinate 31,859 downwards.
CGCCGGACAGGGTGTCGACATTTGCATCGTCGGCAGGGCAGCGCAGGGCCTCCATGGCAACATCGATCTGGCTGTCGAGATCCCAAAGATTGCCGGCGTCGATTTCGTCCTGAAGTTCGGCCATCTCATCGGCGGTTTCGTCCGAATAATTCATCGCCAATTCGTTGAACCGGTCAAGTTTGGCCTTTTTTGCGGCTACACCCAGCATGACGTTTTCACGCACGTTCAGGTTTGAATCCAACTGAGGTTCCTGCGGGAGGTAACCGACGCGCGCGCCCTCAGCGGCCCAGGCTTCGCCGGTAAAGTCCTTGTCGATTCCAGCCATGATACGCATCAGCGTGGATTTACCCGCGCCGTTTACACCGACCACACCGATCTTAACCCCCGGCAGGAAGGAAAGACGAATGTTTTCAAAGCATTTTTTGCCACCCGGATAGGTCTTGGAAACGCCATCCATGTGATAAACATACTGGTAAGAGGCCATCGCTATGCTCCACTGCAACATCTTTGAGGAACGGCAGTAGCGTGTTGACGCAATTTGCGCAATCACACCTTGCGTATTCTCGGTGTCAGATCGGTATGAACCATATGTCTTGAAAACTCGAATGATCGATGCACTGCGCAATTCGGTGCATTTAATCAGATTGTAAGACTCGTTTCCATAGATAGAGGCGTATTTCGAGGCCCCGGAACCAGCAATATCATTGGAGAAGTCCCATGCCGACCGGCAATAACGATGAAATGCACCCCCGCTGGACCCAGCTGCGCTGGAAAGTGCCGGTTCAGATCGCATTGCCTACGGTATTGATTGTATTGGGGATCTCTCTTTTCAGTTATTGGCAGGCCAGTCGCGTCCTCAATACTGAGCGCGACAATTCCCTGAACTATATGATGGCCGAAATCGATGAGAACCTGACAAACTGGTTCGTCGAGATCGAAACCGACATCAATCTACTGGCGAACGAGCAGCGTGTGATTGACGCGTTGCAAGGGTTCGACGGTATGTGGAGTTTTTTGGGGGGCGATCCCGGTGAGCGCCTCAGAGATTTGTATATCCACAATAATCCCCATCCCGAGGGGGCGCGCGACCAACTGATTGACGCCGAGGATCGATCGGCCTGGAGCCAGGTGCACAACAGTTTTCACGAAGGGTTCCGCGAGCTTATCTCCAAGCGGAACTACTATGATCTCTTCTTGATCGATCCCGACGGCGATATCGTCTATTCGGTGTTCAAAGAGGTGGATTTTGCCACCAATCTGGTTTCGGGGCCCTATGCAGATTCAGGATTGGGAGTTCTTTTTGCCGAAGCGGTCAACGCGCCTGCGGGTGAAGTGCTGTTCTCCGAGGTGACGGGCTATGTGCCTTCGGGTGGGGCAGCGGCATCATTTGTGGCCGCTCCGATCATGAGCAGCCGGGGCGCGCTGGTCGGCGTCGTGGCGCTCCAGATCGATCCAACCCGTTTGACGATGCAGATTGGAAATGAGCAATTCGTCGGTGAAACCGGGCAGTTCTATGCCATGGACGCGAATGGTTTGGCGCTTACCCCCTCGACGCTTGAGGGCGGGCACGAGGCGCTGAGTTCATTGGTTGGTGTTCCCTATCTGGACCGCGCGCTGGCGGGCGAAGACGTGGTTGTGGCCGACGACAGTAATGAGATTGGCTTGTCCGGCAACCCCGTAACGGTTCGCACGATCACGGTTGAAAAGAAGGGGACAAATTGGATCATCGTATGGGAACAGGACTTGAACGAAGCCTATGCAGATGTGCAACAAATGTTTGTCTCGATGATGGTGCAGACTGTGCTTGTGACCGTCGTGGTTGCAATCTTGAGCCTGATCGTCGCGCGAGGTTTGACCAATCGTATCGGGCGGCTTCAGCAAAGTGTTTCAGGAATTGCAGATGGAGCCTATGAGCTAGAGGTGCCCGAAACCGAGGCCCGAGACGAAATAGGGGCGATCGCGCGCGAGTTGGATAAGTTCAAAATTGATCTGGATACTGCGGCGAAGGCCCGGTTAGCGCAAGAAGCCCAGTCACGCCAACAGGCCGAGGTGGTCGAACGGCTGCGACTTGCGCTTTCGAAACTTGCCGCCGGAGATCTCGAACACCGCTTGGACGATGAGATGCCAGCGCAATATGATCAACTGCGTCATTATTTCAACGAAACGGTGCGTGCGCTTGCGCAGATCGTGTGTGATCTGCGCGAAGGAGCGGAAGCGATTGATCACGATAGCGCGGTGCTTTCGGAAGGGTCCGACAGCCTGTCGAGAAGGACGGAAAGCCAAGCCGCGACACTTGAGGAAACAGCCGCAGCCATGGAGCAGGTGACTGCCAATGTGACCTCGACAGCTGATGGCGCGCAGCGCATCGTATCCGCAATCGGTACCGCGCAACTACAAGCCGAGCAGGGCGAAGAAGTTCGGATCCGGGCTATGGATGCCATGGCCGAGATCGAGAAATCCTCAAAACAAATCGGGCAGATCATTCAAGTTATGGAAGACATCGCATTCCAGACCAATCTACTGGCTTTGAACGCCGGGGTAGAGGCCGCGCGCGCGGGCGAAGTTGGTCGCGGGTTTGCTGTGGTTGCGTCAGAGGTCCGTGCGTTGGCGCAGCGTTCATCGGACAGCGCAGCCGAGATCAGATCTCTGATCAACGATTCCAGCGAGAACGTTTCGAATGGTGTGACCCTGGTTTCTGAGCTAGGGGGGGCTATTAAGCAGATTTTGCAGGAAGTCAGAGGTGTCTCCGGCAGCGTTGAAGAAATCGCGCAGGGGGCATCGCAGCAGGCAACCACGCTTGCCGAGATCAACAATGGGATCTCCACTTTGGATCAGGTGACCCAGCAAAACTCTGCTATGGTGTACGAAAGTCACACAACGAGCAATACGCTAAAACAAAAGGTCGGGGTGTTGCGCGGGATCGTTGCGCGGTTCTCTCTCGATGACTATCCTGAGGGTCATGCCAGCGCTCATGCTGCTGAGCGGGCCGGGGCGGCTTTTCCTTCGAAAGAGGAGGGAGATATTGACCCCTGGGAAGATCAGGCAGGAGAAAGCCTGGAAACCGAGGATACTGCAGGCGTGGACCTTGATCCGGCGAGCGAAGAAACCGAGGCCAGTTTTCCTTCGGAAGGGCATTGGGATGTCCGAGAAACACAAGGAGAAGAGGCCATTCCCGTCGCGAGCGCGCCAGCGGTACGCAAAGTTGGTGAACCGGACAGTATTTGGGAAGACTTCTGATCACTCTCCGAACGGCTGTCGCTTGATCAAACCCACGGCTTTACCTAGTTTAACCTTCTATCCAGATGGGCTTGGCCGGGGACGAAAGATTTGCAAGGTGTAGGCAACGGGATCGTGTTGCGTCCTGGAATGCGTGTCGGAATTCTTGGCGGGTCGTTTGATCCACCGCATTTGGGGCATCTTCGCGTATCCCAGGTCGCCAAGCAAAGGTTTGATCTGGATCTTGTGATTTGGATGGTTTCTCCGGGAAATCCGTTGAAATCGCGTGCTCCTGCAATGCTGCGTAGACGTATGGAAGCCGCAGCGGCGTTGCTGGGACAGGCCCCTGGAATTCGTCCTAGCGACTTTGAGGCGAAGAACGGGCTGAGATACACCGCCGAAACAGTTTCTGAATTGTTGCGGCGCTACCCCATGGTTCAGTTTATGTGGCTGATGGGGGGGGACAATCTTCGTGAATTTCACAAATGGCGAAACTGGCGTGCGATCATCCAAATGGTGCCAATTGGTGTTGTCGCGCGCCCTGGCCAGAGGGGCGGAGCCTTATCGTCCCCGATGCCACGCGCCTTCAGACATGCCCGATTAAGTGAGAAACATGCGTCTGTTTTGTGCCAACGTCCGGCGCCTGCCTGGTGTTTTGTGAACATGTCACTGCGCCACGAAAGCTCGACCGCGATCCGCGCATCCGGGCGATGGTGACCCGAACTTGTCAGGGAACTCTCACATTTTTGCCGCTTTTTTGAATGAGATTGTTTTGATCTTAAGCGCGGATCATAGATGATTTGAATATGACGAATCTATTTACAAGACGACGGTTTTTGGTGACCGGGCTCGGGGCGGGCCTTGGCGCATCAGCCGCTCTATCGAATGCGCCTAATAGGTCTTTGCGACCCGTCAGTTCGCCAAAGAATTGGCATAAGCGGCTCCATCCCGGCGTCGAAGAACTGATCGCCAAATCCAACTTGAACGCCACCGTGGGAATGTGCGTGGCGGATGCCCAAACCGGACAAGTGTTGGAAAGTACTGCCGGTGATGCCGCTCTTCCGCCCGCTAGCGTCGCCAAGGCGCTGACCGCTTGTTATGCCCTTGAAACCTTGGGCAAGGATTATAGATTTGAAACCCGGCTGCTGACGACGGGTCCAATTTCGGATGGGGTCGTGCAGGGTGATCTGATCTTGGTTGGCGGGGGGGATCCCGAGCTAAACACAGATGATCTTGCTGTGTTGGCGTCTGATCTGAGCAAGGCGGGTGTTACCGCGGTAACAGGTGCGTTCAAGGTTTGGGGGGCTGAGCTGCCAAAACTTGCAGAGATTGACCGGAAACAACCTGCACAGGTGGGTTATAACCCTGCGATATCCGGGTTGAATTTGAATTTTAACCGTGTCCATTTCGAATGGCGGAAGCAGGGTGCAAATTATGCGGTGACGATGGAGGCTCGGTCCGAGAGGCATCGGCCTGCGGTTTCCATGTCGCGGATGCAGGTCAAGCCAAGGTCAACGCCGATCTACACCTATGCGGATCTGAATGGTCGGGACCATTGGACCGTGGCGCGTGCCGCCTTGGGCAACGGTGGGTCGCGATGGTTGCCGATCCGCAAACCCGATCTGTATGCGGGCGAGGTTTTTCAAACGCTGGCGCGCGCAAACGGGATCAAGCTTGCCAAGCCAGAGATTGCGCAGACGGCCCCCGATGGCCAAACCATTGCAACGTTTCAGGGGGCGCCGTTGCGCGACGTGCTGCAACGGATGTTGAAGTATTCCACAAATCTGACTGCCGAAGTCGTCGGCCTGACCGCAAGCCGCGTTCGAAGTGGAGCGGTGCCCACAGATCTTGTTGGGTCGGCCGCGCTGATGAACGCCTGGCTGCAAGAGACATTCGACCTGCGCGACGTGCGGCTGGTTGATCATTCCGGTTTGGGGGACGCAAGCCGCATCGCGCCACAGGATATGATGCGTGCGCTTCAGATGCTGCGGCAACGGGTTGAGATCAAGGCCTTGATGAAACCGTTCCACATGCGCGACGCCAACCGCAAGATTATCAAGGATCACCCGATCTCTGTCTCCGCGAAAACCGGGACGCTCAATTTTGTGAGCGGCCTTGCCGGATTTGTGGATCTGCCAGACGGTCGTGAACTGGTGTTCGCCATATTTGCAGCTGACATGCCCAGACGGGCAGGGCTAAGCAAAGCAGAACGCGAAAATCCGCCCGGTGCCAAGAGCTGGAACATCCGGGCGAAAACACTTCAGCAACACCTCATTGAGCGCTGGGGCGTTGTCTATGCGGCGTGATCAGTTCTGAATCACAACCTGAAGGTTTTGCTTGCCAACCGCGCGGGTCAGTTCGAACAAGCGGGCTGCGTGATCCGGGTGCAGGCGCACACATCCTGCCGAAGCCGGGCTTCCCAGTCGGCTAGTTTGGTTGGTGCCGTGGATCGCATAGTTGCCGCGAAAGAAGATCGCAAATGGCATGGGCGCATTGTTATACAGGCTGGACTTGTGATGGCGCGATAGCCACTGCGCACGGAAGGTGCCGCGCGGGGTCCATTTCCCTTTGCGCGCAGTCGAAACAGGCCATTGATAAGCGATCTTGCCGTTTTGGATGACAGTCATCGTCTGTGACGAGACATCGACTTTGGCCACCAATGGGGCAGACATCGCAGCCAGAGGCAGAAGAACAAGGCCGCAGATCCCAGCGACCATAGAGAGCACGCGTTTCATAATTCCCTCCCAGGTAAAATTCCGAACAAAAAGCAGCAGGCAGATTGTACGAAGTCTAACAGGAGGGATCACAACGTTTAGTAGGGGATTCCCGACTTTGTCCCAGAGTTTGTGTTCAATTTGCTACGAATACGTGACGTTAGGGTAGAAATTCCCGTTTAATTTGTGGAGGGTGCCGGGATTCGCGCCACGTTTGCGAGTTATCCACAGAATCACGCAGACATGTGCCGCGCGCGCGCGCCGCGCTCGATTGCGGCGGCGTGCAAACGGTCGATGTTCAATTCATAGCGAATCTCTTCGAGCAGGCGCAGCTCGGTTTCGCGCAGGGTTCCATCGGCGGCGGCAACATCACAGGCCAGAGCATAGGCGGTCTCAAACAGCCGCTCAGGAAGATTGTCGCGCATCAGGCCAAAGAGCGCATCCAACCCGTCCTCTTGTTCAAAAAGCTCAATCACCATAGAGGACATCACCCGCACGCGATCACTGTCATAGTCGCCGAAGACCGGCAAATTATTGACGGCAACGTCGATTTTTACCAATTCAGCGGTCTGAAAATTCCCGTCCGCCGCAGACACGGCGATCATCAAGGCAACAAGGCAATCCTGAGGGCTGAGCGGGTGGGTGATTTCAGACATGATGAGCCTTTCGCAAAACAGGGGCCAATCAGCGGCCCTGTCCTGTAATTTATTGACGCTCATGCGCTCTCGCAATAGGAAGCGGCGGGTAAATCTCGACGATCTTCGCAATCCCGCGAAGACATGATCCTTAGGAGTATTTCAGATGTCTGACCTGCGCGACGCCGCGATGAGCACAAAGGCCTGGCCCTTTGAAGAAGCGCGCCGGATCCTGAAACGCTATGAAAAGAAACCTCCGGAGAAGGGATATGTGTTGTTCGAGACCGGCTATGGCCCCTCGGGCCTGCCACATATCGGCACGTTTGGTGAGGTCGCGCGTACGACGATGATCCGCCGGGCCTTTGAGATGATCTCAGACATTCCCACACGGCTTATCTGTTTTTCGGATGACCTGGATGGGATGCGCAAGGTGCCGGGCAACTTGCCCAACCAAGAGATGCTGTCCGAGCACCTTCAAAAACCGCTGACCTCGGTGCCCGATCCGTTCGGCACGCACGAGAGCTTTGGCCATCACAACAACGCCATGCTGCGCCGGTTCCTGGATACGTTTGGCTTTGAGTATGAATTCTACTCGGCGACCGAATTCTACGGGTCAGGCCAGTTTGACGAGGTGCTGAAACGGGCGGTGGAAAAATATGATGACATTATGGCCATCATGTTGAAATCCCTGCGCGAAGAGCGCCGCCAGACCTATTCGATTTTCCTGCCGATCCATCCCGAAACAGGTCGTGTTTTGTATGTGCCCATGAAAAAGGTATGTGCGCAGACCCACACGGTGACCTTTGACGACGAAGACGGCAAGGAATGGACCCTGCCGGTGACAGGCGGCAATGTGAAATTGCAGTGGAAGCCGGATTTTGGTGCGCGCTGGGCGGCGCTGGGTGTTGATTTCGAGATGTACGGCAAGGATCACTCGACCAACACGCCCATCTATGATGGGATCTGCCGGGCGCTGGGGCACCGCGCGCCCGAACATTTTACCTATGAGCTGTTCCTGGACGACCAGGGGCAGAAGATCTCGAAATCTTCTGGCAACGGCATCGCGATCGATGACTGGTTGAAATATGCCTCGACCGAGAGCCTGTCGTATTTCATGTATCAAAAGCCAAAGACCGCCAAGCGCCTGTATTTTGATGTCATCCCCAAGGCGATGGATGAATATCATCAACAGTTGCGGGCGTTCCCCAATCAGGATGCCAAGCAGCAGGTGAACAACCCGGTGTTCCATATCCACAACGGCACCCCACCGGAATCGAAAATGGTGGTGCCGTTTTCCATGCTGCTGAACCTGGCGTCGGCGGCGGGGGCCGAAGACAAGGCGGCCATGTGGGGCTTTATCCAGCGCTATGCGCCCGACGCCACTGCCGACACACATCCGGATCTGGACGCGGCCGCGGGCTATGCGGTCAAGTATTACGAAGACTTTGTGAAACCCACCAAGACTTTCCGCGCGCCCAATGATCAAGAACGCAAAGCCATGGAGGATCTGGCATCGCGTCTGGCCGCGCATGATGGTGAAACCGATGATGAGACGCTGCAAAGCATGGTTTTCGCGGTTGGCAAAGACCATGCGTTTGAAAACCTGCGCGACTGGTTCAAAGCTCTGTACGAAGTGCTTTTGGGCCAAAGCCAGGGGCCACGGTTCGGTGGGTTTGTTGCGCTGTATGGTGTGACGGAAACTGTTGAACTCATTGAAAATGGGCTTGCCGGCAAACTGGGCTGACGCTCTTTTCCGGGTGTTGCACATGAGAGAACCGGGCCGTTCGGTCCGGTTTTTCGCATTAAGACCCTGTTGATATTTCCTTGTCCCGAGCGGGCCTGAGCGCCCAATGTGAGGAAAGGGAACAGTATGAACAAGGCGATCACCGAAGGTATCGTATTCACGCCTCAGGCTTTTTCAGCCGACACGCTTGGACAATGGTCGCGTGGCGATGGTACGCCGGGCACGGACACCTATGCCAGCCTGCCCACCGCCGCCTTTGTCCCTGCGGATCAGGATTTTGGCGGTTGTCTTGAAATTCAGAAAACAACAACCACGCAGACCCTGCGCTATATGGGGCAGACCCCGGTGCTTTCGGGCACCTATCTGCGTGTGAGGGCGCGGGTCAAGGCGGTGGCGGGGGCGCTGCCATCGGTGCGGATCGCGGCCTTTGCCGGGGACAGCAGCGAAGACGAAGTGACCGGCGTGACCAACACCGGCACCGAGGTCGCCCTGACCACCTATGGCGAAGTGGTCGAACTGAGCGTCATCGTCGGCACAGGTGAGCGCAACGGGGTCGACTGGGTTTGGGGAAGTGCGCCAGTCTATGGCCACTTTGGGCTTGACCTGACGGGTCTGAACGGTGGCATCGTGCGGGTCGATGATTTTGAGATCGAAGATGTCACTTCGGTGTTCTTGCGCGAGATGCTCAATTGGGTCGACGTCCGTGACTTTGGGGCCAAGGGTGATGGTGTCACCGATGACAGCGCCGCCTTTGAGGCAGCGGATTCCGCTGCGGATGGTCGTCGCGTTCTGGTATCGGCGGGTGAATACTTTTTGGGTTAATCCGTTACGCTGGACAATCGCGTGCAGTTCGAAGGCACAGTGACCATGCCCGACACGGCGATCTTGTCGCTGACAAAGGACTACAGTCTGCCGGACTATATTGATGCCTTTGGCGGCGATGAGGAACTGGCGTTCAAAAAAGGCCTGCAGGCCCTGATGAACAATGCCGACCACGAAAGCTTTGACCTTGGTGGGCGCCGTGTGTCGATCACCGGTCCGATTGACGTCCAAGCCGCGGTTCCCAACCTGACAAGCTATGCTCAGCGCCGCGTCATTCGGAACGGTCAGCTGCGCGCCGAGGGCACGACAGCGTGGCTTCCGGATGTTGTCACCAGCCGGGCGACCTATTCTGCGGGCAATCCGTGGCGTCTGACCAATGTGGATAATATCGCGAATATTCAAAAAGGTAGCTTTGTCGAAGGGGCCGGGGTTGGCCGCGAAATCTATGTCAAAGACGTGAACCTTGGCGCTGGCGAAGTCACCTTGTCGCAACCGCTTTCAGATGCGGTGGGCACGCAGGATTATACGTTCACGCGCTTCAAATATCTGCTGGATTTCACGGGTTTCGACCGTTTGAACGTGTTTGAAATGGAAGGGATTGAGTTCCAATGTGGTGAGAAGGCCTCGGGTCTGGTGTTGCCCGCGCTGGGGACCGTCAACGTTGTGCGCAACTGTGTGTTCAACCGTCCGGGACACCGCGGGATCACGTCGATCGGGGATGGCTGTCAGGGCATGCTGATCGACCATTGCCAGTTCATTTCCTACGAAGGTGGGACGTTGTCGCAAGATCGCGTGTCGGTTGCGATCAACACCAACGCCAACGATGTGAAGATCCGCAATTGCCGCGCGTCGCAGTTTCGTCACTTTGCGGTGATTTCCGGGGCGCACACCATCGTGTCAGGCAACCACTTTTTCCAAGGTGACCCCTCTGCCACGGGGACACGTACGGCGGGCATCGTGATTTGCTTGCGCGCCTGCAATACCCAGATCACGGGCAACTATATCGACAACAGCTTTATCGAATGGACCAATGAGCGCGAACCCGAGCCAGATTTTTCCGGTGGCTTCGGCTTTGCCGGTCTGTCGATCACGAATAACGTGATGCTGTGTTCGGATGTGGGGCCATGGTTCAGCTATATCGTGGTCAAACCCTATGGCACAGGGCACTATGTCAATGGTTTGAACGTGTCCGGGAACACCTTCCGCACCGTTGGGACCGTGACCTACCGGGCCGAACGCGTGGATACATCGTTTGCGGATCTGGACTATACCCGCATGCGGTCGATCCATTTTGCCGGGAACACCTATCACAACATCCAATCGGGCGCGCACAATCCGCTGACCGTGCGGCATTCGCAAAACTCGCATGAGCAAACCTGGGAAATCGACACGGATGGTGGGCTGCCCTTTGAGGGGCATGCACTGGAGGTCGAAAGCCTCGTGACCCGCAGCCGTCCGCGCAACACTTCGAATGTCAGCGCCTATCATATGCCGTATACGCAGACCTCCCAAGGTGGGCAGAACGACAAGGTGCACGTGATCTGGCCCGAAGACATGCTGGGGGATGTCACGCTGACAGTGCGTATGGACAAATAGCCCTTGATGATCGGGTGGGCTGGTAACACCGGCCCACCTGGCATTCAGAATTCGGACCAGATCCCGAACTTAAGACCGATGGAGTTATCCCCGGTCAGTCCGACCGCGCCACCGGTTTCGATTTTCACGTGTTTCCCGACCGGGCTAACCAAAGAGGGGGCAAAGCGCGCAAAATAGGGATCGCCCTCTTGTTTTCCTGTCTGTAGCTGAAGGATCAGACTGCGGTTGTTGCGCAGGTTGCGCCCATATGTGGCATCAAGTTTCAGATCAGCCTGCCGCGCTTCGATCTGGTATTCGACAATCCCGTCCAACGAGACCCAGCCATCATCTATTCCCCAACCGATCGCGAACCCAGGTCGTGCGACCAGGGTGTCAGAGATTTCGCCAAACCCAAGTTGAAGCGACATGGCTGGCCCGGGTCCGCCGCTTTTTAGGGGGATCTGCAGAAAGCCCACGGTTTTCGTTCCCCCGGAAACGGATCGCCCCAGATCGAGCCCCAGCATCAGACGATCCGTGACACCGTATTCGATGTAAATCGTCCGATAGTTCCCTTGGGGGTATCGCAGGTTTATGGCGCTGGCATCGCGTGACCAAGATGGGCGCACCGCCGCGCTGGCAAAGCCGGTTCCCTGCTCACGCGGCCAAGCCCCGGCCTGCACTGAACTGGCGCAGGCAAGCAATAGCAAAGAGGCGATGAACCGACGCAATCCAAACCTTTCCTGATAAACTTTGGATCAACCTTGCCTTCATCTAGGTTAAAACCGGGTTAAGCTCTGTCAAAGGGGGCAAAAGGCGGTTTCGCTTTGAGGATATGGCGCGTATTCAGGGCCAAAGGAGAAAGCGCATGACCGATCTTGAAGCCTTGAAAGAATTGATCCGTGCGGACTCTCAGCTGCGCGGGCAACCCATTTCAAAACTTGGGTATTTCTGCGCGCCTTTTCGCCCGCAGGCGGGGCCATTTCAGGACAAGGTGATCAAGGTCTATCGCGGGCTGACGGACCTTGCCGCGCTTGAACGTCTCAAAGCCTGTCATGATGACTATGTTTCGGCAATGCATGCCTCTGGGGTTGGATTGCCTGAAACCGAATTTCATCTTCTGGACCTTGATGGGCGTTGCATTCCGGTGATCGTGCAACAGGCCTTGCCAGACGACAGCATGATGCGCCCATTGATGATCGCGTCTTCCTTGGCGCAAACCCTTGAAATGATGGAGGCCGCCGGGCAGGTCATCACGCGGTTTTGGCATTGGGCCGAGGACAGCGATACGCGGATCGGTTTTCACCCTTCGATCCGCAACTTTGCCTATGTGGACGGTCGCGCGGTGTTCTTCGACACCTTCCCGCCGTTGATCCACTATAGCCGGGACGAGATGGGAAAGATGCTGCTGACCTTCTCGGACAAGCGATTGATGCGCATCATTGGTCCGTTTCTTCGGGCGCGGGTCACGGGGATCCAGGATGAATGGTATTCGCCACCGGAAACCTTGGTGGGGTTGGTTGGGTCAGCCTGCCGTCTGCGCCCTGCGGATGCCAATGCCTATCTGGAATGGGGGCGGGAATTTGCCCGTCGCGACATGCAGCCATGGGCAGAAGAAGCCCTGAAAGGCCTGCAAGAGCCACCGCGCCTGCCGGGCTATTGGACGGGGTTCCGCAAGATCCTTGGGCTCCAGGGGGAGCCAAATATTAACCAGGATAAATAAAGAAACGCTTTCGGGTTTTTCTGTCTCATGACCAAAAAGGGCGCGGGGGATGGCCCCGCGCCCAAGCTGTCTGATGCGTCCGGTCGAATGGACGCGCCGATCCCTTACAGGATCGTGATACCGGCCTTCTCGATATCTTTGACAAAGCCCGCCAGACCTTTGTCGGTCAAAACGTGGTTCGCCATGCTTTTGATGACCGCCGGCGGCGCCGTGGCCACGTCAGCCCCGATCTTGGCGCATTCCGACATGTGGTTCACGGTGCGGATTGATGCCGCCAGGATTTCGGTTTCAAATCCATAGTTGTCATAGATCTCGCGGATGTCCGCTATCAGGTCCAGACCGTCGATGTTGATGTCATCAAGACGACCAATGAACGGCGAGATGAAGGTCGCCCCAGCCTTGGCAGCCAAAAGCGCCTGATTGGCCGAGAAACACAGGGTCACATTGACCATTTTGCCTTCGTCGGACAGTGTTTTACACGCCTGAAGCCCGTCCCAGGTCAGCGGCACCTTGACGGCAATGTTTTCGGCGATCTCGGTCAGCTTGCGACCTTCTTTGATCATGGTCTCCGCGTCCAACGCGACCACCTCGGCCGAAACCGGGCCCGAAACCATGTCACAGATTTCGCGGGTGACCTCCATGATGTCACGGCCCGACTTTGCGATCAAAGAGGGGTTCGTGGTGACACCATCCACCATGCCCAGAGCGTTCAGCTCGGCGATGGCGTCGATTTCGGCGGTATCTACAAAGAATTTCATTGGCTGCGTTCCTTTGATGGCTTGGCCTTTTCCTGTTAGCGCTTTACCTGTTTTGCATGCACGACAAAACCCCACAAAATGCACCGGGCTTTTATGATCACGGTCAGCTAGTCGCGGTGCTGACAACGCAGCCTTTGGATCGGTTTTTGGATTACAAGGCGCCCGAGGGGGGGTGCCATCTGGGCGCGTTTGTCGAGGTGCCGCTGGGGCCGCGCAAGGTGCTTGGGGTGGTCTGGGGGCCGGGTCAGGGCGATTATGATCGGTCGAAAATTCGGTCGGTGATACGTGTGCTGGACATTGCGCCCATGCGTCAGGAAATGCAGATTTTTCTCGAAAAATGTGGGTCTTACACCATGACCCCCCTACATGCGATGTTGCGTTTGGCAACGCGCGCGCCCGGGCTGGGGGATGCGCCGTCCATGCGCAAGGTCTATCGCCGGGGCGCGGGGGAACCGCCGCGCATGACCGATGCGCGCAGGCGCGTGATTGCCGCAGCCGAAGAGCTGGGGGGCTTGTCGCTTACCTTGAACGAATTGGCCGAAGCCGCGGGTGTGACCGCATCTGTGGTCAAAGGATTGTTGCCCAGCGGTGCGATTCTCGAAGACGCAAGCCCCCGCGACACCGGATTTCCCCTATTGGACCCGGACCATGGTGGCAAAGAGCTGACACCTGACCAGTCTGCGGGCGCCCTGGCGCTGGCCGAGGGGCAACAGCGTCAAAGCTATGAGACCGTGTTGCTGAAGGGGGTGACCGGCTCGGGCAAGACCGAAGTCTATCTGGAAGCGGTGGCCGAAGCCCTGCGTCAGGGACGGCAGGCCCTGGTCTTGTTGCCCGAGATTGCGCTGTCAGCCGAGTTCCTCACCCGCCTCGAAGCGCGGTTTGGGGCCAAACCGGCCGAATGGCATTCCGGCGTGACCATGACTGAACGGCGGCGCGTCTTCAAGATGGTGGCGCAGGGGCAGGCCCAAGTGGTCGTGGGGGCGCGCTCGGCCTTGTTTTTGCCCTTCATGAACCTTGGGTTGATCGTCGTCGATGAAGAGCACGACACCTCGTATAAACAAGAGGATGGGGTGCTGTATAATGCGCGCGACATGGCGGTCTTGCGGGCGTCGATCCTTGGGGCGCAGGTGGTTTTGGCCTCGGCCACGCCTTCTTTGGAAAGCTGGGCCAATGCCGAAAGCGGCAAATACAAGCGCGTCGAGCTGAAATCCCGCTATGGGGTGGCGGTTCTTCCCCAGATGCGCACAATTGATATGCGCCCGGAAAAGCTCAAGTCTGATCGCTGGATATCGACGGTGTTGCAGGCGGCGGTGCGCGATCGCATGGCCAAAGGGGAGCAGGCGCTTTTGTTTCTCAATCGCCGTGGGTATGCGCCGGTGACGCTGTGCCGGGCCTGTGGGCAACAGATCGCCTGTGATCACTGCGATGCGCGGCTGGTGGAACACCGGTTTCAAAAACGTCTGGTCTGCCACCAATGCGGGGAAAGCAAGCCGATCCCAACGGTCTGCCCCCATTGCGAAGCGGAAGACAGGCTTGCCCCGGTCGGGCCAGGGGTTGAGCGGCTGGCCGAAGAGGTGCAGGCCCTGTTCCCCGAGGCCCGCGTGGCGGTGCTGTCATCGGATTTGTTCGGCACGGCGCGCGAGCTCAAGGATCAGATACTCAAGATTGCCCAGGGGGCGGCGGATATCATCATTGGCACGCAATTGGTGGCCAAGGGGCACAATTTTCCCAATCTAACGCTGGTTGGGGTGATTGATGCCGATCTGGGTTTGCAAGGATCGGATCTGCGCGCGGCCGAGCGCACGTTTCAGCTCATGCGGCAGGTGGCGGGGCGCGCGGGACGGGCCGAAAAGCCCGGGGTCGCGCTGTTGCAGACCTATCAGCCCGAACATCCGGTCATCCGCGGGATCCTGGCCGGGGACGAAGAGGCGTTTTGGACCGCCGAAGCCGATGAGCGGCGGATGGCGCAGATGCCGCCTTTTGGTCGCTTGGCCGGGATCATCTTGTCGGGCGAGGATCTGGGGCAGGTGTTTGAACTGGGCAACGCCCTTGCGCGCAACGATGGTCCGCTGCGGCAGGTGGGGGCGCAGGTTCTGGGCCCCGCTCCGGCGCCGATTGCCCGGGTGCGCGGGCGGCACCGGGTGCGTTTGTTGGTCAAAGCGCCGCGACAGGTGGCATTGCAGCCCGCGCTGCGCGATTGGTTGCATCCGGTTCGACTGACCGCAGACCTGCGGCTGGCCGTCGACATTGATCCACAGAGCTTTTTCTGACCTCTGTGGGTGTCAGACGCAGCGAAGTTTGCTGCGATGTCTTGTGTAGCTGCAGGTGGGGTTCTAAATCTCCCTGTATGAAACGCTGGATCCCCTTTTTGAAATCTGACCCGGTTGTCTCGGTTTTGCGCCTGCAAGGCAGCATCGCCGTGTCCGGGCGTGGCAGCCTAAGCGACCGTTCGGTGGCGCCTTTGCTGGACAAGGCCTTTTCAGGCAAACCTGCAGCCGTCGCGATTGAGCTGAATTCGCCCGGGGGCTCACCTGTGCAATCGTCGCTGATTGGCGCGCGCATTCGCCGCCTCGCCGATGAGAAAGAGATCCCGGTGATCGTCTTCGTCGAAGACGTCGCGGCCTCGGGCGGGTATTGGATTGCCTCTGCCGCAGATGAGATCTGGGCCGATCCTAGCTCGATCCTGGGGTCGATCGGGGTGATTTCGGCAGGTTTCGGGGTGCACGACCTATTGTCCCGCCACGGGATCGAGCGCCGCGTCCATACGGCCGGGAAATCCAAAAGCATGATGGATCCTTTCCGACCGGAAAAAGAAGAGGATATCACCCGGCTGCGTGGCCTGTTAGAGCAATTGCACGACACCTTTATTGACCAGATCAAGACCCGCCGGGGCGCCAAGCTGACCACCGAAACAGACCTGTTCACCGGGGATATCTGGGTGGGGCAAAAGGCGCTAGAGGTCGGGCTGGCGGATCATATCGGCCATCTCGAACCGGCGATGAAGGCGCGTTTTGGCAAAAAGGTAAAGTTCCGCCGGATCGCTCAGAGGAAGCCACTGCTGCCGCGGATCGGACTTCAGGCTGCGCGCGGTGTCCTGAGCGAAATCGAGGAACGTGCAGAATTCGCGCGCTACGGATTGTAACATGGTCATCAAGATCGTTTTTCTTTTCCTTGCCGTCATGGGCATTCTGGGTATGTTCGGGCGGCTGCGTTTCCCTGGGCAAGCCCAATTGAACCGCTTGAAAACCAACAAAAGATGCCCAAGCTGCGGGCGCTTCAAGATCGGCAAAGGCCCCTGCGCCTGTAAAAAGGGAAAAGGCTGATATGGTGTTTGTATTCGCGGTGCTGGGCCTGTTGATCCTGCTGTTGGCGGGGGATGCCTTGGTGAAAGGGGCCGTGAACCTGAGCCTGCGCGTGGGCATTCCCGCGCTGATTGTCAGCCTGACGATCGTCGCCTTTGGCACCTCGGCGCCTGAATTGCTGATTTCGATCAACGCAGCGCTGGAAGGCGCGCCGGGCATCGCGCTGGGAAATGTTGTGGGGTCAAACACCGCCAATGTGTTGCTGGTTCTTGGCGTGCCCGCGCTGATCACGGTGATGCACACCAGCCAATGCAACACCCGCAAAAGCTATACCCTGATGCTTGGGGCATCGGTTCTGTTTATCGCCCTGGCGTTTCGGGGGGTGTTTGACTGGATTTCGGGCGTGGTTTTGTTGGGGGCGCTGGCCCTGTTCTTGGCGGATTCCATGCGCGATGCGCTGGTTCATCGACGCGAAGGCTGTCCCGATCAGGAACTGGAAGAGCCCGAAGGCGCAGACCCGGACATGCCCTGGTGGAAGATCATCCTGTTCTTGTTGCTGGGCTTGATCGGCCTGCCCCTGGGGGCGGATCTGTTGGTGGACAGTGCCCGCGAAATTGCCCGGATGTTCGGTGTCTCCGACGAGGTGATCGGGCTGACCCTTGTGGCCCTTGGGACGTCTTTGCCCGAACTGGCCACAACCGTTATGGCTGCCTTGCGTCGTCAGGCCGATGTGGCGATCGGGAACGTGATCGGCTCTAACATGTTCAACCTGTTGGCGATTATTGGTGTTGCTTCTGTTATTGCCCCTATCGGTGTTGCAGAAGATTTTGTCGAGTTCGACCTGTGGGTGATGTTGGGGGCCTCGCTGCTGCTCATGCCATTTGTGTTGTTCAAACGGGATTTGAACCGCATTTGGGGGGTGATCCTTTCGGGGCTCTATATCGTATATATCCTGATGGTTCTTAGCTGATGCAGGGGTGCAGATGTCGCAAGGGAAACAGCGGGCGATAATCACGGGGGGCGCGCGGCGTCTGGGGCGGGCGATGGCGCTTGCCATGGCGGATGATGGATATGATATCGCGGTACATTACAACGGATCGAAAGACGCCGCTGAATCGCTGGCGGATCTGATCCGTGACAAAGGCAGACAGGTTGCGATCGTGCAGGCGGATCTGTCGAAAGAACAAGCCACCCAATCGCTGATCGCGCAGGCCAGCGCGCGGCTTGGCGGGCCGATGTCCTTGCTGATCAACAATGCATCCGTTTTTGAACATGATCGTTTCGATACGGTGACCCGGAACAGTTGGGACCGGCATATGGAAACCAACCTGCGCGCTCCGTTCGTTTTGATGCAAGCCTTTGCCGCCCAGGTTCCCACAACGGTGACACCCCCGGACCACGAACCGCATGCGCAGGCTTCGGTGGTGAACATCATCGATCAGCGGGTTCGGCGGCTGACGCCCGAATTCACCAGCTATACGCTGTCAAAGGCCGGGCTTTGGGCCCTGACCCAAACCCTGGCGCAGGCCCTGGCGCCGCATATCCGCGTCAATGCGATCGGACCGGGGCCGACCTTGCAAGGGCCGGAACAAAGCGCCCAGGATTTCGCGCTCCAGCGCCAGGCTACGGTGCTAGAGCGCGGCGTCGAGCCCGGTGATATAGTGCAGGCGCTGCGATATCTGAGGGACGCAAAAACCGTGACAGGGCAAATGGTTTGCGTCGATGGGGGACAGCACCTTGCATGGAAAACACCTGATTTGGTGGGGTTGGAAGCGGGGACCACGGGCTAAGTTGTGCACTTGGGCTTGGAGCTTCACGAATTCGTTACGAATTTTTTAATTAATTCAGTGACTTGTGACCTCCCGCAAAAAATATCGTTTAATAACAGCATGTTAAAATATCGCCTAATTTTTAGGCAACGCTCGAAAGTGGGGCGAATACAACGAAAAAATGCGGATACACAAAAATTGGACACAGACTTATCCACAGAACCGGGGGATGATATCCGACTTGCACCAAACGCTGCCGCGTTGCAGCTAGGACGCCAGAATCACGCAGATCGAAACCCGTCTGTCGAATCACGCTTGGGCTGCTAGGCTCAGCAAGGTCTCACAGCAAAGAGGCAGCCAATGAGCGACCAAGATCCATCCGCCCCCCTGCCCAAGGGACATGAGGTCATCCATGGCTATCTCAAGACCTTGGATGGGTCCCCCGGGGTGTATCGTATGCTCGATGAGCAAAGCCGCGTGCTCTATGTGGGCAAGGCGCGCAATCTGCGTGCGCGGGTGTCGAATTACGCGCGGCCCACCGGGCATTCGCAGCGCATCCAGCGCATGATCGAACAGACCACAAGCATGATGTTCCTGACGACAAAGACGGAAACAGAGGCCTTGCTGCTGGAACAAAACCTGATCAAACAGCTCAAGCCCAAGTACAATGTGCTGCTGCGCGACGATAAGAGCTTTCCAAGCATCACCGTGACGGATCATGAATTCCCGATGATCAAGAAACACCGGGGCGCCAAACAGCGAAAGGGCACGTATTTTGGCCCCTTTGCCAGCGGCGGCGCGGTGAACCGGGTGTTGGATCAACTGCAAAAGGGGTTCTTGCTGCGGACATGTTCCGACAGCGATTTTCAGGGGCGGACACGGGCCTGTCTGCAGTATCAGATCAAACGCTGCTCGGGCCCCTGCGTGGGGAACATCACGCGTGAGGATTATGCGCAAAGCGTGCGGGATGCGCAGCAGTTTCTGTCGGGAAAATCCACGGAAATTCAAAAGGTCCTGGCGGCGCAAATGCAGGCGGCATCAGACGAGATGGCGTTTGAGCGCGCGGCGGCCCTGCGCGACAGGATTCGGGCCCTGACCCAGGTTCAAACCGCGCAGGGGATCAATCCGCAAACGGTTGCCGAGGCGGATGTGATCGCGCTGCATCTGGAGAAAGGGCAGGCCTGTGTGCAGGTGTTCTTTATCCGGGCCAACCAGAACTGGGGTAACAAAGATTTCTACCCCCGTGTCGGCGAAGATGTCGGCGCGCCCGAGGTGATGGAGGCCTTTCTGGGCCAGTTTTACGAACACAAAGACCCGGCTAGGGTGATCTTGCTTAGTCATGGGATTGAAAACGATGATCTGATGACCCAGGCGCTGTCAGACAAGCTGGGGCGGCGCGTGGAGATTGCCGTGCCGCAGCGCGGTGAAAAGGCAGAACTGGTCGACGGCGCCCTGCGCAACGCGCGTGAAAGCCTGGCACGGAAGATGGCAGAGACCGCAACGCAGGCGAAACTGCTGCGTGGATTGGCGGCGGCCTTTGACCTTGAGGCTCCGCCCGAGCGGATCGAGGTTTACGACAACTCGCATATCCAGGGCACCAACGCGGTGGGCGGGATGATTGTCGCGGGCCCCGACGGGTATATGAAAAACCAGTACCGAAAGTTCAACATCAAGGGCGAAGAACTGGTGCCGGGGGATGACTTTGGCATGATGAAAGAGGTGCTGACGCGGCGGTTTACCCGGCTGCTGAGGGAAGACCCGGATCGGAGCAAGGGGCTTTGGCCGGATCTGCTGTTGATCGACGGCGGGGCCGGGCAGGTCAGCGCTGTGCATGAGATCATGGTGGCCCAGGGGGTGACGGATATTCCCATGGTGGGCGTCGCCAAAGGGGTCGACAGGGATCATGGCAAGGAAGAGTTCTATCGCATGGGCGCGCGGCCCTTTGCGCTGCGCCACAATGATCCGGTGTTGTATTTCATCCAACGCCTGCGCGATGAAGCGCACCGGTTTGCCATTGGAACCCATCGGGCCAAGCGGGCCAAGTCCGCCATGGCCAATCCGCTAGATGACGTGCCCGGCATCGGCGCGGCGCGCAAGCGGGCGCTGCTGGCGCATTTTGGGTCGGCCAAGGCGGTGACGCGGGCCAATCTGGCGGACCTGAAGGCTGTGGACGGGATTTCAGAGCAATTGGCCGAAGTGATCTATGCGCATTTTCAACCGGGTTAGGTTGATCCCCTTTGATCCCCTGGAACGCCTTTGGCGTTCAGTTTGAATTGCGTTCAAGCCACGCAGGCCGTTTGGGGGCCAGCCCCCAAGCCCCCGGGGTTTTCTTGGCACCGAAGACGTGTCTATTGAGAGCGCAGGGCCTGGAATGCGGCAGAGGCCCCCCATCCCGCAAAAATTGCAATGGCCAGAGACATCAGGCCGTAAAGCAGGGGTTGGTTTCGCGCCAGGCTGTACAGCCAGCGTTCGAGGCCGACTTTGCGCACGGCGATGGTGGTTTCGTAATGTGAAACCACCTGCTTGTCGCGCAGGAGAAACACCCGCGTGGGGTAGTTGCCTTCGGTCAGGTTGGCGGGCATCACGACGCTGGTCCGAAACAGGGTCTGTTCGCGAAAATCGACGCTGCTTTCGTTCAACTGATACGCATCGGCATCTTTCCGGATGCGAATGACCGCATTGGTAAAGCTTTGGCTGTCGTGGGATTCCGTTCCCACGGCCCGGATCGCGCGCGGAATGGAGATATGGTGCCGCAGGTCTTCGACCTCCGAGATGGTATCGGCCCAGGGGGCAGTGGTGTTCACCGCGTAGAACGAGGGGGCGGCGTCGACCTCGACGGTTTCGGTATTCACCCAGATCCCAAAGCGACGCGCCTTTTTGCGCACTGTCAGTTGCTGGTCCGGGCCAGCCACCGTGACGATGACCTGCATCGGGGTTTCGGAGATCGGGCTTTCACGTTTGATGGCCCCGAAAATGAGGATTTCATCCCCATTGAAGTCGGTTGAAATCGACACTTGATCCTGGCTCATGCCCAGCACGACCTCTTCGGCCATGGCAGGAAGCGAGATGAGCAGAACAAGGAGGGCAAGAATACAGCGCATCAATGCCCCCCCGTTCCGATGGAAAAGAGTTCAGACGGCATGATCAGCAGGTCCAGGGCCAGCTTACCACAGACCAAAAGAACCATGCCCGCAAGAAGGATGCGCAGTTGTTCGGCCTTGAGTTTGGTGCCGATCACCGTGCCGATTTGCGCGCCGATCACCCCCCCCACCAGCAAAAGCACCGCAAGGACAACGTCCACGGTAAAGTTCGTGGTGGCGTGCAATAGCGTGGTGAACCCGGTCACAAAGATGATCTGAAACAGCGATGTCCCGACAACGACCTTGGTGGGCATACCAAGCAGATAGATCATCGCGGGCACCATGATAAAGCCCCCGCCGACCCCCATGATCGCGGCCAGAATGCCGACGCAGACACCCACAAGAACCGGAGGAATGACCGAAATATACAGGCCAGAGGTGCGAAACCGCATCTTGAAGGGCAGGCCGTGGATC
Source organism: Pelagimonas sp. (assembly GCA_025210345.1). Lineage (GTDB taxonomy): Bacteria > Pseudomonadota > Alphaproteobacteria > Rhodobacterales > Rhodobacteraceae > JAOARQ01. Next base: position 10,050 of record JAOARX010000020.1, on the reverse strand, counting down.
CAGTTGTGCTTTTTGCGCTTGGGCGGCGCGCCACGTCTGGACTTGCGCAGGGCGTTCAGGCTTTCGACAAACATGAGTGAGCCGATGATGCCAAGGAAGGCCACATAACACAGTTTGACCAGCAGATCGACCTGGCCCAAGCTTTTGAGATAGTTGAAGATCCACACGCCCAGGGCTGCGCCGATCAGGCCGCCGACCAGCAGCACACATCCCATTTTCAGATCGACGCTGCGCCTTCGAAAATGCGCAAGGACACCTGAAAACGATGAGGCCACGATCTGGTTGGCCTCGGTCGCGACGGCGACGGCGGGGGGGATGCCGATAAAGAACAAAAGCGGCGTCATCAAGAAGCCGCCTCCGACCCCGAACATCCCCGATAGGATACCGACAATGCCCCCAAGACCCAAAAGCAGGAACGCATTGACCGAGACTTCGGCAATAGGCAGGTAGATTTGCATATTTTAACCTAGCCCCAGCGGGTGATCGGATGCAAGCGGACCACCGGGATTATCCCGGTGTTTCTCAGCTGGACCTATAGTCTGGGCCCAACTGGCTTAGCGTTCCTTTACATAGGGCTCCCCACCGGCGCGCGGCGGGATGGCTTTGCCGATAAACCCGGCCAGAATGACCACGGTCAGGATATAGGGCAGGGCATCCATAAGCTGAACGGGAATGGTGACACCGCCCAGATCAATGCTTTGGAAACGCAGCGCGATCGCCTGAAGGAAACCGAACAGCAGGCAGGCCGCCATGGCATACCACGGGCGCCATTTGGCAAAGATCAGCGCCGCAAGGGCGATATAGCCCCGGCCTGCGGTCATTTCCTTAACAAACCCGGCCTGAAGCGACGTCGCCAGATAGGCCCCGGCGATGCCGCACAGCAGGCCGCAAATCGCAACCGCAGCAAAGCGCAAGCCGATGACCGACACACCGGCGGTGTCCACGGCGTCGGGCGCTTCGCCCACGGCCCGCAGGCGCAGGCCGAACCGGGTGCGGTACAACAGCCACCATGTCAAAGGCACCATGGCAAAGGCGACATAGACAAGGATCGAGTGGCCCGAGATCAGATCCGCATAGATCGGCCCCAGAACAGGAACGCCGCGCAGGGTGTCTGCAAGGGGCAGGGTGATCTCTTCGAACCGTGCGCCCCCCATCAGGGACGGCGTGCGTCCACCTTGTCGAAACCAGTGCTGGGCAATCAGAACCGACAGGCCCGAGGCCAAAAAGTTCAGCGCCACGCCGGAAATCAGCTGATTGCCGCGAAAGGTGATCGAGGCAAGGCCGTGAATGGCCGACAAGGCCAGCGAGGCGGCGATGCCCGCCAAAAGCCCCAGCCAGACCGAGCCGCTGGTAAACGCCACGGCGGCGGAAAAGAACGCCGCCAACAGCATCTTGCCTTCAAGCCCAATGTCGAAAATGCCCGACCGTTCGGAGTAGAGACCGGCAAGACAGGCCAACAGCAGCGGCGTGGCCAGACGGATGGTGGAATCCAGCACCTGGATCAGCGTATCGAAATCCATCAGGCGTCTCCTTTGCGGAAGGCGAGGAAGATCTTTTCAAGCGGCATGCGCACCATGTTATCCAGCGCGCCTGTGAACAGGATCACCAGCGCCTGGATCACGGTGATCAGCTCACGCGGGATCGAAGTCCACAGGGCCAGCTCGGCGCCGCCTTGATAGAGAAAGCCGAACAAAAGCGCGGCCAGCAAGATGCCAAACGGGTGGGACCGTCCCATCAGCGCCACGGCGATGCCGATGAACCCCGCGCCCTCGGTGGCGTTCAAGACCAGTCTTTCGGCTTCTCCCATGGTGGTGTTCAGCGCCATCATGCCAGCCAAGCCGCCTGAGATGACCATGGAAATGATGGTGATCCGAACCGGTGAGATGCCTGCATAGCGGGCGCCGCTTTCGGAAAACCCAAATGCGCGCAGCTCATAGCCCAGCTTGGTCCGCCAGATCAAAAGCCAGACCCCCACACAGGCCAGCAGCGCGACGAAGAAGGTCACATTCGCGGGCGAACTGCGGAACATCACGGTTTCAGCGGTCGAAAACATATCCTGAAAGGTGGGCAGATGCGTTGCTTCGGGGAAGCGGGCCGTGGCCGGGTCCTGCGCGCCCTTGGGACGCAGGATGTTCACCAGCACATAGTTCAGCAGTGCCGCCGCGATAAAGTTGAACATGATCGTGGTGATCACGATGTGGCTGCCGCGTTTGGCCTGAAGCCAGGCCGGGACAAAGGCCCAGGCCGCGCCAAAAACCGCCCCCGCCGCCATCGCGCCCACCAGGGCCAGGCTCCAATGTGGCCAGGGCACAAACAGGCAGACAAGCGCAACGCCCAGGCCGCCGATCATCGCCTGCCCTTCGCCGCCGATGTTGAACATCGCCGCATGAAACGCGACCGAGACCGCCAGGCCGGTAAAGATGAAGTTCGTCGTGTAATACAGCGTATAGCCCCAACCCGACGAGCGCATAAGCGCCCCGTCAACCATCAGGCGCAGCGCTTCGATCGGGTTTTCCCCGATGGCCAGAATGACCAGCGCCGAAATGATCGCCGCCAGAAGGATCGAGATCAGGGGAACAAGGACCGCGTCGGCCCAGGCTGGCATCTTATCCATGAGCAACCTCTTTGGGATCTGTCACACCGGCCATCAGCAGGCCCAGCTCGGTTTGGTTGGTTTCGGTCGGCAGGCGTTCGCCCATGACATGGCCGTCAAACATCACGGCAATGCGGTCAGACAGCGACATGATTTCATCAAGTTCGACCGAGACCAGCAAAATGGCTTTGCCCGCATCGCGCAGGGCGACGATCTGCTGGTGAATGAACTCGATCGCGCCAATGTCGACGCCGCGCGTGGGTTGCCCCACCAAGAGAACATCCGGGTTGCGCTCGATTTCTCGGGCCAGAACGATTTTCTGCTGGTTGCCCCCAGAAAAGTTCCGCGCCGCCAGATAGGGGTTGGGCGGGCGCACGTCAAAGCGCTCCATCTTGGCGCTCGCTTCGGTTTTGATGGCGGTATTGTCCATCAGGGCGCCCTTTTGGATCTTGGGATCGTGGTGATAGCCAAAGATCATGTTTTCCCAGGCCGCGTATTGCAAGATCAACCCCTCGTGGTGGCGATCTTCGGGCACATGGGCGATCCCGCGCGCGCGGCGCGAGCGACCGTCCGAGTATTTTCCCGTCAGATCAAGCTCTTGTCCGTTTACACGGATCGTCCCCGAGGCCGTCGCATAGCCCCCCAGAACCCGCAGCAATTCGGATTGGCCGTTGCCGGACACGCCCGCGATGCCAAGGATTTCCCCGGCGCGGACCGTCAGGTCGATCCCTTTCAGGCGCTCGACCCCGGCCTCGTCCACGTGGCGCAGGTTTTCGATCTCAAGGATCGGTGCGCCGGGCTGGGCGGGGACCTTGTCCACCTCCAGCAACACCTTGCGGCCCACCATCAGTTCGGCCAGCTGTTCGGGATTGGTTTCGGCGGTTTTGACCGTGGCGGTCATCTGTCCGCGGCGCATCACCGACACGGTGTCGGTGGCCTCCATGATTTCCCGCAGCTTGTGGGTGATCAGGATGATGGTCTTGCCCTCTTCCTTGAGACGCTCAAGGATGCGGAACAGCTGGTCCGCTTCGGCGGGGGTCAGAACCCCGGTGGGTTCGTCGAGAATGAGAATATCGGCCTTGCGATAGAGCGCCTTGAGGATTTCCACACGCTGCTGGTGCCCCACGGACAGGTCTTCGATCAGCGCATCCGGGTCGACGTTCAGTTCGTATTCCTGCGCCAGGTGCTCAAGCTCTTTACGGGCTTTGGCAAGGCTGGGCCGCAAAAGCCCGCCGTCTTCGGCACCCAGGATCACGTTTTCCAGAACGCTGAAATTCTGAACCAGCTTGAAGTGCTGGAACACCATGCCGATGCCCGCGGCAATTGCGGCGCTGCTGTCGGGGATCTGGGTCAGATTGCCGTTGATCCAGATCTCACCACTGTCGGCTTTGTAAAAGCCATAGAGGATCGACATCAACGTGGATTTGCCCGCACCATTTTCGCCGATGATCCCGTGGATCGTACCGGGCATGACGCGGATCGAGATGTCCTTGTTTGCCTGAACAGGACCAAAGGCTTTGGAAATGCCCTTAAGCTCAATCGCCGGGGAAGTGGTCATGGGATACCTATGAACAGGAGAAAGGCCCACCGCCCATAGGCGACGGGCCAGAATTCAGGGGCAGGCCGCACCCGCCCCGAACACGATCAGAAGTCCAGAACCGGGCAGCTGTCGTTGGTGTAATAGGCGGTCACGTCGATCGAGCCGTCAATGATGCCCGCGCGGGCCTCTTCGACCTTGGCTTTCATGTCATCGCTCAGCAACGCTTCGTTGTGCTCGTCCACCGCATAGCCCACGCCTTCTTCGGCCAGACCAAGGGTCATGAACTTGCCGGTTTCCAGCGCTTCGCCGGCTTTCATGGCTTCGTATACGGCCACGTCCACGCGCTTGAGCATCGAGGTCAGAACCGAGCCGGGCTGCAGGTGGTTCTGGTTGCTGTCCACACCGATGGAATAGATGCCTTCGTCGGCTGCGGTCTGCAGAACACCAACGCCGGTGCCGCCTGCGGCCGCATAGATCACGTCAGCGCCCTGAGAAATCTGGGCCTTGGCCAGTTCCGACCCTTTAACCGGGTCGTTCCATGCGGTGGGCGTGGTACCGGTCATATTGGCGATCACGGTTGCATCGGGGTTCACGGCCTTGACGCCCTGCGCGTAGCCACAGCCAAAGTGACGGATCAGCGGAATGTCCATGCCACCGATAAAGCCTACGGTGTTCGATTCAGACTTCATTGCGGCCAGCATGCCCACAAGATACGAACCCTGGTGTTCCTGGAAGTTGATCAGCAGAACGTTCGGCGGAACCTCGGCCATCCAGCCGTCAACATTGACGAACTTGGTGTCGGGATAGTCGGGCGCAACAGCTTCGAGGGTCGAGGCAATGGCGAAACCGGTGGTCACAACCGGGTTGAACCCTGCTTCGGCAAAGCGGCGCAGGGCCTGTTCGCGCTGGGCCTCGGACTGGATTTCGATGTCTTTATAGCCACCGCCGGTTTCTTCGGCAAAGCGCTCGGCGCCACCAAAGGCCGCTTCGTTAAAGGATTTGTCGAACTTGCCGCCCAGATCATAGATCAGAGCCGGATCTGCCAGTGCGGCGCCTGCGGACAGGGCCAATGCGGCAACGGTTCCAAGGGTCTTGGTCATGAAGGTCATGCGATACTCCCAGGTGGTCAAAGGCGCTGTTTTTGCACGCCCTTTGGTTTATGATGCGTCATGAAAGCCGCAGCTAAGCCAGAGGGTCAACCTGTTTTTAACGATTCGGTCAGGTTCCGGTGAATCGGTTAGGAAATTTCTTTCTCATTTGCTTGCGTAAGATCAAGGCATAGCACCAGTGCATCGTCCGTGGCCCCGTCCGCAAGGCTGTAATAGGCCCTGCGCCGCCCAACCTGTCGAAAGCCCCGTGCAGCATAGAATCCCCGCGCGGGGGCATTGCGGCTGGCCACTTCGAGAAAGATTCGCCGGGCTCCTCGGGTATGTGCCGCGGCGATGAACTGTGCCAAAGCGTGGCTGGCCTGCCCTCGGCGCTGCACCGCCGGGTCGGCGGCAAGGGCGGTGATTTCGGCTTCGTCTGCAATGACTTGTCCAAGGACAAAGGCGTGCTCTGTATGGGTCAAAAGGTGGATGGGCCGCGCCAATGCGCTGCGAAAATCCGCCTGCGACCACGGGCGCATGTGCTGATACGCGCGGGCCGAGATATCGGCGAGCTGCTCAGGCGTCATCCAGAATGACCGGAGGGGCCTCGCGCGATGGGGCGGCATCGGCGGGACGGATATAGAGCGGGGCAGGGGCCGTGCCCGTCGGTTTGGCCGCAGCGACCTGCGCAATCTGGATGGCGATGGTGTGCGGATCCGCAGTGTGCAGGGGCACATCTTGCGAGATGTCGTCAAGCTGTTCTGGTGATGCGAGATAGGGGGGCTGCCCTTGCGGGGCGAGGTAGGCCTGCCCTCGCGGCGCTGCAACGGTCGGAATGCCGATTGATGTTTGGCCGTGGGATATGGCCTCAAACGTGCTGACGCCGACCGCCGGAATGCCCAGACCCAAGGCCAATCCCCGTGCCGCAGAGACCGAAATGCGGATACCGGTAAAATTGCCGGGGCCAATGCCAACACCGATGCGGTCCAGATCAGACCAGGATTTGCCCCCCGCGCTCAGCACCTCTTCCAGCAGAGGCATGAGCCGCTCGGCCTGTCCGCGCGCCATTTCATCGTGGTGGAATGCCAGAACCTGGTCGCCGCAAACCAAAGCGGCCGCGCAATGCGCGGCCGATGTGTCAAAGCCAAGAACCAGCAGATCAGACGGCAACGGGGCGGACCTCGGTCACTTCGGGAATATAGTGACGCAGCAGGTTTTCGATGCCCATTTTCAGGGTCAGCGTCGAGCTGGGGCAGCCCGCGCAGGCGCCCTTCATGTGAAGGTAAACCACACCGCGATCAAACCCGTGAAACGTGATGTCGCCGCCATCCTGAGCCACCGCAGGGCGCACGCGGCTATCAAGCAACTCTTTGATTTGGCCTACGATTTCAGCATCTTCGCCGGAATGTTCCGCATGGCCACCATCGGCTGCGCTGCCATCAGCGATAACCGGTTGCCCGGACTGGAAATGCTCCATGATTGCGCCCAGGATCGCGGGCTTGAGGTGATCCCAATCAACGCTGTCTTCTTTGGTGACGGTCACGAAATCATTGCCAAAAAACACGCCGGTCACGCCGCTGACCGAAAACAACCGCTGTGCCAACGGCGATCCCGCCGCCGCGTCCGAGGTTGGGAAATCAGCTGTACCCATCTCAAGCACAGTCTGGCCGGGGAGGAATTTCAACGTCGCCGGGTTGGGCGTGGATTCGGTCTGGATGAACATCGGCTGCGATCCTTGTGTTGCACAGCACATATATGCGCGCGCCGGGGAAAGAGGTCAAGCTTTAGAATAATTCTAATCGGATGATTGCAAGTCCCGAAGACGCGCGCGGATGTATTTGGCGGCAGATCGATAGTGCGAGGGGCCAGCGGCCTCTGCCCAACGGCCAGTGGTCCATGTGTTACGCCCGCCTTGCATTGGGCCGCCGTACAGCGCGTCTTCGTCGAGACCCTGAAGAAAGGACATCAGCTTGGCATGGTTTTCAACCAGCATCTCGTTCACGCTTGGCCAATCCAGATCCGCCTGTTTTGCCCGCAGATCCGCGTTAAAGCGCCTAAGTTCATTCCATTTATACCCGGGGGCGGGCATGGGCACATCCGCGCCGGTCTGACCCAGGGCGTACCACCCCAAAAACAGGTCTATCCAGGCCGCGCGATGCCCGACTATGTCCTTGAGGGTTGTTCCATCCGCCGCGTCATCCGGTGTCATGCGGACCTGTTCGGGCAGGTTGGCCAGCAGTTTGGACAGCTTGCCGAATTCCTTGTCGGATACGGCCAGAAGGTCAGATTTGCATGTCGCGGCTGGCATGGGGCCCCTTTAGGTGATGGCTTCCAGGCGTTCCTTTGACAAATCGCCCGGCACGATTGTCACCGGAACCGACAGCGCCCCCGAATTGCGCGACATCTGCGTCACGAGCGGGCCGGGCCCCTTTTTGTCCACCGAAGCGCCCAGCACAAGCACGCCGATTTCCGGATCTTCCTTGACCTGGGCCAGGATTTCCGGCGCCGGATCGCCTTCGCGAATGATCAACTCGGGATCGACATTCTGACGGTCGCGCATCCATTTGGCAAAGACTTCGAAATGTGCGTGGATGCGCTCGCGGGCTTCTTCGCGCATGACCTCACCGACGCCGATCCAATGGTTGAACTCATCGGGAGGGATGACAGACAGAATGGCCACACCCCCGCCGGATTTCGCGGCCCGCATGGCCGCAAAGCGCATGGCATTCAGACATTCCCGGCTATCATCGAGCACCACGAGAAATTTACGCATTCTGGCCTCCTCTTCGGTTGGATCATGGCGCAGGCAGGCGGATGGTGCAATAGAGGCGATGCGCCCGATGTCTAGCGACAGCCCTCAAGCGCGGTGTCCCAGGTGCTGATCGGACGACAAGCCCCTGCCAACAAACGCGAAATTCGCAGTTTGCGTTCCATCAGTTCTGGGTCAGATACCGTAAGGTCAGGCGCGCCGCGCGTTCCTAGCGCGGCAACCAGTGTCAGGAATTGATCGTCGGTTAATTGCGCCGGGGGCATCGAAAATATCACATAGCTGGTGTTGAAAAACCCGGTCAGCGCACCCTTTGGTCCGTGTCCCATTGGTGAGGACCGCAGATAAAGCGTCAAGATCTCGTCTTTTGTCAGACGGCTTTCCAATCCCAGAGCATAGCCGGTTTGCCGCATGCTGCGCAGGCCATGCGAATAGGTTTCGCTGCCCAGGCGATCCGCGACCACCTGCGTCAGGGTCCGCGCCCCAGAGCCCGGGGTGATGAAATCAAGGCCAGAGTGGTTCCAAAATGCCGGGTCCTGCGCATACGCGATCCAGGACTTGCGCGCCCCCAGATCGTTTGCGCCCTGATTTTGATCGCTCAGACGCGTGGCGGTTTGCTTGAGCGATCCCGCATCAAAGCGCGCGTCCTGCCAGCCCAGCCAGCCAAATCCCGCCAGCGGGACAAAGGACAAGAACAGTAAGACCAGGGAAAGGCGCAGGATCCACATGGGTTAGGCTGATTTCGCCCAGTCCCAATACAAGGCGCGGGTTCGCGCCCCTATGGGGCCTGGTTCATACTTGGTCTCTTCGAACTGAGAAACGGGGGTGACTTTGCTCATGTTGCCGGACAAAAAGACCTCGTCCGCCTGTTCGAAATCCTCAAAGGTCAGAACGGTCTCAACCACCTCGACACCATCCGCACGCAGGTTCTGAATGTGGCGCGCGCGGGTGATGCCAGACAGAAAGGTGCCGTTGGCGATGGGGGTGAACACCACGCCGTCGCGCACCAAAAAGACATTTGCCGTCGCGGTTTCAGCGACATTGCCCATGACATCCGCCACAAGCGCGTTGCCAAAGCCGCGGGCGCGGACCTCGCGCAGCATACGCGCGTTGTTGGGATACAAACAGCCCGCCTTGGCATTCACAACCGCGCTTTCCAGAACCGGGCGGCGAAACTGCGTGCGTCCCAGCGTGGTGCTGGCACCGGCGGGTGCCATGGGGATCTCTTCCAGGCAAATGGCAAAACCGATGTCGTCCTGTCCCGGCGCGATCAGGCTGGCATCCCCGTCGATCCCCCAATACATCGGTCGGATATAGACCGCGGCATCGGGGCCAAAGGCCTTTAGCCCCTCCAGGGTGATGTCGACCATCTCTTGGGGCGAAACTGTTGGGGTCATCATCAACGCCTGCGCCGAATGATTGACGCGTTCGCAATGGGCCATAAGGTCGGGGGCAACGCCATCGAACCAACGCGCCCCGTCAAAAACAGTGCTGCCCAGCCAACTGCCATGATCGGCGGCGCGCATGATCATCGTGTTTCCATCTTGCCATGCGCCGTTAAAATAAGTTCGGATCATCTTTCCCGATGCCATCGGCTTCTCCCGTAATTCGTAACAAGCTAGGGCTTAGCTTGCCAATCGTCTAGCGAAACCCGAGCAATCCCCTTCAGGTGTGGGCTGCCCTATACGAATGAATTTCTCAAGTGCGCATGCGGTGTTCCCCAATCCATGAGACGGCGCGCGATTGAGAGAGTTTGACGTCTATCGGAAACGCGAACGGCGCAAATAGCGGGGAAGGTGTCGGGAATGATCTACGTCTCACGTGCCTGGAATGATCTATGGTAGGATAAAGGATCGGGAGAGCGCGCATGGCCGATAAAATTCGTTTTATACTGGATGGAACCGAGGTCGAGGCCGAACAGGGCCAAACGATCTGGGAGGTATCTCATGGAGTTGGTTTGAAGATACCGCATTTGTGTCACAAGCCAGCGCCGGGGTATCGGCCTGATGGGAATTGCCGGGCTTGTATGGTTGAGATCGAGGGCGAGCGGACCCTGGCGGCG
>JAOARX010000019.1 GCA_025210345.1 Pelagimonas sp. | reverse complement strand
TGGACCTGTCCCGGTTTGATGCCGCTCCGATTACTCACTTATGCAGCCTTTGCTTCGAAGGCCAAGGGGCTTTTCCAGCCGAGTGCTGAATGCCTGCGTCGCGGATTGTAGAAGCCATTGATGTATTCAAAGATGGCGATCTCAGCATCGCGACGTGTGTGCCAGGATCGTTGCCACAGCAACTCCGCCTTGATCGTCTTGAAGAAGGTTTCCACCGCCGCGTTGTCGTGGCAATTGCCTTTGCCGCTCATGGATACTTTGAACCCATGCTGACGCAGCAGCTTCTGATAATCGTGGGAACAATATTGCGACCCGCGATCCGTATGATGAATGCAGCCTTTGGGCGGTTGCCGCAGTGCGACGGCCATTTCCAACGCCCGGATTGCCAGGTCGCGCTTCATCCGATTGCTGACGGCCTAGCCGATCACACGCCTTGAATGAAGGTCCAGGATCTTCGCAATGAAAGCAAACCTCATTTACTTCGCTCAGCAAAGAACTGGGTGGCCTTTTTTAACACTTCCCTCTCCTCCCGAAGCAGGCGGTTCTCTTTGCGCAGTTCCGCAACCTCGCGTTCAAGATCAGATTGGGCAGAAGGCTGCTCTGGATTGCGCCGATCCTGCTGGATCCAACGGCTTAGGGTCGAGAAGCCGACGCCAAAATCGGCTGCTACCTGTTTACGCGGCAGACCGCTCGTTAAAGCGACACGCACTGCCTCCGCACGGAGTTCTGGGGGCGGGTTCGATGCCATGATGCCTCTCCTTTGTGGCAAAATACCAAGTCAAAGGAGCGGAACAATTCCGGGACAGGTCCAAATCCCTTTTGTTAACAGGATCTAGCTTTCGATCCTGGGTATGGATTGCAGCATAGTCAGAGCTACTTGATTTGAACCGAAGCTCGCATTGTTTTGAATTTCGCTCTGCAAAAGGTAGGTTTCAATCATACGATTGATCGTGTCGTTTTCAGCGATATCATTGAACTCTTTAACGCCGAACCTTCTCTCCATTTTATCTTTGAGAGTTTCCAGTTGTTTGTCGAGGTCAATCTGACTAAATCCAGCAGGCAATCCGAGTGATTTTTCAAAAACCTGGCGAAGTGAAGTTGTACCCAATACCTGAAACCACTTGGTGTTATCAGAGGAATCATTTCCTGCAAGCTCAGGAATGGCGCGGTCAAAATTGAGTGCAAATCTTAGCGTTTCATTAACTTCGCCAACAGAGGCCTCGAATTTTTGGATTTTATAGTCCTTTAGGATCTCTTGTACGAAATCGCTATCCTGTAGTGGTGATACAGGATCCTTTTCGAAACCAAAGGTCGACGCCAATTCGACAAACCGCTCATCGCCGAGAACCCGGGCCAGATCAGTCGCTTCGTTTGCGCCTTGTTCAAGAACAGTTCGAATAAGATTTGGGCTGTCCAATTTATCTTCCAGGCCGAACGCCGTAAGCGCGACAAGAAGAAGATTCGGTTTATTCATAAGATCTTCTGCAGTCTTTATGGAACCAATTGACTGCGCGAAGGCCTCTGACTCGATCTGAATGTTTTGAGCGACTTGTTCGCGCACTGCGGCGCCATAGCTGGTATTCAGATCCCCGGATTCCGTCAGGCCGGCCTCCATTTTTGCGAGAACTCTTTCCTCGTATGCCTTGAGAAGATCTCGCCCAAAGTCAACCTCTTGCGTGTTTGCCCCCGAACGAGGCGTAAAGTCAAATGCGCCCGCCAAGGCAGTATACCGCCCATCAGAGAGCCTGCTGGCCAGTGAACCATCCTCTGTGCCTTCTTCAAGGACGCGCTGGATTAGAAACTTGCTATTGATCTGATCTTCGAGCCCAAATGCACTAAGGGTTACGCTGAGCAATTGCCGATTATTGACCAGGTCTTCTGCAGATGTGACGTTGCCGATGTTTTCTTTGAAGTATTCAAGATCACGGTTCACATCTGTAGAGTTGTCAAATGCAGACCTTTGTTTATCCATTGTGGCTTGCAGAAACTGCCAGCCCATTAGGCCAGATCCTACAATAATCGGTTGATAGCTCATTGTGTTTTTGCGGCCAAAAGCCGGTCCTCTCTGGGGATTAGGGCGCGAAGTGCCTTGAGGCATTGATAGTACTGCTCACCTAGAACGGCTTCGGTCGCTTGAGTGAGCAAGCGCCGACTATCCGGATCGACAAGAATGTGGCTAAGTTCTTCGATACGTGGGATGAGCTGGCCTTGTGCGTCGTCCGGATTCGCATCTCCTGTCAGGACCAGTTGGGCCGCATAGCACAACCGCCTGACAGGTGTTTTTGCTTGGTCCGGATGAATCGCATCCCGCAATCTTAACACATTTGCATTTGGTGTGACAATCGATACACGGCTACGGCGATCCCCGTTTTCGATGACGGCGCCATTTATCAATACCCGTTCCCGAGGGCCAAGTTTTAGAACCAGTCCACTCATTTGTTTGTCCTCCGACCGCCCAATCCACGCAGAATTGCAGCGTTGATTTCCAAAAGAGGCGTGATCCGTCCTTTTTTGCTCAGAATCTTACTGGTCTGAATCTGAACAAATTCCGCGAGGTAAAAGATTTGAGCCCGAAGCTCTTGCGGTAATCCGTTATTCTCATCTGCAACATCTACTGCCAACGTCGTCCACAGCCTCTGGTTGTCAGATAGGGCTTCAACAAGTTTGGGATAGGCAAGCGGGCCTTCTTCCGCCGCTGATTTGATGCGATGTGTTACGCGCGCGATTAATTCATACTCGATACCACGTGGTGTTTTGGTTGATCGAGCTGTTTGCGTGTAGGCGCGCTGTGCTAAGGATTGGGCGTTCACTGCTGAACCTTCTGGTTGTGTTTCTCAGATCATTGTGAAGGGGAAGCCATGTATATCTGGCCTCCCCTCTGGGGCCCTTACTGGAAGAGCGACAGCAGAGACTGCGGCGCCTGGTTGGCGATCGACAGTGCCTGTACACCCAGCTGTTGCTGAACCTGCAGGGCCTGAAGACGTGCTGAGGCTTCTTCCATATCCGCATCTACCAGCGTACCGATGCCCGACTTCAGCGCATCAGTCAGACCCGAAACGAAATCTGCCTGGGTGTCGATACGACCCTGCGCAGAACCAAAGGCTGCAGCGGAGTCAATTGCAGTTTGGATCAGGTTCTCAATATCAATCAAAGCCTGATCTGCACCCGCAACGGTTTTTACGTCGATACCTGAAAGATCTTCGAGACCACCACCAATGGTGCCGTCATTTTCAGTGCCTGCCAGAGACGCCTGACGCCCGGTTGCCGCAACGATGGTTGTGATTGCGGAACCGGTGTTGTTGGTGACATCGATGCTGCCAGCGGCGCTGCCTGCGGCAAAGGTGATGTCAACACCATCTTCTTCGGCTTGATCATTCAGGCGCGATACCATGGCGCTGACAACGTCAGACTGAGTATCACCATCAGCGGCAACATAGGACACGTTCGCCGACAGGCCGAAATGTGAACCCACAGCTTGATAGGTGTTCCCACCAGCGATGGAGCCATCCGTATCGTTCGCATAGGTTAGCGCGGTGCCGGTGGCGCCGTCCGCCAGAGACGCGATGGCCACACCGGCGTCAACGCTGACTGTGCCTGCTGCTTCGGCCTGAGTACCTAGATCCTGCTTGCGGACAGTGATATCAGATGCGGCAACGCCGGTTCCCGACCGATCCAACGACGAAAGAATATTGACTGTCCCGGAACCATCGGTTTTGTCGGTGTTTTGAAGCAGGTTCAGACCGTTGAACTGAGCAGCGCTCACAACGGCACCGATCTGATCGCGCAGCGCGTCAATATCGGCTTGGATCTTGTCGCGATCAACGTTCTCTTCCTGGGCGGAAACGATCTTGCCTTTGATGTCGGTCAGTAAGTCGGTAACCGTTTCTGCGGCTTGCCGCGCCACGGCGACGGTGGACGACCCCAGGTTCAGGCTGTCTGAAATGCCTTTAAAGCCTTTTACGTCGGCTTCCATGACTTTGGAGATCGCCCAAACGGCCGAGTTGTCCTTGGCGGTCGCGACGGTTTTACCTGTCGAGATTTCGCTTTGAGTTTTTGCAAGGTTCGAATTGATAGACTTGAGAGTCTGCAACGCCACCATGGCGCCGTTATTCGTCAGGATGCTAGACATTTATACGTCCTTGATATTTAGGCGCTTTGCGCCGGTTACATTTGCCGCGAACGGCACCTCTGACGTCTTCTGACGGATACAGGCCTTTCTGTGTTTTCTAGCCTGTGCCACCCGTTTAGGGCGCAAGGACAACTTGCACCTGAGATCCTAATGTTGCGCTAAATTCAGCAGTCATTTCGATCAGATTTGAAATAGATTCTGTATTTGGGATTGTGTTAATTATTCGGGGAAAAGAAAGCGGCGCCCAACCTTACGACCGGACACCGCGTATGATTTCAAAAGCGCCATTCAGATCGGCGCGATCCGCGCTGGATTAGCGGAAGAGCGACAGCAGCGACTGCGGCGCCTGGTTGGCGATCGACAGTGCCTGTACACCCAGCTGTTGCTGAACCTGCAGGGCCTGAAGGCGTGCGGATGTTTCTTCCATATCCGCATCTACCAGCGTACCGATGCCCGATTTCAGCGCATCAGTCAGGCCCGAAACGAAATCAGCCTGCGTTTCAATGCGCCCTTGAACCGAACCGAACGAAGCTGCCGAGTCGATCGCGGTCTGGATCAAACCTTCGATGTCGGTCAACGCCTGATCAACACCCGATTGCGTGGTGACGTCAATGGATGCCAGATCTTCGAGACCACCACCAATGGTGCCGTCATTTTCAGTGCCTGCCAGAGACGCCTGACGCCCGGTTGCCGCAACGATAGTTGTGATTGCGGACCCGGTGTTGTTGGTGACATCGATGCTGCCAGCGGCGCTGCCAGCGGCAAAGGTAATGTCAACACCATCTTCTTCGGCTTGATCATTCAGGCGCGTCACCATGGCGCTGACAACGTCAGACTGAGCATCGCCATCAGCCGCAACGTAGGACACGTTCGCCGACAGGCCGAAATGTGAACCCACAGCTTGATAGGTGTTCCCACCAGCGATGGACCCATCCGTATCGTTCGCATAGGTTAGCGCGGTGCCGGTGGCGCCGTCCGCCAAAGAAGCGATGGCCACACCGGCGTCAACACTGACTGTGCCTGCTGCTTCGGCCTGAGTACCCAGGTCCTGCTTTCGGACAGTGATATCAGATGCAGCAACACCCGTCGCAGAACGATCCAGCGAGGCAAGAACATCAATTGTCCCGGAACCATCGGTTTTGTCGGTGTTCTGAAGCAGGTTCAGACCATTGAACTGGGCAGCGCCCACAACGGCACCGATCTGATCGCGCAGCGCGTCAATATCGGTTTGGATCTTATCGCGATCGACGTTCTCTTCCTGGGCGGCAACGATCTTGCCTTTCACCTCGGTCAAGAGGTCGGTAACCGTTTCTGCGGCTTGCCGCGCCACGGCGACGGTGGACGACCCCAGGTTCAGGCTGTCTGTGATGCCCTTGAAGCCTTTTACGTCGGCTTCCATGACTTTGGAGATCGCCCAAACGGCCGAGTTATCCTTTGCGTTTGCAACCGATTTACCGGTTGAAATTTCGCTCTGGGTCGACGCCATGTCGGAGTTGATCGATTTCAGGGTCTGCAGCGCTACCATGGCGCCGTTATTCGTCAGGATGCTAGACATTTGTAAGTCCTAGTTATGGGCGCTTTTGCGCCATTTACACTCGCCGCGAACGGCATCTCTGACGTCTTCTGACGGGTACAGGTCTGTGTAAGAGATCCTGCGCCACCCAATGTGTCGGGTGCAGGAACAATCTGCACCTCAGTTCCCTAATGGCTTCCTAATTCCGATTTCCGATAAAGGTGTGATTTAGTGCAAACCTCAGGCTCTTTTTTCTAAACGATGATCGGTTGGTGCCTCGATCGTGTATTTGCGGCCCTCTGAATCGTAGGTATCCATGGAGCGACGTGCCCGGCTGAGGTCCCCCAGGCGCGCGGCAACGTTCCGAATTCCGGCCAAAGCCTGATCAAAGAGCTCTTGGTTTCTCCGCATCCCGCGTTTCAATGGGGCGAGTTCATTGGGCGAAAAGCGATGTCGCTCTAGATCGGATGCGAGCGCCTGTTTTTCTTCCATCAGTTCCGAGATCCGATCAAAATCACCTTTGATAAGCGCGTTTCTCTCTTCGTCGATAAGTGTCTCAAGACGGAATTTTATTTCTTTGTCAGTCATTTGCACGCTCCTTTAGTGAATGAAAAATCGCCTCAGCCAGACCAATGCCCCCTTTTGCGGCCATTTGTTCCGCTTGTGCCTGCCGCATGAAGGACGCGAAATGTTCTTCTCCGGCGCCGCCACCAAAGCCTTCGGGGGTTTCCCCCAGACCAGCGGCTTTGAACATTTCGGCAAGGAAAGTTGCCTCCAGCTTTTGGGCGGCGTCCCGTAAGGTCTTGTCTTGGGATTGCGCGACCATTGGCCGGACATCAGGCGAGATTTCCATCAAATTTGCTCCAATTCGACTCAGGTTTCGTTGATTTGAACCGATCACGGTAAAGAAGTAGTAAGGATGTTTTGGCTAATTTGGCCTTGTGGAAGAACTCCCGAGGCAAAAATGCTCACACAGATCACCAGCCTGTTCGGCTTGTCCCAGTCGCATCAGAACGCCGAATCCCCTGAAAAGGGGGGGCACCAAGAAGACTTTGCAGACATATATTCGCTATCTGGAAAACAAACGGATCTCGAATCCCAGGTTGATCGCGAAGCGAATATAGGGGTTGAGGGCGACGCCGATGAAACTGTGGTCGAAGATCAAGAGATCGAATCAGACAAAGCAGATGTAGCCGCGCCGGATACGGGCAAAGGCATATCCGACGACCCTGATGAAAACAGAGAGATCGATGACGAATCTCTGAACTCACAAACACTTGGAGCACGCCGTTCATTTGACGCTGATGAAACGATAGAAGCCGAGAATATAAAAGACCAAGGGTTGATGGCGTTGGTGGATGCGCCTCGAGAGGTAAAACCCGCTTCTCATCTACCTCAGATGCAGGTTCGCCCGGACCCGGTCAGTGCACGATCAAACAGCAGCCACTTGCCGATTTTTCAATCCTTGGAGAATCAGACGCCCTCATCTGCGCCAGGCGATCCACAGATCAAGGTCAGTGCAGAGGCCAATGGAAAAGCGGCTGAGCGAAACACCGCAACCTCACCTACGGAAACAGAGGGCGCGCATCTCAAATCAGCGCAACCCAACGCCCTTGCGGCGGCGCTTCGATCGCCGATCTTTGACCAAAGTGAGCTGCGCCCATGGCGGCTGACAGCGGATCATCCGACAGCTGACGTTGGTCACTCTGTGGTTCAGCAACCAGCGGCTCTTGAGATGGTGAAGGACCAGGGTGATTCGCCCTTGAAAGTTGTGTCGCAGGTCAGGAATGGTGCCCTTCCTACTCCTGATGTCCGTGCCGAAGGTTCGAATACGGGTTTAGGTTTGACCCAGTTGCATACTGAAATCAGTTCCGGCACGGGCGCCGTTCGTTCGGAAGCGGCCACACATAATTCTGGTCCCAACCGCGCAGATTTGCCGGACTTGAACCATATGCTCGCAGTTCTGGGGGAAACAAAGGATATGCGCACAGGTTTCGTTTCTGGGGCACAAGATCCGACGATGACCCAAGGCCAGACCAACGCGTCGATTGAGGCAGACGATGATCTGGGGCTCACTGTTCAATTCTCCTCGGTGCGCAGCAAACGGTCTGAACAAACCCAAGCAGTGCCAAATATGCCCTTGGCTTCAGGTCAGGACATGTCCCGGGCGATAGTTGACACCACAGATTTCGCTGATGCAGACGTGCTCCCTCCTTTGGATGATCAAATCCCATCTCAGACCAAACTTGGCCGGACAACGACCAGCGTGACTGAAAGCGGGCATACCGTGCTTCAGCCACCAAGTGCCACAGCCCCCATGGGTGGGTTCAATCCGTTGCAATTCGAAACGGATGACGTTCCATCCGAAGATGAGGTTCAAACCGAAGTTGCATTGCTCAACGCGAGCGGAGCATCCAGATCCGGCGGAGCAGGCGGTGTCGCGTCACCCTTGATGACCTATCGCCCCGAGCCGACCATGGTGATGCGCCAAGTTGCTGAGGCACTGCCCAAACTCGCTGATGGGCAGGTCGAAATTCGCCTGAATCCCGAAGAGCTTGGCACCGTGCGCATGCAACTCACACAAGGTGAAAATGGTTTGACTGTGCATATTATAACTGAACGGGCGGAAACGCAGGATCTTATGAAACGGCATATTGATCAACTCGCGCGTGATCTCGCGGATGCCGGGTTCGAGGGAGCTAGTTTTTCGTTTGAAAACCACGATGATAATTCTGGCGAAGGGCAAGAAACATTGGCCACCGGCAGAGCCGCCGAAGCGGATGACCTTCCTCCGCTTCCCACGCCTACCATCGCATCCGATGGTTTGGATATTCGAGTCTAAGGAGCCGTCATGGTTGATGCAGTAACCTCCCCCACAACGAACACTCAATCGCAAACGCTCACTGGATCTTCGGTCGAATCACAAACGACCCTGAGCTCGGACTTTGAGACCTTTTTGCAGATGCTCACGGTGCAAATGCAAAATCAGGACCCCTTGAACCCGGTCGATTCCACCGAGTACGCGACCCAATTGGCAACGTTTTCCGCCGTGGAGCAGCAGGCCCTCACCAATGAACTCTTGATTGACCTGACAGAAAAGATCACGGGGTCCGTTTTGCAGGAATACAGTTCTTGGCTGGGGATGGAGGCACTGGTCCAAAAGGATGTATTCTATGGGGGGGCGCCAATTTCAGTTCGTCCTGAATATGCGACAGGGGCGGACAAGGCTGAGCTGCTCATCCGAGATTCGGACGATAATATCGTCCAAAGGTTCGATGTGGATGTTAGCCAGGATTCGATTGTATGGGGGGGGTACGACGAAAACGGCGACCAGCTTCCGTTTGGGAACTACCGATTCGAGGTCGCCAGCTACAACGGCGAGACCCTTTTGAACAGCCAGACAGCACCGGTATTTTCACGGATCGGAGAGGTGCGCGCAGAGGGGAACAACGTCCTGTTAACGCTATCGGATGGGTCCGAAGTCAGTCCGGGACAGATCAGCAGTCTGCGATCACCTCAATGACGCTGATGTCAGGTCAGCGTCACCAGGGCTGTCATCCCGGCTCCAAGCGCCAATCCGACACCCACAAGCAACAAGCGCCGTATCCAAACGGGTTCTGATGGGGCGGGGATCGGGTGTGATTTCCTGATCAGCGCCCCCTCAACCAAGGCAGGCAACCGCGGGCCAAAGCGTGCCAACACAAGCGCGGTTTTCCAGATATCCCGAGAGACAGCACGGGGCCCGATCGAATCCTTGATGTAAGATTCCACAATGGGTTTCGCGACAGTCCAAATATTCATCATCGGGTCCAAAGAGCGCGATACACCTTCAACAACCACCATGGTGCGCTGAAGCAAAATCAGCTCGGTCCTGGTTTCCATACCGAAGCGTTCGGTGACTTCGAACAGATAGGCCAATAGCTTGGCCATCGAAATTCGTGTGGAATCCTTGCCAAAAATGGGTTCGCCGACGGCGCGAAGCGCCCGGGCAAATTCATCCACATCTCGATCCGCAGGAACATATCCTGCCTCAAAGTGCACCTGGGCAACACGATGGTAATCACGACGAATAAATCCGAACAGGATTTCCGCGTAAACGCGCCGTGTGTATTCGTCAATTTGCCCCATGATTCCAAAATCATAGGCAATGATATCGCCGTTTTTTGCGACTTTGAGATTCCCCTGATGCATGTCCCCATGAAAGAACCCATCGCGCAGGGCATGATTCAGAAACAGTTGCAGGATTCTCTTGGATAGCAATTGCCGATCATGGCCCGCTGCATCCAGCGCATCATTGTCCCCAAGCGAAATCCCCTCTGCCCAGGTCATAGTCATGACGCGACGGCCCGAGTAAGCCCATTTGACGTCTGGCAACTGGAACCCTTCGTCATCCGTGGTGTTTGCGGCAAACTCGCTCGCAGAGGCTGATTCCAGTCGCAGATCCAGCTCGCCGTTCACGACACCTTCAAAATGTTCGATAACGTCATGCGGACGCAGGCGACGAGAAGAGGGTGAAAGGAATTCAATCAGGCCAGCTGCAAAGTAAAAGGCATCAATGTCGCGCTTGAAGGCGCGCTCAACCCCGGGGCGCAGCACTTTGACCGCGACCCATTCCCCGGTCTCTTTCAGGCAAGCCTTGTGCACCTGCGCGATAGAAGCCGCAGCAACGGGTTCACTGAATTCTGAGAACAGCTGCTCGACGGGATCACCCAGCTCTTGTTCCACCTCTGCTTTGGCCTCGGAAACCGAAAATGGCGGCAGCTTGTCTTGCAAGATCCGCAGTTCCTGCGCCATCTGATCACCAACAACATCGGGGCGGGTCGACAGGATCTGGCCAAATTTGATGTAGGCTGGCCCCAGCGCCTGAAGCGCCCGCACTGAGGGTGGTAGTTTCGGATCTCCCTTTTCTCCCAACCATTTAAATGGCCAGCCAAGCACACGGGCGGTGACGCGAAGCGCCGTAGGCGCTTCCATCGCATCCAGAACGACACCCATTGCGCCGGTACGTTCCAAGGTGGCACCGGTTCTTATCAACCGCCAGATGTTGTGAGGACCGCGCATTTCAGATTTTCCATCCCGAATGCAGACATGCGATGCCCATTGTCAGGTTGCGATATTTCGCGTTCTCAAACCCGGCTTTGCGAACCATATCAAGGAACGTTTCCTGGTCGGGGAATTGTCTAATTGATTCAACAAGGTATTGATAGCTTTCGGCGTCACCGGCGATGGCCTGACCCATTTTGGGAATCACGTTGAATGAGTACAGGTCATAGGCCTTTTGCATCAGATCATTGGGGATCTGGCTGAATTCCAAAACCATCAGACGGCCACCCGGGCGCAACACGCGGAACGCTTCGTTCAGCGCTTCTTGGGGGCGTGTCACGTTTCGAATCCCAAACGAGATCGTGTAAACGTCGAAACTGTTGTCGGGAAAGGGCAAATGCATCGCATCGCCAACCACCCAATCAAGGCTGTCCCCCAATGCTTCGGCTTCGGCGCGTTTTCGCCCCTCGATCAACATCGGTTCGGTCAAATCGCAAACCGTCGCGTGACCCCGCCCCGCGCGTTTCAGAAATCGGAACGAAATGTCACCCGTCCCACCGGCAACATCCAACAGCTTCTGGCCCGGTCGGGGCGCCAGCCAGTCCATCATCGCGTCTTTCCAAACCCGGTGAATACCCATCGACATCGCATCGTTCATCACATCATATTTGGACGCGACCGAACTGAATACGCCTTGCACCTTGCCCGCCTTTTCGGCCTCTGGCACTTCGGAGAAACCAAAATGCGTGGTGTTTTCGCTCTTGAGTGTCTTGGGATCTGTCATGGGGCTTGCCGTCATGTTGTTCCCGGCCTCTTATAGAGTGCCGCGCAGCCGATACAATGTATAGGACACCGTACCATGCCCGAATTGCCCGAAGTCGAGACAGTGCGTCGCGGGCTTGCCCCGTCGATGGAGGGACAGGTGATCACCTGCGCGCAGGTCAACAGGCCGGATTTGCGCTGGGCGTTTCCCGAAAATATGGCCGAAAGGCTAACGGGCGCGCGGGTCGAACGACTGCGGCGCAGGTCCAAATACATATTGGCTGATCTTTCGACCGGGGAAACCTTGTTGATTCACCTGGGCATGTCGGGGCGGATGTTGGTATCCGGCGACCCATTGGGGCAGTTCGTGCATGATCATCCCTTGCCGGAAAAGCACGATCACGTGGTGTTCGACATGGAAAATGGCGCGCGTGTGACCTTTAACGACCCAAGACGATTTGGTGCGATGGACTTGCTTGACACCAAAACCGCACAAGAACACCCGCTGCTTGCAAAGATTGGCCCCGAACCGCTTGGCAACCAATTTGACGAATCCCATTTGGTGCAGGTTTTTTCCGGTCGCAACACGGCGGTTAAAACCACGCTTCTGGATCAAAAGAACGTTGCGGGACTTGGAAACATTTACGTGTGCGAAGTGCTTTACCGTGGCAGAATTCACCCATCCAGCAAGGCGGGCGAAATAGCCGCAACACAGGTGGAAAAGCTGGTTCCCATCATTCGGGACGTGCTGTCAGAGGCCATTGATGCCGGTGGATCTTCGCTTAAGGATTTCCGCCAAGCCGATGGTGAGCTTGGATATTTTCAGCATCGTTTTGATGTTTACGGGCGCGAAGGAGAACCCTGCAGAACGCCGGGATGCACAGATTTGATTCGTCGAATATCTCAGTCGGGGCGATCCACTTTCTATTGCCCAACGTGCCAAAGATAACTTGAAACAAATCTGTGAGGTGCTAAGGCTTGGCCCCTGACGGAAATGGACGGAGCCTAAACGCATGGCGTATGAGACGATTATCGTCGAAATCGAAGATCACGTCGCGACGATCAAACTGAACCGACCGGACGCATTGAATGCCCTCAACACCCAACTGTTGGGTGAGGTTGCGCATGCCCTCGCGGATGCGGATCAAAACGACAAAGTGCGGTGCATTGTGATCACCGGCTCAGCCAAAGCTTTTGCAGCTGGCGCTGACATCAAGGAGATGTCTGAGAAAAGCTTTGTTGACATGTACCTGTCGGACTTCTTTGGTCGCGAAGGAGACGCGATCTGCGCAACGCGTAAACCCGTCGTTGCGGCCGTGTCGGGTTACGCCCTAGGTGGCGGATGTGAACTGGCCATGATGTGCGATTTCATCGTTGCGGCAGACAATGCTAAATTCGGCCAGCCTGAAATCAATCTGGGTGTGATTCCCGGCATTGGGGGCACGCAGCGCATGACCCGCGCCGTGGGCAAATCCAAAGCGATGGATATGATGCTGACCGGTCGCTTCATGGATGCCGAAGAAGCAGAACGTTCGGGGCTCGTTTCCCGTGTGGTTCCCGCCAAAACCCTGATGGAAGAGGCGCGGGCAATCGCCGAGAAGATCGCCGAGAAATCGATTCCCAGCGCCATGGCAACAAAAGAAGCGGTCAATGCCGCGTTCCAGATGTCGCTGGACGATGGGGTTTTGTTTGAACGCCGCCTGTTCCATTCGCTGTTCGCGACCGAGGACCAGAAAGAAGGCATGGCCGCCTTTATGGAAAAGCGTACGCCGCAGTTCCGCGACCGCTAATTTCCCCGAATCTCTTGTCGGGCGCCTATAATACATGTATAGGCGCCCGTGATACATGCGCGTGATGCCCGCTTAGGCAAGAATCGGTCCCGGGGAATGTCGGGTCTGTCATGGCGTCGCGCCTTCAGAACTCGTAGAACCAGAATTAGGAACGATCATCATGGCAAATTCGCCCCAGGCCAAAAAACGCGCTCGCCAGAACGAAAAGCGTCTTTCAGTTAACAAAGCGCGCCGTTCGCGCATCCGCACCTATCTGCGCAAAGTTGAAGAGGCCATCGCATCCGGCGATCAGGCTGCCGCAGCCGCCGCGTTGAAAGTCGCCCAGCCCGAGCTGATGCGTGGTGTGACCAAAGGCGTTTTCCACAAGAACACCGCCGCGCGCAAGATGTCGCGCCTGGCCGCACGTGTCAAAGCGCTGGGCTAATTTGCAACCCATATCTGGGTATTGATTTAGGGGGCGCCACTATATGTGGTGCCCTTTTTCGTTTTTGCTAATCATTTGAAAGGTAAAGAGATTCTTTTCACGAGAATCCCGAGTCAAGCCGTAAGTTCTGTTGAACGGTCTGCATGAAGGTTGCTAATTTCAGTCAGCGAGTCACATCGCGGGGGGGACAGGCTGCCGATTCAGCGTCATGGGAAACGCAGGATCATCGGAGCAAACCCAAAGGGTTTGATCAGGAAAACAGGGGCAACCCTGGCCTTGTCCAATACAGAAACCGAGCCGGTCGGCTTATGCCTTGGGGGGTCTTGGCATCCGATTTCGGTCGTGAGGGATAATCCTCGGACTTATGCCCAAGGGCATGGGGCGGTTCTTCTGTGCCTGTTGTGTGGCTGGCGACCGGTTCTCCGGGACAGGAACCACAGCAAGACTAAGGATTTGGGGACAGATGACGAAGGAACAATGGGGCGCGTTGCAACAGCAGATTCGCGATACCATCGGGCAGAACAACTATAAAACGTGGATTGAACCACTGGGGTATGCTGGACAAAAGGATGGCGTGGTTTCATTGCATGCGCCAACCGGGTTTTTTGGTAACTATGTCGCGCAGAACTTTGGCGATATGCTCTTGGCGCAGATCTCATTGTTGAATGCAGACGTGCGCCGGATTGCATTTGAAGTCGCTGCAGCGCCCGCTGCCACCGCAGCCCCAGCCAAGGCGAACACGAAACCTCAAGAAGACCGTGCCTCCCACACGACCGAGCGCGATCTGCCTGGCGCTCCTTTGGATTCGCGTTTCACCTTTGACACTTTCGTGGTGGGCAAACCAAACGAACTGGCCCATGCCGCGGCGCGCCGTGTTGCCGAAGGCGGGCCCGTAACCTTTAACCCGCTTTTCCTGTATGGCGGCGTTGGTTTGGGCAAGACGCACCTGATGCACGCCATCGCATGGGAGCTATCAAAGCAAAATCCCGAACTCAGCGTGCTGTATTTGTCCGCGGAACAGTTCATGTACCGCTTTGTTCAATCGCTGCGTGAACGCAAGATGATGGACTTTAAAGAGATGTTCCGCTCGGTTGATGTGCTGATGGTCGACGACGTGCAGTTCATCGCCGGCAAGGATTCGACGCAGGAAGAATTCTTTCACACGTTCAACGCCCTCGTGGATCAGAACAAGCAAATCATCATCTCTGGGGATCGTGCCCCGGACGAAATCAAGGATCTGGAAAATCGCATTCGCTCGCGTTTGCAATCCGGTCTTGTGGTCGATCTGCATCCCACCGACTATGAATTGCGTCTGGGGATTTTGCAGACCAAGGTCGACGCCTATCGCGAACTGTACCCGGATCTGAAGATCGAGCCCGGGGTGCTTGAATTCCTCGCCCATCGCATCAGCACAAACGTGCGTGTCCTTGAAGGTGCGCTGACCCGTTTGTTCGCCTTTGCCTCGCTTGTGGGCAAACCGATCAATATGGATCTGGTTCAGGATAGCCTGGCGGACGTGCTGCGCGCATCCGAGCGCAAGATCTCGATCGACGAAATCCAGCGCAAGGTGGCCGAACATTACAACATTCGCCTGTCGGATATGATTGGCCCGAAACGTGTGCGCAGTTTTGCCCGTCCACGCCAGATCGCAATGTATCTGTGCAAACAGCTGACTTCGCGGTCGTTGCCGGAAATTGGTCGCCGCTTTGGTGGGCGTGATCATACCACGGTGATGCACGGGGTGCGCCGCATCGAAGAGCTGCGCGTACAGGATGGCCAGATCGACGAAGATGTGGAAATGCTGCGTCGCGCACTGGAAGCCTGAGTCCCTAGAACAACACTCCAAAGGTGGCGTCCCATAAGGGCGCCGCTTTGCGGTGACGGACCCTTGACGGGCGGGACAATCCAGCGGAAAACTCATAAAAAACGGGCTGGAAGCGCGGTTGCACGCGCGTTACTGTGGCCGTCCGACGTTCGGAGAGGGTGAGAGCGATGAAAATCAGTATTGAACGGGCAACACTGCTGCGGGCGGTGGCTCAGGCGCAATCCGTGGTTGAGCGTCGCAACACCATCCCGATTTTGGCCAATGTGCTGATCGAAGCCGAAGGCAGCGACGTGACTTTCCGCGCCACCGATCTGGATATCGAAGTGCTGGACAAAGCGCCTGCGCAGGTTGAACGCGCGGGCGGGACAACGGTTTCCGCCGTGACCCTGCACGAAATTGTGCGCAAGCTCCCGGATGGGGCGTTGGTCGAACTGAGCGAAGATGGCGCGGCCGGACGTCTGACCGTGTCGGCGGGGCGGTCGAACTTTTCGCTGGCGACGCTTCCGAAAGAAGACTTTCCGGTCATGGCAAGCTCGGAATACAGTTCGAACTTTTCGGCCAAGGCCCAGGTGCTGCGCCGTCTGTTCGACAAATCCAAATTCGCGATTTCCACCGAAGAAACCCGTTACTATCTGAACGGCGTCTATATGCATGTTGCAGACGCGGACGGCGGTCAGGTGCTGCGATGTGTGGCCACGGATGGCCACCGCTTGGCGCGCATCGATGCGGATCTGCCCGCAGATGCGGCGGACATGCCGGGCGTGATCGTGCCGCGCAAAACCGTGGGAGAGCTGCGCAAGCTGTTGGACGAAGATGACATGGACATCGCCGTGTCCGTTTCGGAGACCAAGGTGCGTTTTGCGACCCCGGATATCACGCTGACCTCAAAGGTGATCGACGGGACATTCCCGGACTACACCCGCGTGATCCCCACTGGAAACACCCGGAAACTCGAAGTGGACGCCAGTGATTTCGCCAAAGCGGTCGACCGGGTGGCAACCGTTTCGTCCGAGCGATCACGCGCCGTGAAACTGCAGTTGGACGAAGATCGCCTGGTGCTGTCGGTCAACGCGCCTGACAGCGGTGCCGCCGAAGAAGAGCTGGCCGTGGCCTATGGCGATGAACGCCTGGAAATTGGCTTTAACGCCAAGTATTTGCTGGAAATCGCCAGCCAGGTGGACCGGGAAAATGCCGTGTTCATGTTTAATTCCTCGGGTGATCCGACCTTGATGCGCGAAGGCAATGACACCAGCGCGGTCTATGTGGTCATGCCCATGCGCGTGTGATCTGGCGCGGAAGAATTTTGTGAAAATTCTTGCCTCCGGCGGGGATATTTTTGAAGAGATGAAGGGAGGGGTTGCTTGTATCTGACGCAGCTCACTTTGTCTCATTATCGCTCACATTTGTTGGCGCGCATGCATCTGGATGCCCGCCCGGTGGCGATCTATGGCGCAAATGGTGCCGGGAAAACCAACTTGCTTGAAGCGGTGTCTCTGTTTTCGCCGGGACGCGGGATGCGCCGGGCCTCGGCCCAGGACATGACCCGACGCCCCGAGGCGCTTGGTTGGAAAATTTCAGGGGTGCTGCGCCAGGGCACAGATGCGCGCGAGATCGCATTTAGCTCAGAAGAAGGCGCCCCCCGACAGGTTTTGATTGATGGCAAGACCGCATCGCAGGTGGCACTTGGACAGGTGGCCCGGGCGGTTTGGCTGATCCCAGCCATGGATCGGCTATGGATTGAGGGGGCAGACGGGCGGCGGCGGTTCCTAGATCGCATGGTTCTAAGTCTGTATCCCGACCACGCAGCGTTCTCTTTGGAGTATGAAAAGGCCATG
Source organism: Pelagimonas sp. (assembly GCA_025210345.1). Taxonomy (GTDB): domain Bacteria; phylum Pseudomonadota; class Alphaproteobacteria; order Rhodobacterales; family Rhodobacteraceae; genus JAOARQ01. The sequence continues at coordinate 87,956 of JAOARX010000019.1, read as the reverse complement.
CGTGAGCGCAACAAGCTGCTTAAAGAGCAGGTGCGCGATGCACATTGGTACAAGGTCCTTGAAGAAAAAATGGCCCGCACGGGCGCGCAAATCCATGACAATCGTCGGCGCACGGTTGAGCGGCTTGGCCGAGCGCAGGCGGATGCGCAGACCGCCTTTCCGGTCGCGGAGCTTGAGTTGATGCAATCCGAGGGGACGATGCCCGCAACTGCCGAAGATTTGCACGCCGCGCTCGAGGAAAGCCGCTTTCGAGATATGTCCGCAGGTCGGACCCTGGTGGGCCCGCATCGAACCGATCTCTATGGGGTCTATGCCGCCAAAGGTGTGCCCGCGTCGGACTGTTCGACCGGAGAACAAAAGGCGCTGTTGATTTCCTTGATCCTGGCCAATGCCCGCGCCTTGGCGGCTGACATTGGCGCGCCTCCGATATTGCTTTTGGATGAGGTGGCCGCGCATTTGGATGCGGGGCGCCGCGCCGCGCTCTATGATGAGATTTGCGCGCTTGGGGCGCAGGCCTGGATGACCGGAACGGGCCCGGAATTGTTTGCCGAACTGGGGGAGCGTGCGCAGTATCTTGAGGTCTCGGATGAAGATGGTCTGAGCGCTGTGAACCCGGTGGGCTATTTCGCGTAATTTGGATGTCACTTGCGTGACAACCCCCCCGTAAACCGCTATAAAACCGAGCAAAATAACAAAGGATGACGGCATGTCAGAGCCCACCGGCGCTCCTGAAGAGTATGGCGCGGATTCTATCAAGGTTCTCAAAGGCTTGGAGGCGGTTCGTAAGCGCCCCGGCATGTATATTGGCGACACCGATGATGGCTCGGGTCTGCATCACATGGTCTATGAGGTCGTGGACAATGGGATCGATGAGGCCCTGGCCAAACATGCGGACTATGTCCATGTGAAAATCCACGCGGATTCCAGCGTTTCCGTGCGCGATAACGGGCGTGGAATCCCCGTTGATATTCATCCCGAAGAGGGCGTTTCCGCGGCCGAGGTCATCATGACCCAGCTGCATGCCGGTGGTAAGTTTGACAGCAACTCGTACAAGGTGTCCGGCGGTCTGCACGGTGTGGGGGTTTCCGTTGTGAATGCCCTGTCTGTGTGGCTTGAGCTGCGGATCTGGCGCAATGGTCAAGAACACTATGCCAAGTTTGAACATGGTGAATGCACAGAACACCTGCGTGTGGTCGGCGATGCAGAGGGCGAAACCGGGACTGAAGTGCGCTTTTTGGCGTCGGCAAAAACCCAAAGCGCCGAAGGCACCTTTTCCAACCTCGACTATGCGTTCGAAACCCTGGAAAAGCGCCTGCGCGAACTGGCGTTCCTGAATTCGGGTGTGCGCATCATTCTTGAGGATGAGCGCCCCGCCGAGCCGCTTAAAACCGAACTGTTCTTCGAAGGTGGTGTGAACGAATTCGTCAAATATCTGGACCGCTCAAAGCAGGCGGTGATGGAGCAGCCCGTCTACATCAACGGTGAGCGCGACGGGATCGGCGTGGAAATCGCCATGTGGTGGAACGACAGCTATCATGAAAACGTGCTGCCCTTTACCAACAACATTCCGCAGCGTGACGGCGGGACACACCTTGCGGGCTTTCGTGGGGCACTGACCCGCCAGATCCAGAAATATGCGCAGGAAAGTGGCATCGCCAAGAAAGAAAAAGTGTCTTTTACCGGTGATGACGCGCGCGAGGGTCTGACGGCTGTCTTGTCCGTCAAAGTGCCTGACCCCAAGTTCAGCTCTCAGACCAAAGATAAACTGGTGTCATCAGAGGTGCGCCCCGCAGTCGAAGGGCTGATGAACGAAAAGCTTGCCGAGTGGTTCGAAGAGAACCCCGCCGTGGCCAAGCAGATTGTCGGCAAGATCATCGAGGCGGCTTTGGCCCGCGAAGCCGCGCGCAAGGCCCGTGAACTGACCCGGCGCAAGACGGCGATGGATGTGTCGTTCAACGCCGCCAAGCTGAAGGATTGCTCGGAAAAGGATCCCTCCCTGACCGAATTGTTTCTGGTCGAGGGGGATTCAGCCGGCGGATCGGCCCAGACCGGGCGGGATCGTAAAAACCAGGCCATCTTGCCGTTGCGCGGGAAAATCCTGAACGTCGAGCGCGCGCGCTTTGACCGCATGCTGTCCAGCCAGGAAATCGGCAACCTTGTCATGGCGTTGGGGACGGGGATTGGCCGCGACGAGTTCAATATAGACAAGTTGCGCTATCATAAGATCGTCATCATGACCGATGCGGACGTCGACGGCGCGCACATCCGGACGCTGTTGCTGACGTTCTTCTATCGCCAGATGCCTGAGCTGATCGAAGGCGGCTATCTCTATATCGCGCAACCGCCGCTGTTCAAAGTGGCCCGCGGCAAATCCGAGGTCTACCTCAAGGACCAGGCCGCGTTGGATGACCACCTTGTGCAACAAGGGGTCGATGGCGCGCAGCTTAAGCTGGGCAACGGCGAAGTCATTACCGGCCAGGATCTGGTGCGTGTGATCGAAGAGGCGCGACAGCTAAAGCGTGTTTTAGACGCCTTTCCAACACATTACCCGCGCCACATTCTGGAACAGGCGGCCATCGCGGGTGCCTTTGTTCCCGGTGCCGTGGACGCCGATCTTCAGGGTGTTGCCGACAAGGTCGCGGCACGTCTTGATCTGATCGCGCTGGAATATGAACGCGGCTGGACCGGTCGGATTACCCAGGACAAGGGCATTCGTCTTGCACGGATCCTGCGCGGGGTCGAAGAGGTCCGCACGCTGGACGGTGCAATGCTGCGTTCGGGTGAGGCCCGCAAATCGGGCAGCTTTACCCAGAGCCTTCAGGCCACTTATGGCGCGCCTGCGGTCTTGGAACGCAAAGACCGCCGCATTGTGATTCACGGGCCGCTGGGTCTGTTGAGTGCGATTCTCGAAGAGGGTGAAAAAGGTCTGTCTTTGCAGCGCTATAAGGGTCTGGGGGAAATGAACCCTGATCAGCTATGGGAAACCACGCTTGATCCGGACGCGCGCACGCTGTTGCGTGTGACCGTGGATGATATGGCGGGTGCGGATGATCTGTTCACCAAGCTGATGGGGGATGTGGTGGAACCGCGCCGCGACTTCATCCAGCAAAACGCGCTTAGCGTTGAGAACCTCGATTTCTGACCCGATGGGCAGGGCGACAAAGCTGCACAGTCCGGTTCAGGGCTGTTGCACGCCTGCCGCGCCTCGGTAAAGCTTGTACATGTACCGTAGGGCGCAACAAGAAGTACGGGGGGCGGTGATCATTCGCATTTTTGCGGTTTTAATGGCGATTTGCCTGGGCACCGTTGCCACGGCCGACAGCATTACGGTGTTTGCCGCGGCAAGCCTGCGCAATGCCCTGGAAGACGTGTCTGCCGATTTTGAAAAAGCAACCGGGCACCAGGTGGTGTTGGCTTTTGCCGGCAGTTCTGCTCTTGCGCGGCAAATTCAATACGGTGCCCCGGCCAATCTGTTCATCTCTGCCAACCCCGGCTGGATGGATCACCTGCAAACCAAAGGCCTGCTCCAGGACGGCACGCGCCGGGATCTGCTGACCAACCGCCTGGCTTTAATCAGCCATGCGGAAAAACCTCCGGTGAATATTAACCCCGATCTGGATTTGGGCGCTGCGTTGGGGGCGGGGCGTTTGGCGGTGGCCATGGTACAATCCGTTCCTGCGGGAATCTACGCCAAGACCGCCTTGGTCAATCTGGGACAGTGGCAATCTCTGGCGCCCAAAATCGTCCAGACCGACAATGTGCGGGCTGCTTTGGCGCTTGTCGCCCTGGGTGAGGCGGAACTGGGGATCGTTTATGCCAGTGATGCGCAAAGTGACCCGAATGTGAGGCTCATGGGCTTGTTCCCACCCCACACCCATCCAGAGATCCGGTATCCCGTTGCCATCACCAAAAGCGGCAATACCCCGGCGGCGCGCGCATTCTGGGACCACTTGACCCACGCCCAGGCGCTTGAGCAATTCAAAGCACACGGCTTTTCCATCGCGGAGCACCCATGATGCCGTGGCTGGGCCCTGCCGAGTGGGACGCGGTGTTCCTGTCTTTGAAAGTGGCCTCTTGGGCGACCCTGATTGCGCTTCCCTTGGCGGTGTTTACGGCTTTTTTGCTGGCGAGACATAACTTTCCCGGCAAGCAATTGCTGAATGGTCTGGTCCATCTGCCGTTGATTTTGCCGCCTGTGGTAACCGGATATCTGCTGTTGCTGGGCTTTGGCACCCAGGGGCCAATTGGGCGTGTGTTGGACGCGCTGGGCCTGGGCGTGGCATTTCATTGGACCGGCGCAGCCTTGGCGGCGGGCATCATGGGGTTTCCCCTGATGGTCCGCGCCATCCGCCTTTCGATCGAAGCCCTTGATCCGAAATTGGAACAAGCGGCCAGCACGCTTGGCGCATCTCGCATCTGGGTCTTTGCTACGGTGACATTGCCCCTGATTTTACCCGGTATCCTGGCGGGGACGGTCTTGGGCTTTGCCAAGGCGATGGGTGAATTCGGTGCGACCATCACCTTTGTGTCGAACATCCCGGGACAAACCCAGACCTTGCCGTCGGCGATCTATGCCTTTTTGCAAATCCCCGGCGGGGAACATTCTGCTGTGCGGCTGGTGCTTGTTTCGGTGGGGGTCGCGCTGACGGCGCTGCTGGTGTCAGAGTGGCTGGCGCGCCGTGCTGCAAGGCGATTGGGGACAGCAGATGATTGACGTGTCCGTTCAGCACACACTTCCCGGATTTGATCTGGACGTTTCGTTTTCGGCACCCAGCGGCGTGACGGTGCTTTTTGGCCGCTCCGGATCTGGCAAGACCACGGTTGTTCATTCCGTGGCCGGGTTGATCAAACCCGATCGCGCGCGGATCAGACTGGCAGAGCGGGTTCTTTGCGACACGGATACCAAGGTGTTTGTGCCGCCGCATCGCCGGCGTGTGGGCTATGTGTTTCAAGACGCGCGGTTGTTCCCGCATCTGAATGTCCGGCAGAACCTGCAATATGGGCGTTTCTTCTCGGGGGCGGCCAAGGGACTTTTCTCTTTTGATCATGTGGTTGGCATGTTGGGTCTTGAGAGGTTGGTTGACCGCCGTCCCCGGGGTCTTTCAGGCGGTGAAAAACAGCGCGTTGCCTTGGGGCGGGTGCTGTTGTCCGCGCCTGACCTGATCCTCGCGGATGAGCCCCTGGCCGCGCTGGATCAACAGCGCAAATCAGAAATTCTCCCATATTTCGAACGTCTTAGAGATGAGGTGAAAATCCCGATCCTCTATGTCACCCACGCCCCGGCCGAAGTGGCCCGGCTGGCGACCACGGTGGTGGTTCTCAAGGACGGCAAGGTTCAAAAACAAGGCAGTGCAAGCCAGGTCCTGGGGGATCCCGATGTTGCGCCCGCTGGCGTCCGGGGGGTCGGCGCCGTGCTGGAGGCCGTGGTCATCGCCCATCACGATGACGGTCTCAGCGAGTTGAACGCAGGCGGTGTTCCCCTGTTTCTCCCCCGGGTTCCACGCGAACCGGGCCGGGGGATTCGCGTCAGGATCGCCGCGCAGGATGTGCTTTTGTCGCGGGGCACGCCCAAGGGGCTGTCGGCGTTGAATATATTGCCCGGCCGGATCGAAGCCATCAGACCCGGCAACGGCCCCGGTGCGATCGTCAGTCTGAACACAGCTGCCGGTCGTGTTCTGGCGCGTGTGACGCAGCGCTCAGTCCAGGCGATGGGGCTTGCCACCGGGGATCAGATCCATGCGGTGGTCAAAACCGTATCCGTTGCACCCGAAGACGTTGGTGGCTGAGGTCGCTGACCTCGTAACGGATCTGCCCGGGCCTTTGCGGTTCAGTTGTCTTGTGCCACTGGCAATTCGGGTTCTGGGGTCGGTTCGGCCGGGGCCGGAAGGCTGGCCAAGGCGCCATTGATCCAGTCCCCCGAAATTTCTTCGCCAGTGGCGTAGGACATTGTGCCTTGGCCGTGGCGTTTGCCATTGTCAAACAGGCCTGTGTACACATCACCATTGGCATAGGTTGCCGTGCCGGTTCCGTTGATTTGGCCGTTTTCCCAATTGCCCTGAAACCGGAAACCGGACGGCATGGCAAGCGCACCTTCGCCATGTCGTTGTCCATCGCGGAATTGCCCTTCGTATACGGTTCCATCGGCGTATTGAAAGCGGCCCATGCCATGGCGCTTGTCGTCTTTCCAATCCCCCTGATACTGGCTTCCATCCGGGAAAACCATCGTTCCGGTCCCGTTATAGCGGGCGTTGTCGAACCCACCTTGGTAGATCAGGCCATTTGGATAGGTCGCTGTCCCGTCACCCTGAATCACACCGGCGACCCAGTTCCCTGAATAGGTCGCGCCACCGGGATAGGTGATTTTGCCTTGCCCATCCGCAACCCCATCCGCAAAGGATCCGCTATAGACGGAGCCATCGGGATAGGTGAGCTGACCGATACCTTCGATCTGACCCGCAACCCAGTTCCCCGCATAGACATAGCCATCCGTGCCCCGAAAGGTCCCTTCGCCGTGGCGCTGGTCATTGTCGAATCGCCCGTCATAGACGTCACCGTTTTTATAGGTAAGCTTGCCTTCGCCTTCGCGGCGACCATCCACAAGCTGACCTTCATAGACATCCCCATTGGGTTGAACCAGCCGCCCGCGCCCGTCCATCTGACCATTGCGCCAGCCACCCTCATAGGTCATGCCATCGGGCATTTCCATCTTGCCGATGCCGTCCATTTTGCCATTGGCAACGCGCCCTACGTAAAGTGTGCCATCGGGCGCGGTGATCTTTCCGTTGCCTTCCATCACCCCGTTGACCCACTGCCCGTCAAAGACATAGCCGGTGGGCGTCGTCATCACGCCTTTGCCGTGGTACAGCGCGTTGCGAAAACTGCCCTCATAGCGGGTGCCATCTGCAAAGATCCAGATCCCTTCCCCGGTGATCTTTCCGTCCAGCCAAGTCCCCTCATAGGTGGCGCCATCCGCATAGACGATTTTGCCCAGCCCTTCGGGTTTGCCCTTGGCGAACTGCCCATCATAAACCGATCCATTGGGAAAACGCGCGACACCTTTGCCGCGAATTTCCCCTTCGAACCACTGGCCCGTGTACTCATAGCCATTGGGCAAACGATAGGTGCCGGTCCCATGTTGCAGGCCATCCAGAAACGCGCCTTCATAGACACCGCCGTCATCGTATTGCTTGCTTGCGATGGTCCCATCCTGCGCCCACAGCGGCGTGGCCAAGGCGACAAGGGAGAGGGCTGTGGCAAAGGCCGTGAATTTCATCGCGTGTGTCTTCCGGTGGGGTGTTCTGCTCTTAGCGGAATTTATCCCGCAGCGCAGGGCGGGGCAATCTCTTTCCCGTAAAACTCGGGCACTCGGCGGACGGGTGCTTTCCCTTTTGGTCTGAGCGGCCTATGTGAGAGTCAACGGATTTCTAAGAGGCAAGCCATGCGTGATAATTTCCGCCTGACTTTGGCACAGTTGAACCCCACGGTTGGTGATCTGACCGGGAACGCCCAAAAGGCGCGGGATGCCTGGGAGAAAGGCAAAGCCGCAGGGGCCCAGATGGTCGCCCTGCCGGAAATGTTCATCACTGGCTATAATTGCCAGGACCTGATCATGAAACCCGCCTTTCACCATGCGGCGATTGAAACAGTCAAATCCCTGGCCGCCGATTGCGCCGATGGACCGGCGCTGGCGATCGGTGCGCCCTGGCTGCGTGATGGCAAGCTGTTCAATGCCTACCTGATTTGCCAGGGGGGAACGATCACGGCACAGGTTCTGAAACACCATCTGCCCAATGAGACGGTTTTCGACGAAGTCCGCCTGTTCGAAAGCGCAGAAATGCAAGGCCCCTATGCCGTCGAAGGCGTGCGCATCGGCAGTCCGATCTGCGAAGACAGCTGGCACGAGGACGTGGCAGAAACCCTTGAGGAAACCGGGGCCGAGTTTCTGCTCGTGCCCAATGGCTCGCCCTATTATCGCAATAAACATGATGTGCGTCTGGGCCATATGGTCAGCCGCGTTGTCGAAACCGGACTGCCGCTGATCTATCTGAATATGGTGGGTGGGCAGGATGATCAGGTGTTTGACGGGGCGACCTTTGGGTTGAACCCCGGCGGGCAGCTGGCGTTTCAGATGAAACAGTTCGATTCCGAGATCCTGAACGTGGATCTGGAACGCACCGATGAGGGCTGGCGCATCCAACCCGCCGAGGTGCATGTGCACCCCGATGAGTGGGAACAGGACTACCGCTGCATGGTCGAAAGCCTGCGTGATTACTGTGGCAAAACCGGCTTTGGCAGGGTGCTGTTGGGCATGTCCGGCGGGATCGATTCCGCCCTTGTGGCGACGATTGCCGTCGATGCGCTGGGTGCTCAAAACGTGCGTTGCGTTATGCTGCCCTCGGAATACACCAGCGCCGAGTCGCTTGAAGATGCCAAAGCCTGCGCCAAAGCGCTGGGCGTGCGGTATGACTATGTGCCCATTGCCGAGGGGCGCGCCGCGATCACCAACACGCTGGCCCCCCTGTTCGAGGGCACGACGCCTGACATCACCGAGGAAAACATCCAGTCCCGCCTGCGCGGGCTTTTGCTGATGTCGCTGTCCAACAAATTCGGAGAGATGCTTTTGACCACGGGCAACAAATCCGAGGTCGCGGTGGGCTATGCCACGATTTATGGCGATATGGCGGGGGGGTATAACCCGATCAAGGATCTCTATAAGACGCGTGTGTTTGAAACCTGCCGCTGGCGCAACACGCATCACCGCGCTTGGATGTCTGGCCCGGATGGCGAAGTGATCCCCGATCGGATCATCACCAAACCCCCATCCGCAGAGCTGCGCGAAGATCAAAAAGACAGTGACAGCCTGCCCGATTATCCGGTGCTGGATGGCATCCTGACCCTGCTGGTGGATCAAGAGGCCTCAGTCGCGGACTGCCTTGCACAAGGGTATGATGCGGCCGATGTCAAACGTGTGCAGCACCTGTTGTACATCAGCGAATACAAGCGTTTTCAGTCCGCCCCCGGGGCGCGGTTGACCAAGCGCGCCTTTTGGCTGGACCGCCGCTATCCCATCGTGAACCGCTGGCGGGATGGATGATCAAATCGGTGTGAGGCTGGTCAGGGGCAGTAGCCTTTCGAAATCTTCTTTCCGACAAAGCTGCGATCCCTCTGAAAGGCAGGCCGCAGAGGCCGCGGCAGCCCCTTGGCGAAACGCCTCGGTCAGGGGCTGGTTGTCGGCCATGGCGCGCACCATCCCACCGACAAAACTGTCCCCGGCGCCGATCGCGCTGACCACGTGGTCGTTGCTGGCGTTCACATGCCAAAGACCGTCCGGGCAAGCCATGACCGATCCTTCCTTGCCACGCGCGATGATCACGGTTTCGGCGGCACCAGCTTGGCGCAGGGTTTCTGCAAATTCGGCAGTGTCCTTTTGGTGTGCCAGCGCCTTGCCGCTTAGTTCCTGGGCTTCGTGACGATCCATGCGCAAAATCGCCGGGGGTGTGGCGCTGCCCTGCGCCAGGGCCGCCAATGCCGGGCCAGAGGTATCCACGATCAATCGACGCCCCGGCAAAGAGGCGCATAGTTTGACGGGGAGATCGCCAGGGACACCCGGCGGCATCGACCCCGAAACAACGACGAAATCGCCCCGCGTGCTATGTGAGTCAAGTTGGGTCAGTACCTGGTCAAGCGTTGCGGACGTCCATACCGGCCCTTGCATGACAAAGCGGTATTGCGCGCCGCTGCCTTCGTCGGTCACCGAAAAGCTGCGCCGGGTTTCGCCGGGGGCTTGCAGGTGTATGTGTGCGACGCCAAACTGATCCAGCAGCGCGGAAAGGGCCTTGCCGGTGTCACCGCCTACGGCAACGGCGGCGCGGGCCTGTCCACCCAGCTGCTCAATTGCGCGGGCAACATTTACGCCGCCGCCCCCGGGCTCGGCGCTTTCGGGACCGCAGCGCAGCTTTTTGACAGGGACGACCTGAGGTGTCGATGTCGCCAGATCCAGCGCAGGGTTCAGGGTCAGTGTTAAAATCTGTGGCATGGTAAGCTCTTTCTTTACACCACCAATGCAAGAGACATGTGACAAAAGAAAGCCTGAACTGGACAAATCCCCCGGCCTGTGAAAGGACGCAGGCTGATCAGGAGACACGCCATGACCGTTACCCGCTTTGCGCCTTCGCCCACCGGTTACATCCACGTCGGCAACCTGCGCACCGCCTTGTTCAACCACCTCATCGCCCGCAAGACGGGCGGCACCTTTGTTTTGCGCATCGATGACACCGATCCCGAGCGCAGCAAAGAAGAGTATGTCGATGCCATCAAGCAGGATCTTGAGTGGCTGGGCATCACCTGGGACAAAGTCGAGCGCCAGTCCGCGCGTCTTGATCGCTATGAGCAAGCAGCACAGCAGCTGCGTGAATTGGGTCGGTTTTACGAGGCGTGGGAAACGCCGACCGAGCTGGATCTCAAGCGCAAAAAGCTGCTGAACATGGGCAAACCCCCTGTCTATGACCGTGCGGCGCTGGCTCTGTCAGACGACGAAAAGACAGCTTTGCGCGCGGAACGTGGGGATGGGGTCTGGCGGTTCAAGCTGGATCATGAACGCATCGCGTGGACCGATGGGATTCTGGGTGACGTGTCGATCGACGCGTCTTCGGTCTCTGACCCGGTTCTGATCCGCGCAGATGGGCAGTTCCTCTATACGCTGGCGTCGGTGTGCGATGACATTGACATGGGCATTACCCATGTTGTGCGCGGCAATGACCACGTCACCAACACCGCCACGCAGATCCAGATGATCAAGGCATTGGGTGGCACCCCACCCGAATTTGCGCACCATTCGCTGCTGACAGGTCCGCAAGGTGAGGCACTGTCGAAACGACTGGGTACGCTGGCGCTGCGTGACCTGCGCGAAGCCGGGGTTGAGCCCGAAGCCCTGATTTCACTGATGGCCCGTCTGGGATCGAGCCAGCCGGTGGAACTGCGCATGACGATGGAAGAGATCGCCGAAGGGTTTGACCTGAACACCTTTGGCTCGGCGCCGACCAAGTTTGACGAACAGGATCTGTATCCGCTGACCGCGAAAAAGCTGCACGAACTGCCGTTTGACCAGGTGGCAGATCAGGTCGCGGCCCTGGGTGTGCCTGCGGATAAGGCGGAATTGTTCTGGAAGATCACCCGCGAAAACATCACCACCCGCAAGGATCTGGCAGGTTGGTGGGATCTGTTCCGTGATGGCGCGGATCCCTTGGTTGCGGAAGAAGACAAAGAATTCATCGAACAGGCGATGAACCTGCTGCCGGATGGCCCCTATGACGCAGAAACATGGGGCACATGGACCAAAGCCGTGAAAGAGGCAACCGGTCGCAAAGGCAAAGGTCTTTTCATGCCGCTGCGCAAGGCCGTCACCGGCCAAGAGCGCGGGCCCGACATGTCCGATGTCATGCAGATCCTGCAGGTGATCCGCGCCAAAGGCTGAGGGGTTTGTTCCCTCACCGCGCGCGGTGAAAAGGATTTTCGAAAATCCTTTGGGGGCTTTGCCCCCTTCTCCTGCGGAGAATCCCCCAAGAGACCGGGGGCATAGAAACCATAGCTATGCCTGCTGTATCCGCCTGCTGCCGATCTGACCCAGCAGGTCATCGACAACGGCGCGTTCACCTGCGCCTATCCTCTGTGCGCGTGGATAGATAGGAGAGGCGCGATCATCCAGGATCGGGGCCTCCCATCCTTCTGTGGTTTCCAGGAAATGCGTAACCCCATCCAAGCCGAAAACGCGTAGATATCCCTGTATCACAACGTCCAGATAGCTGAGCAAGATCGGATGATCCTCTGTCGGCGCGGCGGAGCGATCCGGGTCAATCGCATAGATGGCGATGTCGCGCGCATCCGAGCCATGTGTGATCTGATGAACCGACGCATGACGCTCATACGCCCGTTCCCTTTCGTCCAAGGCGCCCCAGTCGTTGCCGGGGACCGGCGCAATCAGGCCATCAATTTCGCTGTTTTCATCCCGAACAGCCGTCAAAAACGCCAGTTTTCGATCCGACGTGTACCGCCATGCGCGTTTCCATCCGGAGGCCTTGGCTTGATACACGGGGGCATAATCATGTGTCGCCGCGTTCACCAGCGACCCGTATCCAAAGAAATATGCATGTGACATGAGGTCTTCTGCCCGATGCAATTGATGCAAGTCAAATGCATGAACCGGGTTGTGTGTATACAGAGTGCAGATTCTATTGCCCGGGAGGTAGATATGCGCGTTACCAAACGAACCAACATTGCGATGCGGGTCATGATGTATTGTGCGGCCAACACCGGGCGATTGGTGACCAAACACGAGATCGCCAAACGCTGTAACGCATCAGAGAATCATCTTGCCCAGGTGATCAATCAGCTGGCCCAACTGGGGTTCTTGCACACGCAACGTGGCCGAAATGGCGGGCTTGAACTCAGCCGCCCCGCCACGGATATCGTGATCGGTGACATCTTTCGCGCGCTCGAAGCGCCGGTGCCGCTGGCCGAATGCTTCGCCGATGTGGACAACACCTGCCCCCTTACGGATGCGTGCCGTTTGCGCACCGCGCTTACAGATGCGGCCAACGCGTTTTACGAGACCCTCGACCCGATCACCCTGGACGCATTGGTCTGTGACAACTTCGAACTGATCGACATTATGGCGCCCAATCGCAAGTGTCCGACCGCGACTGCGGACATGCTTGCCAAGGCCTAGGTGCTGGTCTAGGTTATTGATATCACGACGGGAGAACCGGTTTGACCGGTGCCAAAGACGCAACCGCCCCGGAAACGTACAGGCCTCAGGACCGACGTGATGTGAACACTCTGGAGAGAGGCGCGGGAATGCGCCCGCCGAAGGGATAGCGATCTCAGGCTTCAGGACAGAGGGGGCAGTCAGCGCGGAATTGCTCCGCGCCCAAGCTGCCCGCTGCATTTCAGGCAAGCAGGCAAAAATTGACCGGGGGCGTCGATGTCTGATGATCTGAAACACACGATTCTCAATGCGCTACATCATGAGCTGGGTGCCAAAATGGTGCCCTTTGCGGGCTACGAAATGCCTGTGCAATACAAGCTTGGCGTGATGAAAGAGCATTTGCACACGCGCGCGTCGGCGGGCTTGTTTGACGTAAGCCACATGGGCCAGGTGATCCTGCGCGGGCCAGACGTGGCCACCGCGTTCGAAACCCTGGTGCCGGTCAGCATTGCCGGACTGCCTGAGGGGCGTCAGAGGTATGCGTTTTTTACCAACGAACAGGGTGGCATCGAAGATGACCTCATGGTCGCGAACCGAGGGGATCACCTGTTTGTCGTGGTCAACGCCGCGTGCAAGGCGGCTGATCTGGCGCGGATGACTGCGCATCTGGGCCCCATGGGCGTTTCTGTCGAATCCATCAAGGATCGGGCTTTGATTGCCTTGCAGGGGCCGGGCGCTGAGGCGGCTTTGGCGCGGCTGTGTCCCGACGACGTCCAGAAGATGCGGTTCATGGATGTGCTGACGGTTCAGATGCTTGGCGTGGACTGTTGGGTTTCGCGATCTGGCTACACCGGCGAAGATGGCTATGAGATCTCAATTCCCGAGACCGCAGCCGATGCGTTTGCGCGGGCACTTTTGGCGGATGAGGCCGTGGAGTTTATCGGGTTGGGCGCGCGCGACAGCCTGCGCCTTGAGGCGGGGCTGTGCCTGTTTGGTCAGGACATTGACACCAAAACGACCCCCGTTGAGGCCGGTTTGGACTGGGCGATCCAAAAGGTTCGGCGCCACGGTGGGGCGCGTGCCGGGGGATTTCCGGGGGCTGATGTGATACTGCCCCAGCTCGATGAGGGCGGGGCGAAACGCCGGGTGGGGCTGTTGCCCCAAGGGCGTGCCCCCATGCGAGAAGGGGTTGAGCTCTTTGCCAGCGCCGAAGGGGGGCAAGCCGTGGGTCACGTCACCTCGGGTGGCTTTGGCCCCAGCGTTGGCGGACCCATCGCGATGGGTTATGTCCCCAGCGCCCTAGCAAAGCCCGAAACCCAGTTGTGGGGCGACGTGCGCGGCAGGCGCATGCTCGTCAAAGTGGCGTCGTTGCCCTTTGTGCCCGCCGGTTTTAAACGCTGAAATCAAAAGATAATCTGACAGGAGGGTGTCATGAAATATACCGAGGAACATGAATGGTTGCTGGTCGAAGGTGACCTGGTCGTGGTTGGCATCACCAAACACGCAGCCGAACAGCTGGGCGATGTTGTGTTCATCGAACTGCCAGAGCCCGGCGAAGTGGCGAAAGATGACGAAGTTGTCGTGATTGAATCGGTCAAGGCCGCGTCGGATATTCTGGCGCCGCTGGATGGCGAAATCGTCGAGGTGAACGAAGCCCTGACGGACGATCCCGGAAAGGTCAACGAAGATGCCGAAGGGGATGCATGGTTCTTCAAGATGAAAGTCGAAGATCTGTCTGCCATGGACGACCTGATGGACGAGGCAGCTTATCAGAGCTTTATCGGTTGACTTCAAAAGGGCGGGGAACCGCCCTTTTTGTTTGCCACACGGTCGCGCCATTCGGGTGGTGGTCGGTGGCCCCAAGAAAGCAACAGCACAAAGGCACCCGTACCGCGGGAGAGAGACATGACCTACGAACCGATTGATTATCTGCCATATGATTTCGCCAATCGCCGTCATATCGGGCCGTCGCCCGATGAAATGGCCAAAATGTTCGAAACCTTGGGGGTGGCGGATCTGGACGCGCTGATCGAGGAAACTGTCCCACATGCCATCCGTCAGGCCCAGGCGCTTGATTTTGGCAAACCCTTGTCAGAACGCGAGTTGTTGTATCAAATGCGCAAGGTGGCGGAAAAGAACACCGTCATGACATCCCTGATCGGACAGGGCTATCACGGGACGGTCACGCCCCCCGCCATTCAACGCAATATCCTTGAGAACCCCGCCTGGTACACGGCCTATACCCCATACCAGCCCGAGATTTCGCAAGGTCGCCTGGAAGCCTTGCTGAACTATCAGACCATGGTCTGTGATCTGACGGGGCTTGAGGTGGCGAACGCGTCGTTGCTGGATGAGGCAACCGCCTGCGCCGAAGCGATGACCATGGCGCAGCGCGCATCAAAGTCCAAATCCAAGGCGTTTTTCGTCGATGAAAACTGCCATCCGCAAAACATTGCGGTGATGAAGACCCGCGCGGAACCCTTGGGGATCGAGGTGATCGTGGGGGATCCTGCCGATCTGAGGGCCGAGGCGGTCTTTGGCGCGATCTTCCAGTATCCGGGCACCTATGGGCATGTGCGTGATTTCACGGATCAGATTGCTGCGCTGCATGAAAACAAGGCCTTGGGCGTCATCAGTGCCGACCCGCTGTCGCTTTGTGTGCTGAAAGAACCCGCACAGATGGGGGCGGATATTGCGGTGGGATCAACCCAACGTTTTGGCGTGCCTTTGGGCTATGGCGGGCCGCACGCCGCCTATATGGCCTGCAAGGACGCGTATAAACGCGCGATGCCGGGCCGTATCGTGGGCATCTCCATCGACAGCCACGGCAACCGCGCCTACCGCTTGTCGTTGCAGGCGCGCGAACAGCATATCCGCCGAGAAAAGGCCACGTCGAATGTCTGTACTGCGCAGGCGTTGCTGGCGGTGATGGCGGGCTTCTATGCGGTTTTCCACGGGCCCAAGGGGCTGCGCGCGATCGCGGAGCGCATTCACCGCAAGACCGTGCGCCTTGCCAAGGGGCTTGAGGAGGCGGGTTTCAAAGTTGAACCCGAGGTCTTCTTTGACACGATCACCGTGGATGTGGGGCTGTTGCAGCGTGGGGTGTTGCAGGCCGCAGTACGCGAGGGGCTGAACCTGCGCCGCGTCGGCAAGACCAAGATTGGCATCACGCTGGATGAAATGACACGTCCGGCAACCATCGAAGCAGTTTGGCGTGCCTTTGGTCTGCTGCGCAAAGATGATGACTATGCGGCCGAATACCACCTGCCCGAAGACCTCTTGCGCACAACCCCGTATCTTCAGCACGACGTGTTCCACATGAACCGCGCCGAAACCGAAATGATGCGCTATATGCGCCGTCTGGCGGATCGCGATTTGGCCTTGGACCGGGCGATGATCCCGTTGGGATCGTGCACGATGAAGCTGAATTCAGCTGCCGAGATGATGCCAATAAGCTGGCCAGAGTTCTCATCCATCCATCCCTATGTCCCCCAGGATCAGGCGCTGGGCTATGCCGAAATGATCACGGATCTTAGCGACAAGCTCTGCACGATTACCGGCTATGATGCGTTTTCCATGCAGCCCAATTCAGGCGCGCAGGGCGAATATGCAGGGCTTTTGACCATTCGCGATTGGCAAATCGCGCGGGGGCAGGGCCATCGCAATGTCTGTCTGATTCCGGTCAACGCCCATGGCACCAACCCCGCGTCGGCGCATATGGTCGATTGGAAGGTGGTTCCCGTAAGCTGTGATGAGAATGGCTCGATTGATCTTGAGGACTTCCGCACCAAGGCGGAGAAACACGCAGACAATCTTGCGGCTTGCATGATCACCTATCCCAGCACGCATGGTGTGTTCGAAGAAACCGTGAAAGAGGTTTGTGACATCACCCACGAACACGGTGGGCAGGTGTATATCGACGGGGCGAATATGAACGCCATGGTTGGCCTGTCCCGCCCCGGTGATCTGGGTGGCGACGTGAGCCACCTCAATCTGCACAAGACCTTTTGCATTCCACATGGCGGCGGTGGCCCCGGCATGGGCCCGATTGGTGTCAAAGCGCATCTTGCCAAGCACCTGCCCGGGGATCCTTTGACCACCGAAGGGGCCGGGCCGGTCAGCGCGGCGGCGTTTGGCTCGCCTTCGATCTTGCCGATTTCCTGGGCCTATATCCTGATGATGGGGGGCTCGGGCCTTACGCAGGCGACGCGTATCGCAATTCTGAACGCCAATTACATCGCCAAGCGTCTGGAAGGGGCGTATGACGTGCTGTATCGCGGTGGGAACGGTTGGGTCGCACATGAGTGCATTCTTGATACGCGCCCCTTTGCCGACAGTGCAGGTGTGACGGTCGAAGATATCGCCAAACGCCTGATGGATGCCGGGTTCCATGCGCCCACCATGAGCTGGCCCGTGGCGGGCACCCTGATGATCGAACCAACCGAATCGGAAACCAAAGCCGAGCTGGACCGGTTCTGCGATGCAATGCTGGCGATTCGCGAAGAAATCCGTGAAATCGAAGAAGGTCGCATCGACGCCGAGGTCAACCCGCTCAAGATGGCGCCGCACACGATGGAAGATTTGGTCCGCGAATGGGATCGCCCCTATTCGCGTGAGCAGGGGTGTTTTCCCCCCGGTGCCTTCCGGGTCGACAAATACTGGCCGCCGGTCAATCGCGTCGACAACGTCTATGGCGATCGTCACTTGATTTGTACCTGTCCGCCCATGTCGGACATCGAAGACGAGGCGTGAATGAAACCAGCCCAAATGATTCTGGCCCTGACGAAAATCTCGTCAGGGCCGTTTTGGTTCAGGCGGTTTCTTCTGCGGGCTCGGAACGCTCTGCCCGGTCAGGTTGATCCACCAGAAAATCAAACAAATCCCTAAGCTTATCCCAGGTCTCTTTGTTCGCCGCCATCAAGAGATAGCCGTCTTGTATATCCCCGCGATAATCCGTGCCGTCCAGCATGGCCACATGGCCGCCTGCCTTTTGCACAGCGACGACCCCGGCGGGCTGATCCCATGGGGTGAGCTTGGCAAACAGCACGAAATCCGCATGTCCCTGTGCAACCATCCGGGCCTCGTGACACGCGCAGCGCAGTGAATGCACCCGGCCAAATTGCGGATAGGTTTCCGCCATCTCGGCGCGTTTGTCCCCGGGCAAAAGCGCGAGGGGGACATATCCGGTCAGATCCCCAAGATCGCCACCGCGTGATGTTTTCAGCTTGCGCACGCCGCGGCGTGGTCGGATCAGTTCCGCTTGGTTGTCCGTGTCAGCAATCACCACGTCATTGCTGACCGGATCGAACAACAGCCCGAACACCGGAATGCCAAACCGCAAAACCGAGATCATCACACCAAACAGGGGCAATCCCTTGGCGTAGTTCCAGGTGCCATCCACCGGATCGATGGTAAAACACAGTTCGGCATCTGCGATTTTCTCGATCAAAACCGGATTGTCCGAGGTCATCTCTTCGCCAATGATCAGGGCATTGGGGAACATGGTCAGGATGCCCCGGGTCAGCATCGCTTCGGCGGTGCGATCCACGGTTGTGACCAGATCCTGTGCGCTGGATTTGGTATCAATCTGCCCCAGATCCAACTGTTTGAAATGCGGCATGATTTCGGATTTCGCAACGCGGCGCACAAGGTTCAAAAGCTGTGTGCGCTGGGCTTTGGTCAAAGGGGCCGTGACGGCAATGGGCAAAGAATCGGTCATGAAAGCGGTCCGGATATTGCTGCGGTTGCGAAAAAGATGCCCCTGTCAGGGGCGCCTTTCAAGGTGACTATTCGCGCGCACGAAGCACCGAACCGGGGCGGGCGGAAATCGGCCGCCATGCAAATCCCAGCCCGGCAAGGATCGTGGCCACAACCCCGCCGCAGACAACCGCAACCGCATTCACCCAATCGACGTGAAAGCTGCTTTCCATAACAAAAACCAAAACCGTCCACCCGCCTGCAATCCCGGCGAACAATGCGACACCCCCCGCGCCTGCCCCCAAAAGAGCAGAACGCAGGGCAAAGCTTTGCAGGATGCGGGACCGGCTAGCACCCAGCGTTTTGAGCACCGCCGCCTCATAGGTGCGGGCGTTTTCTCCGGCGGCGGCGGCCCCGATCAGAACGAGAAATCCCGTCAACAGGGTTGCCGCAGCCCCCCAGCGTATCGCCCCGGCAATGCCGGACAGCAGTTCGGACACCTTGCCAATCGCATCCTTCACCCGAATCGCGGTGATGTTGGGATAGGCATCCGCCAAATCGCGCAAAATCTGGCCCTCGGCGTGTTCTTCGGCGTAAACGGTGGAAATAAAGCTGTGGGGCGCGCCCGACAATGCCGTGGGGTTCATGGTCAGAACAAAACCGATGCCCGCCGTGGAAAAATCCACTTCTCGAAAACTGGTGATCTCTCCGGTGATGTCCCGCCCGAGAATATTGATTGTCATCATGTCGCCCAAAGACAGGCCCATTTCTTCGGCCTCTGCTGCGGAAAAGCTGATTTGCGGCGGGCCGCTATATTCGGCTGGCCACCATTCACCTTGCGTAACGGTCGTGCGTCCATCGGGTTGCGCGGCATAGGTCACGCCGCGGTCCCCCTGGATCACCCAGTGATCCCCGACCACCTCAGCGGCGGGCCGATCATTGATCTTGGTGATGATGCCGCGCAGCATCGGGGCGCTGTCAACGCGTGACACCGCCGGATCGCTCTCAAGGCGTTGCAGATAGCCGGGCATCTGATCTTTTTGAATATCCACAAAGAAATAGCTGGGCGCGATATCAGGCAGATCGCGGGCAATTGCGCCGCGTAGATTGCTGTCGATTTGCCCGACAGCGGCCAGCACCGAAAGCCCAAGCCCAAGAGACAACACCACGGAGCCAGCGTTTTCGCCCCGTCCGCCGATTGCACCAATGGCCCAGCGCCAAACCGGTCGCCCCCGTGCCAAACGCTGCGAGCGCCGCGCCAGCCAGCGCAGGCCAAAGGCCGTGAAGGCCAAAAGCATCAGTGAGAAAAAGATCCCCCCCGCAGTCCAGAGCGTCAGTTCGGGGCTTCCTGAAAACAACGCGGCGACACCAACCAGCAAGGCGACCAGGATCGCAGTGTAAACCAGATAGCGAGGTGCCGGAAGCGCACGCGCGGTCCCCAGGGCATCACGGAACAGGGTTGCGGCGCGGACCTCTTCTGCGCGGGCCAGGGGCCACAGTGTAAAGATCAGGGCAGTCAGAACCCCGTAAACTGCCGCCTCGATCAGCGGGCGCGGGAATATCCCGAACTCTGCGGGAAAGGGCAGCGATGCATTCATCACCGGCGCCAACACAATCGGCAGCCCCGCGCCAAGCACAAGGCCCAGGGCAATTCCCACCAATGAGAGCACTCCGATTTGAATGAAATAGGTCGCGAAAATAACCTGACGGGTGGCCCCAAGGGTGCGCAGTGTCGCGATGACAGAGGTTTTTCTGGCCAGATAGGCCCCCACCGCCGAGGACACGCCGATCCCCCCGACCGCAAGACCGGACAACCCGACAAGAACCAGAAACGCGCCAAGCCGTTCAACAAATTCTGAAATACCGGGGGCGCCGTTTCGGGCGTCCCGCCAGCTTAGACCTGATCCCTCGAACTGTGATGTCGCCTGATCTTCGAGTGCCGCAAGATCCGCGTCATCGGGCAGATCCAATCGATATTGGGTTTCGAACAGAGATCCCGGTGACAATAACCCCGAACCTTCAAGATCGCGCGTCAAGACAATGGTGCGCGGCCCAAGGCCAAACCCGTCACCAGCGTCGTCGGGCTCGACCTCAAGTATCGCGCGCAGGGTAAAATCGGTGGTGCCCAGTCGAAAGCGATCACCCGGTTCAAGGCCAAGCCGGTCCGCCAATACCGGTGCCATCAGCGCCCCCTTGTTTTCCAGCGCTTGCGCGATTGGAATTTGGGGGGTCAAACGGACCTGGCCCAGCAAAGGGTACTGATCATCAACAGACTTAACCTGAGTCAAACCGCGTTCCGTCACCCCGTCGCGTTCAACCGTGGCCATGGATCTGAAATCGGTCACTTCGGACAGAGTGTCAGAAATACTTTCCAGCCATTTGCGTTCTTCGTCGGTAGCGAATCGATAGGTGAACTCGGCCTGAGCGTCGCCCCCCAGAAGAATGGCACCCTGCGTCGCCAGACCCGCTTGAATGGCTGATCGCACCGAACCCACGCCAGCAATCGCGGCAACGCCAAGCGCCAGACAGGCCAGAAAGATCTGAAAACCCTTTAGGCCGCCACGCAATTCGCGCAACGCAAGGCGAAATGAAACCGGAAACTTCATGCGGCCACCTGACGATCCTGATCAACCCGGCCATCGCACAATTGCACCACGCGGCTACAGCGCGCGGCCAGATCCGTTGCGTGTGTCACCATAATCAGGGTCGCGCCCTGTTTCTGTGCCAGGCTGAACAGCAGATCCATGATCGCGGCGCCGTTGCTGCCGTCAAGGTTCCCGGTGGGCTCATCCGCCAAAAGAATGCGCGGCTTGGGCGCAAGCGCGCGCGCAAGGGCAACACGCTGTTGCTCGCCGCCGGACATCTGGGCGGGATAGTGATCCGCGCGATGTCCCAGCCCGACGGCTTCGAGTTCTTGTTTTGCCTTTTCAAAGGCTTGAGGATCTCCGGCCAATTCAAGAGGGGTCGCCACGTTTTCCAGTGCGGTCATCGTGGGAATCAAGTGAAAGGATTGAAAGACCACCCCCATGTGGTCACGTCGAAAGCGTGCCAGCGCGTCTTCGTCCAGCGCGGTCAGGTCATGCCCCATGGCGGTCACGGTTCCTGCCGTTGCCCTCTCAAGTCCGCCCATCACCATCAACAGCGAGGATTTGCCCGAACCCGATGGTCCAATCAGTCCCAACGTTTCACCCGAGGCCACGTCCAGCGAAATATCGCGCAGAATTTCGACCATCCCGGCATTGCCTTTCAGCGTCAGAGTGACTTTGTTCAGTGAGAGAATGGGATCGGTCATAAGAAAGGGTCCGGCATGTTGCGATGGGTCAGATATGGGTTGCGGCGCCTGCGGGGCAAGATGCTGGGTGCATTGATTTTTCCCAGTCTATTGATCTCTTCTATGATAAGCGCCGGTGCACAAGAGGTGAATATCCTCGCGCTTGGGGACAGTTTGACCCAGGGCTATGGGTTGATCGAGGCCGACGGGTTGGTGCCCCAGCTGCGCGGATGGTTGGCCGACCGTGGCCATGATGTGCGGATCATCAATGGGGGTGTTTCGGGCGATACGACGGCTGGTGGTCTGGCACGTCTGGAATGGTCATTAACCCCAGAGATCAACGGGTTGATCGTAGCTTTGGGCGGCAATGATCTTTTGCGCGGCATTGACCCGGCGCAGGCACGGTCGAATTTGACCAAGATTATGGAAATCGCAGAGCAACACGATCTGAAGGTGCTTTTGATCGGCACCCCGGCTCCGGGGAACTATGGTCCCGAGTATCAGGCGCAATTCGATTCGATTTTTCCCGATCTCGCAGATCAGTTCAATGCGCTTGTGCTTCCGGATTTCTTTGCGGGTATGCGCAGCGGCGCGGACCCGGGCGCGTGGATGGAGGGGATGCAGCCTGATGGCATCCACCCCAACTCCGAAGGCGTTCGGCGCAATCTGCAACAGATTGGACCAATGGTCGAAGCCCTGATCGTGCAGATCAAGGCTTCGTAAATCGTATCAGGCCTTGGCCGCCTGTGCCGCCGGGGCGTGATCGTCTTCCGGTGTGCGCAGGCGTTGCACGTAAGAGACGGCGCAAAGGAATCCGCAACCCAAACTGGCGACAAGATAGAACGCAAACGCGCCCAAGAGCGTAAAATCTCCGATAATCAAACCGTAAAGCGCGCCGAGCATTCCGATCACGCTACATACTAGAATTGCGACGATGGCCATTCTGTCCTCCTTCGGAACATGCAGAGTTCCGTATCTTCACTAATGAAAGATTAACGCCCCTGAATGGGGCGGGAGTGTGGCCGCTTGGGGAAAGGTTAACGACAGATTGGGGCGGGCTTTTCTCTCAACCCAAACTTTCGGATAGGTTGAGAGGCGCAAACGGCAATTCGCCGTTTAGAGAACGGTGACCTTTGCCCCCATGGGGACCCGCTCATAGAGATCGATCACGTGATCGTTGATCATGCGGATGCAGCCATTTGACACCGATCGGCCGATCGAACGCGGTGCGGTTGTTCCGTGGATGCGAAAGAATGTGTCGCGCCCATTTTGGAACAGATACAACGCGCGGGCCCCCAGCGGATTGCGCGGGCCTCCGGGTTGGACGTAGTCGTTGTCAACGAACTTGGCGTATGTTTTGGGTTCGCGGGCGATCATTTCGTTCGTGGGGCGCCATGTGGGCCATTCTTTCTTTGCGCCGATCTTGGCTTCGCCGGTGAATTCCAGCCCGGCTTTGCCCACACCCACGCCATAGCGACGCGCTTTGCCGATATCTTCGACGAAATACAGAAAATGCGCTTTGGGCAGAATCAACAGCTGACCGGGTTCCAGATCCTTCTTGATCCGGACAGATTGTGGAACGAATTTCTGGTCAACCTTGAAGGCCAAGGCAGGCATCGGAAAAGCGGTAGCGGCCGCTGCGGCGGCGACAAAATTGCGGCGGTTGATCATGGCAGCACTCATTCTGAGAAATTTGTATTCATTTTGCGAAAGCTGGAGCGAAAATCAATCCCGCTCAGGTCAGGGACTTGTCACATACACGTGTAGTGGACATATGACGTTTACAATATGTGAACGAGGGGAAAAATGTCGGGTCTGAAGCTGGTCTGTCTGTCCTGCGCGCAAACCAACCGTGTGCCTGAGCAAAAGCTGAACGCAGGTGCAAAATGCGGCACCTGCGGTGAGCGGCTGATGTCGGGAAAAGCCGTCGAAGTCGATGCCCAGACCCTGGCCAAGGCCGCGCGCACCGATGAGGTTCCTCTCTTGGTTGATTTTTGGGCACCCTGGTGCGGTCCCTGTCGCATGATGGCGCCACAGTTTTCCAAGGCGGCAGGCCATATGAAAGGCCTCGTGCGATTCGCGAAAATCAACACGCAGGACTTTCCGCAAGCCAGCCAGAAACACGGCATCCGCGGCATTCCGACGATGATCGGTTTTGCCGGGGGCCGCGAAAAAGGGCGTCAATCCGGCGCGCTTCAGGCCCCCCAGATCGAAGCCTTTGCCGCGCAGACATTTCGTTAGTCCATCAGGGCGTTCAGCACGGCTTTTGCCGTATCCGATGACCAATGCGCATCCCCTGTCAGGCGGGCAACTTCTTGTCCTTGGGGATTCAGAATAACGGTTGCCGGCAGGCCCAGCACCCCCATTTGTCGCGCCAGCAAGGACTTTGGATCGCGGTGCATCGGCAGGTTTTCAACCCCGATCCCCTCAAAGAACGTTTTGATTTTGGGGGGATCGTTGCGGGATGTCGCGATGGTCATGACCTCGAATGTGTCTGATCCCAGGTCTGCCTGCAATTCGGACAACATCGGCATTTCTTTGCGGCAGGGGGCGCACCACGTTGCCCAAAAGTTCAAAACCACCCATTTTCCCTGCCATTGATCCAACGTCAAAGGGGCGCCCTCAAAGGTCATGAACTGCGCGGTTCCGGCGGTTTTGGGCTCGGCGTGAAAGATCAGTTTCTTCATATCACCGGCGCGTGCGGCCTTGGCGGCTTCGACATCGGCCATCACCGGATTTGCAAGCGCCATCGTGGCAGTATACAGCAACGCAAAAGCAAAATGTTTCATCATCCCTCCGAAGGACAGCCAAATGTCGGACAACTCCTCGAACCAGATGTGGGGCGGCCGTTTCGCCGCCGGGCCAGACGCGATCATGGAGGCCATCAATGCCTCGATCAGCTATGACCAGCGTATGGCACCCCAGGATATCGCGGGTTCAAGGGCCCACGCCGCCATGTTGGCCGCGCAAGGCATCATCACAGATAGCGATGCAACAGCGATCAGGGAAGGGCTTCTCACGGTCTTGTCAGAGATCGAAGCAGGAGAGTTTCAGTTCTCCACCGCCCTGGAAGACATTCACATGAACGTGGAAGCGCGGCTCAAAGAGATCGTCGGTGAACCTGCGGGCCGTCTGCACACGGGTCGGTCGCGCAACGATCAGGTTGCGACCGATTTCCGCCTGTGGACCCGCGATCAACTGGATGCGGCCGAAAGCGGTCTTTTGGCGTTGATCCATGCGTTGCTGTCGCAGGCCGAGGCGGGCGCAGATTGGGTCATGCCCGGCTTTACCCACCTGCAAACCGCGCAGCCCGTGACCTGGGGCCACCATATGATGGCCTATGTCGAGATGTTCGGTCGGGATCTGTCGCGCGTTCGCGATGCGCGCAAACGCATGAACGAGAACCCGTTGGGTGCCGCGGCGCTGGCGGGGACGGGATTCCCGCTGGACCGTGAAATGACATCGCGTGATCTGGGCTTTGATCGCCCCATGGCCAATTCGCTGGACGCGGTCTCGGCGCGCGATTTCGCTATTGAATTCCTGTCGGTCGCGTCGATCAGTGCCATGCATCTGTCCCGTTTTGCCGAAGAGCTGGTGATCTGGTCTTCGGCCCAGTTCCGGTTTGTCACCTTGTCGGATCGGTTCTCGACCGGGTCTTCGATCATGCCGCAAAAGAAAAACCCGGACGCCGCCGAACTGATCCGTGCCAAGATCGGGCGTATTTTTGGGGCAAACGTCGCCCTGATGATGGTGATGAAGGGGCTGCCGCTGGCCTATTCCAAGGACATGCAAGAAGACAAAGAACAGGTCTTTGACGCTGCCGACAACTGGATGCTGGCCCTGGCCGCGATGGAGGGCATGGTCAAGGACATGACCGCCAATCGCGCCGAGCTTGAAGCGGCGGCATCCAGCGGTTTCTCGACGGCCACGGATCTGGCGGACTGGCTGGTGCGTGAAACCAACCTGCCTTTCCGCGACGCCCACCATGTCACCGGCGCCTTGGTTGCATTGGCCGAGCAAAAAGGCTGTGATCTGCCGGATCTGACTTTGGAAGACATGCAGAATGTACACGCCAATATCGACAAGTCGATCTATGATGTGTTGGGTGTGCACAATTCGGTCGCGTCCCGCATGTCTTATGGGGGTACTGCCCCCGCGCGCGTGCGCGAACAGGTGGCCCGCTGGAAGGAGGCTTTGGCATGATCCGCATCTTTGGTGTTTTGGCGCTGATGGCGCTTACGGCCTGTGGCGCTGATGGTGAACCGGAACGCCCGGCACCCCCCGCAGACTATACAGGCTGACCCAACTTTCTGCCTGACACGAACCCGGGGTTCGGGGCCGCGCCCCGGCCCCAGCACCCGACGAACACTCCGCTGACAACAGGACGCAGCTATGGATCACTTTCTCTATCGTGACGGTTCCCTCTGGGCCGAAGATGTCAGCGTGGCCGAAATCGCGGCGCAGGTCGGCACGCCGTTTTATCTTTATTCCACCGCAACGCTGACCCGCCACTTCCGGCTGTTTGACGAAGCGCTGGATTGGGGGCCGCATCTGGTCTGCTATGCGATGAAGGCGGCCAGCAACCAGGCAATCCTGAAGACGCTTGCAGCCGAAGGCGCGGGGATGGATGTAGTTTCGGGTGGCGAATATGCGCGCGCCCTTGCGGCGGGTGTCCCGGGGGACAAGATCGTCTTTTCCGGCGTGGGCAAGACACACGATGAAATCCGCGCAGCGCTGACCGGCGGCATCCGCCAGTTCAACGTTGAAAGCGAACCGGAAATGCGGGTGATTTCCGAGGTCGCCACATCGCTTGGTGTGATCGCCCCCATCACCGTGCGCGTGAATCCGGACGTGGACGCCAAAACCCACGCCAAGATTGCGACGGGCAAATCTGAAAACAAGTTCGGCATCCCCATTGCCCGCGCGAAAGAGGTCTATGCCGAAGCCGCCCGCCTTCCGGGGCTGAAAATCGTCGGAATTGACGTACACATCGGCAGCCAGCTCACGCAGCTTGAACCGTTTCAACAGGCCTATCAGAAGGTCGCGGACCTGACCGAGGCCCTGCGTGCCGACGGGCATGACATCACGCGCCTTGATCTGGGCGGGGGATTGGGCATTCCCTACACACGTTCAAACGAAGCGCCCCCTCTGCCCACCGAATATGGCGCCATGGTGCGCGACACCCTTGCACATCTGGGTTGCGAAATCGAGATCGAGCCGGGCCGCCTGATCGCCGGAAATGCCGGTATTCTGGTGTCCAAAGTCATCTATGTGAAAAATGGCGAAGGTCGCGATTTCCTGATCCTGGATGGGGCCATGAACGACCTGATCCGCCCTGCCATGTACGAAGCGCATCACGATATCGTCCCTGTCGTCGAACCTGCTCCGGGCGTTGAACAGCAGCCCTATGACATCGTCGGGCCGGTCTGTGAAACCGGCGATACATTTGCCAAGGAACGGATGATGCCCCCGATGCAGGCGGGCGATTTGATCGCGTTTCGCAGTGCCGGCGCCTATGGCGCGGTGATGGCCAGCGAATACAACACCCGCCCGCTGATCCCAGAGGTGCTGGTGAAGGAAGATCAATTCTCGGTCATCCGCGCGCGTCCCACCTATGAAGAGATGATAAACCGCGATAACGTACCTGTATGGCTCTGAAACACATGGGTTGTTTCGGGGCATTCTGACCCGGAGCACGCATGTCCGACGCGCCAAACCTGTCACCAAAGCTGCGCAGACGTCTCGCGATCAGCCTGCGATTGACCCGTTTGGGCCTGATGGCCGAGCGGGCGACGCAGGCGTTTTGGCCGCTTTGGTCTTTGCTGTGCATCGTTTTTGGGGGCCTTGCCTTTGGCATTCAGGATGCGCTGCCCGTTGCCTTGGTCTGGGGTGGTCTGGCCGCGGCCGCTATTCTTGCGCTGGGGTTCGCGATCCGCGGGCTGCGGCGGTTCCGTTGGCCCACGGCACAAGACGCGTCAAACCGGCTGGATGCAACTTTGCCGGGGTATCCGCTGCAGGCCATGCGTGACAGTCAGGCCATGGGGAGCAGCGACGCGGGCACCGCCGCGCTTTGGCATGAGCACCGCCGCCGAATGATGGCGCGTCTGGCCGATGCGCAGCCCGTCCAACCAGATCTGAACCAAAGCAGGGCAGATCCCTTTGCGCTGCGATATGTGGCGCTGTTGGCGCTGGTGACGGCCTTGCTGTTTGGATCGGTGACGCGCCTGCAATCCATTCCCCACATTGGTCCGGGTGGCGCGGATCTGGCGCAGGGCCCTTCGTGGGAGGGCTGGATGCAACCCCCGGCCTATACCGGCCAGCCCACCCTGTATCTGAATGACCTGTCAGAGGATCTGACCGCCCCTCAGGGGGCAGAGGTCAAAATCAGGCTCTACGGAGAGGTGGGGCAGCTGACGGTGACGGAAACCGTGTCCGGGCAGATCGCCCAGGACGCCCCGGCTCTGGACTTCGAGATCCAGCAAAACGGAGAGATCACGATCGCCGGTGCAGGCGGGCGCAGTTGGACTGTCGCCATGATCCCCGATACGCCACCGTCGATCACGGTACACCCCGACGTGGATGTCACCTATGAGGGAGAGGCGACGCTTCGGTTCGATGCGCAAGACGACCATGGGGTGGTCGCCGGCACAGCCAAGATCGAACTGGATCTGGAGCGCGTGGACCGCCGATATGGCCGGGCGCTTCCGCCTGAACCGCGCGAGATGATCACCGCGCCCTTGTTCATTCCCGTGGTTGGTGATCGCAAAGAGTTCACCGGAACGTTGATTGCGGATTTTTCCCAGCATGCCTGGGCCAATCTTCCGGTTAAAGTCACCTTTGAAGCGCGCGATGGCGCAGAGCAGGTTGGGCGGTCAGAGGCGCGGGCGATGACGCTGCATGGCCGCCGTTTCTTTGATCCCCTAGCTGCTGTCGTGATTGAAATGCGTCAGGCGCTGTTGTGGAACCGGGAATATGCCCCAGATGCGGCCCAGATCATGCGTGCCGTTGGGAATGAACCAAAGGGGCTGTTTCGCAAGGAAACCGATGCGCTGAGGTATCGAAAACTGATCGAGCGGATTGAGCGCTCTTTGCCCTATGGGATGGGGGATGCGCAACGCGATGCCATTGCCCAATCTCTATGGGATTTGGCGATGACCCTGGAAGAGATTGACCTTGAAGATGCGCGTCAACGCCTGGAACGCGCCCGTCAACGCCTTGAAGAAGCGATGAAAAACGGCGCCAGCAAGGATCAGATCGAACGCCTGATGCAAGAGCTGCGCGAAGCCACAAATGATTACATGCGGCAACTGGGGCGGGAACAGGCCCAAAATCCTGATCCGCAGCAACAAGGTGATCCACAAGAACGCATGACCATGTCGATGGATGATCTTCAGGCCATGCGGGACAAGATCCAGGAGCTGATGGAACAGGGCCGGATGGATGAAGCGATGGAAGCCCTGCGACAGTATAATGAAATGCTGGAGAATATGCAGGTCACTCAGGGGGGGCAGGGACAAGGGGCCCAGACCCCCGGCGAGCAAGCGATGGAGGGGCTGTCCGACACTTTGCGCGATCAACAGGATCTTTCGGACGACGCGTTCCGTGACCTTCAGGATCAGTTTGGTGAGCGTGGGCAGACAAATCCCCGTTCCGGTCAAAGGGGCCAAGACGAAAGCCAATCACCCGGTGATGCGCTTGCCGGTCGCCAACGTGCCCTGCGCGATGAGCTAAACCGCCAGCGCGGCGCGCTTCCCGGGCAGGACACCGAAGGCGGGCAGCGCGCCGGCGAGGCGCTTGATCAGGCGGACCAGGCCATGCGCGGTGCCGAAGACGCC
Organism: Pelagimonas sp.; assembly: GCA_025210345.1. GTDB lineage: Bacteria > Pseudomonadota > Alphaproteobacteria > Rhodobacterales > Rhodobacteraceae > JAOARQ01. The sequence goes on along the minus strand of JAOARX010000019.1, from coordinate 58,450 downwards.
CTGCGCGAGGGCGATTTGGCCGAGGCCTTGGACCAACAATCCCGCGCCATGGAAGCCCTGCGCGAAGGGATGCGCGGATTGGGGGATGCCATGGCCGAGCAGCAACAGCGCCAACGTTCAGGAGACCAGGGATTTGCCCAGGGTGGGACTCCGAACGGCCAGCGTGACCCCTTGGGACGGGATCCGGGGAACACAGGTCGTGCCGACACCGGCGAAGGCATGTTGCAAGGGGATGACGTGTACCGCCGCGCCGAAGAGCTTTTGGAGGAATTGCGCAGGCGTTCAGGCCAGCTAGAGCGCCCCGAATTGGAACGGCGCTATCTGGATCGTCTCTTGGATCGGTTTTAGCGCGGTCTTGATCAAGACCACGCTGCACCCCGAGCCGCGTCCACGATCCCGACGGCACGCTGCAAAAGCTGATGGATGGCGACCCGCTTGCGTGTTTGTGATGGGCCGCATCAATCGTCGCGTGAAACCCGCCCGCGCAGCGCTTTGACCTCGCCGCGTTCTTTCTTGGCCTTGATCCTGCGGTTCTTTGATCCAAGGGTCGGCTTAGTCGCGATGCGACGTTTGGGCCTTTCCAGGGCTTTGCGGATCAGATCGGCAAGGCGCTCGCGGGCGATTTCGCGGTTCCTGGCCTGGCTGCGGGTCTCTTCGACCTGAAGAACGATTGCCCCTTCTTTTGTCCATCTCCGCCCCGCAAGGCGCCTTAGGCGGGTTTTGACCTGAGCGGTTAAATTGGGGGAACGCTCGGCTTCGAACCGCAGTTCGACTGCGGTGGATACCTTGTTCACGTTCTGCCCGCCCGGACCGGATGAGCGCACGAACTGCTCGGTCAGCTCCCAATCCTCGATGGCGATATGATCGTTGATCTGCAACATGTGCCCTGCATAACGCATCTGGGCCGAACGCAAAAGAACCGCCCGTGGGGCGGCTCTTCGAGAAGTAGGAGGCGGTGCCGGTTAGGCCGCGCCAATTGCGGGGAACCAACCCCCAGGGGCTGCCCTAGCAAGCGGTTCCTCGAACTGTTCCGACACTTTTCTCCAAAGATTCTCTAGACAATGGAGCACCTCCTTTCAGCTGTTAAACGCAACATGATGTTGCCATGGAGATGCTAAACCACAAAGTCTTTTTTTGCAGTTAACCTAGATTGGGTCGCAATAGTGCCCAAGATGTGATCGCGCGGAACGGCATCAAGGCGATCAACGCCAGGCTTAGTTTGACAGCCCAATCCGCCACAGCCAGCGATACCCAAAGCGGTGCAGCAGGTCCAAAACCCAGGATCGGAAGAACCTCGTTCGCCCATGAGACGTCGTTTGACGGTTCAATCACCGAAAGGCCCGCCGAAAAGGCAATGGTGAAAAAGATGGCCGTGTCTAGTGTCGAGCCAATCAGCGTCGAAGCCAAAGGCGCGCGCCACCATTCGCCTTCGCGCAGACGATCAAAGATCGCAACGTCGATCATTTGGGCGGTCAGGAACGCAATGCCCGAGCCAATGGCGATGCGCAGCGTGACGGCGGGATAGGTGAATCCATCGCCTTGCAGCATGATCTGTGTGCCAATCAACGAACAGACAACACCGGTCACAAAGCCGGCCAGAACCACCTTGCGCGCTTCTTGTGCGCCATAGATGCGGTTCATGACGTCCGTCACGAGAAAAGCAATTGGATAGGTAAAGGCTCCCCAGGTCAGCCACTGTCCAAACAGAAACTGTACGAGGATGTTTGAGGCAACAACAACGGCTGCCATGGCGATAACGCCAGGAATATGGATACGGTTCATCAGATAACCCGTTTTTGCAAGGTTGCGGGGACTTGGCCCGGATCATCCGGACGCGCCCCCTTAGCAGATCCATATTTGATCTGGCAAGCCTTGTTATAGGGCCTCTTAGTTCGCCGCCAGAACACCAGCGCATTGGTTTGGCAGATCACCCAACGTCAGTTCGCGCCGCTTTTTCGGCGCGGGCGCGTTGGGGTCCGGTGGCGGGGGATTGAGAATGCGGTCAACCCAACCCTGTGCCTCGGCGCAGCCGTCGCCTGCACCGGGCGGGTTCTGATTTTTACAGCCCGCTTGCCCTCTGGGGCAGTTCAGCCGCACGTGAAAATGATAGTGATGCCCCCACCACGGGCGAATTTTCCGAAGATAGCTGCGGTCGCCCTTTTCATCGTTGCACATTTTGACCTTGGCGCCAGGGAACACGAATATCCGGGCGACGCGCGGATCACTGGCGGCGGCCTTGAGAATTTCGTGATGCGCGCGTGTCCAGTTGTTGTTGGTAAAGGCCCCGGATGAGCGGCGCAGAGAGATCGACGATATATTCTCGCGTGCTTGCACAGACAGGTTCAGATCGTCCGCAGGCAGCATCCAGATGTCGGCATCCAAGCCGATCTGGTGGCTGCGATGCCCCGTCAGCATTGGCCCCCCGCGTGGCTGGCTGAGATCCCCGACATAAAGCCCCTTCCAACCCGGTTGGCGGGCGGCTTTGCGCGATAAATCCTGAACGTAATCAATCAGTTCCGGGTGTCCCCAATTGCGATTGCGCGACAGGCGCATGGCCTGCCACGTCGGACCGGTTTCCGGTAACTGAGCCCCGCCAGCCAAACAGCCCTTGGCATAGCCGCCATAAGATGCGGGTGCTTGCGCAGATGCGCCGCGCTTGGCCCCAAACAGTTGCTTGGCCTCTTTCGAGGACAAAATAGGGTCAATTTGAACCGCTGGGGTTTGCTTGGATTGACCGCGGGCTGGTTTGCGATCCCCCCCGCAGGCGGACAGCGTGGCAACCAGTGACAGCAAAAGAAGAAGGCGCAACATCGTAAATCAATCTCCGTTAGGATTGACCCATCGTAGCAGAAACAACCCAATCGCGAAAAGCACGATCAGCGGGCTTACGCCCAAAGACTGCGATCCGGTCAGGCTGGTGGCAATCCCGATCGACAGGGGCGCAAGGAAAGACGTGGCTTTGCCCGATAGCGCATACAGGCCAAAGGCCTCGGTCATGCGCTCGGGGTCGGCCTGCCGGACCATCATGGTGCGCGACGCGGATTGGATTACGCCACCCGCCGCGCCAATCATGGCGCCAAAGATATAAAAGGCGATGTTGGGCAGGTTTGACCCCTCGGGCAGGGCAATCCCAAACAGGCTGTCGGGGCGGATCATCACGATGCCGATACCGACCCCCATCAAGATCCAAACGCAGACCGTGATCACGGGCTTGGGACCAAAGTGCGCATCCGCATGTCCCCCAATGACGGCAAAAACCGCTCCGGCGATAATTGCCAAAATACCAAATATGCCCACGTCAACCGTCGACCAGCCCAGCACTCCGGCGGCATAAATTCCACCAAAGGTATACATGCCATTCAACGCGTCCCGGTAAAACATGGACGACCCCAGATAGGCAAAGCGGGAACGTTGTTGCGGCAGGCCACGGAGGGTTTGGCCCAGTTCGCGCAGGGCTTTGGTGATCGCACCTTTTGGGGCCGCATGTTGGCGGGGATCGCGCACCCAAAGGAAAAACGGGATCATAAAGATCGCATACCAAATCGCGGTCAGGGGCCCGACAAAACGCGTCCCTTCGCGGGTTTCCGCGTCTAAACCCAGCGCCGGTGACATGCCCGCCATGGTCTTACCGGTTTCGGGGTTTTCGACAAACAGCAGCAACATGATCACAAGCGTGACCAACCCACCCAGATAGCCAAAGGCCCAACCATTCCCCGAGATCTTACTGATTTCTTCCTTGGTTCCTAAATCTGGCAGCATCGAGTTGGTGAAAATCGTCGCGAACTCCATCCCGATCAGACCCAGCGCAAAGAAGAACAGCGTGCTGTACAGGTTGAAATCGGTTGGATCAGCAAACCAAAGCATCCCCGCGCCCACCACATAGAGCGCAGAGAAAAGCCAGATGAACTTCATTCGGTTGCCGCCGGTATCGGCCATGGCCCCCAGGATCGGAGCCATCAGGGCGATGACAATTCCAGCAGCGCCAATGCCATAGCCCCAGGCCGCCTGCGCTGCGGTGCCATCCCCCATCAGGTCATTGATGTAAGGACCAAAAACAAAGGTCAGCAGCAGCGTGTTATACGGCTGCGAGGCCCAGTCAAAAAAGAACCAGCCCCAAATCCGTTTGCGCAGTGTCGCCATATGCCCCGTCCCCTGTTTCCCACAGGGATACGGCCCTAGCGCCCGGCGAAGCAAGGGGGAAGGTCATGTATTCCTGCGCTTAACCGTCGTGCACCGTGCTTTTTTCCGGGGGCCAGGGGCGTTTGTCTTCGGCTTTGATCCAATCCTGAACCCAGTCCGGCAGATCGGGTGATTTAAGATCCGTCAGGTTCATCGCCCCCATCACCCGGTCCGGCGTTACGATCCCGTTCTTGTCCGTCACCGCCGTGCGATAAACCGCGTGACTGGTGCAATCGCCCCGGCTGTTCCACATGCTTTGCTCAAGATAGACAAAGCGCGCATCCCAGCCCAGCGTCCGGCTATAGGTTGTCAGCTTGTCAAACATCCGCACCCTCTTGCGGTACCGAACCACGGATCCCGCGACGGTTAGCCCCCATTTATGATCCCGCAAAATCTCGACAAGACCCGTTCGTTGGGCCAGGGGGATGCGACCCAGATCATAGATTGTCAGCGTGCGGCCATTGTTCAACTCCATCCAAATATCCAGATCCCAGGGCCAGCACATAAGGTGGGACACATGGGTTTCCAGCAGGGACATGGGTGGCTGACGGCGCGCTTTGACCACCTCTTTGATCATGCGAATAAACGGGTACATCACGGGTCTCCTTTGATCCCCACATGCTGCGGAGCCGGGGGCGCGTCAACCAAAACGCTGGGGAACACTTGTTATCAACCAATTCCCGGCATAGGTGTTGGGCAATCGGTTGAATGAGGAATGAAAATGCAGTCGCTCTACCAGATCATTATGCTTCTTCTGGACATCGCGTGGTTCTTTGTCATCGCGCATGTGATCATGAGTTGGCTGATCAATTTTCAGGTTCTCAATCTGCGCCAGCCGCTGGTCGGGAATATCTGGTATGGGATTAACCGTTTGCTGGAACCGGTTTATGCCAAGATTCGCACCATCCTGCCGCCGATGGGGGGCTTGGATCTGGCACCGCTGGTGGCGCTGATCGGGCTTATGATCATCCGGATCGTGTTGCAAAACAACGCGGGCCTGTTCTTCGGGTACTAAGCGACCCTTGTCCCCCGATTCGCTTCGTGGGAATGTGGCCGCAACGCTGCCCACGTGACAGGACCATATCCATGCCCAGCCAAGATGCGCCCGCTGAGGTGCTTCTGAAAGAGTACTTCGGCTTTGACGCCTTTCGGCCGGGGCAGTCAGAGATTGTTCAGGCCGTCGCCGCAGGTCAGAACACCTTGGCGATTATGCCGACGGGTGGTGGGAAATCTTTGTGTTTTCAATTGCCTGCGCTGATGCGCGCGGGGCTGACGGTTGTGATTTCACCGCTCATCGCGCTGATGCGCGACCAGGTGCGCGGCCTGCGCGAGGCTGGGGTCGCCGCCGGGGCGCTTACCAGTGGAAACACCCAGGAAGAAACAGATGACGTTTGGGATATGTTGCAAAACGGCGCGCTCAAGATGCTGTATCTGGCGCCAGAGCGGCTTGCCAGTTCGGCAACCCAGCGCATGCTGGATCAGGCGGGTGTGTCCCTGATTGCGGTGGATGAGGCCCATTGCGTCAGTCAATGGGGCCATGATTTCCGGCCCGACTATCTGCGCATTGGCGAATTGCGCCGAACGCTGGATTGCCCGCTTGCGGCCTTTACCGCCACTGCGGATCAGGAAACCCGCGAAGAAATGGTCGCGCGACTGTTTGATGGCCATCCGCCTCAGACGTTCCTGCACGGGTTTGACCGACCCAATATCCATCTGGCGTTTAAACCCAAGGATGGGCCGCGTCAGCAGATCCTGAAATACGCCCTTGAGCGAAAGGGGCGGTCCGGGATTGTGTATTGTGGGACACGCGCAAAGACCGAAGGCATCGCCAAGGCGCTGCGCGATGAGGGGCACGCCGCCTGTCATTACCACGGCGGGATGGACGCACAGGACCGCCGCCATGTCGAAGAGCGCTTTGCAACCGAGGATGGGCTTATTGTCGTTGCCACGGTGGCCTTTGGCATGGGGGTGGACAAGCCCGACATCCGTTGGGTTGCCCATGCGGATTTGCCCAAAAGCATCGAAGCCTACTATCAGGAAATTGGACGCGCCGGGCGTGATGGGGCCCCGGCCGAGGCCATGACCCTGTTTGGTCCCGAAGACATCCGCCTGCGCCGTGCGCAGATCGACGAAGGCCTGGCACCCGCGGATCGACGCGCTGCGGACCATGGGCGATTGAATGCGTTGCTTGGACTGGCCGAAGCCCAGGTTTGCAGGCGCGAAACGCTGCTGGCCTATTTCGGTGACAGCCCCGCCAGATGCGGCAATTGCGACCTGTGTGAAACGCCACCTGAGCTGTTCGATGGAACCGAAGCGGTGCGCATGGCCCTGTCAGCCGCGCTGCGCACGGAAGAGAGCTTTGGCGCGGGACATCTGATTGATATTTTGCTGGGGAAAGCCACTGATAAAGTGCTGGGTCGCGGCCACGACCAATTGCCGACTTTCGGTGTGGGCAAGGCCTATCAGCGCAATCAGTGGCAGGCCATTTTCCGCCAGATGATGGGGTTTGACCTGATCCGGCCGGATTCCGAGCGCCAGGGGGCGCTGGTGATGACCGACCAAGCCTTGCCGATTTTGCGCGGGGAAGAAAGCGTTCAGCTGCGCAAGGATACCCTGACCCGCGAAACCACACGCAGGCTTGCGGTCAAGGCTTTGGTCAGCGAGGAAGACGCTCCGATGTTGTCGGCGCTCAAGGCAAAGCGCCGCGCCCTGGCCGAAGCGGCCCGTGCACCGGCCTATGTCATTTTTCCTGATAAGACACTGATCGAAATGGTGGAACGCCGCCCGTCCAACCTGGATGAAATGGCCTCCGTTCCCGGTGTCGGGGCGAAAAAACTTGAGCGATATGGCGCTGCGTTTCTCGAAATTCTGTCCGGGGAGAGCGCCACGCTTCACCCCGCGCGCCGAAAGGTGGCGGTTCAGGGGCGCGGGGATCTTTATGACGCGCTCTTGCAAGAACAGGCACGCCTGTTGCGCGGCGAGTTCGGGACCGACAAGCCCCTGTCGTGTTCCGCGGCGCAACTGGCGCGGATCGTTGATCGCAAGCCGCGCTCAATCGAAGACATCACCCGGCTTCTGGATGAAAAACGCAGCGAAAGATTCGGATCGGCCTTTCTGGAAATCCTGCACGCCGAGGACTAGCCGTCCGCACGACGCCACACTATATAGATAGCGCAATATAACGGAGTCCCACATGTTGGTTGTTGTTTCACCTGCAAAGCGGCTTGATTGGGCTGAGCGCGACCTGTCCATGACGCAGCCCCCTTTTCAGGACCAGACGCAGGCTTTGGTCGAAACCGCGCGGGAGCTTTCGGTCGAAGACCTGCAAAAACTGATGAAACTCAGCCCCGATCTGGCGCGTTTGAATGTCGAACGGTTTCGAGATTTCGAAATGCACCCCAACGATCAGGATCTCAGACCGGCGGCCTTTGCCTTTGCCGGCGATACATATGCCGGGTTGGAATCCCCGTCTTTGGACAAGGATGAGCTGGCCTGGGCACAAGACCATCTGGCCATTTTATCCGGGCTTTACGGTCTACTGCGTCCGCTGGACGGCATTCAACCTTATCGCCTGGAAATGGGAACGCGCTTGAAGACTGCGCATGGGAAATCGCTGTATGATTTTTGGGGTACGCAGATCGCGCAATTGCTGACGGATCGGGCGCAACAGTCTGGCGCGAACGTATTGGTGAACTGCGCGAGCCAAGAATATTTTGGCGCCGTGGATCTATCGGCGCTTTCGGTCCCGGTGGTGACCCCGACCTTTTTGGAAGACAAGCCGGGCGGTCCAAAGGTTGTGAGTTTTTTCGCCAAGAAAGCGCGCGGTGCGATGGCGCGGTTTATTATCCAAAACCGTTTGACTGACCCCGCCGCCCTTCAGGAATTTGACACCGGTGGATATGTTTATCAACCGTCCATGTCCGAACCCAATGCCCCGGTCTTTTTGCGCGGACCCGACGCCGTCTAGGATTTCCGCACCAGATCGCGGTAGTGCTCGTATTTTTCGAGCAGCGCGGCCTTGCGCAGCGGTTTCGTAAGATAATCCGTAAGCCCGGCTTCGAGAATGGCTTCGCGATCGCCGTCCATGGCATGCGCGGTAACGGCAATGATGGGAACATGCGGACCCTCTGCCTCTCGTTTGCGAATTTCCCGCGTCGCTTCTTTTCCGTCCATACCCGGCATGGAAATGTCCATAAAGATCAGATCAGGCCGACGTTCGGCAAAGGCTGCGACGGCTTCGTGGCCATCATTGGCAAAACGAAGATCGATATCAAAATCTTTGGTCATCTTTTTGAAAACCAATTGGTTGGTTTTGTTGTCTTCTGCGACCAAAACATCCAGCCGGCCCGAGCGCGTTGGAACAGCGTAGCCTTCCGACGGTGCATCTGACGGGGTGGGTTCCGTTTGTTCCAAGTGGTTTGGTGGCTCATCTGTTCGCACTGATTCGAGCGCGTCAAACAAGATGCGCCGCGGCACAGGTTTTTGCAGCACCGCATGTATGCTATCTGCTTCGGTCTCATCCAGTGCGATTTGTGACTGGGCCAGCAACACAGCCGGAATGTTTTGCCCGGATCGCTTCATCTGCGACACCAACTCAAGGCCGGACATATCGGGAAGATCTTGCTCAACGACCATGAGATCAGGCTGGGTATTCAGCTTGTCCAGGGCTTCGGCGCCAGTGGTGCAATCGATCACCTCCAGGCCCAGTATGGCAAGCTGCTTGGACAGGATCATCCTGTTCGCGCTGTGATCGTCGACCACCAGGACGCGCTTGAGGCATGCAGGAAGTTCGGCGCGCTCAAACACAATGGGTTCGTCCGCGGGCAAGATCAGCCGCATGCCAAAACAGCTGCCTTTGTTGACCTCGGATTCAACCCAGATCTCACCATCCATCAGTTCGACCAGCCTGCGGGTGATCGCCAGCCCCAGGCCCGTGCCCTCGAATTTGCGATTCCGCTCGTCTTCGACCTGATTGAATTCTCCGAACACATGATCAATTTTGTCTTCGGGGATACCGATCCCGGTGTCTTCGATGGTGATGTGCAACGCGGTTTGGCCATTGTCCTCGCACATGCCAACAATGCGCATCATCACATAGCCTTCGTTGGTGAACTTGACGGCATTTCCCAGGATGTTGGTAAAAATCTGCCTTATTCGACCGACATCCCCGACAAAGCGGGTGGGAAGGAACATGTCATAATCAACCAAAAGCGCGATGTTTTTGCCCCGCGCCGTGGGTTGCAGCAACAACGCAACTTCGTGAATGGCGCGTTCCAGATCGAAGGGTTCCGGGTGCAGCTGGAGCTTGTCGGCCTCGATCTTGGAATAGTCGAGGATGTCATTGATGATCACCAGCAGCGCTTCGCCGGAACTGCGGATGGTTTCCACATATAGGTTTTGTTCGTCGTTTAGCTCGGTTCCCATCATCAGGTCGGCCATGCCAACCACGCCGTTCATAGGTGTGCGGATTTCGTGGGACATATTCGCGAGGAACGCAGATTTCGCCCGGTTCGCGGCCTCGGCGCGTTCCATCGCGATGCGCAGGCTTTCCTGATCCTCCTTGGCCTTTGAGATGTCGATCCGCAGACCGACCCGCCCCCCGTCACTGGTTTCCCGCTCAAAAACCCTAAGCCAGCGACCGTCATCAAGCTTTTGTTCAAGTTCCTGTTCGGGGCTGCGATGAATCTCTAGACGCTCTTCCAGCCACTCTTCTTCCCGGCCCGCCGCTTGCGGATATTGTCCCCGCTCAAGCCCATAGCGAAGAATGTCTTCGAAAGTGGTGCCGATTTTCATCGCAGGCGCAGATACGGAATACAGTTCGCGGTAGCGATCATTGGCCATCAACAGGCGATCATCGGCGTCGTAGATCACAAATCCGTCGGGCAGCTCTTGGACGGCTGACCACATGCGCATCAAATCGGTTGTATCAACCGCAAGCGACACAAGCCCGCCATTGGGCATGCGCCTGTCGCGCAGTTTGATGAACCGACCGTTGAACAGGCGCAGCGTCACCCCCGGAATCGGATCACGAGACCAGCGATCCAGCATGCGGTTTCGCCACACCGGGGCCGATTCTCCTTGAAGGTCGACGATCCCCTCTTGGATCATCGTATCGACCATTTGTTCGTAGGAGGTGCCCGGGCCAATGATCTCCATACAGTCGAAGACGGATAGATACGAAGAGTTGGCCAATTCGATACGTTGATCCGCGTCAAACATGCAAAACCCGTCGTGTATCGATTCCAGTGCGACCCATAATTGGTCTGACACCTCTTCGAATCGGTTTGTAACCTCACCCAGTTCCGATACGACACGGGCGTTTTCATCCCGGATTTCAGCAACTTCTGTTTGGGTGACACGGATTTGTTGCGTCAACTTCAACGCATGACGGCCCAAGCGCCTGTTGGCCTCGTACAGTTCTGCCTGCTTGAGTTCCAACATGCGTTCCGCAGCAAGTCGCGCGCGTCGTTCTTTGGCCAGTTGTTTGGCCAGATCCATGCCGTTCCCTCCTAAGTTGCAGGTAAGTATTTGCCCACTTGAGGTGAAAAACCGCTTAAGGTGAAATGAGAAGGAACTCAGTTTCAATTTAGCGAGCCCATTTTCAGGGCTTTGGGCGGGGGGAATTGGTATGAATTGGCTTTCGAAACTTGTTGGTTTGTTGGTTATTGTGGCGTCATCGGGTTGGGCCGACAGCCCGATCCCAGAAAAGCGATTTGTTTTCTATCGCGACCTCGACTTCTATGGGTCTGATATTCAACCACTTTTTGACACGACCCTGGAGGCATGTCAGAAATTGTGCCGCAACAACCCCGAGTGTCACGCATTTACGTTTAATCGTAACAAGAATGCCTGCTTCCCCAAACGCTCGGTCGGTCGGGGCGAGGCATTCGAAGGGGCGTTATCCGCGCGTATGATCACTGCGCCGCAGGCTGACCTTGAACGTGCCCGGCTGCGCGCACAGGACTTGTCGTTCCTGCCTGCAGGGGACATGAAACAGGCCCTCGCCCAGGCTGATTTTCTTGGCCAGCGCCATGGAGGCGGGCAATGGACCGCCGATGAGTTGCTGGGCTCGTCCGAGACCGCCGAAGCAAATGACAATCTTCCCAATGCGATTCACTGGACGGGCGGCGCGCTGGCGCAAAGTGATCAAAGCTGGCACTGGATGCGGTATGCGGAACTGTCAGCTCTGCATGCCAATGCGGTAAAGGGATCGGATCAGCGGAAATTTCAACGCCGTGCGCGCTTGTCGCTGATCAACGCCTATCTGCGCAGCGATCAGGACGGCCAGCGGGTCACGATCCTGTACCGATTGGCGCAGGCGCTTGAGAAAAATGGCCAGGGGCGGCAGATGATTCCCGCGCTGCGCCTTGCCTATGGCCTGCAACCCCGGCCCGAAGTTGATGAGCTGCTCAACGAAGCGATTGGAAAATACGGGTTTCGCGTGGTCGAGCACGCGGTCGAAAGCGATCTGGGCCAGCCGCGTTTGTGCGCGGAGTTCTCCGAACCCCTGCTGCGCGGTACAACGGATTACACCCCCTTTGTCCAACTTCCCGATCCGCGACTTGTGGTGCAAAGCGACGACCGTCGCGTCTGTGTCTCCGGTGTGCGGCACGGTGAACGGTACAGCGTGATTTTCCGATCGGGCCTGCCGGCACAGACAGGTGAGAAGCTTGCACGAAATGTCGAAATCACCGCCTATATCCGCGATCGCTCACCCATGGTGAGCTTTCCCGGCCGGTCTTATGTCCTGCCCAAGACCGCAACCGCGGGTTTGCCCGTGGAAACCGTCAATGTGGATCAGCTTGAGCTGAGCCTGTCGCGGGTATCGGATCGCAATCTTGTGGCCACCTTGCGCGATGGATATTTCGGCCGACCCCTTGGACGCTATGATACGGACTATTTCGAAGACACCCTGGGTGAGCCGATCTGGTCCGGCACTGCGGACATCAAGGGCACCCTGAACAAAGAGGCGACAACCCTGTTGCCCATGCAGGAGGCCCTGGGAACCCAACCGGCGGGGATCTATGTCCTGTCGGCGCGCGTGCCCGACACGCGGGACAACAACAAGGGGCGTGCCACGCAATGGTTTGTCTTATCGGATCTTGGCCTGACGACGTTGCAGGGCAGCGATGGCCTGCATGTCTTTTCCCGCAGCCTGAAAGATGCTGGCCCCCTGGATGGGATTCAGGTCTCTTTGGTGTCGCAATCGAACCGGGTTCTGGATGTGCAAACAACCGATGCGCAGGGACATGTACAGTTTGCACCGGCACTGCTGAACGGAGCGGGCAGCGCCCGGGCGGTTTTGGTGATGGCCCAAAACGGCGATTCGGATGTTTCCTTTCTGTCCTTGGATGAACCTGCCTTTGATCTTTCGGATCGCGGGGTCGAAGGCCGAGATCCGGCTGGCCCTATGGATCTGTTCTTGGCCACGGATCGGGGGGCCTACCGGGCGGGCGAAACCATTCACGCGACCGCGCTGTTGCGTGACACCCGTGCCAAAGCGATTGCAGATGTGCCGCTGACCGCTGTTCTCACCCGGCCGGATGGCGTCGAATATGCGCGGCATCTTTCGGATGGGGGGCAGGCCGGGGGCCATGTGTTCCATATGCCCACCGGTCCCGATGCGCCACGCGGGACGTGGCGGCTTCAGATGTTTGCCGATCCAAAGGCCGACGCCTTGGCCGATACCAACCTGCTGATCGAAGACTTTGTCCCCGAGAAAATCGATTTTGATCTGGCGCTGCCCGAAACCCCGATCAATCCCCTTGCACCCCCGGTGTTGGATGTTTCAGCCCGTTATCTGTTTGGCGCGCCGGGTGCCGGTCTTGATGTCGAAGGTGAGATCAGCCTGGCGACCACCCGCACCCTTGAGGCCTTTCCCCGCTATCAGTTCGGGCGTCACGATGATCAACGCGTGGTTCGGCTGGACAGTCTGGATCCGACAACCACCGATGCGGCCGGGAATGCTTCATTGCCTTTGGCGCTGCCCGAGATCGATGTTCGGGACCGGCCCATGCGCGCGGATATGCGTTTGCGCCTGTCAGAAGCCTCGGGGCGCCCGGTGGAGCGTGGGATATCCCGCGCAGTGGCGCCCGTGGGGCCGATTATCGGCATCCGGCCTGCCTTTGAGGGGGGGCTTCCCGAGGGATCAGAGGCCCAGTTTGACGTGATCGCGGTGGGAGCAGATCTTGCGCCGCAAAGCTTGGACGTGACCTGGCAGATCAATCGGCTGCGCACCCGGTATCAATGGTACAATCAGTATGGAAACTGGAACTGGGAGCCCGTGACCACCCGCGAACTGATCGCACAGGGCGCGGGCACGTTGGGGACCACGCCGCTTTCGGTGGCCGCCCAGGTGACCTGGGGGGAATATGAAATTGTCGTTCAGCGCGCAGGCGCGGCAGATCTGGCCAGCTCGGTCGCATTTGATGCGGGTTGGTATGCGCCTGCGGACACCAGCAAATCACCTGATCTGCTGGAAATGACGCTGGATAAGGACCGCTATCAGCAGGGGGATACCGCCCGGCTTCGACTTGTTCCGCGCTATGCCGGAAAGGCGTTGGTGACGGTTCTGTCCGATCACGTTGTGGCGATGCAGGCCGTTGATGTGTCCAAAGGCGAAAGCTTTGTCGATCTGCCCGTGACCGAAGAATGGGGCGCGGGGGTTTATGTGACGGCCCAGTTGCTGCGCCCGATGGATGTCGCCCAGGGGCGCAATCCGGCGCGGGCGCTGGGCGTGCGCCATGCGGCGGTGGATCCGGGGAAAGCGCAGCTTTCGGTGGCCTTGGACCATGATGCCGACGTGCGTCCGCGCGGCCCGCTCAAGGTCCGGGCGCAGGTGGATGGGCTGAACGGCCAGCCGGGATACGTTACGGTCGCCGCGGTGGATCTGGGGATTTTGAACCTGACCGGTTTTGACAGCCCCAATCCGTCTGAACACTATTTTGGCCAGCGCCAGCTGGGTGTTGAAATTCGCGACCTTTACGGTCGTTTGGTGGACGGCCTGAATGGCACGCCAGGGGTGATCCGCTCGGGCGGGGACGGAGGGGCGCAGATGCAGATGCAAAGCCCTCCGCCAACAGAAAAGCTGGTGGCGTTCTTTGGCGGCCCCGTCGCCCTGGACGCGGACGGCCGTGCGGATCTGAGCTTTGATCTGCCTGATTTCAACGGGACCGTGCGCCTGATGGCTGTGGTCTGGAGCGCGGATGCGGTCGGACAGGCCGAAAGCGACGTGTTGGTGCGCGATCCGGTGGTCATTTCAGCCGCTCTGCCACGCTTCATGGCGCCCGGGGATACCTCGCGCCTGTTGCTTGAGCTGACGCATACTTCGGGTCCGGCGGGCGACATGCCGCTTCGGGTCAGCGTTGACGGGCTTGGGGCCGACACGTCAGCGCTGCCCGCGACGGTGACCCTGACTGAGGGTGGCAAAGCGACCGTGGCCTTGCCCTTGCAAGCGCAAGAGACAGGCGACCACACGATCCTTGTGACCCTGACCACGCCAGGCGGGCAGGTTTTGACCAAAGAGCTTGTGCTTGGGGTGCGTGCCAATGATCCACAGGTCAGCACGACCCGGCGGCTTAGCCTTGCGCCGGGACAGGCTCTGACCCTGGATGATGCGCTTTTTGACGGGCTGCGAAACCGCAGCGGGCATGCGCTGGTATCGGCTGGACCTTTGGCGCAGTTGGATGCCCCCGGGCTGCTGACGGCGCTGGATCGCTATCCCTATGGCTGCACCGAACAGGTCACATCGCAGGCCATGCCCCTGCTGTATCTCAGTTCCCTGGCCGAGCCGCTGGGGCTTGGCGGGAAAGCGAAAATGGATCTGCGCGTGCGCCAGGCGATCGACAAGGTTCTGACGCGCCAGGCGGACAACGGGTCATTCGGTCTTTGGAATGCCTATTCCGGCGAAACATGGCTGTCCGCCTATGTGACCGATTTCCTTGGACGCGCCCGAAGCGCGGGGTTCGATGTGCCACAGCATGCGTTTGACGCCGCGTTGGACAACCTGCAAAACCGCATTTCCTATGCGTCTGATTTCGACAGAGGCGGCGAAGATCTGGCCTATGCGCTGATGGTTCTGGCGCGCGAAGGACGGGCGGCCATGGGGGATTTGCGCTATTACTCAGATGAAAAAGGCACGGTCTTTGGCTCGCCTTTGGCGCAGGCCCAAATGGGGCTGGCGCTTGCGTCGTATGGGGATCAACCCCGCGCGGATCGTCTGTTTGGTCTGGCGCAGGCGCGCCTGAATGCGCAAGAGGCGCAAGACGCTCAGATCTATCGTGAGGACTATGGGTCATCATTGCGCGATACTGCCGGGGTCTTGGCGCTTGCGCTTGAAGCGGGGTCTGAACGGGTGGATCAAGCTGCCCTTATCCGGCGCATGGCACAGGCCCAAAACCGGTTGTCCACGCAAGAACAATCTTGGATGCTGCTGGCCGCGCAGGCGCTGACCCGCCAACCTTCGTTGTCTGGTCTGACGTTGAACAATCGCCCGATGACAGGGGCGATGACCCATCGCCTTGAACAGGGTGGGCCAGAGCAAGTTCTGGAAAACACGGGTGCGCAGCCTGTCGACATTACGCTCACCAGTTTCGGGGTCTCAAATGGCCAGACCAAGCCCAGCGGATATGGCTATCAAATGGATCGCGAATATCTGCTGCTGGATGGCACGCCGGTTCGCGGCCCTGTTCCCGCCGGAACACGGATGGTCGCGATTGTGACGGTTTATCCTGCGGCATCGACGCGCGCGCGATTGATGGTTGATGATCCGCTGCCGGCAGGTTTTGAAATCGACAACCCGTCGCTGTTGCGTTCAGGTGACATTCGCGCGCTGGATTGGTTCGAACCCCACGACAGCGTCCATAGCGAATTCCGCGCGGATCGCTTTTTGGCAGCTGTAGATCAGAAGGAGGGTGGTCCGATCCAACTGGCCTATGTCCTGCGCGCGGTGACGCCGGGCACCTACCATCATCCGGCTGCGCAGGTCGAAGACATGTATCGCCCCGAGTTCCGCGCAACCACGGCATCCTCGACGGTGACGGTCACACCATGACACGGGTTTTGTGCGGTCTGGTGCTTGTCTTGTGGAGCGTCGCCGCTGCGCAAGACAAGACACGAGCCTGGATCGCGCAAACCCACATCCCGCCGCTGGTGCATGCGGTGGGGGCCGAGATCCGTGATCGCAACGGCGCGCTGTTGCGGGCCTACACGGTTGATGACGGGACATGGCGCCTGGCCGTTAGCGCCGATCAGGTGGATCCGTTGTTCTTTGACATGCTGCTCGCCTATGAGGACAAACGCTTTTATGAGCATGGCGGCGTAGATTTCTGGGCCGCCACGCGCGCGGTCTGGCAGGCGGTTTGGCATGGCAAGGTCGTTTCGGGGGCGTCGACAATCACCATGCAGGTGGCGCGCCTGCTTGAGGATGGGCCAACCGGTCGCTGGGACGGAAAGCTGCGGCAGATGCGCCTGGCCTGGGCGCTGGAAACGCGATTCAGCAAGGCGCAGATACTGGATCTCTATCTTGGTCTTGCCCCGTATGGGGGGAATGTCGAAGGGCTGCGCGCCGCCTCTCTGATTTGGCTTGGGAAAGAGCCGGGGCGGCTGACCCCGGCCCAGGCGGCGTTGTTGGTTGCCTTGCCGCAAGCCCCCGAAAGCCGCCGACCCGACAGGCACCCGAAAGCCGCGTTAGAAGCGCGCAATCGCGTGTTGATGCGAATGGCCGGGGCGGGGGTTCTGAACGCTGATGAGGCCTCTCGTGATCGGCTTGATCCCGCGCCAGACGGACGCCATCCCATACCCCGGTTGGCGCCGCATCTGGCAGATCGGCTGGTTCAAGAGCGAAACGGCCGCCATGACGTGACGCTGGACCGCGATCTGCAATCAGGGCTTGAAAACCTGGTGCAAACCTACATGACGGGACGCGATCCACGGCTGTCTGCGGCGGTGATGGTGGCAGAGATCGAAAGCGGTGAAGTTCTGGCAGCGGTCGGATCGCCGTCCTATTCCGGCGGGCAGGGGCTTGGATTTGTTGATATGACCCGGGCATTGCGATCCCCGGGATCGACGCTCAAACCGCTGGTGTATGGGCTGGCCTTTGATCAGGGGTTGGCACATCCGGAAACGCTGATCCTGGATATGCCAGTCACGTATGACGGCTATTCTCCGCAAAACTTCGATGGCGTGTTTCGCGGGGATATTCCGATCAGGCGTGCGTTGCAATTGTCCCTGAACATCCCCGTGGTGCGCGTGTTGGATCGGCTGGGGCCGTCCCATCTGCTGGCCAGCCTGCGCCGGTCGGGCCTGCAACCGGGGCTGCCCGAAGGAGAGCCGGGATTGGCGATCGGCCTTGGCGGTCTTGGGGTTCATTTGCAGGACATGGTGCAACTCTATGCGATGCTGGCCGCGGGCGGGCAGGTGCGGCGCCTGACCTATACCAAGCCTGAACCGCAAGCCTTGTCTGAACCTGTGCTCAGGCCCGAGACCGCTTGGCAAATCGGTAAGATCCTGTCGGAAATCCCACCCCCGCCCATGGCCGGACCCGTGGGGAAAGTGGCCTATAAAACCGGAACGTCATATGGCCATCGCGATGCCTGGGCCCTGGGCTGGGATGGGCAGCATGTGGCGGGTGTTTGGCTGGGGCGGCCCGATGGCACGGCGGTGCCCGGTGCCTTTGGCGGGGATCTGGCCGCGCCATTGTTGTTCGAAGCCCTCGGCCGCGCGCGAAAGGGCGACGCCCCCTTGCCAGCACCCCCGCCCTCTGCGCTCATTGTGCCGCACAGCAAACTCCCGGCGCCTTTGAAACGGTTTGGAAAACTCGTCCACCAGCAGGAATTACAGGTGGTTTTCCCCCCCGATGGCGCGCGCATCGAACATGATGGTCTGGGGGTTCCAATCAAACTGCGCGGGGGGGTGCCACCGTTTACGATATTGCAAGATGGCGCGCCCGCGATGACCGGACTGTGGAGGCCCGAAGCCATGCTCCCCACCCCGGAACGGGGTTTTGTTGCGATCTCGGTGATAGACGCGCGCGGTCAGTCCGCACGCGTCTTTGTTGCCTTGGAATAGCGATTGTCCTTAGGGGGTCAAAGCCGTTCGATCGCCAGTGCGATCCCCTGACCACCGCCAATACACATGGTGATCAACGCCTTGGAGCCACCGATGCGCTCAAGTTCATGCAGGGCTTTGACGGTGATGATTGCGCCGGTTGCACCCACCGGGTGACCCAAAGCGATGGCACCACCATTCGGATTGACCTTGGTCGAGTCCAGACCCAGGCCTTTGTTCACGGCCAGAGCCTGGCTTGCAAAGGCTTCGTTCGATTCGATGACGTCAAAATCCGCCGCGCTGAGGCCGGTCTTTTTCAGCAGGTTTTCAACGGCGGGGATCGGGCCGATTCCCATGACTTCGGGTCGAACGCCCGCATGGGCATAGCCGATGATGCGCGCCTTGGGCGTCAGGCCTGCGGATTGCGCAGCCGAGGCCCGCGCCAGCACCAGCGCCGCCGCACCATCGTTGATGCCAGACGCGTTGCCCGCCGTGACAGTACCATCCTTTTGAAAGACGGTGCGCAGTTTGGACAGCCCAGCCAGATCGGCGTCAGCTTTGACATGTTCGTCCGCGGTGAAATCCACCATTTCACGGCGCTTTTTGACCTGAACGGGAATGATCTGGCTGTCGAAATAGCCGTTTTCAATCGCATTGGCCGCGCGCTTCTGGCTGACCAAGGCGAATTCGTCTTGTTGCTCGCGGGTGATGTCATGTTCGCGGGCGACGTTTTCGGCGGTGACACCCATGTGCCCCGTGTCAAACGGACAGTTGAGTGCGCCTAGCATCATGTCGAGCGATTTCACATCCCCCATCTTGGAGCCCCAGCGGGCGCCCTGCATGATGTAGGGGCTGCGCGACATGTTTTCCGCACCACCCGCAAGTGCAAAATCAGCATCACCCAACATCAGAGATTGCGTCGCCGAAACAATCGCTTGAACACCGGATCCGCAGAGGCGGTTGACGTTCATTGCCGGGACGACATCTGGAATGCCTGCTTTGATCGCCGACACGCGTGACAGGTACATGTCTTTCGGTTCGGTGTTGATGACGTGGCCATAGACCACATGGCCAATCTGACCGGCGTCCAGGCCCGCGCGTTCCAGCGCACCTTTGGCCACGGTGGCACCCAGTTCGGTCGGGGGGGTGTTGGCAAGGCTGCCGCCAAAAGTACCGATCGCAGTGCGTACGCCACTGAGAATTACGATATCGTCGCTCATGTTGTCCTCCAAATGATTTGGAGCGACTATGCGTTGTCCTTAGGGAAATGTCAGTCACAACGTCCCGTCATGCCGGGATCGGATCCGCGCAATACTATTTCGCGTTATCCGTCCATGAACGCGGCGGGCTAAGTTGCCGACGAACCGGTTTCTTGCGCAACAGGCGCGAGAGTTTTGACCAGACGGATTCAAGAGAATCAGGGCGTGACCCGCGCTGCGGGACATGCGGTCCGGGGCCATCGTCGAAGGGGCGCAACGCGGGGTCGCGCCAGGAAGTGGGGGGCAGCTGTGACATAGCGCGACTGTGCCATTTCAGCGTTACCGCTGACTTAATGGCCGCCAGATGAATTGAGAAATCTATGCCGACTGGCTGCACAGGCATCTGGATCTGGTGTCGCAACATGGATGCTTGCGAGACTCGGCTACAATCTGTATCTGCTCCCTATGGCCAAGTTTATCAATGTCGGCGACCGCGCCCGCCTGCGCGAACGTTTCTACGGTGTGACCCACACTGTTCTGGCGCGTCTATGATGCCCTGCGCAGCATTGCGCCCTGACAGCCAATCTTATTAGCAAATCAGTACGGGAGAGGACCCATGTCCCCCAAAACGCTCTATGATAAAATCTGGGATGCGCATGTCGCGCACGAAGACAAAGACGGCACTTGCCTGCTGTATATCGACCGCCACCTGGTCCACGAAGTGACCAGCCCGCAGGCCTTTGAAGGTCTGCGCATGTCGGGCCGCAAGGTGCGCGCACCGGAAAAAACCATCGCCGTGCCGGACCACAACGTGCCGACCACCGCAGGCCGCGAAGACCCGGCGCAGATGACCGAAGAGTCGCGCATTCAGGTCGAAGCGCTGGACAAGAACGCCAAGGAGTTTGGCGTGCACTATTACCCCGTGTCCGACGTCCGTCAGGGTATCGTGCACATCGTTGGCCCTGAAAACGGCTGGACCCTGCCGGGCATGACCGTGGTTTGTGGTGACAGCCACACCGCGACCCATGGCGCATTCGGCGCGCTGGCGCACGGGATTGGCACCTCTGAAGTTGAGCACGTTCTGGCGACCCAGACGCTGATCCAGAAAAAGTCGAAAAACATGAAGGTCGAGATCACCGGCAAGCTCAAGCCGGGCGTGACCGCCAAGGACATCACCCTTGCCGTGATCGGTGAAACCGGCACCGGCGGCGGCACCGGCTATGTCATCGAATATTGCGGCGAAGCGATCCGCGATCTGTCGATGGAAGGCCGTATGACCGTCTGCAACATGGCGATCGAAGGCGGCGCGCGTGCGGGCCTGATCGCGCCGGATGAGACCACATATGAATATGTCAAAGGCCGCGCACATGCGCCCAAAGGCGCCCAGTGGGAAGCGGCGCTGACCTGGTGGAAAACTCTTTTCACCGACGAAGGCGCGCATTTCGACAAGGTTGTGACCCTGAAAGGCGAAGACATCCAGCCCGTCGTCACCTGGGGCACTTCGCCCGAAGACGTGCTGCCGATCACCGGCGTGGTTCCCCACCCGACCGATTTCGAAGGCGGCAAAGTCGACGCCGCTGCGCGTTCGATCGAATATATGGGCCTGACCCCCGGTCAGAAACTGACCGACATCGAGATCGACACCGTCTTTATCGGCTCGTGCACCAATGGCCGGATTGAAGATCTGCGCGCCGCCGCCGAGATCGTGAAAGGCAAAAAGATCAAAGAGGGCATGCGGGCGATGGTTGTCCCCGGTTCCGGTCTTGTGCGCGCACAGGCCGAGGAAGAGGGCATCGCCCAAATCCTTGAGGATGCCGGTTTTGAATGGCGTCTGGCAGGGTGCTCGATGTGTCTGGCGATGAACCCCGACCAGCTGTCCGAGAACGAGCGCTGCGCATCGACCTCGAACCGCAACTTTGAAGGGCGCCAGGGCTATAAGGGCCGCACGCATCTCGTGTCGCCTGCCATGGCTGCCGCCGCTGCCCTGACCGGCAAACTCACCGACGTTCGCGAGCTGTAAGGAGCCAGCATCATGGAAAAGTTTGAAAAACTCACCGGAATCGCCGCGCCCATGCCGTTGGTGAACATCGACACCGACATGATCATCCCCAAGGTGTTTCTCAAGTCGATCAAGCGCACCGGCTTTGGGGTGAACCTGTTTGACGAGATGCGTTACAATCGTGATGGCACCGAAATCCCTGATTTCGTGCTGAACAAACCGCAGTACCGCAACGCCGAGATCCTTGTGGCGGGTGACAACTTTGGCTGCGGTTCGTCGCGGGAACATGCGCCTTGGGCGATTGCCGATTTCGGCATCAAATGCGTGATCTCGACCTCCTTTGCGGACATCTTCTTTAACAACTGCTTCAAGAACGGTATCCTGCCCATCGTCTTGCCGCAAGAGCAGGTCGATCTGCTGATGGCTGATGCGGAAAAGGGCGAAAACGCCCGCATGACCGTCGATCTGGAAGCACAAGAGATCACCACATCGGACGGTCAGGTTGTTGCTTTTGACGTCGACGCGTTCAAAAAACACTGCCTGCTGAATGGTCTGGATGACATCGGTTTGACCATGGAAAAAGCCGGATCGATCGATACCTTTGAACAGGCCGCAGCACAGGCGCGCCCCTGGGTTTGATCCAGATCGGGGAAAAGCATTGGGAGCGTCGCACAGTCGGCGCCCCTTTCTTTTTCAACAGATGAAATTCTCATTAAGATTGAAATGGATGCGTTGTGTATAACATTTCAACATCCACCATATATGGGGTGTTCCCCTGAATCTTCTGATTTTGTCGATAGAATTGATGCAATCGCGCACCATGTGCGGTGCCAATCCTTCGGAAATTATGGGGAAATTGGCCACGGCGCTTGAGCTGAGGGGTAAATCGAGGCAAAACTAAGGCAAGAATGAGGCAGGCCGCCGAACCAGGCGGCATCGGGATGGAACAAGGGCGCGGCATCGTATCGCGACCGTCCGGAACGGAAGGGCAGATTTGTGATTAGTCGACTGGCGGCTGCGGCCGCACGCGCGTTTCTTGTGGCGTTGCTGATTGTGACGCCAGCAATGATATTGCCAGCTGTTGGCCCTGACACCACGCAGATGTTGGCGCTATTGGCGATGGTTGCCGCCGCGCTGACCTTTGTCGAATACGTCGCGGTTTTCCCCTCTGTCATCGAGTTTCGAAGCGCGCCTCCGTTCAACCGCATGCGGTTTGTCGCCCTGTCCATTACGGTGGTGACGCTGTCGCTGATCAATCGTGGACAGGTGATCGACGCCCCGCTGAGCACCTGGCTCACCCAAATCGGTATGACAATCGGGTCGGCCATGGACTTTCCGTTTTCGCCGGTGCGTTTGCTGGTGCTGGCGGCACCGGAAACCGCAGGGAAGGTTGATCTTGAGATGATCAGCGCCCACGCGGGGCTGGCCTATCTGATTTCTCTGGCGTCGATCCTGTGCTTTGTTGTGCTTGTGCGGCTGCTTGACTGGCCCATTCGGCACGGGCCGTTCAATTTCTGGGTCAATCTTCCATTGTTTGACCCAACCGCCGGGGGCGACGTGCTGATCCGTCTCAAACGTGACAGCCACATCAATGTTGCATTGGGTTTTTTGCTGCCCTTCCTGATCCCGGCCATCATCAAATCCGTTGCAATCTATGGCACGCCGATCAACACCGCCGAGCCTCAAACCCTGATCTGGACCACAACCGCATGGGCCTTTCTTCCCGCAAGCCTGATCATGCGCGGCGTCGCCTTGATGCGTATTGCCGATCTGATCGAGGAAAAGCGCCGCCGCGCCTATGCGCAGGCCGAATTGCAAATCGCCTGATCCTGATCTGGGCGCTGCTGCTGGGGTCATTGGCGCAGGCCGAAACCCTGCGGCTGGCCACGTATCACGGTGACTTTAGCCGCAAAGGCCCGGGGCTGTTTTACAAAGAGCTGTTGAACAAGCCGCCCGTGATGGATGCCCTGACCGCGCTGTCGCCCGATGTTTTGCTGTTAACGGATATAGACTTTGATGCCGGGAACGCGGCCTTGGGTGCCCTGGCTGATCGCTTGGGGGGGTATCCGCATCTCTTTTCCCAACGTCCCAATCGCGGGACACCCACCGGTGTGGATCTGGACGGCGATGGGCGTTTGGGTGGTCCGCGGGATGCGCAGGGGTTTGGATATTATTCCGGGCAGGGGGGCATGGCGCTGATGTCGCGCTATCCGCTGCGCTTGACCCAGGATCATACCGGGCTGTTGTGGCGGGATCTCCCTGGTAATCTGATGCCCGAGAATGACCCCGCTCGTGATATCCAACGCCTGTCGACAACGGCCCACTGGGCGATCACGGTCGATTTGCCCACGGGTCCGCTCACACTGTTGACCCTATCCGCCACGACCCCGGTTTTCGATGGACCCGAGGATCGCAACGGCCGCCGCAATCACGACGAGCTGATACTGCTGCAAAGGATGATGGATGAGGCCGATCAGCCCTTGGTGGTCATGGGGCATTTCAATCTTGATCCCGTGATCGGCGAAGGTCGGCACGATGCTGTCCAAACGATAATGAACGACCCGCGATTGCACGATCCACTGCCGAATTTGCCCACGGTGCATTGGGACAGCGTCGGCGCCCTTCGTGTGAGCTATGTCTTGCCGGATGCCGGGTTGGACGTGCGGGGCGCGGGGCGCAGCGAACCCATCGAAAATCTCGGGCCACACCGCGTCATTTGGGTCGATCTGGCGCTGCCTTAGCCTTGCTTTCTTGACCCTGCGCGCCCCAACCGCTACCCGGTGCACAAGCATTGGAACAAGAGGAATGACCGCTATGACCAACCCTTCGCTTCTTATCCTGCCCGGCGACGGCATTGGCCCCGAAGTCATGGCCGAAGTGCGCAAGATCATCGACTGGTTCGGTGCCAAGCGCGACCTGGCTTTTGACGTCAGCGAAGATCTGGTCGGCGGCGCGGCCTATGACAAGCACGGCATCCCGCTTGCGGATGAAACCATGGCCAAGGCCCAAGAGGTCGACGCCGTTCTGCTGGGGGCCGTGGGTGGCCCGAAATATGACGATCTGGATTTCTCGGTCAAACCCGAGCGCGGCCTGCTGCGCCTGCGCAAGGAAATGGATCTGTTCTCGAACCTGCGCCCGGCGCAGTGTTTTGACGCGCTGGCGGATTTCTCATCTTTGAAGAAAGACGTGGTCGCGGGTCTCGATATCATGATCGTGCGCGAACTGACCTCGGGGATCTATTTCGGCGAACCGCGCGGCATCATCGAAGAGGGCAATGAGCGCGTGGGCATCAACACCCAACGCTATACCGAATCCGAGATCGATCGCGTTGCGCGCTCGGCCTTTGAACTGGCCATGCGCCGCGGCAAAAAGCTGTGCTCGATGGAAAAAGCCAACGTGATGGAATCGGGCATCCTGTGGCGCGAAGTTGTGACCGAAGTGTCCAAGGACTATCCCGAGGTTGAGCTGTCGCACATGTATGCGGACGCCGGTGCCATGCAGCTGTGCCGCTGGCCCAAACAGTTCGATGTGATCGTGACCGACAACCTGTTTGGTGACCTGCTGTCTGATGCGGCGGCGATGCTGACCGGGTCGCTTGGCATGCTGCCTTCGGCCAGCTTGGGCGCACCGATGCCCAACGGCCGTCCGAAAGCGCTTTATGAGCCCGTACACG
The DNA here is from genome assembly GCA_025210345.1 of Pelagimonas sp. Classification (GTDB taxonomy): domain Bacteria; phylum Pseudomonadota; class Alphaproteobacteria; order Rhodobacterales; family Rhodobacteraceae; genus JAOARQ01. Next base: position 33,354 of record JAOARX010000019.1, on the reverse strand, counting down.
GCTCGGCCCCGGATATTGCAGGCGAAGGCAAGGCGAACCCGATCGCCTGTATCCTCAGCTTTGCCATGGCGCTGCGGTATTCCTTTGATCAGGGTGCCGAAGCTGATCGCCTTGAGGGCGCGGTTGAAAAAGTGCTGGCCGATGGCGTGCGCACCGCAGACTTGCTGGGCGAAGAGGGCGTGACCCCCGTGTCCACAAGCGAAATGGGCGACGCAGTTGTTGCCGCGCTCGAAGCGTCGCTCTGATCGCGTAGAATACAACACCGGACTGCGACTTTTGATAATATCAGACGTCGCGGTCTTTTGTCCTGACCCATAGCTGTTTTCCCGATTTCTGTAGTCCGACTTGTTCCCGAAGAAGATCTTTGATGGAAAAGATCACCAAGAACAGTTCCGTGGTCAGCCGAAGTGCAAGCCACAATAGGCAGAATAGTCAATGATCCCATGGGTTGAACCGGCTTTGGTCTTGCGAGAGATGCCGCATTCAATGTATCGCGATAGCGATAACATCGCTGCACGGATGCATCATGGCTGATCCAAAAACTCCACAGTCCAATCTTAAGGCCGCATTGTACGGGCTTGGCGCTTTTGCCGTTTTTGCCACCCATGATGTGATTATCAAAATCATCGGGGCAAGTTACTCTTCCTTCCAAATTCTGTTTTTCGGTGCGCTTTTCAGCTTTCCGTTGATCTCCATCATTCTAATGCGCGACGCCGAGCCGGGCACCTTGCGCCCCAAAAATCTGGGTTGGCTGATGCTGCGCAGCGTGTCAGGGGCCGTGGCCGCGCTGGGGGCGTTTTACGCCTTTTCGACACTGCCCTTGGCTCAGGTTTATGCTGCTGTATTCGCGATGCCCCTACTGATCACGCTGTTGGCAATCCCGATCCTGGGTGAACGTGTTGGATTTCACCGGGGGATCGCGGTCGCGATGGGATTGGTTGGGGTGTTGGTCGTCCTGCGCCCCGGCACCGAACCCATCAGCCTGGGCCATATGGCGGCGTTGCTCTGCGCCGTAGCGGGCGCCCTGAATTCCATCGTGGTGCGGAAAATCGGCAACGAAGAGCGCCCGATCGTCATGATTCTGTACCCAATGATGACGAACTTTGCATTGATGAGCATCGCGCTGCCGTTTGTTTATAAACCGATGCCCTTGATGGATTTCGGCCTGTTGGCCGTGGTGTCTGCGATGGCGCTGCTGGCGATGATGTTGCTGATCCAGGGGTATTTGCGGGGTGCGGCCGTGTTGGTCGCGCCAATGCAATATTCCCAGATCATCTGGGCCACCCTGTTTGGCGCGCTGTTCTTTGATGAGTTCCCGGATGCCTTCACATTTGTGGGCACGGCGATCATCATTGCCAGCGGTCTTTATATCCTGCGTCGGGAATCCGATGCATCTGTTGGATCGAACCGCCCGGTATTGCGCACACGGACACGGGCCGGCCTGCCCGTTGGCGTGCGCGTTGGAACCTTGATGAAAACTGGGCAGGGCAAGCAAGAATAGGCTTGCCAATCCACGCTTTCACAGGTATCCCCCGCGCCACGGTCGGAGCGTAGCTCAGCCTGGTAGAGCACTGTCTTCGGGAGGCAGGGGCCGGAGGTTCGAATCCTCTCGCTCCGACCAATTCATAAAAATCGCGATCTGGGCAGGCGGGGAGCAGCCTTTGGGGTTTGTCGGAACTTTTTGGTTCAGTTGAACGGTATATCCAAAAACGGCGCGTGATAGGTGCCGATCACCTTCTCTACCACCGAGCGGCTGATACGCTGCGCCTGCGGGAGCTCAAGCCCCACCTGGATCAGGCGACGGTCATTGAACGGATTGATCATATTGCAATTGTGATAGGCCGAAATGTACGGACCTTGCGAGTTGGGTAGCATAAACTCGATGAACCCGAAATCGTACAGCTTGTTTCGTGCCCCTTCGGGCAGCGACTTGCGCCAACGTAGATAATCTTGCCGCCAAATCCGCGCCGCCGTGCGTGCGCCAAGGTTCTTTGACGGGCCAAGACGTCTGATCGCATGGACGATATGAAACGGATCCTCAAGCTTATCTGAGCGCCATTGGTTCGCCCGCAGGATCTCCATGATGTTTCCGCGCAGCAAAAGATGATCCCGAGGATAAGTGTCTATGATCGCAGACGCCAGCAATTCGCGCCGCGTCCCGGACCATCCCATTTTCAGACGCATGTCTTTCAACATCTGGTGGCTTACGTTGATCCGGGAATATTGCCTGAGTTCAAGATCGACAGATTGAAGAACCTCACGCGCCAGGGCCACATCCATCCGAGAGGCATTGTGAAACCTGTGACACAGGTATTCGCGGACCAGATGTTTGTGCGGCAGCAGGCTGCCCAACATGATCCGGGAATCCCGACCGCCGGTCACGGGCAGCGCGCAATCATAATTCTGTACCAAGGCACCCGTAATGCCTGCCAAGGTCTCGCAAAGACCCGCGACCGAAGCATCAACGGCCTCTGGCCCCTTGTCAAAATCGATGTCGTCCGTTGGCCAGTACCGACGCATTCGAAAAGAGTTCAGATCAAGATAGTGGTTCGAAATCAGTCTCTTGGCTTGTTGGTCCAACGTGTTTTGAAAACACAGGTTTTCGCGCCCAGACAATACACTGCGCATGCCCTGCGCGTCGTTTTTCTGGATGGGGCGATCCAGAACAAGCCCAAGCGAACTGGCGATTTGTTTTTCCGTAGGGTCGTAGACAATCGGAAGATCCAGCACCGGATCCCCATACAGACGCGCCCTGCGGCCAACCGACACCAAGACCATGTATCTGCCGCCAAGATCGCTGACAAAGCGCTGGACCCTGGTCCAAAGGTCGGGGTCATTGGCGAGAAAGGGCAAGGTCACCGGCCCCTTGATGATGTCCGCCGGGGGCTGCCACGCGAGGCCAAGCAGATGGCCCAGGATCTGCCCCGAAGCATCAAGGATGGAATACCGTGGCAAAGCGGGCCCGTGGTGAATGGTCCAGTTTCCCAATGAGGTCTTGGTCCAGCCCGGATAGTGACGCCCGGCGTCCTGAGACAGCACATACTGACCGCGAAAAAGCTCATGAAATGGCCGGTCGCGCTGCAGGCACTTTTTTTCGGCCAAGGACAGTTTGCTCATCTTGGTGCCACCCTCATGTGCATTGGCCTTACGCTGACTGGAAATGTGCTGTTCGACAATGGGTTTCACAATTTGCTGCCATGGTATTGTTCCCGTTGTACCTGTGAACTGTTTCCATTGTCACGCCAATTACCCAGGGCTATGCAGCCAACAACACCGTTGGGCTGAAATAAACCTCACCCACGATCACGCCGCAAACATATACGTCAACCCAGTCAAAAGGTGATCCCTTTGGTACAATGGTCAGGTGTTTATACGAATATGCGCTTGCGCAACCCTTGGACTTGAATAGACAATCTCAAGGGGTATTTGTTGAGGAGCTTGAACATGTCCGTGCATCAGATTACTCCCGTGATACTGTGTGGTGGGTCTGGAACCCGGCTCTGGCCGCTTTCGCGCAAAAGCTATCCCAAGCAGTTTGTCCCCCTGATGGGAGAGGAAACCCTGTTTCAGGCATCCGCACGTCGCTTGTCGGGTGAAACCCCTGACCTAAAGTTTCAAAAGCCGCTTGTTCTGACCAATTCGGATTTCCGCTTTGTTGTGACAGAGCAGCTTCAGGCGATTGGTATCGACCCCGGTGCCATCTTGATCGAACCTGAGGGGCGCAACACTGCCCCGGCCATATTGGCCGCTGCCCTATATGCGCATAGTCAAGACCCGGATGCGATCTTGCTTGTGGCGCCTTCGGATCATGTCGTGCCTGACGTGCTTGCCTTTCACGCTGCGGTCACCCTGGGGTTGGCTTCGGTTCAGCAGGGGGATCTGGTCACCTTTGGAATCCAGCCCACGCATCCGGAAACCGCCTATGGCTATCTGGAGCTCAGCGCCCCGCCGGCCGACGCCCCGGTCAAGCTGAACCGCTTTGTGGAAAAACCCGATGCAGCCCGCGCGGCTGAGTTGCTTTCGGCGGGGACCTATCTTTGGAACGCCGGTATTTTCCTGTTCCGGGCCACGGATATCATCGCCGCCTATCAGGCCCACTGCAACGACCTGATGCAACCTGTGTCCGATGCCGTGAAACAGGCCGAAACGGATCTGGGATTCCTGCGGCTAGCCCCCGAACCCTGGAGCGCGGCAGATGATATTTCCGTGGATTACGCGGTGATGGAACGGGCCAACAATCTGTCGGTGGTTCCCTTTGACAGCGGCTGGTCCGATCTGGGGGGCTGGGACGCTGTTTGGCGTGAAAGCACTGCGGATGAACAGGGTGTTGTCACCAACCAAGGGGCAACCGCCATCGACTGTCAAAACACCCTGCTACGTGCCGAGGGTGAGCGCCTAGAAGTTGTCGGCATCGGGCTTGAGAACATCATGGCCGTGGCGATGAATGATGCGGTTCTTGTGGCGGATATGTCCCGCGCCCAGGATGTGAAACTGGCGGTGAGCGCGCTTAAGGAAAAACAGGTTGATCAGGCCACCCAGTTTCCTAAAGACCATCGGCCCTGGGGCTGGTTTGAAAGCCTTGTCGTCGGCGGGCGGTTTCAGGTCAAACGCATTCTTGTCCATCCCGGTGCATCCCTAAGCCTGCAAAGCCATTTCCACCGGTCCGAACATTGGATTGTGGTTGAGGGGACAGCCCGTGTCACCATCGACGATCAGGTGCGATTGGTCACCGAAAACGAAAGCGTCTATATCCCCCTGGGGGCGGTACACAGGATGGAAAACCCGGGCAAAGTACCGATGGTCCTGATCGAAGTGCAGACCGGATCTTATGTCGGAGAAGATGACATCGTCCGCTATGAAGATGTCTATGCCCGTGACTAACCCCCAGTCCCGGCGGGGCGGCTGGGCTGGGGGGTCCTCAGGGGTGGAAATCAGTATGCAAACAGGTGATATGAAAAGACCATGTGACCGTGATTGGCCTTAACAAAGGACGGGATTGAGATGCTTGTTGAAGAAACGGCCCTGCCGGATGTCAAAATCCTGACCCCGGCGCGCTTTGGCGACACACGCGGTTTTTTTAGCGAGAGCTGGAACAAGGCCCGGATGTCCGACGCGGGGCTGGCCTATGACTTTGTCCAGGACAACCATTCGCTGTCCAGCAAAGTTGGCACGGTGCGCGGGCTTCACATGCAGACGCCGCCCCATGCGCAGGCCAAGCTGGTGCGATGTGGTCGGGGCCGATTGCTGGATGTGGCCGTTGATATTCGCCGTGGCAGCCCGACCTACGGCAAGTGGATCGCGGTTGAGCTGAGCTTTGAAAACGGGCGGCAGCTTTTGATCCCCGAGGGGTTTTTGCATGGGTTCGTAACCCGCGAACCTGACACCGAGATTATCTACAAATGTTCCGATTATTACGCACCAGAATGCGATCACGCCGTCCGGTTTGACGACCCGGCAATTGGCATTGATTGGGGGCTAACCCAAGATCCGTCTCTGAGCGCCAAGGATGCCGAGGCCCCTCTGTTGGCGGATCTGGACAACCCCTTTGTCTATGAGGCCTTAAAATGAAGATACTCATCACCGGAGGGGCCGGATTTATCGGGTCCGCCGTGGTCCGACAAGCCGTGGCTGCGGGGCATCAGGTGGTCAATCTGGATGCGCTGACCTATGCCGCGTGTTTGGAAAATGTCGCCAGCGTCGCGGATCACCCGAACTATGCCTTTGAACAGGCCGATATTCGTGACCGCGCGTCTTTGGACAGAATCCTGGCCGCGCACAGGCCGGATGCGATCATGCATCTTGCGGCAGAAAGCCATGTGGATCGTTCGATTGACGGCCCCGGGACCTTTATTGATACCAACGTCATGGGCACCTTTCAGCTATTAGAGGCAGCACGGGCCTATTGGATCGCGCAGGGCCGCCCAGACGGGTTCCGTTTCCATCACATCTCGACCGATGAGGTCTATGGATCCCTGGGGGAAACGGGTCAGTTCACCGAAGACACCCCCTATGACCCGCGCAGCCCCTATTCCGCCTCCAAGGCCGCATCGGATCACCTGGTGCGTGCCTGGGCCGAAACCTATGCACTGCCTGTGGTTCTGACCAATTGCTCGAACAACTATGGCCCTTTCCATTTTCCTGAAAAGCTGATCCCCGTGGTGATCCTGAACGCGCTGGCGGGTCAGCCGATCCCAATCTATGGCGACGGGTCAAACGTGCGCGATTGGCTATATGTCGAAGATCACGCGGATGCCTTGCTGTTGGTCCTGCAAAAGGGGGGGCTGGGGCGCAGCTATAATATCGGCGGAGAGAATGAGCGCTCGAACCTTGAACTGGTCCATACCATTTGCGAGATCCTGGATCGGTTGCAGCCCGCAGATCGCCCCTATGCCGATCTGATCACCTTTGTGACCGACCGACCGGGACACGATGCGCGATATGCGATTGATCCAACCCGCTTGCGTGATGAACTGGGCTGGCGCCCGTCGGTGACGGTTGAGCAAGGGCTGGAAAAGACCGTTCAGTGGTATTTGGACAACCGGGACTGGTGGCAGGCGCTGCAAAACCGTCAAGGTGTGGGGCAACGATTGGGGACAGGCGCATGATCTTGGTTTTTGGGAAAAGCGGGCAGGTCGCTTTGGAACTGGCCCGCAATGCTGGCCCGCGTGAGATGCTGTTTCTGGACCGCGCTGATGCGGACCTGAGGGATGGCGCCATGTGCCAGGCGGTGATCGCCAGACATCAACCTCGCGCTGTGATCATCGCAGCCGCCTATACGGCGGTGGACCTGGCGGAAGAAGAACCCGATGTCGCGATGACGGTGAACGGCCGTTCCGTTGGTGCGATTGCCAGCATGTGTGCGACGCTGGATATTCCCGTGGTCCATATCTCGACCGACTATGTCTTTGACGGGGCGGGGAATACGCCGCATCTGCCGGGTGATCCCACCGGGCCTATCAACCACTACGGTCAAAGCAAGCTTGCCGGGGAAAACGCCATCATGGACATCGCCCGGCGCTATGCGATCTTGCGGACGTCGTGGGTGTTTTCCGCGCATGGGGCGAATTTCGTGAAAACCATGCTGCGTCTAAGTGAGACAAAAGATGCGCTGAACATCGTCGCGGATCAGATTGGCGGGCCAACCCCTGCGGCTGATATCGCAAAGGCCTGCCTGACTTTGGCGGATCGCCTGATCAGCGGACAGACCAAACAGGCGGTGGTGCATTTCAGCGGCGCGCCAGATGTCAGCTGGGCTGAGTTTGCGCGCGAGATTTTCGACATGGCGGGTCAGCAGGTTCAGGTCAGCGGAATTCCCACATCGGACTATCCCACACCTGCCCGCCGCCCGCTGAATTCGCGGTTGGACTGTACCACCTTGGCGGATCTTGGTCTGGCCAGACCGGATTGGCGGATAGGTTTGCGCCGGGTGTTGAACGAATTGGAGGTTTTGAAATGACGCAGCGCAAGGGGATTATACTGGCGGGGGGATCGGGCACGCGGTTGCATCCGATCACCATGGGCGTTTCGAAACAGCTTTTGCCGATTTACGACAAGCCCATGATTTTCTACCCGCTGTCCGCGCTGATGCTGACGGGTATTCGTGAAATCGCGATCATCACAACGCCGCAGGACCAGGATCAATTCAAGCGCACGCTGGGCGACGGCAGCCAGTGGGGCCTTGCGCTGACCTATATTACCCAGCCCTCTCCGGATGGGCTGGCGCAGGCCTATCTGTTGGCCAAGGATTTTCTTGATGGCGCGCCATCGGCTATGGTGCTGGGGGACAACATCTTTTTTGGTCATGGCCTGCCGGAAAAACTGCGCGCAGCAGATGCACAAGACAGCGGAGGCACCGTGTTTGGCTATCGCGTGGCCGATCCTGAACGATATGGTGTTGTCGGGTTTGCCGAAGATGGATCGGTCAACCAGATCATTGAAAAACCTGACGTCCCGCCATCGCCCTATGCGGTCACCGGATTGTATTTCCTGGATGGAAGCGCACCTGAACGTGCCCGCCAGGTCACACCATCGCCGCGGGGCGAACTGGAAATTACCTCATTGCTTGAGATGTATTTGAACGATGGTCAGCTAAGTGTGCAGCAGATGGGGCGCGGTTTCGCCTGGCTGGACACCGGTACGCACGCGTCGTTGCTGGATGCCGGGAATTTCGTGCGCACCCTGTCTGATCGCCAAAGCCAGCAGGTGGGGTGCCCCGAAGAGATCGCCTTTGAAAACGGTTGGATCACGCGCGAACAGTTGATGCAGCGCGCTGATCTGTTCAAAAAAACCAACTATGGGCGATATCTGGCAGCGTTGCTTTAATCGGCAATCGGGGTGGCGACCCACTGAACAATGCTGTCGACGTCACCGGCAAGCTCAATGGCTTCGCCACCGCAGAACTCTTGAAAGCGGTCGATGTTCAAGGGATTGATGCCGACGATCACCGGAACATTCAGGTCGATGGCATCGCCGATCACGTCGCGAAATCCGCGCCCGTCGGCCTCGTGTTTGCCGAACTTGTTCACGATCACCACATCCGCCCCCTTTTCCAGCTGTTGCCGCGTTACGGTGACGGCCTGCTCTAGGGCGTCAGGGTTCAGACGGCATCCGCGCGCTTCCCGACCCAGATCCTGAGAAATGCGGATCACCGGGCCGTTCGGCAGAATGTGGACATCCATATCGCATTTGCTTTTGTCCGCGCATTCCGTGTCTGTCTGAATGGTGCCGCAAAGCCGAAGGCCGCGCGCCCCCAGTTCTTTCGCGACCGAGGCCAAAAGCACGTTTGTCTCACCGCGACCGGGCGACATGGTATAGGCAATTTTCATGAGCTGACCTTGGGTTTGATGCGTCTGCGCCAGATAAAAGCATCCTTGCGCGCGGTTCAAGAACACAAAAGGGCGCGACCTGTGCCGCGCCCTTGGATGGTTTCAAGGCGTCAATCAGTGCCCAAGGATCTGGCTGAGGAACTGCTGGGTGCGCTCTGATTGCGGATTGTTGAAGAATTCTTCGGGTTCGTTCTGTTCGACAATCTGACCGTCAGCCATAAAGATAACCCGGTTCGCCACCTGACGCGCAAAGCCCATTTCGTGGGTCACACACAGCATGGTCATGCCTTCTTCGGCCAGCTCGATCATGGTGTCGAGCACCTCTTTGATCATCTCCGGGTCCAGCGCCGAGGTCGGTTCGTCGAACAACATGATTCGCGGCTTCATGCACAAACTGCGCGCGATCGCCACGCGTTGCTGTTGGCCACCGGACAACTGTCCGGGGTACTTATGCGCCTGATCGGGGATCTTGACCTTTTCAAGGAAATGCATCGCGGTGTCGATCGCCTCTTTCTTGGGCGTTTTGCGCACCCAGATCGGGGCCAGCGTGCAGTTCTCAAGGATCGTCAGATGCGGGAACAGGTTGAAGTGCTGAAAGCACATGCCAACTTCGGACCGGATCTTGTCGATGTTCTTCAGATCCGAGGTCAGCCGCGTACCGTCCACCGTGATGCTGCCCTGCTGGTGTTCCTCAAGGGCGTTGATGCAGCGGATCAGGGTGGATTTGCCCGAACCCGACGGGCCGCAGATCACGATACGCTCACCTTCGTAAACGGTCAGATCAATATCCCGCAGGACGTGAAAGCTTCCGTACCATTTGTTCATTCCGGTGATCTGGATCGCGATCTGATCCGAGACGGTCATCTCCGCTGAGGAGCGTTCTACGTTTGTAATATCCATGTTTCTCTCCAATCAGCGATGGCTGCGGTCGAGTTTGCGTTCCATATAGGCCGAATACCGGGACATGCCGAAGCAGAAGAACCAGTAGATCAGCGCGATCACCAGATAGCCGGTATAGGCCGTGGTGGGCGTGGCCCATGTTGGATCGGTCAAAGTGGCGTTCATGATGCCCAAGAGGTCAAAGATCGAGATGATCAGGACCAGCGTGGTGTCCTTGAACAGGCCGATAAAGGTGTTCACGATGCCGGGAATGACCGTGGTCAAAGCCTGAGGCATGATGATCAGCCGCATTTGCTGCCAATAGGACAAACCCAGGCTCATCCCGCCTTCGTATTGGCCTTTGGGCATGGCTTGCAGACCGCCGCGGATCACCTCTGCCATATAGGCCGATGAGAACAGCATCACACCAATCATGGCGCGCAGCAGTTTGTTGAAATCCACTCCCGGCTCAAGGAAGTAAGGCAGCATTGCCGAGGCAAAGAACAACACCGAGATCAGCGGGATGCCCCGCACCACTTCGATGAAAATCACCGAGGTGTATTTGATGATCGGTGCGCTTGATTGCCGCCCAAGCGCCAGCAACATGCCCAGAGGCAGCGAGGCGACGATCCCCGCGATTGCCACAACCAAGGTGATGGTCAGGCCACCCCATTGGTTGGTTTCAACCACTTCGGTGCCCAGCATAATGTCCAACCCCGCGGTGATCAGCGGAAGCACGGCAAAAAGGCCGAACAACCCGGTGACCATCAAAAGGATCGGGGCAATGGCCGAGGCCACTTCACCAAGGGCCCCATTGCGTGCGGCCCACCAGGCTGCAAAGGCGATACCAGCGATGATTGCAGGGAACCAAACACCCGCAAAAACGTGGCTCAGATCGCCTTCGTGCTCAATCGGCATGCCGTTCAGCAAGACAAACGAAATGATCGGAAAGGCGGTCAGCATCAGGCCCGCGACAAGCCCCCGGCGCGGCAATGGCAACACCAGCCAAGCAACGCCAACGGCAAGCATGAGCATCGAAATATTCACGCGCCAGACTTCTTCCTTTGGATAGAAGCCATACATGAACTGATACCATTTCGCCTGAACATAGGGCCAGCACGCGCCAGTATTGGCGACGCAGGCTTCGCGTTTGACATTTTCAGGGTCACTGAACGTGGCCGAGAACAGCGAAAAGTCCAGCAAGCCCCATGTCATCCAGAACAGGAAATAAGCCGAGCCCAAAGTTAGGATCGTCATCAGGACCGAGTTCACGGCCTTGGACGGGGAAGAGTAATCCGCCATCGAGGCAAAGATATTCTTCCACAGCCAGCCCTGTATCCCTGCTTCCGAGGCAGGCGGGGGCAATGTCGGTGCGTCCGAAGTCCGGACATATGCGATGTTTTTCTGTGTCATCTTATGTCCCTCTTAGCGCTCAACCAGCTTTACGCGGTTGTTGAACCAGTTCATGAACAGCGACGTGAGCAGCGAAATGGTCAGATAGACGATGATCACAATCGCGACGATTTCGATGGCGCGACCCACTTGGTTCAAGATGGTGCCCGCGAAAACCGCAACCAGTTCCGGATAGCCAATCGCCGCGGCCAAAGACGAGTTCTTGGTTAGGTTCAGGTATTGCGACGTCAGCGGCGGAATGATCACCCGAAAGGCCTGCGGCAAGATCACCTTGCGCATGGCAAGCCCCCCCGGAAGGCCGAGCGCCTCAGAGGCTTCGGACTGACCCTTGGGAACCGCCTGAATGCCCGCCCGCACAATTTCACCGATGAAGGCGGCGGTATAGGTCACAAGCGCCAGGAACAGCGCCATGAATTCGGGTGCGATATAGGATCCGACGCCGCGTTCAAATCCGCGTCGAAGCACAGGACCTTCGGATACGAAATTCGGCCATTCAATGGTCAATGGGCTGCCGGTGATTACGAAAACCACCGCGGGCAAACCAATCAACAACCCGGCAGAAACCAGAAAAACCGGGCTTTGCTTGCCGGTTTGTTCCTGCAGTTTCTTTGCATATTTCCCATAGGCGATCGCCCCGCCAATCGCGGCCAGAAGGGCCAGCATCGTCAGGTAAAATCCGTCATGTGTGATTGGGAAGGGGCCATAGATGCCCTTGGTGTTGAATTGCAGCAAACCCGGTACGAATGTCCCGGAATCACGCGGGCCAGGTGCGATAAGGCGCAGAGCTGCGTTCCAGAAAAAGATCTGCAACAACAAGGGGATATTGCGCATCATCTCGATATAGATCGTGGCAAAGCTGTTCACGACAAAGTTGTTCGACAGGCGCATGATACCCATCAAAAAGCCCAATATCGTGGCAAAGATGATCCCGGTGAAAGCCAATATCAGCGTGTTGGCAATGGACAGTTTGAGAACATCAAAGATCGTGCTTTCACCCGGCACGTATCCAACCAGCCATGTCCCGAATGTTGTCAGAATCTGAATGTCAGAAGGGCGGTTAAAAAAGTCGAAGCCAAATTCTTTGCCTTGGGCGGCAAGGTTCTGTCCCGCGTTTTGGATCGCCATGTAGATCATGGCCAAGATGAGAAGCGCTAGAATGCCTTGAAAGAACAGCGAACGCGCTTTGCTGTCATAGACAAGGGCCGCAAGGCCCGTTCGTTCCGGCGCCTGATCGACGTCATTGGTCGTAGTCATGTTAATCTCCCCGCAGTGAGAAAAGGGGCGAAGACAGACTTCGCCCCTTTCCCGCTATTATTATGATTTCGCGGTAGTCAGGTGCCGATCAGCGGATCGGCGGAGCGTACATGAAACCACCCTGGTTCCACAGCGCGTTTACGCCACGGTCCAATTTGAGCGGGGTGTTAACACCAACGTTGCGCTCATAGCTTTCGCCATAGTTGCCAACGGCTTTGATCGCTTTGGCAGCCCAGTCTGCATCCAGACCAAGGGCCTTGCCATAGTCGTTGTCGCCTGCGCCCAGAATACGCTGAACCGACGGGTTGTTCGATCCCATCATTTCGTCCGCATTGGCGGCGGTGATGCCGTACTCTTCTGCTTCGATCATGGCGTTGAGCGTCCAGCGAACGATTTTGTTCCACTGCTCATCACCGGCACGGGTGGACGGGCCAAGCGGCTCTTTCGAGATGGTTTCGGGCAGAACAACGTGCGCGTCAGGATCTGCCAGCTTCAGACGTTCAGCCGCCAGACCTGAACGGTCGGTGGTGAAGACGTCGCAACGGCCCGCGCCGTAAGCAGCCACAACTTCGTTGGAGTTTTCGAGCGCGACCAATTCAAACGACATGCCGTTTGCTTTGAAATAGTCCGTGATGTTCAGTTCGGTGGTGGTTCCGGTGTTGGTACAGATGGTTGCGCCATCCAGCTCTGTTGCCGAAGAAACACCCAGATCGGCAGGAACCATCATGCCCTGACCATCGTAATAGTTCACGCCAGCAAAAGAGATACCCAGATCGGTGTCGCGGGTGATGGTCCACGTGGTGTTGCGCGACAAGATGTCGATTTCACCCGATGACAGCGCGGTAAAGCGATCTTTGGCCGAAAGCGAAACATATTCGACAGCCTCGGAGTCACCCAGGACGGCGGCGGCAACGGCGCGGCACAGGTCTACATCCAGGCCGGTCCATTTGCCCGAATCATCCGGGTTGGAGAAGCCGGGCAGACCCTGGCTAACGCCACATTTCAGTTTGCCTGCGGCTTTGACGTCATCAAGCGTGCCCGCGGCTGCGGCACCAGCGGCAAATGCGACGGCAGTCGCCAATGTCAATACGGTGGATTTCATGATTTCCTCACTGTTTGGATACATAACGTCCCGTTGATCGGGATCGATTTAGTTGATGCGGCTTTGATTTTGTTTGCAGCGCAGGCTGCTGTACCGGCAGGAATTGCCACCCATGAGTGTACGTCTGGCTTGCCACTAAGCATTTATAGCGTCCGGTGTTGCCCCATCAGGATCAGAGGCTAACCTGATAGTTTCTTGCCTGTAAATCGCTACATGCCGGAAAATTCAAATTTCTTGCTGTGGTTCTGGAGGAATTACCATTAAATCATTGATAAATATATATTAATGGCATGCCTGTCTGATGGGCGACGAGTGAAAATCATTCGATAGTTTGCGGGTAGCGCGACAAATCCGACGTTGATTTGGGAGAAATTCCCGCGATTAGTGTCTGGAAAGGTTTAGAGCACATCCCCTAGGTGAGTGCTTTGCGATAAGTTTCTCACCGGATGTGAGGCTTTTCTTGGCCAAAGACAGAAGAGATAAGCGATTGGTTTTTGGGGCGATCGCGGGGCCGCGACGGAAAATCTCGATGCAGTGTTATCAAACATACTGACCGAAAAGTCCGGTACAGCAATATGCGGACTATTCGGTTGGTACGTTTGCGTTTCTTCCCGCCAGGACGACACTAATCAGATAGGCTGTTTCCGGTGAGAGCCCAGCCATGATCGCAGCGGCCGAATCCGAGCGCATGCGAGCAAGAAAACCAGCGGAGAACTCCGGGTCCATCTCTTCAAACAAAGCTGCGGCTTGTTTTGGTTTCATGTTTGAATAGACTTCGGTGAGGCGGGCCACGTCCCCTTCGGCGGCCTGGCTCGCCGTCGCCATCGTTTCGCGCAGCGCTTTCTCAGCGCCTTCCAGTGCCTTGAGTTTGCGTTCTATCTCTTGTTCAGCGACCGAAAGCGCTTGCATGCGCACGTCGATCTCGGTTTCTCGCGTGCTGACGCGCTGTTCCCGCGCATTGAGAGCAGCCACCAAGGGCAAAATATCCTCTTCTGTCACATAGATTTGTGACGGTCCAGAATTGTCGAAATCTGATGCGACCTGATTTCCCGGTGGGGCTTGGTCTTCTTGCGTTGTGACCGGTTCTTCCTTTGCGATGGCTTCAGACGCTCCGACAACAGCCCTGAATACCGCTGATAGTAAAAGAAGCGATCCTACAGCGGCGAGCGCGCCGCGTGTGCGTCTTTTGCTTTTTGGCTTTTGCTTTTTATCTAGTTTGTTTTTGCGCTCAGGCTTGGCCATTGTGCTATTCCTCAGTTTGCCGCGTGGCGCACGAACACGGTTTCGGATTGTGGCGCTTCTTCGGGCGCCTGTTGCGGGCGATCGCTTGGGAGGTCATGCATAGACGCCACAAGCAGTTCGAGCTTGCGAGACGCGTCTTCCGCGCGTTCCGTCAACGCAGTTAACGACTGGGCTGAATTGCCCGCGCTGCTTTGTGCCGCTGCCAAAGTTTTGGTCAGGTCATCCACCTGCGCGGAAAGCACCGCAACAGCCCCCCCGACACCGTTTTCCAGATCGGTGAACTTGCTAAGGCGACGCGATAGAACAAAGCAATAAAACCCTGCGCCAAGTGCACCGGCAACCAGCAAAATATCTGCAATAATTTCCATGCAGCCTCTCCTTAGTTGAGAACAAATTCCAAGACCAACAGGTCGCTGACGCGATCCTCGCCTGCGACAAGTTTTACCCGCCTCAGCATTTGACCGCGCAGCCGAACCAAAGCACCAGGCGCTTCGATATCTTTCGGCTCTAACGCCCGAAGGTAGCTGTTCAATACGTCTTGAACTCTGGGCAAGACCCCTTCGACATCAGCTGCATAAGCATTTGGCACTTCGAGACTTGACCTGAATTTCAAGTGTTGTGAATGTGCATTCGGGCCAAGTGAAACCGTAAGCGGTGGAACTTCTACGAAAACGACGTCCGGCAGGTCGATCGTTTCTATCTTTGTTTCGTCCATGGCGGCTTGTTCTGTTGATTCGGCTGTGGGTTGTCCACCTCCCAGCAAACCGGATTGAGCGGCAAAGAAACCACCACCACCGCCAACGAGCGCTAGAACTACCCCTATAATGATAGGTAATTTGGACGGTTTCTTTTCATCAAGTTCTTCTTCGGACTCAACTTCTGTCTCGGCCATCATCAACCTCATTTTCGTCTTAAACTGGTTATAGGCTGAAATGGGCTAACTGATTGTTAAGTCGAATGGGCCAATCTCGCCTCACCGAACAGAACGTTTGGAGTGGAGGCTGAATTTGCAGCAAGTACTAACAAATATGAATGCACTGGGCGCTCGGCAAAAGCTCGTGGTTTTAGGGGCGACGCTCGCGATGATCATTGCGGTTTTGGGCCTTACAAGATTGGCTTCGGCGCCGAATCTCGCGCTTTTGTATGCCGGGCTGGAAAACGGGGCCGCAGGAGAGGTGGTATCCGCCTTAGAGGGGCGCAACATCCAGTTCGAAGTGCGCGGTGGCGCGATCTTTGTTCCCGAATCAGAGCGGGATGCATTGCGGTTAACGCTCGCGGCTGAAGGGCTGCCCGCCAACGGGGGGCAAGGCTATGAGCTGCTTGATGGTTTGTCGGGCTTTGGGACAACATCTCAGATGTTTGATGCCGCTTATTGGCGCGCCAAAGAAGGTGAATTGGCCAGAACAATCGTATCTAATCCGCAAATTGCCAGCGCGCGCGTGCACATCGCGAATGCATCTGCGAACCCGTTTCAACGCGATATTTCACCGTCGGCGTCAATCTCGGTCGCCACCACAGGCGGGGTTCTGACAGCGCAACAAGCGCGTGCACTGAAGTTTCTGGTTGCATCGGCTGTTCCAGGTCTTTCCGCAGATAATGTTGCGGTCATTGATGGAAAGGGCGGACTGATCGGGGCTGACGATACTGGATCCGGAGCAGGCACAGCGGATGACAAGGCAACCGTTCTCAGGGACCGTGTTCAACGTCTGATGGAGGCGCGTGTCGGTGTTGGCAATGCTGTCGTTGAAGTGAGTGTTGATACCATTACAGAAAGTGAGCTGATCCGGGAGCGGAGCTTTGATCCTGAAGGCCGGGTGATCGTTTCAACCGATACCGAAGAGCGCAACGACAAGTCCGAAAACAGTGGTGGTGGTGATGTGACCGTCGCGTCCAACCTGCCAGAGGGTGCTGGTTCAGCTGGCGGAGATAACTCCTCATCGCAAAAGGCGGAATCGCGCGAGAGAATCAATTATGAAGTCTCTGAAACCACACGCGAAATTACACGCCAACCCGGTGCAATTCGCCGCCTGACCGTCGCGGTTTTGGTCAACGGAACCTACTCGACATCCGCGGATGGAACGCAACAGTTTGCGCCGCTACCCGACCCCGAACTTCAAGCGCTTCGCGATCTGGTGTCGTCTGCGGTTGGCTTTGATGAAGCCCGCGGTGACGCGATCACAATCCGGTCGCTGGCATTTGAAAAGCCAGAAGGTTTGGGAACTGGCCCAATTGAACCCGGATTGCTTGCTGGTCCGATCAATATGATGCGCTTGATTCAAATGGCGGTGTTGGCCGTGGTGGCGCTTGTCTTGGGCCTGTTCGTGGTGCGCCCCGTGCTTTCTGGCAGGTCTGATGCAACGGAAAGCGCAATGGCCCTGCCTGCACCTGCGTCTGACGCAGCGGTTGGGGACGCGCCAGCGCTCGAAGGAGAGATTGAGCCTTTGGGTGGCTTCGGCGACTTGCCAGTCATGGGGGATGGTCCGGATTTCAGCGGCATGGGTATGGTTGATTTTGACGCGCCTCCCGAAGAGGACCCGGTTGATCGCCTCCGGAATTTGATATCGGAGCGCAAGACAGAAACCGTTGAGATCCTGCGCAGTTGGTTGGAAGAAGATAAGGAAGGTGCGAGTTGAGTGCGTTACAGAAACTTTTAGAAGACTTTGATGCGCGTTCGATTGAACCAAAGACTGAGTCTGTACAGGAAGACACCGACATCGAGGGCCTCAAACTCGAGGCCTTTGAAGGGGGATACAAAGCCGGGTGGGAAGACGCGTTAAAGGCCCAGAACCATGATAAGGCAGATGTTTCCACAACCTTTGCTCAGCAGTTGCAGGATCTGTCATTCACTTATCATGAAGCCTACGCTCAGGTGATGAACAGCGTCACGCCCCTGTTGGATCAGATGGTGGGTTTGTTGCTGCCGGAAATCGCTCGGGCCACGTTGGGGCACCATCTTGTGGAGCAACTTGATGCGATGGCTAAGGAAATCGGACGCATGAAGGTTGAGATCGCGGTTTCTCCCGCCAATGTGGATACGGTCATTCCTTTGTTGGAACAGGATTTCAAGTTTCCGATCGACATCGTGCAAGACGAAGCGCTTGCCGATGAACAAGCGGAAATTCGGTTTGCCGAGGTTGAGAAGCAAATCGATCTTAGCGATCTCATCATATCAGTCAAAGAAGCTGTCGCAGGCTTTACACATGACAATCGGAGAAAAGTAGCAAATGGATAGTCCCCAGGCAGCAGCGCGCGGTGACGCAGCGACCGCATTCACTTCGGTACCAATCGAAATCATGGTTTCTGTTGGCCGGGCCCGTCCTTTGGTGCGAGAACTTCTACAGCTTGGTGAGGGATCTGTGCTCAATCTTGATAAGCAATTGGATGACCCGGTCGAGTTATATGTCGGTGAAAAGCTGATTGGGATCGGCGTTCTTGAGGTCGTCGAAGGAGAGGGGGCGGGCCAGCTTGCCGTTCGCCTGACCGAGGTCGTAGACCTGCAATCACCGTCCTAACATGCGGACCCTATGGATCGCGGCAGGAGCCGCGCTGGCCCTGATGACAGGTGCCACGGGCGCAGAAGCGCAGGCCTTTTCGGTTGAGTTAGGTGAAGGCGGTTCGTTAACCGCCACCTCGGTTCAACTGATCTTGGCGATCACATTGCTCAGCCTTGCGCCGGGCATTGCGATCATGGTCACTTGCTTCCCGTTCATGGTCACGGTGTTGGCAATTTTGCGTCAGGCCGTGGGCCTTCAGCAATCGCCACCGAATATGCTGATCGTCAGCTTGGCACTCTTTTTGACTTACTTTGTTATGGAACCAGTATTCACCCAGGCTTGGGAAGCTGGGGTGCAACCCTTGATCAACGAAGAGCTTGAGGTTGAGCGCGCCGCCGAGGAAACCATCAAGCCATTTCGGACATTTATGGTTGGACGCATCGACCCGGATACGTTCCGCGCGATGGCAGATTTGCGGCCGGACGCCCAGGGCTCCCCCTTGGTTCCGGAAGCACCGCTTTCTGTTCTGGTTCCAAGCTTCATGCTGTCCGAAATTGCACGGGCATTTCAGGTTGGCTTTCTGATCTTTTTGCCGTTTCTCATTATTGATCTTGTCGTTGCAGCAGTCCTGATGTCGATGGGGATGATGATGGTCCCGCCTGCTATCGTATCGCTTCCCTTCAAATTGGCGTTTTTTGTTGTCGCCGACGGTTGGTCACTTATCGCTGGCAGTTTGGTCAGGGGTTACTTTTAGCGGGCCTCCCCGGCGATGTGGGCAAGCCCGTGAACCACCGCGGTAAAGACCTCGGCGGTTTCTTGTGGGACTTTGGGAAAACACGTTGCCAAGGAGGATTGTACAATTCCCATTTGGGATGAGCCCCCAACCAGGACGATCGTGTCCACCTGCTCTTTTTCCCCCCCCGCGACGGCGATGGTTTCCAGCGCGGCATGTCCGATTTGAGTGGCAAAGTCTGACAGGCACTGATCGACCACGTCGCTTTTTAGTTCGGCGCTTAGATCC
Organism: Pelagimonas sp.; assembly: GCA_025210345.1. Classification (GTDB taxonomy): domain Bacteria; phylum Pseudomonadota; class Alphaproteobacteria; order Rhodobacterales; family Rhodobacteraceae; genus JAOARQ01. Next base: position 14,124 of record JAOARX010000019.1, on the reverse strand, counting down.
CGTTCGATCACGCCCAGATCAATCGTACCAGGGTGACCCGAGTTGACAGCAATTTTCCCGGCCTCCACAGCATAGGCGATATCGTGACCCAAATGAGATTCCAACACCTGAGCCAAACGGACAAATTTGTCGGGGTCCTGTGCCATCCGAATCCAGTTGTTCACGTCACGCAGGGTAACAGGGTCATACATGAACGCGATTTTCTCCCAACTTGCGAGATCGTGAAACAGCGACCGGGGCGCCGGATAATATCGCGACCCCAACGGATCTTTGAGCATGGCTTCGTACCCCAACAATGGCATCGCGCCTTTCAGGCTAAGGGCCTTGTCAAAATCCGTTCCCCCGATACGCACCCCCTTTGAGGCCAAGACCCTGGTTCCCGATGAGCTTCGTTCACACAGGGTGAAATCCGAGGTCCCCCCGCCAATATCGACTATCAGCACCATCCCCTGTCCGTTCACGGCCAGGGCTGCGGCCTCTGGTTCGGGCACAAACTCAACCGCGTCAAAGCCCGCAAGGGCGTAGGCCTCTTGCAGATCCAACAACGCCTGCTGGTCTTTCGCAGCGTCGGACGAATGGAACCGAACCGGCCGCCCGGATACGGCCTGATCGAAAACCAGGCCTGTATGGGTCTGCGCACGGGTTTTGATTTCGGCAAGAAAGCGGGCGAGGATTTGCAACAGTGTCAGCCGTTGGCCCATGAACTGTCTGGGTTCGCGGGCAAGCGGGGTGCCCAGCACGCTTTTCAGCGCACGCATGAAACGCCCATCTTGGCCATCCATCATCGCCCGCGCGGCGGATGATCCATAGAGAAATTTCTGGTCAGCGAAATCCATGAACACCGCCGAGGGCAACGTCTGTGCCCCGGCTTCCAGCGGGATAACATAGGGCCGACCTCCAACCAGAACGCCCGCGGCTGTGTTCGATGTTCCGAAGTCAATTCCCAACCGGGCCATGTCGCTCTCCGTTATGAAAGCCGCCAGACCTAGCGGCGAAGCGCGCATATGGCAATTCCCCTGCCAAAGCTTTATGAAGATCGGGATCCCGAGCAGGAGAACCCGCATGGATGCCTTGATTGTCATCGACGTACAGAATGATTTTTGCCCCGGAGGCGCCTTGGCGGTGCCCGAAGGTGATGCGATCATTGCCGGGATCAACGCGCGGATGGCGGATTTTGATGCGGTTGTTCTAACGCAGGACTGGCACCCATTGGGGCACTCATCTTTTGCGTCCTCGCACCCGGGCAAGGCGCCGTTCGAAATGATTGATATGCCCTATGGCCCGCAAGTGTTGTGGCCAGATCATTGTGTCCAAAGCAGCGGCGGCGCGCGGTTTCACACAGATCTGAACGTTGATGCGGCGGATATGATCATTCGCAAGGGGTTTCGCCCTCAAATCGATAGCTATTCTGCGTTTTTCGAGAATGATCAAACCACGCCGACGGGGCTTGAGGGCTATCTTCGGACCCGTGGTGTTCAAACGCTGACGATGGTGGGGCTGGCGACCGATTTCTGCGTGGCCTATTCTGCGCTTGATGCGGCGCGGCTTGGGTTCGACGTTACAGTTGAACAGGATCTGTGCCGGGCAATTGATCTTGATGGATCCCTTGCGGGGGCGATCGACCAGATGCGCGTCGCGGGCGTATGTCTCGCTTGATCCTTTTGTTTGCGGCTTTCCGACAGGAGAATGCTCATGGTTGATATCGCGACGCGCGTGTGGAACCACAAGTGGAAGATTGATCCCATCGTGCGGTCCTTGATCGATACGGATTTCTATAAGCTGTTGATGTGCCAATCTGTGTTTCGCAACAAGCCGGACACCAAGGTGCGGTTCAGCCTGATCAACCGATCCAGCCATGTTCCCCTGGCCAAGCTGATCGACGAAGGGGAACTGCGCGAACAGCTGGATCACATTCGGTCACTCTCGCTTAGCCGCGGGGAAAGCACATGGCTGCGCGGGAACACCTTTTATGGCAAGCGCCAGATGTTTCGACCTGATTTCATGGAGTGGTTCGAAAACATGCACCTGCCCGAGTATCATCTTGAGCGCGTGGGCGATCAGTACGAGCTGACCTTTGAAGGCCGCTGGCACGAAGTCATGCTTTGGGAAATTCCCGCACTGGCGGTTCTGATGGAACTGCGCGGTCGATCCGTTCTGAACGGCATGGGTAAGTTCGAGCTTCAGGTGCTGTATGCCCGTGCCATGACCCGCGTCTGGGAAAAGGTAGAAAAACTGCGCGAACAGCCCGGTATTCGACTGGCGGATTTCGGCACCCGCAGGCGGCATTCCTTTCTGTGGCAGGACTGGTGTGTGCAGGCGATGCTTGAGGGATTGGGCGAAAGCTTTGTTGGCACCTCCAACTGCCTGATTGCCAAGAACCGCGATCTTGAGGCCATTGGCACCAATGCGCATGAATTGCCCATGGTATATGCCGCGCTTGCCCAGGATGACGCCGCGCTTGCGCAGGCTCCCTATGACGTTCTGGCGGATTGGCAGGACGAACACGAAGGCAATCTGCGCATCATCTTGCCGGACACCTACGGCACCAAGGGGTTCCTGGACCGTGCGCCCGATTGGCTGGCGGGTTGGACAGGCATTCGCATTGATTCCGGCGATCCTGCCACCGGGGCGGAAACCGCGATCGACTGGTGGAAGGCACGCGGAGAAGACCCGACACAAAAGCTTGTGATCTTTTCCGACGGATTGGACGAAACCAAAATCCTTGAATTGTTTGAACAATTCAACGGGCGCGTGCGGCCTTCGTTTGGTTGGGGAACCCTGCTGACCAATGACTTCCGCGGCCTTGCCCCGGATGACAGTCTGGCCCCCTTTAGCCTGGTGTGCAAAGCCGTCGAAGCCAATGGCGCGCCCACGGTCAAACTGTCCGACAACCCCAAAAAGGCCATGGGCCCCGCAGAGGAAATCCAGCGCTACAAACGCGTATTTGGCGTCGGTGAACAACGGGCGCAGGAGGTGATCGTCTAGGCGCTGTCACACGTGACTGTTTTGCGGCTTTCCAACCGGACGGGTGGCGGGTAATCACGGGGTGTCAGGAGGATGGTTATGACCAAGATCACAGCACAGCCCGGAATCATGGAAATCGCGCTTTATCAGGGCGGTAAATCCCATGTGGACGGCGTGGCAAACCCGATCAAGCTGAGCGCGAACGAAAACCCCTTTGGCCCAAGCGACGCAGTCAAAGAGGCGGTGGCCCGCGCGGCCCATGACATCCATCGCTATCCGGGCACGGACCACGCCGGCCTGCGCGCTGCAATTGCCGAAATTCATGACTTGGATGCAGACCGGATCATTTGCGGCGTGGGGTCTGACGAAGTGCTGCAGTTCATCTGTCAGGCCTATGCGGGTGTCGGCGATGAAATCGTCTATACCGAACACGGGTTTTCCATGTACCCGATCCTTGCCCATGCCTGTGGGGCGACGCCGGTCAAGGTGCGCGAACACGAACGTGTCGTTGATGTTGACGCAATCCTTGAGGCCTGCGGGCCCAAGACCCGGATCGTTTTTGTCACCAATCCCGGCAATCCAACCAGCACCATGATCGGCCTGTCCGAACTTGAGCGATTGGCCGAAGGTCTGCCAGAACAGAGCCTTTTGGTTCTGGATGGGGCCTATGTCGAATATGCGGGCGAATATGATGGTGGGGCCCGTCTGGTCGAGATGCGCGACAATGTGATCATGACGCGGACCTTCTCCAAGATTTACGGGCTTGGTGGGATGCGCGTGGGGTGGGGCTATGCCCCGCGCGAGGTGATTGATGTGCTGGACCGTGTGCGCCAGCCGTTCAACCTGTCGACTGTTGCACTTGCTGCGGCCGAGGCGGCGGTCCGTGATCAGGCCTATATGCAAAAATGCCGGGACGAAAATGCCCGCTTGCGGCAATGGCTGTCCGAAGCGTTGGCCGTGCACGGTGTCGCGACGGATACGTCGATGACCAACTTCATTCTGGCGCGGTTCCACTCACAAGAAGAGGCCGAGGGCTGCGAGGCCTATCTCGCGTCCCAGGGGTTGATCGTGCGCAAGGTTGCCGGATACGGGCTTCCCGAAGCGCTGCGGATCACCATTGGTGATGAATCCGCCTGTCGTCAGGTCGCCCATGCGGTGGGTCAGTTCAAAGCACAGGTCGCGGGGACGACAGAGGCGGGCAAATCATGAGCGTGATCTACGACAAAGTCGCCCTGATCGGGCTTGGGTTGATTGCCTCTTCGATGCATTGGGCGATGAAACGGGGCGGTGTTGCCGGATCTGTCACGGGCTACGCGCGTTCAAGCGAAACACGCGAAACTGCGCGCAAGATCGGCCTGTGTGACGCGGTCTTTGATACGCTGGAAGAGGTCGTCGAAGACGCGGATTTGATCGTGCTGGCCACCCCTGTTGGCGCGATGGGCGCGGTCATGAAGCAAATCGCGGCGCATCTGAAACCGGGTGCGACCGTGATTGATGTGGGCTCGGTCAAGCAGACGGTGATTGCTGAAGTACAGCCCCTTATTCCCGCCGGCGTGCATTTCGTCCCCTGCCACCCCATGGCCGGCACGGAGCATTCCGGCCCCGAGGCGGGCTTTGCCACGCTGTTCGACAACCGCTGGTGCCTGATCGTGCCGCCCAAAGGCTCGGATGCCGATGCGGTGGCCCGACAAGAGCAATACTGGCAGGCGCTGGGCGCCCAGACCGAGATCATGGAAGCCGAACATCACGATATGGTCTGCGCCGTGGTCAGCCATATTCCGCACCTCATCGCCTATACGATGGTGGGTGTGGCCGATGATCTGCGCCGCGTCTCGGACCAAGAGGTGATCAAGTTCTCCGCCGCCGGTTTCCGGGATTTCACCCGTATCGCCGCCAGCGATCCAACCATGTGGCGCGACGTGTTTTTGACCAACAAAGACGCGACAATCGAGATGCTGGGCCGCTTTACCGAAGAGCTTTTTGCCCTTCAGCGCGCGATCCGAACCGGCGATGGTGATCAGCTTCACGCCTATTTCACCCATACCCGCGCCATCCGCCGTGGTATTCTTGAGGCGGGACAGGATACGGATAAACCTGACTTTGGCCGCGTACAGGTGGAACGGTGAAACAGATCGGATTGGCGCTTTGCGCCGTGGTAATGGTGGCAAGCTGTGGCGCGCGACCGGAAAAATCCAAAGACGGCAATGACCAGCTTGCTGGCATCCAGAATTTCCTGCAACAGCGCTTTTCAAAGGCTGATGCGGTTCCCGATGGGGGCGGTTTGTGCGGTGATCCCATGTTGATGGGCAGCGTGGTTGGCGCGGTTCCAAGTGCGGTTTCCGGCTGTGGCGTACAAAATGCGGTCAGCCTGCGGGCGATTGGCAATGTGACCCTGTCCCAGCCCGCGACGATGGATTGCACCACAGCGGGCGCTGTCAAATCCTGGCTTGAGACCGGGGTCAAACCGGCCGTCGGCAAGATGGGCGGCGGTGTCTCCGGGCTTAAGGTTGCTGCGCATTACGTTTGCCGAACTCGGAACCACAAAAAGGGGGCCAAGATTTCGGAACACGGCAAGGGGCGCGCAATTGATATTTCAGCGGTTTACCTTGCGGATGGTGACAGCATTTCCGTTCTGGACGACTGGGGGCGCGGCAAAAAAGGCAAAGCCCTGCGTGAGATGCACAGCGCTGCCTGTGGGCCGTTTGGCACGGTACTGGGGCCGAATGCGGATGTGTATCATAAGGATCACTTCCATTTTGACACTGCGCGCCATCGCGGCGGGTCTTACTGTCGGTAACGAAAACGGGGCGCTGTGCGAGCGCCCCGATGTGTTTTAGCCGACTTGTTTAACCGGCCTCTGCGTCCGGTTTGGCGTTAGGCGTCGCAGGGTTTTCGCCCATCGCGCCGTTGACCAGACCGTCGATCGTGCCATCCATCGTCATGCCCAGTTCTTCGCCGATCTTTTTCAGCGCGGGCATCTGAACGGCCATACCCATCACCGAATCCAGCGCCTGGTTAACCACGGGTTTGTCCCCGGTATCCGAACCGCCAGTAGATGTGCTACCCCCTAGGCCCGAGACCTGATGAATGCGGATCGAGTCGATTTTTTCGGCGGGTTTGACCGCCTGCTCGATGATCGAAGGCATTGCCTCAAGACGCGCCAGAGCGACCTTCATGGCGATAATGCCCTCGGAAAGCGCATTCTCTGCATCAGTGATTGCGCGTTTCCCCTCGGCCTCTGCCAGCATGTCCTTCTTTTTCGCCTCGGCGCGAATGGTCAATGCATCGGCATCGGCCTGCGCCTCTTCGCGCCGTGCTTCGGCACGGTCCTGGGCTGCGTCTTTTTCGGCCTGGGCGGACAGGCGCACCTTGGTGGCTTCGCGCTCGGCCTCGCGGGTGGCTTCGATCAGGATGATCTGTTTTTGGCGCTCGGCCTCGGCTACCTCTTTGGCGGTCGTCACGGCCTCCATGGCCTTGGTCGCTTCTGCGCGGGCCAGATCGGCGGATGCTCGGGCGCGACTTTCCTCTTCGGATTTTTGCGCGATGATGATCTGACGCTCTTGGTTGGCAACCTCAAGCTCACGCTCCTTGGCGATCTCAGCCTCTTGCACCGCGTGCTCCTTGGCGATTTCTGCATCGCGGATCTTGCGCTCACGCTCAATTTCAGCGGCCCGGATGGCCTCTTCGCGGGCGATACGCGCGCGTTCCGTTTCGCGAACCGAGTCTTCCATACGCCGGGCAATTTCGGCTTCTTGCGCGGCTTTCAGCGTTTCCACTTCTTGGATCTGCTGAATGCTGGCTTGCTTTTCATCCTGTTCGATCAACAGGCGCTCGCGCTCGGCTTCCATTTCGGCACGGCGTACAGAGACGGCGGCTTCGGCCTCGATATTGGCGCGCTCTTTCTTGGACTGAGCGATCACCTCGGCCAGTTTGCGCATACCAACAGCGTTAAAGGCGTTGTTTTCATCCAGCGCCTCAAATGGCGTTTGGTCAAGCGCGGTCAGCGACACAGATTCCAGCGAAAGACCGTTTTTGAGCAGATCTTCGGACACCGTATTTTGCACCTCTTGCACAAAGTCAGCGCGGTTTTCGTGCAGCTGATCCATCGACATTTGCGCAGCCACGGCGCGCAGGCCGTCGATCAGCTTGCCTTCGATCATCTCGCGCAGCTGTTCCACGTCAAAGGTGCGGTCCCCCAGCGTTTGTGCGGCGCGGGCCACCCCTTCATCCGTGGGCTGAACAGACACGTAGAATTCAACGCCGACATCGACACGCATCCGGTCTTTGGTGATCAAGGCCCCGTCGCCGTCGCGTTTGACCTCAAGGCGCAGGGTTTTCATGTTTACGGGGCTGACTTCGTGCAGCAATGGCACGACAATCACGCCGCCGTCCATAATCACCTTTTTTCCTCCGGCCCCGGTTTTGACCAGGCTGATTTCCCGGGTTGCACGCCGATACAGGCGGCCCAAAGCCAGACCAATCAGCACAAGCAGAATAAGTATGCCCGCGACGGGCACAACAATGGCTTCCATAATAATCTCCAATATTCAGTACGTTACAGATTACGCATCCAGCGCAACAATGAGATATCCGCTGTCGTATCGATGGCGCAGAACGATGACTTCGGTCCCTTGCGGAATTTCGGTGCCGTCGCGCAGGGGTTCGGCGCGGATATAGTGGGTGTTGCCATAGCGATCCGATACGCGGATCTCGGCAGGGCGGCCGCGGGCGGCGGTGCCTTGTGACACCACACCCTTGCGGCGACCCAGATGGCGTGCGGATACCGACTGGGTCTCGGTCTTGGGGATGAGGCGGGCAAACATCGCGCCAAACCCTTTGGCGAACCAGATCGCGGCCGCCATGGCCGGCACACCCACCAGCCAGGTGTTCAGGGGCGTCCCGAACAGGGCGAGCGCTGTGTTTTGTACGCTGACCCCGATCACACCAAAAGCAAGCGCAACCGTACCAATCCAGATCATGGCGGGCATGCGCCCAAACCCAAGCCAGTCCAAAAGCCCTCCACCGGAGGCGACAGGCATCTCGGGGTCTTCAAAGCTGGGCAGTTCAAGGGCGTCGGTGTCGATCCCGTCAAAGTCGACATCCAGATCCCCCAGATTGGGGGCACCAATATCGGGTCCATCCAGATCGATGCTATCGCCACCCAGCCCTAAAAGCGTTCCACCCAAGAGGGCAAAGAAAAGCTCAAGCAAGGTCAGGCCCACCAAAAGGCCAAGCGAAATCGAAAACGGAAGGAACCCCTCCGTCAGCAGATGGTCAAACATGACGCTCCTGTAGGTTTAAGTATGCTTTGGTATACAATTGATATGGGGGCTCACGCGTTTGTTACAAGCCCCGGGGGTTAAAAATTCAACACCCCTGGGTGTAGACAGGGGTGTAGGCGCATGTGCGTCAAGTGCTGCTCAATTCCCGCACTTATCCAAATCCCGCCGTACCCCGGTCTTGGGGATGGGTGCTCAGATGCTTTTCCTTGATGGTGTCTGATGTGTCGCGCGATCCATCATGGCTCCAGCCCGGAGGCGCGACACAATACATCAGCCTCTCGCGCAGGGTCAGCCCTGGTTGGGTTGCGTCTTTCCAGATCCCAACCCATTCATGAAACGCCACGCGCAGCGGGTTGAAGGTGCCCAGATTGTGGACAAGCCCATAATCAACCTTTTCAGTGGCCTGTTCGGGGACGAAAGTCCCAAACATCTTGTCCCAGACGATGAACACACCGGCATAGTTGCAATCCAGATAGCGCGCGTTGCGACCGTGGTGGACCCGGTGATGGCTGGGTGTGTTCATGATCGCTTCGAACCAGCGGGGCATTTTGCCGATGGCTTCGGTGTGAATCCAGAATTGATAGATCAGATTGATGCCGCCCACGAAAAGGATCATCGCCGGGTGAAAGCCCAGCAAAACCAAGGGCGCGCGGACAATCATCATAAAGGTGAACGTGCCCGTCCATGTCTGCCGCAGCGCGGTTGTCAGATTGTAGTGCTGGCTTGAATGATGGTTCACATGGCTGGCCCAGACCCAGCGCACCCGGTGTCCAAAGCGATGAACCCAATAGTACCGCAGATCATCCAGCACGAAACAAAGCACCACAACCCAGAGCGAGCTACCCAGATCCAAGGGGGTGAGTGCCCAGAGCATCATGAAAAAGCCCCAGGCAATAAAGCCCAGCAAAATCCCGGATGCCACGCTTCCGGCCCCCATGACCAGTGACGTGACCGCATCGCGGGTCTCATATCGGCCGCCGCGCTTTTGGATCACGATCCACAAAAGCTCGGCCAGGATTGCCACGATAAAGAAGGGCACCGCCATGTTCACGACGTCGGGGTAGTTCAACATATCAGTCACGTGTGGCCTCAATCAGTTTGCGCCAGTACAGGGATTCGTCAGGAGTAAGCGTCAAAGACACATGCGGAGCGGCAAAATCCGATAGATGGATTGTCAGGCCGGTTTTGCTGTCTTTGATCGCTGCGCCCTTTAATGAGCGCGCCGTGGTATCGGCCCCCATGGGCCAGACCAGCCCGACACCGCTTGTTGCATGGACCAAAGCGGCGGCACCGGATCGGCACAAGGTTGTGGTCACCACCTGATCATTCGGAAACTCGCGCAACCATGCACTGGCTGCGTCTTTGCCTGTTCTGAACTCATGTGTTGCCGACAATCCAAACAGATAGGTCAGCGCGGCAATGCCTGCGATGCCCCCGACAACGAGTATGACCAATATTTCCAATGGCATGGTTCTCTCCCTTTTGGCATGCAATCCGATCTACTCCGGGTTTGTCAAAAGTGACACTGCGTCAACCAAATCGACTGAAATGTGTTCAAGGGTCAGAATGTGGCAAGGCCCGCCACATTCAGGGGGATTCGAATCAAATTCCCGCCGTTTCCACAGTCGATTCGTGGTGAATGTGTGTATCTGTGGCGGAAATGAGGCCAAGATTACCCGCAAGAGTGGAAACGAAAAATTTGAATTAAACGGGATTGTTTGCCTGTGTGGGCCTAATTGGGCGATTGTGGCCAGAAATCGTTGCGAATTGTCCGGTTTTCGCCCAATTTCGATCTTGTCGGTGGGGGCCGACAACCCGGAGACGCGCCATGCGCCGCACCATGATTACACTTGCCCTGATCGCAATGGGCAATTTGGCATCCGCCGACGTGGCGTGGAACGTGGGCGCGCTCAAGTTGGGCTCGGTCATCATCATGAAGGACCGCACCGGTGCGAGCACCCATATCAAACGCGAAAACAATCAATTCGATGTCTTCGCTGGGGCGGTGTCCCAAGTGAATTTTGTTGGCGGCTATGGTGTGAACAGCAACGGCGACCTGGTTTCCACCACTGCGGTGGATGGGGCGATCACCCGGTATGTTCCTCACAATTGTGGGCGTACTTTGGGTCGGTGCGAATATCAGGTGCACCATCCGGGCGGACTTATCGAGACGCGCACCCGCGTGACCGAGCAAACCCGCAAGGGGCTTCGCTATAAGGAATACGGCGTCGATGGCTTGATGACCGAAGGTCTTGCGACCTTGGATGAAACCGGCACCGTGACGGGCGGCTGGACGCGCCTGAAAGGGCAGCCCAAGCTCAAATCCCGACGCATCTCGCTTGCCGTTAGGTAAGCTAACTCTCTCTCTCTCTCTCTCTCTCTCAGTAGACAAAAGGGCGGCCCACGGGTCGCCCTTTTTGTGTTTCCACACCTACACCAAGTCGCATGAGGAGGAGCGGGTTCTTGAAAGCCGTGAGTGAGGAGAAGTGGTGCAGTTGACCAGACGAACCTAGAACCTGCATCGCTTGTTTCTCTCCTTGATGAGTTAGAGGAATGGAGCGCTGTTCTCAAGGCTGAGCCGGAACTTATCCACAAGTTGCGGGAGTTTGATGCTGCTGCTTCCGGGCAAGCAAAAGACGACAAGAAAGACACCCACAAAATTGCTCCCCGCCACAGGCAGCCACGAGGGCCGTCGCTATGAGCGGTGCCATTGAGAAGCCTGCGAAACGCACCGCGATTTCACCGGTGACGTTGCGCCTCACGCCAGAGGAACGTGAGCGACTGGAAGAACTGGCGGCAGGGTTGACGTTGTCGGCCTATACCGGTGGCGGTTTCCAAGCCGTTTGGCGGTTGACCGCACCGATCAGTGTCGAACTGGCCGAAGAACTGAATCATGCGCTGCTGGTGGGCCTCCAAGGCGGTCTGGGCACACATGACGCCAGTCGCCTGTTGCGCGTGCCGTGGACGATGAATTGGCTGAACGATAAGAAACGCGCCGATGGCCGGGTGCCCAAGCTGGCGCATCCGCTGCATCCGATTAATCTGAACTCCCCGCCCGTGTCGTTCTCGGTGGACGATTTCCAGATGCGCCGTGTGAAGTCGGAGCCGAAGCTTCCCCTCGCTACAACGAGCAAGCCCGAAGATTCGTTCGAATTCGAGGCCCTGCCTCTGCCGGATGATCTGAACTCGATTATCCCGCTGGACCAGAAATGGGCGGAAGTGATCATGACCGGGGAGAATCCGCCGGACAAGGTTTACGCATCCCGGTCGGAGTTGGTGCTTGCCGCCACGCTGTGGATGCTCGGCAAAGGCATGGACCCCGGTCATGTGCTCTCGATCATCACCGACCCGGAAATCGGCATCAGTGCCCACGTTCTCGAAAATGGCAACCCGACGAAATACGGGCGTCGCCAGATCAAACGTGCCTATGCGATTCTGGAAATGAATCAGCGTGGTTGGCCCGTTACCGACGACGAGGGTAAGCCGTTGCCTCGTATCCCCGAGAACATCCGTTATGCCTTTTCCCTCTTGGGCGTCGATGCACAGCGTAATCTGTTCACCCAGACGAACGAGGTGACCGGATACAAACTCGACGAGCGCGACCTGAACGAAATCGGGGATATCCTGTGGAGTGCCTTTAGCCGGGAACTGCAATTCAACGCCAGCCCGGAGGTCATCAAACGCGAGTTGGTGGCTGTCGCCCACGAGAACACCTACCACCCCGTTATCGACTATCTCGATGCGCTGGAATGGGATGGTGTTCCCCGTATCGATCAATGGCTGGCAACCTACACCAGCGCGACAGACACCGAGTTGAATCGCGAGTTCGGCAGCAAGTTCCTTGTCGCCGCTGTTCGCCGGATCAAAGAGCCGGGGGTTAAGTTCGACACGATGCTGGTGCTGGAAGGTAGCCAAGGAGCCGGGAAATCCCGTCTGGCAGCTACGCTGGCGGTTCGGGACGAGTGGTTCTGCGGCAGTCTCGATCTGAAGAGCGATGACAAGGCCAAGGCAGAATTGCTGTCGCGGGCATGGATTGTCGAATGTCAGGAACTGGATGGTCTGAACAAGACCACCAGCCAGAACCTGAAAAAGTTCCTGAGCACGGCCATCGACCTGTTTCGTCCTGCATATGGCCGGACTGTCCTGTCGTACAAACGCCACTGCGTCATTCTCGGCACGACCAATGAAGGTACCTATCTGCGCGATCTGACCGGCAACCGTCGGATGTGGCCGGTCGCAGTCGGCAAGATCGACTTGAAGCGCCTCTCGGCTGATATTGATCAGATATGGGCCGAGGCCGTGGTTCGCGAGCGCGATGACGGTTCTATCGTTTTGTCCAAGCACCTGTGGGACGAAGCCCGCCGCGTGCAAGGCAACCGCATGGTCGAGGATGATTTTGCAGAGGTGCTGCACGACAATTTCGCAGATCGTACCGGTAAGGTCTCGATGGACAGCATCAAGCTGCTGCTGAACCTCGACGCTTCGCGCATGTCGCCGAGCAATGCTCGCCGGATCAAAGCAGCCATGGATGATCTGGGCTGGGAGTATGGCACGCACCGTCTGCGCGATCTTGCAGGTGGTGAACCCCGGCCCAGGAAGGGGTTTGCCCATGGCACCGACTCGGAGCGCAAAGAAGAAATCTTCGCAGTCCGCAAACATGGTGGCACCGTCGTTCTCGACACCAAGGTTGCTCCGCCAGACACGCCCTTTTAAACAGAAGGTGCGGGGAGCGTTACCTGCAACCCGCACCTACGCCGCCAACATTTGCGCTGGCTATACCGGGGGGTTTACTACCCCCTTTTTGTTTGCCCTTGTTCGACCAAAGTTACAGTTACAGGTTACATTCTACCGGGCGATGGCGCTGCGCTGGGCACATGCTGGGTGTTGGGCTGGGCATAGCCGCCAAAGGGGGCACAGCGGATCTAGGCGGACGCCTGCGGACGTGTGGCGTTGCCTTTGGGCAGGGCCTTACCCCTGCCACCCGGCCTACCGAAATCGCCTGCCGGTAGACGCATCCAGATACAGGCGGTCAGCCACTGTCGCGCCGCCGCAGTACATGAAATAGACCGGGCTTGTTCCGTGGGTAGTCGATCTGACCCAGCCGCCGTGTTCGGCGAACTCGTCCAATGTGCAGACACCCTCCGATACCAGCTCTGTCGTCGCTTGGGTGAATGCTTCGCGGCGCTGGGCGAGGTCGTCGGAGCGCCCAATAACCCGATCCATTTCTGTGGCATGGGCGGCAGGGTCGAGTTCCCCTAGCGCGACGAGCCATCGACCCTCGTCTATCTCTCGCAGTTCGGCGAGGTAGGCCACAGGGTCGGTTTCGCGGAGTTCAGCCAGATGGGCCTCGCGCTGTTGTTGGAAGGCGACCGCACCTTGCAGGGTGAAGAAACCCGCGAGGATCAGGAAGAGTGCGGCTTTTCCCCGGTGTCGGAAATGAGGGAAGCCCCTGCCGGTGATTAGGGTGAAGGCAAACACGACAACGAGGACAGCGGCAACAAGCGTCTGCATGCTGGCGTCGATGCGTTGAAGATAAAACAGCCCAAATCCGAGGGCGATGAGTTCCAAAATTACGATCTGGGAACCGACAAATGCACCAACGGCGGATGTTCCCTGTTTCTCTAAATCATTGCTGCTCATGGCGGCTCCCTATCTAACGAAATCGGCCACCAGAGTTTCCTCTGGCAGCCGGGGAGTTCGTAAGCCGCACGAAGACGACCGCCATGGCCTTTAGGCAAGCCCTGGACATACGCCACAGCCTCCCCGACCATAGGGTTCGAGGAGGTGCATTACGGTCTGCACCGACCGCTTCGTGAGGGGTTACGACGCCCCGAGACTGGCCCTTCTTGCCAGTCCTGACCGTAGCCTAGCCCGGATG
>JAOARX010000018.1 GCA_025210345.1 Pelagimonas sp. | reverse complement strand
CGCGATCTCATCAAACGGGTTCATCGACATCTTCACATTCGCGAGATCAACTCCGCTCCCGTCCGCCTTAACGCGAACCTTAACGTTATAGTCAATCACGCGCTTGACAGGTACCAATACCTTCATAACAGCGCTCTCCTTAGGTCTTGCGGGCAAGCCCGCGATTTTCTCCTCGCGACGTTATTACCGTGCGCGCGCAGCAGGAAACAGCGCAAAATCGTCATGTGAGCGCTAACCAACGTCGCGTTTTTAAAAGAGATGGCGTGACCTGAGGCATTTGAGAAACAAAATTGCCCTGTGATTCCGGTTTGGGAATCGCAGGGCATTCAGAGGTTCATGGGCAAGCAGCCAACTTATCCCGTGAATTTATTGTCCCTTGGGAAGCCACGCGGCGCCATGCGCCCGGTCCCGGCGCGTTTGCCCAGCCATTCGGACAGGTCGGTTTCCGTGCGTGTCCGGCCCGCCGGATCCAGCCAGCTAAGCCCCTCGTTCAACACAAAGGTGCGCGCGTCTGACAGGCCGCCGTCTTTGTATTTCTGCAATCGCACACCCTTGCCGCGCCCCATCTCTGGCAGCTCATCAAGCGGGAAGACCAGGACCTTTCGGTTCTCACCCACGACCGCGACGTGATCGCCGGAGACCGGGGCGCAGACCAGCGCTTTGACCGGATCCTTGACGTTCAGCACCTGTTTGCCGGTCTTGGTTTGGGCAAGAATGTCATCCTGCGCCACCACAAAGCCGTCCCCGGCGGTCGAAGCCACAAGCAGCTTGCCCCCCGGTTTGTGAATGATCAGATCGACGATTTCGGCCTCATTCGGCAGATCAACCATCAGGCGCACGGGTTCGCCCATTCCACGCCCCCCGGGCAGATTGGCGGCGGACAGGGTGTAGAAACGCCCGTTCGACCCCACCAGAAACAGACGATCCGTGGTTTCCGCGTGAAAGATAAACCGAGACCCGTCGCCGTCTTTGAATTTCAGCTCGCGGTCCAGCGCGATATGACCCGTCATCGCCCGGATCCATCCCATCTGGGAACAGACCACGGTGATGGGTTCGCGTTCGATCATGGCCTCAAGCGGGACTTCTTCGGTTTCCGAGGCTTCGGCAAAGGTGGTCAGGCGTTCGCCGCGCTCGAAATCCTTGCCAAAGGCCTTGCGGACCTCGCGGAGTTCTTCGGCGATGCGCTTCCATTGCAGATCGTCGCTGGCCAGCAGATCAACCAGCCCGGCGCGCTCGCTCAGCAGGGTGTCACGTTCGTTCACCAGTTCCAGTTCCTCAAGGCGCCGCAAGCTGCGCAGGCGCATGTTGAGGATGGCTTCGGCCTGAACGTCGGACAGGCCCTCAAGGCGCCCGTCATATCGGTGGGGGATTGCCGCGGTGGTGTTCTCTTCGGCCAGAACGCCGCGGGCTTCGGCCTCGGGGTCGACCAGCAGGGTCAGGGATTTCACGTCCACGCCGGTCAGCGGCGACACATAATCCTCATCGGTCAGCGCGCGTTTGACGGTCGCCTGATGCGCTTTGGACCAGTCTTCGTACATCAGCGCGGCTTTAGGATCATCATCATATCGAATGATGTCGATCACGCGATCCAGATTGAGGAACGCAATGATCAGGCCGGACAGCACCTCAAGCCGATTGTCGATCTTTGCCATGCGGTGGCGCGACCGACGCACCAGCACATCGCGGCGAAAGTCCAAAAAGGCGCGCAGCACCTCTTTGAGCGAACACACCTTGGGCGTTACCCCATCGATCAGCACGTTCATGTTCAGACTGAACCGCGTTTCCAGATCGGTGTTGCGGAACAGCATGTTCATCAAAAGATCGGGATCGACGTTCTTGGATTTGGGTTCCAGCACCATGCGGATGTCTTCGGCGCTTTCATCCCGGACATCGGCCAGAATCGGGATTTTTTTGGTCTGGATGACCTCGGCGATGCGTTCCACCAGCTTGGATTTCTGCACCTGGTAGGGGATTTCGGTCACCACGGCCTGCCATTGGCCGCGACCCAGGTCTTCGACATGCCAGCGGGCGCGCAGGCGGATAGAGCCACGGCCGGTGTGATAGGCGTTGGCGATATTTTCCGCGGGCTCGACGATCACGCCTCCGGTTGGGAAATCCGGTCCGGGCACATATTGCAGCAGGGTATCATCGACTGCATTGGGGCTTTTGATCAGATGCAGACAGGCATTGATCAGCTCGCCAATATTGTGGGGTGGAATATTGGTCGCCATGCCCACGGCAATGCCGCTGGACCCATTGGCAAGCAAATTCGGGTAAGACGCCGGAAGAACCGAAGGCTCTTCGAGGCGGCCATCATAGTTGGGGCGAAAATCGACCGAATTTTCATCAAGCCCCTGAAGCAGCGCTTCGGACATGATGGTCATGCGGGCTTCGGTGTAGCGCGACGCCGCCGGGTTATCCCCGTCGATATTGCCAAAGTTGCCCTGACCGTCGACCAGCGGATAGCGGATGGTGAAATCCTGGGCCAGACGGGCCATGGCGTCATAGATCGCCGCGTCACCATGGGGGTGGAAATCCCCCATCGTATCACCGCTGATCTTGGCGGATTTCAGAAATCCCCCCGTCGACGACAGCCGCAGACGCCGCATGGCATATAGAATCCGCCGATGCACGGGCTTAAGCCCATCGCGCGCATCAGGAAGAGCCCGGTGCATAATGGTCGAAAGCGCATAGGTGAGATAGCGCTCACCAATGGCGCGGCGCAGGGGTTCGGCCAGATTGCGGGCGGAATTGTCGTCGTCAAGTTCGTCTACCATAGGTCGGTGATACCGCCGCCGCTGCGCCCCGGCAAGCAACTGGGCAACAGTGTGGGAAATTTTCCCGGTTTTTCCCTTCGATCCCGGCGCCGCTTAAGGTATTGATAACAGAACGCGGCCTAGCCGCTGTTTGGCGATAAATATGATTTCGTTTTTGGGGGATTACAGGATGGCACGTGTCATGCTGCTGACGTTTGCGTTTCTAAGCTGGGCTTGGTTTGAGCTGTCGGGCGGTGCCGCCTTTGCTCCCGGTGAGAATGGTGTGCGCGTTTTGGCAAGAATGTCGGATCAACCGATTGTTTCAACCCGCTCAAGCGTAACACGGTCTGATCTGGGGGAGGCCGAGTTGACCGCGTTTCCCGGCAACGGGTTGGCGATGCAGCCGATTCGCGTAAGCACTGCTGTAAACACCTCTTCTGTCGCGCCCCGTGTTCAAACCGCGGCTGTCGTACAGCCCGTCGTGACGCCCATTCCCACCCCGGAACCGGCCAAATTGATCAGCACAGCTGATCCCGTTGCCCAGCCCGCGACCGTTCAGATCGATTATCGCACGGTGACGGGCAATCGTGTGAATCTGCGCAGTGGTCCGAACACCTCTTTCGATGTGGTTACGCAGCTTTTGAAGGGCGAAGAGGTCGAGATCCTCGAAGATGGCGGGGATGGCTGGGTGCGTCTGCGGGCCCTCGACGGAAATGACATCGGCTGGATGTCGGCTGGATTTCTTGTGGCAAGCAACTGATCCTTTCCCTCGTGGCGCCGGGGCAGTAAAGCGGTCATATGACGGATCGCACTATTCTTATCACAGGATGCTCGTCGGGTATCGGCTATGAGGTTGCGCATGGATTGCGTGACCAGGGCTGGCGGGTGTTTGCCACGTGTCGACAGGCCAAGGATTGCGAACGCTTGCAAGACGCGGGGTTTGAAAGCCCCCGGATTGACTATCGCGACCCGGTTTCGATTCAACGCGGATTGCAAGAGGTTCTGGACAAGACCGGGGGCACCTTGGGCGCGCTGTTCAACAATGGTGCCTACGCGGTGCCAGGCGCCGCCGAGGATCTGCCCGTAGCTGCGCTGCGCGAGGTGTTCGAAGCCAATGTATTTGGCTGGCACGATCTGACCACACGGGTCATCCCCGTCATGCGCGCACAGGGGTATGGACGGATCATCAATCACAGCTCGGTGCTGGGGTTTGTCACGATGCCGTGGCGGATGGCCTATAACACGACCAAATTCGCGGTCGAAGGCATGACGGATACCTTGCGCATCGAAATGCGCGATACGCCGATCCATGTGATTACGCTGAACACCGGTCCGGTGACCTCGAAAATCCGGGTGAACTCGATCCCGCATTTTGAACGCTGGGTGGATTGGGAAAACTCGCCCCGGCGCGCACAGTATGAAAGCAAGCTGTTAAAGCGGCTTTACGAAGATCGTGGGCCTGATGCGTTTGAACTGCCACCTTCTGCCGTGACGAAAAAGCTGCGCCACGCGTTGGAAAGTGATCGGCCACGCGCCCGGTATCGTATCACCACGCCAACCTACCTGATGGACGCAGCCCGCCGCGTCTTGTCGACGCGCGCTCTGGATTGGTTGCTGTCCAAGGGGTAGGATGCGCGAAACTGAAATGATCTGTCCGCGTGGCAAGGAGAAACCATGACCCAAGATCCACTGTTTATCGTGCTAGCCATTGTCATGCTGGGGGTCGTTGGCGTTCTGATCTTTGGTATAGGCGCCTTTGCCAAAGGTGGGGAATTCAACAAGAAATACGCCAACAAGGCGATGCAGCTTCGGATCGCGGCCCAGTTTGTGGCGGTCGTATTGATCGTGCTGTTTGTCTGGCTGCGCGGAGGGGCCTGATCGATGGTTGTATTGAACAAAATCTACACGCGCACGGGCGACAAGGGCGAAACCGCGCTGGGCAATGGGGACCGGGTGGCCAAATACGCGCCGCGTGTTGAAGCCTATGGCACCTCGGACGAGTTGAATGCCATCGTCGGATTGGCGCGCCAGCATGCGCAGGGCGATATGGATGCGCAGTTGGCACGCATTCAGAACGACCTGTTCGATCTGGGGGCGGATCTGTGCCGTCCAGACATGGATCAAGATGCTCAGGCCGAGTACCCCCCCCTGCGGATGGTGGCAGAGCAGGTCGCGCGGATTGAGGCCGAGATCGATGGAATGAACGCGAATCTTGAACCGCTGCGCAGCTTTATTCTGCCCGGGGGATCAGCACTTTCCGCCTATTTGCACCAATGCCGCACGGTGGCCCGAAGGGCGGAACGACTGGCTGTGGAATTGTCCGCCCATGAGCAGGTAAACGATCAGGTGGTCCGGTATCTTAACCGTCTGTCGGACTGGTTTTTCGTGGCGGCGCGCGTCGCAAACGACGGCGGCAAAGCAGATGTTTTGTGGGTTCCAGGAGCGAACCGATAGGCGAATAGTCTGGGGGACGATTTGGCCCCTGGAAGGGCGAACCGATAGGCTTGGGGGCAAGAGCTTTGCAAAGCTCTTGAGAACCCTTTTGCAAAAGGGTTTCACCGCTCGCCTAAATCGATTCGGCCTTAAAGCGGTTCGGCCTGTAGCCAGACACCTCCTTCGGGTCTTAAGGTCAGCACCATGACGGGTTTCGGATCACGACCGTGCACGGCTGTGAACCGGAAATTCGCAAGCAGCGTCGCCAGAACAATCACTGCTTCTTGCAGGGCAAACGATGCGCCTATGCAAATCCGTGGGCCGTCGCCAAACGGAAGATAGCTGTAGCGCTCGGGCTTACCCTGTAGCCAGCGGTCGGGCACAAAGGCGTCCGGGTTGGGCCAATTCAGGTGGCTGCGGTGCATCGCATAGATCGGCAGGATTACCGTGTCACCTTTGCGGATCTCACGGCCGCAAAGCGTATCGTCGGCAAGAGCGGTGCGCGACACCAGCGCCGCAGGGGGATACAGCCGCAGGGCTTCGTCAATGATGGCGCGCACCAATGGAAGATCGCAAACCTGCTCTCCGGTGATTTGCCCATCCGGCGCAACCGCGCGTATTTCGGCGCGGGCCCGGTCTTGGACGTCGCTGTCAAAGCCCATCAGATAGAGCGACCATGCCAGCGTCAGCGCAGTCGTTTCATGGCCTGCGACGATGAAGGCCAGCAGATTGTCACGCAATTCTTCCTCACGCATCGCTCGCCGGGTTTCAGGATCTTCGCCTGCGATCAACAGATCAAGAAGATCCGGAATCTCTCCCGGGCCCCGTGTGGCTCGGTCTGAGATGGATTGGTCTGCGATCCTTTTCATCTGCGCCATGGAAACCGACGTGAACATGCGCGCTGGCCGTGGGATCCAGTTGGGTGCGCCCAGTATGTCCAAAACCGAGACCTTACCAGCCGAGGCGATATAGGCGTCGATTGCGGTATGAACCGCCTGTGAATCGAACCGCTCTCCGCCGGAAAATGTCACTTCGGCGATGATGTCAAAGGTGACTTTGACCATCTCCTGCATCATGTTGATCGCGGCGGGGACGGCGCTGTGAACCCGCGCGACCGAGCGGTTGGCAGCTACGGTCATCACCGGGGACAGGTTCTGGACATTGCGCGCGGTGAACACAGGTGCAGCGGCACGCCGTTGCCAGCGCCAGTGGGCGCCCTCTGCGACGAACAGCGATTCGCCAATGGCCGGGCGCAACAGGTTTTTTGTCACATCGGATTTGGGATACTCGTCCAGCCGTTCCAGCAACACGCGCCGAACGGCCGTTGGGTCGGTGATCATGTGCCAGCGCGTTCCGGTCTTGCCGGACAAAATCGGTTGCCGCGTCATCACATCGGGGATGATCGATAGGACATTCCTGCGAACGGCCTGCAGGCTTTTCCACATCCCCATGGGTTGCGTGTGCAAAGGGTGACGCACTGGCAGCCGTTCGCGCTTTGGTTTCTGGGGGGCCATATTCGCACCTTTGGTGAATGTGACTTGGAAGTCGCAGAATACCGCCCAAGCACCGATGTGCAAAGCGCCGCATGATTGCAGTGACGGGGTGCGTGGGGTATCTGGTTTCTGGACCTTAGGGGAGGGACCTGACCATGATCCGGAAACTGGCTTTGCTTGCCTGTGTTGCGCTGTTGGCGGGTTGCGCCGCATCGGTCACTCAGGATCTGAAGGGCCCCGTTAAGGAACTGGGGGATTTCAAATTGGGCCACTCCGAGGTTGTCGCCCCCAATCTGGAAAAGCTGCTGGTTTCGCGCGAAGCAACCGCCGAAGAGTGGACCACCGTGATGGATACAGCCCTGGAAGAGCGGTTCCGCCGCTTCGAAGGGGATCGTTTCTATCATCTCGGTGTCAGCGTCGAAGCCTATTCCATGCCGCCCCCCTTCGTCCCGGGAAAGTCCGCGCTTGCCTTGCGTGTCACGCTTTGGGACGATGAAACTCAGGTCAAGATGAACGAAGAGACCAATCTGATTCATATCATCCAAGTGTTTGAATCGCGTCTGAACCTGACCCGCGAAGAGCAAATGAAACGTCTGGCCGAACTCGCTGCCCGCGAGGTTGAGAACTGGCTGCGCGAGCAAATGGATACGCAGCGCTGGTTTGTGATGGCACAGGACGCCGCGCAAGAGGAGGCCTCTGAAGATGTCGAAGAAGCCTCTGAGGATGCTGAAAAAACGCTCAATGCAGGCGCGGCGGCGGGCTAAGCGCCCGGCCTTCATGAAAATGTCACCGACGACCGGCGGCTTTCCACCGTGGATCGCGCATCATTTGCTTGATTTTCTTCGCGTAAGACACTAAACGGCCCCCGTTGAAACCGCGGGTCGGATGAGGCCCCTTAAAACACGAGGCGTCTTGAGAGATGGCAAAGGAAAAGTTTGAACGCGGCAAGCCGCACTGCAACATCGGCACGATTGGCCACGTTGACCACGGCAAAACCACGCTGACCGCAGCGATCACCAAGTACTTTGGTGACTTCAAAGCGTACGACCAGATTGACGGT
>JAOARX010000017.1 GCA_025210345.1 Pelagimonas sp. | reverse complement strand
GCAGCCGCGCTCCGATCTTCAGGATTCAAGTCACCCGCTTTCGACACTAAGAGACGCAGAAGAACACGATCGGTTCCTGAAAGATGCCCTGTCCACAGCCCGCGAAATGACCATCGTCAGCCCGTGGGTCATTGCCTCAACAATGAAACGTGCTGGGTTGCTCGATGCCTTCCAAAGTGCGGCGGCGCGCGGGGCAGAAATCGATGTCTTCGCGGATCCTCTGTTGAACCTGTTGAAATACGACGATGGCGTAACACAGCTGGAAGCAGCAAAATCGGCGCTGCAGGAAGTGGGTGTTCGTGTTCACGAGGTGCGCCAACTGCATAGTAAAATTGTCATCGTGGACGCCAATCGTCTTTGCATTGGATCTTACAACTGGCTGAGCGCGGATCGAAAAGGCCGATACGCACGCCATGAAACGTCAATCGTCTACAATGGCTCGCATCTTCAAAGCGAAATTGATGTCATCAAGCAAAGCCTAGGTGCCCGCGAGAAACGCTAACTCCTCCGCGAAATCACTCTTTTACCCAGTCTGCCGTGCGCTGACGGGGTGGTTTCGCGCTTTTACTGTCATGGGTGACAACTTACTATTCCAAAGTTTATTATCAATTTTGGCAATTTATATCATCATGCACCCTTGGCCTTGAACTGTGCGCACCTTTGAGAAACAACACCTTCACCAGCGATGGCGACGCAGATGAAACGCGCAGGAGACAGGCATGACCCACTGGCAAAACGCCCTACACGCACATTGGAACATCGACGCGACCCTGCGCCGGCTGGATGGCGAATATGACCTGAACTTTCTGGCCGAGACCGCGTCCGGACAGGGATTCGTTGTCAAAGCCATGCGCCCCGACTGCGAAGACTGGCTGGTTGAGATGCAGATCGAAGCCCTTGACCACATCCGGACCCAAAGCGCGGATACGCCGATCCCTGCGGTCATCGCGGCGACTGATGGCGCAAAAATGCTGCGCCTGCCCGACGAAACCGGGGCGCTCCGGCTGGTTTGGGTGATCGAACGCCTGCCCGGCATTTGCTATGCCAAGGCAAACCCCAAAAGCGATGCGCTGCTGACCGAAGTCGGCCACACACTTGGCGCGACAACCAAGGCCCTGCAGGACTTTGAGCATCCAAAGCTTTTGCGCGACTTCAAATGGGATCTGACGCAGGCGGCGTGGATTGGCCCCGAGCTAAATTGTATCCATGATCCGGCGCGCAGGGCTCTGATCCAGAAAATTCATGACGCCTTTGTATCGCTCAGGCCCGCGCTGGACCGCCTGCCAAAGCAGGCCATCCACAATGATGCGAATGATTACAATATCCTGATCAACGGAGCCCCCTATGCGCCCTCGGTCTCGGGGTTGATTGATCTTGGGGATATGTGCGCCGCGCCGCGCATCTGCGATCTGGCCATTGCTGCCGCCTATATGGTGCTGGACCACCCGACCCCAGAGGCCGCGCTGGCGGCGCTTGTCTCGGGCTATCATCAGGCCAATCCGCTGAGCGCGGGTGAGATCGACATGATCTGGCCACTCCTGCGCGCCCGGCTGGCCGTGAGCGTGGTGAACTCGACCCTGATGGCGGTGGACAACCCCGATGACCCCTATGTGACGATCTCCCAAGCCCCCGCCTGGCGCTTTCTTGAGACGCATGATCTGAACCCGGGCCTGCTGTCGGCGCGCCTGCGGGCGGCCTGCGATCTGCCGGTTGTCGATGGCGCAGAGCGCATCCTGACATGGCTGGATCAAGAGCGCGGACAGTTTCACCCGCTGATGGGGGACGACCTTTCCGACGCGCCGATGGGATCGCTGTCTGTCGAAAACTGTGTCTGGCCGCAAGATCCGTTCCACATGCCGCTGCGCGAGGCCAAGACCATCGGCGCAGAACACGACGCCGGGGGTATCTGGCTGGGGTACTATCACGAACCGCGCCTGATCTATACCGCACCCGCCTTTCGCAACGGCCCGTTCAAAGCCAGCGACCGTCGCACCGTGCATCTGGCCATTGATGCCTTCGCCCCCTCTGGCACACCCATGTTTGCCCCGCTGGACGGAGAGGTCTTTGTCGCCGAGAACCGAGCCGGTCATCTGGACTATGGCGGCACCATTATCCTGCGGCATGAAACGCCTCAGGGGGATCCCTTTTACACCCTCTACGGCCATCTGGACCCCGAATTCATGACCCGCCTCAGCGTGGGCGACAAGGTCGCCAAGGGCGCACAGTTCTGCCGGCTGGGCGATCCCACGCAGAACGGCGGCTGGGCGCCGCATGTGCATTTCCAACTGGCCCTGACCACCGAAGGGATCGAAACGGACTGGCCCGGTGTCGGCACCCCTGACGAAATGTACATGTGGCGGGCGATTTGCCCCAACCCGGCGGCGCTGCTGAACCTGAGCGACGCGAAAACCACTTATCAGCCGACCGACAAAAACGAGATTCTCAAAGGGCGTCAGGCCCATTTCGGCGGCAACCTGAGCCTGACCTACAATGACCCCGTCATGCTGGTGCGCGGCTGGAAACATCACCTGTTCGACGAATGGGGCCGCCCCTATCTGGATGCCTATAACAACGTCCCCCATGTAGGCCACGCGCATCCGCGCATTCAGGCGGTCGCGGCGGATCAGCTGCGGCGGATGAACTCGAACACCCGCTACCTGCATCCAGCCCAGACGGCCTTTGCCGATAAGGTGCTATCGAAACTGCCCGATCACTTTGAGGTCTGTTTCTTTGTGAACTCGGGGACCGAGGCCAACGAACTGGCCCTGCGTCTGGCGCGGGCGCATACCGGCGCCAAGGGAATCGTCACGCCCGATCATGGGTATCACGGCAACACCAACGCAGCGGTGGCCATCTCGGCCTATAAATTCAACAAACCCGGTGGCGTGGGCAAAGCTGACTGGGTCGAATTGGTCGAGGTGGCCGACGACTATCGCGGCCGCTTTAAACGCGACGACCCAAACCGGGCGCAACACTTTGCCGACCTGGTCGATCCGGCTATTTCCGCCCTGCAGGAACGCGGCCAAGGGATCGCCGGGTTCATCGCCGAGACCTTTCCCTCGGTCGGAGGGCAAATCATCCCACCCAAGGGATACCTGCCCGCCGTATACAAGAAAATCCGCGCTGCCGGGGGGGTTTGCATTGCAGATGAAGTCCAGACCGGGCTTGGCCGTCTGGGCGAATACTATTTCGGCTTTGAACATCAAGAGGCGCTGCCGGACATTGTTGTGATGGGCAAGCCCATTGGCAACGGGCATCCGCTGGGCGTCTTGGTCACGACCAAAGAGATCGCCCAGAGCTTTGACAACGGAATCGAGTTCTTCTCGACTTTTGGCGGCTCGACGCTGTCGTGCCGGATTGGCAAAGAAGTGCTGGATATCGTCGATGACGAGGGGCTTCAAAGCAACGCGCAGGTTGTCGGCGCCCATCTGATGACAGGACTACGGGAACTTGAAGCGCGGTATGATTGCGTCGGTGATGTGCGCGGCATCGGATTGTTCCTGGGGGTCGAGTTGATCAACCCTGATGGCTCTGAGGGCACCCGGATCTGCTCTTACGTCAAAAACCGCATGCGCGATCATCGCATTTTGATCGGCAGCGAGGGGCCCAAGGACAATATCCTGAAGATCCGACCGCCGCTGACGATTGATCAAGCGGACGCAGACATGATTGTGCAGACCCTGGACCAGATCCTTTCCGAGGTGACGGCAGGCTAAGCCCTCTCACGGATGCACACTAAGCGCCCCCGATTGCGGGGGCCTTTTCTGTTTGACCCCCAAACCGCACGACGAATCAGGCCTAGCACAATATTTACGATCACAATTCACTCAATAATAGATGTGATATCTGAAATTTCCGCACCAGAGGCCACCCCAAGCATCATAGCAAATCGGCGGTATACTTATTGTTTTCCCTCCATAAATTTCAACTTTCAATCCTGACAACGTGAATTCAAGTCGCATTTTTGCGCAAAATTTCACTTTGCTATTTCATTAAATATTGCGCGCAAAGCCTCTATTCCTGTAGATCAACGCCAGGTTCGCCTGCCCGAAACGGTCAGGAAATGACCTGAAACTATGGGGTGAGAACCCCAGAGGAGGAAACACATATGACCATCACACGACGTATCGCCCTTGGCGCCATTGCCGGTGCGGCCGCATTTGCAAGCGTTGCAACCACCGCAACCGCCGACACCGTGCGCCTGCGCTTCCACACATTCTATGGCACCGAAATCGATCCGATTGCCAAGAAGTTCCGCGACACCGTCAAAGAGGCCTCGGACGGCACGCTGCGCATTCAGTACTTCCGCGGTGGCGAGCTGGTCGCGTCCGACCAATTCGCTGACGCTGTCTCCAAGGGGACCGTCGACATCGTGCACGGCACGGGCGGCTACTGGTCGGGTCAGATCGACATCGGCAACCTCGAAGCAGGCCTGCCGGGCGCATGGACCAGCGTCGAAGAAGCGAAAGAATTCTTCAACTCTGAGCCGATCAACGGCATGCTGACCCAGGCCTATTCCGAAGCGGGCACCGTCTATCTGGGCAAAGGCTATGGTCACAACTACGACATCCTGACCAAAGAGCCGATCACCTCGCTGGAAGATCTGAAAACCCGCAAGATCCGCGCAACGTCGAACGTTGCCAAGGTTCTGTCGGCGTTTGACATTCCGACCGTCTACCTGCCCGCGCAGGAACTGTATATCGGCATGTCGACCGGCGTGATCGACGGTGCGATCTATGGTGGCCCGGTGGAATACGAGCAGCTGAAACTGCACGAAACCGCCACGCACTACACCTATATGAACATGCTGATGCCCGGCTGGACCGAAACCTTCCTGGCCAACCCCGCCACATGGGAAAAGCTGTCGGATGAGCACAAAGCCATCCTGAACGACGCCATTGCGCAGTTCGCCGAAGACATCCACCAGTGGCTGGCGGATGGCAACTCGGGCGTAGCAGAAGGCACCTTTGAATATGCGACCCTGCCGGAAGCAGATTCCAAGGCCCTGACCGAAGCCTCGCAGGCCGTTTGGGCCGAAGAAGCAGGCCGTTCGGATCGCAACAAAGCCTTTGTCGACGCTCTGATCGCCAATGCGAAGGCCAAAGGCCGCCTCTAATGGGTTGGGTGACAAGATATCTTGTCATTCAGGATGGCCTGTCCGAATTCCTCGGGCGGGCCATTTCTTGGTTGACGCTTGCGATGATCGCCGTGCTGATGCTGGAAATCGTCGCTCGTTATTTTCTCAACGCCCCGACCATCTGGGCGCATGAGCTGTCAACAATGCTGTATGGTGGGTTCTGCCTGCTGGCAGGGGCCTATACGCTGCGCCACCGCGGGCATGTACGATCCGAGGTGATCTGGGGTCTGTTGGGTCCGCGTGGCAAAGCCGCATGTGACACCCTGATCTTTGGGATTGGCCTGTTCGTCATGGGGATCTTTTTCAAGATGTCCGTGGATTTCGCCGCTGAAAGCTGGGCGGTGAAAGAGTATTCGAACAAATCCGTCTGGCAGCCCGCGCTGTATCCTATCAAGACCGTGATTCCGATCGCCGTAGGTCTGGTTTGGTTGCAGAACCTGGCTGAGTTCCTGCGCTCTCTTTTGACCGCTCTGGGTGTCGCCTATGACGACCCGCGCGACGGCGAAGCCGCCGATGATCAAGATCCAAGCCACACGCCGATCCTGATTGATGGCGACGCCGAAGAGGCCGTGAACGGCTCTTCCGACAGCACACAAACACGGTAAGGACAGCCTTACCGGGGAGGACAAAAATGGCGGAACTTGATCCCTTGACGATCACCGCAATTCTATTCTTGTCGATGTTGGGGCTGATGGCGCTGGGGGCGCCGCTGGCCTGGGCTTTGACAATCGTGGGCGTCGGCAGCGCCTATATGCTTTATGGCGATGGCGGGCTTGACCTGCTGGTATCGTCAACCTTTTCAGCGATGGACAACTTCCTGCTGGTCGCGCTTCCCATGTTTATTTTCATGGGGTTGGTGCTTCAGCGTTCGGGCATTACCGACGATCTGTTCGAGATGATCCACAAGCTGATGGGCCGCCTGCCCGGTGGCCTGGGGATCGGCACGGTCATCATCTGCGCCCTGATTGCCGCCATGGCGGGCGTGTCAGGTGCGGCGACAGTGTCGCTTGGGATCATCGCCCTGCCTGCGATGCTCAAGCGTGGCTATGACGCCAAGCTGGTCACCGGCACGATCATGGCCGGTGGTGCGTTGGGGTTCCTGATCCCACCGTCGGTTTTGATGATCATCTACGCCTTCTTGTCGCGCGATTCCGTGGGCAAGCTGTTCGCGGCGGGCTTGATGCCCGGCTTGATGCTGGCGTTGATCTACATCGCCTATATCCTGATCCGCTGCCGGATCAATCCGAACATGGGCCCCCCGGCGCAAGAGCAGTTCACCGCCAAGGAAAAAATCCTGTCGCTGCGGTTCCTGATCGCCCCCGGTCTGCTGATCGCGACCGTTTTGGGGTGCATCATCGGCGGTGTGACGTCACCCTCTGAGGCCTCGGCCATTGGGGCCTTTGGCTCTCTGGTGATCGCGGGCATTCAGCGGCGGCTGAGTTGGGATATGCTGCGCTATGTGATGCTGTCGACCACCAAGCTCATGGGCATGCTGATGTGGATCACCATTGCGGCGGTGTTCTTTTCCAAGATCTATGTGGGCCTTGGCGCTGGCATGATCGTGGGCGAGCTGATCGAAGATTTCGAAGTCAACCCGATGACGGTGATCTTGCTGATGCTGGCGACCTATTTCGTTCTGGGCATGTTCCTGGATGACTTTGCGATCGTCTTTATCACGGTGCCCCTGTTCGTGCCGATCGTGCGGGATCTGGGCTATGACACCACGTGGTTCGCGGTGCTGTTCATCTTGTCGATGCAGTCGGCCTATCTGACGCCGCCTTTTGGCTACAACCTGTTCTACATGCGATCCGTGGCCCCGCCCGAGATCACCATTGTCGACATCTACAAAGCGGCCCTGCCCTTTGTGGCGCTTCAAATCCTTGGCCTCGCGCTGGTGGTGATGTTTCCGCAAATCGCGCTCTGGCTGCCAAGCCTGATCTTTTAAGAACACGGGTCAGCCCCAGCGGGCTGGCCCAGACATCTCCCCGAGCTTGGTCTCGCACCTAAAAGGCCGCCCTTGGGCGGCCTTCTTTTCTGGCTTTTCTGGCGGGAAAGGATTTTGGAAAATCCTTGTGGCGCGTTGCCTTTAGGCTTTGGGCAAGGTCGGCGCGGTTTTTCCCAATGCCAGCTCGGCACCCGAGAATTTCCAGGGGCCACGCACACCCTTGACGCCGTCGGGCTCAATCACCAATCCGCGCGCCTGGATCTGCGGATCGTCAAACGCCTCTCCGATAGAGTTGATCGGCCCTGCCGGTACGGTCGCCGCTTCGAGCGCCGCCAAAATATCCGCCTTGGTCCAACTGGCCAGAGTTTTCTCAAGCTCGGCGGTCAGGGCCTCGCGGTTGGCAACACGCAAACCATTGGTGGTGAAATCCGGGTTCGCAGCCAGATCGGGACGGTTGATCACCGCGCAGAACCGCTGGAACTGGCCATCATTGCCCACCGCCAAAATGAAATGACCGTCCGCAACGGGCAGCGCCTGATACGGAGAGATATTCGGGTGGTCATTGCCCTTGCGCATGGGGCTGTTGCCCGTGGCAAGAAAGTTCATCGCCTGGTTCGCCAGCATCGCGGTTGCGCAATCCAACAGCGACATATCGATATGCTGCCCTTCCCCTGTGCGGTGCCGCTGTTCAACCGCCGCCAGAATGCCGATGGTGCCATAAAGCCCCGTCACCACATCCGTGACAGCCACACCCACCTTTTGCGGCTGTCGGTCCGGTTCTCCGGTGATCGACATCAGCCCAGACATGCCCTGGATCAGGAAATCATAGCCCGCGCGCTTGGCATAGGGCCCGTCCTGACCAAACCCGGTGATCGAGCAATAGATCAAACGCGGATTGAGCTCTTTCAGACTGTCGTAATCAAGCCCGTATTTCGCCAGGCCTCCAACCTTGAAATTCTCGATCAAGATATCCGCATCCTTGATCAGTTCCTTGACCTGGGCCTGCCCCTCGGGCGTGCGGAAATCACAAACCACGGCGTCTTTTCCGCGGTTGGCCGAATAGTAATACGCCGCCGATTTGTCGCCATCGCGCTCAATATAGGGGGGGCCCCAGGTGCGGGTGTCATCGCCTGCCGCGGATTCCACCTTGATAACTTCGGCCCCCAGGTCGGCCAGCGATTGACCAATCCATGGGCCGGCAAGAATGCGGGCCAGTTCGACAACTTTCAGGCCATTGAGCGGCGTCATATGCGTTTCCTTATTTACAGATAGGGCGGTGTACAGGCCGATATGACCTCGCACGGGCGGTCCGAGATATTGCGGAACCGATGCGGTTCACGCGAATTGAACAGATAGGCGTCACCCGCTTTGAGGACGCGAATTTCATCGCCAACAGTGATTTCAAGCTCGCCTGCGACGACGATCCCACCCTCATTGGCGTCATGTTCGATCATCGAGGCACCGGTATCGGCCCCGGCCTCATAGATTTCGTGCAGCACTTGCAGCCCATGCGCCTTGGCATCCCCCACCTGTCGAATGGTGATCTTTTGCTGGGCCAGATCATCCCCCTGATAGAGCAGGGATGTGAGGTCGCGCAGTTCAGAGGGCGTAAAGAAGGGCTTTTGGGTCGTGGCGGCTTCGGGTTCAAAAAATTCCGACATGGTAATTCCGAAACCGCCCAGAATTTTGCGCAAAGACGCGACAGAGGGGCTGCTGCGATTGGTTTCGATCATTGAAATCTGACCGTTTGGAACACCTGCCGCATCGGCTAACTGCCTCTGAGACAGGCCAAATTGCTTTCTGAGCGCCTTCAAACGCCCCCCTACATCA
The DNA here is from genome assembly GCA_025210345.1 of Pelagimonas sp. Taxonomy (GTDB): domain Bacteria; phylum Pseudomonadota; class Alphaproteobacteria; order Rhodobacterales; family Rhodobacteraceae; genus JAOARQ01. The sequence continues at coordinate 5,206 of JAOARX010000017.1, read as the reverse complement.
AAATCATCGGTCATTCTGGCCAACCCTCCGCTAGATAGGGACAGAGTATACGAATCCCTTAGCCTCGCGCAAATTATAGGTAGCGATGTTCAAAATAATGAGCAATATACCCGTCAGAATCATTTAGCACGAACATGAGGAGATTCGCGCATGAGCCTTTCTCAGGATCTCAAAGCCCGCCGGGATGCGGCTGTGGCCCAAGGTGTGGGCACCCGCGCCATCTATGCAGAGCGCGCAGAAAATGCCGAACTGTGGGATGTGGATGGCAAACGCTTTATCGACTTTGCCGCTGGCATCGCTGTGAACAACGCGGGCCACCGTCACCCCAAACTGATGGAAGCCGTGGCCAAACAGGCCGAGGCCTTTACCCACACCTGTTTTCACGTCGCCCCCTATGAAAGCTACATCAAGCTGGCCGAGCGTCTGAACGCCTCGACCCCCGGTGATTTCGAAAAGAAAACCATGCTGGTCACCACCGGTGCCGAAGCGGTCGAGAACGCCGTGAAAATGGCACGTGCCTACACCGGTCGGTCCGGTGTGATCGCCTTTTCGGGTGCGTTTCATGGTCGGACCCTGATGGGCATGGCGCTGTGTGGCAAGGTGAACCCCTATAAAAAGGCCTTTGGCGCGATGCCGCCCGAAGTGCTGCACGCCCCGTTCCCGAATGAATTCCACGGCGTCACCGTTCAGGACAGCCTGAACGTGCTGGAAAACATGCTGCGCAGCTCGATCGACCCCGAGCGCGTCGCCGCGATGATCATTGAGCCGGTTCAGGGCGAAGGTGGGTTCAACATTGCCCAGCCCGAATTCCTGCAAGCCCTGCGCAAGATCTGTGATGAGCACGGCATCTTGTTGATCGCCGACGAAGTACAGGCAGGCATCGCGCGTACCGGCAAACTTTTTGCCTTTGAACACGCGGGCGTTGCCGCGGATCTCGTGACCATGGCCAAGGGTCTGGCCGGGGGCTTTCCGCTGTCTGCCGTGACTGGCCGCGCCGAAGTGGTTGACGCAGCCCCCGTGGGCGGCATTGGTGGCACATACGCCGGTAACCCGATGGCGGTCGCTGCTGCGAACACCATGTTCGAGATCATCGAAGAAGAAGATCTGTGCGCCCGTGCCACGGAAATCGGCGACACCATCAAGGCCCGCCTCAGCGCGATTGCGGATCGTCAGGGCATGGAAGCCATCGGCGACGTCCGGGGCCTGGGCGCCATGGTGGCCTTTGAAATGGTCACTGATCGCGAATCCAACGACCCCGATCCCGCGTTGACCATGGCCATCGTCGCCGAGGCGGAAAAACGGGGTCTTATCATTCTGCCTTGCGGGACCCGTGCAAATGCGGTTCGTTTGCTCCCGCCGCTGACCACTCCGATGGAGCAGGTCAACGAGGCTCTGGATATCATCGAGGCGTCTATCGAAGCCGCCATCAACGCTACGGCTTAAGAGGTAATTGAAATGGCAAAAGATCTCGCCCCCCAGTCCCGCCCGGAATTGTCGTCTTTCAACTGGGAAGACCCGTTTCTGCTGGAAAACCAGCTAACCGAAGATGAGCGCATGGTGCGCGATGCGGCCAAGGCCTATTGCGACGAAAAACTGATGCCCCGCATCACCCAGGCCTATGCAAACGAACAGACCGATCCGGCCATCTTTGCCGAGATGGGTGAAATGGGCCTCTTGGGCACCACCATCCCCGAGGCCTATGGCGGCATCGGCGCCGGTTATGTGACCTACGGTCTGGTAGCCCGCGAAGTCGAGCGCATCGATTCCGGCTACCGTTCGATGATGTCGGTGCAGTCCTCGCTGGTCATGTACCCCATCTACGCCTATGGCGCCGAAGAGCAGCGCAACAAATACCTGCCGAAACTGGCAACTGGCGAATGGATCGGCTGCTTTGGTCTGACCGAACCCGACGCAGGCTCTGACCCCGGCAGCATGAAGACCACCGCGAAAAAGACCGAAGGTGGCTATGTGCTGAATGGCTCAAAAATGTGGATCTCGAACGCGCCCATCGCGGATGTGTTCGTGGTCTGGGCCAAGTCCGACGCCCATGGCGGCAAGATCAAAGGCTTTGTTCTGGACAAGGGCACCAAGGGCCTGTCCGCGCCCAAGATCGAAAACAAGCTGTCTCTGCGCGCCTCGATCACCGGTGAAATTGTTTTGGACAACGTCGAAGTTGGTGAAGAGGCCCTGCTGCCCGACGTCGAAGGCCTGAAAGGCCCGTTCGGCTGTCTGAACCGTGCGCGTTACGGCATCGCATGGGGTGCCATGGGCGCGGCTGAGTTCTGCTGGCACGCGGCACGTCAGTACGGTCTGGACCGCAAACAGTTTGGTCGCCCGCTGGCGCAAACCCAGCTGTTCCAGCTGAAACTGGCCAACATGCAAACCGAAATCTCGCTTGGTCTTCAGGCCGCGTTGCAGGTGGGTCGCCTGATGGACAATGCCCAGGCCGCGCCGGAAATGGTGTCGATCATCAAGCGCAACAACTGTGGCAAGGCGCTGGACATCGCCCGCATCGCCCGCGACATGCACGGCGGCAACGGCATCAGCCTGGAATTCAACGTGATCCGCCATGCGGTTAACCTTGAGACGGTCAACACCTACGAAGGCACCCACGATGTGCACGCCCTGATCCTGGGCCGCGCGCAAACCGGCCTTCAGGCATTTGCCTAATTGAATCTTGGGCGGCCGATTGCATTGGCCGCCCATTTTCTATGGGCCATCTGGCCCCTTGATGCGGAAGAATGACAATGAAAAAGAACCTCATTGCTGGGAATTGGGTTGATGGCTCTGACGCGGTGGAAAACCGCAACCCCGCGGATCTAAGCGACCTGATCGACACCTATGCCCGCGCAGACGTGGCCCAGGTCAACGCAGCCATCGATGCCGCCGACGCAGCGCTGGACGCATGGGCGATGAGCAGCCCACAGGTGCGCTCTGACCTGTTGGAAAATGTCGCGCAACAGATCTTTGCCCGCGCGGATGAGATCGGCACCCTTTTGGCCCGCGAAGAGGGCAAGACCCTGGCCGAGGCCAAGGGGGAAACCCTTCGCGCCGCACAGATCTTTCGCTTTTTTGCCGGCGAAGCCATCCGCCTGACCGGCGATGCGATTGCCTCGGTGCGCCCCGACGTGAGCGTGGACGTCACCCGCGAGCCCATCGGCGTTGTGGGCCTGATCACCCCATGGAACTTTCCGATTGCGATCCCCGCGTGGAAAATCGCCCCGGCGCTGGCCTATGGCAACACCGTGGTGTTCAAACCCGCCGACCTGACCCCGGCGTCGGCCCATGTTCTGGCCGAGATCATCGCCAACGCGGGCTGCCCCGCAGGCGTGTTCAACCTGGTGATGGGCCGTGGTTCGGTCGTGGGCGACGCGATTGTCAACCACCCCAAGGTTGACGCGATTTCCTTTACCGGATCGGTGCCTGTGGGTCAGGACCTGGCCGCCGAAGCCGCGCGCGGCATGAAGAAAATCCAGCTTGAGATGGGTGGCAAGAACCCCATGGTCGTGCTGGATGATGCCGATCTGGACGTGGCTGTCCCCGCCATCCTGAACGGCGCGTTTTATTCCACCGGCCAGCGCTGCACCGCTTCAAGCCGGATCATCGTCCAAGACGGCATTCACGACGCATTTGTCGATCGCCTGAGCGCCGAGATGCAGGCCCTGACCGTCGGCAATCCGCTGGATGCCACCACACAGATCGGCCCGGTCGTCTCGGAAAAACAGCTGGCGAACAACCTGGCCTATGTGGACATCGCCCGCGAAGAGGGCGCCGAGGTCATCGGCGGCGCGCGCCTGAACCTTGAAACCGAAGGCTATTTCCAGGCCCCCGCCATGTTTGTCGGTGCCACCAACCAGATGCGGTCTTCGCGCGAAGAGATCTTTGGCCCCTGCGCCTCGATCATCAAGGTTGGCGATTATGACGAAGCCCTCGCCACCGCCAATGACACCGAATTTGGCCTGTCGTCGGGCATCTGCACCAGCAGCCTGAAATACGCACGCGACTTCAAACGCCGCTCCAAGGCCGGGATGGTGATGGTCAACCTGCCCACCGCGGGCGTCGACTATCACGTGCCCTTTGGCGGGCGAAAAGGATCGTCACACGGGTCGCGCGAACAGGGTCGCTATGCGGCGGAGTTCTACACGGTGGTCAAAACCGCCTATGAATTCGCGGGGTAACGGCATGGAATTCCAGAGTGTGGGCGTGATTGGGGCCGGTCAGATGGGCAACGGCATTGCCCATGTTCTGGCCCTTGCAGGCTATCGGGTTCGGCTGAATGACATTTCGGCCGATGCCCTTCAGGCGGCGCGCGGCAAGATTGAAAAAAACACCGCCCGCCAGGTGTCAAAGGGTGCCATCGACGAAGCCACGCGCGCCGCCGCGCTGGATCGCATCGCAACCACAACCGAACTGGGCGAATTGGGCGGCTGTGATCTGGTGATCGAAGCCGCAACCGAACGCGAAGCGATCAAGGACGCGATTTTCGCAGGGCTCGCCCCTTCCTTGGCAGAGCACACGGTGTTGACCACCAATACCTCGTCCCTGTCGATCACCCGCCTCGCGGCCAAGACCGACCGGCCCGAGCGCTTTATGGGTCTGCACTTCATGAACCCGGTTCCGGTGATGAAACTGGTCGAACTGATCCGCGGCATTGCGACGTCCGACGAAACCTATGGCGCGCTCAAGACCGTGGTCGATCGCCTGGGCAAAACCGCCGCCAGCGCCGAGGATTACCCGGCCTTCATCGTGAATCGAATTCTGATCCCCATGATCAACGAAGCCGCTTATGCGCTTTATGAGGGCGTGGGCAATGTGGCCAGCATTGATGCGTCGATGAAACTGGGGGCCAACCATCCGATGGGGCCGCTGGAACTGGGCGATTTCATCGGCCTGGACACTTGCCTATCCATCATGAACGTGCTGCATGAGGGACTGGCAGACACGAAATACCGCCCCTGCCCGCTTTTGGTGAAATACGTCGAAGCAGGTTGGGTCGGACGCAAGGCAGGCCGGGGGTTCTACGATTATCGTGGCGAAACCCCTGTTCCCACCCGATAAATATCTAAAGGAGAGCGCTGTTATGAAGGTATTGGTACCTGTCAAGCGCGTGATTGACTATAACGTTAAGGTTCGCGTTAAGGCGGACGGGAGCGGAGTTGATCTCGCGAATGTGAAGATGTCGATGAACCCGTTTGATGAGATCGCG